>JAVBWA010000026.1:0-123970 GCA_036677685.1 Syntrophomonas sp. | reverse complement strand
TACAGGAACGGATCCAGCTGATACCCTTAAACTAGTTACAGGGGAGATTTATTCGCCCGTTAGCCATTAAATTCAGATTACTACTGAAGGATACACAAAATTATTTACACTACCTAAAACTATGAGTGATTAATATTTTACCTTTTTTGAATTAACCTAATAAAATCTTTTTCTTCGCAATAAATTCCTCTTCTGTAATAATACCATCATCAAGTAACTGTTTATATTTTCTTATCTCATCTGCAGCACTTATCGAAATAGTTTTTAATTGCTCTGTTTCGTCTTTAGCAGCTTGCTGAAAGTAATTGTCTTCTAGATACGAAGCATTATCGGTAGCAGGAGATTGAAAGTGCTTTTGCACAGCTTCCTTATTTACGACTAGACATTCTGCAAATATATCGTGTAAGCCTTGACTCTTTTTGGTCCAAGTTACTGCAAGGACCATAATGATAGGGGATAACAAACAAATGATTTTTAGCACTAGATCACCATTTCTAGATATTTCAAAAATAATTTGCGGTATAATCACTGGTAGATTTCTGCTAAATGATCTTCCCAAGGAAATTCTTTTGTATTGTAAATCAACCACAATTATTTTTAAAATCTGTTTTCCAGGCGTAGCTTGCTTTGAAGAACATTCAAATAAAACATCATATAGAGTGACTCCCACATATGCTAAAAATTTATTTATGTTTTTAATGTCTGCTTGACTTGCGAATCCAAAGACCACTGCAATTACATCTATTATTATTAATACTATTATAAATACGATTAAGATAATAACTAAATCGATTAAAGATGCAGCCACGCGCTTCCAGAAACCGGCATATAATTCCTTTGATTTAATCTCTGTAGGCAAAGAATTCTTCTCCCCCCTTATGGTTATTAATTAAGTACCTATGAAACCCTACACAGCATCATAGCCAACTTGATATGAATCAGTTGGCTTAAATCTTATGTGTATATTTATAATATTACTACAATCTTCCATCAATACCTTCAAATATAATATAACAATTAATATATATTTAATGCTTTTTCGGAGAGAAAGGTGAAAGTGCAACAAGGGAAGTTAATTTTGAAGCATTTATAAATTTGATACTGTGCATAACAAAAAAACTTTACCTATAAGTTTGCCGTTTCGGCAAACTTATAGGTAAAGTCACAATTCTCTCTCTCTCTGCTGTGAAACAGCAGCTAAAAACAATGGTGGAGACGAGGGGATTCGAACCCCTTATCATTGCCTTATTGTAGGCAATTAAAAGGCTTGCTGTGTATCAACTGTGTTTTGGGAGGGATAAGCCCTGCCAATTACGACAGGGCTTTGCGACTAGACTATTTGTTCACCGGTATTAATATCTTGAACTTGAATTTGTTTGCCTTTAAGAAGATTTGCCATTCGTATGCCTTCGTTGATGCCCTTGAAATATCCGTTTACTTCATATAGTCTGCACACCCTGGATATGTCCGATAATAATGCCCGTTCTGCTTCGTGAGTGCGTTCTTCAATATCGCTAAAGCTCTTGGTCTTATCTATTTTATTTAATAATGCTTCCACTCCTTATTCACCCTCCTTAAAAACAGTGTGCCCACTGTACCCACTTGATTTGTCCTCAATCGGCATATTCTCTATAATTTGGATAGTTGTTCGGAGGGCAAAATGGCTACAGACAAACACAAAACAATTAGTTATTTAGAAAAAGGACTACTTAAACGCCTTGATCGTTTCTGGCATAGGTACGGCTTTCGGTCGCGCAGTTCTGCTATTGCGTGGCTGCTTGCCTGGGCCTTATCACAGAACCCGGTCCCGCCGCCTCAGCGTGAAGATGACGAATACTACGATTAATTCAACTTGCCCTACAACCCGCATACCTCCTTCTTTTCAATATTTTGTGTATCCCTATGTTAATACTTCATTGCGTTAATATCTACGGAAAAAATCTCCCTTTTGCCGACATTCGATTTTGTCTATTTTGTTATTGCTTAATTTAGACAAATTTCTTGGGGTCTTTCGACAATGGGAGCAAAAAGAGGCTGACGAACTCTATCAGGTGTTCGCCTTGAGGAGTGGGGATATAACCAATACCCCGACATTGCTTGCATTTATGGTTACGTTTCCCTAATGGGATTTTGCCTGTGCCGTTGCAGCGTTCACATTTAACAAATAATAGTTCTATAACCTGCACCCCTTTCGACACCATATTTTAAAATTCGGCATATATTTTAATATTATCACAAAATTAAGACCATGGAACTAAATTATATAAGGTGCATAAACAATTCAAGTGCTATAAATTGGTGTTTTTGTAAAGGTGTTAAATTCAAAATAATGGAATTGATTGAATATTTAAAATAAGTCGAAAGCAGGGAGAATTTTTGTAAAAGGGAATCGAGCGTAGGCATTGAATTAATAGCAGGGGTGATAATTTGCTTAAGAATCGGCTAAAACAAATACGGTTAACCATGCTCATTGAGCGGCAAGCGGATATGGCCTTATTGCTTGATTTACGGCAAGAGGCGTATAACCGATACGAGAATAACAAGGTCCAGCCTACATTGGAAGTCGCCTTAAAGATAGCCGAGAAGTTAAGCTTACATGTAGAAAATATTTTTTATCTTGATGGGGAATGATATGTAAGAGAGGCGGGCGAGAGATGCGCCCGACCCTGAAATAGATGCTGGTTAATTTCTGTGTGTAGCAGAACGGGCTAAAAGCCAATACCAGCAGTTACCGAAAAGGAACGCTCCGAGCGGTTGGTGTCGTTTCCTTTTTGGTTTTCTGCCTAGCTTATGGAGTTTTAACCACATCGAGCAGGCCAAACAGAGAATTACGCCAAATACTACGTCCATTGTTGCCTCCTTTCTCTCCCCGTTTTCCTCTCCTATTTTGAAGCTATTGCCTCCAAAGTGAATTGCTCGCGGATATACCGCAGGTCGATGGCTTGCACAGGTATATCAAATTCATGGGCTTTTATACGGTCAATGGTACGGCGATGTTTACATACTACTATTAATCTTCCGGGCTTATCTTCGAGCAGGGTTTCATATTTGGCTATTTTCTCAAAGATGCTGCCGGAACTATCGAGTTCCACTTCAATGCATAGTTCCCCGAATGTGCCCCTAAATTCGTTTTTATAGCTCAAATATAAATCGGTAATAATCTCACCTTGCCTTAGTTCTATCTCGTATTCTGTACGGGTGCTGGCCGGGAATAAAGGCAACAGTTCAAGCAATACGTCCGTAATGGTGAGGTAATGCAGAATCTTGGGACTGTAGCGGGTGCCGGAAGTTGTGTAAATGTACGGTGTGCCGGGAAAGCGGAAGCGATTAACCATCTTGGCTTGATGGAATTTTAAGAGCCGGGTTGATGCCTTGCGTTCTCGTTGCCTTTTATCCTTGATGGCCTTAAAGAAAAGTTCTGCTGCCTGATCGGTCCTTAGGTATTTATGTTTTATAATTCCTTCCAATAGTTTTTCGTCCCGTGTCGGTGCTGATATTGGCATGATATTCCTCCTTGTCTGTATGCTTATGGTTATGAATCGGCATTAAAATTTCATAAAGTCGTAAATCCATAAGGGTACAAGTTTAAAATATTGATATTCCGACAACAAAAATACGCATTAAAGAGCGAGCCGCGAAACGAAGTGGAGCGGGAAAGCTCTTTCACTTCGCAAGCATCGTCTGGGCGGTAATAAGTTCCGCTCCATGAAGAAGTAAACATCGTCCACGGCAGGGTAATTCTTCCGCTCCGGGTATGTCGAGAACTATCTCGCTGTTTACTCTGTCCGGCAGTCTAAAGCTCAACCTATCGGCAATTAAGCCGCGAATGTCAGTGCTTAGATTGGTGCTCGAAG
This sequence comes from Syntrophomonas sp., assembly GCA_036677685.1. GTDB lineage: Bacteria > Bacillota > Syntrophomonadia > Syntrophomonadales > Syntrophomonadaceae > JAQUBU01. Next base: position 120,116 of record JAVBWA010000026.1, on the reverse strand, counting down.
GTCGTTGTGTGCTGAGTAGGCACCTTATTCCCGCCGCCCTACCAATTTGTAATATGCTCTGCATTTTTTCCTCTGCTGTTTTCTCCCGGCGAAGTTCTGCGTATTCATCTATGACTATAAGTAGGTATGGCAAAGGCTCGGTGTCCAAGGCGTTGTACTCGTCAATCTTGAGGACTCCTGCGGCTTTAAATAGCGTCATGCGGGCCTTGATTTCCTTTTGGATACCTGACAACAATTTGGGCAGTTTTGAGCCTTGCCAACAGGTTCCGGCAGTGAAAGGGCTTCCTTCAAAGGGTGACAATTCCACGCCTAATTTTAAGTCGATAAGGTGCCACATGATGCGGGTCGGAGTGTAATTATCCTCGATTTGCCTCAATGCTTGCGCAAGGAAATTGCTTTTACCCTGACCGGGTGCGCCTGCAACGATTAAGTAAGGGTGCGTGTCGTTCATATCAAAAATATAACAGTCCTGTTTGCGGGTTTTGCCGATGGTCAAGCCGAGTTTATAGTCGCTGAGGTCTTGCGGTTCGTAGGGCAAAATAGAGGGCAATGAGCCGGGATAAACTCGCAGGTAAACACCTTTACCCCTAACTTCCATTTCTATGTCGGCGTTGAGTTGATAAGATAGGGCAGAGATAGACTTCTGAATGTCCTTGGGGCAAAGTCCGGCAGGCAGAAACCACGCTCCGTTTTTCTTCTCCGGCAGTAACCCGTCTTTGTTGGATATGCCTAATTGTTTCCATGTTTCAAGCATTATTTCGTCCGGGTCCGGCGTGTGCGTGAAGGGGAATACTTGCGCGGCGGTCCATAAAGTCGAGCCAACAGCGAAAACGGTCAATAGGTCCATGTGCTCACTTCCTTAAAGGTTTATGCTCTAATCTATGCACACAACACATAAAACTTGCTTGTCCAGGCATAGGGAAATTTAGGCAAAGAAAAGCCTGCTGGGGCAGGCTAATCATCTAATAATATCTTTTGAAGGTTTTCTCGCGATATGTCTACGTTTCGCTTCCTCAATTCTTTTTTAATTGCCTTGCTTTCGTCCAAGTTAATGTGACCAAGTACCAAAAGATAGACTAAGTCAAGGTCAGAATAACTTTCGAAATTTTCTTCATTCATCTCAATCCCTCCTATTCATGCCGCCACAATCAGCGGGGGAGCAATTAAAGCGCATTGTCGGAATCCCGTGGTGTAATTTCTAACATGATAACGCCGACTATATGCCTCAATGTGTCCAGCGACAGGTTTTCAAGCTTGGCGTTTTTAAGGTATTGAATCGCCCTTTCTTTTTCAACGTAATCTCTGATTTCTTGGGTTAGTGGCTCAAGATTCCATGAAATTCTTGCATATGGAGTTCCTTTTTCTCTCCCGCTAGGAGTCCATTGACTGCCGTCAGAGGTTTTAATTATTCCTGTAGGGGTAATCTTTGTAATGTTCAATATCACATAATTCTTTACTCCATAACTGCCCTTATTACACGCCACTTGATCGCCCGGTTTTAATTCCTTAAGCCATTCAGTGTCTTTTGCAGGCATCTTTATTCCTCCTATCCCTCTCCCGGCATCCCTAACATTTTAGCCATATAATAAGCCGCCTGCCCGTTGTGCCCTTCGTATTTATGGCTAAGAGCCACAAGAATAATCCCATCAAGAGTATCGGACATATAGTTTAACGGCTCATAATTAATAAATGCCATCCACCGGGGATTGTCGTCGCCTTTGCGCAGATATTGCACAAATTGATACTCGTCACCTAAAGTAAAAATTTCAAGTATAAAATTCCGGTGGTCTTTACTAAAATGGTCATGGATTGGGTTAATCCTGGCTTGCTCCTCCCTGTGGGAGTCCAAAATCGCCTGAATCTGCATTTTTTGAATCTCGCTAAGGTTATTAAAGTCCATTATAATTCCTCCTAATCTATCGCCTTAATCTCCCGGTCCAGTTCGTCCATATTTACCTCTGTGTAAATCTCGGTGGTGGTTACTTTTTTATGCCCAAGTAATTGCTGGACTTTTCTAATGTTCATGCCTCTGTTTAACAAGCCGGATGCATAGGTGTGTCGCCATTTATGCGGGCTTACTAATATTTTTTCCTTGCCGTCCTGAATGTAAACCCCTGCCTTTCTACTCATACGATAACACATTTCGCGGATTTGCCTGGTGTCAAGCTGACCGCCTTTCCCGGTACAAAAAAAGTAATCTGATTCCGGACGGATCTCGTTCCACTTTTTAAGCCATTTCATTAAGGTTGGTCCAATAGGGATATAGCGGTCCTTAGAGCCCTTGCCTTGTTGCACATAAATGCGTCCAGCGTCAATATTTACGTCTGCTGGCGCGAGATTGGTTAATTCTGCTACCCTTAACCCCGCCCGATACAAAGCCTCTAAAATGGCCCTGTTTTTAAGCCCTGACTTGGTTTCGGTGTTCGGCTGAGCTAGGATTTTCTTAACTCCTTCTGAGGGAATGACCTTGGGCAGTTTCCGGCCTTCGCGTTTTTTCGGTTCCTGCTGAGGCTCCACGGCTTTTATGGTGGTCCCTGAGCGATTGCTTACATACAGTGTTGGGATTTGGCTCTCTGCTATTGCCATTAAGGTTGCCTCCCTTCTGCTTTACTGAGGGCTTGCTCGACTTTACTAGCAAAATCATGGTGCTTTAAATAATCCAGTAAGCTATTTAAGCCACCACCAAGTCTTAAACCATCGCCATAAATTTTCAACGCCTCATACATCTCCGGCGCGGCGGCAATAAGGGATTTATCTGTTTCCTCTCCGTGTAATCCATCATCGTCATTTGTGTAATACAAAATATCTTCGCCATTTGCGCCTACAAGATTTTTAAAACCAAATTCAGATTTTTTCCACTTCCACGGTCCCTTAGTGTATTCCATTACTCTCCATCTCCTTCCAGCATTTCGGCCCTGATTTCCAGGGCTTCTATTTTCTCCTGCATGACGCGGATTTGTGATTGTAGACTGAATATTATAGAGTCCATGTTAGCCCTCCTTTGTCTTCAATTCGCCGCGAAGGTATTCTATGGTTTCCCGAGCGTCCTTCATTTCTTTTAGGCAACGCCGAACTAATTCGCGTAGCATTGGCCGATTATATTTGCTGTCAAGTAATATTTCGTCAAGTTCTTCTCTGGATAAATTCATAAGGCTTTTAGGGTTGTCAAGAATCGTATTCATCGAACCTGCCTCCTTTACTGAGCCGGGTTAACCCCGGCCCTGTCATTGCTACTGAGCCACATTATATTTATGCAACTGCCAATCATCATCATAGACTCCGACAAAATCACTCCATTTGCTCTTGACTACCTTCTTTTGCTTCGCCTTTTCCCCGGTAAATTGGTCGGGTATAGGCTTGTTTTCTTCAACTGCGATAGCCTGGATTTTAACGCCGGTGGCAGTAACCTTGACAACCTGATAGGCTCTGTAAACACCCCTTGTGCCGTCATTGCCATAATGTTTGGTTAATATGTCGCCCTCTTTAAATGGATTCTCAATCTTTACTGAGGCTTCTTTTGCTTCTATGATTTCGCTTATCTCGACATAAGGTGCGGTTAATACCATGCCAGCGGCCCCGCCTTCAAGTATTTTATACTGAACATTCACCGGTCCCGCCGAAACAATTTCACAACGCCTTGACCGCTGCATCCTGACTATATAACCAACTTTTATATTCTCCTTAGAAAAAGCTATGCCGCCGATTTCCTCCATACAGTTTTCCATATAGCCCTGTTTATCTATTTCGGCCTCCATGCGCTCCAGTTCGCTTTCAATCCATCCGGCAATTTGCTCCTGAGTGAAGCGTCCATAATGCGGGCTTTGCCGGTCCTCTGTGTGGCTCTCCAGGCTATGCAGGATTTCTTCATACTCAACTATGTTCTTTTCCATATTGCGAATATGCTTCTTACATTCTTTGATTCTGCTATCCAGATATACCGGGTCTTGAAACTTCTTCATGTCTGCGGTGTTCTGAGCGGTTGCCGCCCGGTCCCGGAAATACTCTGACTTGCGGTATTCTTCAAAACCGCGTTCATATCTCGCCATGATCTTTTCACGCCTGCGGGTGAATGCGCGGCCTGCTGAGGAATCAGTTATATTTGGCTGAGTAAAAAAAGCTATATCTCCACGATATTTATTAAATTCGGCCTGCATCCCTTCGGCCCGGTGTTCGGCGTTATCGGCGTATCCCTCAAAGCGTTCTGCCCGATGTTCTGCCCGTTCAACTGAGCGTTCCACCTGCTCGGCAAAGGAAAGCCGTTCGCCGGTGCGTTGCTCCTGATTAAAGCCTAGTTTAGCGGCTACTCGGCGCGCATGATATAAATTTCCTTCCTTCGCCCGGCTCACCCAAGCGGAGGTTTTGCCCGAAAATAAGAAGGCTGATTTTAATTCCTTTTTGGTTGATTCTGGCAATGCATGATACTCGGCCTTAGTGAAATGTAGTTCAATTTTCAAAGTCTCCAGATTGAATATATAAGCGCGTTCTGCGGTTGCTGTTGTCATATTAATTCACCCCCTCATAAATCCTGCCCACAAAACAAAGCCCGCAACGATAGCAATTATCCATGGCTCTGTCTCTAGCAGTTTCAAAATTGGGTGCTTTAACTTCCATGTGGTAGACGTTGCCTTTAGAATCGTTTACTCTGAAATAATAAGTATTCATCTCTAAAACCCCTTTCCTTTACTTTTGTTTTGGTCCGGGGTTATAATGGTCTTACTAAGGGACCGCGTAACCCCGGTTATGTGTGTTACTGAGGATTAGCCCTGGGCGGCAACCTGGGGCTTTTCCGCTGTCTGTGCGTATTCCTTCGCCAATTTCCAAGTATTAGTACCTATTGGGCAGGTTTCGAGTAATTTGCCCGCTCGCCATATACTGTAAAATTCGTGCCCGTGTTGCCGGACCGTAATAACTCCCACCCGCTGGATTAACGCGCCGTCTAATCTAATTCTGGAGTCTTTCGGGCGAATACCCATTAAGCGGGCATAACACTCTGAACCGTAATAATTAACATTTCCATCGTCATCCATTACGGCAAAGGTCTTTTTTAGATTAGTTTTACCGCAACAGTCGCAAGTGGTTATTTCGTCCGTAATGCCAACCAGTTTCATTCTTCACCCCTCCCTTACATCGCCAATAACAACTGATATAAGCCATTTGAATCTTCTACCCGGAACCCTGCCTGCTGCACCCGCTCAACTGCCACATCAATCGGTGTCCCGGTTTTCCGCTTGCACCACCGAGGGATAATGTAATCCTGGTCCGGTGCGATTCCCGCGGGCATGATAGCCGCCTTGAGCTCTGCCGCCCGTTGCTTTTTAAACTTCTTACTGAGCTTTTCCGCTTCTAGGTCCTCAACCTTTACGGCCTGCTCTCTGGTGAATAGGTGGCAGGTTTTCAACTGGAAGAACAGTCCCGGAGTTTCCGCGTCCTGCTGAGGCTCGGCGGTGTCGGTTGCTGAGCCCTTTGACTGCCGTGGGCACCACAAGGCCACCACTAGCGCGGGCTTTTCTCCGGACTTCACGCGATAGCCCGCCGCCTTAAACATTCCCTTAGTGCAATACTCTCCGAACGGGTCGAGGCCCGCGTCAACTGCCGCTATTTGGATTAGTTGCTCGTTGGTGATTTTTGCTCCTAGCATGGTTGGTCCTCCCTTCATTAATTCCCTTATCCCCGCCCGATGCACGTCCGGGCAGGAGCAGGAAACTAAACTTGCTCAAAATCAAAACCATTAATGGTTCCCGGTCCTTCCGCGTCAACTACGCTATAGTTTTCAAATTCCCCTCCGTTATCTCTGGTTATCCACCATTGTCCATGCTCAAAATTTGCGGTAATTCCTTTGCGTTGCTCAAAATGTTTTCTCGCTGCGGTCAGTACCTTCTTTTCCATTTGTGGTGTGTTCTGTTCGGTTTTTAACATTTCATTTCCTCCAATCTTTTTTCTAGTCCCTTCCGCCCGGCCCCTGAGTCAAGAGCCGGAAAGCAGGGTGCTAGTTGTAGTATGTCGCTTACCCGTTCTGCCGCTCCCGTTCTGCCGGGATAACAATACCAAAAAAGAATATCCCTGCTATCGCTACCATAAAGCCTACCGGAATCCAACCACTGTTTAAAATCTCCATCCTGTCGCCTCCTTGCGCCGGATAGGCCCCGGCTGGCCGTTAATAATTAATTTTCTCCCATTGTTTTTGCAGTAACCCTGAAAATTTTGTTTTAAACCATTTGGCGCCATATATTGTTGAATTGTTGTTTTCGCGAGATAGGTTTAAAGCATCTTTGTATGACTTCCTGTATGTGTATGTTCCGTCAATAAAGCAAATTAAGTATTCTTCATATAGATCTTTCATGCTATCCGTCTCCTTTCGTGGGGCGTGCCCCTCCCTCTTGGTCTACGACCATTTTACCACGGTATATATCACCCTGTCAAGCAAAAAGGTATTATTTTTAATATTTAATTACGCACAAAAAGCCCGATATTACGGGCTTATCAGGCGTTGTCTTAATTTGTCGAAATTATCTTAAGGTATATGCTTGCTATTTTTTTAATTGCGCGTCTATCGCGGCGCGAATCCAGCTTGATATGGTCATGTTTGCACCGGGCACAAGCCGGTTTATTCGCTCACAGTCGGCCTGTATCGCTGCCTTGGTATCGTTGTGTACCCGGATAAAAATCCCGGTTGTATCTTTTGCCGGTTGGTTTGGCATAGTATCCACCTCCTAAAGGGTAGTATAGCAAGAGATATACACCGGATGCAAGCTTATACCCGGTCAAACTGTCAAACTGCACGAAAATAACACGAATAGGACACACACAAAGCACACACATTTATGTTACTAATATAATAAGTCGCACGCGCACGAGACAGCGCGGGAAACCAGCGGCCCAAAACAAAACCCCCGATATTGCCCCGGATGTACGCTGGATTTGCCTCTTTAAAAGCATCCTTGATGTGCTATCCTGTATACGGGCGCGAAGGGGAAAATGCGCACGAATTGAATATTTAGTGAGATAATTACCGGCTCAGGCCGGTTTTTATATTGTTGGTAATTTGCGGGCTAGTCTTTGGCCGGACGAAAAGTGGAGTGCTTTCACCACCTGCCCGCTTCAATTATTTTCTGAAAGCGTAACACCAAGAAAGCGGGTGTAAGAGATGGCAGAAAAGAATACTGATTATTTTCAGGTCCCGAATGACATTTTTGACGAAGAAATAAAGATTAATGACAACGGCAGCATCAGAGAGCTTAGAACAACCGAAAAGCTAGTTTATATTTATCTTTGTCGTTGCTCAAATAATGGGAATCAGGCTTTCCCTAGCTATGAAACCATATCTAAAAAGTGTGGTATCAGTAGGAGAAAAGCCATTGATATTATAAATTTGTTGGACAAAAACAGCCTTATAACCAAAGAGGTTAGACGGAATAAAAATCCTAACAGGAAAAGCAATCAAAGCAATACATATTCAATTATTCAAGGTAGTGCAATCAGTTCACTACCTGAAACAGAAAACCCCTCTAATAGTGCAGTCATTGCATCACCTAGTGCAACTATTTCACCACCTGTAGTGCAATCAGTTCACCAGGGTAGTGCAACCATTGCACCCATAAAAAGAAATACCCAAGAAGAAATAATAGAAAAAGAAACACATAACAATGCAAATCTTTTTAATTCTCTTTTGGGTATTTGGGAACGTCAATTCAAGTTTAAGACCGGCAAGGACTTTACTGCCAGCCCGGAAGATGAAGTTATTCTATCCTCCTTCATGGAAAACGGCATAACCGAGTTAGCTTTTCACCAACAAGTCAAAGAGTATTTCAACAAGAGAAGAAGCTCGTATACCTTGCCGAATATGATTAATTCACCGTAAAGAACCAACCAAAACTAAATAGACAACAAAGCAGGTGAAGGCAGTCGACGGCCTTTTATCGGGAACACGTCCCCCGATACACCTGCTTTTTGTATTTTCTGGACGTGAGGAAAGGACGTGGAAATATGGACAAAATTAAAATAGGCAGCTTCTTTTCCGGCATCGGTGCTTTTGAAAAGGCATTAGAGCGGCAGGAGATACCGCACGAAACAGTTTTTTACTGCGAGATAGATAAGTGGGCAAGCAAGGCATATTCGCTTATTCATAACGTGCCGGAGAGCCTTAATTTGTGGGATATAACAAAGGTGGATGAAACTAAATTGCCTGACTTCGATTTAATGACCTGGGGCTTTCCATGCCAGGATATTTCCGTTGCTGGCAAACAAGCCGGAGTTATCGAAGGGCAAACACGCAGCGGCCTATATTATGACGGCCTGCGAATCCTCAAGGCGAAGATGCCCGAGTATTCAATTATCGAAAATGTAAAGAATCTTACTTCGGAAAAATTCAGGCCGATATTTCACCAAATTTTATGTGATTTAGAGGATGCTGGGTATCACAGTTATCATGAAGTGCTTAACGCCAAAGATTACGGCATACCGCAGAACCGGGAACGAGTTTTCATTGTCAGTATTCGCAAGGACGTTGACGATGGTTTTACCTTTCCGCTGCCGTTTGATAATGGATTGAGATTAAAGGATTTATTAGAAGATGAGGTAGACGAGAAGTATTTTATTAGTCGGGAGAAAACGGAGAAATTAATTGAGTCGTTAAAGGAAAAAGATATTAAGCATCTTAAAGAACCGCCGTATATGGTCTATACTCCTGTATTTCAAAAAGCACAGTTACAAGGGCCAAGGTTAAAAGATGGCAATGATTATTCTTATACACTCCGAGCAGATGAGCGATTCACGCACGGTATTTTAATTAATCGGGACAATCAGATTGTCCCGGGCGACGGTTTGTGCCGTTGTATTCCAGCATCATATTATCATGGTCTAGATAATCATGGAGCGAGAACTGGGGTATTACAGTATATCGGTGGCATTGGTGACAGTAAATGGGTAGATGATGGCAACGAATTTAGCCGGAATTACCCGCAAGGACAAAGGGTTTATGATATTAATGGTTTAGCGGCTTGTCAAAACGCTAACGGCGGAGGATTAGGGGCAAAAACAGGGCTTTATTTACAGGGTTCCATTATCCGCAAACTAACCCCCCTCGAATGTTTCCGTCTTATGGGTTTCGACGATGCAGATTATTGGCTATGTAAAAACGCTGGCATATCTGATTCACAGCTTTATAAAATGGCTGGCAATTCGATTGTAGTCCAAGTACTGGAAGGAATATTAAATAATCTATTAAGGCCTGGTGTTATGCCGGGTTCTTTTTATGGAGAGCAATTAGCGTTGTTCGAATAACTTACGGTGTCAAGCAAAAACCCTTGACAAGAATAATGAGAAGCCTGTCAAGTATTTAACCTTTACAGTGGAAGAAACAAAATAAGGAACGACTTATATAAGGAATGGGTTATATAAGTTGGTGGTTATGGTGAGATGAGGAAGATGTAACTCAGCCGCCTTACTGAACGATAGGAAGTGATACTTATGGATAGTAATCTACCCGATAATATAGAGCAATTATGCGCTAAATACGAGATTACGGAGGCTGGCAGACGCTTGCTGGATGTGGTCATAGACCCCAACGCCCGGACCATGAGCATTACCGATATATGCAAGGTTGCCGATATATCGAGGACAACATATTATACTTTGTTTAAAGATCAGGCTTGGGTTTCAGCCTACATGGATGCGTGTAAAACCGCCTGTATTACTGCCGCAATGCCTACAGTGCAAACAGTCGCAGGCAAGGCTATAGCAGGCGATATGGCAGCGGCACAGATGATATTGAGCATGACCGGACTGCACCAGCCCACCGCCCGAGTCGAGCACACACATACTCACGAAGCTGGCCCTTCACTCCTCGACATGTACCGGAGCAGAAAAGCCGTAGAATAGGCATTCTTGCATGGTTATTATGCCCGATACCCCCACAAGGTATGTAAGGATATTTAAGGCAAGGGCAAAAACCAGGTGAAAAAGGGGCGAAATAATACCGCTTATAGACCAAATGTGGTATTATTTTTTGTTTGGGTGCTGTCAGGGCGCGCAGACAAGACCAGATGATGCCCGCCCACTCACTGCCGGAGCCTTCGCGGGGCCTGCCTGGTGCTAGTGCGAGGTAGGGAGGGGGACAGTTCTGCGAGTGCCGCGCCCTCGATTCGCTGGGTATAATGGGACTCAACGGTGCGCCACAAATTTAGGGTAATTGTCAGTCAATTCTATGATAGGGTGCCCCCTTGATGGTGAAAGCGAGAGGGGAAAATTTTTTGGTAGTAAAAAGTTGGAGTGTTAAAAGTAACTAATATATAAACCAGATGCACGTCTCATTCCTGCGAAGCTTAGAGGGGTGGAAGTTAGAGGGTGTTTTTGCAAGGTGTCATTTTGCACCTAAAATTTGCCCATAGAGGAGGGCTTTAGAAGATGGATAAACAGGTTAAAAACTTTCTTAACAGAGAGGCCAATGTCGTTGAAGTGACGTATATAATAACTCGACATACTCTGCCTAATGGGGTTGAGCATTTAGTGTATACTCCAAAGGATATTGAAGGTGAGTATTTTCAGCATGATAGATATGTAAATCCCGAAAAACCACCCCCGCCCGAGGGAAAGCCAAAAAATACGGGCGGCAAGAAGCCTTATTTAATGGTAATGACCCAAGAAGTAGAGGAATTACGAAAACAAGGTGTTAAGAATGTCGATGAATTGATCGGGTTTATTATGTCTCTTGGTACATACATTGAATGGAATACCGGCAGATTGATTCATAAGCGAAGCAAAAAGCAGTTAAAGTATAAAGATTTGCAAAAGATTTTCCCTTATGGAAACCGAAAACTGAATAGGATTTTAACCGACCTGCGGGAATATGACCTTCTTTTCAATACGGAAGAAGGTTATTTTATTTCAACCCGGATTATTAAAAAAGGCAAAAGCAAAAAGAAAGGGGCTAATAGAGATGGCTTATAGAATAACGAGGTATGAGCAGGCATTCGAGGACGTATTGGGAATAAAGATTGATGAAAAAATCAAGGCTTTTCTCAAGCGAATGGAACGCGAGGGACACACGGAAAAAAGTATCTGTTTTACGATTTGGAAGAAGCAAGATAAGCTGCTGGCCTTTAGACGTGATTCCCGGTTTCTTGGTGTGCTGGAGAATGAAATTAACAAGTGGTCGTGGAAAAGGGACGACCCACGCTGGACAGAATATTGGAATCGCAAAAAGGAAGAAGAAAAGGCGGTCAAAATAAAAAAGGAACTTGATGCTATCCGCGAGGATGAAAAAGAAAAAGAGAACATGGAAAAAGTTGCTCGCAAGCCTCCCAAAAAACTCAAGGGATATGTATATTTTATTCAAGGGCAATGTGGCGGGGCTATAAAAATAGGCTATTCGGCGAATCCTGCAAAGAGACTTAAGGAGTTGCAAACTGGCTACCCGGATACGTTAAAAATACTTCTAATGATACCGGGTAGCGAATCAACGGAGAGAACGCTACACAGGGAATTTGAAGCTTCACGGCTTAACGGGGAATGGTTCAGGCCAGATGAATATTTGCTTAATCGAATGAAGGAAATTAAGGCTATGTATCCCGAACCCTCTAAGAAAACCGGCAAAGAATCCGATTGTGCCGTTTGAAAAACCGAAGAAAAACAGATGAGCAGGCACGGTTTTAGCCCGTGTTTTTTTATTGCCAATTTTATTAAGGAGAGGATTAAATGGATTGGACCTGGGCGATAACCGTCGCGTCGATAATCGGGACGGTGGCGAACATTTTATGGAAATGTTGATAAGGCAATCTCGAATTTGGGCTGATTCTTTAGAGGATGCCATAAAACAGATTCGCGAAAAATATGGAGATGGTAAATTAAGTATTCGTGAAGCAAACATACAACCACAAAAAGAACTGATTTGGTATGAATTTTATATAGAAGTTTAATCATTAATTTGGCAAGGACAAGCAACTAGGTCGACGGACTGAAAGACGGAAATTCCCGCCGTTTGTTGCTTGTTTTTTATTTGGGAAATTTACGAGGGAAGGTGAATTGAATGAGAAAAGAAGTTGGCAGGTGTTTAAATTGCGGAACGGAAATTTATAGGGAACGTGGTAGACATATTAAAAAGCTATGCTCTACCAAATGTGCTGGTGAATGGAGGGCTAAACAACACGGCATTCAATGGGTAGAACGCGAATGTTTGTGTTGTGGTAAAAAGTTTTTGGCTGACTATAGCCAAGTAAAATTGGGGTATTATAAATTCTGTTCCAATGAATGTCGGTTTAAGTATATGCGTGGAGAACATGCAACCAATTATAAAGGTGGTTATGTTCGCTCAGACGGTTATGTGCAAATATCAGTAGATGGAAAACAGATGCTAGAGCATAGACATCTTATGGAAGCCAAATTAGGGATTAAACTATCAACCGCAGAACACGTACACCATAAAGACCTAAACAAATCTCGTAATTTGGAAGACAATCTTGAACTTTTGCCAGCAAGTCAACATTTAAGTATGCACTCTAAAGGCAGGAGGCTTTCACAGGATACAATCGCAAAAATGAAGGATTTTGCCAAAAACCGAAAGCGAGATGAACGTGGATGTTTTATATAGTTGACCTTCGGGCCGGGCTTTATGCTCAGGCTTTTTTGTTTGGAATTTACGTCCTGCTGGCGGTGTGGGGACTGATTCAGTGGGGCAGAGAGAAACATAGCGAGGAGGAATAAAAAATGACAAGCGAAGAAATTTTAAAGACCGAATTTAGTCAACAATTTGTTGAACTTATGAAAAACAGAATGATAATGAGCTTTTTTAAGTATGGACCTGTGAAACAAAATGCTGGCGATAAATTGGTGAACGAGATTGAAAGCCTTAAATTACGGCTTAAGAAATATGAACAGACAGGAAACACTGAATACCTTGTTGATGTGGCTAATTTTGCAATGATTGAGTTTATGTTCCCTAGTCATGGTGAATCCCATTTCAAGGCAACAGATTCCATTGAATCGCCCGGACTTGTCGGAATGGCTATCAATGAAATTAAGGCATGGGAAGCAGAAAATAAATAGTGGAGGGATAACATGAGACAACTAACACGCAGAGAATATTTCATCCTTAAGGCGCAGGGCAGGCGCGTGACGAGAACCAAGAATAGATATTGGTTAATTGGAGTGATGTAAATGGAAGGTGGAGGCGGGTAAATAAGATTTTGGTCACGTGGGAAAATTGTATGTTTCGTTGCCTTTATAGGCATTGTGCAGAGGGGCGGGACTGCTGGAAACATAAGGGGGAATGTCAGATGAGTTTAACCATTAAGGAATACGAACAATTGCTCGAAGAACACGGTAGTATAGCCGGGATAGCGAGGGCTACCGGGCGCAATGAGCGAAGTTTGCGAAGATGGATAAAAAATAATATCAAAAAAGTTGAGTTCGCCGATAAGCGTGAGTGCTCCGAACAGGACATTGACGCTTTTTATAATGCTATGATGGTGATGCAGAAGGCACAGCAACAGTTAAGCACCAAACAGGTTAAGGCAACCATTACGCTCAATGACGATAAGCCTATTGGTATAGCTTGGTGGTCAGATTGGCATGAGGGCGCAGTCGGGACAGATTACGACTTGTTGGAGCATGATTCCGAATTAATCCGCTCAACCGAAGGGCTTTATTGGATTGGCGGCGGCGACTACAAGGACAATTACATAACCGGCACGCATCCGGGCGGTAATTTCGAGCAGATAATCCAGCCGGGAATGCAGGATATAGCCGTTAAAAGACGTATGGCAATGATGGCTGATAACTGCCTTGCGCTAGTTCGCGGTTGCCACGATGATTGGGACAAAAAACAAGGCGATAAGGATTTTATTGATTCTCTTTGCGATATAACCGATGCCGTTAATTTGTGGCATGGTGGCGATCTGTTTATTAACCTTGGCAGTCAGCAATACCATTGGAAATGTCGGCACAAATACCCATTCAAGTCTAGCCTAAACCTGGAAAATGCTATGCGCCGGATAATGGAGATTCAAGGTCCATGTGATGTGGCAGCAGAAGCCCATTTGCATAATCCGTATTGCATGGAGCGTCACTTGATGGGCGAATATCGTTACTTCATCCGTTCCGGCTCCTATAAGATATGGGATGAACACGGGCAGAAGTTAGCGGGGTATAAGGGAAAGCCGGGAGTTCCGGTAATTATCATGTATCCGAATGAGCATAAACTTCTTGGTTTTAGAGACTTAGCCAAGGGCATTGAGGTATTAAAGGCGATAAGAAATTAGCTTTGCGGGTTAAGTGTTACCTCCGCACAAGGGCGGCTCCTCTTTGCTGCCCTGCCCGCATAATTTGAGCAAACACCTTCAATGAAGGGTTTGACTATGCGCCTGGTAAGTCCATGGCAACCGGCAGACGTGTTGGACTATGGCGGGGCAACGTGAGTGGTGGCGAAATAGGTAGACGCTGGTCGAGGTTAAGATGCGCCATTGACTGACCTTAAAATGTGCATCATGCCGGGCGCAAATCCCGGCCCACTCACAAAAACAATTAGGAGCCTTACGGCACCTTAAAACAAAGCCCTGCCCCTTGAGGCGCAAGTTTATGTTTGCGGGTGATGATGGGGGCGGGGTACAAATATGGGAAGGTGGGTGAATGGTTAACCCACCGTGAAAGGAAGATATTATGTTTTCAGAAGCATTAAACACCAAAAAACAAGGAGATATAGGCCTAGGAGTAGCTATAGGTTGGTTTGCCTCCAAGGGATATACGGTATCATTGCCGCTAACTGATAGCCAAGACTATGATTTGGTAGTTGATATCCAAGACAAATTATGCCGTATTCAAATAAAAACTACTTCTTTTGTTAGGGGAGATAATTTTTATGTAAGTTTATCCGTTAAGGGAGGGAATAGGTCTTTCGCAGGTAAAATTAAAAATTTTGATAAAACAAAAGTTGATTATATATTTATACTTACATCCAAAAATGAAAAATATTTAATACCTGCATGTGACATTGATGCCGTTAGCGGTATTTCATTATATACAAAATATGAAAAATATATAGTTCGTTAATGTGCATGCGCTCGGCGTGTGTAGGTTCGAGTCCTACCCTTCCCACCATATTTTCATTTTTCGACGCTTTTGCAAACAACAGTTTTCTTATGTGACTGAATGACAATAAAAGACGACCGGCAACGCTACAAACGCCTAAATACGGGCGTTTTTTTACTTGACGGTTACTTGACTGGCGGTGGTGCAATGGATTACGAGCAATATCTTATAAATTTAACATTTGAGTACTTGGACATTCACTTCCCGCCCGAAGAAGTGGAAAAGATACTTGCAGAGAATCCGCTCACGGGGACTAAAGGCATAAGGCGGCTTCTTGGAGCTATTGATTACGAATACTTTGCCCGCGCCTATTTCCCTGATTACTGCTTTCATGCCCCGTGTCAATTCCACCATGAGCAGTACCGGGAAATGCGTTGGATTGAGAAGAATGCAGGAGGCATAAAAGAGATTATAGCGGCTCCCCGTGAGTCTGCGAAATCGACCATATGGAATACCATTTACCCTACCCACCAAACAGTTTATAAGAAGCGGCACTATATTGTTATTATCTCTGACAGCAGCACCCAGGCCGAAGATGATCTAAAGAAAATCAAGAATACCATAGAAGAAAATGAGTATATCCTCGAAGACTTCGGGAATCTCAAGGGAAAAGATACCTGGAAAACCGATGCAATTCTCACCAAAACAGGCGTATTGCTTATTGCCCGTGGCTCAGGCAAAAGGATAAGAGGGATAAAACACAAACACTACAGGCCGGATTTAATCATTCTTGATGATGTTGAGAATGATGAAAACGTACAGAGTCCCGACCAGCGGGCTAAATTGATGAACTGGTTTGACAAGGTTGTAACCAAGGCCGGTTCAAATTATACCGATATAATTATGATTGGTACGGTTCTACACCTTGACAGCCTGTTATATAACCTCTTAACGAAGCGTCCGGGCTATCGGACAAAGATATATAAAGCGGTCATAGAGGATAGCAAAAGCCCGCTATGGATTGATTGGGAAAAAATATATACGGATTTAAGCAATAAAAACCGCGCCGATGATGCCCGAGAGTTTTTTGAAGCCAACAAAGAGGAAATGACTGCCGGGGTTGAACTAATTTGGCCGGAAGCTAAGGACATATATTATTACCGTGAGGCATTGATAAACGAAGGCCCTGCAGCTTACAACTCAGAGTTTCAGAATAACCCGGTTGATGAAAATAATATGTGGGTGACGAAAGAGGACTTCCAATATTATGACGATGAAGGTTCTAGCGGTCTTCCTGATTTAGATATTTGTGTTGTTAAAGGCGCGTTGGACCCGTCAATGGGCAAGAATGAGAAGAGCGACCTTGCCCCGATATGCACAGTGGCGCGAGACTTAAACGGCTATCTCTATGTAGTTGAATCAGATGCTTGCCGCAGGAATCCAGACAAGCAAATTGAGGATATTTTTACCAAGCATGAGAAATACAATTACCGCGAGTTCTACATTGAAGATGTTGCGTTTCAGGCTTACCTTGCCAGCAATGTTCAAAAAGCATCGGCAAAAAACGGGACATATATCAATATTGTTACGGAACCGAAACCAAAGGGCGATAAACACGCACGAATTAAAGGACAACTTCAACCGATGATTAAAAACGGTTATATAAAATTCAGCGTTAAACAAAAGTCCCTTGTTATGGGGCTTATTTATTTGGATTTTGGAAAATATGACGATGAACCGGAAGCATTGCAGATGGTTTGCGCGTTGTTTTCAAGTTTTAATAAAGAGTTCACGCACTCCATGATGCCCGACATAACGGGAATAAACACGAAATGGTAAAGGCAGGTGAAATAATTGGCAAAACGCAAACGCAATAAAACCAGCATCCAAACCGCACGAAGTCCGGACACTGTTGTTAATCCACCCTCATCCGGCAAAGCAAAGACGGAGCAATACCCATATTCGTATTTTAGCTTCGGGTATCTGCCCCGTAAATTTGAGACTACGCGACAGATTGACATAACGCAATTCAAGTATTATTCAAGCTCCGATATATTGGACCTGCTCAGAGTGAATCATCCCGAAACGTCCTTCGCTATTTGGCAATTCCTTCGGGTAGCTAACTCAGGGATAATTTGCAAAGCCAAGAAGGAAAAGGGCGGCGAGGATAGCCCCCGCGCTCAAAGGGTGCTTGATAATCTCTTGTGGAGGCTCAATCATCCCCCTGCTGGCAATGTCTTTCAAGAGGCGAAGGGATTAGACCTCATCACCGGTCAACTGCTTTTGGACACATTGATGAGGGGTGCTTGCGGAGCCGAGGATGTTTTGAACTCTCTCGGCAAGTTGGACAGGATGCAACCTTTTGACCCCGCGACAATCTATTTCCAGCGCGAAGAAAACCGTTTGGTCCCATACCAAAGACAGTCAATCCCCGGTAGCAATGGTTATATCAAGATTGACTATCCAACAGTATTTTACCAACCGTTAGACCCCGCGACCAACGACCCTTACGGCACAAGCCCCTTGGTATCGTTGATTCAGGTTGTGGCGTGGCAGATAGGCTTTTTGAATGACTTGCAGGCGGCAGTTCATCAAACCGGCTATCCTCGGATGAGGATTAAACTGCTTGAGGAAATAGCCATTAAAAACATGCCGAGTCATATTCAGAATGACCCGGCGAAGCGCAAAGAGTGGATGGACAAGATACGAACTGACGTTCAAACCGCTATGACCAACCTAGAGCCTGATTCTATTCCGGTCATGTGGGACAGCGCGGACCTTGACCTCGTTGGCAAAGGCGGGAATCAGTCAATCCGGGTAGATGCAGTTATCAACACCATCAACAAGTCCCTTGCCGCCGCGCTCAAAACGCTATCGTCTATTATCGGAATCAGTGCAGATACCAGCAAAGAGTCTTATACCGCCGAGTTAAAACTTTATAGCCGTGGTATCGAGTCCGTTCAGAAGGTGGTTGAAAACCTCTTGGAGCGGGCTTTAACTTTGGCGTTGAGCCTTGAGGGTGTGCGTGGTTGGGTTGACGTTTCCTTCGCACCGGTTGACCTCCGAAGCGAACTGCAAGTGGTAGCCGAGAAGCAGACGCGGCAGGACATCATTATTACTGCTCGAATGCGCGGGGCCATCTCAGACTATGAGGAAATGAAGGCTCACCGGGAAGTATTGGGCATGATTGGTGAACCAGAAAACTTTGAGGAACTTTTAACGGAGCGTAAAGCCCGCGAGGAACGGAACGCACAGCAAGAGGACTATCCGCGACATGGTAGCCCCCCGGCGACACAGTAGAAAGAAGGTGAAACATGAGTTTTAAGGACTATTCAAGCAAATTGTATGATTGGTTGACGGGTGTTTTGAGTCCCGGTGTAAAAGTGGTTGGAAGTAATGCACAAGTAGGAACCGACCAAGACGCAACATGGGCAAACTCGGCGAGTGCCAATACTGCGGTAAATGTAGACGTAGCCGCACCTGACCCCGTACAAGCAGAAGGAAAATATCTTATCCATGTTTATAATCCATCAACTGTAACGGCTTTAAGTCTTGCAATCAAGACGACTTTAGCGTCCTTTGGCGGCAGTACCCGCTATGGTGAACTGACCTATGCCTCGGTATCCGCAAACTCTACCCGTTCATTCTTAGTTCAAGGGTGGATGCTTGGGGGCAATGGCAGAATTACCTTGAGTAACGATACTATCTTGGGTGGTTCGGATGGATTTACAGCAAAAGTCAGAGTAACCAAGGTTTAGGGGGTATGACTAATGTTAAATCAAGCATACCCTTTAAACTTTCAAGAACTTGGCATCGTTTCCCATGGGCTTGTTGCTTGTTATGACTTTCAAGGTGGGGGCAACAAATTAATTGATAGGAGTGGCAATGGAAACCACGGACAGTTAGGTTCCACCGCAGGAGCAGACACCAACGACCCGACATGGACAGGGCAGGGGCTACAAGGCAACGGGGATGATTTGATTAACTGTGGGCATGGAGACCCCGTAAACTTCAATAATGAATTTAGCGTTTTTGCGGTTATTAATCCAACTATCGTAAACGATTGGAAGCAAAACTCAGTTGTAACTAAATATGAAACGGATAAGTACCAATGGAAATTTGGTTTGACAAGTTCGGGATTGGTCCGTTTGGATGTATACAAAGACCAGGTAACAACGGTAGCGGCTTGGACTATCCAAAGTCTATCTGCTGGAGTTCCCGCATATATTGGCGGCATCTATGATTCGGAAAAAGTAACAACTTGCAAAGGGACGATTGGCGGCAACCCTGTAGCATTTGCGGAACCGATACAGACGGTTAACCCAGACTTACGAATAGGTTGCGAACCCAAAAATAGCAGGTATTTTGAAGGGGATATATATTTTGTGTTGCTTTACAATCGCGCCCTCACTCCACCTGAAATAACCCAAAACTACCACGCACTCCAGCGAATCCTTGCAGGTCGGGGGGTGCAGATATGATAGCGGCATTCCCCAACCAACAAGCCCTTGATGCAGTTCTCCCCTTGCCTAGCGGTGTGGCAATCGGCATACCTTTGCAAGGCACAGATGGCAGGGTGGCGATATGCCACAGATTCAGCGAGGAGGATTTAACGGTACTACGAGAGGCGGGGGCAGAGATAAGGGAAACCTTGCCGGGAGATTGGCAGTACCCCGGCGACATAAAGGCAGGTGATTAGATGTTGACACAAGACGAAATGGACAAGGTTGTCCTTGAAGCCAAGAAGTCGCTCAGCGAGGAGCAGATGAAAGACGCGCTTAGGAAGTGTACCTACGGCGGGCCGATGGTTCATGCCGGTGGCTTTGTGAGCAAAGATTGTATTCCAAACATATGCGTTGATACCGTGTTGCCGCATAAAGTAGCGGAACAATTTAATAAACTGGCCCAAAACATTGAGAAAGGGGGTGTATCCCTAGATGGCAAAACCAACACCTGAACAGCTGGCGAAGATAAATGCCTTAGCGAAAGAAACCTTGAGCGCAGACCAAGTATATGTGCATAATTACCGACTTCTTGGCACGAAGTTTATTCCCTCTCATGCCTTGCAATTTGACCGCGCCTTGCTGGATATTTACTTGTCCAATGTTTTAAGCGGTGATGTGGTGCAAATTGCCGACCATGCCTTTAATTCGGGGCTTAATGGTATAATTCCGCGTTCCCCGGTATTACCGTACGGACGTTTCTTTGATGGGCAAATTGTACAGGATGGCGAAGATTACGCGCTTGATGGCTCTATGTATATGGTGGCAGGATTGCCTACATACATTCAGGGCATGACTACGGATGATTTAAACAAAATGCTCGATAGTGGAACGCTAAAAGATTCATCCGTAAGCGCAATGTGGGGACGTTCTGAATGCTCAATATGTCACAACGATATTCGGGATTATGAGAATTGCAAGCATATGCCGGGCAGATTTTATAACGTGAACGAGCAACAAGTTCAATGTTATGTCATAGCAAAGCCTGCGCCCCCTCCACGAAAAGATAACAGCCAGATATACGAAAATTCCGATGTGGTGGCGGGTGCTTACCCGGATGCTAAGACATTCTCGGCAAAGCCCCCCAGTGAACCATCCGGAAAAACCGGAAAATTGAATCTCAACAACATAGCAGACCTGAAGCTGGTGAACAAAGATGCACCAGTTTTTTGTTGTTTATCTTCAACCTCTGCGACATTCCAAATCGAAGGCGAGAATCTACGCGATGCAAGCGAGTTGCATCAATTGTACCACGACATGTATTCAGAAACGGAATTGCCGGAAGGTTGGACAATGGCGAAGTTAAGCCAAAAGCACAAGGAGTCCGTGAAAGAACTTTTAGACGCAGGACACGACCACTTGATGCAGGACGCGCTTGACGGAACCTTAAACGAGGCTCTAAAGGCCAAATCAAAGAAAGGAAGTGAAAACCAAGTGGATGAGAAAGAAAAACTGGCACTGGAAAAACAGATTGCCGATCTGACTGCTGAAAAAGATCAGTTTGCGCTTGACCTAGAAACCAAGGACACCGAGATTGCCGACCTCAAAACTAAGGTTGACGAACTGACCCCGCAGGCCGAACTTGGAACCAAATACCGGGAAGATGTAATTGCGACTGCTCTTGCATCCGGTGTACGTGACCAAGGCACCGACTTCAAGGAAGAAACCTTCAAGAAGATGTTTGCTAACCTGTCCATTGATGAAGTTAAAGAGATGGGCGAGGCGTGGGAAAAATCGGCACTGGCAAAACTCGGTGTCCCGCCCTCAAGGACCAAGGGCGAAGACTTGAACCTGCCGGGCGGGGAACTCAAGCAAACACTTGACCCTGAACTTTACAAGGTTGGAAGGTAGGTGGAATAAATGTTAGGTGGTTTTAACTTTGGGATAGCCAAGCTAAAAAAGCTATTCCTTAACGGAACCGAAGTAACCGCGACTGCCACTGAATTGAATGTTTTGGATGGCATTACCGCAAGCGTAACTGAGTTGAATAAACTCGATGGTGCTGGCGATGCGGTGGCAAGTGGTACTCAGGCGGCTTTAATTGCCGACCCCGCAGATGGAACAACCGTTGACGCAGAAGCACGAACTGCTATTAACGCCATCATCGACGCTTTGCAGGCGTTCGGTGTTGTGGCAAGTGAATAATTTGAAAGGAAGTGTATAACAAATGGCTGCTTTAACTTACGCGCAGGCAAAGGAACAATTTCAGGGGGAAGGCTACCATGCCACTACCTTTAAGGCCGCAAGCACCCTTACCTCCAGTAGCGTAGCCCCTCTTTTGGTGGCTCTGACTGGAATTGGTGAGGTTGGATTAGGCTCCGACGCGGACGCTCCTATCGGAGTGTTTTTAAGGTATGAATCCGATGGTTATGTGGCTGTCCAAGATGCCGGATACGTGATTGACGTTCCCATGTATAGCGATGAACTGGCTGTTGGAGACTTCGCAGAGTGCAACGGTGCTGGTGCCGCCGCGAAGTCAACTACCTTTAAAGGTGCGAAGTGTGTTGCGATTGACACCACCAATGACCTTTGTATTCTATATCTTGGCTAATAAATAAGCCGACAACCAAATACCGCAAACCCGCTTTAGGCGGGATTTTTTGTTTTCTGACATTTTGAAAGGATGTGAATGAATTGACTACTACCAAACCTAACGGATACCTCGGGCTTAAGGATATGTTAAGCGCAGGACTGAACTTGTATAAAGAAGCTTACGGCAAGGGCATGACGCTTTCACAGCTATTTGAGGGGCTTGACCCTTCAACCCAGTATGTCGGCAACGATGCCCACCTGGGCAAAATTGATGCTTTTGAGCGTCAAATGCTGGCGGCTGGCATTCGTACCAAGAGCGATGAAGCGAGAGGACTATACGCCGATACCGTGGACAGTTTCTTCCTGGGAACTTCAAGCTCTGACGTGCTTTTTCCCGAATTTATCAACCGTACTGCTCGGCAGGCTATGATTGCCCCCGATATTCTGAATGAACTGGTGGCAATTAAGACCCCGATTCAGGGCAACGCTTATAAGACCTTCTATGTTGACCTGGCTACTGCCGCAAAACAGAAGAAGCGTGTTGCGCAGGGAACCGAGATTCCGACCACTACCATCACCGGGCATGAGCATTCGGTAAGCCTGAATAAGGAAGGCCGCGCCATTGACTTTTCTTATGAGTTTATCCGGCGTATGCGCGTTGATATGCTGGCCCTGCTGATTGACGGCATTCTCCAGCAGACTGGACTTGACCTTGCCGAAAAAGCCGTTAATGTCCTGATTAGCGGTGATGGCAACGATTCGACTGCCGCGACCAATTACAACCTGACCGACCTTGGCGGCGTGGTTGCTGACGGCATTGATTGGGAAGCTTGGCTGAAATTCCGGCTCAAGTTCTATCCGTACAAGGGCATTACTGCCATTGTGGATGAAACCCAGTTGATTAAAGTATTGGGCATTCAGCCGCCTGTTATCGACCCCTTGACCCTGATGGCCTCTATCAATGGCGGTACTCCTGTTGGCGGCGGTGCTAATCTGGCGCAGAATGTTTTCTCTGGCCCGATGCGCTATGTTTATCTGCCTTCGTCCACCATCGAGAACAAAGTCCTGGTAATCGACCCGAAATATGCGCTTGAGCAGGTGACTGAAATCGGCGCAGACATTGTGGAAACTGACAAGATGATTAAGTCTCAGTTTGAGACTATCGTACTGTCTCAAGTAACGGGCTTTGCTACTCTGTTCCCCGATGTGGTAAAGACCCTGACCACCAACGCCTAATTTTAGGGGAGGCATAGTCCTCCCCTTCCCCTTGGGGGTGATTAAATGGCTATTTTGCCAACAGGATACGAAACTCAGGTACGCATCGATATGGGCGTAACCACAAGCATTCTATCCGATGCGGAAATTCAGAGTAAGGCGACTTTAGCGGAAGCCTTGATAAAAAAGGCGGTTCCGACTTATGCCGATATTACCGAAGGTGATGAGTTGACATTTCTTCAATCGGCTTGTATTGCTCAAGTCTGCGCCCTGCTCTGTCCGGGTATGCCCAACAGGGTGGCAATATCCGAAACCCATGAAGGTGGATATTCCTACAAGCTGCAAGAAGTTGACTGGATAAAGAAAAAAGTTGAATTTGAAGCCAATGTAATGAATTACCTCGACCTTGCGGTCGGTGGCGAAGCGGCATACTTTAGCCCGATTGGAGTGGTAGCCAATGACCGATTGGAAATATAAGCACATCGTCAATGATGGCATTGATATAACTATTGTGCGCACTCCGACAAACTACACGGGCAAAGCTACCATTTCCCGGTTTAAGGGTAGTTATTCGGATTATGCAGTGCAGAACAGGCGGTTGATGAACCTGCTCCTTGAATCTAATCTGGTTACTGGCGAGATGGTGACTGCTGGCAGCGAGTCTTACTTAACGGTGGTATCCAAAAAGGAAAACGTGCAGGGAACGGACATTTCAATTATCGCTCACGGGATGCTCTGCAACGCCGCTTTGATGGTGACGCGGACTGAAACGGATTATGATGAAAACGGGAATCCTTCGGGTGAGACTACCACGACCATTATCAACGCCGCGCCGTGTCGGGCTGACCAAGTAACCTATCGCATGAGACAAGAGGACTCCGGACTATTATCTGGAACTGTCCTTTTGGTGTATGCCGCCAATATTGCAGGGATTGCATTATTGGATAAGGCAGTTGTTATGGATAAGTCGTATCGAGTTGATGATGTTGACCTTTTGAAATATCCCGGCGCGATGGTGTTGCAATTGAGCGTATGGACGGGGTGATGATATGGGCATACGGATTGACGCAGAAGGCATGCAACTTGGGCTTATGGAAGCTTTGTTTCTTGAGTGCGAAGCTTTGACTAACTGGATTTGGGCACAGGTTCGGGGCAAGGCTCCCCCGGAAGTTGACCGTGATGTAATTTTTCAGGAAGTAGTGACCATGGGCGGGTATGTTTACGGTACGGTTGAAGCTCATGGCATGATGGCCTTAACAACTGAATGGGGTTCTGGTTCGCTTGCAGATACAAGCAATCCTGCATGGAACGCTTATGTTCAGTCACAGTATTGGAATCCTGCCCGCGACCCCGGACGGCATACTATTCGTGGCAGACCGGAAGGTGAGTATGTGAACCTTGATGGTGAGACGCATCATTCTTCTGGAAGATGGGAGGGACGCAACCTTGAATGGAAGTACCCGCCCGTTGAACCACAACACTGGATGCGGGAAATAGTTGTGTTGTCAAGGCCGTATGTTCTTAAGCGTTTGGCTCTGGCGGTGAAAGCGTTCCCGTTCCACAAATATATTAGTTGGGATGGAAGGTGATTTTGTGATAGAAAGAACCCAAGGTTAGGTAGGTGATGCCTTTGTCTGACTTTTCAATTATTAACTCGGTTTTCGGGAAACTGAAAGCCGATTCTGTTTTTTTGGGGTATCTCGGACTGACGACAAGTTCCCCAATGCCCAATATCGTGGCTAAGATTCAGAAGGAAATGGAACCTGAGGGATTGACTGCTCAGAATATTCCGCTAGTGTGCATTTACCCTATTCCCGGTGTACGTTCCCGCTACAATGACCTGGTTTATGACGCGATGTTTGAAGTAGCGATCTACTCCAACAATAGTTCAAGTCCGGTTAATACCGGAAGCCTAAAGGTAGGAACGATGGTAATTGGCGCGAGAGCAAGGGACTTGCTTCACCAGATTCAATTGAGTGGGGCAACCTTCTTGACGGAGTTTCAGACCAGTTACCAATACGCCACGCAAGTTAGCGGGATAAAAAAATATGTAATGAGGTTTTTGGTATCAGAGGTCATCGAGTAATCGGTGGCCTTTTTATTTTGAAAGGAAGTGAAGAATTTGACTGCACCTAATCAGGATTTTGTATTTTATGGTGTGCCGGAACTCATAATTACCGACTTCTCCACTAAGGTTGTTCTTGCGCGACTGCTAAAGGCTGTAGACGTGAAGGTTAGTCTGGATTTCCCCTCGGAGGACTTATACGGCGGCAATGACCTGTTCCCCTTCTTCTCTGTTGACAAAGAGCGCAAGGGAACTGTCACGATGAGCAATGCCTTGTTTAACGCTGGTCTATTGGGGGCAAGCATGGGCGCAAGCGTAACCCGTGGAACTACTGCCGAAGTATTAGTAATGGGTGAAGCGCATACCGTCCCTGCCGCTACAACTTACACAGTCGATTTAACCAATAAGTCAACTGCCGTCGCGGATAGTGTCAAGGTTCGTTATGATGGCGGTGCCGAGTTTGAAATTGTTACGGCGGGTAGTGAGGAAGCCGGAAAATGCAGTTATGCGTCCGGCACCCTGACCTTTGCCGCCGCAGATGCAAGCGAGGCTATCCTTGCTGACTATGTTTACACCGTAACCGATGGCGACATTATTAGCGTTTTGTCTAACTCCTTGATTCCGGTTGTTCAGATTCAGATGGTAAACACGATGAAAGACCTGGACGGTAACACTTTTAAGGAAACCATCACTGTTTATAAAGCCAAAGCATCGGGTAAAACCGAACTTGGGCAGTCTCGCGGCAAGGCTTCGGAACACGCTCTTGAGTACACAATTTTGGAGTCTGGACGTTCCGACAAGAAGATGATCGACTTTAATACCGTAAGAGTTTAACCCCTGCTGGCTTTCCACCAGCAGATGAAATTAGCCGCGCTTCGGTTTTTCTCCTGCCCTGGCGCGGCTCCCCTTTTATGGGGCGATAAAGGAGAATAATTAATTTTGAAGGGAGATTTTGAGATGGGCGAGATTAACGAAGCGTTGGGAATTGGCAAGAAATATATGATTGACGGACAGGAATACACGGTGATGCCCGCCACCTTGGAAGAAATTGAATTGGTGATTGAGGCTTATGGAAAGACGCGGGCCAACGTAGCAAGCAACTTCATGTTTGGCGATAAAGAGGAAAGTAAAGAAGCATTGTACCAGGTGCTTGAGGTTGCTTTCGACGGTAAGGTTGAACGCGAAAAGCTTAAGAAACTGCGGAGAGATGAGGTAAACGAAATCATCAAATTTTTTCTGGTCGATTAGTTGGCCGGAAGAGGATGAACAAGATAACGAAAATAAGGAACCGCCCGAACCGGGAAGTTTTAAAAAAGCGTTGGCTAGGTTGGCTCTCAGATTGGGCGGTTACGATAGATTGCGAAAGCAGACGTTGCCACAAGTAAAGGCGATGTTTAGGGAAATGGGCGAGGAACAATTGTTTCAGGCCAAAATACATGGTTGTATCAAGGACGAAAAAGAAGAAGGTTATCAAGATTTTAGTCAAGGTTTTAGCGCGATGAAGGCGATGTTTGGGGGCGGCTTTTAACGGCTCCCTACCCACACACCGAGCCTGAAAATCCAATAGAGAATAATACCACTTTGCCGGGTAAATAGCCCGGTTTTTATTTACCCGAAAGGTGGTGGACACATGACAGAGATTAACCCCGAAAATGCGATACTTGCCGAACTTATATTCGGCATTGGCGGCATCAAGGCACAGATGGAAACGGTTGAGGCTATGGCGAACAGAACCGCCTTGACTGTTAAAGAAACTTTTGCCAAGACTCAACTAGGCACAGGTTTGGATGCCTCGCAAATGACCGCACAGCAGGCAATGGTAAGCAGAATTACTGCGGAGGGAGAGGCGAGCAGGAAAGTAATAACGGCTAAAGGTGAAGCTGAAATATCCGCTATCACTGCAAAAGAAGCCTTAACCAGGCAGAAAATCCTAAAAGAATCTGCTGCCGCCGAACTTGCAACAATTCAAAAGCAAATGGCACAGGAAAAACTGCTTTATACGCGCACCCGCGAACAGGCTTTTGCTGCAAGAGGCTCAATGTCAGACTTAATGCAACGCAGGTTTTCGTGGCTCGGCAGCGGTGCACTTCTAATGGGCGGTATGTACGGCATTGGCGAAACCGTTCAAACCATTAAAGACGTTGAAATGGGCATGACAACCATTGCCCGCGTAACCGAAGACGTGGCCTTTAATTTCAAGGGCATGCGTGACGAACTGCAACAGTTGGGCGTAACCTATGGCGATACCTGGGCAGATGTAAGCGATATTGCCATTAAATGGGCGCAGGCCGGATACAATCAGGCAGAAACCTTGGAGTTAACTAAGGATTCATTGTTAGCTTTGAATACGGCCGAATTAAACAGTGAACAAGCTACTAGCGGCATGATAGCTATTATGGCACAGTGGGGCTTAACCGCAGATGAATTGCTCCCGGTTATAGACAAAATTAATAAGGTCGCAGATGACTTCGCTATTACTTCGACTGACCTAGTGGCAGGTTTACAGCGTTCTTCCGGTGCGGCTAAAGTGCTGGGATTAAGCCTAAATGAAACTATAGCCATACTTACAACCATGCGAGAAGCCACAGGCAGAACAGGTAAAGAGGTTGGTAATGCCCTTAATTCCATCCTTTCCTTTATGCAAAGACCAGTTGCTATTAAGGCTTTTGAAACAGAGGGAATACAGGTATTTGCTGATGAAGCTCGGACTCAATTCAGGAACGTAATAGAAGTTTTTGGAGAGATGGCGCAGAAATGGCCGCAAATGAGCGAAGCTTCACGGAATGCAATGGCCGACCAAGCAGAGGCAGCGGGACTTTATACCGAAGAAATGGCCGAAGTTGTGGGCATGGAGGAACAGTACAACGACATTCAGCAACGCAATTTATCGCAGGCGGCGGCTGGTATTTATCGGCGTAACTATCTGTTGGCATTGCTTCAAAACTGGTCAAAGGTTGATGAGGTTTTAGTTTCTCAGGAAAATGCACTCGGCTATTCTATGAAGGAAAACGAGCGCACCATGCAGACGCTTGAGAAGCAGGTTGAAGTGCTGAAAGCAAGTGCTGAACAGTTAGCAGTAGCCTTGGGCGATGCAGGTTTGCTTAATGAATTAACTGCCTTAGTTGAAGGCGTTACTGATGCTGTGCAGTGGTTTAATAATCTTGATGATGATATGCAGATGTTTTTATTGACTGTAATAGAAGTAACTGCCGCAGTTAAATTATTGGACGCCGCTCTAAAAATGGCTGGTGTATCTGCATTATTAAACGGTGGGACTAAGGTTGCAGGTTTAGTGGCAATGGGCGTGAGTTTTAAGGAAGCCGCAACCGGATTAGCGGGAATAAGCGCGATGGCAACTGGCGCAAGAGCGGCAATAGGAACTTTAGGCAGAGGACTCTTGGCCGCTTTTGGTGGCCCGGTTGGGGTAGCATTAGTTACAGCAGGAACCGCCATTGGATTTATTGCCCGTGAAACCAACAAAATTAATGAGGAGCTGCAAGAGCATGCGGTTATGGCCGAGAATCTTATTGGTGAATATGATAGCCTGACGAATAGGCTTAATGGTACGACCAGAGGGACAGGGGAATACAATCAGGCTGCCAAAGAGTTAAGCGAACTTAAAAATAATATAGCCGATTCCTTGCCAGAACTTATTGATGGTTGGGACAGTGAAACTGAATCCTTAAAAATCAATCGTCAAGGAATGCAAAACATGATTGATGCTGGCAAAGACCTTAAAAAAGCCAAAGAGGACCTAGCGGCAAGTGACGCTGAAATTGCTCGCATACAAGAGGAAAGAAAAACCAGTGAAAATAAGATTCAGGAATGGGAATCTGAGCTAAATGTTTTAAATGATTTGACAGAACGCAGAGACAAATTGACCGACACCCTAGCTAAGCAAAAAACTGGCTCAGAAGAAGCTGAAAAAGCGCAGGAAGCGTTAGGGGAAACTGAAAGATTAATTGCTGATATAGCGCAAGAAGCAGGCTTAAAGCGTAATGCTACAGTTGACGCGATAATTACCAAGATCAAAGATGAGCGGATTGCAGAGTCAGAACGCGTTAAACAAAAATATAAAGATGAGCAAGAGCTTGTCACGGCGGCTAAACAAGGTGCGCTGGATAGGCTCAAGATTCTGGATGAAGAAATTGCGGCTCAAAAATCATTGTTACCTGGTGGCAAATGGTACGAATATATCCCTGGTCCGTTAAAAGGCATTAGTAGCTTTATTGCCAAAACAAAATTAGGCAATAGGCAAGAAGAAGCCGCTGAAAAACAGGAAATAATTGATACCAAAAACGCAGAACTGAATAAATTGGACAATGCCATCAAAGAAGCGGAAAGAAATATTGCTAATATTAACGCAAATTCCGCTTTGGGCGATAAACCTCCCTCTGATGGTTCCACTTCCGGCGGTTCCACTTCCTCGAAGGCTGATGCCATAGCAAAATCTCTTGACCAACTTGGCTTTGCCTCGAAGTCAGCGGAGATGGCTAACGCCGCCCTAGAATCTTCCCTCGCTCGATTGAATGACCGTTTGGGCATAGCCAATTCAGAGTATACCTACCTCGCCTCTAAGGTTGAAACCGGGACCGCAACCACGCAGGATTTTGCCCGGATGCAGGAACTTGTCGCAGTAAAGACCGCCCTTGTGAATGACGAGCAGATAAAGCTTGTAGAAGCCAACCAACAGTACCAACAGCAGATTGGTTCGCTCACTCCGGTTTTGGCAAAAGCTACGGCAGAATATGACCGTTTTAAGGCGGCGGGCGACTCTGACCATATGAAAGATGCCGAAAGCGCAGTAAGCGACCTTCAAGGCGAAATTAATAGGCTCTCCGGGGCAATCGCAAGCAATACTCAAAAGTTATGGGAGAATAAGTCCACGCTTGAAGAATTGACCCGGACAACCTATACCGAATATTATCAATCCGCTATGACATGGGCTAACCACATGGAAGCCATCGGCAGGATGAATACAGAACAGCAGTTGAAATACCTTGAAACCATCGACGCAACAATGTTATCACAGGCCGATGCGTGGAAGCTTGAAGAAGAACGGTTCAGTGAGCGCAAGCAACTTCTGCAAGATGAAATGGACGCTATCAAGGATGCCTATGATAAGAAGATGCAGGAATACCAGGATGAGATAGATGCCAACGACACCCTCATCGAAAAGAAGGAATCGGCAATAGAGTCTTATCGCGCAGAGGTTGACGAGCAGATAACGGCCATTCAAAAGCTTATTGATGCTCTGGACACGGAGGATGAAGAAGCTGACCGGGAAAGCGCACTCAAGGACCACAACGAGAGAATAGCCGAGCTTGACGAGCAGTTAGCTTATGAGCGAGTTCGTACCGGCGTTGACCACTTGGAAAACATCAAGGACATAAACCAGCAGATTGAGGAAGAAAACCGGGCGTGGGCTGAAAAGCAGGCAGATTGGGCGCGGGCTGACCAAAAAGAAGCATATCAGGACCAGATTGACGCACTTAATGACCAGGCTGACGCTTACGAGGATGAAGCCAACGAGGAAATCAAACTGCTTCAAAAATCCAACGACAAGAAGAAGTCGGAAATGGAGTCCTACTACAACGAGATTGAGGACCTGCTCAACGACAATACCCTGAACATGCTGGCGGCTTTAGGTTCTGCGAATGAATCCATGTATGAAAAAGGTTTGGATTGGATGAGAAACCTGGCGCAAGGCATTGAGGATGGGCAGACAAGTTTACCGAGCGGGTTTAGTGATTTTGTGAGCGACGTTGAGGACAATTACAACAATCTTCCTTCCGGTTCAAGTACGGGGCAACCGACTGCACCCACACAGTCAACCACAACCAATAATAACGAGGCGATAAAGGCTCAAGCCCACGCTAAAGCTGAATCAGCAAGGCAACAGTTAATAAGCCTCGGCTACTCTCAGGGCGCATCGGATATAAGCAGTTACGATACTGTTGAGGGTACACAGAATTGGTATAACCGTTATATTGCCGATAGAACGGACTTGTCACAGAACGTCAAGGATTTGTTTTGGGATATAGTCGAAGCCCGTCAACAATGGACTTCCGCGAATCAAGCGCACACCGGGGCATTTGTTCAAACAAGCGGTATAGCTGAACTTCTCAAGGGTGAGCGTGTTTTATCACCTGATTTGACCATTTCCTTTGATCGCTTAGCAAGCGCGATTATCGGTAATCCTAACGGCATTCAATCCATAACTCAGGGCGGCATATCGGATAAGGGTGTTGATCGGATTGTTGCAGCAATCGAGAACAAGATGAAAATAAATGTTGACAAAGCCGTGAACATTGAACACGTTTCATTCAGTGATAGGGCAGATGAACAGTCGTTAGGCTTCGAGGTTCGTTCTGTGCTTTCGTCAATGTAGGGGGTGGTTATATTGGCTTTAAATGTGGATTCTAGCGGCATCCTCCAACCGCTCGGGGTAAAGGTTCTTCGCGGGGTTGAGTTCATAAAGAACACTCGCGAATACTCCGACAAAGCTCCCGGCGTTGACGGTGAAATATATTTTGGTTCAGAGTTCGAGGCAGGGGTTATTTCCCTGCCTTGTTTCGTTGAGACAACACCTAGCACGTGGGACGCGAAGGAAACCGAAATCATGGGCTACCTCAATCCAAAGCTTGGTGAACAGGCATTAACTTTCGCCAACAGGCCGGGCAAGGTCTTTTATGTGGTCTACGCCGGACAGTTGAGGTTTGCCGAAGAAGGGCCGAATTACCGCAAGATTACTATTCCTTTTAAGTATTATACCGGCAAGGCTCTGGCATCGTCTCAAAGCTCGCTGACAGGCTCAGGAACGGCGGTTAACGGTGGGAATGATGTAGCTCCTATTATCGTTGAGATTGTTGGCCCTGTCACTAATCCGAGCGTTACCGTGGCAGGCTTGATTATGTCTTATGCCGGAACCGTGACAGCGAGTGACCTTTTGGTGATCGACACCGAAAGGCGGACCGCTCTTTTTAACGGCGTGAACGCGCTCGGCAATTACAACAATGTGTTTCCGAAGCTCGCGGTGGGCAGTAATACGGTGACTGTTGGCTCTGGAAATGTGACCGTCAAATGGTACAACAAGTTTATTTAGAAGGGAAGTGATTTTTTGAGCAGATTAAAGGCCGCAAACAACGCGCAGACCACGTTATCGGCGTTGATGGAGGCGGGGGCAGATTCCCTTACTGTAGTAAATGGAGATATTCTTCCCGCCGCTCCATTTAGGGTAACAATTGACAACGAAATTGTAGAGGTAGGTGTAAAAAGCGGGAATAATTGCTCGAGCATCCTTCGGGCGCAGGAGGGAACCGTTGCCGCCGCGCATCAATTGGGCAGTGTTGTAAACAGTTATATTACTGCGGGTATGTATGAGGAATTGGAAACGGTGGCGGTGGTTGATGCGCATAAGGCAGAAGATGTGACGGATAGCGGTGGAGTCCATGGATTAAAAATTGAAGAAGGTATATGGACTCCTGTTCTAAAAGGCTCGTCTACTGCTGGAACGAACACGTATTCAGCACAATCTGGACAATATTATAAGGTTGGCAAATTAGTTCATGCTCCATTTAATCTTGCCCTATCTGCAAAAGATGTATCTATGGCGGGGAGTATTCAAATTGACGGACTGCCGTTAGCTGTAGCGAATACTATAGTAGGATGTTATTTTGCCTTAATAAGCAATCTTGACTTTAGCGCTGGATATTCCCAAATTACAGGATATTCGGAATCTGGGTTATCTAAGTTTCTCATTTATCAGGCGGGTGACAATGTGGCTTATACTAACATAACAGCCTCAAATATTAACAATACTACGTCTATTAAAGGCGTGATTATTTACAAGACAGCAAGTTAGGAGGATTAGAAATGATTGAAAAAACTTATCTTGATATGTTAACACAGGACAATGTAAGCCTTAGAAAACAGCAATTTACGACGGTTGATGAAGTAGAATATCCGATAGGACAACCTTGGCGTAGGGCGTATACCAACAGCATATCGGGCAGAACCGCCGTGCAATCAGAAATAGCAGAACCGTTTAAAACTGCTATTTTGACGGTATGGGGAGATAGTCCAACGGTAGTTGAACCTGCATAGTAGACTTATAAAACGCAACAACTAAACAGCCCACAACGGAGCCAACTGGCTCTATTTTTATTGCCTGAGAGGGGTGATACATTGAGCGGAGCATTATTAAACACTTTCTTATTTAACACCACGTTATTCAACCAAAAAACAGAAACCACGCATCAACTAAGATTAATACCTGAATACATCGAAATACGCGACCCCGCCACCGATAAGCCGGTGGCTTTTTTATCGCCCGAAGGTGACGGACTCAAGGCAGATACTTGTTGCATCGACAACGAACTAAACGGAGAATGCAAGCTTGAATTTGAATTGCCCTATGATTCCGAAAAGTGGCAATACCTCACGAATGACTATCGCATCATCGCTGGTGGCAGGGAGTTTATCGTAGCGAATCCCGATGCGGTCACTGCGAGTCGAGAGGGATTGAGCAAGTGGGGCAAGTTCATGGCAAAGGAATCCTGGGTGCTTCTCAACAAGGATTACGCTGAATCCGGCATATCCAATGACCCTTCAACGCCAAGCCCGCCCGCATTGTCGGTTATTATCGTCTCTGGTGGTTCCGATTTATCCGGGGGGCGTTACGCCGTCGGAAGTGCCGGACACGCCTTGTATGCTCTGCTAGATGGCACTGGCTGGACGGTGGGCACCGTTGACGTCGAGGGCACATTCGACCTGGAGACTGAGAAGGAATCCATACTCCAAAATATCAACAAGGTGCAGGAGTTATGGGGCGGCAACCTTGTTTGGGATAGCCTCAATAAAACCGTCTCCCTGCGCTCCGAATCAACTTGGCTCAATTATACGGGTTTTGGTGCGCGATATGCTAAGAACTTGAAAAACATCGAGCGCATAGACGACAGGGAGATTATTTCCCGGTGCTATTGCTACGGCGCAGACGACTTAAACATTTCTTCGGTGAACGGCGGCAAAGAGTATCTTGACAACAACACATTCACAAGCCGCGTCCTTATTGGTACTTACATCAACCAAGAAATATCCGATGCAACGCAGTTAAAGGCCAAGGGCGAGGAATACCTCGCCAAGATGTGCAAGCCGCGCCATACCTACAAATTTAAGATGCTCGACCTTCGCAGTATTCCCGGCTATGAGCATGAAACTTTCGACATTGGGCATCTCATTGACATTGTTGACGAGACTATCGACATCAACACTCAAGCCCGAATCATCCGTTACAAATACGCTATCTTTCAGCCGTGGCTATGCGATATTGATGTTGGCGACCCGATAGAAAAGATAGCCGCGAGTATAGCCCAAACCATCAAGGCATCGGATTACGTCAAGTCTAGCATCAAGCCTAACACCAGTGTCAAAAACCTACTGAAAGCCATGCTTGATACGGCGGCAACCATAATAAACGGGGCAAGCGGTGACTATACCCTTGTTGACGGAGTTAGCACATGGTCAGAGCGGGTAAGTGGCTCTTTGACCGGGAATATGGTCCGCATCACGCCCGACGGTATGATTATATCCTCGGATGGTGGTATGACCTGGGACTTGGCTATAAGCGGCGAAAGTATTAACGCAAGTATGATTAACACCGGAACCTTGAACGCGGCCATCGTCAACATTCTCAGTAATAACGGTAAATTTCAAATCGTAGACAATGGGTTGAAAATCTATGATGCGAGTGATGTTCTGCGTATTCATATTGGGGAATATGCGACAGGCGTATATGGATGCAAGTTCATGCACGCAGATGGTAGTTACACCACTATTGACGCAAATGGACTGCGGCGGCATTTGTCAAGCGGCACGAAGGACTATATGTATCTTGTATCTACCGGGACGGGTAGCACTGAATATGACTCTAGCAGCAATGTTCAAGAATGCTATTTGGGGTTGACTAGGTTTTTAAAGTGGACTTATGAAAGTGTTTCAATAGCAGGTTATATTACAAATCTGTCTGTTGACGCTACTGGTCATGTAACATCATATAATATTTCAACAACAACCTTCAAACGATTTCGGCCTGTAATTCAGTGGGATGCTACAAAAAACATGGATTATAGTTGGGGTGGTTTAACTTCGGATGCTCAAATAGACAGCATTACAGAATCAGATATATTGACTTATATACCCGAAAAATGGGTACAGTTACCCGACGATTTCAAAGGGAAATCTTTTGTTGTAACTTTAGCTATTAGTGGGTTTGATTTACCAAATTACTTAAATGGTGAAACAAGTGGTTATCCCGTTAGGCTTACCGGGAACCCTAAATTTTTACTAAAGGTTACAGATTACGATTACACTAATGGCAAGTTTAAAGTGAAAGCTTATTATCGGGTAAAAAATAAATGGTCAAGATCGCAGGTATGTGATGATGGTGTCACATACAATGAATCTGACCAAATATTCTATGCCAGAGGTATTGAATTTACTTATACTGCAGTTGTTTAATTATTCCCCTACTACTATATGTTTTGTTGTAGTGGTAGTGCCGTATTCAGAAGTTGTAGTCACGCTTCCATCCGAATTAGTCGTAGTGGTGCTGCCATCATCATTTGTTACAGTGGTAACGGGGGCAACAACGCCATCGTTCACTGTCGATGTAGTCGATTCTGTCACGGTTTCGGGCATGGTTTGGGTGGGTTCGGTTGTGGTTACATTGCTTGTGATAATCACAGCATTGTTGACTTCATCCCATACGACATTGCAATCAAGTGACTCTGCCAACGCCCTAGCCGGGACAAGGGTATAGCCATTCACAATTTGCGGCGGGCAGTCGCCGGTTTGAACTTCTGCGCCGTTCACAATGAGTTTTATCGGGCTGTCCGCTACGGCGAATGAGGCAAAGGTCAATAATCCAATCAACAATCCAACGATGATACCAAGGGTAAACTTCTTCATTGCAATTCCTCCTTAAAGGTTGTCCGTTCCTCTATTTACATTATCTTACTACTATATGCCAATTATTACAAGGGGGTGACGCTCAGAAACCGCAACAGAGGCTATATCTGATAGGGTGGTCATGGTGGGCACTATTTATGCAAAATACAACTGTAAAAGTAAGAAATTTTAACTTTTATTTCCCAGTTACACATTTTTTGTTTTAAAATATGGTAGAGGGGTGGTCGCATGGATTGGAAACATAAGATTAAGTTTTTACTACCTTCTATAATATTTATTGTTGTGTTGGTTTTATTTGGTGTTGCCGATAATTTTACATCGGA
Source organism: Syntrophomonas sp. (assembly GCA_036677685.1). GTDB lineage: Bacteria > Bacillota > Syntrophomonadia > Syntrophomonadales > Syntrophomonadaceae > JAQUBU01. The sequence continues at coordinate 83,493 of JAVBWA010000026.1, read as the reverse complement.
CAAAGAAGACATTAATCATCCTGCCGCTCAAGTAAGTTATGACGAAGAACAATATCAGGAAGGAATAAATTTAATTAAACAAAGCAAATGGCATGATGCAGGGGTTAAATTAGTTTATTTACAAGAAATATGTTATAAAGATTCAGATGCACTCTACCAATATGCTTCTGCTCGCGAAAATTTCAATAAAAGTGATTATGGGATGGCTGAATATTATATAAATGATGTGCCTGACGATTATACAGGACTATTCAAAGAGGATATTTTTACCTTTAAACAAGAATGTAAGCAAAAGGTAGAAAAAATAAAGGCAGAACGCGAACCTAAAAAAATAATTGACAGCAACGGGAAACAAATATGGAAGATATATATCGGCACCGGCTCACTTCATTTTACTGGAACATATAAGGGGACTGGTAATTTTATTGTAAAACTATCTGATTCCAATCAAGATTTAGTTGAGGTAATAGCTAATGAAATTGGAGATTTTATATCAGATAAGACAATAATAGTTCCTTATGATGGATGGTATTACCTTGAGGTATACGGCTCGGACGGTTCATGGCAATTTAACTGGCAATAGTTATGTACTGTATTTGCGGCGGGGTTCATCCCCGCTTTTTTATTGGGTATTATTTTGTAAGCCAAAGCGGTATTTTTTCTTGACACCTGTCTAGCCAAAGTATATTATAGGTATAATCCACGGAGCAAAGAGTCTATAATATTACTAAAAGGGGGGTGAGATATGGAAGAGGATATTTTAACAAAGAACGAATTATCCGAAATATTAAAAGTGACAGAAAAGACAATTGACAGATTAAGGGCAAAAGGATTGCCAAGTTTCAAGGTTGGCACAAAGGTAAGATTTAACAAGGCTAAGGTTATTGAATGGCTTGAAAATCAAAATAACTCAGAAAAATAGCATGAAGCCCGCTCCAAGTTTGACAGCCTGAACGGACTTCAATAACCACCCTCTCGAAAGAGGTTGTGCTTTGCTATGAGTATAGCACCCACATTCTTTCTTTGCAAGAGGGCGACAAAAAAAGAAAGGAATGATTACATGGCAGACGATAGGTTTAATAAATTGTTTGGCGATTTTATTTGGGAGCGCATTGACCCCGTAATAGCAAAGAACGAAGAAGTAAATACATTGTTTAGAAAAATAAAATGTAGTGATGAACGAGACATGGAGCAATACGAGGCGCTTCTTGATTATAGTGGCGTAGTTTCGGAAGTAGCTTATAAGGCTGGGCTAAAAGATGGCATAATTCTTGCTCGGGAATTGGGGGTATGCGCTAATGAGTAACATAGCATTGATTAATAAACCCAAGGAACGTCAGACCCCTATTGAAATTGCCTTGCAGATTGACGGTCAAGGTATGACCACGGCGAAAGCATTATATTCTTTTTTAGAACTGCATCCTGCCCATTATGCTAAATGGGCAAAAAAGAATATTGTCAATAATACTTTTGCAAGTGAAAATATTGATTATATCCCATTCACCCTACAGGGTGAACGAGGCGGGCAAGTATCCACCGACTACAAACTCACTGCTGATTTTGCTAAGAAGCTCTGTATGGTGTCTAAGTCTCCCAAAGGCGAAGAAGCCCGTGACTATTTTATAATGGTCGAGCAGAATGCCAAGAAACTGGCGAACAGTGTCCCGGCTGCAACTGACCAATTAGAAGTAGCGGCTATAATGATTCAGGAGTTAAAGGACCAACGGACCCGATTAAACCAAGTTGAAGGGACCGTAACCGACATCAAGGGCACGATGGAGGCCGTTAAGGAAACGCTTTGCCCGGAAGAAACAACTTGGAATGAAATGATTCATAAATACATGGATAAGATAGTTGAATACACTGGTGATTATTATGGTGCATGGTCGGAGAGTTATCGCGAGCTTGGCCGCATAGGTTTTGACATTCGCCGCAGACACGAAAACGCTCAAGAGCGTATGGCAAAGCGAGGATGCACAAAAGCCGAAATTAAGGCACTTACCAAATTACAGGTTATTGAGCAGGATAGGAAAGCTAAACAGGCATATGCAAACATAGTCAGGGAAATGGTCTTGAAGTATGTAATCTAATCAAATAACGGCCAATAGGCGGGGGCGCAAACCTCCGCTTTTTTATGGGCAAATAAATGTGAAAGGGTGATGATTTTGACCGAACAGGAAAGGCAGGATTGGTATTCAGGCAAAGAAATAGCAGATATGTTTTCCGGCATGAAAGAGGACATTAACGAGCTTAGGGTGGAGATGCGGGAAACCAAAACACTGATTCGGGACTATAACGGACTTCGCAAACGCCTTGATAAGTGCGAGGAAAGGCTAGACAAGGGCGAAGGACATTCGCAGGGGCAAGAATCTACGGTAAAATTTGCTTGGGAGAAAATGGGGTACATAGTCGGGCTTGCTGGGGTGGTAGTCGCGGTCATAGCATTGGTGGTATAAAGGGGTGATGCGTATTGGACTTACTCAAAAAGTTAATATCCCTTGAGGAAAAACGAGTCTCAACGCTCATGGTCAGCATGATAATCACGCTGGCTTTTTCTTTACTCATGTATTGGCTCAGGAAAGACATATCCGCGAACCTAGTTAATATACTCAGTTCCCTAATTCTCGGCGTGGTGGGTGTGTCGGTAGCTAATACGGTCAATTCTGTGTGGGGCAAAGAGACTGAAAAGAAAGAAGGCGATGAAAGTGGCTTATAAATACTATAACCAGCACAACTACCCCAATGTGCCGTATCCAAGCCCGGACCTGCCGAAGGCAACCATAAAAAGTGGTGGCTGCGGGGTATGCTGTGCTTCAATGATAGTCGAGAACCTGACTGCTCACCAGAGCGGGCCAAAACTTATGGCTACATACGCCATCAACAAAAAGGCTAGGGTGTCGGGTGGCACTGATATGAACGTGCTGGCAAAGGCTATCTGCGCTGACTATGGATTGACCGTGAAAACGACCAACGATGAAGCGGAACTGCTCAACCACTTGCGAGCTGGCGGCACGGCAATTGCGAATGTCGGCGGCAACCGCGGCGGGTATGTCGGCGTATTCTCGGATGGCGGGCATTATATTGTGGTGGCAGGATTGACGGATGCTGGGCAGGTTATCGTTCTGGACCCCGGCTACTACCCGGGCAAGTTTGGCAAGCCTGGACGCAAAGGGAAGGTAACTATTAGCGGGAATCAGTGCATTTGCAATTTGTCGGTGCTGGCGAAGGACACGGAGAATCGTTCTCCGGCGTATTGGCTATTTGAAAGGAAGGTGGACGAAGTGCCGGAATGGATGAAAAAGATAATGAGTGATGCGAAGGCTATCGGTCTGATAACAAGCGACCATAACCCGCAGGACACGGCTACCAAGTGGTTTGTATTGGCTATAGCGTTGGCGACTATCAAGTACATTAAGGGAGGGAAATAACATGGATATGAATACTTTTATGATTGGCGGGTGCATCTCGGCTATCGCCATTATTACTGGGTTGGTTAAGGTAGCCAGAGAAGCTGGATTGCCTTCTAAATACGCGCCTGCGATGTCTGTTTCGCTGGGTGGTATTATCGGGCTGTCTGCCGCTTTATTTGCGGAAAGTGCGGCTTATCTCGGACTGATTGGCGGCATAGCAGCGGGCTTGTTGTCCTGTGGTCTGTATGACGTTGGCAAGAAAAGCGCATAAGGATTTCACTCCCCGGTTAGGTTGTCGCCTGCCGGGGAGTTTTTGCGTTTCTGTGGGCATTATTTTTCACCAATTAACTTTAAATACTCATCACTTGCCTTTTTCCATTTATCACAACTTTCTTCTGGTAATACATCCGTCTGGTAACACCCGCTTAATGGACAACCGCACTTCATTATTGTTTTTATGTTGGGTATTTGCCTTCCCCAACCACAAGTTTTACAGTTTTTATTCATATTTACCCCTCCAATTCTTTCATCTCGAACACAATGCCTCGGCAGTACGGTTCGCCATCATCGAAAACCTCAAAGGTAGCGTGGGGAATGTCGGTCTTGTAAATCCAAGAGTAGCCTTCCATTGCCCAAACCGCCTCAATGATCTTCGTTTTTTCAAGTGCCTCTAATAAATACTTGCATTCATTAGCAGTACAGTCATGCTCGCAACCTTCAAACAGTCCGTCTTTATCGAGGAAAATCATGCCACCATCGCTACAAGGAACTTCATCATCAATCGCCCCCCGAAACTCCGCGTTGTCGTCCGAATAGCCGAATACAACGACAAAGCCCAAGGCTTTTGCTTGGGCTTCTTCCTCCTTGGTTATTTCTTTTCCGTATTCTCTGCCGTTCAGTTTGTCGGCAAAATCCTGTATGTTCAATTTGATTCCTCCTCCCTCTCTTTCGGCACTTCTTGAATCTCACCCATGCAGAAGTCAAACTGTTCAGGGGTAATGCGCAGAACCTTGACCATCTTCTCGATAGCTTCACGCCGGATTCGCTTTGCCTGACGTTCTTCAATGAGGTATCCAATTTCCCTTAGAATCGCTTTCCATGGCAAGTCTGTGAAGTGCCGCAGTTCGATTATTTGCCGTTCCTGCGGGTTTAAGCCGCTCATGGCATTGTCGATCTTCTCCACGACTTCGCCAATGGTGTTAATGGCAGTAACCAAGTCCCTCAAGCCTTCCTCGATAATTCTGTCCTTGGTCAAGATGATACCTAGTTCTTTGTCGCCGGGGGCGCGGCTACCTGCATGCGGCATATCGGATAAAACCTTGTTGCCGATAGACAGGGAATACATTATATCTTCTTCGTTGAGGGTGTCGCTCTGTCCGGTTTCCCAAAACTTCCGTAACTCGATTTGTAGGTTGGCGAGCAGAGACTTTAGGAGTGGGTATTTCTTTAGCAATATTTCGGTTTGTGAGTAGCCGATATAGCTCATTCGCCGCCTCCTTTCAGGGAGGCAAGGGCTTCGTCGAGTTGTCGGTCGAGGTCTTTAATTTTATAGACTGTTTCAATAAATTCTTTACTTGGCCGGAAACAGTTTTCTTCGATACCCTGCCATTCGTCAGTTATTGCCTTCTTCTTAAGACAAATTTCCACAACCTGTCGGTACTTCTCGCCGGGGTCAGGGGAGGAGAGAAGGCTCGCGGCTATTTCCTGTATATCCCCATAATTTAGGGCATTAAGTATTTTTTCTAACCCATCCCTCAGCCCCACAGCCTGCGCGCTCAAGTTCTGTATGCCCTGACGCTGAATGTCGTTTTCTTCGGTGAGATAGGCAAGCTGATTTCTCAATCCGTCGGCACAAGATGTAACGCGAGCTAATTCATATTCGGCGGCAATCGCTCGTTTAATGGCTTCGGGCCAACCTTCACGGGCGGTAGCGATAAAATCAGCATCGTTTCTAAAATTTGGTTGGTTGCTTACCTGCATCGAGCATATCCAATCAAAAGCACTGTCATTTTTGACTGCAATTACTCCGCTATGAAACATTGGTTTTTCTATTGCCCATGGTCCCGGCGTTGTTCTATCGCATATTTCTAAATCTGCCTTCAAGTCTCGTTTCTCGGTCATTTTACCCCTCCTTATCCCACGTTCTGCGGGTTTTGTTGTACTTCCATTTGCCAACCTCAGACGAAGAAAGGACCACCTTCTCGGCAGTCCTTATCATGTGGTCGTGACTTACAAGCATTTCTCGCAGGGTCATGTTGCCTACGTCCCAACACGCTCCGTCAATCGTCAGTTCGGCATCCGCGCCTAGTTCATCGTTGGGCAACAGGCGGTCATATCGCTTTATTTTGGGCATGTTATTCCTCCTTAAAATCTCCCTGTAGAGCCGAATCCGTAGCTCCCGCGCTCAGTTTCCGGCAGTTCGTCAACACTCTCTAAATCAGGCAACAGACAAGGCGTAATAACCAACTGCGCTATGCGTTCACCCTTTTCAATCTTCTGTGCGTTGTTTCCGGCGTTAATAAGGATAATGCCTATCTCTCCTGTGTAACCTGCATCAACTGTGCCAATTGGTAGAATTAACCCTTTTGCGCTCATGCTTGAACGGGGGCGAATGTCTCCAACATAGCCTCGGGGAATCTCCACGGCTATTCCTGCACCGATTTTGACAACCTCTCCGGGGCAAATAATAAGGGACTCGCTTGCTCGCAAGTCCCAACCAGCATCAAAGCGGTATTTTTTTGTAGGCATACAAAATGGGTCAAGTAGCTTAATCTTCATTTGCATTCCTCCAATCTCCAATCATCTTCACGGCAACCTTCACGCCGATAAATAGCAACTTCAAGCAGTACCACGCACCCAACAGGGCAATAAAAAAGCCGACTATAATCGCGGTGATTAAGCCGACCAGGATGCAATATCCGATTATTGTGTTCAAGGTTATTCCTCCTCTATCGTTCTTTCCATAGTCTATAAGCGAATATAAAGGTAATGGTTGATAGTGATAAAAGGAATATTGACACACATACATCAATTAACAAGATTACCCCTCCTTCTTCAACTTCTCAATAGCTTCTTCGACATACATCAAGCCATCGGTCAATTCCTCGGCAAGATACTCCAAGGCTTCTACAACGCCCCGCGGGTTATCCTCAAGGATTTGACCATACTTCGCTATGCCTTTAGCCTCTTGACGCTTGAAACGGGCAGTTATTCGGTCTAGGTAACGTGGCAACGTCATTCAACTCCTTTCGTATTCACAATTCCCCTTATCCACAAACGGCGGCACTTGCAGATTCCGCAAATACTCCCTCAGTGGGCAGGTGTCGTAGTCCTTCTTGCAGTTGCCCACGCACCACTCAAGCGCGTATTCGCTGACTCCGAACACATCATCTGAATTGCACTGAACCAAGTCCTCTTTCGGCGTTCCCTGCGGGTGAAGTTGATCGGTGTAGAGTATCGGCCTGACTGTCCGCGAGAAGTTCAAGACGGCTTTGGTTTCCTTTTCGTCCACGCCTGTGAACATGGCTCTAGCGAACGCATCACAGGAAAGGATAACGCTGTCAAGCCACGTTCGCTCTTTGCCCTTGTAGAATTGCAAGCGCGGCTTGAGTTTGTCTTGTAGGGCAGTCACCCAGTACAAATCCTCGCGCTTCTCTTGCTTAAGGTGTTTCATCGCGGGCCTCCTTTGCTTGGGCGAGAAAATGTTTCGTTAGGCTCACATAACAAATTTCTTGTTCATTGCCGGTGCATTTAACCGGGCAAGAAGCACAATCTTTCTTAACTAGGTCAAATACGTTCCGACAAGCCAATTCCAACGCTTTTTCGAGTAGCAGGGCATAGTCGCTAACAGATAGCACGTATTCGAGGAATGAGTCATTGTCCTCGGGATAAATCTCCAAAGCTTCCCTTAACGCCTTCATTGATTCCTCAATCTCCGGTCTTTCCATCGATTTTTTCCTCCTTCCTCCGAATCTTCCGGTACGCTCGGTGCAGTTCTTGAATGTATCCGGGCGCGCCGTCAATGTGACCGTCATATTTTTCAATGCTTGGCGCGGTCAGGTCAATATATTCGTCGGCGTTGCGGATATAAGTCGCCTGCTCCTCCAACCGCTCCGTTAGGTTGTCAATCATGTTCTGTAGGCGTTCGTTCTCCCGCTCAAGGAGTTTCACTTGCTCGCTCAGTTTCATCGTTGCCTCCCTCCTTAGCCAATTCCAAAAAGGCATCGTGCATGGCAATATAATCGGCTTCATCGCCGTAATTAAACTGGCGACAAACTTCCTCGAAGGCTCGCTTGTATTTCTCCTTCTCGGCTATCGTGGCTTCAAGGGCAACCTGTAGGCGGGCGAGTTCGGCTTGAAGGCGTTCTATCTTTTTTAACACTATTAACGCATCGTCAGTCTTTAATAATTTATTTTCTTCTGCCAATTTATTTAATTGTTGGACGGCAACCGCTATAAGCCAATTGTCTTGTTTCTCTGCTAACTCATTTAATTCTTTAACTATAAATTTGTTGTTACTATAAATGTGGTTTTTGTATTGAACCGCATTGCAAATATCCGGACAAGTTAAAGATTCTACGCACTCTTGGCAACACTTATCTTTACTGTGACAAATTTCTTTGCAATCTTCATGGCAAGAAAACATCGTTAATTGGTCTTTATGGTTAATCATTTTTTCTCCCCTCCGTTTCCTCTGCGCCTTCTCTGCTTCAATCAAAGGCAGTTGACATTTTAGCCTGCATTCTTCGCACTCCAGGCCGGGTGCTTGGCATTTATCAGTCATGAGATTCCTCCTTCGGGGAACTTGCCACAAAAGGCCATTCTTCGGGGTCTTGGAAAATAAAATGTAATTTGCCGTTAACTTCCTTTAGTTCTTTTAAAATCAGTCCTCTTTGCTGATTAACAATTAATGTTGCTATTTCTTCACCAGTAGCCACGTTGCTTTCAGTTTCAACCTCATAAAATCTTGTTATTTTCATTTTGCATCTCCTTCTTCGGCACTTCTCCCGTCCCTGCACAAGCAGGGCAGTTGCAATAAAACTGCCCGTTAAAGGCTATGCCCGAACCTCGGCAGGAGTCGCAGCGCATTAACTCGACTTCCATCCGCTCGATTTTCTCAACATCGAAGTCGTCAATATCGCTGTCGTTGTCTAGGGGTGTGCAGTTAGGGGTATGACGCTTTTTGCTATCATCAATAAACTTTTGCCAATCCGCTCGGCAAAAGTGAGTGCCGTAAATCGCTCTGCAATCTTCTTTGTCTATGCCAATTCGACCATAATGTTCTTCGCATAACTGTCTGAATTGACAGGCTAAACATATGTCGGTGCTGTTATTGGTCATGGGATACCTCCTTAATCAATAAAGACTGTTTCATCTGTCACCTGTTCATTACTTGAGATGGTTATAACCGACTTATCCGAAGGGGTAATTTTTATTTCAGCAATTTCATAGTCTTTCGTCACATTGAAACTGTTTACATATCCATCTAAATAAGTTAAGGTTTCGCCGTCCCAATGCCACTCTTCATTGAATTGGGGATAATTTTTACTTTTGTAATGAACATCTGATGGGTTAATGGTTTTTAATAATGCGCTTCTGCCGATATAACTTACTTCTTGGGCAAGTTCGCCGTGTTCTTCACATAATTCCTCGTATTTATCAGGAAAAACTTCTTTTAGATGGGCGAGGAATAAGGGCACTGTCTTGGCTTGATAGTCCTTAATAACCCCGCCCATGAAGGCGTATGGACGAAAATTACATAGCCTTTTTATCAAATCAACACTGAACATTTCTTTTTCGATAAAGGCTATCTTTGCGCCAAAGCCTGGGTCGCTTAGAACAACGCTTTCACCCTCTGTTTTGATGCTAATAAATGGGTAGGGAAAAACTATTTCATTGCCAATTAACCCTAGTTTTCGGGGAGGATACTTTAATTTGCTATATTTTTCGTGATGCTCCCACTTCTTTTTGAAGTCGTAATACTTGGCTGCACGACTTGTATAGCCTTTAATGGTGTTGACGTGCCCATATTTACAACGGGGGCTTAAAAAACTTCTGACGTTTAAGCATTGATTACTTTTGAAATAAGAACATTGTTCGTATCTATCGCAGGATATAATAGAGGCTTCAAGGGGCGTTTCTTTGCCTCCAAATAACCCCTTGCCGCCATAAAGGTTGACATTTATTACTTCCACTTTATCCCTCGCTTTCTCCCACCAAAAACAAAAGCCAACACCGCAAACACTTGTTGGGGCTGGCTTCGCATCGTTCCTTTGGTTTCATGCAATACCCTTCGTTAATCGACCATTGAAGGGTGCTTATCAATCCTTCTCGGTATCGCTCTCCGTCCTCGGCAAGTCGCTCGTATCGCTCGAAGTCAGGCCAACGGGCGAGGACTTGCCGGACACACTTTATACACCAATAAGCGGAGCCGTTCTTTAGGTAGTCGGCTCCCTCAAAAGCACTTGACTTGATACGTTTACCGCAAAAGGTACAGTTCATGGCAAACCTTAATTGTCAAACCAGAATACAATCCGCACTGATTCAGGGTCAATATCTTCTTTGTATGGGCTGATTTTTGCAAGTTCCTTGAGCTTAGGAATTGTTTTCTCAATAAACTCCTTACAGCATTCGGCATATGTCTCTTGCCATTGAATTTGAGTATAATAGTGTTTTCCGGCTTCTCTGGTTAAAGTGCCACCAATAAGCCTGTCCATTTCATCGTTGCTTAAATGCATAACCATGTGACCGCTAACACCCCCGCTACTAGGGTAGGGATTACCTGTTTCTTTAAATTGCTTATATGTTTCTTCGTCTACCCAACCGCGATGAGTTGTTGCTTGCTGCCAGTTATAATCAAGAAGTTCTTTGAGTGTAAAAAAGCTATGGCTATGACCATCACAACCCCAATCATCGGATAACTCTTTGACTTCTGGCGACACATCATCGGGCAATCCTTTTGGCATAGCAATGGGGTTAAAGCCATCCCCAGTATCGCATCCCGCAAATCCATATCCATTACGAACATCTGCCAGAATGGAAAATAAATCATAATTCCTGCCCGAATAAATAGCATCATGATAATCAATATGAAAACGGTTTGCTCCTTCTTCTTGGTACAGGGCATTGTCTGGATTCACTGTCCATTTATCGGCATTTATCCAAACCGGTTTCTTGGTTTTATAATGAACGTGTTTTTTCTCTACATAAATATGAATATCGCAACCCATAATCTCTACCTCACTTTCTTAAAATGGAATATCATCATCGTCCGAATCAACTACCTTTACGCCATCAAGATTTATCTCGTCATCCTTGACTAGATGCGCCCACTTGTCGCCGGTGTCGGCTTCGGGCTTGTTGCCGCCGCCCTTGCTGTCAAGGAATCGCACGTCCTCGGCAACGACTTCCGTCACATAGACTTTGCGGCCTTCCTGGTTCTCGTAATTCCGGGTTTGGATTCTGCCTTCAACCGCGCATTGGCTACCCTTTTTGAGATAGTTGGCGCAATGCTCAGCTAGTTTCTGCCACGTTACAATCGGTATGAAATCAGTTTCATCCCTTTTAAACTTGCGGCCTACCGCCAGGGTGAAGGTGCAAACTGCGGTTCCTTGCCCCGAATAACGCAACTCCGGGTCTTTGGTTAGCCTACCGATCAGGATTACTCGATTGAGCATTTATTCGTCCTCCTTCTTGGCAACATACTGAATGATAGTCACTTCTTGAGGGACAACTTCATAGAAGGAATAAGATAAATCCATGCCCTCTTGACATTCAGTAGCGGGCACTTCTCTGTCAAAAGAAAAATAGGCTTCATCGTCGCCTTCCGTAACTTTGTAAATGGTCGTTTTCCAGTTTGACCATCTGCCGCCTTCATCAAATTCTGTTTTAATGTCTTTGGCGGTATATCCATTTGGCTTATAAGCGTCTAGTATGCCGTCAATTTCATGGAAAGTTTCATCTATATGCCCGTTACCCCCACAAAGTTCCCGTAATTTTTCAATAATACTCATTTATCTGTCCTCGCTTTCTATTAATTCCGGGTTATCGTGGATGTTGCCGATAACCTCAATTTCTATATAAGCGTCATGCCCAACGTCAAATATAAATTCTATAAATGCTTCCCATGTGTCAAGGATAATTGTTTTTTCTCTTAACCCTCTTGGGTCGCATCCGTCGCCAATGTCATAAGTGGCAAGTATAATGTCTCCCCCGAAAACCTCAGCCCCGTTCTTGTCGGGAATCCCAGTGCATTGACCCACTGTGGCGGGGTCAACCTCGTATCGATCGCGATAAACCTTGCCTATTTTGTCCATGCTGTCGAACGTAATAAAGGCATCTCGCTTTATCTTTGTTAAATCTCCGTCAACGAGGTGAAATTCAACGGTACCATAAACCCATTCCCTGTTATCTACTCGCTTACCGCGAAACTCAATTTTACTCATCCAACTAACCTCGCTTTCTATACCACAACTGCTTTAAACAACTGCCATAATGAATGCCCGCAAAATGGGCAACTAGGCATATGCTCGCGCCTTAGATGCATCATATCGTCAAGGGATTTTCCGCAACCAGGGCATATAATTCCTTTTTTGATATACCCCCAACCTTTACAAGTTGAACAGTCTCGCCAATCTCCCGAACCGGCGGCATCAGTATAGCGTTCCTGCCCATCACCTTTACAGTCAGGGCATATCTCCGTTAACTGGGTAGCATATGCTTCTTCTTTATCAAGGCTAGATAGCTTTTGCTGTAACTTCTCGATTTCTTCCCTTACCTTTGCTTTTTTGTTTTGCACTCTTATTACTGGATTTATGAGCACTTCTTTTCACTCCTTCCACAATTACCTCAGAGATTGGCACTCTGTACCTGCTGCCGCTTGAATCTTCGCAAAACAAAACCTCAAGGTAACGTTTGTCTCCTTGAGGCTCTAGGTATCTGCTATAAACTTGTCCGATTATCGTCCTGCCGTTTCGTTGGAAGGCTATGGATTGGGTCAAATTACCTCTCTCCCTTCTTAAATTGCGTCTTGGCTATCAACGCCCTTAATTCTTCCTTGTCCCTTCGGTCCCTTGCTGATTCCTCATAATGATTGCACTTGGTAACTGTAATCACGGTATGCACTCGGTTGTTGCCGTTTTTAAGATGCCTGAATATCGCCTCATCGAAAACAATTTCATGCCCCTTTCGGTGAAAGCCGCAACCGTCAGGGTCGGGGAGGGCATATGATCGGGTGCATGACCAGCATTTTGATTCCGTGTCAATCCCTCCCTATATTGCTAATTGCTCGCGCACTCGTTCCCTGAATTTTAGAATGTATCTATTGACCGTAGCTTGGCTAACACCGATAATGTCGGCTATCTTTTGCTGTGACAGTTCGGGGTTTTGGACATAAATGGCAATGGCCTGTCTATGCCGTTCGCTTATCCTTTTGGTAGGCAAAAATTTAGAAACATTGTTCAATACGTCTTTTGCCAGCATTTTATCAAGTATATAATCCTCGGTATTACTCTCGGTTAAATCAGGCATGAGTTCTTGCCAAGAGGTCGCCTGTCCGTCACTGTTGGGCATATTAAAGCTTTCCAGTGACACAACATCCTGAACCGACTTGCGCCTATCTCTTTCGCGAAGAATCGCATAGTACATATACTTTGAAGCAATGGTTGACCACGCGCCTTTCTCAGGGTCATACTTTTCTGCCGCTTTAATCATGGCAAGGTAGCAAATTGAAAGCACATCGTCATATTCAAGGTCGGTGAACTTCTTGTATTTCCATGCCATCTTTTTTGCAAGGCTCAGGTGGTCGGCAGGGTCAATTGTGTTCACGAATCACTCACCTTCTTCTTTTCCCGCTTATTCCGGGCGTAAATCTTTTTAAGCTCGTCATAGTCAATCCACCCGTGTTCATCACCATGTTTAAGGTTCCGGCAAACCCACCGGAGCAAAATGTCCGGATACTTAAACTCGAATAGCTTGCGCCGGAGTTCTCCTTGTTGTGTCGCAGAACCCATGCTTTTTACGTCAACTACCTCAATGTGACCGTCATTGTGGAATACCTTAAAGTCCGGGGTGTAGGTTATCGCTTGACGCTTTCGGCCCTGATAAACGAATGCTGGCACTAACTCATATTTGGGTTGAAGTTCAAAATCTTGGATTAGCCCGTTTTGTTTCTGCTCCACAAGATAGCCATAAAAAAATGCCTCGTCCTTGGAGTCAAACGAGACATTATCGACAACTACTTTTTTGTTGCGATATTTGGGGGCTTTGGATTGTTTCATTCGCTCACCCCCGGTCCTTTACAATTGGCCTCCATAATCGCTCTTAAGTCTGCTTTGATGTAATAATTCCTGTTATGCTGCTTGCATAGTCGTTCGCATTCGCGTCCAAATTCTCCCCAATTGATATTTGATGGAAAATAATTTAGTTTGCCAATTTTAAAAAGGTCAATAGGCCAATCACCAGATATAAGACGGAATATGTTTTCAGCATCTAAAACCGGTTCACAGGATACCCAGGTTTTAATTCCCTTATCGTGCGCCTTAGCCATTGTTTCTAAGTTTTCAAACCATGGTGCCGCGTTTGGTTCTGATTTTTTATCATTCCAAAAGTCGCCCGTTATGGTAACTCCAAACCAATCGCCGTTATCAAGCAAATCAAAGTCGCGCACTGCTCTGCTACCGCCCTTGGTCAATATCTGCACATGGTTGCCACTTTCTTTAATCGTTGCGATAATTTCTCGCGTTGGCGTTGTGTCAATGTCCGCTGGATAGGGGTCGCATGAAAAGCATAAGTGGATTGTCCGGTCCTTTATTTTTCCAGTACCAAGTTGTTTTTTTACGCTTTCAACAATTTCAAAACGAGGTTTGGGGTCCTCAAATCCTGATAAACAACCTTTTGATGTGTATCGTTCGGCCATTTTCCGCGCATAGCAGTAAATGCACCCATGATTACATCCGGTATAAATGTTTAATGCCAGTTCACCATATTCCCTAGCCTTTCCCCTCGGTTCGTATATGGGCTTTTTTATCATCGTTCAACCCTCCTAAACTCCACAACCCATGTCCAGGGGTTATTCTGCCAAAGCACAGGCCCGCCCTTACCTTTTAACGCTGTATCATTCCATACAAAAGCAAACTTAAAGCGGTACGGCTCCGGAATGCTATCGTCCCGCAATTCAAACCCAAAATTGCAACCACATGACCACTGAAAACGATATTCTTCATCAAAACATGATGGACATTTACCAGCCATAGGGTCGTGTTTTTTGCAGTCATGGCAATTACCCGCTATCCACTTATCATTCCATCCCGCATGTCTTTGACTTGGACAGCAATAATCAACTCCCTCAGCCTTTGCGTCCTCCTCCGTTATATCCTGCAACCTCTCAACCCTGGTTTCTCCACGTTCTAACCATATCCTAGCCGCCCACTTAGGCATAAAACGTGCAACTTTCATTCTCCAATCATGCTCCGGGTTATCGTCAATTCGCCATTCGGGTTTTGTGGGATGGTCTAATTTATAGACAACATGCTGACCAATGGGGACGTATAGGTATTTAGGTCTGCCGGTAGGGGTTAGCCCATTACGTTGTTTTTTACACCATATCCATGTGTTTTCTTTGACATATAGCAGATCGCCGGGCTGACCGTAAGGGCATTTAATAATTCCTTTAGGGTCTGCGTCCGGTGTTTTAAAAGGTACGCCCGGCTCTGCCATCCATAAAGGCTGTGGCTTAATAACCCTTCTCGTCATGGTCTTTCTTCCGTCCAAAATCGCCTGCGCCATCGGGGTGCTGAATAAAATTCCTATCTCTCGCAAGTTCTCGCCTCCTTTACCTTTGATAAGTGCCTATTATCATTGCCTCCCTTAACTGCTGTTTTTCCAAGTCATAAACTATGGGAATTGAAACATTGGAAGCCGAATCTCTGGCTTTTTCAACGAAAATACGATAATTGAAAGGCTCATACATATTGCCGGTTCGCTCTTGGATTTTGTTCATTGCTTCTTGGTCAGCAACCGGAATTAGCTTAAGCATTAAATCGGCTTCGTTCTTCATCCGTTTTGAGCCTTGCAGATAGCCTTCTTCTGTCAACTGGATTAAAACCATTACGGCAATGTCAAGATTCTGCGCCAACTGTTTCATACTCTTAACTATCTGCTCTAGCACTTGCCACTCTTGGAGCTTCGGGTCAATCTTCTCCATGCGTCCGACATAATCAAGAATCATCATTTCCACGTTGAATTGCATCTTCGCTTTCCGGGTGAATATGTCGGCCTTGATCGGTGTGAGATTGGGCAGGTAACTTGTATAGAATCCTGCCCTTGATAATGCCTTATATGCGGCAAGGCATTGCGGTTTTTGGTCGTCTCTCGATGAACCGCCACGAATTTGTTGCATGGGGATTCCAGACAAAACGGCTCCCCAGCGTTGGGCAAGCTGCAGTTGCTTCATCTCGGTATTGATATAATAGAGCGGCTTCCCTCCGTCAATGCAAACGGATGATGAGGTTTGAATCGCGAATGCTGTTTTGCCGTGTCCGGTTTGGGCGGCTAAAATAATTAAATCCCCTGGCTTATATCCAAGGGACATTCGGTCTAGCGTTTTAAATCCTGTCGGCACACCCTCAAGGGGAAATTCGCCCAAGGCTTTGCAATCTTCTTGCATTTTTCGGTATTTGTCGATTCGCTCAAGGTATGCCTTTTCGCCTATCTCTGCAAGTTCTTTCGCGGTAACAATCTTTTCCTCATCTGAATCAACTGCCAGTGAAAAGAAGTCTCCGCTTGCCTCTTTGACGATGCTTGATATGTCGGGGTTTTCGTCTTTAAGTTCGGTAACATATTTTTTCAAGAGCTTTTGTAACTTGCGGCCCTTACTCGCTTCTTTGACCTTGCCAATCCAATACCTTATGTTTTCATCGTCAATGAATTGCTCAACGACGTAACGGAGTTCTTCTTGGTCATGCGCAGACTTGAGCAAGCCCATCTCGCGCCCTTCTTTAAGCAATTCAACATAGGTAGGCTTAATGCCTCGGCGGTAAAGGGTAGAGGTCACATTAAAGACTGCTCTTGCAAATGGATTAGAAAAGTCATGCTCTTTGAGGGTGTCTAATGCTTCGAGGCAGGAAGTTTCGCTTTGAAGCATTGAGGATAATACGCGCTGCTCGGCTTCGGTATCAGTGATTAGTTCAATTATGGTTCACCTGCCTTTATAATGGCGTTCTGTCTTTTGCGCCGGGAATAGGGTCGCCTAGTTCATCGAAGAGGCGGGGGCCGTGTTGGGGCTTTTGCGGCATCTCATTTGGTTTTATATACTCCAAGTAATAAGACTTTTCGCCAAAGAAATTATTAGAAGCATAGGCATATCCCATTTTTACAGGGGATAGGGAGGCAAGGTAATTCTTGGAGCATTGGAGGATAAAATCTAAACCATGTTCTTTTCTGCGCTTCTCAAAGTTCTTGAATGAATCTTGTTTGGCTTGAGGCCTAGGCCAAGATGAATACCATGAATCAAATTCAGGGGAATAGTTACTATTACTCGCCGTTGTTTTTTTCGGTGGTCCATTTTGTGGTCCATTTTTGGTCCTCGAAAATCCCAAAAGCTCCAGTTCCGTAAGGTTTACCCCGGTCCGCTTTTGGTCCAAAAGGTGGTCCACTATGCGTAATTCAGCAATAAATCTTCGGACGTTTGACTTAGGCCATTTCCAACGCTCGGCAAGCTTGCGCTCAGAAGTTATTGTCTCGGTCTGTGCCATAAGCGAGAGGTCAATCCATGCCTCAAATTTCGTTCGGGGTCGTTCCGGTTCCCACAGTTTGTTTTCGCGTATATCAAGGGGCAATAGTATTCCTGCCATATATCCCACACCCTTATTATCTTGCTGGGTTTTTCGGCCCCTTGTCGGCAGGTCTTGGCCCTCCGTGATTCCGGCTTTCCTGTTGTTTCTCTTTGGGTATCTTAACTGCATTAGCCTTGGTCACTTGCAATTGGTTTTCATCGAACCATTGTATTTCTTGCGGTATTCCGTCTTTTAATTTTTCGGGTTGAAGCCCAATTCTGGCACAACCGTAAACCCATACCGTTCTCGCGGTACAGATTCCTTCAAAACCAGTTACAATGTCCTTCGCTTTATCTCCAAGGTTAATCATTATTATTCCTCCAATCTTTTAAATAGAGAAGGGGAGGGATAACCCCTCCCCGGTCAACTACCTTGTCCCAGCAAGAATGTGATAGCCGGGCAGGGCTTCTTTCAGCACTTCGATTTCGTGTTTAACGGCCTGTTTCCAGTAACGGTCAAACTTCGGGCAGGTCAGTTTGAACCAAGGTTTCTCGCCTTCACCTTTAGGCTTGATAACCTCAAGTTCAATTTCCATTTCCAAGGTAAAATCAGATTCATTGATGAGGGGTATATTGATGGTCAGTAAATTCGGTAATTTGGTGTTGCCTTCCATATCTTTAACCTTGATAGCGAAATTGTAGTTGTTCCTGTCGTCATAATCGCCATCAAATCGGATTTCGGAGGCCAGTTTCAGGGTTTGCAGAGAGGCAATCAGTCCTTCGGTTTCCGGCAGTTCTTTTTCGGGGTCGCGCTTCTTTAGGAAGTTGATAAACTGTTTTTGGTCAATGCTGGTTTCCAGGACCGCTTTCCATTCTTTGAGCAGATCAGATTGTTCAAATTCATAAATAGCGGTGTCCTGCTGCCGCTTTTCAACCAAATCGTCTATAATTACTTGAATTTGCTTGTCGGTGTAAAACAAGAAAGTAAATTCCTCGCTGCCGCGAGCTTCTACCAAGTCGATAACAGATTGAATACCTTTGAGGGTGTAGTGAAAGCCCTTGTCAACGTATTCTTCCATTACCATTGTTTTAACCAGAACATCATTACCCGTGGGGTTTACAAATACTTTTAATTCATCCATTATTCAATTACCTCCCCTGTTTCCTTATCAAATAGTCCAACCACCTTAGGCTTCCGGGCATCTACTTTTTCCGTGCAAAGCACATCGTCTTTATTCACCCGGACCATACTTGAACGGCCTTTTGCCGGGTACTTCGGAGTTACTTTGTAACCAACTGTGAACATGGACATGGTATCCGGCACTCTGGCAAGGTCAATGTTAATACTTAGGCTTGCTTTCTCACCTTCATCGAGGTTTTTAACGAGCTTGCGGCAAAGAATTTGGAAGTCATGTTCCAATTCGCCTCCGCAAAGGTTCGCAAGATTTAAGGGTTCGTTCATATTAAAATCCATCAATATCAATCCTTTCTTAAAATAAATAGGGGATAGAGCAAGGTAAACCCTAGCTGCTATCCCAATAAAAATACCGGCCCTTGTGCCGGATTTGCGGTGTATTCAATTGCGGCTCCTCCTATTTAATTCTCAGGTTCTTTTCAAGGGCATTCAGTAGTTTTCTCATAGCTCGAAGGTATGCCCAACTCTCACCAACAGATTCGTCCCAAGTATCTTCCGGGGCGCACTTCGCAACGCCTTTGAATTGCCTTTCTCCTGCCTTGAGGATGCAAATGGTCACGTTGTCGCGGAAAATGAAGGTTGCTCCGCTCTCGGTGACGGTCTTATTCTCCGGGCAGTGGTTGAGGGGAAAAAGTTCGAGCATGGACTCAGACCACCCAAAGCCTCCAAAACCATTAAGGAAATAAATAAACCCATGCGGAGCTTCTTCTTTTACATCGTTTACGGTGGTTGCTTTGCCGCCATAATCTTTCTTCATGGTATCGAGAAGGGGCAATTCATTGTAATATTCGCCAACCTTCAAGTCGGCTTTCACCCGCACCCGGTCACCGACCTTAAAGGCGGGGACTTTCTTCGGCTCCGGTTTCGGCTCAACATAGGGGATTAACTCGGACTCCTTAAACCTGTCTTGCCCCTTCATATTATCGGTCCCGCAACGATATTGATATTCTTCGTCTTTTACAGCAGATACGCACAGGTAGCCGTTTTCTTTTAAAAACCGTGGAATATTGGCATTGTAATTAATATACTCATCAAAATCCCAGCCGAACCAAGAAATTGCAATTGGGACCACTTTATCGCCCTTTTTGAATTTCGGCGGCTCAACGTAGGGGATGAGGTCGGATTCGAGGTAGTAGTCTCCATCACAGCGATATATTTGCCCTCCGGTGATATTGCCTCGCAAATAATTGATTGTGCTGCTTTCCATTGTCATAACGGTTAAATATTCTTTTTGGAATTTGCCGTTTTTCCACGAACTACAATTAGGCTCGGAATTACCTATATACCACACGCTCTTACTCACCGGAACAACTTTGTCACCGGGCTTGAATTTCGGGACGGGTTTCGGTGTCTCCGTCAGCTCAAGGCTTTTTGTTTCCGGTTTGCCGACGTAGCCGTTGTGCATAATGTAGGTTTTGCCGTCACGGGCTTGCAGGACATAAAGGAAGCCGTAATAATCATGCGAATCTTCGTGCTTGCCGATGCCAACAACTTTGTAAGTTACGCCGTCAGCGGTGCGTCCCATGGCAAAGTCCTTAGCAAATTCTTGAAGGTTATTTAGCTCGAAAAACTCCTTATAAGATGAAAAACTACATCCAGAGTTCAGCGCCCTCACCCAATCACCGATTTCGAAGTCGGGCTTGAGTTCTTCCTTCTCGGCTTTTGGCTCAACCCTCTCCGGCAGGTCGCGAATCAAAACCGCAAGGCGGGAGCGTTCTTCGGGGGCGATGGCTTTTTCCCATTCGCCATAATATGAGTTCATGCAAGAAATATTAGTATAACTATCACCGGCATCATGGGTTTTAGGCCATTCCACCGGGCAATTCTTACAACTAAAACGGGTAAACTCGCAGAGATAGCAACGCTTCAAAGGTATCCCGCCTACTTTTTGAAACTCAGGATATTCTACCTTGCTCTTGCCGGGATTCCATGCGTACCAATCCCATTGCTTACGGTACTTCTTTATCGCTTCTTCTCTCGTCAATTCCATCTCAATTCCTCCTTAAATAAGTTCTACAAGGGCATTTGCAAGCATCACAAAAACAACAAAGCCGATGGTTAATAACCACGGCTCTAGCTTCTGCCAACGGGTCTTTTTCGGCTTCGGCGTGCAGGTTATCTTCCAGTCGTCGGGGTCTTGTGTCCAGGCTTTGAGGTTACTCATTTCGTCCCTCCTATCTCTACTCTCACGGTCTGCCTGCCGAACTCAATGCATCGGCCATAATCCTCCATAAAAATGTCCAACCTGTTGCCCTTGATTGCTCCCCCGGTGTCCTCGGCAACATAGCCCGGTCTGCCGTTGATAATTAACTCCGTCCCGTAGGGGATAACGGAAGGGTCAACTCCAACCGTCCGGCCTTCTTGCGGGATTGTACCTGTTGCGGTCAACCCGTCACCGTTGCCATCTTCAAGGCAATAAGCCGTCGCTTCAAACAATAAAATCTCGCTCCCACGGCTCGGCTCAATCTCAGGCTCTAGGGGTTCTATTTTGGCTTGTGGTGGCTTTTCCTGCTCCGGGGCGGGGGAATGGATTGCATAAAAAATTCCTGCTGTCATTAGCAGGAGCGTTAGGAGTAGTAGTTTGTATGCGGTTATTTTTGTTCGTATCATTCTGCCTCCTTTGTTGCTTATCCCTCCATATCGGGGCTATCGGCGTTACTCGCATTCTGCGCCTCCTTAAACGCCTCAGAGCGGGGCGTGTAGATGCGGTTGTCTAAGTGCACCTTACGTTTTTTCGCACCACCAAGGTGAGCGGTTAAGTCGTTTACAAATTTTTTGCCGGTAGGCGTGTTAGTTGCTTGGTCGTGGAGTATCCGCAAAAGTTCTATTTCGTTCTTGATTCTGCGTCGCTCTCGTTGAATATCTTGAATTTGCTTGGCTAATTTGTACCCTCGCTGAATGTCAATAGGGGTAAATTCAAGCATATGCTCTAGGTCGCATAACTGCTTATCAAGTTCGCTTTCTCGTTCACTATTTCGTTTAAATGTTTTTTGGATATGGTCTATGCACCGCAGGATTTCTTCTCCTGCTTCAATCGGTGTCATGGTGTGCCTCTTATATCGCGTCAAGCTCGGCTTGCAGGGAATCGCGGTAGGCTTCCAAGGCTTTGATAGCAACCTCTTTAATATGGGATACAATACTGTTATCAGGTAGGCCCATGTAGTTTTGGCCGATAATGGTGTAGTTGTCATCTATGCTAAACCGAACATTTACTATGACTTTGGTCTTTAAATACTTGATTTTCCCTTCAACTTCACTAATTGCATGTCGAAGTTTCCGCGCCTTGTCCACGCGCTCGCCCATGTATTCCAGGGTCTTTTCGTCCATTATGATTCCTCCTTATTCCGCTTTCTCAACTGGCTTCGACTTGTCCAGCACCTTTTTGGCTTTTTCTTTGGCTAATTCTTCGATAATGGTCAGTGTGTCATAAAGATAAGCGTCAAAACCCGTACGCAAAGTTTTTATTTCCGTGTTTGTTAAGGCGTTGACCACTTTTACACAGACTTTGGCAATAGACTTTACTTGGTCTTTGCTATTATCGGTGTACTTTTCCATGTCGATAACGTCCGGCAAGTACATTGCAATTCCTCCTTACTCTGTTTTCTCAACTGGTTTTGATTTGTCCAGTACCTTGTAAAATTCCCGGCTTTGCGGGTCAGTCAACTCCTTCAATGAAGAAACGCCGTAATCACGCTGCGCCCATGCGGATAATTCCTCATGCGTGAGGTTCAGGTCTTTGGCTTTTGCGTGGAGTGCGGCGAGTGCTTTTTGGGTGATTAGTTGGGGTGCGGGCTTATCCTCGCCGGTTTCGGCCCATGCGCGGAGAAGTTCGCCGTGTTGCTCGGTGAGGACTTCGTATTTTTGATCGAAGATGTGGGTGTTATCCTTCATCGGTGAAGCTATGTGGCTATCCTGCGTAATCATAAGAGTTACCATGCACTCATATTCGTAACCTTGCCTCTGATCGGCCCCTAGTCCTACCTTCTGCGGTACTTGTTTGCCGTTCTTTTCCTCTAAAACATAGGTGTCTTTCCCTCTAAGACAGGATATAATGTTAGTTTTGCAATATAGTTGAATTTCAATAAACTTGTTGTGCCGGGGGGTTATTTTTGCCCAATTCGTGTAGGAATTACCAGGCATAGCACTATGCACTTCAAGAAGCCCACCTTTACCGCTCCATTCGTGAGTTGCAGAATCA
Source organism: Syntrophomonas sp. (assembly GCA_036677685.1). Classification (GTDB taxonomy): domain Bacteria; phylum Bacillota; class Syntrophomonadia; order Syntrophomonadales; family Syntrophomonadaceae; genus JAQUBU01. The sequence goes on along the minus strand of JAVBWA010000026.1, from coordinate 60,919 downwards.
ATGATGATGTTGTCGTATTTCTCTTTCTCCCCATACTCCAGGGCTTCAATAAACTTTTCCGGGGTGAACGGGGCTTCAAGGTCCACAATGTCATAATCAAATTCATTCGCATAAATATAACCTCTATCACCTTCGGTGTTGACTAACAGGGTTTTGCCTCCAAGTCCTTTACATAAGCGAAGGGCAGAGTATGTTTTCCCTGCCCCGCTCGGTCCTATTAATGCCATTTTAATGTACAGTTTTCTTCTAACTGCTTTTTTGGCCTGTATTGCCATCTAAAGTCCTCCTTTAAGTTCTCTCCCGTAGTCGCAAAACTCGGCTACATTGCAATAATTTAAGCATTTGCGCCCCTGCCAGCGTTCTTCTTCGGTGCAGGGTTCCGGCATGGTCCCGCTTGCTAGATGCCATAATAACGCATCCCGCTTGGGCAAAAAATAAGCCAGAACTTCGTCGTCTGGCAGCTTGGGAACAGGTATAAGATATGCGTTCTGCGTGATTCCTCGGCTTGTGGCGGCACGTATGCCCCCATCCCTTACGGCTATATCAAGGAACATTTGCTTGACGGGAAAGCCCGCGTCCTCAAGCATCATGCGGTACATATTCAGTTGAAGGGCTTGCTCGGTTAACTCCGGTTCGCCCTGCACTGTTTCTTTGCGATATTTCGGGTCGCCCTTTCTTCCGCTCTTGCAATCGGTTTTGTAGACTTCGCCTGTAGGCACGTCAACCTGTTTATAACCAAGACACACCATCGCCTTATAACTCCCGTAGGTTTTCACATCAAAGAGGTTGCCTTCCTCGTCCAAGTAATCGAATGCCCCGGTAATGCCTTCAAGTTCAAGGCGAATCTCGCCTAATTCGTTATCGCCTGTGTGTTTGTCAAGCTCGGCGTGGGCTTTCGTGCCGACTATGCGAAATATCGCCCCTTGAGGGTCAATGTAATAATCCTCGGTGATGGCTAGACGTGCCTCACGTGTACCTTTGAGTAATTGCGTCACACTCGGTTTACCGGTCCAAGGCCGCTGCTCGGCTATCATTCGTAGATTCCGCAAAGCCATACACCGCCCGGCAGGGAATTGGTCGGCAATTCGGCAATGGGTGAAACAGTCGTTAAAAAGTGATCGCCCCGAATCGGGGCAAATGAAACCAACGGCAGGCATTTACTCACCTTCTTTATTGGAGGCTTTCACCGCTCCATCTTCAATGACGATTCCAACCTTGCCGGATTCATCAACCTTTTCTACCCACACTTGATAGTCCCGGTCTTTTGCCATTTGCTCAATAATCGCCATATGTTTGCTGTCTAAAAGACTGCCATTATTGATTCGCAGGACTTTCAAGGTAGCGTTTTTAGCCATTGCGATAGCACAACTCACTTCAAGCCTTTTGGCTTCACTAGCTTGGGCAAGGGGCAGGTCTTGGAACGTAACGCCGCCATTGGCAAAACCTAAACCATCAACGGGGAATTTGACTTGTCCCATAAGCTCGTCCTTATAGGCTTTAATTGCGTCCAGTTTAGCGGTATAGCCATCAGATTCAGTTTGTTTTTCGTCTTTGGCGGTGGCAGCGGCCTGATAATCGGTGTAGGCTTTTGCTTTGCGGTTGGTTTCATCGGCATTGGCTATGCGGGTGTTTATGTCGGTGAGGTCGTTGTCTTTGAGTTTTTCAAGCTCTGCGTCTACTGCATCGCGGGCCTCAAAAGCATCCGTGAGTGCTTGCTCCTTTTCGGCTTGAGTTTGCAAAAGTATTTCAAGTTCGGCCCGGACTTCCGTGATTCTATCCTTGGTAGTATTAAGTGCCTTTTCCGCATCGAGAATTGCCTGCGTGAATATTCTTACTGACTCCCGTTTCCGTTGATTCTCCCGATTAACTTTTTCCAATCCGTCTTTTTCGGCAACCAGTTCCGTAATGGAAACGGCTTCGGCAGGCTCGGCTTTCGGCATATCCTCAAGTTTCTTCTTGGCCTTGTCCAGTTCCCGGTTAACGATGGTTCTTTCATCGAATACGGTTTTATATGCCTTGTTAAGCATTTCTAACGGATTCAGGGTAGCATCCGGCTCAACGCCTGCAATTTCTTTCAATTTAACCGGGTCAATTGGAATTTCAACGATACTTAAAAGGGTTTCCACCTGAGCCTTTTTATCGGCCTGGGCAAACTCTTGAATATCGAAGGAAAAGCGGCTTATGAGCTTATCGAGCACCGCCTGGGGACTTTTATAACTCATGCCCTCTTTATTGGTTACCTCAAGAGTCGAACCCTTTTTAGTGAATTTCCGGGTGGCTATCATATCGCCAAGGTCTAAGACAATTTTACCTTTATCCGCTCCGGTTCTCAGGGGTTCGTCTTGTATATTCTTAGTTCCTCCGATTGCCCACCAAATAGAATCCAATACGGTGGTTTTGCCTTGCTCGTTCTCGCCGGAAATGATAACCATGTTGCCATCCGGGGAAATTTCAACAGCTTTAATCTTCTTTATATTTTCAACCTGTAATTTAACTACCTTCACTTTCATTTTCCTCCTTTTCTCTCTCCTCAAAACACGCACGGCAGATACCATCTTCCTGCCACGCTTCTTCGTTGTCCTCGTCAAACTTCCCGCCACACACCTTGCAGTAACGGGGCGTGCAGATGGGGCAAGGGTAGGGGTTGCGGTGGCGGGTGCAGAGTGCCTCAAATTCGTGTCGGTCGGTGTCGTGGGTAGACATAGGCTAGTCCCTCAGCCCCAACTTTTTGGCTACTTTCCCCCAAAGGGTGTCGCCGGTTTTTTCTTGGTCTGCACCAAGGAAAATAGACTCCGTTATCTTTGCCACGTAACCCATAAAAATTGGGTTGCACCTTACAAGGCGGTGTGAATGCCTTCCATCAGAATCAATGGCAAACAATATCAATTCATCGGCCTCTATGACTATGGCATCGTCCTCGTAGCCTTCAATCGTTATCTTCATTACATTTCCTCCTTATCAACGGGCAATAAATTCTTAATTGCCACGTCCTTGTAGGCCATTCTCCCTTTCATTTCAGGGTCAATCGGATTGCCGCGAAAGGTCTCGCCAACCGGGAAAGTAACATAAGCGCGGTCTTGGCAAACTTCCAATATCTTTCCTTTGCTATAGCCCCCACCTGTCCGGGGGACCATTACGCTGTCTCCAACATTCATTTATGATTCCTCCTTAACGCAAGCGGGGCAAGCCAACGCCTACCCCGCAAACAAAAGTTCTATCTATTCAAGTTATGATTTCTATGTTATGTTTGAATTGCACATTAATTAGTCCGCTTCGGCGGGCTTTTCTTTTTCTATGAGTTCTATAGCCTTTGTAAGATATGACGTTTCCAACGTGTAAATACCGGCCATTCCATTGCTAAATTCGATTGAAACTCTGCTTGGCACGTCTTTTTCCGGGTCGCCAAAAAGCAGTTTTGCTTCTTCGATTCTTGGATGGCTCTTTTCGTGCTTACTGCACTCTTGCCAATCTGTAAACTCTGCTTCGCACATTTCGCACTTGTAAATGGTTTTCAATTTCTTTCCTCCTCCCTACTCGATTTCCAATACCTCGCTGACTGGAACCTTGAAAGTCCGATTTAGCATCGCTGACCAAAAAATATAATCACCATCGCGAATCTCCATCACTTTGACTGATCGCTTGAAGTCGTCAACGAGCTTCTTCATGGTGCCGGTCTTGGCGAATGCCTTTTCGACTGCCCGTTTCTGTTCGTCTGAAAGTGGTTTACGGTTCATTCGATAATCCTCCATCCATCTTGCCATACCGATTCTGTTCTTATTGCCCATCCTTCTTCAAACCGGCAACCATCTTCGGCATACATTTGCCCATCAACAATATGGATATATTCGTCAGCAGAGAAATACATATGGGATACCTTTTTACCTTGTTTCATGGCCTTTAAAGCTTCATCCTTCGTCAAAGCAAAAGCCTCCTTATCTCGCGCTCTTCCTTCTCCGGTGGAAGTGACTCCCCCTGCGCTGGCAATGCTGGACGTAGGTGCTAAATGATGGGGCGGGGAATAGGTTGTCCAAGAATTTCTCGTAGTGACCGCTAAAAAGCAGGTCTAATATGTTCATATGATGCCTCCTAATCCTGTCGTCCACGGATTTCTTCTTCGATTTCCTTCGCTCTTTCGGGTGTGACCTTGGCGAAACATTTACCGCGGTGCTTAAATATCCATTTTGGGTCCTTGATGACTCTGCAAATGTTGCCCTGGCTGTGCCCGCAACCGTCGCACATTTCTTTGTGTATCAGTTCTGACAACTGTTTGACTCCTTTCTTGAAATTCCCTTTACCTCCCATCGTCCTCATGGGTTCCCCACTGGCTCCCCCACGCCGCTCATCACGTTCACCGGGTTTTCTATACGCCTTCTTTGATTTACGGGGATTTATGCGTTTTTCAAAGAACTAGCTTGTCCTCTGCCTGCGGTTTATTTGCCTATAATGAGGCCGATGCAGGCTGTTTATTACCTAAAAAGTGATTAATGAAATAGATTTGGCCTTTGCCCGTAACCTTGGGCGTTTTCTTAATGGTCGTACTGCCATCGGGGTTATTAATAACTGTTTCCTTAACTTCAAATAGTTCTAATTCCATTGACTTTTGCGTTGGCACATTCCGGCTTGAACCGACTTTCATTAAATAACCCTTGTCCCGGAGATAATCAAATAGCCTCATTGCCCCAATGTCGTAACCGTTTTGCTTGATTAATTTCGCAAGGTCGCCAACAAGAATGCTGGTGTGTGACGCGGCCACCGAATCGGCAAACAGGGTTTTGGGCTTGTCCTGCTCAATTTTGCTTTGAAGCTCAAGCATTTTCCTGTCTGCCATCTGTAAAGCTCTCGCCATAACAGATTCCGGGCTATTCCATTGCTTCTCAAGTTCAATGAAATACTGTCGGGCCATTTTGCCTTTATCAGACTTTTGGAGCATGGCTAATTCTTTTGCCATATCAACAGTGATTTCATAATCGGTAACTTCGGATTCAGGATTCCTTGGATTATTGGTCCGAATTTTTACTCGGAGCAATCTAAAATCCTGTCCTTCGGTAAAACCATAATCTTTGTACTGGTTGAACCATTTCAGGAACTCGGTATAAGGCCGGTCAAGAAATTCCCATAAGTCTCTTGCGCTGGTGGTGGGCCTTTCATTATTGTAGGTGACTTTGATTAGGTCGTTCATTGGCTTGTCCTCCTTTCTTGTGTGGTTGGGGTGAGTTATCCAAGGGATTGAAATAGGATTACTTACTCATCATCCATCGGGCCAATCCGACTATGGGAATAAAGTATTTTCTTGCTCCATTGATTTGTTTTACGGGGAAAGTCTTATCAGATAACAATGTTCGTCTATCACATCCCAGGATTATACAAACATCTGCTATCCCGATAAATTCCTTGCCGGGAAACCTTTCCGCCAACCGTTCAAGTTGTTCTCTATATCCATCCGGTTCGCGCATATTATACCGTCGCTTTCTTTCTTCCTTTAGGAGCGGGTTTGATTTCAAATTCCAGGTTAAGGGCATCTAACACTTGGTTAAGAATAGGTAAGTTCCATCTGCGGTCATCGTTTAAAAGCTTGGTGAGATAACTTTGAGTGAGCTTTGATTTTGCGGCTAACTCTTTTATTGTTAGCCCTTGATTTTTCATCTCGTATTTAATAGTGTTTGTGGCAATATTCAATCATTTCACCTCCGTGGGTATAATTATTACACTAATCGTCCAATAATAAAAATACCAAATAACACTGTTTGTGGTCATTTTATTAAAATTTGAAGCATATACTATTAATTTCTACTAATAGTACATAAAGCCTAATAAAAATAGGACAAATAGTGTATTGCACAAACGGTATAAATGTAATATTATGGAGAAGGACAAATTGTGTATAAAGTCAGAGGAGGTAATAAATGTGGTTGAGTTGGTGAATAAACTCAAACATTTGCGAACGAGCAAAAACCTGAATGTCGAAGAAGTGGCGGAGGGTTCTGGAGTTGGTGAATCGTATTTAAGGAAACTTGAGAACGGGGATAGGCGACTAAATATTGAAACCATGCTAAAACTAGCGAATTTTTATAAAGTGAGCCTTGATTATTTATGCGGAAAAGATAATAGGGAAGAAATATTTCCTGAATATGACCACATTGTTGACGTTGAAGGATTGGGAATTACTTCATTGCCTATTATTGGCGATATTGCCGCAGGAATACCAATGACAGCAATACCCGAAAGTGGTGAATATATGCCTTTTGATACTGCCTTGTGCAGAATTAACGGGCATAACTTAGATGAGTATTTTTATTTTAGAATTAAAGGCGACTCCATGGAACCGACTATAAATGATAAAGATGTTGTTTTGGTCCATAGACAGCCCGTAGTTGAAAATGGACAAGTTGCTGTAGTGCTTTGCGATGATTATGAAAATGCTACTTGCAAAAGGGTAACTGTTGCTGGTGAGAATTTAATATTAAATTCTGACAATAGGGATTATGCGCCGCAAGTTCACGAATGTAACAAATGTATGATAATCGGAAAGGTTATTGGCAGATACGGAGCGGTGAAATAAAGCAAAGGCGGATAGAATATATGGCTAAAAAACCAAAATACTATGTTAGGCCGGATGGACTGCATGAGGCTATTCGCGTTATCAACGGCAAACGTGTTCCTTTCCGTGGTTGGTCAGATGCAGAAGTTGAGCAAAAAATGATCGCCTATCGCGCCAAGGAAGAACAGGGACCACTATTCAAAGAAGTGGCCGAGAAATGGAAGGGACAGCACTTTCCAACCATCGCGGCATCAACTGCAAACGGTTACAAAGCAAGCTATAAAAGGGCCATAGACCGTTTTAGCGCATTACCAATAAGAGAACTTACCCCGCTTGATGTTGATTCTTTGTTGCAGAATATGGCTCGACAACAATTTGCCCGTAAAACCGTAACAACTCAATTATTGGTGGTTAATTTAATTTGCCGCTCCGCTATGCTAGACGGTGTTATTAGGACAAACCCATGCGATGCTGCAAGTGTACCAAAAGGATTAAAGCAGACACCTAGACTACTTCCAACGGATGAGGAATTAAAGATTGTGAAAGACGGATGGAGCAAGCCTAATGGTTTGTTGCCGTACTTTATTTTATATACAGGGTGTCGCAGGGGCGAAGTTATGGCTCTAACATATAGAGACATTGACCGGAAGAAAAAAATAATCAAGATTAATAAGTCAGTTTGTTATGCAGATGGCGACCCTTATATAAAAGGTCCTAAGTCAATTGCCGGCAATAGAGAAATAATACTTCTTGATAAATTAGCCGATGTGCTTCCTTTGGGTATCGGGGATGCTCTATTGTTTCCTGGTCCAGACGGAAAACTAATGCGAAATGCTACTGTGCGGAATAGGTGGGATAGATGGAGAATAAAAACAGGATTAACATTGACTCCGCATCAATTGAGACACGGTTACGCCACTATGCTATTTGAGGCGGGAATACCTGAAAGGGATGCAATGGATTTGCTCGGACATTCAGACATTAAATTAACGCATAACATTTACACCCATATACGCAAGAATCGCAAAGAAGAAACTGCTGCCCTACTAAACGAAACCGCCAATAAATTTTAATGTTACTGTGTAGATACTGTGTATTTGGTAGGGTAAATAACGTCTAATAATGCTATGTCATGCCGAATAGCTAACCAATTAAAAGCCCTCATAAATTCACACACCAACGATATTTACAAGGGTTCTGCAATTTACTAACAATGGTGGAGACGAGGGGATTCGAACCCCTGACCCCCTCGTTGCGAACGAGGTGCTCTCCCAGCTGAGCCACGCCCCCACAGCAAAAATATTATAACACAGATTTTGCAGCTATGCGCAATTCTTCAAACCATTTTGAGGAATTGCGCATTTTTTACTAAAAATCAAAAGCTATAAAATCATAAAGGTTTAGTAGAAAAAAACTAATAAACCAAAACTTATATCTGTCGATAAATATAAAAGAGGGTTTTAACATAAGTTGTCAAATAATCTAATATTATGACATACACAAAATCAAGACATTTAGCCTATATCTAAATACAATTTGTCATTAATCGTTGCTTTACTATGGGATTGATTCCAACCAAGATTTGCAGTTTCATTAAAGTTTTGTAGGGAAAAGAGGCGACCAGAGATTGAACAGAGTCAACGACAATAAGAAACCTTTGATTCTAATTGCTGATGATCAGTCATTCATGCGAACTATGATACGCGATGCCCTGGATCTGAATGAATATGATATAATTGAAGCAGAAAATGGGGTTCGGGCGGTTCAGTTATTTGAAGAATTCAGTCCCGATATAGTGCTTATGGATGGGATAATGCCAGTAATGGATGGCTTTGAGGCCTGTCAACGTATAAGGCAAATAGAGGTAGAAGAAAAAACGCCTGTTTTGATGTTAACTGCGTTAGGAGATCCCGATTCGATTAATGCAGGATTCAAAGCAGGTGTTAACGATTTTATTCAAAAGCCTTTAAACTATGATATATTAAACCGGCGGATTTCTTTATTGGTTAAAGAACTTAACAACAAGGAAAAATTGCGGCGGAGTGAAGAACGCTTTCGCATGCTGGCTGAAAACGCCCGTGATTGTATATTGTTATTGCAGTTAAAACCTGTTTTTAAATATGAATACATAAGCCCCATTATTAAAAACATTATCGGCTATGAAGCAGAAGAATTCTACGCCAACCCAATGCTATTAAGGGATATTGTTTATCCTGCCGATAGACACCTGAAGGCAGCTATTAATTCCGGGCAGGCCAATTATGAACTCCCCATGGAAATCCGCTACATTCATAAAAACGGTGAAATTGTTTATCTGGAGAATCATTGCGTTCCGGTTTATGGAAAAAACAAACAGTTGCAGGGAGTACAGATTATCTCCCGGGACATTACGCAGCGCAAAAAAAATGAAGATAGGAAAAGGATAGAACTGACCCAGAAGGTATTATATGAAACAGTTACCGCTCTTTCGACTACCATTGAGACTAGAGATCCTTATACTTCCGGGCATCAGCAAAGGGTTGCTCAATTAGCCGAGGCGATAGCCCGGCAAATGAGCTTGAGTAGCGCTCAGATAGAAGGAATACAGACAGCGGCTTTGCTCCACGACATTGGCAAAATAACCGTTCCTGCCGAATATTTAAGCAAACCGGGAAAGCTGTCAGTTCCTGAATTCAATGTTATCAAAACCCATTCCGTGGTGGGATATGAGATATTAAAACCTATTGGTTTTCCGTGGCCGGTTGCAGAAATTGTTTGTCAACATCATGAACGGCTGGATGGATCGGGTTATCCTTACGGATTATCGGGAAATCAACTGCTGATTGAGACTAAAATCATTTCAGTGGCTGATGTGGTTGAAGCGATGGCCAGTCATCGTCCCTACAGGGTAGCCATGGGAATCGACCAGGCATTGGATGAAATTCTAAGCAACGCAGGACGTTTTTATGATTCCCAGGTAGTGTTTACCTGTATTGAATTATTTAAGAAAAGGGGTTTCAAGTTTTCTATTTAGAAGCAAAATCAAAATGAAACTAAGTAAAAAACCCGAGGCCCTTTATCAATGCCTCGGGTTTTACGTTGTCGTACTTTATAAGATTACCTTAGTTAAGAATCAGGTTTCTTCGATGTAGAGGTCCAGAACCTGGGTGCGACCATGCCAGGAAGTATCAATAATTTTGAATTCAACTTTGTCAATTTTAACTCTTATCCCGATTAGCGTGTAACTGGTATTTTTATAATTTAAGTAAGATGGATCGGTAATCAGGATTTGGTCAAAATCGATCCAGGAGCCGTCTACATAAATAGTTGCATTATCGGTGCCTTCCTGGTACTCGCTGGTGCCGCGATAGAACACATATTTAGAGGGTTGGTTGGCAATGTTGTTGCTGCTCTGACTCCCTGTTTTTATTACGGTAGCTTGAACATCGGTATCATATTCGATCCGTTCAATATCATAGACTTTGTTATTATAACGTACCTTAAAACTGGAATCCAAATCATACTGTCTGCCATCAATTCGCAGTATATTACGGCTTGCTACCATTACTTCATCCAAATCATAAACACCGCCGCCCCAGATTATTCTTACATCATCAAAATCATAATATTCATTGTTTATTACCACCCATTCATGGTTACTGCCCTCACTGCAATAAAATAAGAACTTGGAATTGGTAACTGCCACGTTATTGATCTTATACTGGGTATCATTATTGACAATCATGATTACATCTACCGGAGAATAGGTAGTCCCATTGTATGTGAAATTGCCCTTGGCATCCATAGTCACTTGAGACATATTATAGCGCTTGCCGCTCAAAATAAAGTCGAGGCTTTTGATCTCAGACAGGCTTAGAGTGGTGGTGCCGGTAAAAATAGCCATAATATCGGAAATTGACATACCATTAAATATAACCGGGTCAGTTTTGCTGAGTTGAGCTGTGGTTTCCGTAGTACTCAGAGTGATTTTCTCAATATCATAAAAGTCTTGATTGAGGGCGACAGTAATCTTATCCTGACTCAGATTATAATTCTTGCCCGCAACCTTTACATTGTATTCACTTTCTATTTCCAAATCGGAGAGATAGCGTTCACTGTTGGCCGAGTTAATATAAAGTTTTACATAGTCGGAACCGAAGCTATAAGTTCCAGCACTGATCTTATTAAATTTTCGACAACTGGTGTTGACTACCAGTTTATTGCCGCTTATCGTATAGCTTTTCACACCATAGCGGTTGTTGTTAACAATAAGATCCGGGTTGTCGGACTCAGAGTTCAAATTAATGGTATGGAGGCCGTTCAATTTAAAACTGCTGGTGCTGCTAATTATTGAACTGACTCGGATATCTTGAAAATTAATATTAAAGTATATCGGAGTGGTAGCTATATTGTAGGATTGTTCACCGATGGCAATAGTAGTGATACTGCCGGTGAAGGAGGCAGTGCTGCTTGCAGGCAAATTGCCGGATGTTCCGTTTAATTGATTTAAGAATTTGAATATAACAGTGCAAACCTGAGCGCGGGTCATTGTGGTGAAGGGTTCGAAATTGCCGTCAGGAAAACCGGATATAAGGCCCAGATCGGAAGCTGTTTTTATGTAACCTTTGTACATGCTTTTATCAATCGTAGTTTTATCTTTGAAAGATACCGGGGTGGAATCGGGGGCTTTGCCCAGAGCCCTTACCAGCATGGCAGCCGCTTGACTGCGCATGATGCCTTCATCCGGTTTAAAACCATTGGGGTCTTCTGATACCACAAGAATGCCGAGTTTGACCGCTTCATTAATGGAAGCCTTGGCCCAATGCCCTTTAATGTCGCTATAACTATTCGTTGTTGTGTCAGCAGCAGTGTTCCCCAGAGCAGCTATTAATACCCTGGTGAATTCCGCCTTGGTCATGGTATTGTCCGGTTTAAACTTGCCATCGGTATAACCTTTGATATAACCTGACGAAGCAAGCTGGCTGATGTAGTCTGCAGCCCAGTGGTTGGCAGTGTCTGAGAAACTTGGGGTGGCGGCTGGTGCTGAAACCGGTAAAAGGATAGTCAGCATAAATGAAAACAGTAGCAGGTAAACGATAGGTCTTTTCTTCATCATTATTAACCTCCTGAAAGTTCTGCCCGTCTGGCAAAAATTTACCAGTATATGGGCCAGGTAGCAAATCTTCTTATAACATTAATTACGCATATATTAGTATTTTCCTGCATGATAATTAAACTTTTCCAGGTAAAATTCCTTTTTGAACATAAGCCATCTTTTTGTATCGCCTGTAATTATGGATTTCAGAAAGCGCGGCTGTGATATAATATTGAGCAGGTTTGAGGTGTTTCCTGAATACTTCGATTGGGGCAGGGAGGGTTATAATGAAATACTATAACTACAGCCGCAGCTTAAAATACTTTTTAGACTTGTATCACCAACCGGTGGCTGTTCGTTTTTTGACCAAAGAAGAAAAGGAACCGAACGGATTTGATTCGGAACTAAGACTTACTTTTTGCCAGTTTGTAATGCTGGCCCAAAACGGCGACCATTTAATAGCGACTGCAGAAAATGTGGAATGCGCTAATGGTGCTGCTGCACTGGGGTTAAGATCGCTGCCGGAAAAATTCCGTACGGGGGAGATACAAGCCCAGCTTAATGTTTACAGGGATTTGGAAGCTGCAGCTCATGCGGTCGCACATACTCCGAGTTTACCTGAGGGGGATTTTGACCGGATATTATTAAGTCCGCTTGATTCTGCGCCTTTTGAACCCCATATTGTAATTATCCAGGGGCCGCCGGCCTGTCTAATGTGGATGCTTATCGCTGATAATTATGAGCAGGGTGAAAGATACAGCTTTTCAACTGCGGTATCGCAAGGAGTATGCGTAGATGCCACGGTTGTGCCGTTCTCGACTGGTAGGGTGAATTTAAGCCTGGGCTGTTACGGCTCTCGCGATGCTACCGATCAAAAAGCCGAGGAAGCTTTATTAGGTGTGCCCTTTCCCCGCCTGGCAAGAATAATTGAACTCCTCCCGGAACTCAAAGGCAGTATTATAAAGCGCACCAGGGAGCAAGGCGCCTATAAACGCTTACAGGAGAAGCTGAACTCTTAACCGCCCAGCAGGAACAAGCAAGAATTAGAGCATACAAAATTATTTCGATGAGGAATGAACATGATTGTAATACAAGCCCAGAACATAAAAGTATCATTCGGTACAAGAGAGATATTGAAGGGCGTAAATCTAGCCATTAATGAAAGGGAAAAAATAGGGCTTTTGGGGGTTAATGGCTCCGGCAAGACTACCCTGATAAAATGTCTGACCGGGCAGCTGCTGCCCGAAGAGGGCCAGATAAGCATTGACAAGTCCTCTTCCCTGGCCTGTCTTGAACAACTGCCGGAATTGGGCGATGATTTAACCGCCTGGGAAATGGTAATGAAGAGTTTTGCCGGTTTGATAGAAATGCGGCAAAAGCTGCAGGACCTGGAAACTCGAATCAGCCGGGCAGAGGGGAACATGGAGAGCCTGATGGAGCAGTATGCCCGTTTGCAGGAAGCATATGACCGGGCGAATGGCTATTCCTGTGAAAATACGGCCCGGCGAATTTTGAAAGGCCTGGGATTTAGTGAGGAACAGTTTGTCCAATCCTGGAATAGTTTCAGCGGGGGGCAGAAAACCCGGATAAATTTGGGAAGGCTTTTGGCACTCGACCCCGAGCTGTTGTTGCTGGATGAACCAACCAACCATCTGGATACGAACGCTCTGGAGTGGTTGGAAGACTACCTGGGCAGCTACCGGGGCACGGTTCTGGTGGTTTCCCATGACCGCATGTTTTTAAATAAAGTCGCCAACCGGATTGTCGAACTAAGAGGTGGACACATTTACTCTTATCCAGGTAATTATGCAAGTTATCTGAAGCAAAAAGCCCAAAACGACCTGTCCTGGCAGCGGGCTTATGAGAAGCAGCAAGACTATATCCGCCAAACCGAGGCCTATATCACTCGATTCAAAGCGGGAATCAAGGCCAGACAGGCTAAAGGCCGGCAGGCCCAGCTTAATAGATTGGATAGAATAGAGCAGCCGCATAAGGAGAAGAATATTGCCAACTGGAGCCTTGCCATGGAGCAGGAAAGTGGGCAGGATGTATTGCACATACAAGAATTATCCATGTCCTATGGCGATTTGCGGATATTCGATAATATAGCTCTGCAGATCAGGAAGGGTGATAAATTAGCCTTGGTGGGACCTAATGGTTCTGGCAAGACTACTCTCTTAAAAATAATTACCGGATTGATTAATGCGGACCGGGGTCAAGTGCAAACCGGCAGCCGGGTTAAAACCGCCTACTTCTCTCAGGAATACGAGGATTTAAACTTAAACAATACCTTGTTGGAGGAGATAGTACTTAATTTTGATATTAAGGTGGAGGAAGCCCGTAACATACTGGGCAGAATGCTGTTTAGAGGAGACGATGTTTACAAATCGGTGGTAAATCTTAGCGGAGGAGAAAAGGGACGGCTCTCGCTCTTAAAAATATTTCTAACCGGAGCCAACTTCCTTATTCTTGACGAACCAAGCAATCATTTGGATATAGAAAGCCGCCAGGCTGTGGAGGATATGCTGTCGGCTTTTCCGGGGACCATATTACTGGTTTCCCATGATCGTTACCTGATAAATCAAATTGCCAACGGAGTTTTGGCCATAGAGAACCAAAAAATTAAGTATTACTGGGGCAATTATGATTACTATTACGAAAAACATCTGGAGCAAGAAAGGAATAATATAGAAGTAATAAGTGCTGACCTGGCTTTGGAATCTTCACTGCAAAAGCAACACCGCCATGAACAAAAGGAAAAACAGAAGCTGGCCAAGCGGCGGGACAAGCAATTAGCAGACATTGAAAATAGGATTACCGAATTGGAAAACCGGAAACAGGAGATGGAAGTCCTTTTATCGCAGCCCGCCAGCTATGATGATCAAATGCAGGCTAAAAGTCTAAGCGAAGAATATCATGAAATACAAAAATGTCTGGAGGCTGCCCTGGATGAATGGGAAGCCCTGAGCACCGAAATAGAGAAATCAAATTAAGGAGTAATGCATTTGCCAAAGCAGATATCAAAGGAAAAAGCAATTTTGGTAGGGGTTAAATTAAAACAAAACAACGATTTTGATTTCGATTCGTCTATGCAGGAACTGAAAGGATTGGCAGAGGCGGCTGGTGCCGAAGTGGCAGTAATGGTAGTGCAGGCCAGGGATAAGATAAATGCCTCAACCTATATCGGCAAGGGCAAAATCGAGGAACTGCTTCATCTCAGCCAGGAACTGCAAGCGGATTTGGTGATTTTCGACAGCGAATTGTCTCCGGTGCAATTGCGCAACCTGGAAGAGCAACTGGAAGTGAAGATTGTGGACCGAACCCGCCTGATTCTGGATATTTTCAGCCAGCGTGCCCGCTCCCGCGAAGGTCTGTTGCAGGTGGAACTGGCCAGCCTGGAATATCGTTTGCCGCGCTTAAGCGGCATTGGCAAAGAAATGAGCCGCCTGGGGGCGGGAATTGGTACCAGAGGAGCAGGGGAGCAAAAGCTTGAGCTGGATCGAAGAACCATAAGGCGCCACATTCGCGATATCAAAACCCAGATGGGAAAAATGGCCAAAACCCGGGAACTGCATAAGAAACAGCGTCACCGGACCGGCTTAAAAGAGCTTTCACTGGTCGGCTACACCAATGCGGGAAAATCCTCGTTATTTAATGCCCTTTGTCAAATGGCCCATAAGAGCGGAGCCATTCAGGTGGAAGCCGATCAGAGACTCTTTCAGACCCTGGATACCACAACCCGGAAAATACGTTTAAACTCCGAACGCGACGTTTTAATCACTGACACCGTGGGTTTTATTCAGAACCTGCCGCATCATTTGGTGGCCGCTTTTCGTTCAACCCTGGAAGAGGCTGTAGAGGCCGACCTGTTGTTACATATAGTAGACATTTCCGACCCTGCTTATATGGATAAAATGAGAGTCGTGGAAAAAGTGCTCGAAGAACTGGGCGCTGAAAAAGATCGAATTATTCCGGTATTCAACAAAGCCGATCTTTTAGCTGCTGATGCAGTCATGGAAGGTCCCCGTTACATATCGGCACGTACAGGCATGGGTATCGAAAGCCTGCTCAAGGAAGTCAATGCAAAACTATTCAATGATGGGGTAATTAATTAAAAAGGACAATCAAAGCAATCCCTACCTCATGTGTAATTGCTTTAAAACCCTTTATCCTGCGGGCCCTACTGGTGTGAGCTTTATCATTCAAGGTACAGGTGCGCAAGCAATCTGTTTGCCAGTAATAAGTATGGAGATTCTTCCCCTCACCCCTCACTTTTCCAAATCACTTATTTTTATAGCAGGCCATGATTTCTCCAAAGTACATTACATGATAATCTTCATTGGCATAAAACTTCGTTTTTATATCCGCATCAAGCGCTTCCGGGTCCATGGGCTGGCGGTAAATTACCCGGCACTCGTAAATCAGCCCGCATTCTCCGATTACCGGACTACCGATACACTTGGCAGGCTGAGCTTTTAGCTGGAGTGCCCTGAACTTGTCCGTGTCCCGGCCCGAACTGGAACCTGCCATAGCCAGTGGTTTTTTCATTTCGCTATCCAAGGGAATGCTCAACGTAAATTCCTGAGCTTTTTGAAGCAGTTCGTAAGTATATCGGGAGTACCTGACCAATACAACCGCAACCGGCTTTTGCCACATGAAACCAATCGCGCCCCATCCGATCGTCATGGTATTAATCTCTTCTCCGGCCCTGACTGATAGAAAAATTCCCTTGGGCAACTGCTGCAGTATTTCCCCGGCAAACTGGGAGTATGGTAATTCATGGTCCATTTATTTTCACCTCTTTATTAAAATTACTCCTATTTATTGGTTATATCTTAGATTATATTCCATTGCCTGCAAATTTATTAGGACAAATGGCATTGGGTGAAAGAATTGTTAGATGAAAGCATATAGTTAAAAGGTTGGGAGTGAAGGATGAGGAGTAAGGGGAAAACTCTAGGCTATCCCATATCAAAACGTACAGAGTACTAGTTTTATAAAATAAATGAGAGGCAAATAAATTCTCTGCCTTACCCCTAACCCCTCACGATATTTATTTATAGACAAGTGGTAATATCGGCGTTAAAATTGATTTGCGATAATTTGGTGAATTTTTGGGGAAAGAAGTTGGGAAATTCTTATGATTTGGCGTAGTATAGTGAAGAATAAGCCATTGCTTTTTATTTTGGTTTTTTTACTAACCTTTGGCATCGGGACCTTAATAGGCAGGCAGTTTACCAAACAATCCATACAAACTTCAATCAGCGGCGGGAAACAGGTTAATGTTCTCCTGATGGGTATAGATGCACGCTCTGCTGAAGCTAACTCCCGCAGTGATACTATGATTCTGGCCAGTATCGACGGGAAGAATAAAAAAGTGGTTCTGGTTTGGATTCCTCGTGATACCAGGGTTGAAGTCAAACCTGGCCGATTTGATAAAATTAATAGTGTCAATTATATTTATGGCCCGGAAAGGGCTTGCGAGGTAGTAAGCGATTTACTGGATACCCAGGTGGACCACTATGTGGTAACCAATTTTAGAGGCTTTGCTAAAATTATCGATATCCTGGGCGGTCTGGATTTTAATGTGGAAAGCAACATGTACCACTGGGACCCGAATCCGGATCTGCAGATCGATCTGAAAAAAGGACAGCAGCATCTGGATGGCAAGGCGGCCCTGGCTTATGTGCGTTTTCGCGGGGTGCCGACTGCGGATATAGGCAGAACTGGCATCCAGCAGAAGTTTGTCAAAACTCTGGCAGAAGAAATGCTGCAAGGTAAAACCATACTCAAGCTGCC
Organism: Syntrophomonas sp.; assembly: GCA_036677685.1. Taxonomy (GTDB): domain Bacteria; phylum Bacillota; class Syntrophomonadia; order Syntrophomonadales; family Syntrophomonadaceae; genus JAQUBU01. The sequence continues at coordinate 43,508 of JAVBWA010000026.1, read as the reverse complement.
GCAATTGATACCGGAAATTGTAAAAAACATTCGTACCAATATACCTATGGAAGATATTGCTTATATGGTCAAAATGGCTCCGGACTTTGATACCCGGAATCTCATTACCCAAACCCTGCCGGGTTATTCATTTACCGATCCCAAGAACGGGGCCAGTTATTGGCAGGCTGATGCCAAAATCGCTGATGGTATAGTGGAAGCCCTGTTTGACGGCAAAACTTTTGAGGTTGCGCAGGCCAAACCCAGTTGGGTAAACCGTCCCGCAGTGCAGGCACAGCCGCAGGCAACTGAAACTGTGGAAGGCCAGACGCCCGAAGGTCAGGAGCCTGCCGGGGCGGTAGAAACCGAGGAACTTCCGGATGGAATCGGGCTGCCGCCTGGAGAAGTAAGTGATCCGCAAGACCCAAGCGGTGATGGGAGCGCTCAACCCAGCGGGGAAAACGTTACCGACCCGGCGACTGAACAATCAACTTCGGGGGGAACCCAGCCGGTGGCGGGTACGGAAACCCAGCCTCAGCCTCAGAATCCAACCCCTGCGGATGATGGGAATACAAACCCGGAAAATCAAGCCCAACCATTGCAGAAGGAGGGACCGGAGGGTTATCTGTAAGCTAGCTCAAAGTCCAGATCGGGCTATAGGCCATTTCTCCGGCAGTTATTTGGGTTATTAGACGGGAATTGAGCTTTTTGACATATAGATCCCGGCTGCGTTGAGGAATGGGGTAGAAAGTACCGGGGTTAAACATCACGCTTAAAAATGAGGAATCATTGGGGGCAAAAATACCCGCGTTAAGCTCCACTCCTTTGGCATAAAGTTCATCTTCAATTAAGGCTCCTGTTGCGGTCAGGAGCCTTATATTTTGATAAAACCAGGGGGAGAATTCACCATAATAATCGTGGGAATTCAAAAGCAGGGATTGCGAGTCGTGCGACCACTCGCCAAAATAGTCGTTGCGGCTTATTTCGCTGAGTTGTTTGCTTAAAAGGTCATAGACCCGGCTGATGGTTGTTCTTCCAGGCGGAACAAAGGCCAATACCAGCAATTTGTTGTTATCATTATCTAATTTGAAAAACCAGATAAAACCGTCGTGAAGGGAAAAAACCTCCTGCTGAATCCCGTTGTACATGCTACTTTTTTTAAAGATGGTATTGTTAATATAGTAGATCAGGGTTTTATTATCCCGCATCCATTGAGCTTGGGAACCCTGGAAGGTGAATAGTGTTTGCCCGTTTTGAGCATCTATAACCACTCCTTTATCAACTACTGTTTTCTTGCTGTCATATGACCAGTCCAGATAATTAGCAGCAGCCGGCAGGGACAATAGTTTTTCAATATTGGTCTCCAGGTCATAATTAATGAACTGCTTGCCGTTGCTGACCAGGACGATCAGTTTCTTGCTATCCTTATTTGGGAAAATGGTTCTATTCTCCAAATCCTCAAAGATGGTCAATATACTCATCTTTAAACTGGGCAGGCTGATTGTTTTCAACTGAGTTTTAGCTTTTTCTTGATTAAGGTAAGCGATATTTCCGCTTAACCCCTCCTGATATCGGGGCAGAACTATCATTTCTCCCGGAACTATGTAGGAATCAGGCAGCAAATCATTGGCTTGTTTTAAATCATTTTCACTCACTGCGTATTTGCGGGAAAGATCAGCCAGAGTGTTGCCCTTCTCAGCCAAATGATAGGTCAGGGGCAGCGGTATTTGCAGCAATTGACCAGTCGTGATTTTATAATCAGGGGGCTCAATATTATTAAGTTTGATTATCTCCTCCATACTCCGGTTGAAAAGCGCGGCAATTTTAAATATGGAATCGCCCCGGACTACCCGGTAGCGGTACTTGCTTTGGGGAAAAGCGATGCTGCTGCCCAGAGCAAGCAAGGTCTGGGGCCCCAGCACCCCATCAACCTTGATTTGAGCAGCTTTTTGAAACACTTTCAGGACCTTTTCCGTATAAGCGTCGAAATAGCCGCTCAATGGTCGCGTATAGTATTCTAATTTGTAAAGGAAGAATTGCAGGAAATATGTATCCAGGCCGTTTCTGCCGCGCCGAAGATTCCTTCCCCCGAGTGGAGCCTGGACCAAAATCTGGTCATAAGTTAAAGGACCGGTAATACCATCAGGGTTTAAAGAGGGAAAGTCGTCCTGAAACCTTCTTACTGCTTCTTTGGTCGGCAAATCATAATTGCCGCTGGGGGTGCGATTTAAGTAGGTTTTTTTGTAACCGGCCAGGCGGTTTTGCAGAACTAAAACATCAGCACCCGCAGATTCAGTTTTTAGCACTCGGGAGGAAAAAACCGGCTCACATTGAGCGTATTTCCCAGTCCGGTGTCCCAGGATAAAAAAGGTATCCGGATACACTATGCCATCTGCCCGCAGGCGAAAATATCTTTGTAATTCTTTAACTGCATTGCGGCTGGTCGGACCATAGACACCGTCAACTTTAAGATTGGTGGGGATAATGTCGTCGGGAAGCAGATTTAATAAAGCTTGTAATACTCGGATATCGTTACCGCGCATAAAGGGTATTTTGAGGCGAAGTATCCGGCTCCCGAAATAATAATGAGGAAGTTGGGCTTTTAGGTTCAAAATCTTCTTCCACTCCTTAGAATGATCTTATTAACTGGTATGAAGAATACAAATAAAGAATGACTTTTTTATAGCAGACCGAATAAAAAAGCGAATAGCTGCGTTATTCAACCAACCCCGTTCAATCACCGTACTTATGTACGCCTCAATCACGGGCTTGTTGAAGGCCTTGCTCTTCATTTTTTACTTGGTCTGCACATTCCAGTTGATTGTCAAGCAGACATAAAGAAATACTTCTTTATGAATTGGTAAATTTCCCATCAAGAATATATCCTGCAGGAAAGTATATTGAAGAATATTGTAGAGTTAAGGTAAGATGGTATAATTTACTTAATGTTTTCAGGTATGTGTAATCTAGTGAGGAATATTGAAGCTAAACACTTATATAAAAGAAGCATCTGCAAATAATTATAACGAGGTGAAAATATGTTCCCCGCCTCGTTGCAGCAGTGTGTTGAAATAATTAAAAGCATGGAAACTGTGATTATCCAAGCTTTTTTTGGGTTTAGCGGTTCCTTACAAAATGGGGACATTCCCCGAGGGAAAGACTCTTGAACCAACAAGCTGACAGGAATTTTTATATAAGGTAGTTAAAGAGTAACGCAAAGTATAAAGGGGTGTGTCCCCTTACATTAAAGGGAGGATATGAACTTTTGTCTGATTATACGACTATTGGAATTTTCCTGCTGCTGACTATCAGCTTTCCGCTTATTGCACTGCTTTTGGCCCGAATATTTCGCCCTCATCCCGAACAGGATAAAGAGAAGCTTAGCACCTATGAGTGTGGTGTTGACACCCAGGGCAAAACCTGGATACGTTTTCGGGTTAACTATTTTTTATATGCTTTGGTTTTTCTGGCCTTTGATGTGGAAACTGTGTTTTTATTTCCATGGGCGGTACAATTCAAGCACCTGGGACTTTTTGCTTTTGTGGAAATGCTGATATTCATAGCCATACTTTTGATTGGTCTCTGGTATGCCTGGAAAGAAGGAGCATTGGAATGGTATTAGAAAACAAAGATGCGCAGCTTCTGGAGAAGAACAACATTGTATTTACCACATTGGAAAAAATTTGGAACTGGGGAAGAGCTCATTCCTTCTGGCCGCTGTCCTATGGCTGCAACTGCTGCCCGATTGAGATGATGGCGGCGGGGGCGGGCCGTTTTGATATTGCGCGTTATGGCTATGAGGTTTTTCGAGCTTCACCGCGGCAGGCTGACCTGCTGATTGTTGCGGGTCCGGTAACTTTAAAGATGAAGCCGGTTTTGCAGAGGCTTTATGCCCAGATGCCGGAACCCAAATGGGTGGTGGCGATGGGTAACTGTGCTACGGCGGGAGGACCATACCGGGACGGATACAGTGTACTGCCCGGCTGTGATTCATTACTGTCGGTTGATGTCTATCTCCCCGGCTGTCCGCCTCGTCCCGAAGCCCTGTTCCACGCTTTATTGGAATTGAAAAAGAAAGTTGAAAAGGGCGAATGAAAAGGTAGGGGTACAAACCCCCTGATGCCCGGCCCAGAGGGATATCCTCCAGATTTAGAGGATATGGGTGAATGTTAGCATTTAGAGAACAAGGAGAAGAACCTATGAAGCAAGGTGATATGAACGGAATCTTGGATGATATAAAGCAGGTTTTTGGGGAATCAATAGACATCGGCTCAAATGCCTTTTTTACAATTGTTCGCTGTGATGCCGAACAATTGCTGGAGTTGATGCGAACTCTGAAGGAGCAGTTTGGCTTTAATCACCTGGCTAATTTGAATGCGGTGGATTATGGCGAGCAGTTTGAGATGCTCTACCATTTATATACGATACCGGCCAAGCATAAATTATTGGTCAAGACCCGGGTGCCGCGGGACATACCCATATTGCCTTCGCTGCTTGAAATCTGGCCAACCGCTGATTGGCAGGAAAGGGAAGTGTTTGATCTGATGGGTATTATGTTCCAGGGTCACCCCAACTTGCAGCGGGTTTTACTGCCCGATGATTTTGAAGGCCATCCCCTGCGCAAAGATTTTAACAAGGAAGTCAATAAATAATAATGAACAGTGTGTTGAACAGCGATAAATATATAGTAAATATAGGCCCGCAGCATCCCAGCACCCATGGCGGTTTGCATGTGGAAGCGCTGATGGACGGGGAAACAGTTGTTGATGCTATAGTTCACCTGGGCTATGTACATCGCAGTGTGGAAAAAATTGCCGAGAAGAGAACTTATGCCCAGTTTGTGCCATATACTTCACGCTTGGACTACCTGGCCAGCCATCTTCCCACTCTGGGCTACTGCCAGGCGGTGGAGAAACTGCTGGAACTTCAGGTTCCAGAAAGAGCAGAATACATTAGAGTCATTATGGCTGAGCTGTCAAGGATTGCCTCCCATCTGGTTTTTGTGGGAAGCTGTGCTATTGACCTCGGGGCGACTACCGGCCTGATATACTGCCTGCGGGATCGCGAAAAGATTATGGATATATTTGAAATGACCAGCGGACAGCGAATGATTGCCGCTTATATGAGAATCGGCGGCATCGCCGAGGACTTGCCGGAGCAGTTTATTCCCGCCTTGAAAGACTTTTTGAATGACCTTCCGCGAATGCTGGACGAATACCGGGGCTTGTTAAATGGCAATGAGATATTACAGGCGCGTTTAAAGGGGATTGGTATTCTGTCAGCCGAAGATGCCTTGAGTTATGGGGTCACCGGACCAAATCTGCGGGCCAGCGGTGTTGCCTATGACCTGCGCAAGGATGATCCCTATGGCATCTATGATCGATTTGCTTTCGGCATACCTACAGCGACCCGGGGTGATTGCTGTGCGCGTTTTTTGGTGCGGATGGCCGAAATTGAGCAAAGTGTGGAAATCATCAAACAAGCTTTAAAGGACTTGCCGGAAGGGGAAATAAAAGCCAAGGTTCCCAGGGTGATCAAGCCGGAAAAAGGGCGGGAGGTTTATCACCGCATCGAATCATCCAAGGGGGAACTGGGGTATTTCATAGTCAGCGACGGTAGTGAGAATCCATACCGCCTGCATGTAAGGGCTCCATCCTTTGTCAATTTGATGGTTTTGCCTTTGATTTCGCGGGGCGGCAAACTGCAGGATATAATTGCGAACATTGCTACCCTGGACCCGGTTCTGGGCGAATCCGACCGCTAAGCCCAGAGGTAATTATGTAAATCGGGGGACATTCCCACGAAGAGGGTGTGTTCCCTACTTAGCAAGGAGATACCCCGATGGAACGACTGTTTTTAAATATAGCGGAATGGCTGGTTAAATGGCTTCAGTATCTGGGACTGCCGGCGGCCGGAGCTGATTTGGTCTTGCTGGTTGTGCAATGGGGCGTAATAATTGCTATTATTACTTTGAATGTAATTGTTTTAATCTGGTTGGAAAGAAAGATTGCCGGCTTTGTTCAGCAGCGCCTGGGTCCCAATCGTTTGGGCCCTTTTGGCGTTTTTCAAACCATTGCCGATGCTATCAAGCTTTTAACCAAGGAAGATATTGTTCCGGCGGCCGCTGACCGCTGGATATTCTGCACCGCACCGGTCTTTTTTATCATCATTTCGGTAATGCTCTATGTTGTACTGCCGTTTGGCGACGGTATGCAAGTAGTGGACCTTAATATCGGGGTTTTTTACTTTATTTCGCTGGGTTCGCTTACAACCATTTGTTTAATCATGGCAGGCTGGGGCTCGAACAACAAGTGGTCTTTAATGGGGGCTATGCGCTCGGTGGCCCAGATGATCAGCTATGAGGTGCCTCTGAGTTTTTCCTTGTTGGGCGTAATTATGATAGCCGGTTCCCTGCGTCTCTCCGATATTGTAGCTGCCCAGAATAATATCTGGTTTATCGTTTTACAGCCTGTGGCCTTCGTGACCTATTTTATTGCGGCCACAGCCGAGTTGAACCGGGGTCCTTTCGATATGCCCGAAGCTGAACAGGAATTAACCGCAGGGGCCTATACCGAGTATACCGGAATGCGCTGGGCTTTATTTTTCCTGGCCGAATATACCAACCTGGTGGCGGTTTCAGCCCTGGCTTCAACTATGTTCCTGGGAGGATGGCACGGTCCCTGGCTGCCTTCCTGGCTATGGATAATTCTGAAAACCTACTTTATTATGTTGGTGTTTATGTGGATGAAATGGACCTTTCCCCGTATTCGCATGGATCACCTGATGGCATTCAGCTGGAAAGTGCTGGTGCCGGTCAGCCTGGCCAATATTCTCCTAACCGGAGTTGGTATTTATCTTTTTATGGGAATGGGATGGTGTTAGCCCATGCTGGGAAAAGGCTTGATTAAAGGTCTGGGTATAACTATCCAGCACCTGTTTGAAAAAGATATAACAGTTCAATACCCTGAAGAGATGCCTTTTTTACAAGAGCGTTTTCGGGGCCACCTTTTTCAGGAGTTTGCCAAGTGCATCGTTTGCGGGATCTGCGTCAAAAGCTGTCCCAATAATGTTTTGAGCATTGAAGAAGATCGGGATGTGCAAAGTAAAAAGAAGATTCTAATGACTTTTACCATCGATCATCAGTACTGTATGTTCTGCAATATCTGTGTGGAGAATTGTCCGGCCAACTGCCTGCATTTTAATCACGATTTTGAGCTTGCCCGCTACCGGCGGGAAGACATCAAAACCGTTTACCGGCGCGCAGAGGAAATGCCCGGAACGGATATTGATATACCGCCAGGAGAAGAGGAACAACACGGTACGCTTACCGTCGGAAATACGGCTTCGGCAAAAGAAGCCGCACCGCAAGAGCCCAAAGGAAACAAAAAGAATCCGGCTGAGGCCATGTTAAATGCCTTGTTGAAGAATCCGGCCAAGGTCCTGGCCAAATACCTCCCGGATGCCGGAGAAGCAGCCTTAGTTGCAGCCGTACTGCAAAAGGATGAAAAAAAGGCCGGAAAAGTAGCGGAGTTAATGGTCAGTGATAAAGATAAGGCCAGGAAAGTAATCGAAGCTCTGCTCAAAGCTGCAGCCAATGCTCCCAAGGGAACCGGAGGAGCGCCTGACAGTGTCAATGGAGGGGAAAACCATGAGCCTTAATTTGATAGTTTTTCTGATAATTGCGGCAATCACTGTGGCAGCAGCCATTGGAGTAGTTGCCTGTAAAAATATAATACATAGTGCACTGGCTTTGATATTGACTTTTCTTGGTGTGGCTGCTTTATACTTTCAACTGGATGCCGGATTCATAGGTTTGGTGCAGATTCTGGTATATGCCGGAGCCGTTTCGGTTCTCTTTGTATTTGCGGTTATGCTGGTTATGGACCGGGAGGTGGAAGAGACCAATCTTGCCAACCCGGGCACCCGGCTGATTGGAGCCGCTATCGCATTATTGTTTACGGCAGGTCTGGGTTGGGCAGTATGGACTACCGCTTGGCCACAATTGCCGGGACAGCTCCCGGGAGATGGAGTGCGGAATCTGGCCGGCCTTTTGCTGGGCGATTATGCGGTTGCGTTTGAAATTGCAGCTATTCTTCTGTTAGTAGCCGTGGTCGGAGCCATTATACTGGCGAAAGGAGCTGAAGAATAATGCCCGGACTCAGTCATTATTTATTACTGGCTGCTCTGCTGTTCGGAATCGGTGTTTATGGTGTGCTGTCGCGGCGCAATGTTATCGCAGTTCTAATGTCGGTGGAGCTTATGCTCAATGCGGTGAACATCAATTTTATCGCGGTGGTGAAATTTGTTAATACGGGCAAGCTGGCCGGACAGGTTTTTGCCCTTTTTGTTATAGTGGTGGCAGCGGCGGAAGTCGCTGTGGGATTAGCCCTCATTATAGCCATGTACCGGCACAAAAAGTCGGTTAATCTGAATGACTTCAATCTTCTGAAATGGTGAGGTGAAATACTGATATTATGGGTGCCAAATGGATGCTTGAAAATGCCTGGTTAATAGCCTTGCTGCCGTTTCTGAGCTTTGCGGTCATCGGCCTGTACCTTCACCGCTGGCCTAAAATATCGGCCTATCTGTCTATTGCCGGAATTGGAGCATCAGCTTCCCTGGCTTTAGGCGTTGCCTTTGCGGTTTTTTCCACCAAACAAGGGGTGGTTTATGAATCTGCCATGCATTGGCTGGATATGCCCGGATTACAGGTTGATATGGGGATGCTCCTGGACCCCCTGGCCGCGGTAATGCTGATTGTGGTTACTGTGGTGGCCCTGCTGGTGCAAATCTATTCGCTGGGCTATATGCACAATGAACCCGGTTTGGCCAGTTATTATGCCTATCAGAGCCTTTTTGCCGCATCCATGCTGGGTCTGGTACTGGCCAACAACTTCGGCCAGTTGTACATCTTCTGGGAATTGGTAGGGGTATGCTCCTATTTCCTGATTGGCTTCTGGTTCGGCCGCAACTCTGCCAAGGAGGCTGCCAAAAAAGCCTTTATTACCAACCGGGTCGGGGATTTTGCATTTCTCTTGGGGATTCTGTTCCTGCAGCTGCTTTTCGGTACTCTTAATTACGGCAGCCTGGCAACTGCCTTGGCAGGCTTTGGGAATCCGGCTACGCTGCTGCTTGTGGCCGTGTTGCTCTTTGGCGGCTCCATCGGAAAATCGGCACAGTTTCCGCTTCATGTCTGGCTGCCCGATGCCATGGAAGGACCAACTCCAGTCAGCGCCCTGATTCATGCTGCCACCATGGTTGCGGCCGGCGTGTATCTCATTGCCCGGGCTTTCTTTATTTTCAGTTCTTCACCTGAAGCAATGCTCATAATAGCGGCGGTGGGAGGGTTTACCGCGCTATTTGCGGCGAGCATTGCCCTGGTGCAAAATGATATCAAGCGCATCCTGGCCTATTCGACGCTCAGCCAGTTGGGCTATATGATTATGGCCATGGGCACCGGTGCCATGAGTGCCGGCATATTTCACCTGATGACCCATGCCTTCTTTAAGAGCCTGTTATTCCTGGCCGCCGGCAGTGTTATTCATGCCTTGGCCAATGAACAGGATATTTTTAAAATGGGTAATCTCTGGTCCAAGATGCCGGTTACGGCTGGAACATTTGTGGTTGGGGCTTTAGCCTTGAGCGGTGTACCTCCGTTGTCGGGCTTCTGGAGCAAAGATGAAATCCTGGCTGGAACCCTAAGCAGCGGGCATTATTTATTATACTTTTTAGGTTTGATAGTGGCTTTCATGACCGCTTTTTATATGTTTCGTCTGGTCTTTGTGGTCTTTTTTGGATCAAGCCAGGCTGAAGGGCATCCCCATGAATCACCCTGGATAATGACCGCACCCCTGGCTATTCTCGCGGGTGTGTCGGTAGTCGCCGGTTTTCCGGGTTCACCTTTGATGCATTATGCTTTTGGGCATTATATCAATTCTCCGGCGGCTTTGCATGCCGAGCCCGGAATTTTGACCATGATCTTTTCGTCCCTGGTGGCCCTGGCTGGAATCGGTTTGGCCTGGGTGATTTACCAGCGTAAGCTTCTCGACCCGCGGGTAATGGTGGAGAAAGTGCCCTGGCTCTACAAGCTGCTGGTCAATAAATACTATATTGATGAAATCTATGCCTGGATTGTAGCCCGGGTGGTGGATGCCACTGCGGCCTGGCTGTTCTGGGTGGACATAAACATAATCAACCGCCTGGTAAACAATATAGCTTTTTTTACCGGGCGAAGCGGGGAAGCCCTGCGTTATACGGAAGACGGCCAGATTCAGAGCTATGCGTTGTATATGCTCGGGGGGATTGTGGTAATCCTTGCCGCTGCCTTATATCTGGGTCTGCCAGGACGACTATAGATGATTGCTAAGAATTGAAAAGCTTAGTTCAAGGATTCCTAAATGGTATACGAGAGGGCAGCTGGGTTTGAGTGAGAGATACGTAAATGTGCAAGCGGACGTTGACGGAGCATGGGTAAAACACCCAGCGAAGGCGAGCCGGTGAAAGGGGGCGAGCGACAAGGATGTCGCGAGAGGGCAACTGAACAAGGATGTGAATTTGCCCGGTACCCATTGAACTGCGAGACAAGCTGATGGTGTTTCCCATGCGGAGCGCCCTTCGGGCACAACTGATGCTCCGTTGGTCGCTATTAGGATGCTGGACGCGGTATATTTATGTATATCGAACTACTATTTTGGCCTTTATTAGAAACAAAACCACATTGGAGGTACAGTGTTGAGCAATTTCCCGGTATTATCGTTAACCTTATTTATGCCCGTAATCGGGGCCATAATGATTATTTTTATGCCGCGGGAAGATGAACGGCATATAAAATATATTGCGGCGGCCAGCACTTTCATCAGCCTGATCCTTTCGGTACTGGTTTTTATTGCTTACGACCGCTTCTTGGGAGGCATGCAGTTTACCGAGCAGATCCCCTGGATAACGGACTTGGGAGTCAGCTATGCCCTGGGAGTCGACGGCATTAGCATTCCGCTGATGCTCTTGACCAACCTTATTGGCTTCAGTGCAGTTTATGCATCCTGGCAGGTTGCGGAGCGGGTCAAGGAATTCTTCATTCTATTGTTGTTACTAATAACCGGGGTTATGGGAACTTTCCTTACCACCGACCTTTTTATATTTTTTCTTTTTTACGAAGTCGTAGTAATTCCCATTTACCTCCTGGTTATCATGTGGGGAAGCAGCAAACGGGTCACCAAGGAATATGCCGGTATGAAACTGACCATTTACCTGCTGCTGGGCAGTGCCTTCCTATTAACCGGTTTAATAGCCCTGTTTATAAAAGCCCATACCCTTAGCGGGGTTCCCAGTATGGATTTGGCAACACTAGCCGGGCTGAATTTCCCGCAGAAATTTCAAATTTGGGTCTTCGCCTTTATGGCTTTGGGCTTTGGTACTTTGCTATCGATGTTTCCTTTCCATGCCTGGTCGCCCGATGGTTATGCCGGAGCACCGACTGCAGTGAGTATGATTCATGCCGGGGTCTTGAAAAAAATCGGCGGTTACGGGCTTATCCGCATCGGTATTTATATCCTGCCCTTTGGAGCTAAATTCATAGCACCGGTGATTGCCGTTCTGGCCATTGGCAATATTGTTTATGCGGCCATGATATGTCTCAGCCAGAAAGATTTGAAATACATAGTGGGATATTCCAGTGTAAGTCATATGGGATATGTCTTAATCGGTATTGCCGCTTTGAATCTGGTCAGCCTGAACGGAGCGGTTATTATGATGTTTGCCCACGGAGTTATGGCGGCTCTGTTTTTTGCGATGATCGGCAATCTCTATGAGAAAAGCCATACCCGTAATGTGGACGACTTTGGAGGTTTGGCCCACCAGATGCCGCGCCTGGCCACCGGCTTCATGCTGGCCGGCCTGGCTTCGCTGGGTCTCCCCGGCCTGGTGAATTTTGTCGGGGAATTCACCATATTTATCGGGGCGTTCAAGAATTACCGGGCTTTGACCATAATAGCGGTCCTGGGAATAGTATTGACCGCTGTGTATATCCTGCGGACTTTGGGGGATGTATTGTTTGGCCCCCGGCGCGAAGAATGGGACGAACTTCAAGATTTGCACGGCCCTGAACTGGTGCCTCTGATAGTACTGGGCAGCGTGATAATTCTGGGCGGACTGTATCCTCTGGACATAATGAACTTGATTAACAGCGGGGTGGATCAAATTGTAATGCAGACCGGTTTGCACGAGATTCAGGCCGCCTTATGTACAGGGGGGATTTTATGATGGATTTCAATTGGCTGTCAACTGAAATTCTGTTGGCTTTGGTAGGAATTCTGCTGCTGGTTCTGGGTATGGGTTTAAATGCCCGGGCCAAGGATATCCTGGCTAAAATAAGCATTGTAGCTCTGCTATTGATCCTTTTTAATGCTGTGGTTGTTTTCCCCCGGGAACAAAGCATTTTTAACGCAGTCTATCAAATTGACGGACTGGCTAATTATTTTAAAATTCTGTTCTTAGTGGCGCTTATTCTGGTTTTCTTGAGTTCAGGACAGTATATAAGGAAGTTTGAAGGAAGAATCAGCGAGTTTATCAGTCTGATGATATTCGCTGCCCTGGGCATGATGGTCATGGTGTCGGCGGGTGATTTGATAACCCTGTATGTGGGTTTGGAACTGATGACTATCAGCTTTTATATCTTGAGTGCCTTTCTATTTCAAAATCAGCCATCGGTAGAAGCGGGGCTGAAATATCTGGTCCTGGGAGCAGTATCCTCGGCTATACTGCTCTTTGGAATGAGTTTGATTTATGCCCTGACCGGAACTGTGGTAATTAGTGAAATTGCTGCCCAATTAAGGCCGGAGCCGGCTTTAATTGCGGGAATTGTAATGATACTGGCGGGATTGGGATTCAAAATTGCGGTAGTGCCTTTTCATATGTGGGTGCCGGATATTTATGAAGGTTCACCGATCCCGGTTACCGCTTTTCTGGCGGTGGGTTCCAAAGCGGCTGGTTTTGCCGTGCTCTTGCGGGTATTTATCCTGGCTTTGCCCATGGCGCTATTTAACTGGACTTTAATCATGGCTGTGCTTGCGGCCTTGACTATGATAGTGGGCAACCTTGTCGCCATTGTTCAGACTGATGTCAAGCGGCTCCTGGCCTATTCCAGCATCGCCCAGGCCGGATATATTCTGGCGGGATTGGCGGCTGCCAATAATTATGGATTGAAGGGGGTAGTATTCTATGCTATGCTCTATGTTTTTTCCAATACCGGAGCTTTTGCCGTAGCCACTGCGGTTGAAAGCGACACCGGCAGCACCAAATTGGAAGCTTTTGCCGGATTAAGCAGGCGGTCGCCAATGCTGGCGGCGGTCATGACCATATGTATGCTGTCACTGGCAGGCATCCCGCCTCTGGCCGGTTTTACCGGCAAGTTTTACTTATTTTCCGGGGCTATTCAATCAGGTTATTTATGGCTGGCTTTAATCGGCTTGATAATGAGCATGGTATCGGTTTATTATTATTTATCTTTAACTCGAATCATGTATATCGGGGAAAGTTCGCAGGATGCTCCTTTGAACCCCGGTCTGGAAAACCAGCTGGCCCTATGGATTTGCCTGGCAGCTACCATTATGATTGGTATATATCCGGAACCGCTATCCCGGCTTGCCCAAACTGCCATTAGGATGTTCATATAACGGGACGATGTTTCCGGATTCTTTAAATGCTCGGTTCCTATTAACAAAACCGGTGGCGGGTTCAAATCTCCAGACTCCGGTATGTTGCCCCCTGCGGGGACTACTTATATTGATTCCCTTCGGGAATGATTAAATTGTGTTGAAACTGCTCCGCAGTTTCTTCCGATGCTTAAAAAAGCTGACTGAGGGCAGCCTGGCTTAACAAATAATATGAATGAAAATATACTGTTGATGCTGATGCGAATAATGCTAAAAGCAAAAAGGGTAAGATATATAAAAAGGTTTGGAATAGAGGAGGATTAATGTGAGCGGACAGACCAAAAAACGAGAAGAAATCGCCAGTGAATACAAATGGGAATTAGAGGATATCTATGCTAATGAAGATTTATGGGACAAAGATTTTCAGCAGGTAAAATCCCAGACCGGGGAAATTGAGAAATACCAGGGAACATTAGGGGATTCCGCAGCCAGGCTTTTGGAAGTTTTACGCTTATCAGATGAACTGGGCCGTAAAATTGAGAAACTTTATGTATATTCACGAATGCGTCGGGATGAGGATAACGCCAATACCCATTATCAGGCTTTGTTTGACCGGATCGAAGGTTTAAGCATCCAGGTGGGCAGTGTCACCTCATTCATTGTTCCTGAAATAACCGCTATAGAGGAAGAACGCATTAAGGCTTTTATGGACGAAAATGAAGGACTCCAGTTATACCGGCACTTTTTTGATGAGTTGATAAGGCAAAAGGAGCATATACTTTCCCGGGAAGAAGAGCGTTTGCTGGCTATGACTGCTGATTTGTCCCTGGCCTCCAAAAACATATTCGGAATGCTTAACAACGCTGATATCAAATTTCCTATTATTAAAGATGAAGATGGACAGGAGATTGAGCTTACCAAAGGGCGGTACGGGCGTTTTATGGAAAGCAGCGACCGCCGGGTGCGCGTCGATACTTTTAAAGCTTTATACAGTACCTATGGCAAACTGAAAAACACCCTGGCGACTACGCTGAGTTCCAGTGTAAAAAACGATATATTCTATGCCCGGGTGCGCAAATACCCGGCTGCCTTAAAGGCGTCACTGGACCAGGACAATGTTTCCCAGGAAGTTTATGATCAGCTTATTGCCAGTGTGCATAATAATCTTGAATACATGTACCGGTATATGAAACTGCGAAAAAAGATGCTTAATCTTGATGAACTGCACATGTATGATATTTACACCCCTCTGGTCAAGGAATATAAAATGGACATACCGTACAAACAGGGGAAGGAACTGGTTGTTCAGGGACTTCAGCCCTTGGGCCGGGAGTATATAGCTGCGCTGAGTGAAGGTATGGACAGCGGTTGGATAGATGTTTATGAAAATGAGGGCAAGACCAGTGGTGCTTACTCCTGGGGTTCTTATGAAACTCATCCTTATGTATTGCTGAACTATGACAACAAACTGGATGATGTCTTTACCCTTGCCCATGAAATGGGGCATTCCATGCACAGTTACTATTCCAATAAGCACCAACCCTCAGTATACAGCCAGTATACTATCTTTCTGGCTGAAGTAGCTTCAACGGTAAACGAATCGTTACTGATCGATCATATGTTAAAAAACTGTACGGACAAGCAGGAAAAGATATATCTTATCAACCATTACCTGGAGCAATTCCGGGGGACTGTATACCGGCAGACCATGTTTGCGGAGTTTGAGAAAATAATTCATGAAGAGGTGGAAAACGGGAAAGCGCTGACTCCGGAGAACTTAAACCAAATATACCGGGAATTAAACAAGCTTTATTACGGCCCCGAAGTAGTGCTCGATGAGGAAATAGATATGGAATGGTCGCGCATACCTCATTTTTATTCTGCTTTCTATGTTTATAAGTATGCAACCGGTTTCTCAGCCGCCACTGCCATCAAACAGCAGATTTTGAAGGAGGGCCAGCCGGCCGTAGACCGCTATCTGGAATTCCTGAAAGCGGGAAGCTCGGATTATCCATTGAATATCCTGAAAAGGGCCGGGGTTGATCTTGCCACCCCGGAACCTGTGGAAAAAGCCCTGCAGTATTTTGGCAAGCTGGTTGAGGAAATGGAGAAGCTGGAAAATTCGTAATTGCCTTGCCGGGTGAAACATCCTTATACAGAGTTTATAAAGAATACATTAATAAACATCCGAGAACTTTGAAAAATTCTTGGATGTTTTTCTTTTTATCAAACCACTTTTTTACTTCAACTTTTATTACTAAGAATCTTATAATGGCGAAAAACTGCTGCTAATATAAAAGTCTGAAAATGCGCATATTATTTAAAGACCATGTAACGAGGCGAAAATATGTCCCCGGCTTTTTTAAACGGTCGGGTTTC
The DNA here is from genome assembly GCA_036677685.1 of Syntrophomonas sp. Taxonomy (GTDB): domain Bacteria; phylum Bacillota; class Syntrophomonadia; order Syntrophomonadales; family Syntrophomonadaceae; genus JAQUBU01. The sequence goes on along the minus strand of JAVBWA010000026.1, from coordinate 27,501 downwards.
TGTTAACAAAACAGTGGTGCGCGCTAATCTCGGTCCTCGTTGCAGCGGTGTGTTGCCCCCGAAGGGGACCACCTATATTGATCCCCTTCGGGAATGATTAAATTTTGTTGAAACTGCTTCGCAGTTTCTTCCGATGCTTATAGAATGTTTTCGATAAAGGAGGGGCTGAGGATTTGACCCATCTTAATACCGAAAGTCAATTTGATGAGGTAATAAAGAAAATAATCCCGAGGCTTAGCCAATTTAGTAATTATGATTTGGTTATTGGAATTCCCTTCAATAACGAAAAAGAGAATCTGACCATGGTTATGCGGTCGCTTGACAATGTCCTGCAATCCTGGATAGGACGAAGACAGTTAATATTATGCGTGGGCGACCACAAAGCTCAGGAGACTCTGGATTGCATACAAAAGCTCGATTTGAAGCATCCCCAGATAAGTTTTATCTTGCCGGCCGCCATAAGCGGGCGGGGGATGAGCGTAAGGACCATAATAGAAATAAGTGAACAGTTGGAAGCCGATTTACTGTTGTTTAGCGCCAATATGGCCAGCGAAAGGGGCCCGGGTGTGGATAGTGCCTGGCTGGAGAGCCTGTTGACACCCATCCAAGGACAATATGATCTGGTTTTGGGGAGTCTGCGCCGGCATTTGGGCATAGACAGCATTGCCCATATGATGGCCGCACCTTTCCTGGAAGTATTCTACGGCTGCCGGGTGAGCGACCCTTTGGGCGGAATTTACGCCATATCCCATGATTTAATTGAAGAACTGGCCCATGAAGCCCGATTCTGGGGGGGGACCATCCAGGGCTATGGTATTGACTTCTGGTTATTGACCCGGGCTTTGTGCTGGAATAAAAGGATTTGCGAAGTGAATATGGGCGGGGTGATAAATTCTCACAGCCTGCCGACCAGAAACCGGATTTTTCATGACAATGCCGGTATTATATTTGAATGCTTAAAGCGTGATAGTGCGATATGGCTGCAGGATCGCCTGGTAGTCAAAGTAGCTGATATAATTGCCCGAAGTGAAATTAATCACCCGGATTTTATAAATTATCCCATTTCCGAACTTTTACAGAATTTTAATGAACTGAATAAAAAATATAACCAGTTCCTGAAAAAGTGCGATCATGACAATGAAATTGAAAAACTGGTCAATAAACCGGTAGAGGAGTTTTATCTTAGTGATCAATTATGGGTATCAGCTTTATTCTGCTTTTTCCTGATCTATTCTTTTGAAGAGGAATCCAGGGAAAATGTACTTTGCGCGCTGACTGCTCTTTATAATGGGCGTGTAGCCAGTTATGCCCTGGAAATGCGGGCCTTTAGCAAAAGTATATCCTTTATGAACGAGCCGGAAAAAGATGCGATTATGGTCGGCAAAATGGACGCTATCCGCCAGCGCCTGACCGGCCGTTTCTGGCTGCTGAAACCCGAACTAACCCGCCAATGGCTGCATAAAAGGGAGCAGAGCAAGCCGCCGATAATTCCTCTGGGCTATATGGAATATGTTCCGGGCAAACCTATTGTGATACCCAAAAAAATTGTGGGAAAAGATCATTGCATAGTAAATACCGATAATATTTTTAAAGATTTGCGCAAGCGTTATGAGAGTAAATTCAATAAATTTATTACGGAAGGGCTGGAACTGGACAGCCAGGCTAAAGCGGAAGTAATTACCGACCGTGTTGAAAAATACATGCAGCAGTTGGAAAAAACGCTGGATGAGATATTTCCCGGTGATCTGCATAGCGAACAGGGACTGCGGCAATTTATCATCGGATTATTTGCCATGTATCCCCAGCATTCAATGTTTACAATCGGTGAAGATCTTTTGCGGGAGATGCTGATTCGCTTTCCCCCGGTAAATATCATGATACCGCTGGCTTATTATAAACCGGGTGACTTAATAAAAAATATGGACACGCGTGATGCGGTTACCTATGCCAATTTAGTAGAAGGCAGGGGTTATGCGGATCAAAACCTCTTTTGGCTGCTGGACAATCTTAAGCCGGAAAGCTTGGAATGGGTGGAGATCAAACCCTTGTTCTTAAAAGAGGAACTGCGGCCTGGAGTGCTGGCCCAGGGCAGACTGTCTTATTTAAACCGGGTTACCGCCAGAATTACGGTCAAATACCTGGATGATGACCGTGGAGGTAAATATCCTAAAATACGCTATTTTCTAAGCATCGTGCGGCGTCTGGCCATGGCTGAGCACTATTCAAGGCTTTTCAGCCTCAATGTATTGGAACGCAAGAACATTGGCTATAAGCTTCGTAATGCCTTGCTGGATTCCCAAAAAGGAGACGACTTTTCCGCATATACCATATTCGAAAACTACCATCATCGCAGCCTGGTGGAAAAGATAAGGTATTTGGCCCGGCTGCTGGAGGAAAAAGGCAGCCGGGAAATGGCCCGGAACATTGACCTGATGGCGGATGGCTATGGTCTAAGCCAGGTTCTGGAAAATGAAGGCTTTCTAACCTGTACAGCCTGGAGCTGGGCCAGTTACAGTTTCAAAGGGGGGCGTAAAATCCCGACCCCGTTGACCACCAGTGTAGAAAGCCGCTGGTTTAATCATGATTTTCTGGAATCGTTATATGAGGAATTAGGGTATGATCCCGAAGAGATAATGGAAATCGTTTTTCGGCTTATTCCCGCCGGGAAGGGCAAACAAAACCTGCTTGATACGCTGCTGCCAGCCCGTCCCAAGGATGTTACGGTAGTTGTGCAGGAGACAACCAATGAACCCAGTAAATACTTGCGAAGATGGGAAGGCAACCCTATCCTGGAACCTTTGGAAGGCAGTGATTGGGAGTCCAAATATGTGCTTAACCCAGGAGCTCTGCGGATAAATGATAAGGTTTACTTATTCTACCGGGCAGTCGGGCATGATGATATTTCTCATATAGGTTTGGCTGTAACTGATGGTTACCGGGTCTTGCAAAGGCTTCCCCAGCCTATATTTTCGCCGGCCACTCCCGAAGAAAAAATGGGTTGCGAGGACCCGCGCCTGATTAGGATCGGAGAACGGATATTTATGCTATATACAGCTTATGACGGCAATATTGCGCAAATTGCGGCAGCATCTATTGGGGTCAAAGAATTCCTGGAGGGGAAATATGATCAGTGGATCAGAGAAGGTCTGGCCTTCAAAAATATATGGGATAAAGATGCCATCATCTTTCCGGAAAAGATTAATGATCGTTACGTTGTTTATCATCGTATCGAACCCAGCATCTGGGCTACTTATATGAAAGAACTCAAATTTCCCTTAAAAGAAAACCATGCCATAATAATCGGGCCAAGGCCCGGACGAATGTGGGACTCTTTGAAAATCGGCGCCGGTGCTCAGCCTTTAAAAACCAAATACGGCTGGTTGTTGATTTATCATGGTGTGGATTATAATTATGTCTATCGCCTGGGGGTAATATTAGTAGATCTGAGCAATCCCGAAAAAGTCATCTACCGTTCACCCAATCCCATTCTGGAGCCCGAAGAAGATTATGAGATTGGACTTAGCGGAGCATGGGTTCCCAATGTTGTGTTTACCTGCGGGGCGGTATCGGCAAGTGATAAGGAAGTCCTGGGAGATAATGATGAAATCCTGGTGTACTACGGTGCCGCTGATACCAGCATAGGGGTGGCTACTGCTACCTTGGCCGATTTATTGCCAGAAGCCTTCAGGTTAAATAGTGAGGTGTAATGGGGAAAATAACTAACATTATAAAAATATGCATCGTTGCTTTTTAAGGTATAAATTTATAAGTTTAGGTTTAGAAAGGATGAGAGACAAAGCATGAGGAATAGAACATTCTAACAACAAATTCTTAGTGGTTTAGCAAATTTTCGCGGTACTTGCTTTTAGGGAAATGGTGGATTTTTCACTAATTGCTGAGCTGGATATTTTATCCAGCTTTTTATTTTGCCGAATATTGAGAGAATTTAGGATTAGAGGTAGGAGGAGTTAAAGAAGGGGAAAAAAGTATGAATGTCAAATTTTTAAAGGGCACGAAGAACGATTGCGGGAATGAAAGTATATATCAAGACTCTTTGGAAGAGGATAAAGTTGTCCTGGCGGTTGAGGATCAGGGTAAAGGAATCGACAGCATGATTAAGGAGAAGATGGGTACTCCTTTTTTAACCACCAAGTAAGATGGAACCGGTTTGGGTTGGCCATCTGCTACAGTGTCGCCCAGCGGGATAATACCGCCATCGATGTACAAGCAGCAGTTCAGGAACTACCTTTTTGGTGCGTTTCAATACTTGAAAAACCGAGGCTGAATGACAAAAATCTTGATATTTTGGAGGAATTATGTCAAAACAGATTCGAGAAGTTTGCAACGAGTACGATGACAAGTACCGATTGATTGCTGAAAACACATATGATCTTATTGCCACCATCGATCCTGTTACCTCTGAGTATAAGTATTTAAGTCCTTCCCATTCCAAAACCATCGATTATCCTATTGACGAACTGCTTGGGCAAAACGCTTTAAACCTTATACATCCGGAAGACCGGTCGCGGATTAAGAAGATATTACATATTGGAATCATGCAAGGCCAGGGCAGGGCGGAATATCGGTGGAGAAGCAAAGAAGGGTCTTATATTTGGCTGGAAAGCATCGGCAAGCTCGTTACCTCCCGTTACGGAGAAAATGAAATAGTCCTGGTGAGCCGGGATATAACGGAGCGCAAGCGCATGGAGGAAGCCTTAAAAAGTTCTGAAGAAAGGTATCGCTTGATTGTAGACAATGCTCAGGAAGGAGTTTCCATAATTAATCCGGTCACATTTAAACCCATTTTTGTAAATCCGGCTCTCGAAAGGATATCGGGTTATCCCTTGAAGGAGTTTTTAAATATCAATATTTTCGAACTGGTGTACTCCGAGGATAAGGATGGCCTGGTGAAAATAGTTGCAGAAGGAATGAGGACCGGAAAAAATACTACGGGCCAATATCGATGCCGGAATAAAGACGGAGTTTATATCTGGTTGGAGACCAATGGCATATTAATTAAATATGAAGGTGAACAGCGTTGGTTTTGCGTTTCCCGGGATATCAGCAGTAAAAAAAACTTAGAAGAGCAACTGCAAAAACAGGTCGATTATCAGAATAACATAATGAACAATATAAACGATCTTTTTTATACCTATAATCGGGATCTCCTGCTGACTTATGTCAACCGACAGACCTGCGAAAAAATGGGTTATAGCTTTGATGAATTAATAGGGCGGTCAATACTTGAATTTGTCCACGACGCTGATCGGGAGCTAGTGAGAAATGAAGCCGTAAGCCGTCTTGGTGAAGGCGGAGTAAGCACTTATGAACACCGGGTAGTCACTAAAAAGGGGCAGGAAAGGTTGCTAAGGATCAAAGTCTCTCCCATTTTGGAAAATGAGGGAATAACGGGCGGGCAGGTTTTGGCTGAAGATATTACGGATTATCGCAGAATGGAAAACAAAATGCTAAGACTGGCTCAATTGCATACCGTAGGGGAAATTGCCGCCGGTATTGGGCATGAAATTAGGAATCCCATGACAACTATAAAAGGGTTTTTACAAATCATGAGCCAAAATCCCCAGTTCTCCTCGCATCGTGGTTATTTTGACCTTATGCTGGAAGAACTGGATCGGGCCAATTCGATAATCAGCGAGTTCCTTTCCCTGGCCAAGAACAAAGTTGCGGATTTGCAACAGAAAGATTTAACCGGAATTATCAATGCCATATATCCGCTGCTCCAGGCTGATGCCTTACTGGCCGGCAAGACAGTAACTCTTGACTTGCAGGAAATTCCTCTGCTGCTGCTGGACGAACAGGAGATCCGCCAGCTTATAATCAATCTGGTTCGCAACGGGTTGGACGCGGTGAATTCCGGAGAGCAAGTAAGTATTAGAACCTATCAGGAGGGTGGACAAGTAATTATGGCAGTCAAAGATCAAGGCCAGGGAATCGACAACAAGATCAAAGAAAAATTGGGCACTCCCTTTTTTACTACCAAGGAAAAGGGAACCGGGTTGGGGCTGGCGATATGCTACAGCATTGCCCGGCGGCATGATGCAAGCATTAAGGTCCAGAGCGATGAAATGGGAACTATATTTTTAGTGAGCTTCAAAATTCCATTAACAGGTCTGTCCGACATCGATGTCCTGGCTGATAAAGCTCTTCATCAGGATTTCCGTCAAAAGCAGGGATAATACGGCTTCAGCCCCTTGATTGAGGTTAACTCCGCCGAGTGTCAAGGCATCGTAACATCCGCCGGTGTCCGGGTCATATAAGGAAATACCATTGATATTACGACCCATATACCACTGATAGGCCAGCAATGCCAGTTCCAAATATTCTACTTCACCAATGGCCCGGTAGGCTTCGAGGTTGGCAAAAGCTGTCGAAGCCGCATCCACCGGCTGCTGATCGAAGCAGGCGGCTTTTCCGCCTCTGGGCAGCCAGCCCTGGTTGCCAATAATATTAAGATAGTCATGCCTGAATAAAACACTGTTTAAAAAGTTAAGTGAATCATGTCCGATCTTTAATGCCTTCTTATCTCCGGTTTCTGAATATACTGCAAACATGGCCTGGGGAAGAATTCCATTGCAGTATGTAAGATAATTCTCAAACCAGTGCCAATTTGTTCCATTACAAACACTATAACAGTTAATTAACTCATCCAGTAGATTATTGATAAATAAGCTCCGCTGTTTATCGGAAAATGGCAATTTGCCCTGGCATAAAGCGATTAATATATAAGCGATAGATCGCGGTGAACGAAAAGATAAAACCTGGGGCAATTGTTTTTGCAGGATAGCAAGGCTATTCTGTGCAATATCCGGCCAGGGACCGGCAGCAGCAAGACTGCAAGCCAGAATTGCCCGACCGATACTATCCTCAGAATCAAAGGTCGAGTAGTAATGTCCATTCAGCAATATATTGGACCAACTTCCATCTGCCTGCTGCGCCAGGGATAAGTAATGGCTGTAGCGGAGGGCATATTCATAAGTGTTTTCTATATGCAACGCTGCTATTAAAGCACGGGCATTATCATCCAGAGTATAACCGCTTCCCGGGTTGGGTTTGTCCAAACATGAAAACTGCAATATACCAGCTTCACCAGTCATATTTAACATATGTCTACAATCGAGCATAATTTGCGGTTTGCTCCTCCCTGATCCCATCTTCATCCAGAAGTTGCTTGAACAATAAGGTATATTTTTTACCGATGCTGGGCCAGGCCCAGGTCCGTCCTAATTTCAGGGCATTTCCCTGGAGTTTGGCCTTTAAATCAGGCTCGGCAAGTATGCGGCTTAAAAGTTCCGCCAGTTCATCAGGTTCGGCATGAGCTGCCAAAAGCCCTCTGCCTCCCACCAGAAACTCACTGGCGTAAGCATACGGTGTGGAAACTATGGCACGTCCGCAGCCAATGGCAAAAGCCATGGTTCCGCTTACTGCCTGGTCTTTATTGGGATACGGGCTCAGGTAAATATCAGTCATATAAAGATACTCGCCTAATTCTTCATTACTAAGATATTTATTTACAAAGGAAATGTTTCGGCTGAGCCCAAGTTCAGCCACCAAATTTTCCAACATCTGCCGGTATTTCTCTCCTTCGTACTTTTTGAGCATGGGATGAGTTTGACCCAGAATCAAATAAGTGGCCCGGGGAAATTTCGGTATTAGTTTAGCCATTGCCCTGATTCCCAGTTCAAGTCCTTTGCCGGGGCCTATAAGGCCAAATGTGCTTATTATATCCTGCCCTTCCAGATGGTACTTTTGCTTTAAGTAAGCAGTTGGCTGCTGCTCGAACTCCGGTACCCCATGAGCGATAACATGAATTGATTCAGGAGGGGCTTCATACAGGTCAGCCAGAAGTTTGGCGGATCTGCGGGTCATGCAGACTATGCCGGTTGCCCGACAGCAAAGATCATTCAAAATTTGCTTCTGCCTTTTTGAAGGTGAGGGTAATACGGTGTGAGTTACCAGCACGAAGGGCTTATGCAGGAGTTTAACCAGATCCAGGACATACTCTCCATCCTCACCCCCATAAATCCCATATTCATGCTGAATTATTAAAAGCTCTGCCATCGGAGAAGTATTTAAGATTTTGGCTGCTTTTATATAGTCCTGTCTATTGTTTTGCTTGAGATTAAAGACCACTTCACGACCATATTTGTATTTATAGCTGTTATCTGAAACAGCCATTACTTTTACATCATTGCCATGCACCAGCAGACTGTTGCGCAAGTCCATGGAAAATGTGGCAATTCCACATTGTTTGGGTGGGTAAGTACCCAAATTTATAATGGCCATATAAAAAACACTCCTTTGCTTTGCTAACTGTTATTAATTTATCTTCCCACGTATTAAAAGCACTTATACCTGGTAACGGCATACTAAAGAGCAGGGGAAAGCCCTGCAATTATTAGCTTGAAAAACTTGTCTACAGCTAAAAGGTTCATGAAGGAGAGTTTTAAATAGGCGGCATTCCGTGAAATGCCGTTGCTTGAGCTGAAGTCTGCTGTTTAGGGTAAAAAGATTGAACATTTACTCCTATTCCCTGCAAATAGCCAAACAATTCATTTTTTATTTCATCCAGGCTTGCCTGCGATTCAGCCTCACAGCGAACAATCAGCTCCGGCCCGGTATTGGAAGCTCGAACCAATCCCCAGCCATCAGGAAAAAGAATCCGTGCACCATCTATATCTATTACTTCATAATATCTGCGGAAGTACTGAAGCACCTGGTCAACCAAAGAGAATTTTTCATCATCACTGCTGGGCAGCCTAATTTCCGGAGTTGAAAAATATTTAGGAATATTAGAGAGCATTTTGGCCAAGCTTTGTGAACTAAAAGATAAAAGAGAGATAAGCCGGGCGCTGGCATAAAAAGCATCATCAAAACCATAATAATCATCAGCAAAAAACATATGCCCGGACATTTCACCGGTAAAAACAGCACCGATTTCTTTCATCTTGGCTTTAATCAATGAATGCCCGGTTTTGTATATAATAGGATGGCCACCTAACTTTTCAATTTCATCAATCAGGGCCTGAGAACATTTGACTTCCACTATACAGTTGCTGTTAGGGTAACGAGGCAATATATCTCGCCAGAACAGGATCATAAGCATATCCCCCCAGATGAAATTGCCTTCTGAATCCACAACTCCCAGGCGATCGCCATCTCCATCAATTCCGATACCCAGGTCAGCGTTGGTATTTTTTACTTGAATCGCTAAATCTTTAAGATTATCGGGATTTACCGGGTCGGGCTGATGGTGTGGAAAAGTAGGATCTGAATCACAGTAGAGTTCAATTACTTCACAACCCAGGCTGCGAAATATCTGGGGCGCAAAAAATGAAGCGGTGCCATTACCGCAATCAATTACCACTTTGGGAACATTGGGACCCAGCTGGATTTTACTTTTGATCATATCCCGGTATTCATCACTAATATCTTTATTGCGCAGGCTGCCACGGGGACCGGCAAAAAAATCCTGTCTTTCAATCCGCCGTCGCAGGTTTTGAATTTCTTCGCCATAAATAGTGGATTCCCCCAGCAACAGTTTACAGCCATTATATTCAGCGGAATTATGGCTGGCAGTAATCATGATTCCGGCATTAATATTCATATAACGGGCGGCAAAATAGAACATGGGTGAAACTACGATGCCAAGATCTATGACATCACATCCTGAATTTAGCAGGGCTTCCACGGTTAGATCACGAAGATGGGGAGAAGAAAGGCGATTATCTCTGCCTACTAATATGGTGCTGTGTCCCTTTATTACGGCATGAGCCGCAAACGCACGGGCTATATCATACATCAGAGGATCGGTCAAATCTTCATCAACTATACCTCGAATATCATATTGCCTGAATATATTTTTGATATTAATCTCCTCCTTTAAGGTAAGGGGACACACCCCTTTTTACATAATTTGATACCATGGTTCATCTTAATCACACCCATTGCTTTTAGTGATAAAAATGCTTCTTGCTTGGGCAATGTCCCTATTTTAAAGCAGGTCATAACGCTGCTGTTCATTTAAAAAATCGGTAAGGTTTTTAAGTTCTTGAGCCTTATTGCGATCAGCCAGGAAAATAATATCATCAGTTTCTACCAATAATAGATTATCAATCCCAAACAGAACTATGCTCTTTTGGGCTTGTTTTACAATACAGTTATGACTGTCCAACAGCATAATGTCATCGCCGTTACAGATGTTTAAATTGTCATCATGCGGATAAATCTCAGCCAGCGCATTCCAGCTGCCAAGGTCGCACCATCCAAAATTGCCCGGAACCACCGCCATACGTTTTGACTTTTCGGCTATCCCATAATCCAGACTAATATTGGGCAGTTCGGGGTAAGAGTTTATGTAGGAATCATATCCTTGCAGAATTTTCTCATAAATATCGGGTAAATGACTGCGAAATTCTTCGGCCAAAACACCGGCTTTGCCAATATAAATGCCGGCATTCCACATATGCTGACCGCTGTTGATATAAGCATGGGCGGTATCCAAATCGGGTTTCTCACAAAAAGAATTTACTTCAAAAACTCCCGGTATGGTGCTTACTTCCCAGCGAGTCTTTTCAATATAACCATAACCGGTTTCGGGTCGGCCGGGTGAAATTCCTATAGTTGCCAGACGGTCATTTTCTGCAGCCGTATTAGCGAGCTGTATGGTCTCTATAAAAGCCGGGATGTCCAGAACATGATGATCGGCCGGAAAAATTCCCAGAACCTGATCGCCGTTACCGAAGTATTTGGATAAGACCAACCCTACTGCAGGGGCGGTATTTTTGCCTTCCGGCTCACTTAGAACTTCAATATGCTTAGCGTCGGGGCGTTGATGGACTTTATTGGTGATTTCAGTCAACAATGCATCATTGGTTATTATAACTATATGCTGGTATCCTGAAGCCATCAGCCGGTCAAGCGTATGGTCCAGCATCGATTTTGTACCCACAAAACTGCACAATTGTTTGGGGTGTTTATCCCGGCTCTCCGGCCATAAGCGGAGACCTTTGCCACCCGCCAACACTATCGCCATCATGATTATAGACCTCCACAATTCCTTAACAACTTAATTTTATGCTATAAGCTGTCGCTAATATTCCACTTGAGAGAAGAGATTGAATATTTTTCTTAACTAGTATCACCATTTATAGCGGCTTTTATTAGCTTTAAGGAATGTTCTTAAGCAAGAAAATAAAAGTTATAGAAAGCAGACCGAGCAAAAAGAGCATCCTCCGGGTATCACCTATGTTCGTTTTCACTCACTAATAAGGAAATGAAGAGCAAGGCTTCTTGAATAACGCAGCTATTCACTATTTTTGACGGCCTGAAATTATATATTGCTATTTGGGAAAAATAACGAGGAGAAAAGATATCCTCCGCCTCGTTGCAGCGGTGTGTTGAAAGCTACTTAAAATTCGGTAAGGAGATAAGTACTGTGAAGCCAATGATGTATATTGAAAAAATATCATGGTGGGATATAAGCGGAATATTATTAGGCTGTTTTATTGTAGCCGCAGCCATTCAAGGTGTATTGGTTCCAGCCCATCTTTTAAGCGGTGGAGTGACCGGGATTGCCATTATACTTAAATACTTGACAAGCTTGGATATATGGCTCTGGTACACTATACTTAATGTTCCTATCTTCCTGGCCGGTTACAAATTTGTGAGCCGGCGCTTCGTATTATACAGTATCCTGGGAACCGTCGCTCTCTCCCTTTTTCTTGCGGTATTAAAACCATTCCATTTGTATATTGATGATGTGCTTTTGGCCTCAATTTTTGGCGGTGTTTTATCGGGTGTGGGAACCGGTATTATATTCCGCTGTAAAGGATCTTCCGGTGGTACCGATATTATTGCGGTTATTGTAAAACGTTTGTGGGGATATAATATTGGTCAGACAGGTTTTGTAGTCAATCTCATAGTTTTGGCATTGTCACTGCTTACCTCTACAATTGAATTGGCGCTTTTTTCAGCAATTGCTATTTTTGTTTCATCACAGATGGTTGATATGGTTCAAACCGGTTTGCAAACCAGCCGGACGGCCATGATTATATCTCAAAAGTCCCAAAATATTGCCTCTGCTGTATTGAAAAACCTGAACCGGGGTTGTACATATTTGCCGGGTGTCGGGGCTTACTCGGGAGACGATGTGAGAATCGTTATGACCACTGTAGCCAAGACCCAACTCCCCCGGTTAAAGGAAATTGTCTTTCACGTCGACCCCCAGGCATTTATAATCATTAACGAGGTAATCGAGGTTTATGGACAGGGATTTAAAAAGCGGGATGCTGATTTTTAAAAATAAAAATGAGAAAACATGGTATTTATGATAGAAATCAACGGATATAACATTTCTGCCTATCGCATTACACCCCATATTTCTACAAAATAGGACAAATTACATGCAAATATCGTGAAATATATATCATATAAAAATGAGGCTTTTAGTTGATTCAATTTTCAAAATACTTTAGCTATCATCAGAATATGCTCAAAATATAATTTAAGCGGAGGTGGCTGGAATGTCGAATTTTATCAAAATATTAGTGAAAGAAGAAGAGGGGCAGGGCATGGCTGAGTATGGTTTGATACTCGCAGGTATTGCAGTAGTAGTAATGGTGGCCATTACTGCTCTGGGAGGAAGATTGACCGGACTTTTCAACAGTATTCTACCATAAACCGGATAGAGAGAAAGGGAGTTGTAACTTAGGCTCTGCTTAATAAGCGGGGCCTATTTTTCCAAAGGTGGGGAGAAAATGTTGCTCGATGGTTTTTTATTAGGGATGCTTGGCCTGGCTGTAGCCTATGATGTCCGCAGCAGAAGGATACCCAATTGGATAGTATTCAGCGGAATGGTTTTTGCTTTGCTTTACCACATCTACATGGGAGGATGCTCCGGATTACTTTATTCGCTTAAAGGTCTTTTAGTAGGTTTGGTTTTGCTTATTCCACCTTTTGCGTTTGGGGGAATGGGAGCCGGTGATGTAAAGCTTATGGCTATGGTGGGTGCTTTGAAGGGTAGCATTTTTGCTTTCAATTGTTTTATTGCCATGGCCTTGTGGGGCGGGATTATAGCCATAATTCTTCTGCTGATCAGGCGCCGTTTAAAAGAGACCTTATGGCGGCTGGAATTTGGTTTATTTATAGGCCGCCGGTTGACTGACTGCATTGAGCAAAGCGATATAAGCATTTATTATCCCTACGGAGTAGCCATCGGTTTAGGTGTTTTAACCTGCTATGGCAGAGGGTGGTGGTAGGAAGTGTTATGGGTTAAAAAAGTATTTGGCCAGCAGCATGGACAGGCCTTGGTGGAGATGGCTCTGGTTCTCCCGCTGCTGCTATTGCTGCTTTTCGGTATATTTGAGTTTGGAAGAATAATGGGGTCGTATATGCTGATAAGTAATTTGTCCCGGGAAGGAGCCCGTTATGGGGTAGTGGGCCACGACGATACTCAAATACAGGCTTTAATATTGTCAAGACGGGCATGGCTGGACGAAGCTCAGCTGTCCGTAGTTGTTTCCCCGCCTTATGTTGATCGGGACAAAGGCGAGGCGTTGAATGTTGGTGTCAATTATTCGCTGAACTTGATGATACCAATTTTTGCCGAAATATTACCTAATCCAGTCTTATTATCAACGCAGTGCACTATGCGGGTGGAATGATTACCTAAAGTTGGAGTGATAGGATTGATGAACTTTAACAAGTTCCGGTCAAGTGAAAAAGGTTCAGTTTCCACTCTGGTAGCCCTGCTTATGCTGGTCCTGATTGGATCTTTAGCCCTGGTCACAGATGCCGGGGTACTGTATATAAATCAGGGGAAAATGCTTAATGCTCTAGATAGTGCGGTTCTGGCAGGAGTTCGGGAGCTTCCGGCAAACCCTCAAGGAGCCTTGCTAATTGCCAATAATTACGGGAGCATCAACGGCTTATCAAGTGAAGAAACCAGCTTCCAACTGGATAGTGATCAGCACTCAATAAGCGGATATGCAAACCGGCAGGTTGAACTTTGTTTTGCCAGGGCTTTGGGTATTAACCGCAAAACCATAGAGGTCAAGGCTAAAGCCCGAATTGCCCCCATATCTTCGACCGGAGGTGTGGTTCCCTTTGGGGTTATAGAGGATGATTTTACGTTTGGCGAGGTAATTACTTTAAAGGAAGGGGCCGGAGATCAGGAATATAACGGCTGGTTCGGAGCCTTGAGTCTGGGTGGGACCGGGGCTCATATTTACCGGGACAATATAAAATACGGTTACCCTGAAACCATTTCTATCGGAGATATTATTAGCATTGAGAACGGTGATATGTCGGGGCCTACCAAGGCCGGGGTTGAATATCGCATAGATCAATGTCCGCATACACCTCAATGCAGCATCGGTTCTTTTGTCGAGGGATGTCCTCGCATTCTTATTGTTCCTATTATCAATGTTGAGACTTTTAATGAAAGCGGCCACCCTTTTACCGTGAAGGTAAAAGGTTTTGGAGCCTTTTTAGTTGATGCATATATTGGTAATGGAAATGAAAATCTGGTGTGCGGCGCGTTCATACAATATGTGATCCCTGGCAAGCCAAGCAGCGATGCAGGAGATTTTGGTCTATACGGTGTTCAGCTTATTGAGTAAGGAGGAGAATTTTTTGTTAAAAGGGAGCAGAAAATACTGGCTTATAGCTTTGCTCTTCGGTTTGGCAGCGGGGCTGGCTTTTTATCGCTACCTGCAGGAAATAAAAGAGCTTTACCGTCCGGATGATCTGGTCCAGATAGTAAGAGCCCGTGAAGCCATTCCCCGGGACAGTGTTATCAACGAGGAACAGATCGAAATTGCCATGCTGCCGGCTAAATATGTTCATCCCGATGCACTGGTCAAAGAGAATGCGGTTATCGGCAAAATTGCCACCAGTAATATCGCAGCCGGTGAAGAAATTTTAAAAGGAAGGTTGCTTTCAGCCAAAGATTCGGACCGGCGTTTGGCGTACATTATTCCGGTTTCCAAGCGGGCAGTATCCCTGCCCATTGACAATATAAACGGAGTTTCCGGATTTATCGAAGTTGGCGACCGGGTAGATATTATCGGGACTGTAGATATTCCTTTGCCAACTGCGCAAGGGAATGAAACAACAAGAGCTTACAGCGTTTTAACTCTGCAAGATATTGAGGTGCTGGCCGTTGGAGAGAACCCCGACACAGTAAACCCCAAAAATCCGGTTGGACCCAAGACGATTACGCTTGCGGTGACCATTGAGGAAGCACAACCATTGGTCCTGGCATCGGAACGCGGCAGACTGCGATTATTGCTGCGGCATCCGGTTGATAAAGCACGGGCGGTATTGGCTCCATTCCGGCTCCAGGATTTCCTGGCCCAATCAACAATGCCCAGCAATTAGTTATAAATCCTCCGGGGGGATGAGAATTGAAAAATATCAAGGTATTACTAGCTGATGATAATGAGCGAATGCGGGACAGCATTAGAAAACTAATGGAACTGGATAAAGCCATAGATATCGTTGCCGAAGCTGCTACTGGGAAAGAGGTTTTGCAGCAAATCGAAGCTATGGAACCTGAAATTGTAGTGATGGATATAAATATGCCAGAAATGAACGGGTTGGAAGCTACTCATTATATCAGCCAGCACTACCCCCAGGTAATGGTGATAATCATTTCCGTAAATGATGAAATTAAAAATTTTAAACAGGCTATGATGGCGGGAGCCAAGGAGTATCTAGTAAAACCTTTATCACCGGAAGAACTGAACAGCACCGTTAGAAAAGTAGCTGAGCTCAATAAAAATGGCAGCAGGCTGCAGAGATCCGCAGGGGAAACAGCGGAAAATGAGCGGAGCGTATTTGCCCAGGAAAACAAGATAGTAACTGTCTTCGGACCCAAAGGCGGGGTGGGCCGAAGCACCATAATAAGCAATTTGGCTACTGCCCTGGCTCGCAGCCATAAAAACCGGGTGAGCCTTATTGATCTGGATGTGCAGTTTGGCGATATAAGTGTAATGATGAATCTTAATCCACGCAAAACAATCAGCGAATTGATGCAGGAAGGAGACTATTTGGGGCAGGAACTCCTGGAAGAATATATGTATGAGAGGAATGGAGTACATATACTGGCAGCCCCCAATAAACCCGAACTGGCGGAACTAGTAAGCCCTGCCGGGGTAGAAAGAATAATGTGCGCCTGCCGGGGGGTGTATGATTTCACTTTAGTTGATACCCCGGCATTTATCGATGAAAATGTGCTTTCGGCTTTAGAAATGTCTGATCTGGTTCTCTTGATAGCCGCCCTCGATTTACCGAGCATAAAAAACATCAAAAAAGGGCTGGATATATTGCGGGCTTTAAAGCTTATGGAGCGGACCCGACTTATTATAAATCGTTCTTCGAACGCAATCGGAATCGAAGTTCGGGATATTGAAAGGGTTTTGGATATCAAGGTCAAGGCTGAAATACCGAGTGATGGCAAGTTGGCTGTTGCCTCGCTTAACCAAGGGATACCTTTTGTAAAAATGAATCCCAGAGCAGCAGTCTCCAAGGCGGTTATGAATGTTTTAACACTGATGGAGGAGTAGCCGCGTATAGGAGTGCGCAAAATTCATGGTTTAAATTAAGCTGGAAGGTGAAGGCATGTCTTTATTGCAAAGGTTACAAGCGAAAAATGATGAACAGCATCCTGCCGTTTCCTCTAAGCGGGAACCTGGTCCGGCGCGGTTTCAAGAGCTGGTTTACAAGATACACCGGGAAATAGTTAAGGAAATAGGAACTGATATGCTTGATCTCCAGCAGCTTGAAGGCAAACAGCAGCGGGAAAGCTTGGAGGAAGAAATTAAAAACACCTGTGAATTATTAATGGGAAGAGAGCCGGGGCATTATTCCCGACAGGACAAGGAGGGAATAATCCAGCAGGCTTTGGATGAGGTTTTTGGTTTTGGCCCGATTACTCCGCTGCTCAATGATGAAAGTGTATCGGAAATAATGGTCAACGGCCCCCAGCAGGTATATATCGAAAAGCAAGGAAAGCTCTTAATCAGCCCGGTAGTCTTTCGGGATAATGAGCATCTCTACACAATTATTGAAAGAATAATTTCCCCCCTGGGACGCAGGCTGGATGAAAGCATGCCAATGGTTGATGCCCGCTTGCCGGATGGTTCCCGGGTAAACGCTATAATACCACCGCTGGCTTTAAACGGATGTGTGCTTACCATACGCAAGTTTTCCTCGCAGCTGTTAAAAGTTGAAGACTTAATCAGGAATAATACTTTGACCGCAGCAATGGCCAAATTTTTGGAAGCCTGTGTAAAAGGCCGGCTTAATCTGATCGTCTCGGGTGGAACCGGGGCGGGAAAAACCAGTACTTTAAACATCATATCTTCCTTTATACCGTCTGATGACCGGATTGTAACCATTGAAGACTCTGCGGAATTGGACCTGCACCAGGAGCATGTAGTATCACTGGAAACCCGGCCCGCCAATATCGACCGGCGTGGGGAGATCAGCATTAGGGACTTGGTGAGAAATTCGCTGCGTATGCGGCCGGACCGCCTGGTGGTAGGTGAGGTAAGAGGCGGGGAGGCTCTGGATATGCTGCAGGCCATGAATACCGGACATGACGGTTCTCTCACTACCGGTCACTCCAATTCACCAAGGGATATGATTTCACGTCTGGAAACCATGGTGCTTATGGCGGGAATTGATTTCCCCGTCAAAGCTATTAGGGAACAAATCACTTCAGCTATAGATATTATTGTGCACCAGGCCAGGCTTCAGGACGGCTCGCGCAAAATCACTTATATTACCGAAGTTCTGGGTATGGAAGGAGACATAATTAGTTTGCAGAATATTTTCATCTTTGAACAAAAGGGTATTGATGAGCGGGGAAAAGTAGTTGGCCGTCACCGGTCAACCGGAATTAAGCCGCGCTGCATGGAAAAACTGGCTGCCAAGGGCATAGCATTGCCGTTGGATTTCTTTAACCTGCAGTAAGAAGGGGTGAAGGGATGGAACTGCTAATTTGTCTGGGGGTTTTTGGAGTGGTGTTTTTTGCCGCTATGGCTTTATTGCGTTCATTTTTTCAATATGATCTGTATCAAAGGCGATTAGAAAGTTTGGCGGAAGGCACCGCTCCCGAAAAGAACACCAAAGTGAAGTGGAACACATCTTTGCGTTTCCTGATCAAGAAGATATCCCGCCTGTTTGAGGCTCGTTCCTTTACGGGCGATTTGCAGGCCCAGTTAATCAGAGCCGGTATCCCGCTTAAAGCTGAAGAATATGTTACTTTTGCTCTGGCTTTAGTCCTGCTATTACCGTTGAGCCTGTATTTCTTGACCGGCAACTTGTGGCTGGGGATTATTGCAGGCTTAGTTGGAACTTGTATGCCCAGAATTTATCTAAACTACCACAGGGATAAGCGGCTGCTGACTTTAAATCTCCAATTGGGAGATGCTTTAGTGGTAATGGCCAATGCGCTAAGAGCCGGTTTTGGATTTCAGCAAGCCATGGATACGGTCAGAAAGGAATTGCCTCCGCCCATATCGGCAGAATTCAACTGGGCGCTACAAGAAATGAATCTGGGTTTTAGTCAGGAAGAAGCTTTGCTGAACCTGGGACACCGGGTGCAAAGTGAGGATTTGGATATGCTTATCAGCGGTGTGATCATACAAAGACAGGTAGGGGGCAATCTCGCTGAAATTCTGGATAACATTTCGAGTACGATTAGGGAGCGCAGCAAAATTCGGCGGGAGGTAAAGATATTGACCGCTCAGGGAAGGTTATCCGGTTTAATTATCGGACTCTTGCCGGTAATATTAATTGCCGTGATGTTGGTTATAAACCCGGACTATTTCAGTGTAATGTTAAGGGATACGCGGGGTATATTTCTTTTATGTACGGCTGTGGTGTTCGAAATAACCGGTTTTGTACTCATTAGAAAAATAATTGATATCGATTTTTAGGCCATTTAAAGATAGGGGATGGAAGCTAATGGATTATATGCTGGCGGCTTTGACGGGGGTGGCCTTTGCCACATTGATTCTGGCCTTGCTGTATACCAAGAACAGCCGGAGACTGATAGTCTTGGACCGATTGGAACAATATACCCGGGAAGAGGAAACCCACTACTTGCCAGTGGAATTGGCCGCCCCCTTAAAAGAGAGGCTGGGGAACTGCTTATTGCAGTATTTTACCCGCTTATCCGGGAAGTTGATTCCCGGGAACAAAATAACGCTATACCGACAGAAGCTTCAGATGGCCGGTGAGCCATGGGGTATAAATGCTGAAACCTTTTTGTTTTTCAAATATTTGTTTTTGCTGATTATGCTGTTAATTGGAATATGTACCGGCAATGAGCTGTATATTATGGTTTGCCTTGGCCTGGGATTTTTTTTACCTGATATCTGTCTTAAGAGTAAAGAAAAGAATCGCAGGGAAGAGATCTTGAAAAGTCTGCCTGATGTGCTTGATTTGCTGAGTGTGAGTGTTGAAGCCGGTTTGGGTTTTGATGCCGCCCTGCAAAAGGTAATTGATAAGTCAGAAGGGCCGTTAAGTAATGAATTTGCCATTACCCTTCAGGAGATAAATATCGGGAAACACCGCCGGGAAGCCCTACGTGATATGGCCGACCGGGTAGCGATAGATGATCTTACTACATTCCTGGCTTCAATTATTCAAGCTGAACAACTGGGGGTCAGTATTGCGAATGTATTAAGATTGCAGTCGGCACAATTAAGAGCCAACCGGAGAATGCGAGCTGAGGAAAAGGCTCAACAGGCCCCGGTAAAAATATTAATTCCTTTGCTCCTATTCATTTTCCCTTGTATCTTACTGGTTCTTTTAGGACCGGCGGTTATTCAATTAATGGATACTTTAGGATAATAAAAGGAACTATAGAACTCAACTAAACCCCACGTAGCGGGTTCATCACCCGCCTCGTTGCAGCGGACTGTTGCCCCCTACGGGGACCACTTATATTGAATTGTGTTGAAACTGATCCGCGGTTTCTTCCGGTGCTTAAAGTGGGTAAATTGTGTTTGAGGAGGGAAAGTATGCAGAGGGCCATGGTCATTAATCGGAATAATTCCAATATTATTGTGGAACAGGGGGAACTGGCCAATACCTTTTTATCCCGGTTTAAGGGTTTATTGGGAAGAAAGTGCATGAATCCGGGAGAAGGATTGCTAATATGCCCCTGTGATATGATACACAGCATCGGCATGAAAATTGAAATTGACGTGCTGTTTGTCTCCAGGGATAACCGGATAGTACATATCATAGAAAAAATGGTACCTAACCGAATTAGTAAATATATAAAAAATTCCTGCTATGTTATAGAATTGCCGAGCGGCCAAATCGCCCGGACCAAAACCCAGCACGGGCAGGAGCTATGTGTAGTTTTTGAAAGCAATCAATATAAAAAACGCAATCTACCCGGTTAAGCACTTAAGAAACTATTAGAGTACTAACAGTATAGGGCTTAACTATCTAACCCTCATGCCGCGAGAAAAAAATACCGATGAAAATGAGCTGACTTTCCAGCTGGGGATCATTTTTGATCCAGATCAAAGCAGATTTAATATGATTATGCTTTTCGCTGTTTTTCTTTGCGTTAATCACAATAATCTGTGCAAATCAGCGTCTAATTGGTACTTATTATTACATTAACAGATAAATAGCTAATCAATAATATAAAGGCTATAAAAAAGAGTTATTTCATATATAACGCGTTAAATGATATATTTATATAACGAGGTGAAAGATACCCCGCTTCTTTAATAGTTTGGCTTCTTAATAAGAAAACAGGCGTTGGGTTCTGCTCTCCCGCCTCGTTGCAGCGGTGTGTTGAAACTGCTCCGCAGTTTCCTCTGATGCTTAAACGAGGTAAAAAGGTGCCCCCGCTTCTTAATAGGTTGTTTCCTAATAATAAAACAGGCGGGGGATTCTACTCACTTGCCTCGTTGCAGCGGTGTGTTGCCCCCTACGGGGACCACTTATATTGATTCCCTTCGGGAATGATTAAATTGTGTTGAAACTGCTCCGCTCCGATGCTTAAAATAATATAATATACGTTTAACCCAGATTTTATATATGAAAGGTTAAATTCAATGAAGAACATTTACATGGACAACGCTGCTACATCCTTTCCCAAACCGGAGGCGGTTTATTTGGCAGTTGATGCCTTTAACCGGCAACTGGGAGCAAACCCGGGAAGGGGCAGCAGTAAGCAAAGCTTGAAATCAGGTTCCATACTTATGGAAGCCCGTGAATCCCTGGCCCGGCTTTTTAACATTGAAGACAGCTCCCGGATAGCTTTCACGTCTAATATAACTGAAGCTTTGAATATTGGGCTCAAAGGCATTTTGCACCCCGGTGACCACGTAATAACCACCAGTATGGAGCATAATGCAGTAGCCCGGCCTCTATATAGAATGCAGCAGCAGGGACTTGAATGGACTACGGTTAAATGTTCATCAACCGGAGAACTGCATCCCGAGGATTTAATAAAAGTTATCCGGCCTAATACCCGTTTAATCTGCCTGCCTCATGCATCAAATGTAACCGGGACCATAATGCCCATCGAGGCGGTAGGCAGACTGGCCAAGGAAAATAATTTGTTATTTATGTTGGATAGCGCTCAGACTGCTGGAGTCCTAGATATTGATGTGGAAAAAAATATAGATATTCTGACCTTTACCGGACATAAAAGCTTATTCGGCCCGCAGGGAACCGGAGGTATTTATCTGAGGCCGGGTCTGGAAATCGAAACAATCAAGGAAGGCGGTACCGGTTCCATGTCTGAATACCTCGAACACCCGGTGCTTATGCCTGATCACCTGGAAAGCGGTACTCCGAATACCCCGGGTATAGCAGGACTTCTGGCTGGGGTTGAATTTATTGCGCAGACTGGAATGGCCAACATTCGCAAACATGAAGAGGATTTGAGCACGAGGCTAATTGAAGGTCTTGTGGAGATACCCAAGGTTATACTATACGGACCTGGTGATTTCCATAAACAAACTGCAGTTGTGGCTTTTAATATTGAAGGTATGGATTGTGGAGACCTGAGTTTATATTTGGATGGGGAATTTGGCATCGCCAACCGTTCCGGATTGCACTGTGCCCCGCTCGCCCATGAAACCATAGGCACCCTGGAATCCGGAACCTGTCGTTTAAGCCCCGGATATTTCAATACCAAAGAAGAGATTGATGAAGTCATTCAGGCGGTCCACGAGATCGCCCGGCGAGTATAACGAAGCGAAAGTCTGAAAGAAATCTTTTCATTACCTTTTATGTCTTGAGTGGAGCGAACGGAATGCTTATAAATATTCCCCGCCGCATTGCAGCGGTGTGTTGTCCCCTACTGGGATCACAGTTCCCTTCGGGAATGATTAAACTGTGTTGAAACAGCTTCACGGTTTCTTCCGATGCTTAAACTTATTTCAGATTCAGGAGAAAGTAATATTTAACGTGGAAACCAGGGGAACCAAAAACGTAGCCAACAATAAAATGGGTTGTTTTTATAAAGAATGGTTTGATTTTTTAACTCGTTCAGCTCTTTACGCAATAATTCTATTTCTTCTTTCTGGGCTGCTATATTTTGTTCAGCCAAATTAAGTTTGTTAAGAATTCCCCCGGCTTCATCTGCAGACTTGGATGCAGCTTTTTCCTTTACAAGCGAAGTCTTCTTTACCGGAGGAGCTTGTTTTGATTCACTCTGAACCGCTCCTTTAAATACTGGAGAACTATCAAATGGGTCATTACCCATTCTTTTTCTGGGACTCATTTCTTAAAACCCCTTTCCGCAATTTCTGCCGCCAGATGAAGGTAATCATTCGCCCCTGAGCTGTTGGGACGATAAGTAAATATATCCATCCCAAAACTGGGTGCTTCGGCAAGCGAAATATTTTCTCTGATAATTGTGCTAAATAATAGATCGCCAAAATGCATTTGCAGCTTTTCAATTACTTCCCGGTTTAATACCTTCCTCTGGTCATAGCGTGTAGCAATAATTCCTCCCAATTTTAAACCGGGGTTTGATTCTTTCTTTATATCCTCTATAGTCTTTAATAATTGGCTCATACCCTGCAAGGCCAGGTATTCGGTCTGAACCGGAATAAAAATTTCAGAGGCAGCCATCAGTGCGTTTTGGGTAAAGATACCGGCACTGGGAGGGCAATCGAGAAGAATATAATCATAATGCTCCAGGCTGTTTAAAGCTTTCCTTAAAAGAAACTCGCGGTTACTTTTAAGGTATAAATCAGCTTCGATAGAGTAAAGTTTAGGGGTGGAAGGAATAAACTGAAAATTTCCGCGGTTTAATATGAGGTCATGGGGAATAGTTTCATCAAGTAAAAGCCGGCCTACCGTTTTACTAATCTCGAGTGTCTTTGTACCCAGGGAAAAGGTAAGATTGGCCTGGGGGTCCAGATCTACAAGCAGCACCCTATACCCGGATAGAGCCAGGGCAGATCCGCTATTAATTGTTGAAGTAGTCTTTCCCGTACCGCCCTTTTGATTGCTAAAGGCAATAACCCTCATTCTGTGATATCCCTCCCCCAAGATATTACATAATCAATGGTGAAATTAGAAAGTATTTCGACATTACCGCAAAATCTTCCTCTTTGTTCGCACTGCAATCAGATAATAATTTACTTGCACCTTTCTATTTATACAAAAAAAGAAACCACCGGCCATAAACGGGTGGTTTCTTTTATACTATATAGTATAAAAACCTGAATATTTTAAGCATCCGAAGAAACTGCGAAGCAGTTTCTTCACAATTTAATCATTCATAAGTTCTTATCAGATTATTTGATCATGGGACCAGGCATCGGTAAAATAGTTCTGCCAAAAGCTGTATTGAGCTGAATGGCTGCACTTAAATAAATAGCAATGATACCAGTCAATCCCAGCAGATTTCCTGCCATGGGACTCCAAGTTTTGGCCAGCCAACCGCCGTCGGTGCCGGCAACGATAACACAAGCTACATCCAATATAATTACTGCTATGGATAATAGTGCCGGTGCAGTCTTCATATATGCGGGTGTCCAGAGTATCAAAGCACTTACCAGAACAATCCATGCATAACCGTCGATATGGGTATCAATGGGTGCGCCATGAACTGTGCCGAAGTAAGCTTTAACTATAAACTCGGCAGCTCCGGTGAGCATAAAGAAAGCAGCAAAGTACAGGAAAACGTTACCACCTACGGTAGCTCCTTCTTTAAGTTCAATAATAGCAACTACAAGCTGAACAACGAAGCCGCCCAATAACCAGCATGCCAATAAGGGAATCGCTGTGTGTCCTACATGTCCTGTGAGAATACAATAGAAAGTAAAACATGCTACAGCTAGTGCCACCAAACCTGCGGGAGCGGGATTTGCCCATCCACCATTACCTGACATTAAAAACTCCTCCTTTTATCGTTTCAGTTGATTATATAGTAAATATTGGAGAAAAAGTTATACTTCTGCTATCACCTCCTGCAATTCTATTTGCTTAAGGTTTAAGGAAGTTTCCCTTCCCTTGAAGCCGACCGAGAATCGATAAAAAAATAAAAGTTCTGCTTGTTAGGAACAGTATGACAGGTAAAAACTGGTGACAGAAAACTGAGTGAACAAACTATTATTTGGAGTGTATCAAAACGAAAGGCAGGTTCCCTTGATTCCCATCCTGATTATCAGGAATCTACCTGCCTTCTGCTGTAGAACGAGATGTACATTAATACACTCCTCCTTAAACTACCTGAGTTCATTAAATATTTGGTGAAGTCAAAATATATCCAATTGGCTAAAGGTGATTAATAGCATGGACTAGAAACATTCAGGTAAATTTATAGTTGCTTATTTAGAGAATTTTGATTAAAAAACTCGTTCTTTAGTTATGACGATTGGCTCGGCATATTCGAGTTTCTAAGTGTTTTTATTGTATGAAAAGCAAATTACTTTGTCAATAGATTATCCTGAATTTTTTAAAAATTTGCAATATTTGTCCAATCATATTCCATTGAATTATAGGCAAGTCAATGCTTGGAGGGATTTCTAAAAATTTATCATAATAATGGTAAAAAATGTATTTAATAATCCCATTATTTACATAGTGGATTTAGTTAAGGGTTTATGATAAAATACAATCAAGGTGGCGGAGAGCTTAGAGATATTTTCACTTTAAGTGTCCTTTCCAGTTAGGAGTAGGTTTATCCCCGACCTTTTAAAAGTTTTAAGTCCCTAATTGAGTAAAAAATATTTCAGGTGGTTTGTTAAGAGTTTGTTGAGTTTGATCCGTATCCGGTACTCAGTTTTCCTCTCCGCCACCCTTTAATATCAGTATAACCACTGTCTTCTAGGCATTAGAAGACAGTTTTGTTTTCTGCATTTATTTAATGCAAGGACTTCTCTTTTTCTCTGGATGTTTTAGTGGCTTGCTTGGATAAGAACTTGGGATGACATATAATTACTGCAGACATCTTGTCTAAATCCAGTGTATAGGAGGTTGGACAATTATAAATCAAAATCTGCAAGGTAATGTGTGTTTGGTTACGGGAGCTTCCAGGGGCATCGGTCAGGGAATTGCCCGGGCTCTAGCTCTGGAAGGGGCAAAGCTTGCAGTCAATTATCACAACTCAGAGCAAGAAGCTGCAAAGTTAGTGGAAGAATTGAGGGGAATAGGTGCCCCAGCTCTGGCAATAAAAGCTGATGTAAGCAGGGAAAGTGATGTGGAAATGATGTTTGCCCGGGTGGAGAACGAACTGGGTGAAGTCAGTATGCTGGTAAATAATGCCGGAATTTCTCTGCGGGCTTTGCTGCCCGATACCAGTGTCCAACAATGGGATAGAGTAATAGACACCAATTTAAAGGGGCCTTTTCTGTGCTGTCGGCGGGCGCTTCCGAATATGATCAGGCAGCATTTTGGCAGAATAGTCAATATTGTCTCAATCTGGGGTTTACGGGGAGCCGCTTGTGAATCGGTCTATGCATCGTCCAAAGGTGGCTTGATTGCTTTGACCAAATCCCTGGCCCGGGAACTGGCTCCTTCAGGAATAACCGTAAATGCAGTTGCCCCGGGTGCGATCGCGACGGATATGCTGTTCCGGGAATTAGATGGGGAAGAAAGGGCTATGCTTGCCGAACAGATACCGGCAAGCCGTTTGGGTAAAATTGAAGATGTGGCTGCAGCCTGTGTTTACCTGCTGAGTAAAGAAGCGTCTTATGTTAATGGGCAGATTCTATCGGTTGATGGGGCCTGGAACGCCTAGCAGTTTCAATGATTAATCATCACAGCGTGAATGAATGTATAATAAAAGGTGAGGTTATGCCTCACCCGAGATTGTCGATAAAGTCCTCAAAATCCCAGGACGATGACAAGAGTAAAGATCAAGGCATTGTAAAAAGCCCGCGATTGAGGCGTACTTGAGTACGTTGATTGAGCGGGTTTTTCACAATAACGCAGAGATTCGCTTTTGTCATCGTCCTGACATTGAACCTAATATATTAGATGTAAGCTATATATCTGAATACCATCCAGTAATGGAGAAAACTGCCCGCCATAACAAACAGGTGAAAGATTTCATGGAACCCGAAGAAGCGCAAATTAATTCGGGGCCATTTGGTGGCATATATAACCGCACCTGCGGTATAGGCCAGCCCGCCCAGAAACAGGTAAGTCATGCCTCCCCAGGAAAGGGCGCGCGATAGGGGAACCAGCACAAATACAGCCATCCAACCCAGAATAATATAAAAAAGGGTGGACAGCCAGCGAGGGGCATTGAACCAAAACAGTTTGAGCATCATTCCAGCGAAGGCCAAAATCCATATGGTAATAAGCATTCCGGTACCCCATACTCCTCTTAATGAAATAAGACATATCGGTGTATAGCTGCCCGCAATCAAAACATAAATCATCATATGATCGATGCGTCTTAGAACCATGGTGGTTTTTTCGGGAGCTGCGATCAAATGATAAGTTGCGCTGGCACTATAGAGTAATATCAAACTGGCACCAAATATAGACAAAGCTACTACATACCGAGCGCTTGCATATTGGGGTGCACGAGTAATTAGAACATACAGGCCCCAGATTGAGAGCAAGGCCCCCAGCAAATGGGTGAAACCGCTGACTGGATCTTTGAATCTAAGCTTCTTTAAATTCTCTTTGTTTATTGTGGATTCAAGCATCATGCTTACTTCTTCTTGCTTGTTTTTGATTTCCTTTTTTAGTTTCGGTGCCATTATTTAGCCTCCTATTGTTTTGCCCTTCCTTACTCTTCATTTTGCCACATCTTATGGCAAGTATTCCGAACTAATATCAAAAGTTTGATCAACTTTAATATATGAGTAATTATTTAAGCATCGAAAGAAACCGCGGAGCAGTTTCAACACAGCTCAGCAACGAGGCGGGAGATTAAAAAACAACGCTTGTTTTGTTAACAGGAATCCTACCGCTAAAAAATGTGATGGACATCTTTTCGCCTCGTTTAAGCACCAGAAGAAACTGTGG
>JAVBWA010000025.1:0-23581 GCA_036677685.1 Syntrophomonas sp. | reverse complement strand
TCCGTTCGACTTGCATGTGTTAGGCACGCCGCCAGCGTTCGTCCTGAGCCAGGATCAAACTCTCCATAAAAAGTTTTATTCCTAGCCATCCATCGTCTGGCTTAGTTCTCTTGGTTTCTTTGAGCCGCTGATATATCCCAAAAAATATATCAGCTTTTTCGCACTTAGTCTTACTGTTCGGTTTTATCAAGAGCTTTGCGCTTCGTTTTCTTCCCTCTGACGCGCAAGAATTATATTATCACCGCTATCGACAATTGTCAACATATTTATCTGAATCTTTTTTAAGCATCGGAAGAAACTAAGGAGCAGTTTCAACACAGTTTAATCATTCCCGAAGGGAACTAATATAAGTAGTCCCCGTAGGGGGCAACACACCGCTGCAACGAGGCAGGGATATCTTTTCGCCTTGTTCTCTTCCTTTTGATTTCAGTTTTTTGTTTAAGCAAGCAGGATTTAATTATCTTATTAAAGAAGCAAGTAAAATTAATTAGCTGCCAGCAGCAAAATTAGAGATAATAAAAGCAGTACTTAGCCCAAAAAGGAGCCGATTGCTAATGAGATATAAAGATTGGGATCATTTGAGCGGGGAGATATCCGGCTCATTGGGTGATCTCGGAACATTCCTGCCCTATATTATTGGTGCCATTGTTATCGGAGGGCTGGATGCCACCGGAGTCTTTTTCAGCTTTGGTCTGATGTATATATTTACTGCCTGGTTTTATCACATGCCGATGCCGGTTCAACCCATGAAAATAATCGGTGCGGCAGTTATTATTCACCATTTAAGCCAAGGGGAAATTGCGGCTGCCGGGTTAATGACCGCCCTGGCTCTTTTATTCCTGGCTTTTACCGGGCTGGCCCAAAAACTGAGCCATATTACTCCCGCCGCTATTACTTATGGCATTCAGACCGGTTTGGGGTTAAGCCTGGCCCTGCTGGGTATCAAATATATCAGAACTGATCTAACTTTGGGATTAATCATATTATTAGTTATGCTTTTGCTTTTTGATAACAGGAAACTGCCTTCCTCAATAATTGCCGTAGCAGGGGGAACTATACTGGCCTTTATTCTGCATCCATCGCTTAATTTTCCCCATATAACCATAGGTCTTCATTTACCTGATGTAATCTGGCCGCAATGGGTAGATTTTGAGCGGGGTTTTACTCTGGCCTTTTTGCCCCAGTTACCTTTAACTTTGACCAACTCCGTATTGGTTACTGCTGCATTGGCTAAAAACCTTTATCCTGAGCAATCCAAGCAGGTGACCGAAAATAATCTATGTCTTACTCTTGGCATCGGCAACCTCCTGGCTATGCCTTTAGGAGGCTTTCCCATGTGCCACGGCAGCGGCGGTTTAGCTGCCCACTATCGTTTTGGAGGGAGAACCGGATTAACTCTTGTTATAATTGGGGTTCTTCTTCTATTGACTGCCGTCCTCCTGGGTCCGGCAGGCGTGGATTTTCTAAAAATAATCCCCCAGCCGGTTTTGGGAGGATTGCTTTTCTACAGCGGGGTAGATTTGATTAGAGGGTCAAATAATATAGAAGGTGCAAGTTCCCGTTTTGCTTTTGTGGTAGTAGTAATAACCACCCTGGCTGTAAACCCGGCCATCGCTTTTTTGGCCGGAGTCCTGCTGGTATTCCTTCTCAAGCGGGAATGGGTTAGAATATAACGAGGCGAAAAGATGTCCCCCGTCTCTTTAAGCGATCGGATTTCTGTTAACAAAACAGGATGGGTTCCTAGCCCCTGCCTCGTTGCAGCGGTGTGTTGAAACTGCTCCGCATTTTCTTCCGATGCTTAAAGCTCAAGGGCAATTATATTAGTCCAGATTTGATTGAATTATTAAAATAATTTTTAAAAAAGGATGGGGAGCATAATAATGAAGATTTTAGTCTTTGGCTTGGGGGCTTTAGGTACCGTTTATTCTTGTTTACTAAAAAAGGCCGGTAATGAAGTAATCGGTATAGATCGTGAAGTTGTGGCTAATGAAATAGAAAACAAGGGTGTGCGGGTAAATGGAATATGGGGTGATCATGAAGCTTACCTGGATAAGGTTTACAGTAGGATTGCAGATGTTAAACCAGACGATTTTGATCTGCTTATTCTGAGTGTTAAAGCTTATGAGACCGTCGAAGTTGCTTTGCAACTGCAAAAAGTAATTTCGCCAAAGACCTATTTGATACTTGCCCAAAACGGCTATGGCAATTTTGAAGCAGCGGCCCGTTTCATTCCCCAAGAACAAATAATTCTGGCCCGGGTAATTTTCGGTGCTGAAACTCTCGCGGCGGGATGCTCTAAAGTTACAGTTATTGCTGATGACGTTATTCTGGGGAGCCCCCCTAAAAAAATCGGTATGGATTACTTAAATAGTTTGGCTGAACTCTTCTCACAAGCCGGCATCCCCACCCGGGCTTCAGAAGATGTCATGAAATATGTTTGGGGAAAAATCATTTACAATTCGGCTCTAAATCCATTGGGAGCTATTTTGGAAGTCAATTACGGCAGGCTCGCGGAAATGGATTCCACCAGAAGTCTGATGAACAGTATGATTGAAGAGATATTTGCAGTTTTGGCAGCGATTAGGCAGGAAACCATCTGGCCTGACGCCGCCAGTTATCTGGAGGCCTTTTACCGGCAGATGGTTCCATCCACCGCCGGACATCACGCCTCCATGCTGCAGGATATTCAACGCGGAAGAAAAACAGAAATTGATGCTCTGAATGGAGCAGTTGTGGATCTGGGCCGCCAATACGGAGTACCCACTCCTGTAAATGCAGTAATTTCTTCTCTCTTAAAAGCTAAGGAAACCATGTTTGTCAAACCGTAAGTGCTAATTCCAAATAGAGCCCAACAAATGAAAAAATATTAATCCGCAATAAAAAATAAGCAATACTCCCAAAAATGCCAGATGAGGTAACACCAGCACTACGGTAAGTCCCAATGTGAAAATCAAGGCAGTAAAAAGATAGGCTCCCGCATAAGGATTAATAATCTGACCTAATTTTAAAATAATATCTTTAAAGCGAAAAGCATCCATCAAGTTTTTGCTTTCCGAATAGGCGGCCCATGCCAAAGGAATTAACATTCCCATCAGCAAAACCACAATGGCCAGCAGGAAAACCCCCAGCGCCGGAATTGACATCAGCGGGGAAGCCAGTAATATCGGAATCAATAAATATATTAAAGCGATTAAAAAGGCCATAAAGCCGTCCCGGATATGGTCAGCCCAATTCTCCCATTCGGGCAAGATTTGGCGTCTGCTTATACCGATTTGGATGCACTTTAAAAAGTATCCCAGAACTAAAATATTCAAGACCGGGACAATTGAAATAACACAGCCCATCAGCAGTTTTTTGACCCAGTCCTTATCTTGAAACGGGTACATCATCAAACTTTTAAAATTCATTTTTTCCCTCCTCATTTTAGCATTGGAAGAAACTGCGGAGCAGTTTCAACAAACCGCTGCAACGAGGCGGATAGAACCCGCCGCCTGTTTTGTCAATGGTAACCTGACCATTTAAAGAAGCGGTGGACTTCTTTTCGCCTTCGTTACATTATTATAAACTCGAGGAAGGTAATATGTCTTTATAAGTTTAAAAAGCCGTGAATTCTCTCTAGCTTGTCGCTAAAGTGTTGTGAAACAGACCGAACAAAAGAAGTGAAGAGCGCAAGGCAATAAAGAAACCCGTGATTGAGGCGATTAAGTTATGGCGACGGACCTTCTGCTTCGCAGCAAGGTCACGTCCCCTTACAAAGTACGCCGATTTAAACGGATTTCTTTAATAACGCAGCTATTTGCACCCTTATTAGTGAGCGAAGTGAGGATCCCTGTGCTCGCAACCTTAACTGCGACCAACAGGAGCATCAGCAACTTTAATTGCGGCCAGTGGCTGCATCAGTAGTCCTCGTAGAGGGTAGTACCCGAAGGATGAAGAGTGCTTCTTTTGCTCGGTCTGAGGGGAGTTATTCCCCCCCAAAAGGCTTCAAACTTGGCTTGCGATCCTTGTATTGTTCTTTGATTTGATCGACTTTGCCCGCCCAATATTGAATTCTGTACATGGCATCTTCTTCAGTTGCTGAAGCGACTTTTACTACTTCCCGATCATTTATTTGAATACCGATATTATAGAATCCATTTTCATCGGAACGAATCAGCAAACCAGGAATTCGATCTTTCTCCAGCAATCCTATATTAAACTCATCGGTGCTCATAATTGGAGTTTCATAAGCGTGAACATCTCCCATATTAACCCCTCCTTACGATTTAATAATAATTGCTGGGCTGACTATTACCTCCATACTGCCTTTGTATATCTGGTATTTGCGGGACCCAGCTATGAACCTTTTCGTGAACCTCACTATCTTTTGCTTGATCCACCAGCAGCACCCGGTTCTTACCGATTTCCACCCCAATATTGTAACAGCCTTGCTCTGTATCAGCACTAACCAGCAACCCTTCATATTCTTCTTTAGCATAGGAACCAGTTCTTAAAAAAGCGTCCTTGGTCATAACCTTGCCTTTCTTGTCTTTCATCTATTAAACCTCCCTTAGCATTTCTTATTGGCGATATTTTTCCCGTTTCAATCTGTTTTATGTATTTGAATCAGCTTTGCTTGGCGGCACGTATTAGTCCTTCTTTTTGGGTGTGGGTCATTTTTTTAATTATTAATTCGCGTTTCAAGGCATCATTTTTGCTTGATACTTCTTCATGATATACGCATTTTACCGGCCTTCTTACCCGCGTATATTTGCTGGCCACGCCCTGATTATGCTCCTGCAAGCGCCGTTCAATATCGGTTGTCCATCCCGTGTAATAACTGCCATCATTACACTGCATAATGTAAACGAATACCATTTATTTTCCTCCACTGGTAGCACAAGTTGGTTTTTTCCATAAAATACATAAGCAAAGAAAAGCCGGGGGGGTTAAAAATGAACAAAATATGGCTGAATGATCTTCTCCAAAGATTAAGGAGGGTATCAAAAGTTGAACCAAAAGTTACACTTCTGCAAAATGAAGAAGAATTCATGATTACTGCCCGCACTTTATTGCGCGTAATTGATCTAATTGATCATTATACTTATTTTCACAGCCTGCGCGTAGCTGCTTACTGCGCGCATATGGCCGGCGAAATCGCCCTTTCAGAGGCTGACCGTAAGGTTTTGCACCACGGAGCTTTGCTCCATGATATAGGTAAAATTGGTATTGGCAAAGCCATTCTCTGTAAAAACGGCCCTCTTTCGGATGAGGAATGGCTTATAGTTAAGCGCCACCCCTTGCTGGGGACTGAAATGCTTGAACATGCAGGTCCTTTCCCGGAAATTCTATCTATAGTTAGACATCACCATGAAAACTATGATGGGAGTGGTTACCCATACGGCCTGGCGGGGGAAGAAATTCCCTACCTGGCAAGAATTATAGAAATTGCGGACAGTTTTGATGCTATGACCAGCCAGCGACCTTATCACCCCACCCGTTCGGTAAACGAAGCCGTGAAGGAGCTTGAGCGATGTGCGGCCAAGCAATTCGATCCGCTTCTAGTTCCGCATTTCATCCGCATGATTGAAAAGCACGGCATATCAGTTATTTAGAATTAAAAACGGGGGATAAATCCCCCGTTTCCAGGACGATGACAAGAGTGAATCTCTGCGTTATTGTCAAAAGCCCGCTCAATCAACGTACTCAAGTACGCCTCAATCGCGGGCTTTTCACAATGCCTTGATCTTCACTCTTGTCATCGCCCTGGTTTTTTTACAAAAGTGGATCCTTGCTTTCTAAAATCTATGATGGGTTATCCGCAATGGCAGATTGAACTTATGGGTAATAGTATTGCCTACTTCTTCGATATCATCCAGGGTAACATCAATTACCAGACATTTTAGTTTGGAATAAATCCGATAGGCATTATCCAATTCTTCTGCTACCAGATCATCCAGGCTTTCAATGTCATCCGGTAGTTCAAAGCTTCTCATTCTTTCTTTACGCAATTCCATCAACGTCTCCAGATCAATGGTCAAGCCTACCATGGGAATCACGCCTTTTTGATCGACAATCTCCTGGGGAATTTCCGTATCCATAACTATAGGATAATTTGCTACTTTTATGCCCAAATTAGCCAGATGCATGGAAAGCGGTGTCTTCGAAGTCCTGGGCAAACCGAGTATGATGAGATTGGCTTCACCTAATGTATCCAGATTCTGTCCGTTATCATGTTCGATCGTATATTCTATCGCTTTCATGCGATTGAAATACTGGTCATCCATTTTGTGAGTTAATCCCGAAATATACTCCGGCTGCAATCCGGTCTTGGCATGAATACCCTGGAATAGCGGAGCCATTACATTAACCGCTATAACCCCTTTTTCCTGGGCAACTCCATCGAGATATTCGGATAATTCCGGTTTTACAATGGTATAAATAATAATTGCATCTTCTTGAACCGCCTGATCAATGATTTTTGCCACCTGTTCTTCTTTGGTTACCCTTGAGAAGCGAGTAATACTACGTTCAAGCTTAAATTGTAACACCGAGGCAACCGCTATTTTTTCAGCAGTTTCGCCAACTGAGTCAGACACAGCAAAAATGTGTAATTGTTCAGCCATAATTCATCCTCCTTTTCATGTCATGACTATTTAGCCTCCACCGCCAGGTTTTAGCTATACTTTGTTTATCTTATTCTACAATACCCAGTAGTTTTCCTTCTTTTCTGCAATCCTGATAATTTTTAATTGGGTCGCAGCGGCAATTTATCTAAATTACCTGGAATAAAATTATATTAATTATCATATATATAACAAGGGAAGATATGTCTCCCACTTCTTTAAGTAGTCGGGTTTATATTAACATAACAGGTCGCAGGTTCTAATCTCCTGCCTTGTTGCAGCGGTGTGTTGCCCCCTACGGGGACCACTTATATTGATTCCCTTCGGGAATGATTAAATTGTGTTGAAACTGCTCCCCAGTTTTTTCGATGCTTAAAATTTAAAGGAATTTTCTAACTGGCTTTACCTGAGTAATACGTGTTATTATATTAACAGATGGGATTAATCTGAGGTGAAAGTATGGACTCATTTGAATCTGTCTTTGCAATTATATTAGTAATATGCTTGGGGTTGAGTCTAGTGGCTGCCATAGTAGGAGTCTTTCTATTTAATGGCTTCGACTGGTGGGATAAACTTTAACAGGGGGACACCCCCTATGTGGGAATTCCCCCCCTCCCAAATACAGGTATGTCTTAATTTGATAATTACCTCTGTATATTAAGATTTTTTAAATTACTATCCTGAACCCCAATAATACCTGCCCCTTTTCTTCATCTTTTGCTTCTTATTATTAATTCTGCGTTCAGAGCTTACCACTACCTTGTCCTGTATTGTAGCGGGTATTAACATAAATGAGAGTATAATAAAGTCAGGCTGCTATAATTGTGTCAATAACCGACTCCCCTAACTCCTTACTCCTCACGCCTTACCGGTTAAATACTGATATTTCCCTGATTATTTTGGAATTCCTCTGGGACAGTCTGATTTGGCATCTGCTCCTGGGTTTCGGGTGATGCCTCGATATTGCTGTCTGTATTATCCGGAGGCAAATTTTCGATTGGGGAAAGACCATTATTTTCCGGTAAGGCTGCATCCGGAATCGGCTCATCCGTCTGCTCCGTGGTTTGTTCATTATCAAGGGGCGCGGTTTCTTCCGGTGAAGAATAGACCGGTTGGGGTTTTTCCTTTAGGATAGAGCTGTAAAACAAGGAACCCATATAGTCTCTCCATATCGGGGCGGATACACTTCCCCCGTATGTTCCATAGCCGCTGACCGCTTTCCCGTCGCTGTTTCCCACCCATATGGCAGTTGCCAGGTCCTGGGTATAGCCTAAATACCAGAGATCACGGCTGTCAGTAGTGGTGCCGGTTTTTCCGCCGCTCTTTATTGCTATAGCCGCAGATCTGCCGGTTCCATAACGAACTACATCTTTAAGCATACTATCCATTAATAAGGCTGTATCATTGCTTATTACTTTCCACGAAGCCGGCTGATTTTCGTAAATCACCCTTCCCGCCGGGTCTTCGATTCTATCAATGCAGTAATATTCATGATAAATTCCGTGGTCGGCAAATATCGCAAAAGCTGCGGCCATTTGCAGCGGTGATATGCCTTTGCTCATTCCGCCCAGGCCCAAGGCCAGGTTTTTGTCTGCATTGGTCACGCTTTTGATACCCATCTCATCCAAATATTCGCAAGCTTTCTCAATTCCCAGGCTGTTAAAAATCTCCAGTGAGGCAACATTATATGAATTTACCAGGGCTTGCCGGGCGGTAGTTTTTTCTGGTGCCCAGCCATAGTTTTTAGGTTTATACCCCCCGAAATCCCGGGCTTTATTATTTAATTCGGTATCCGGCATGATTATTCCCTCATTTATGGCAGCAGCATAGTAAAGCGGTTTAATTGCGGAACCGGGCTGTCTCGGCCATACCGCCATATTAATCTGATTCCTGGAGTAATCCACCCCGCCTACCATAGCCTTGATGCTGCCGCTCTGCGGTTCAATCGAAACCAGCGCGGCATCCTTGGCAGTGATTCCGCGATAGCCAAAAGAGCGGGCATGATTTTTAACGGCGCGCACAGCTGCCTTTTGTATGCGGCTGTCAATAGTAAGATATATTTTAATTCCACCCTGGTAGATTCCGTTAGTGCCTAAAATTTTCTCCAACTGCGGAGTAAGGTAGGCGTTAATATAGGGATAGTTTTGTTGGGTGGGCTCATAACCCTTAATATAAATAGGCTGTTTTTTAAGGTTTTCAACTTCTTCAGGATTCAACAGGCCTTGCTCCTGCAAAACATTAATTACAATTTCCTGCCGGGCTTTTAAACCGGCAAAATTGCGATCCGGCGAATAATACTCGGGAGCCTGGATCATGCCTGTCAGTATACACATCTCCGCCTGGTTCAGAGCAAAAACATCCTTGCCAAAATAGTAACGGGCAGCCGTGGCTATGCCCGAAGAACCGCGTCCCATATATATCTCATTAAGGTACATGTTCAGAATGGCTTCTTTTCCGAACTTTTCTTCAATAGCAGTAGCAATTAAAGCTTCTTTTATTTTCCGGATATAGGTTTTCTCCTGACCAAGGAATAGGGTGCGGGCCAATTGCTGGGTTATAGTGCTCCCACCTTCCTCTTTGCTGCCGGCTTTTAAATTATTCAGTACCGCTCTAACTATTCCCCGGCTGTCCACACTGCCATGCTCATAAAAACGCCGATCCTCAACCGCTACCACCGCTTGTTCCAAAAAAGCCGGGAACTTTTCGCTAAAGACGCGTTTGTAGCCCAGGCGGTCAAGTTCCTGACCATCACTGGAAATAAGGACACTTTGTTCACGTTGCTGGTATTCCCAGTTACTAATACCGGTTGCCAGCAAGAGTAAGCGGGGTGTACTCTCAGTAAGTACAATGCCTAACATGAAAGATGCAATGAATAAGAACAACCCGGCCAACACCAGAGATGTTTTGGATAATTTACGCATAGCTGTTACCTTCCCAATTCTTAAGTATACAATACGGAGCAAGGGGAGGATGACAAGGGGACGGTTCTTCTGTCAGGCCTGCCTTATACCTTACTTAACATATTCTATTAACAAAGCTGTTTTTTTGCAATTGAAGCATCGGAAGAAATTGTCGAACAGTTTCAACACAATTTAATCATTAGCGAAAGAAATCAATATAAGTGTTCCCCGTAGGGGGCAACAAACCGCTGCAACGAAGCTGGGGATAAGAACCCGCCCCCTGTTTTGTTAATAGAAACCCGACCGGTAAAGAAGCGGAAACATATTTTAGCCTCGTTTTATTTACGCCGGAGATACCCTTCCCCGGTACACGCCAGCCCGGCATAAAAAAATAGCAGTTTATTCCCGGACAAATATCATTTACAATAAAACAGGTGTCTATATTTGTCTTAGATTAAGATAATTAATTACAGGGGGGCCTTCCAATGGGAAAAAAGATGGAAAAAGGCAAAGTTATTGTCGTTACCTCCGGTAAAGGTGGGGTTGGCAAAACCACCACAGTTGCGAATATTAGCAGTGCACTGGCTCGAATGGGACATAAAATGGTCGTTATCGACTTGGATATCGGGCTTAAAAAACTCGACCTTATTCTGGGCCTGGAGAACCGGATAATTTACGATATTGTACAGGTTATTGAAGGTGAATGTACACTTAAACAGGCTTTGGTAAAGGACAAGCGTTTTCCCGATCTCTATATGCTGCCTGCCGCGCAAACTCGCAACAAGGATGACATTAAACCCGAACAGGTAAAAGTTATATGTGAACAGTTAAAACCCGACTTCGATTACATAATTATTGACTGCCCGGCTGGCATTGAGCAGGGCTTTCGCAATGCTATCGCGGCTGCGGACCGCGCTATAGTGGTTACCAATCCCGAGGTTTCTGCGGTGCGCGATGCCGACCGGATCATCGGCATGCTCGAATCAGCCGAGTTCAAGGATATCAAACTGGTGGTAAATCGGCTTCAGGCCAATATGGTAAAAAGCGGGGATATGCTTAGTATAGAAGATTTGCTGGAACATCTCTGTATAGATTTGTTAGGTATTGTACCCGAAGATAAAAAGGTTCTCATTTCCACCAACAAAGGTGAGCCTATTGTTTTAAACGGAAGCTCGCTGGCCGGAACCGCTTTTAATAATATAGCCCGGCGATTAAACGGTGAAGAAATAGACTTTCCTACTTTCCAGGAAGATTCATTCTGGAGCAAACTCCGGAACCTGGGTCGCAACCTGTTCCCAAATAAATAGAGGGGGTTTAGGCAAGTGTTGGATTTCCTAAAACGGATTTTTAATGACAATTCCAGCCGTAAACAGGCCAATGACCGCCTCCGGGTGGTCCTAACACATGATCGGACCGGTGCTTCTACCCAGCTTATGGAAACTTTAAAAGAAGAAATCCTGCAGGTAATATCAAGACACGTTGAAATCGAAGGCAGGCCCGATGTCCGCATTATACGCGAAGGCCGGCGTTCCGCATTGGATATAAACATCCCTTTAAAAGGCAGGTAGTTTTGGCAGATGATTAAAATCAAAGGATTCAACGGCAGCCTTGTTTTTGTCTTTAACAAGGGCAGTTTCGAGGAATATTTCAGTTTGCTCGCGGAGCGCTTTGCCAATAATAGACAATTGTTTAACGGTTCGCAGGTGATTTTTAAGGGAACCGGATTGGATGGTTTATCCCATGAACAGCTTGCAGCTATACAGTCTCTGTGCCTGCAAAATGGTATGCTGCTTAACAACCGTGAAGTCACTCTGGAAAAAGGTCTCAGCAAAGACCTTATTATTCACCGCAATGTCAGAAGCGGCCAAAAGCTTCGCTCCGAAGGCTCAGTGATCATCTGGGGCCATGTCCATGAAAGTGCTGAAATAGCAGCCGCCCGCGATATTATCGTACTGGGAAAATTGGATGGCATAGTTCATGCGGGATGTTACGGAGATCGGGACAGCATTGTGTTTGCTCTTAATTTGAACCCCGGACAGATCAGAATTGCCGACAAAATATCCCGTTCTCCGGAGGACGCGGTTAAAAGTTCTTATCCGGAAATAGCTTACTTGGACGAAGATACTATTTGCATCAAGCAATACAAAACCAACGGAAAGCTGCGTGACTAGCGATATCCAGTTTAATAAGCTCCCTTCCGGCTTATAATCGCAATTATGGTCCGCAAAAGAATCCAGGTATCCAGCCAGCAACTACGCTGATGGACATATTTGAAATCGATTTGCAAGCGCTCCGCAAACTCCAGTTCATTGCGGCCGCTTACCTGCCATAAACCGGTAACCCCAGGATAAACGGACAGGATAATATCCGCAAATTGCCCCATCGCGGCTTGCTCAGCAATCAGATAAGGCCTCGGTCCCACAAGGCTCATTTCTCCCTTTAGGACGTTAAACAATTGGGGCAATTCGTCAAGACTGGACTTGCGCAGCCATTTGCCGCAGCGAGTAACCCGGGGATCATTTCGTTTTAGTTTTCCGTATCTCTTCCATTCTTCTTTGCATTCCGGATTACTCTGCCAGTGTTTTTGGAGCATGTCTATGTTTTCCAAGTACATGGTGCGAAGTTTATAGCAGCTAAAACCGGCTCCAAACCTTCCCAACCTGTAGTCGGTAAACAAAACCGGTCCTGGAGAATCAATTTTAATAAGGAGCCCCAGAACGAGCATTAACGGCAGAGCCAACACCAGCATGCAAATACATATGATTATATCGAGCAAGCGTTTTAAGAATATTTGATCTGGCCTATGCTTACTAAAACTTTCATATCGGCTTATTTTTAAGCTGTTTTCATTACTGCTGCTGGTGCCTAAAATTGCTGCTTCATCTATTCCCCCACTTGCCACTATCTCACCCTCCCTTAAGGCTGACCGGGCACTCCATTGTCCGTTTTCAGCGATTTTAGTCCCAGAAGCCGTGTTATAGTCTGGTATTGAGCCGGGGCGGTTTTATCCTGAGCTGATAATTGCTGTAAATAGTTATTGGCTGCCGCATAATCACCTTTTAAAGCAGCAGCCACCGTCAGCCAGAGCCTGGCATTAGCAGCCTCTTTATCTTTTCCTTTCGCCGCTTGGGTCAAAAGCTTCTGCCCCTGTTCAATTTTACCCAGGCAAACCGAAGCCTGTCCTGCCATCAGGTTCAAACCGGCACCGGGCTGGCCGGCACTGGCGGGCAGTTTATCCCAAATATCAATAGCGCGGGCAAAATACACATCAGCTTGCTTGCTTTTACCACTGCGCAGAAAATACCAGGCGGCTTCCATATTGTTGGCAGCCAAAATTTCATAACTCTGCTCCAATAATGGATTGGCTCTGACCAAAGCCTCTGCTTCGGCCATTGCAAGATCCCCTTCATGTAGCTCAATGTAAACATCGATCAAGGCGCGGTGCACATTGCCGTTCCAGGGTTCAAGCTCCGCAGCCCGGGCCGCATAATCCTTGGCTGCTTGATGAGCCCCCCTGTCCCGGTTTTGATTAGCCTTTACCGCCTCAATTTTCGCCAGGTTGATCTGGTAAACGGCGCGCCAGGAATCAAGTCCGGCAGCCTTATGGTAAAGGGTTGAGGCTTTTTCTATTTCGCGGGCTTCCAAAGCCTGTGCCCCGGTTTCCCCCAATAAAGAAGCCCGATAAACGGAACCCGCTCCGGCAAATACTAATAGAGCCAGAATTAATCCAAGGGTAGGGCTGACCAGGTCTTTGGCATTTGGAAAAAATCTATTGCGTATTTCCTTCTTTTTAACCACTGGGCGGGGCGGAATCCAATTTGTTACCCTTCCTTTAACAGCACCCACCAGGGCATAAAAAAGTATCCCGGTTGCCGGCAGGGAAAAATCAGCATCAAAAGCAGCGTGCATTCCAATCATAATAAGCGCTGCCGCACCTCCCCACAGGGTAGAACTGTCTAATTCCCCGCTTATGTTCTGCCGACGAAAATCAATCAGCAGCTTAATAAACAGCGCGGCTAGAATAAGCAGAACCATTAAGCCAATACTCCCTGCTTCGACCAGGGTCTGCAGGTAATAGCTGTGAACTTCACGGCTCCAGTACAAACGCTTTGCATAGCTATGGTATAATGCTTCCCAGCCTCCTCCGCCGGTACCGATCAGAGGATAATCCGAGGCTATTTTTAAGGAGTCCCGGTAGAAAGTGAGACGGTCATTGATACTGTTATCCTCTAGAGAAGTCTTTTCAACTTTGGCACTGATTTGCCGGGGTACAAATTGAGTACTGCTTCCCGGAGCAGACAGCATCATATAGAGCAAGCCAAATAACAAAACCAGCCCTATGCCCGCAAGTTGAGGCCAGCCTGTAAAGCAGTTCTTTTGGTTGCCGCTTGCTGTTTTAGCCTTTTGTATATTCAAATCAGCCAGCCACTGCATGAATACGGCCATTAGCAAACCAGCCAGGAGAAATCCCAAAGCTGATGTATTACGGCTCTGGTTTACATTATTTAAAAAACCCAAACCCGCTGCCATGCCGTACGGGAAAAATATGACCCAATTAAGCAAGGCTTCTCTCCGCTTGCCTTTACCCAAGAAGAAAATAAAAAGCGCCAAACCCCAGGGATAAAGCAGCCAGGTACCCCGCGATATGGCGCCCACCATCACCATAAGCAGCAGCAGATTCCCCCCTGCATAGGCCAGCCGGCTGATCTTGCGGCTGCTTTTGAGACTTAATGCTATTCCTATAAAGCTAGACCCGGCAAGGTAAATCGCCAGGGTGTTGTGATACTGAATTGCTGAACGTATATGACCATCTTCATAAGCCGCAGGCATGTCGAGCAGACCGGCAGCCGCCCCCAGCCCCACTATCGCCAGGCCGATTCCCGACAGATAGGCAAAGAAAAGCAACCACCGGTAGTCGCTTTCATTCCTTATGGCCCGCCCCGCCATCCAATAAACCATGAAAAACCCGGTCACCGTAAGCAGGGACAGCAGAGCCTGGTGAATATGCACTGCATTAAAGAGCGACAAAACATAGGCAAAAACCATGCCGAGCATAGCCCAATCCAAAGGGTGGCTGAAGAATCTCTCATTTTTAATAAAAAACAATTCACACACGCCGCAAGCAAAAGAAAGCGCGATTACCATTAAAATTGCCAGCAGTTCCTTTTCAAAATACAAACCGCGTAAAAAGGGGGAGAAAAAAAGCGTTCCCAGCAAACCGGCCGTAAACAATAAACGCGGCAGCGAGTTTTTGCCGAAACTGTTTATCTCTTTTACTGCTTTGGCATTTGATCCGATTGTCTTCACCTTCTAATAAGTTATTTGATAAATTGCTGGTTCTGTGTTTACGAATTCTTAATCTTGCGACTGTTTAAGCACACTGCTGCAACGAGGCGGGGGGATCAGAACCCACCGCCTGTTTTGTCCGCCTCGTTATAAAACTCCTGGTATTTGGTATTTACAAACTCTGCGATTTCCGTGCAAAAGCGTTCTTCTCCAAAACGCTGGGCATTCTGCCAGATTACCCGGGAAGAAAATTTATCTTCCCAGGCCATAAACTGCTTGACTGCGAAGTTTAGCGCATTCACACTTTGTTCGTAAAAAAATACCCCGGTAGCCTCATGCCAGTTGCTGCCATCGGCTGGAATTACAGACTCCA
This sequence comes from Syntrophomonas sp., assembly GCA_036677685.1. Taxonomy (GTDB): domain Bacteria; phylum Bacillota; class Syntrophomonadia; order Syntrophomonadales; family Syntrophomonadaceae; genus JAQUBU01. The sequence goes on along the minus strand of JAVBWA010000025.1, from coordinate 8,417 downwards.
CAGCCCCACCTTTCCCCAAAGCTATTACCGGAGTTCCGCAGGCTTGAGCTTCCACCAGCACTATGCCAAAATCCTCATCAGCTGCAAAAACCAGGGCTCGCGCCCGGCCCATCAGCCCGGCCAATTCCTCTTTATTTTTCCAGCCCAACAGTTCTACATTGGTGGCGGCCATACGCCGGCATTCATTGTAGGCCGGGCCATCTCCCACCACGATTAATGGCAGCCCATTTTCATTAAAAGCCCGGATTACCATATCCGTCTTTTTGGATGGCACCAAACGGGAGGCAAAAAGAAAATAATCCTCCTTATTCTCTTCCAGGACATAGGTATGCAAATCCGCCGGCGGGTAAATAACCCGGGCTTCGCGCCGGTAAACCCGCCAGATGCGCCGGGCGGTATATTGGGAATTGGCGATAAAATAGTCAACCCGGTTGGCGGTCTGGGTGTCCCAGATCCGCAGGTAATGCAAAGCCACCCTGGCAATTAATGATTTTAAGCCTTTGTCAATGTGGTGTTCTCGTAAGTATATATGGGCCAGGTCCCAGGCATAACGCACCGGAGCATGGCAATAGCAAATATGCAGTTGATCGGCGCGGGTAAGCACTCCCTTGGCTGCACAATGACTACTGGAAAAAATAACATCATGTCCGGATAGATCCATTTGTTCAACCGCATAAGGAATGATCGGTAAATACCGGCGGTAGCGCTGCTGGATTCGACGCCAACCCTGCAGCATTGAAGCATGCACCTGTTCAGGAGCAAAACCCAGGCGTTCGATGCTTTTCTTATCAAAAAACAGGGTATACAAAGGAGCTTCAGGATACAGCCGGTGAAAAAGCTCCAGACATTTCTCCGCACCGCCCAGCTTTACCACCCAATCATGGACCAGGGCTATTTTCATCTCAAATCTCCCCTGTTTGTATATTTATCAGTATATTTCCAACCATAAACTCTGCCCTTGAAACTCAGTAAATAATATTTTGCCTTGGCCCTATTACCACTCACCATTCCGATTATTAATCCTCCTAATGCTCTGAGCAGGTAATAGAGCAACAACCACAAAGGGTATTGGTGTTTGCGCAATACCCGGCCCATACCGGCGCCATAAAAATATGCCCGGCTAAAAGCTTTTTCATCTATACTGCTGCAAGGGTCGGGATGATATACCTTAAGTTCCGGATTATAGTAAACTTTGAAGCCTTTGTTCATCGCTTGTAAAGGATAATCAATATCTTCCGCACAGCCAAACGGAGTTCCCGACCCGCCCCCTAATTCTTCGTTATACCCCGCCAGTGATTCTACTGCATAATTTCGTAAAAACAGGCTTGAGGCAGTAGTCCGGCGCCAAATATTAAAACGATTTATTTCACCTGCCCTGGCATCGTATCTGCTCAATGAGTGAATGCCCGCAGAATTGATGGTGCATCCCGAGAGGCCGTCCCATTCCAAATGCTGAGCCAAGAACATGCTGACGTTTTCCAGACAATCCGAACAATACCAGCAATCGTCATCCGGGAATCCGATAATTTCACCCCTGGCATATTTCAGCCCGAGGTTGCGGGCTCGTGAAACCCCACGCAGTGAAGATCGCAGGTGAACCAGAGAAAATGCATTAGTATAAGGTTCCAGAATGGGCTGCAATATACCCTCAGCATTCTGGTCCACGATAATTAATTCAAAATCCCGGCAGCTTTGTTGGTTTAAATGATATAAAAAGCGCTCCAGTTCGCGTGTCCTGTCAACGGTCGCCAATACCAGGGAAAAACGCATGGCCGGTCATCCTTCCGGTGATACATATGGGTGTAAACTCACGCTGTAAACTTTCATCGGATATCAGGTAACTTATGCTGATCATTGGCGCATCTAAGCTGACACCGGTATACAATGATAAACATGTTATTTACCGGATCTTATGCCTAAGAGCCTCCTTTCTTCATATTCAACATATAACGAATATTATCCTTTTTCTCTCAATTTCATCTAAAACTGCTCTATGTCAACAATATTTTCTTTCCTCTAAAGGAATTTGCTGATAATTTCTAGAAATCAAACTCATATCCTAATGTAAAGGAGTGAATTTATGAGCCAAGTATCCCTGAACCCGGCCAAGCCCAATAAACCAACCAACGAAAAAAAAGTTCTGGCCGGGATAACCCACAACCGGTTTTTTATCCCGGTGCTGCTCTTTATTCTGGTTCAAGCTCTGGTTATGCTGGGAGTTTTCACCCGCAGCGACCTGGGACTTTATGATGCCTGCTACCGCTTAAAAGGTGCCCAGAATCCCGGTGAAAAGGTAGTAATTCTGGCTATCGATGACTCTTCCATTTCCCGGCTCGGCCCTCCGGCCTGGCCCCGTTCCACCCATGCCCGGCTCTTGGAAAATCTGGCTGAGGCTGAAGCCGTAGCCTTTGACTTAACATTTGCCAACGCCCAGAAACCCGAGGAAGATGCTGCTTTTGCCGAAGCCATAGCCAAACACGGTCGCGTAATCCTGGCCGCCAAGTTTACCTTTGAAAAGGATGAAACCGGCGAAATGCTCCAAGGTTTTGAACCGCCGCTGCAGGATTTGCTGGCGGGCTGTGCCGGCTTGGGATTTGTGAACACTCCCACCGATATCGACCAGCGGGTAAGACGCTCCAGCCTGGTTGATGTCAATACTTTCGAAACCCCCTTTCCAAGTCTGGCGATAGCTACCGCCATGGTTGCCGAAAATATCAGTTACGACCAGCTTAAACTGCAGCCCGGAAGTCTAATAGTGGGGGAAAAAAAGATTCCCATCGATTCCTTAAACCAGGCCATGATCAGATACTGGGGACCCAAAGCGACTTTTAAAACCATAAGCTATGCCGATGTTATCGAAGGCAAAGTCGCACCTTCTTACTTCAAGGACAAGATCGTCCTGATCGGCACCATCACCCCGGAAGACCACGATTTTGTACCCACTCCCTATACCACCAGCAATATGGTAAAAGGCGGCGCTCTGGATACTCCCGGAGTGGAAGTACACGCTTCCATTGTTCAGAATTTCTTAGCAGACCAATGGTATCAAGCCCTGGATTACCGTTTCAACATGTTTTTCCTGTTACTGGCCGGGCTTTTGACATCACTGCTGGTCAGCGGCAGGGGGCCCTGGCGAGGTTTACTGGGAACCTTACTGGTCATCGGAGCCAGCATGTTTCTGGTCTATGGTCTCTGGGATTACCGGCACCTGTGGTTGAGTCTCGCGGCTCCTCTGGCTCTTATCTTTTTGACTTATGTGGTGGTTACCTCCACGGAATTCATCCAGGCCGAACTGGGGCGGCGCAAAACCAAGGCCATGTTTTCCCGTTATGTCTCACCAGATGTGGTTGATGAGCTTATGGCCAATCCCGATGATATATCGCTGGGCGGCAAGAAACAGGTAGTTACGATAATGTTTACCGATATACGAGGTTTCACCGCCTTCAGTGAGAATAAGGACCCGGTTAATGTTATTTCCCGTTTAAATGAGTATCTTACCGCGCAGACTGATGCTATCCTAAAACACGGAGGCACCCTGGATAAATATATGGGTGATGGTTTGATGGCCTTTTTTGGAGCCCCTGTCTCCTATGAAGATCATGTCGAAAGAGCAGTCAAGGTAGCTCGAGACATTCAGGAGAGGGTAGTTGAACTTAATAAAAAATGGGCTGAAATGGGTGAGGTCCCTCTGCTGATAGCATGCGGCATTAATACCGGACCGGTGGTGGTCGGCAATGTCGGCAGCCCGGAACGCATGGACTACACCCTGATCGGCGAAGATGCCAACCTGGCTTCCAGGGTTGAGGCCCTGACCAAGCTTTTTGAAACCCTGGTGCTGGTTTCCGAACGTTCATATAATCTCCTGCCCGAGGGCGAAATAAAAAACAGCCTCAGTTATATGGGCGAGGAGCTGGTCAAGGGCTTTACCAATCCCATCAAGGTTTACTCATTCACCGACCTGGACCTGCACTTTGAGAAGTCCAAGGATAAAGGTTTTAAATAATATGTAAGAGGTGAGGCATAGATTGTATGACAATCAGCAAATACTTTTAGAAGAAATAGCGGCAGGGCTGCATTGTCAAACAGTATTACCGCATTTTAAATTTATTATTTTCCTGATGCACACCCTGTATCCGGTTGCGCCATAGTTTTCAGCAAGACAAATCCCCCTGCGGTTTGAATAAGCGCAGGGGGATTAACATTTTTACCTTCAAGACAATTGCTAATCATTGATTAGATTATATAGTTTTATGGTAAGGTAAGAGTTCGTTTCATTACCTTAATATTATTACTTATATCTCTGTATATTACATAGACATCGGAACCGATAATCCTGATTTTGGGTTCGGTAACGGCTGTCAGGCTAAAGCCCTCCATCCCCAGAGCAGTCCAATCGGACCCGTTCAGGTATTTTACCGTAGCCTTGCCCGCATTTATACCGCTTGTATCACTATAGACTACATAAGGTGTAGTTCCACTTAAGGCCAGTGAAACATAGTTGGCCGCACTGGTCCCCAAGGTGCTGCCGACCGTGGTCCAAGCAGAACCGGAATACATCTTCACCATGACATTGTCACTGGAATCCCGGTATGCTACATAAGGCTTACCGGTACTGTCGACAAGCAGTGATACCGCACTGTCAGATGCTGCATTGTTGTCAATAATCCCAAGCGAGACCGGAACTGTGCTTGAATAGTAATAGCCGTAGACTTCAGATCCGGTGCTGAATACCAGGTAAGGCTTATAATAATACGAATCCCAGTCCAGAGAAATATCCGCAACCACAGAACTTGCTGTTATTGGTGAATAACTGTTCCAACTTCCCGGATTATAGACATAAGTCTGAATGGTGTTTGGTGATAAACTTGGGTTATAGCTCAGATAGGGATAATAATCGTTAGAAGTAGTCAGGGAAAAACGGTTGGCAACATCGGGCAAATTCCCCAGGTCAGTCCAGGTACTGCTGTCATATACCCTGCTGAGCACAGTTGGATACTGATCGTTCAAACTGCGATAAGCGAGATAGGCATCGCCGACTGGAGTCAGGGCCAGATCCACATAACCGGAACCCGTAGCATTTTGAGGTCCCCAATCCAACCAGGAAGTACCGCTCAATTTCTTAACCACCGGGTACAAGGAGCTGTTGGTATAAGCGGCATATAAGCCATTGCTGCTGTCTCCTGCCAGATCGGTAACCGAGTATGTGCTCGCACCCGGGAAGGTCGTGGTCCCGTCATTTACCAATCCCGTCCAATTGGAAATCAGGAATGGTAAATCATAAGTGCTAAAACCAGTACCACTAACCTTGATGATATAATTACCTTCGGGATATGAAGCGGGAATACTCAGAATAGCAGTGGCAGCATTGTTAGCAATGGTGGTATTCACAGCACTACCGATCCCGGTTGGAATGGCTCCCGCTGTAAATAATTGCACCGCAATGATGGTTCCGTCAGCCAGGCCGATGGAACTAATGTCTACATTTACACTCTGTACACTGCTGCTGAATTGAGCAGGATTAGGATTAGCATTTACACCTATAATTCCAGTCGTTCCCGGAGCTTGGGGCAGGACTTTGACGTCGTCGATGAACCAGCCTCTAAACCCGTTATGTTTATAATCATTGGTATTAAACTGAAACTTGATCTTAATATCCTGACCCAGATAAGCAGAGAGATCGTAACAATAGTTCTGCCAGATTCCCGGCAGATCTTTTCCAGCCGAAGAATAAGCCACTGGATCCGATCCAACATATCCGGAAGGTAGAGACTCAGGATTAATCACTGCAAGTGGGTCTATTGATAATTCATAGCCGTTTTCATCGAGAATGTGAACTGTCATCATATCGAAACCATCCGGGGCTACGCTTTCGATCTCCCACCAACTGTTAAAGCTCAAAGCGGGGGTTCCGCTTGAAGGCAGGGTTATAGTGGGAGTAATGGCACTGCCCATATGAGCATCTGCAGAATATCCCCCTGACAGATCACTGTCACCGGCCATTTGCTGGTTCAGGAAATTACCAACCTCATAGGGGTTAGTGCTGGCGGTCTTACCGTACCAGAGGCACTTGCTGCCATAAGGAGTATTGGGGAGATTGCCGCCGGAGACATCACCATAAGGCAGTGTCACATACTTGGGAACAGCACCATTCTGAAGATTGCTGCTGTTATCCAGCACATTCCATAAGCCCCCCATAGTCCAAGTTAAAGTGCTTTCGAAATTTTCTGAGAATATCGTGGTATCGCTAGATGCACCCGGCAACGGGTTGATTATGAGAGTAAAGCTGACGGGTGTGCCATAACCTGCAACGGTACCTGTAGAAGTATAGGTTCCCGGAGTTGAAGTATTGATAGTAGCGGGGTTCCAAGTAACTGCCAGCTCGCTGATGGTGCCATCACTCATGTTAGCCCGGACGGTAGCCGGAAGAATACAAGGATCACCGGCATAAATCTGGGCCGGTCCGAAAGGTACTATACCCAAAATGCTGGCTATATCAGTGGAGAAGCTAAACGAAAACGCTGGTAAAGTAATACTGGAACTGGCCGCATCCTGTACAGCTCCGGCCGGGATATTAACAATGTATGTCTGGCCGGCGGATAAACTACCATTGATACTTAACTGGTTGCCGGATATCGAAGATGTGGTACTCAGGACTGAGCCGCCGGACGGAGTTATGGATATGGAGTCGAAACTGCTGCCCTCCTCCACATTGCGGTCAAAAAATACCTGTACATTGTTCAACCCGCTTGCTACCGATGTCATCCCATTGCTTGGCATGGTGAACATTACGCCGATCGCATCGGCGCTATAAACATAAGTATGTCCCCCTCCCGATACAGGCGAGGTAGTGCTTGTCGCAGGCACAATGCATACTCCCAATTGGGTGCCGGGAGACTGAACATCGATTGGAATCGAGAAGTTACCGTCGGCTGAGACTGTTCCGGTCCAAGGTGCTGTGCTGCCCCCAATCTGGCTGATGTCCACCGTCTGGCTCTGGGCCGGCAATACCTGTCCGGTAATCAGCACCGGGGTGCTGTCATCGGTATATAGTCCCCGGTTTATTTTCAGCAAAGCGGGCAGGGCCGGGCTGTTTAATACATTAGGAATTGCAAGCGTTGCTTTAACCATGGCCGTATCTGTGTTGTCCAGCAATTGATCCAGCACCAGGAACGCATCCTGCCCAACAGCACTGCTGTTAATGCTTATATTGCTAAAGCTGAAGTTGCCGTAGGCATCAGCCGTAGCAATAGGATAATCTGTCACTGCATTCTGGAGCAGCATACCGGTCAGCCTTACAGTGTTGCCGGGATAGGTTTTGCCGCTAAGGCTAAGACTGCTGCCGTCTACCGTAATGCTGTTTACCTGCAGGTAGGCCGGGGTGTTCACCAGGCCGGCCAGCACACTGGAGGGGGTGGGGCCGCTGTCTTCGGTAGTGGTTGATGTCCCCCCGCCCCCGGGAGGAGTATATCCCGGAGGTATATAGCTCTCCAAATCGCCCGGCAAATTATTCAGATCGACAATATTGGTAAACCCGGCATTCTGCTGAGCCTGATTCAATGCCTGGTTGAGCAGATTCGTTATATTCGGCATATTTGGAACCGGAGGCTGCGGGTTCGGCTGTCCGGGAAGTGCTTGGCTAATTCCCGCTCCAGTCATGGGCGCTGCCTGGTTGTTCTGCATGTTCTGGGCTACGGCCTGCAGCCAGGAGCCTTGCTGTACCCAGCCGGCAACCTGTTGGGGCGTCATCGGGGCGGGTGGGGTGGGAGGGGTTCCGCTCTGATTCATATTAGTGCTTTGCCCAGGGGACAGAGGTAAAGTCTGTCCACCTGCAATGACTTCAGCAGACCCTTCCAATAAGTTTGTAGAGCCGCTGCCATTCGCATTTACAATATTATACCAGAAGCTGCCGCGAATCGCGGCCACACCGTAAGGCATATCTACTTTTACTTTAACCTTCTTGACTTCGGCGGTTTTATACCAGGGCGGTGCCTGATCTCCGGCTGCCAGGTATTGAAGCGCACCGGACAGACCGGCCAGCAGTTTTTCTCCCAGACCGGCGGTTTGATTCTCGCTGTCTTCTTCCTGGGCATTGGGATTGGTGGCCAGAGCACCAAAGATATTGCCTACCTTGACATCAACCAGGAGCCAGTCCACTGCGGTTCCCAGGCTGCCGTCCTTTTTAATGTAAGCGCGGCCCCTGGTTTCTTTTACGCTTATCTTGGTATTTTCTTTGATTAGCAAACTACTGCCGTCAGGGTAGCTTAATTGGGCTTCGGCTCCTGCCGAAGTACTTATCAGGTCGCCGGCTTTTACATTTATGCTGCCGGTCACCTTTTGATCATTTACTTTTACTTCGCCTTTTTTGATTTCCAGACTGCCATCCAGGGAAGTCTGGTTCAAATCCGGGTCAGTGGTTA
>JAVBWA010000024.1:0-152597 GCA_036677685.1 Syntrophomonas sp. | reverse complement strand
TTCTTTTTGCTTCCTTTTGTGCTCGGCTTTTTTTATTTGTCTCTTTTAAGGAAGCAAAAAGAACGTCCCCCCGCTTCCCGAATATCAGTGATTTATTAATCCTGCAACATCCAGGATTAAACTGGCTCTACCATTACCTAACAGCGTACAACCGCTTATGCCTTCAATTTTCTTCAAATACCGGGGTAAAGCCTTGACCACTACTTGTTGTTCACCCAGCAAAGCATCGGCAAAAAGGCAGATTTGCCGGGAATCGTTTTCGACGATGACGATGATTCCATCCTGCACCTTTTTGATATGGTTGGAGATCAGATATCGCTCATGAAGTTTCAGCAGCGGCAGGCATTCACCCCGGACCATAATCATTTCGTTGCCGTCCGGATCATAGATCAGTTCTTCTTCTTTAGCCCGGAAGGACTCGCGAATTGATTTAATTGGTATAATAAACACCGTTTCACCAACCCTTATTCCCATTCCATCTATAATGGCCAGGGTCAGGGGTATTTTTAAGGTAGTGGTGGTGCCGTTGCCTGCCACACTATCTACCAGGACCTTGCCCCCCACTGATTCAATATTTTGCAAGACTACATCCATTCCCACGCCGCGTCCCGAGAACTCACTGACTTCATCCCGGGTGGAAAAACCGGGCAGGAGAATATGGGTAAAAATTTCCCGATCACTCATATCAAGCTCGGGCTTGTTGAGAAGTCCCATCTCACGGACCCGTTCCAGTATCTTGTCTCTATTAAGCCCTGCTCCATCATCCTTGACACTGATCCACACATCCCCGCCTTCATTTTTGGCCTCCAGCCTGATTCTTCCGGCCTCCGCTTTGCCTTTGGCAAGCCGCTCTTCCCGGCTTTCGATGCCGTGATCAATCGCGTTCCTGATTAAATGCATCAGCGGGTCAGACAGGTGTTCAATAATGTTCTTGTCTACTTCGGTTTCCTCCCCGACTACTTCCAATTCAACTTCCTTGTTGAGCTTCTTGCTCATATCCCGGACCAACCTGCGCATCTTTTGGAAGGTAATAGTAAGCGGCACCATTCGAACAGACATGACCACATCCTGAAGTTCGTTGATTATTTTCCGATGCTGCCGGGCTGCTTTATGGAAAGCATCCAAATTAACAATTTCGTTCAGATCCGGATTCAGCGTAACCATGGCTTCGCTGATAACCAGTTCGCCGACCAGATCCATAAGCTGATCCAGTTTATTTACATTTACACTGATGATGCTTTGGCGGGCTTCAGATAATTTACTGTTCTCGGGAGGAGCTTTATCTGCTGCTTTCGGTTGCGGTTCTTCTATAATATCTTCTAAAATGATTTGCTTGAAGACTGTAGGATTTGAGGGTAGATAATGCTCTGCGCTTTCATCGATTTCATTTAATTCAACATACTGTACTAAATCAGTATTAAGAAAAAAGCTTTCCATTTCTTCCGAGCTATGATCAGTTCGGAAGCTTATGGCGAAACCTTTACTTTTGATTTCTTCAATACTGCCGTCATTCTCGATTATATCTGCAGGATAATATTCTATGTCCTCAGCCAGTTCATTGAGTTTATGAACAATGTTGAAAGCTCGAAGATTCTCCATGGCACATCCGGGTTCAAAGAACAAAACCGCATGGAAACTGCTTTGTTTGCCCGCACCCGATGCTTTTACCGCACTTATATAAAACTGCGGTTCGCTGTCAAAATTCATGGTATTTGAACTGTCTGCTGTGTTATCCGGACTTCTGCCTTTCAGCAATAGCAGATACGCCTTGATTTTTTCTGTTAACTCATAAGTATTCTCATTGGCTTCTTGACCATTTTCCAGCTTGCCGATTATTCTTTTGATAAAATCAATGCTTTCCAGCATAATATCGAAGACTATTGAGTAATCGATATCCTGCTGCTTGTCCTCACGCAGAAAATAGAACAAGTCTTCCACCGAATGTGTCAACCCGGCTATATTGTCAAACATCATCATAGCCGCCGAGCCCTTTATGGTATGCATTATCCTGAATATTTCGTTAATCGATTCATTAGTAAGTTGATTATTGGTCTCACATGATAGAACATTCTGCTCCAACTGTTCAATTAATTGGAGGGTTTCAAAAATAAACATATCCAGCATGGGTTCTCGAGATATGGATTTTTCCAAGTCATAACACCTCCTTGGCATGGAATTACTACTCAAGAAAGTCTTAACCTGCTGGAATCACGGCTTCTATTACAACCTGCCCAGGGCTTTGATTACATCGTCTTCCTTAAAAGGCTTCACTAAAAACCCCTGAGCTCCGGCAACAATAGCATCCCTGACCATACTCTCCTGTCCCATGGCGGACATCATAACTATTTTTGCATTAGGGTTAACCTTTTTGATTAGTCGAACCGCTTCAATGCCGTCAATTTCCGGCATCGTTATATCCATAGTCACAATATCCGGTTCAAGTTCTTTGTATTTTATTAGTGCGTTCATTCCATTGTCAGCTTCACCAACAACATTGTAATTATTGTTCTCCAACATTTGCCTTAGAGTATGCCGCATAAACATAGCGTCATCGACAATCAAGACGTTTTTCACAAATCAACCACCCCTTATATTCGTTCTCTCTCTAATTATTTAGAACTAAATTTGTAACCCCACAATACTTTTAAACCTTGCTTAATCAGAGTCTTTTATCTCACGCACCGGGCAAAGGTTTCTGCAAACTGGCTGTAAATCATTATCTATTTAACCCCCTTTCTGTCTACCTTACCAGTTGCCCCCGATCAAGGTGCGTTAATCCCTTATTTAACATTGTTTCCCAACACAATTCGACGTATTTCCCACCTCCCCTGCAGGACTAATGTCTCATTTTTTGTTCATATCCTAATTAATATGGAATTAATCATTGTTCCTACAACAATTAATTCTTTGGCCGCCAGCTTGTCTGGTCTCCTATTTTGATATACCAGTTTCACAACAAACTTCCCGTGCTCCAAAGTACACTTCGCCTCTGCCACGCATTTTTCAACACTGAGCCGAATCCTTTATGTGTAATATTTGATTGCCCGCTTTATACATCCGGCAACTATCTTATTTTAGGAATCGCCGCCAACCCTGATAATTCCTCAACCTAACAAATACGAACGTTAAAGGATTATACTATTTTGATATACTTTAGAAATTATAATAAACCTTCAGCTTGCCTCAGGATTGAGTATGATAGCCGAATTGCTGCAGTTTTTGGGCACATATCATATTTCTAGTGAGGCTTGGCATCAATTTTGCTTTATTAAATGAAGCCTGACAAATGCACTGCTAGCTGCAGAAAATTTAAATCATTTTACTGATATAAGGAGGTGAAAAATTAAGTTCGTAACTGATTTCATTTATGGAATAGTTAAATGACTAAGGGGGTCTGCTTAATAGCTGTATAAAGAATAAAAACAGTTATTTAAGCAATGGCGGCAGTTAGATGAAGCCGCGAATGGTTGCGGTTATTTTTAACCACAGCCTGCCTGGCAAAAGCATCAATCGTTTTGCCGGGTAAATTTATAAAAAGAAATATAGGGGGTTATAAAAAATGATGAAAGAAATACAGGATGTAGTTATTGTAAGCGCGTGCAGAACGCCAATTGGCAAGTTTATAGGCAGCTTGAAGGATGTACAAGCTTTGGATCTAGGTATTATCGTGGCTAAAGAAGCTATAACCAGAGCTGGCATCCAACCGGATATTATTGATGAAATCGTAATGGGTGAAGTTTTTCCCCATATGCAGGGTTCCCTGCCAGCCCGTCAGGTAGCCATGGCTGCCGGGCTGCCGTTCAGAAGCAATGCCTGCAACGTAAACCAGAACTGTGCTTCCGGTATGCGGGCTCTGGATATTGCCATTAACCATATACAACTGGGCAAAACCGAAATCGGTCTGGTAGTAGGTGTGGAAAGCATGACCAATGCACCTTACATGATCCCCAAAGCTCGCATGGGCTACCGGATGGGACCGGGTCAAATCGAAGACTCCATGCTCCACGATGGCCTGGTGGATCGACTGGTTCCCGGCCACATGGGTGTAACCGCTGAAAATATCGCTGAAAAATACGGAATTACCCGCGAAGAATGCGACCAATTGGCCCTCGCCAGTCATCAGAAAGCTACCCGGGCCAACCAGGATGGAACTTTTGAACGGGAGATAGTTCCGGTAGAACTCAAGAGCAAGAAGGGGTCCAAATTCTTTTCCAAAGATGAGCATATGATTCCCGATGCCAACCTTGAAGCAATGGGCAAACTGCCCACCGCTTTCAGAAAGGGCGGAGTGGTTACCGCTGCCAATGCTTCCGGTCTCAATGATGCCGCTGCGGCAGTAATCATCATGTCCAAGAAAAAGGCCCTGGAACTCGGTTTGAAACCGCTCATGAAACTGATAAACATCTGTGCTGAAGGCGTAGATCCCAAAGTAATGGGTCTGGGTCCGGCAGTGGCTATTCCCAAATGCTTGAAAGAAGCAGACATGAAATTTGAGGATGTTGAATACTGGGAAATCAATGAAGCTTTTGCACCCCAGGTTCTCGGTGTAGGCAGAATGCTTAAAGAAGATTTCGGCATCGAATGGGATACCAGCAAAATTAATGTCAACGGTTCCGGCATCGGTCTGGGCCATCCGGTAGGATGTACCGCTCTGAGAATTGTTGTTTCATTGTACTATGAACTTGAAAAACAGGGCAAGACCGTCGGTGGAGCCTCCCTTTGCGTTGGCGGTGGACCGGCTATGTGTTCTCTGTGGACTAGAGACATATAAGGAGGAATTTTTCCGCCATGGATTATAGCGCAGAATATAAACGCAAACTGGTTTCAGCTGACGAGGCGGTTAAGGTGGTAAAGTCGGGGAACCTTGTGGAGTATGGCGAGTTCATGATGAATTCCGCCTACCTGGATGCGGCTTTAGCCAAACGGGTAGAGGAACTGGAAAATGTCAATATCCGGACCACCACCTGTCCGTTTCCGCCCAAGACGGTCCTGGCTGATCCGGAAAGAAAGCATTTTATTTATAACGATTGGCATATGAGTGCCGCCAGCCGTAAACTGCACGACAAGAATCTGTGTAATTATGTGCCTTTGACTTACCATGAAGGACCTACTTTTTATGAGCGTGGTTATGTGGCGGCCGATGTGGCCATGATCAAGGTTGCACCGATGGATAAACATGGTTTCTTTAATTTTGGCACTTCCAATTCGTTAACGCCCTTGGTCTGTGATACAGCTAAAACCGTTATTGTTGAAGTTAATAATAATGTTCCGGTATGCTTGGGCGGCTGCCGGGAATCCATTCATATATCGGAAGTTGATTATATTGTAGAAGGCGACAATGCGCCGATGCTCCAGCTTCCGGAACTGCCCATATCCGATACCGACAAGAAGATAGCCTCGATTGTCCTCGAACATATCGAAGACGGGGCCTGCCTGCAATTGGGCATCGGGGCCATGCCCAATGCAGTTGGAGCGATGATAGCCCAATCGGATTTGAAAGATTTGGGTGTGCATACTGAGATGCTGGTGGATTCCTTTGTAGATATGTATGAAGCCGGTCGTATTACCGGACGCCGCAAGCAGCTTGACAAATGCAAAATGGCCTACACCTTTGCCATGGGGACCAACAAACTCTATGATTTTTTGGATGGCAACCCGGCCTGCGCCAGTTATCCGGTGGATTACACCAATGATCCCTTTATAATCGGCAAGAACGATAATGTGGTCGGCATCAACAATGCCATTGAAATCGACCTTTATGGCCAGGTGGCATCAGAATCATCGGGAGTCCGGCATATATCAGGAACCGGCGGGCAATTGGATTTCATCACCGGTTCCTATTATTCCAAAGGCGGGAAAGGGCTTATCTGCCTGACTTCCACCTATACCGACAAAGAAGGCAAATTGAAGTCCCGCATCTGCCCGATTCTGACTCCCGGTGCTATTGTAACCGTACCCCGGACCATCAACTTCTATGTTGTTACCGAGTATGGCACCGCCATGTTAAAAGCCAAGTCTACCTGGCAGCGGGCTGAAGCTCTAATTAATATTGCCCATCCCGACCTTCGGGACGAGCTTATTAAAGAAGCAGATAAGATGCACATATGGGTACGGAGCAACAAAATCGTCTAATACCTGAGGGATGATTTATCCCGCCTGGTTACCAATTACCATGGTCATTTCCAATAACGGAGATGATTGAGCGGGAATAGGATGGATATGCTTCCATCCTACTCCCCTCTTTAATCTATACCCCTTTAATCTTTCTATTTTTTTAACAGCAGGCTGGTTATGCTTCCCGGCAACACCCGGCCTGCCATTTTTTTGGTTTTACCGAACCAACCTGGTAGTGTATACCCAAGAATGTATATTTAACCCGGTAGAATGGTGCGTATTTTTATTAGACAAAAAGAACCGCCTGGCTTTCAGCAAAACAGGCGGCCAAATTAAATATAATATTATCTAGCGCAATTATTTTTCCCAGGGAGTTACAAGCCATTTGAGACAGTTTTCTTTCTTATTGCCAAAGATATCATAACCCCGCATTATGTCATTTAATGGAGCTTTATGAGTACATAAGAAATTAGTATTCAATTTTCCCCGTTGGATCAGGCTGATCAGTTCAGGCATTTTATTCATCGGCACAAAACCCCAACCGAGCTTGATGTTTTTAGCCCAAATTTTATCCAAAGGAAGATCTACCGGCTTTTCAAACACCCCAATCGTAGCCATATTGCCGCCGCCTCTTACACATTCCAAAGCTAAATCAAAGGTTGGTTTGGCACCTACACATTCAATAGTTTTGTCTGCGCCACGACCTTCGGTCATTTCTCTAATAACTTCGGGAACATTGACTTCGAGCGGATTGAGTCCGATATCGGCTATTCCTTCTTTAACGCACACATCTAATCTGGACTGCACAGTATCAACCGCAATAACCAGCGACGGTCCCCAGAGTTTAGTTGTTGCCATACAGCACATTCCAACCGGTCCTGCCCCGACTACAGCAACAACATCGCCGATTTTGATATCTGCATTTTCTGCTCCGAAATAACCGGTAGATAAGATATCGCCGGTAAATAATACATCCTGTTCAGTTAAGCCATCGGGAATGTTATATGCATAATTATCAGCACCCGGCATAAGAACATATGTGGTTTGACAGCCTTCCTGTCCATATACTCCGAAACAACCATATCTTGGCGTGCTGCAGTGCGCATAAAGACCTTGTTTGCAATACCAGCACTCCCCACAGAAAGCGACACATGAGGAGACTACTTTGTCACCAACTTTTAATCTTTTAACAGCAGGACCTGTCTCTACTATTTCGGCACAGAATTCGTGACCAACGATCAGCGGATATCTTACTTCAGGCATACCGCCATGCACAATATGAATGTCACTTCCGCAAATCGTCGATAAAGTTACCTTGCCGATACAGTCGCCCGGCTCAACAATTTTGGGTACGGGTACATCTTCCAGACCATATTTGCCAGGTCCACGATAAACAAGAGCTTTTTGAGTATCTGCCATTATAATTCCCTCCAAATCAATTAATTTAGTTTTAGAACGACCAGAATCTGAAATGTTGATTTACTTGCCTCACCCCTTCCCGCTGGTTTACAGCATAAAAAAAGCCAATACCTTTGCGGCCGCGATACTTTGCAGTTTAAATCACGTCACAAAAATATTGGTCTTCTTTGAAGCCACCGTTACGGTTTCTTCGCATTCTACCGCTAAATATCCAGTTTTCTTTTCGGCTATTCAGTCAATACTCGGTCGAATACAACTACATGTATCCAAAAATCCTTTCCCGGTTCAACATCATAAGTTTGGTGAATGGCCTTGGCCTGCAGTTTTTCTTCGAAATATTTGAGGTTGTCAATAGAATGCTGCACAGCTACTTGCATGCGGGCGTCCCGGACTACTTCGTGCCCGGCCGGAGTTTGAACAATGTATATCTCCGGATCAGTCAGAAACCTTTCACCCCGAATAATTAGCATGTCCTCCCAAATTACAACCTTGGTATAATCGACTCCCTTGCCTAATTGTTTTTTGAAGTATTGCTCCATATAAACCTTAAGATCATGTTGCAGATGCCTGCGCTGGCGATCATCCAGCTCTTTTTGGGTTTCAAATTGGATAATACAGTTTTTTTGCTCATCTCCATTTGAAATACTTGACATGACATTCACTTCCTGTTAATTACTCTAAATACAAAAAACCAATATTCTCACGATAAAGTAAAACTACCCTATCGTCAAAATATTGGTTTTCCCCAGAGCCACAACACGTTTCTCTGTAACCTACCATTATGGATTTTTTGTACTAATTTCTAATCACACCAGTTAATATAGCCGTTCCCACAAATTAACTCAAAATCACACTTATAATCTACAATGGTTTTCCTTAGAGCCACCATACGGTTTCCCCGTAGTCTACCACTGTAATTAATACTTATGATAGACGATTCCAAATCATATAGCAAGGCTTTTTGCATATGCGGTTCATGCCGCCCCCCAAGAAAGAACCGCCCGATTTCAAAAAGCGGGCGGTTAAATTATATATTATAAGAATATGAGTACTCTGTTAGAAATAGGAACTAATGTATATCACTTATTTTACGTAAGGAGTAACAACCCATTTCAGGCAGTTGTCTTTCTTGCCGCCAAAGATGTCATAGCCTTTGACTATATCATTCAACGGGGCATGATGAGTGCACAAGAAGTTGGTGTTGATCTTGCCCTTTTGAATGAGCTTAATCAATTCAGGGATGCGGTTGGCGTTCACCAGACCCATGTGAATGGCAATGTTTTTTATCCATAAATTTTTCATATCAAGTTCCTGGGCTTTTTCAAATACGCCGATAAAGGAAACATTACCACCGGCTCTGACGGCATCTATGGCCATATCATAGGTTGGTTTAAAACCGTTGGCTTCAATGGTACAATCGGCACCGCGGCCTCCAGTTCTCTCTCTGATTGCGTCTCCAACACTCGGGACATTGAGGGGATTAATTCCCACGTCGGCAATACCGTTCTTGACTGCAAAGTCCAAGCGATCCTGGTTAATATCAACAGCGATAATCTCAGCAGGACCCCAAAGTCTGGCTGTAACCATTCCGCACATGCCTACCGGTCCGCCACCCATTACGGCCACAGTGTCGCCGGGCTGAATGTGGGCGTTTTCGGCACCAAAATAACCGGTGGAAAGGATGTCGCCAACAAATAGTACATCTTCTTCAGTGAGTCCATCCGGTATGGTGAACATGCCCAGGTTGGCATGGGGAACCCGAACGTATTCGGCCTGGCAGCCGTCAATCATATATCCGAAAATCCAGCTTCCGGTTGTGCAATGGGAATAGACGCCACGCACGCAATAGAAGCACTCGCCGCACTGGGTTACACAGGATACGGCTACCTTGTCGCCCACTTTGTTGTTACGAACTGCCGGACCTACTTCTACGACTTCGCCCACGAATTCATGGCCGATGATTCTTCCGTCAGCCACTTCAGGCATGCCGCCGTGCCAGATATGAATATCGGTTCCGCATATGGTGGAAGTAGTAACTCTGACTATCGCATCATCGGGCTCAATTATTTTGGGTACAGGAACATCCTCAAGACCTATTTTTTCGGGTCCACGATATACTAATGCTTTCATGGTATCTGCCATTTTCTAATTACCTCCTAAATTCTATAATTCATATTTTTCGATAGGGTATTTAAGGTCACAGTTTGCACACCACCTCTTTCTTTTCGGTTCTGCTCGAAAACAAAAAAGGCCAATATTCTTAGTGTCCTTAAAAGACTTTTCACATAAGAATACTGGTCTGTCTTGAAGCCGCCTTTACGGTTTCTTCGCGATCCACCATGATATGCAGTTTTTCTTTTCTATACTTATTCTGTCAGCACCCGGTCAAACACCATAATATGCATCCAGAAATCGTTTTCCGGTTCAATATCATAAGTCTGGTGAATAACTCGCGCCTGCAATTTATCTTCAAAATATGGCACATTATCAATCGAGTGCTGCCGTGCCACTTGCATACGGGCTGCCCTGACTATCTCTTTGCCGGCAGGTGTTTGGACAATATAAATCTCTGGCTCAGTCAGAAACCTCTCGCCCCGGATAATAAGCATATCTTCCCATAAAATGACTTTAGTATAGTCAACACCTTTGCCCAGTTTTTTCTTAAAATACTGTTCCATATAAACCTTTAATTCATGTTGGAGCTGTTTCCGCTGCCGGTCATCAAGTTTTTTGCGCCCATCGATATTGACTATATTCGATGACTTGTCCCGGTCTTGGGGTGCAGATGACATAAAATCCACTCCTAAATAAGATTGTACAGGGATCTAATATGAAAAAAACCAATATTCTGTGACCAGGTTTAACACCATCGCCAAAATATTGGTTATCAGCAGAGCCTCCCCCTTAAGGGTTTCTCCTCAATCCCCATCTTATATACCTTAGAATATAATAAACAATTTTGAGATATATAGCAATGCTAAAATTTCACATTAAATATATTTAATATAATATTGTAAAGAACACCAAACTTTTTTTCTCATACATGCGAAGCTATATATTGAAAAAATACTTATTGACAAAATACAAATTTCTATCTATAATTTCATGCAGATGTTTTATTTATAAACAATTAAATGGTGGATTATGGAGAACCTTGGTTGAGAGGCTCCAAAGAACCAATATTTTTGTGAAGCACCCGGTTTGGGATAACTTCAGAAAAATATTGGTTTTTTTATTAGAAATCAATATTAATAAATTTGATGATTCCTCTCCCTAAGGATTCATGTTCAAAGCCAGCATACACCCCGTCATGGGGTGTATGCTGGTTTCTGGAAAGAACACTCTATTTTTCTCAAGCTATATACTTGCTGGCTTCGCGAACGCTAAGCGGATGCAGCAGGTGACTGGCTAAGAATTGCCGGACCCAATTTTGATTAGTTTTGGAATACTCACGCAATGCCCATCCTATGGCCTTATTAATGAAAAATTCCTGGCTTTGATTGTTAATGCTGATTATCCGGGCAAGCAATTTAGTGTCGGTTTGGGTTTTGTACTTCAACTGGAACAAAATCGCAGTTCGGACCAACCACATATCGTCGCTTTCAGCCCATTTTAAAATGTGGCTGGAAATCAGTTCAGGGTACTTGGCACACATTGGACCAACTATGTTGGATGCCAACATATCTACGGTGTCCCACCAGGACTTGCTGATAATCAACATTTTAATTCGTTCAATATCTTCCTCGATCAGGTTCCCGGAAAGGGCAATCAGATAATCCATGACCAGATATTGAAACTCGCGTTCCGGCAGTCCCCAGAACACATTGACCATTTCCCAATCCACAGCTTTTTGCTTCCGTGCCGCTTTTATGAAATCTTTCTGCAGTCCGGTTCGCACCGGTTTGGGTATGCCCAGATAGCAAAATTTATGTTTCATATATGCTGCCATAGGACCCGCTTTGCTTTCATCCCGGTTCTTACGAAAAATATCTATTATTTCCGTATAGTGCACCTAATAATCCCTCCTGTTTATCTATTTACATCCTACCATCTATAGCCAAACCAAACGAACGATGTTTGCACTGCAATACTATTTTTCCTTCCAAGCCACCTCTTAACTATACAACAAGTATCCCAATTTTTATTGCTCTTCCACTTTTCCCGGTTGAAATTGTAACCTGCTTGATTCTTCAACATATTTTAGTAAAGAGAGTGGTTATTTATGGTTGGATAAGTGTGTAACTGGCACTCCAGATATAATATGCCAGATCAAATATCCCGCACCCACTGTAACACCTCTCTCTAATAGATCAGCGATGAAAAAGACCTACTTAAACGGATGGGAGGTTAGTTCCGTGAAAATAGTACGGGTATCGGATCTACAACAATATGTAGGATGTAAAATTGCCCGAAATGTATATATAGGTGAAGGGCAATTATATATCGGTAAAAATACTGAACTAACTGCAAAATCGGTAGAAATTCTGCAAAGCAAAGGGGATCTGCTGCCATTTGAATATGTCTATGTGCATACGCCTGACAGCGAAGGTATTGAACTAGCAGAAGAGGTTATCAGCGACCAGTTGAAATTCAAAGCCAAGAAAACCATCAATGCCGTCTTTGAAAATATCAACTTGGCCAGCAGTCGTAATTTGGGGGAAATTATCAACTCCATAGTGAACGATCTTTTGGAAAACCGTAATGTAATTCAAGGCATCAATACTCTGCTCTTTAATAGAAAAAATGATATTGCAGCCCACTGCCTGAACACGGCGATTATCGCCTCCATTATCGGCGTGAAGCTGGGTTTGCCGCGTAATAATATCGAAAACATGGCAGTCGGGGCAGCCCTGCATGACATCGGCAAAGCCAAGATTCCGCCCGAGCAACTGAACTCCCAAAAGGCAGAAGACCTCCTGACCAATCAAAGCCATCCTCTGCTGGGTTATCAACAGGCTGATAAAAGCTCCTTGTCCTTAATAGCCAAAAGAATAATACTGATGCATCATGTTTGGGAGGATTACGAAGCTTCCTGGGACTCAAACCATAATGTTTATCAGTCTTTTCCCAAGAAATTAAACAACAATTCCATAGATGCGCGTTTTAAAGATATCTATATAAGCATTGTTCAAACTGCGGATGTTTTCGACAATATGTGTATGCAAGGTATATCCAAAACTGCAGTCCTGGAATATATCCGTGATATGCAGTACATCCGTTTTGGACCCGGCGCAAAAGCTCTCTTGCAATGTATATCGCCATATTCGCTCGGAAGTGAAGTACGATTAAATAATGGTATGACTGCTGTAGTAGCCGGTCATACCGATATTCCCGAACGCCCAATCATAACTTTTACAAAAGGCCCGTTAAAAGACTCGACTATCAACCTTACTGAAAAGGCCTACTTAACATTCCACTTGGAAGAGAAAACCGGTTCCTAAAAAAAGAGTTTAATAAGGAAGGTAATTTTTCATTTTGCGGCCATAAGTCAAGCCAGGTTTCTTCTTGAGGAGGTCCCTATAATGGTGAATGCCTTAAAAACCTTAAATAATACGGTATCTTTTCTGATTGGGCCGATGTCTCCAACTTTGACAACAGCCATATGCTTTTGTCTTGCTTCCAGTGTTGCAAGAATAGTGCAGCAAGGGTTGATCTGGAACACCCTGGCTAAAATCGGCAAACGCATCCTCAGCTACTTTATATTTCTTCTGGTTGCCAATCGTATGGATGTCATGGGGCTTAACCTGTTATTGGGCTGGCAGGGCAACACCCAATTACTGGTGGCGGCATGGATAGCAATAAACGAACTTAAAAATATTTTTATTCTGGTAAAACAATTTGGCGAGATTGAACCTCCGGCCATCATATCGGAACGAATGAACCAGATAGAAATGGGGCATATCAATCAGCCTACGTGTTATGTTGACTCGGAAAGCCTGGATGAACAAATCAAGCTGCTTAAAGCCAATATGGACCAGTTAAAGGCCTTGGCGCAATTTCAAATTCAAAATGCCGCCGCAGTCAACAACGCAACATCAGCCAATACTGCTCCATCTACAGCAACAGATAGGCCTGATCCTGCCGGGCCTGCCAAGCCTCATGCTTATCCATTCAAGGAGAAGGAGGATTGAAAATGAGCTCAACATTTATTGCCGTCATAATTGAATTTGTAATGGGGATAACGATAGGCACTTTCAACCAGGGAGAAGAAAGGATTAATATTGGGGAGGGATTACTGGCCACCGCTGTCTTTGTGGGGTTTAACCTTTTATATTATGCATTTCATCCAGTGTCTGATATTGCCGGTACCTTTGTTGTATTGTTTGCAGGATGGATCGCAATATGTTTGGGACTATTTATCGGTAATGCCGCATTTCATGATTTAAAAAACCATTTCATAAATAAACTGTTCCAGTCTTTGGCTAAACGAGAACTTCAGATTTTGATCGGTGAGTTTCTAAGATTGTCATCCCGGTTGGTCTATTTTAACAGTGTGGAAGACCAAGCACGTTTATCTGATACGGTAGCGGGAATCGACCGGCAGTTTGAGCAAATACAGGATAACCTTGCCGGTTTGGAGGATGTCACCAGCAAGTTTTCCACCATTCAGGAAATATGTCATCTGTATTACGAATTAAGTCAAGCCATTGTGGAAACTCAGGGACCTGCCGAATTGATTGCGGAATGGACCAAACTGGGGGATCATTTGGAACAGGTATCACATAACAGTCTATGTTATGCCGAAGATGAAATAAGAAAATCGGTCAATCTTCATAACATGATTTTGCGATTCTTATTAACCGTAAAAGATCTTCGTTTCGTGCAATAATCTTAAAAGACTGCTCCGGAACAGTTTTTATTGATCTGAATAGACTAAGCAATGCCCTTGGGCAACTGTTGATTACCCACGAACGGGGAGTCCTATTTTCCTTTTATATCGGTCAGGGTAATCTGAAGATGGGTTAGGAATTATCTTCCTAAAAAACAAGAAAGTACTGGCCTTCATTATAGAAGGCCAGTACTTTCTTATACAGCATACATCACCAGGAAAAATAAAATTGCTATTTTGTGCAGCCGAACTGTTTCTGCATTAATGCTACCCGCCGGTTGACATCATCCCAGTTGACCAGGTTCCACCAGGCTTCGATCCAGGCAGCGCGCTTATTTTGGTACTTAAGGTAATAGGCGTGTTCCCAGACATCCACGATCAACAGCGGCACTGCGCCCCACTGGGTCAGGTCCTGGTGTTTTTCGGCTTGCAGCACCACCAGCTTTTCAAAAACCGGGTTACAGGCCAGTACCGCCCACCCCGAGCCTTCCACCGCTGCTGCGGAAGCGGTGAACAGCTTTTTGAAATTGTCAAAGGACCCGAAATCACGGTTTATCAGTTCAGCTACTGCGCCGTTGGCCGGACCCCCGCCGTCCGGTTTCATGTTCTCCCAGAAGATAGTGTGCAAAATGTGCCCGGCTCCATGGAAAGCCAGTTCCCTTTCAAAGTGTTTAATCAGAGTGAAGTCGCCTTTTTCCAGGGCTTCGGACAGCTTTGCTTCCGCGCTGTTCAGACCGTCGACATAGGCTTTATGATGCATGTCATGGTGCAGCCTTACGGTCTGCTCGTCATAAAACGGTTCCAACGCGTTATAGCCATAAGGTAAATCCGGTAAAACATGAGCCATTACCAACACCCCTTTTCATCAATTTGATTGGCGTTATTCTTTGCCAAAACATCCACCAGACCCAACGGTTGAAAAACAGCCGATGCCGGGCACTCAAACCGCCGTCTGGCTAATAGGAACTCGACCACTTAAAAAAGCGGGGATCATCTTTTCGCCTTGTTATAATATTTTGCCAAATAACCTGTATAAAGTAAATATCCCCTTTTATTTATAAATATTAGGTCGGATTTATTTTTCCTTTACAGCTTCTCATAAAGCAGGCTGGCTGGCAGTGCAATTTCGGCTTAGGAACCGGACTTTATCATTTGAAAAATGCCAGGTTTGTGCTGGAATTTGCTTTCCGGGGCAATTTGCCCGGCTTTCCGGGCGGCTTGCAAATTGGCCAAGGCCACCTTGCCAACAATTATTCCTTCCGCCCCCACTCCGGCACTCAGCAAAGTCTGTCTGAGGCCTGGAGTCTTTACGGGTCCGAATATTCCGCTGCCGCCAAACTGGGCTATATTGCACATTATTATATACTGGTAGTAACGATGGCTGTCGGCTACACAACAACGTTCATAGAGCTGGCTGTCCGGATTGCTGGCTGCAATAAACAGCAAATCCAGCGGCATTTCATGCGGTGCCGGACGGTTGAGTTTATGGATGATGTCAAAATGACTATAATCATAACAGATCAGCACTCCAAAAGCCCAATGTGAACCGTTGCTAAAACGGACCAAGCGGCTGCCCTTGTCCATTATGAAATTCCCCGAATTACCGGCTGCCGAAGCGGGTAGCCGGGCGTCATATTGGGAGCGGGTCATTTTATCATATTGAAAACGCTTGACCTCACCGCTGCAGCAGGGAATATAAATAAAACAGCGGTTTGCGCCATGGGCCTTTTCCGGATGTTCAAGATTTCCAGGTTGCGCATCATACTCCACCCCACCGATAACAATAGTATTGAACCTGCGGGCGAATTCCTTTAAATCAGCATCCATTCCGAGCGGCAGAAAGACTTCGGGAAATATTAGAAAATCCAGCTTCTGCCCGGTTAGCTCCAACCTTTCGGCCAGAAATTTCAGGTGAGACTGAATCTCCTTTATATAGCGGGCAGCATTGGGAGCCTTTGATATATTATAGTAATTATTCAGGTAATCCTCTTCATTCATGCACTTCAACTGGGCAATTCCGATATTCAACTCGCCCTGGTCCGGGTTGGGCATATAATTCAGTTTTTCAAGATCAACTTCATGCAGATAATCGGAGGTTTCCAGCCTCATTTTATAGTCGGGCCGGCCGGCGCTTAGGAACTCCTCACTGGGTTGGATGGTGGTCCATGGACATTGATTATCCGATACGGCATTGCCGTACTGACTTTTTTGGCGAAGATTTCTCAGTTCCGCCATCGGCAAGTCCACTTCGAGAAACGCGCTGGTTTCACCCTGAGTATAGGCAACCGCTCCGCCCAGAGAGATGGCGGCTCTTTTCGGGCCATTGTAGCGGAAAGGGGCAAAAACCCCGCTGCCTCCATAGTTGGCGATATTGGATATGATCACAAAACATGAAAATCGATGAATATCCGCCAGGGCGTATTGAATGAAGAGGCGGGTAGCCGGGTTGAAGCAGGATACCACCAGGATTTCAATATCGTTTTCAGCTATGCTTTTTAAAATATCGGCATTGGTATAATCATGGCAGCTTATAACCCCCATATTGCCCAGCGGAGTGGAAAAAACGTGGACTTCCCGGCCACGCTGGAGCTTGCCCAGGGCATGGTATTTAAGGTCTTCCTCCGAAAAAGTGATCTGCTTAACCAGCACCGGATCATGGTCCGGGGTGAAAACCGCCACCGTATTGCTTATCTCGCCGCCGGGTTCAGAGCGATAGTGTCCAAGCCGGGCGATAACTATTTGGCGCTGCTTATCTGCTTGCTCCTGGAAAATATCCATAGCTATTTTATTTCCGGGATGCTCCGACACTATCCCGATATCTGTAGTTTCGGGAATGCGGGCAAGATTGGCAATAACGCTTTGGCGCATTTCCCTGAGGTCGGCATCAATATTATTTTTCCCCACGTAGATGCCCTGCCCGACCCGGCGGCCAATAACCCGTTCGGGGTAGGGTTCCTGAATAATAGTCACCTTTATATTCCCGTCCGGAGCTCCCTCCCGCCGGGTAAAATCAAGTTCGTGCTTTTTGACTTCAAACATAGGTATCCCTTTCTATAGTTAAGTAAGAAAAATTATCCAGTTATTGATGCAATAAGCACCAACTCAAATTTAATAAAATACTGCATCTTGAACCAATTTCAAAATGATTTCGACTTGGGGATATTTTGCAGGAAATGCTTAATAAATGCAACACGAAGTTCTTATTGTTTAAGGTAAAATATACATCAATTAATTATTTTGTCACTATTAGGCAGGAAACTAGGATGAGTTGTTTAAATATAATATTAGGAAAATATCAGGGAGGTTAATTCAATGGTAGATTTTATAGTGGCCCTGTTTGGATTGGCAATACTATTTATTCTATGTATATTTGGTTTGGTTTTATATATTTTCAAGTCTATAGGTTTTATGGCTATGGCCAGTAATAGAGGCATGGAAAATGCCTGGCTCGCTTGGATTCCCATCGCCGATCTTTATATTGGCGGCAAGCTCGTTGAGGAAATGGATTTTTTCGGAGCGCGGATTACTAATATGGGATTATGGTTGCCGGTAGTTAATACCGCTAGCATATTCTTAGCGTTTATCCCTATATTGGATATAGCCTGCTGGGGAATATTTGTATTCTGTCTATTCTACCTCTACCGGCTTTATTGTATTTATGAGCCTTCGCAGGCTACCTTGTTTACGGTTTTTTCAATTATTGGTATCTGGCCTTTCTTTGTATTTGCGATACGCAATAATCAACCGGTTGTAGAGCAGGAATCAGCAGCAGAGCAGGCACCTCCTACCCCAGTCGATGAAATCATAACACCAGAATAATAGTTTAGGACCGGAAATCCGGTCCTAAACTATTTCTTAAATGGATCTTTGCACTCATATCTTTTTCGCAACAATGCAACTTACCGCATGCTGGTGTGGTGTGTTGCCCGAGTTGCAGTCAATAATGCGCTCCTCCGAGGCGATTATTTGCCAGTCATAATAATAAGCGGCCAGGTCGCCGGAGCGGTAAAAGAACTCATTATTCTGCCAGTCGGGAGCAGCCGCTATAAATGGTTTATCCACAAAAACCAGATGGGCGTTAAGACCGCCGGAACAGGTATGCTGTTTATAGCCTTCGAAATGTTTTGCCCGTTTGGCAAGCGGCAAAAACTGCAGTGCCCCCATTGTGTAAATCACATCGTAGCAGCCATCCAGCTCATAATCAATCATATCCGCATGTAGCGTGTTGATTGTCAGGCCCTGGGAAGCACAATACTTCTTGATTTTTTCTATACCAGGCAAAGAAATTTCCAATGCATCGACAATAAACCCGGATCGGGCAAAATAAATCGCATCCCGCCCTTCCCCGCTGCCCAGCTCCAGCAGGCGGCCAGGGGGTTTTGATTTATCGTGGCATTTAACAAGTATTTCAGCCAGTGTCGAATGCTCCATTCCCCAATAATACTCTTCTTTTTGGTACTGTTCATCGTAGGGACTAGTCTTAGTCCCGGTATCCTCACCGGTCAGCAGCCGGTCAATAGATGTTTGCAATACACCAGCCAGAACAGGCAGCAAGCTCGTATCCGGCAAAGCATTGCCATTCTCCCACTTGGAGACTGCCTGGCCAGTGACATGAAGGAGTCCTGCCAACTGTTCCTGCGTATACCCATGTTCTTTCCGTAATAAGGTTATGCGTCGTCCAATTCCCTTATAGTCAAGCATTAAAATACTCCCTTGCCGCAAAATTCTGAAACCTGTAATTTGATTTTACCTTGTTTTGTTTTCTGGAACCATCGAATGTTCGTTGCCCTATCCCCGGATGAATTCAACCAACGGTTGAATTATATATTTATCTATTGAGAAAACAAAAGCCCAGGATTTAAAACGCAACCCTGGGCTTATTGTTCCTGTTTTAATTCTATTTTCCGTTTTTGCCTGCCGCCGAGTGATCCCGGCCGGTGTAGTAATTATACCAGGCAGATGTCTGGTACAAATCCCAGTTAACCGGCGGCAGGTACATCCTGTCCAAGTGTTCCTCTTCATTATAAGCCTTAAGCGCCGAATAGGCTTTGACCCAAATACATTTCTTCTCGTTGGGGAAAACTTCGCACCAGCCGTTATAGCTCCCGCCGCAGGGACCATTGCGTTGATTCTTGGGGCATTGCGACATCGGGCAGAGATAGGCGATATCCAGCAAGGCACAATCGCCGCAGTCCTTGCAGTCGTTACCGATTACTTTGGCCAGGTGTTCAAAAGTGTGCTTGCGCGGGTCCTGAACACCGCTGTAAAACTGGTGCATCAAGGGGTATAGGTTTTTGCCGGGAGTAAAAAACAGCTCGTGGAACAGACGCATCAAACGATAATTAAACCCTAGTGGAAGGTCCAGCGGCAGGTTCTTGCGTGCAACCGCTTCCTTGGTGTTTAGCCCGGTTTCAGGGTCTTTTTCGTAATAATAGAACCCATTGGGCTGGGGATAGTCGAATTCCGGTATGAGCTTCATCCAAGCGCTGCTCAGTTCTTCCCCTTTGTCAATAATATATTCAAGCTGTTCATATTTAAGATTATGGCCTCCCAGATGCACACCGTCAAAACCCATGCCCTTCATAAGGGCATACATTTTTGCAGCCCGCAACAAGCGCGAGCCAACACCTTTATCCTCCGCCGTCTTTTCCCGGTCAAGCTCTGCCAGCAGCCGTTCTGTTACCACACAACCCGGCAGTTGGTTGGAATTCATCATTTTACCCGCGCCGAAGGGCAGAATATAAATATTTCCTATTACCGCTGTATTGGCGCTGCAGCTTCGAATGAATTGCAGAACTTCATGAAACTTGCGGGCGTCATAACCCAACTGGGTCACGATAAAGTTAGCCCCGTGAGCAATTTTTTTCTTTAATTTATAATACTGGACCATAAGTTCGGCTTCGTTCGCCTTAAAGGGTGATACCACACAACCGGCAAAGAAGTCGCTGGTCTGGTGGCGGGTAATCCCTTTGGGTTCGCGGATTTCCAGGCCCTGATTCATATCGGTGATCAGATCCGCAACATGTACCGGGTCCAGATCAAAAACCGGTTTGGGACGACCTTTAAACCCGCTGGCCGGGTAATCGCCGGTCATCACTAAAAGATTTCGGACTCCGGCCCGGTCCATCGCGTAAAGTTCGGATTCGATCTGGTTGCGGTTTTTGTCTTTGCAGGTAAAGTGGACCAGCGGCTCTATACCCAGCTTTAGGATTTCCGCCCCCAGGCTGGCTGCGGATATGGCCGGCCTTCCACCCGGATTATCGGTAATGGTAAGGGCATGAATTCTGCCGCCCCGGGCAGCCTGTTCCGCTGCAGCTATCACATCATTTTGAGCCTTTTCATGCGCACCCCGGCCGGGCACCAGTTCCCATGCTACCGAAAATGTGTTTTTATCCAGTAATGATTCTTTGAAGCGATTATTGATTTGCTTCTCCTCCCCAACCAGAATAGCATTGTTGAATCTATCAATAAGCCGTTCATTTTTATTAGCCTTGGCTAAGTATTTGAACGGCTTGGGCGCACTAACTATTCAATTATATCATAATTTCGCATATTGCCTTTTGGTCAGGTAAAGTTGGGAGTGGTAAAATTGCGCATAAAAACAAGGCGATGAAATAAAACAAATCACCGCCGGCAACTGCCCAAGTTGAGTAGGAGCTACTCTTACGGGATAGTATTACCTGCTGATCGAAGCAATATCTTCGTAAAAATCGATTTGCGGCTGCTCGCTTATCAAGCCGTCAATATTTCTGAGTAATTCCTGGAAATAGGGTGTCGCATTATGAATCTCTAATGCTGCATCATCCTTGTACATTTCGTAAAAAAGAAATTTCCCTTGGTTAGCAGTTGAACGGTTAAGGATGTACTTCACGGTTCCCGCTTCGTTTTGGACATTCGGGATCATTGCTCTGAGCACCTGTTCAAGTTCGGCTTCCTTACCGGTTTTTGCTTTAAAAGCGGCAGTCAACACTATCATTTTCAGTCCTCCCTCAATTTTTTGTGGATAAGCATGGAACAAAAAACCAATATTTATCTGAAGATCCACCACCGGATGCTTCAAAAAAATACTGGTTCTTCAGAGCCTCTTGTTATCCAAGATTCCCTCTAATCCACCATATGGCAATACTTAAATATATTCGTATTATATTATTATTTGCTTGATAAATAAATACATTAAATCCAATATAAAAAAGATAATAGGGGATCATCCCCTTTTCTTCCATCCAGCAGAAGTTTTTGCCGGGAAAACCATGTATAGCAAGAGAGTCAATGCATATAGTATAAGCTTATGTCCTAAATAGAAACATAAGCTTTCCACTACGGAAAACTTATGTTTCCTTTTTCACAAGTATTGAAGTAAAAACTCGCTGGTCTAGTGGAAACGGGGAAGCTCTTAGTCGCCAAAATGAAAGTCAACATGACATCTACCCCGGGATGATAAATCAGCCACCGCCGCCTATCGGCTCGGAATCACTGAAAACACCTGGTACTTTGCAGCCACTTTCATCCTTGACCGGACACTGATTATCTCTATCTCTTTTTACAGCTTGACCTTTTTTACTATTTTTTTCCTTGCCTGCCATTGCTTTGCCTCCTTTACTGATTATTTATTTATGATTCGTTAATAGTATTTTTATTAATTATAGGTTCTATACTAATTTTAAAATCATATAAATTTTTCAATCTTTAATGCCCAATGATTCAAGGCAAATCAGGGAGAGGAAGCTCGGCTTACCCCAGGGCGGCAGCCAAACGGGAGATAATGGTATGGTTGCTGACTCCTGCAGGGACGGGTCTAACCGGATGGATAGTTTGAGCCAGACCGTCACAGCGAATATAAGTGCCCATCGTCTCCAGCGGTGCCGCTGCCGGCAGTACCACATGGGCTGCGGCCGCTGTAGCCGTCATGAAGGGTGTCAGCACTACAGTCATCTCAGTCCGGGCAATTTGATCGGAACTCAATAGTCCGCCACCTACCGGGTCTTCACCTAGAATGAAAAGGCTGCTTATTTCTCCCTGGCGGAGCGAACTAATCAAATTGCTATCATAAGCTACTCCTAGTCTGGAAAGTCCGTTTTGATTGCTGCCCGAACTGATAACAATCACTCCGTTTCCGGGGGAAACGGTTTTACTGTTTATGCAAGCCATACTCCCCAATAGCTGTACGGCCTCCAACGGTAGGGTGTTTCCATCTGCAATAATCATGGACTTTTGCGATTCAGTGTACAGTTTTCCGATTTCTTGTGCTTGTGGTCCTGCTTTTACTTGAGTTAAATCCCTGCAGTCCTGCCCAAACCATCCAGTTTTATCGGAATCAGATTGGCAATAGCCCCATTTCTCTAAAATGATAGCCGCCAGAATTTCCTTTAACAGGGCGGTATGATCTTCCACAACCACTTTGCAACAGGCAAGGTCATCCACCAGGGTATCTTCCCGGCCGAGTACTGCTACTCGGGCTCCCGCCTGGGCGGCTTGCCTTACTTTCATGGCGGCCACCTGGCTTTCCCGCCAGTCCCCTACCATGAGTATAAACTCGGCCTTCGGCAGATCTTCCAGCCGCTTGCTGCGGCAGGAAGCCAATCCCAGTGATTCCAGCCCTTTGGCCGGGTCCGGCGCCAGGGTGGAAAGCCGGCCGGATTCGAGCGCCCGGCCCAATTTTACTGCGGCCTCGACTTCTTCCAGAGTATATGATGGAGAAACTAAGACTGCAGCTTGCCCGGACAGAATGTTGTTCACTTTACCCTGGATATAATGGGAGGCTTCTTCCCAGGAAGTCTCGCTCAACTTACCTTCGCGACGCAGCAGGGGCTTAATGAGCCTTGGTTCACTTTCAAACCCGATAAAGCCGAAACGCCCCCGGGAGCAGAGCAGCCCCCCTTCATCCGGCCTGATTTGCAATACCAGATCACCATAACTGTGAACCACTTGTTTGCATCCCATACTGCAGAATGTGCAGATGGTTTTGGTTTCCGTCATTTTCAAAGGAATATTTTTGGCCAGCGGATAGATTTCCCCCAGCGCTCCGGTGGGGCATACGGCCACGCACTGGCCGCAGCTTATGCAGGACGTATCCGCAAGCGGCAGTTTGAACTCCGGGGCAACAAGACTGTCAAAACCGCGGTCCACCAGCCCCAGAGCGTTCACCCCCACTAGCTCGCGGCAAATCCGGATGCATAACCCGCAGAGAATGCACTTTTCCGAGTTCCTTTCTATAAAATAGGTCTTTTCATGTGATTTTTCCCGGCGCGGCTCACCAGCCAAGCGCTCCGGGTTTACCTGATACCGGTCGGCCGCTTCCAGCAGACGGCATTCATAATAATCTTTACAACCGCATTCCAGGCAGCGCCCGGCTTCGGTAACCGCGTCGGACTCGGAAAAGCCCAGATTCACTTCGCGGAAATTGCCGCGTCTTTCCCCGGCTTCCATATGCGGCATGGCTGCGCGGGCGGATTTTTGATACTCGGCAAAGTCTTCGGGAGTCAATCCTTTTTGTTCCACCGTATATTTATTTTTAAAAGGCAGATTAACACCGTTCAGGTAATTATTGATAGACTCGGCAGCCCGTCCTCCCTGGGCAACTGCTTCAACCGCTATGGAAGGCCCGATCACTCCATCGCCTCCGGCAAAAACTCCGGGAATGCTGGTGGCGAGAGTGGTTTCATCAATGTCAATGGTGCCCCATTTGCTTAGAACCACATCATTCAACCCTTGAGGGTTCACCTTCTGACCGATGGCCTTGATAATACTGTCAACATGAATAATTTCTTCGTCTCCGGGTATGGGCACCGGGCTGCGCCGGCCCGACGCGTCAGGTTCGCCGAGCTGCATTTTTTGCAGGCGAATAGCAATAGCTCTGCCGTTTTCAGCCATCACCTCCAGCGGGGCCACCAGAAATCTGAACTCGATGCCTTCTTCCTCGGCTTCCCCGATTTCTATGTCTTCCGCCGGCATTTCAGCCCTGGTGCGCCGGTACAAGACCATAACTCTCTTACTGCCCAGTCTTACGGCAGTACGCGCAGCATCCATGGCCGTATTTCCGCCGCCCACCACAGCTACTGTATTACCCAGTTTTACATCCTTATGCAAAGCAACATCCCTCAAAAAATCAATGCCGCCTACAACTCCCGGCAGGTCTTCGCCCCGGCAGCGTATTTCCGAACTCAGCCAGGCTCCTATACCCAGGAAGGCTGCGTCATATTCCTGTATAAGCCGGTCCAAACCGACATCAGAGCCAATACGGGTGTTAAACTTGAACTCCACCCCCATTTTATGAATCAGATCTATCTCCTGATCCAGAACCGCCTTGGGCAGCCGGTATTCCGGGATACCATAGCGTAGCATACCGCCCCCGGCCGGCATGGCATCGTAAACGGTTACGGCATGACCTTCCCGGGCCAAGTAGTAGGCGGCGGTCAAACCGGCCGGGCCGGCACCGACAATAACCACCTTCTTACCGCTGGAAGATTTGATTTCCGGCATGTAGGAGTCCCCGCCGGCCAGGTCCAGATCGGCCGCAAAGGTCTTGAGAAAAGCTATGGACACCGGTTCTTCCACCAGTTGCCTGCGGCAGGCGGTTTCACAGGGATGGGGACAGACCCGTCCGATGCTGGCCGGCAGCGGTATCTTTTCCTTGATTAGTTCCAGGGCTTTCCGGTACTGCCGGTTGGCGATCAAGCCCACATATCCCTGCACATCGGTGTGCGCCGGGCAGGCTTTGAGGCATGGACCCCGACAGTCTCCGACATGATCTGAAAACAGCAGTTCCAAAGTCAGCCGCCTCGAAGCGTCTATCCGGGGACTGCTGGTTTTTACGACCATACCCGGTACTATTTCGGTTGCACATGCTCGTAGCAGTTTAGGGCTGTTACCGGTCTCTACCAAGCATAGTCCGCAGCCTCCGTATACTTTTACTCTTTCGTCATAACACAGAGTCGGTATATTTATTCCATGGCTGCGGGCGGCTTCCAATATGGTTTGCCCCTCAATAGCGTTTATCTCAATTCCGTCTATATTTATGCTGAGCATTCTCCACCCTCCTTCCCTACTCTACCGTCACGGCCGCGAATCTGGCCGGGCAAACTTCCAGACAATTGCCACATTTTATGCATTTGCTCTGATCAATTGTATAAGGCTGCTTCTTCTGACCGCTGATACATTTGGCCGGGCATTTCTTAGCGCACAGGCTGCAGCCCTTGCACTTCTGCGGGTCAATTCTATAAGTAATGAGGGCTTTACAGTGTTTGGCCGGGCATTTTTTATCATAAATATGGGCCCGGTATTCCTCGGGAAAATAGCGCAGGGTGGTAAGCACCGGATTGGGTGCGCTCTGCCCCAGGCCGCATAGGGAACCTTCTCCTACTTTGCGCCCCAATTCCTCCAATAATTCCATATCTCCGGGACGTCCCTGACCGTTGCAGATGCGCTCCAAAATCTCCAGCATGCGCTTGGTGCCGATTCTGCACAGCACACATTTACCGCAAGACTCTTTCTGGGTGAAATCCAGGAAAAAGCGGGCTACATCTACCATACAGGTGGTCTCATCCATAACCACCATGCCGCCCGAACCCATAATGGCTCCGGTTCTGGTGATGGAGCCATATTCCACCGGGGTGTCCAAAAGGCTGGCTGGTATGCAGCCTCCGGAAGGCCCCCCTAACTGGACCGCTTTGAAGCCGCGCTCCGCCTTGATACCTCCGCCGATTTCATAGATGACTTCCCGCAGGCTCAGACCCATCGGCACTTCAATCAGTCCGCCCCATTTTATCTTCCCGGCCAGGGCAAATACTTTGGTCCCCTTGCTGTCCTCGGTTCCCATAGCCGCAAAAGCTTCGCCGCCGTTGCTTATAATCCAGGGCACATTAGCCAGAGTCTCAACATTGTTTATATTGGTAGGTTTTCCCCAATACCCATATTGGGCCGGATATGGCGGTCTTAAGCGCGGCATCCCCCTTTCACCTTCCAGAGAGGCGATCAAGGCTGTTTCTTCACCGCATACAAAAGCACCCGCCCCCTGTTTGATTCGAATATCAAAAGAAAAACCGCTGTCCCATGTATTGGTCCCCAGCATCTGCTGCTCCCGGGCTTCCCTTATGGCGATTTCCAGTCTTCGAATAGCCAGAGGGTACTCAGCCCGGCAGTAGATGATGCCTTGACCGGCGCCGATAGCATAGCCGGCAATCATCATCCCCTCCAGTACGGAATGGGGGTCGCTCTCCAGGACGCTGCGATCCATAAAAGCGCCGGGGTCACCTTCATCGGCATTACAAACTATGTATTTACAAACACCCGGATTATGGCGGGCTGCATTCCATTTGAACCAGGTGGGGAATCCCCCGCCTCCCCGACCGCGTAAACCGGATGTTTTTATTTCCTCGATTACTTCTTCCGGGCTCATGGTAAGAATAGCCTTTTTCACTGCCTGGTAGCCGCCCTGAGCCACATAATCTTCGATTTTCTCAGGATCCATGCTCCCGCAATTGCGCAAGGCCACCCGCACCTGCCGGGTTAAAAATTTGTTGGGTTTATCGCTACTGTTCACGAGGTATTCTTTCAACGGCATTCCGCCGATCAGGTGGCTTTCAATAATCGCTGCAGCTATATCTTCATTTACATGACCATAGGTAAAAACCTTGCCGTTGTCATCAATGACATCCACCAGCGGTTCGTTGTGGCACATACCCACACAGCCGGTCCTTTGGATCTCCATGTCCAGCTTGCGCCGGACCAGTTCCGCTTGCAGGAAGCCCATAACCTTTAAGGCGCCTGCCGCCATCCCACAGCTTCCCAGCCCTACCCGTATTTTCATGATTGCCCGCCCCCCTCTTCAACTGCTTGTTCCCGGACATACAAATCTTTGATGATGTTAACGGCTTTATCCGGAGTGAGAGGACCATAGGCCTGACCGTTGATCATCATAACCGGAGCCAGGCTGCAGCAGCCCAGACACGCAACATTGTTAAGGCTAAACAATCGATTGGGAGTGGTTTCTCCCGGCTTAATGTTTAATTCCTGACAAATAGCAGTTTCGATGCGTTCGGAACCATTTACATGACAAGCCGTGCCCTGGCAAAGCAGAATCAAATATTTACCCACCGGAGTAAAGCGGAACTGGGTGTAGAAAGTTGCCACTCCATACACCTGGGCGGGCTTTATTTTCATTTCCAGGGATATGTGCCTTAATACCTGCAATGGCAAGTAACCGTATATCTCCTGGGTTTTCTGCAGTACTGTCACCAGACTGCCGGCCTGGTCTTTATATTCTTTTAAAACGGTGTCCATTTCGCTTAAATCAAGCAATGCATCCGGGAGCACCGTATTTTGAGGGCTTTCTTTACAATTACAATTGTATTCCATGTTGATAATCACCCTCTCCTCTCTTAAAAAGTTTCACTTCTTCATTGGAATGATTACCATCAGGCAAATAATACTAAAGGTATAATAGCTTCCTGTTTCCTAATCCCTCGTACCTAATTATGATATCCGGCTGCGGCAATATCTAATTCTTTTCATAATGGGAGTTGTATTAATGCGGACAAAACTAATGGTCTGCGAAGACTTCCCTATTATAATTTGGTCTCCATTAATCAAATCCATTTCCTTTTTCCCATCCAGCGCAATACCTGCACCATATTCTGAATCCACGGTCAATTCCAGTTTCGTATCGGCAGCTACTATCAGAGCCCGAGAGCAGGACAACTGCGGGCAAACCGGGGTAACCGCAACCGCTTCCAGGTCAGGAACCAGAACCGGTCCGCCGGCCGAATAGGAATAAGCCGTAGATCCGGTGGGTGTGGCACATACTACTCCATCAGCCCGGTAAATCGCATACGGACTGCCGTTTATGGATAACTTCAAGGTAATGATGTGCAGCACTTGGGATCTGATTACCGCATCATTCAGTGCTTTACCCAGATGAAAAGCCTGCCCGTTTCTGATGATTTCAACATCGAGCATCATGCGTTTATCCAGGGTATAATTTTGTCGGATAAGCTTTTCCAAAACCGATGGCCAATCATCAGGCTCAATACTGCTTAAGAAGCCTACCTTGCCAAAATTAATGCCCAACAAGGGTATATCGTTTCCGGCCAAAGAGTGGGCGCATTCCAATATCGTCCCATCTCCCCCCAAAACGACTAGCAAGGTGTAGTCCGGCAACAATTGCAGGTCCGTCTTTTCCTGTAGCACTGCCTCAATATTTCGGGCTTGAAAATCGGAAAATATTGCATGGGCCATTTTATATGCTTCAGCTTCATTTTTGTGCAGAATCAAGACTTTCACAACTCCGCAACCTTTCCTTCGGTAATTGCAGCAGCTTCATCCCATTAACTATCCTGCCGGCTTTAGAGGGCCAATGGCCCGCTAAAGTCGGCCTAAATTTCAAAATTACCCATTAAGAATTTAGAGGCGTTTCCTCTCGAATTTTAGTAGAGTCCGAAGGGGCCTTCGTCCATACTAATGTAAATGTTCTTGCACTGGGTATAGTGATCCAGTATCATCTTATGGGTTTCACGTCCGATACCGGATTTTTTGTAACCGCCAAAAGGAGCCCCGGCATCAATTTGGTTATAGGTGTTAATCCACATCCGGCCGGTTTCTACCGCTCTGGCTACCCGCAAGGCGCGGTTAATGTCCTGGGTCCACACGGCACCGCCCAGGCCGTACTCGTTGTCGTTGGCCATATCGATAACTTCTTTTTCGTCTTTGAAGGGGATAACCACCACAGCCGGTCCGAAGATTTCTTCCTGGGCTACTCTCATCTTGTTGTTTACATCGGCCAAAATCGTGGGTTTGACAAAGTTGCCCTTGTCCATTCCATTTTCAGTTATCTTGTAACCACCACAGGCCAGCCTGGCGCCTTCCTTCTTACCTATCTCAACATAGTCCAGAATGATGTTGACCTGGCCTTTATTGATCTGACTGCCCATTTGGGTCTCCATTTCCCACGGCATACCGACTTTTACCTTATTAAAACTTTCAACCATGGCAGCCAGGAATTTGTCGTAAATATCTTTATGGACGAATACCCTGGAACCGGCGCAGCATACCTGGCCCTGGTTGAACAGAATTCCCAGCATGGTTCCTTCGATTGCCCTGTCAAAATTGCAGTCGGGGAAGTATATGTTAGCTGATTTTCCGCCCAGTTCCAGAGTTGACGGTATCAGCTTTTTGGCGGCGGCATCGGCAATTTGATATCCCACTTCGGTAGATCCGGTGAAAGCCAGCTTGCGGAATCCTTCATGTTCCAGAACATAATTTCCGGTTGTGGAACCTTTCCCGGTAACCACGTTTACTACACCGGGAGGCAGAACTTCTTCGAAAATCTTGGCCAGCTCCAACAAGCTCAAAGAAGTCTCCGAAGATGGTTTCATTACTACCGTGTCCCCGGCCGCCAGAGCGGGGGCTATTTTCCAGCAGGCCATCAGGAAGGGGAAATTCCAGGGGATGATCTGGCCTACTACCCCGATGGGTTCCCGCAAAATGAGGCTCATATGTGATTGATTGAGCATATTGGCGGAGCCTTCTTCGGTTCTTATGGCACCGGCAAAATAGCGAAAATGATCTATACCAAAAGGAACATCAATAAGAGTAGTTTCCCGAATGGGTTTGCCGTTGTCCAGGGTTTCCACCATAGCCAGTTTTGCGGCATTCTCTTCAATCTTGTCGGCGATCTTGAGCAGATAACCGGCCCGCTCCTGAGGACTGACATCTTTCCAGGTTTCATAGGCTTTCCAGGCCGCCTTCACTGCATCATCGACATCTTCCCGGCTGCCGTTCACACAGGTTGCAAGCATCTCCCCATTGGCGGGACAGTGGGCGTTAAAGGTCTGGCCTTCCTTGCTGTCCACCCATTTACCCCCAATAAAGAGCTTGTAACTTTTGTCGATAGGTTTTTCCATAACAAATCCCTCCTCGATTAAGTAATCAGTCTGTAAAATACAAACAGTTCCTTTAGCATCATTTTAGCCCGTACCCTATTCGCCTCCTTCCCATGCCATTATTCAAATCAACTGCCGCTTATATTTGATGTTCAATCAACATCGAATTACTTGACTCGCTTTAAGAAATATTGCTTCTAATATTTGTCAAGCAATAAACGTGCCAAGTAATTTAACCGGCGATTTTAAAAAACAAGGTGCTGAAAGTCCCCATTATTAAGTTCTTTACGATTATCATGATCTGACAATAGGCTTTAAAATGTATTGAGCACCTGTCACATAAAATGCAACAGGTGCTCAATACAGGTAATATATTCATTTCAGCCCCATTATTTACAAGTAACAAGTGTTACGCAATTCGATACACATGTCCATTTAACTTACTTGAATGATTGTTCCCGGGAAATTTGATAAAAGTTCATTTTGCGGTAAACGGTGTTGCGCGAGTACCCCAACTCCCGGGCTACCCGGCTGATA
Organism: Syntrophomonas sp.; assembly: GCA_036677685.1. Lineage (GTDB taxonomy): Bacteria > Bacillota > Syntrophomonadia > Syntrophomonadales > Syntrophomonadaceae > JAQUBU01. Next base: position 121,823 of record JAVBWA010000024.1, on the reverse strand, counting down.
TTTCCATGGTGGCGGGCCAGGGCATCAATTATGGCCTGTCGTTCCGCCAGCAGATCGGTAATGCCTTCTTTCCGGTACTCCGGAGCATCGTCCCGCGCAGCAGCCGATTGATTGGCAAACGCTTGCTTGTATTCGGCCATAATTATTTCCGGCGGCAGGTGCTCCGCATATAAATTGGGCCCATTAGCCCGGTTAACCATCTTTTCCACCACATTTTCCAATTCCCGAACATTGCCCGGCCAGCTATAACGCTGCAAACATTGTCCTACTACGGGATCGACGTATTCGATGCTTATGCCCAGCCTTCTGCTGATCTTTTCCAGGAGATAATCGAAGAGCACCAGCACATCTCCGGCACGCTCCCGCAGCGGCAGGACCGATACCAGAATTACATTAAGACGGTAGTAAAGATCTTCCCGGAAGTTGCCTTTACGCACTTCTTCCAGCAGGTTTTTATGAGTCGCGCAAATTATCCGAACATCTACCGGAATGACCTTTTCCCCGCCTACTCTGGTGATCTTCTTTTCCTGCAACACCCGCAACAGGGTGGCCTGTTGATCGATAGGCATATCCCCGATTTCATCCAGAAAAAGGGTGCCTCCGGCCGCAAGTTCAAATTTACCCGGCCGCCCGCCCCGGCTGGCCCCGGTAAAAGCACCTTCCACATACCCGAATAATTCGCTGGCAATCAACTCCCGGGGAAGAGCGGCGCAGTTTAAGGCGACAAATGGTCCATGGCGGCGCGGTCCCTGATTATGGATGGCTTGAGCGAAGAGTTCCTTGCCGGTTCCGCTTTCACCGGTAATCAAGATATTGCTGATGGTAGATGCGGCCTGGGATGCGAGCTGTATTGCATCGCACAAAGACCTGCTGCTGCCGATGATATCACGAAAATAAAAGGTGGCTTCAGCTCCGCTGAAGCGGTTGGCCAAATTCTTGACCTTGTGGATGGGATTAAAAAAGATCACTGCCCCTGTGCTTCCGCCCTTGTTGTCCTTAATGGGTTTGCCGGTAGCCAGGCAATGCAAGCGGCTCAAATCTGTATCGGCGATTAATTCCACATCGTTGAAAGCCCGTGATTTCGCCAAAACATTTAATATTTTATCTGAACGTCCGAATATTTCCCGGATGTTGTCCCCGTTCAAGCCTTTGCCCAGCATCCGTTCGGCGGCCGGGTTGATTTGGCTGATAACCCCTTGCTCATTTATCAGTACAGCCCCGTCCGACATGGTCTGAAATATGCCGTTCAGACTGTTGTTCAAAACCGTTAGTTCCCGGTTTTGTTTGTTAATCCGCATCTGATCCGAAATAGCTTCCACAGCAGCCACCACCATCCCCAGAGTATGCAAATGGGCTTCGTGGGATGGCCCGGACATTTGCAGTGCGCCGACAGCCCGTCCGTCTTCACTTACAATGGGAGCCGCCGAACAGGTCCAGGAGTGGATTTTCCGGCAGTAATGCTCCTGCCCCGAGACTTGAAAGGGCCTGTCCAAAGCCAGCGCAGTTCCAATGCCATTGGTGCCCACTTCCTCCTCCATCCAGCCGTAGCCTTTGCTGAGGTTAACCTTATTTGCATTTTCCAGGATATTATAATCACCCATGACTTCCATAATGTAACCCCGTTTGTCGGCCAAAATAACAATAAAACCCGAGCCGGCTACAAACTCGTGCAAATTGACCATAAAAGGGCGGGCTACCTCGATCAGTTCCCGTTGCTGGTGCAGCAGTTCCTCAAGTTCCTGCTGTTCCAAGAGGCAGTGGCTGGTGCCATCATAAGGGTCCACCCGGCAGGCATAGCACCTGCACCATGATTCCAGTATTTCCGGACGCACCTTGAGGGATTGGGGATTGCCGTTAGTAATGAATTTGGCCCACGCGGTACCAATGTCTGACAGCTTATTCATGCCTTCCATACGCAATTTCTCCATTACATAAACAATTCTAATTCCATATTATTACTAATTTCGTAATTAGACCAGCCTCGTTCATATATTTTCCAAAGAATTCCCGTTTTTCCCCTTTAACACTTGGTACCAACCGCAAATTTTGAAGAAGGAACTGGTAAAACTTAATACATCTTTTAGCTTTGTTTAATGCTTTTTTAATAAATGTCTAATTTGGAATTAATGTTTAAATGCCATCATAATAGCATCATTCGTGCGGGGGAGGAAAACCGGTGAATTTTGCAGAAACAGCATCTGCTTCGTGCATGGCAACGGCTCGGTTTATACTGGCTACAACCAGTCCGCTGCAAAAGTTGATTGACCCTCAGATTGAAGTCGTGCATAGCCACTGCAACCAATCGGCGATTGAGATTCTCAAAAATGACGGGTGGGTGAAGGAAGGAAAACTACTGTCTCTCTATTTGGACCAAATAAATGCGGGAACCGCCTGGGCCGATCAGGGATGGAAAAATGTATCGCATTACTATGATCCTGTTTCAGGTCAGGGCCTGCGCGGCTGGCCATCCGCGGTTGTGGAATGCAATCGCTTTTTCATAATGGCCAGAAACTGTATCAGCCAGTACCATTTCCAAAAGGGTTTTTTCTACCTCGGCGCCGCTGTTCATCTGGTACAGGACATGTGTGTACCCTATCATGCCAGAAACATCATTTTTGAAGGCCATCATCGTTATGAGCGTTGGGCGGATGAGCATGTTCAAAACTATATGGTCTTTTCAGGTGGTTTGTACAAAGACAAAATCCTCAATGCCGGGGAGTGGGTTGTGGATAATGCCTGGGCATCCTTCGATTTATTTTCACTGGTAAAAGACAGGTCGATTAGGGGTTATCATTCAGCGACTGCAGCTATGCTTCCGCTTACCCAGCGTACAACTGCAGGTTTCTTTCACTACTTTTTAAATCAAATACAGATTTTACATATTTAGCTTCGTATTTTATCGTGGCTGCTGGCTAATCATTGAAAAATCAAGACATGTTCATTTTAATGGGGGTGAAGTTTTTGAAGAATCTGCGAATACTTGTTTTTTCCGCTTCTTTTGGCGCCGGACATGTCCGGGCGGCTGATGCTTTGATTGAATCAATTTACAGTATGTGCCCCGCTGCGGAGATCAGGCATCTGGATTGTGGAGAATTGCTGAGCAAATTGGGCAATAGCTTGCTAAAGGATTTATATATCGGGATGATTAAGCGGACACCAAGCCTTTGGGGGAAATTTTATTACCGCACGGCTCACATCTCATCAAAATCCATCCTGCAGCGCTTTTTAAACAAAACCGGCCAGAGAAAATATTTAGCATATATACGTTCATGGCAGCCTGAACTGATTATATGTACCTATCCTACCGTAGCCGGTGTCATTGCCAGCTTAAAGCTAAAAAGAGCCGTAAATATCCCCCTGGTAGTAGTCGTTACTGATTACACAGTTCACAGTCAATGGATTCATGCCGGTGTTGATTTGTATATTGTCGGTTCTGAAGAAATCTTTAATAGTATGGTCGCCAGGGGGATCGACCCGGCGCGTATTAAGTTAACCGGTATCCCGGTAAGTCCCCGGTTTGACAGTGATTTGGATCAATCCGGGCTTAGAACTTCCCTGGGGCTGCTGCCCAACCTCCCGACCTGTTTAATAATGGGAGGGGCTTATGGCGTATTAAATGATTTGAAGGAATTATGTAAAACCCTGGCCAATACATCAATTCCCTCGCAGTCAATAGTGGTCTGCGGTAGGGATGAGGATCTGTATAAATCTCTGGATGACGTAATGAGCAATCCCCGCAATACTATCCTGCGCTTTGGTTTTGTTGATAATGTAGACGAGTTGATGAGTGCTGCCGACATTATCATTACCAAAGCAGGCGGCTTGACCGTTTCCGAAGCTTTAACCAAACGATTGCCTATCATCATCTATCAGCCAATTCCCGGTCAGGAACAGGAAAATACCGCGTTTTTGGAAAGAACCGGTGCCGGGAGAACTGCCCATACACGCGCAGAATTGGAATCGATATTATTCTCTCTTTTAGAGCACCCGGCAGATATGACAAATATGTGCAAGGCAGCAGCCCAGGTCTTACCGGGACACGCGGCGGAACGAGCAGTGCAATACATTTTACAGTTGGTGAAAGAATCACCACCAAAAAATATGCAAGTTGGGTGATATAATGGCACCTTTATTGGTTCTGAGTTTATTGGAGTTCGCACGAGGAGCCCTGATTATTGGCTTAATCCCACTATACGGGCAGATTGTAGGCAGATTTGATCTCAGTATAATAGGAACGGCAATTTCTTTGTTATATCTGCTCGATAACCTTTTTCGCCTGCCGGCTGGCTGGCTGACCGACCATTATGGTGGAAAATGGCTGATATCAGGCGGTATAGTCATATCTGCCTGCGGCATCTTATTAATCTACATGCATTGGAACGCAATATCCTTTATTACAGGTGCAGGTTTGTTTGGTCTGGGTGTATCCCCGGTGTGGCCGGCTGTTATAACCGGAATAACTGCCAAAATGCCTTTGCATCACATTGGTGAAGCACTAAGCAAGGTTTTCATGGCCTGGTTGGTAGGGGCAGGGTCAGGGATGGTTATCGTAAATTATATGATGGGTTATTCTTATACGATTGCCTTCTCACTGGTTCTGGGTACATTGGGAATCGCTTTAATGTTAAATATATTTGGGTTTTCACCACCAACAATTCGGGAAAAGGTAATCTCAACTTCAACCTTCATGAAGGAATTGACCCGGGAACTAATTTCTCTCTGGATACTTTATCCGGGGATGTTTGTGCAGACAATGTCGATTGGCATTCTAACCCCGATTATTGCCATCTACGCCCGGACCGTCTTTGGCTTGAGCACCGGGCAGTTTGCCTATTTCCTTATCGGCGCCGGAGCGTTTACGGTATTACTGTTGATTCCATCTGGTATTCTGGCAGACCGTTTGGGGGTTAAAGGGCCGCTTATTGCCGGTTTTTTGCTGGCTGCCATCGGGCTGGTACTCCTGCCTATGCAAAAAGCAGTCAGCCATGCCCTGCTCGTCGGCATTTTAATAGGAATAGCCTATTCTCTCATTCTTCCGGCCTGGAATGGGCTAATGGCACGAGTCGTTTCTCCGGAAAAAATGGGTAGCATGTGGGCTGTATTTATGACCATCGAAGGCATTGGGACCTCTGCCGGTGCTTACACTGGCGGTATAGTAGGAAGCACCTTTGGGTATCAGGCACCGTTTCTGGTAAGTGCATTTATTCTGGCCAGCATGGCAGTTTTCTACGCCTCGGGTAATATTGACAAGTTTGTTAACGAGACTAAGCTTGGCGGGGAGGGAATCTAAATGGACCATATATATATGATACTCTTTGGACTTTTAGCGTTCGCAGCAATCTATACGATTATTCCTGATTTTATCCTGCATTACTTGGGGGCCGGAGCCTGGAAACGGCAATATTCTCCCGGTGCAGCAATTACCTTTGATGATGGCCCAAATCCGGAAATTACTCCCCAAATACTCGATATTTTAGATCTATATAATGTAAAAGCTACTTTTTTCGTAATTGGTGAAAAGGCGGCCCGCTATCCCGGGCTGATTAAGCTCATTCGCAGCCGCGGGCACTGCCTGGGCGCTCATACCCAACACCATCGCTTTGCCTGGTTTTTATCCCCCTGGGCGACTTGGAAGGAATGGGATCAATGCATAGCCACCCTGGAAGATTTGACCGGGGAAGCAGTGGAATGGATTCGTCCGCCCTGGGGAACTTTTAGCCTGAGTACCTGGCTGTGGATGAAAATCCGCAACAAAAAGGCAATACTATGGGATGCCGAAGGTCACGACTGGCAGGTTCGGCGCGGTCCCGAAGAGATTATAGAGCGAATCCTAAAAAGCGTGAGGGAAGGCTCGATCATTCTCCTGCACGATGCCGGGGGTGAAAAGGGGGCTCCCGTCAATACACTAAATACGCTTGGACTGCTCTGCCAAAAGATTACGGAAGATAAGAAACTGCCTCTGGCAGCATTAACTTTTCCCCAGTGGTCTGTTTTTCGCAGGATAGCAATAAAAGGATTGTCCAGTTGGGAACGGCTTTTTGCAAAGCTTTACCTGGTAGAACGCATTGATTCAAGTAATGTATTTCGTATATCAAAAACCCGCTTTCAGGGGCCTGATCTTTATTCTCAAACCGGGCAATTGCTGGCTCAAAGAGGCGATCTGGTTGGAGAAATCCATCTGGACAGTCCGCGCTTAGGTCCCGGAACAAACTCTTGCAGGCAAGGAATTCATCTCCTGGGACAGGTAAGAAGCTCTTTACCGGGTCTGGCAAGCTATGTGGCTGAAAACCCCGAATATCGAGATATAAAAGTATTGCTTGGTTTGACCTTGATAAATCAGGGAGCCGAGCGCTTTGGTTTTCAGGTTAGGTCGATGCCACTGACGATATCCACTCGTTTGGCGGGTTTTCTGCAAAAAATACTGCTATTACTATATGCCTCGCCCGGAAAAGCCCGTTTAAAAAAATATCTGCACAAACATCCCAAACTGGTTTGGATAAGTAAGCAGCAGCTTCTGGAATCCTGGCTCCCGATTGAAAAAACTGTTAAGCGTAGAGCAAGTTTGACCAATATATAATACTGCCTGATAGTTTCCTTTAACGGCATCTTTAGATTTAATACCTGTAATCACCAGTTGCCAAACCTTGAGTCATCTATCTTATCTTTCGACTTGACATACCACCTTATATACAATGGAACCAACAACAGAATGACTATTACTGTTCTAACCCTTGTTGCTAAGGGATGGAGGCGGAGCATACCAGGTAAGAAATACAGATGAAAATACTCACTTTTTGCCTATGAAACCCTGATAACAGGCAATTAGCAAAAAATAGCCTGGCTTAAAGACAGGCTCAAACGAAAGTTACCCTCGTTTTATTTCTTTTATTTATTCCATTTTTTATAAACATCATCAGGCAGAGGCATATAAAAGTCAATAGCACCCGTTGGATTATCAATCGGGCTAATATCATTGGAATTGGCTTTTGGTTTTTTTGTGTTTTTCATTTAATCACCTCCTTATTTGTTCTGTAATTATTTTACCCACGTATTATTTTTTATCTCACCCACTTTTTGTTAAGTTTGCTAAATAACAAGAGTGACAGGGGGACGGTTCTCTTGTCACACCCCTGTCACATCTTACAGGCTTATGCTTTCATATTGCTGTTGATATTGGGTTCTGGCATATTCCATCTGCTGATATCCTTTATTGCATTCCGGATTTAACAGAGAACAGTGTTTAGCACAGCCGTTACAGAACAATTTTTCCAGGTATTTGCTTAAATTTGCGGCATCCCCGTCGTCACTTGGGTTATTCGTTATGCTGTTACCCTGACCTGCCTCTGTTTGAGACTCATTTACAGTACCGTTGTTCGATGAAATTTTGTTATTCTGGCCTTCTTGGTATGAGTATCCATCAATAGTATTGTTTTCTTCCGAAATGACCTTATCCTGACCTGTTTGGGCAGGATATTCATTTGAATCAAGCTTATCCCTGCTTGGTTCTGCGGAAGGCTTATAATCTGCACTGCTGTCGGCTGTTATATTATTATCATAGCTGCCCCTGAGTTTGTGATGGTAAACATCACTTCGATAATGACCATGAAATTCTCTTCGTCCTATAACTTTATTATCGTTAACTATATTATCTTTGCCGTTCTTACTTTCAGCGATTTGAGTATACAACAGGCCTACCGTTATTACTACAACCCCCATACCCATTGCCACTTTGCCCAAAACCGGAGATTTAAGCGGGGTGAACAATTTTGACAGAGCATTCACTATAAAACGCCAATGCAGGACGATATGAACTCCAAAGAGTCCCAGGCAAATGTACGCAGCCCATTTATGCACAAATACAAATCCGCCATTTATTCCCACCGAATCTGAAACAAACAATACCTTCGAAATTTCAATCCCGGTAATTATAATAGTCAAAATACTGATGAAGGAAACGGTATTTAATAAATAAAAGAGCTTGGGCTTGGTGTTCATCTTGGGATTAAACAGGTTTTTAGAAACTTTCTTGATCCAAGACCAGTTCAGGAAAATGTGGAATATAAACAGGGACGCCATGATCAACCCTGCAATTTCGTGAAATGTCATTCCCGTATTCTTAGGATCAACTAATATCAGAAATAATACTGTCATAATGATATCCAGTATTATCTTAGTAAGGGTTTTATCCTTCATTTGATCAAACTCCTTTCTTTTCAAAATGGTGCTTATGCCAATAGACTGATATTATTATTTGACAGATTATTGAAATTACACTTAAAAGAAGCTTAGCATTGGCTTAAAGATCAGGAAAAGCGTTATTCCCATCAGTTGCATTCAACAACAAGGCTCTCAAATCTTTTACGTGAACTATTTTAGTAATTCCATAATTACCAATAGTCTTTCATACGGTATCTTCTGCAGCTTTTTGCTTACCTGTACATGTTCTTCCGTTCCTGACGGCTTAGAAATTTTTTGAGCCCGGCTGCTATCATTCCAGTCAACAAATCTCTGGGTATGCTCACCTGAATCCCGGTTTTTCTGCCTCAAGTCTTTCCCAGGGGATAATTCATTAACCATCTTGGTCATCCTCCAATCCGCCCTAGTATTCTGCGGCTTCCAAGAAAGAGCATCCTAGAGCAGCAGCCAAACCAGGAGCTACAATAAAGATTATCCCCCATATCACAAGACCCATAATCAGAATGACCGAACCCAATCCTTTGAGGATCTTACCTATAATCCATTCATCTAGTACCGAATTAAGCTTACTTCTGTTTTTCATAATTCGCCTTCTCTCTCGTTTGTTTGATAAACTCAGTATAAAAGGCAAATTGAAAATAAACGTGAACAAAGCTTTAAATTTTTTTAAACACAAAAGAAATTTCTTTTTAATATCCTAATGTCATAATAAAGCCCGCAAAAACAAACACCCAGCAAAAGCTCAGTTCCATTATCAGAGCGCAAAGTAAAAATCGGCAACTTAATTCATAAAATAAAAAGCACCGTCTTGAACGATGCCCTATTTTAACTTAAAATTGTCAAAAGCCCATATAAATGGGCTTTCTTACTGTATATTCAGTTCTTTTATATTCTCTTGCACGCCCCACAATTGGGACAATTCTGCAGCGAAAGGGGCATTTCCAGGCCGCAGCCATCCAGCAGCTGCTGGTCTCCCAAAATCTCGTTCACATATCCATCAGCCGCAACTAAGCCGTCTTTTATTATTATAACCCGCTGGCAGGTCTCGAAAACCATGTCCAAATCATGGCTGGTAATAATCTTGGTATGTTCAAAGCTTTTTAGCAGTTCCATTACTCGCCGTCTCGACTTGGGATCAAGGAATGAGGTGGGTTCATCCATAATCAAAATATCCGGTTTCATTGAGAGCACAGTGGCAATCGCTGCCGCCCGCTTTTCCCCGCCCGACAATTTAAAGGGGGCCCGGTCAATCAAATGCGGTATTCCCACTTGGGCCAAGGCCTCGGTAACGCGGCTGTCAACATCTTGTTCATCCAGTTGATAATTTCTGGGGCCGAAGGCAACATCATCACGAACCGTAGTCATGAACAGTTGATCGTCGGGGTCCTGGAAGACCATCCCCAATCTCTGGCGTATCATAGGCAGGGTTTTTTTTGTTAAATGGGTATCGCCTACCAGGATTTCACCGGAATCAGGAAAGAGGATGCCCATGATCAACATCAAAAGAGTAGATTTGCCTGCTCCGTTCGCTCCAATGATTCCCACTGATTCTCCATGAAAGATTGCAAAGGATATGTCGCGTATCGCTTCGTTTCCATCAGGGTATGAGAAATGCAGGTTCCGTGCCTCTAGTTTATGATGACTCATTTAATTAATCACTCCTGTAAAATATGAACCTAGCAAAACCGGAATATTATAGATCCTGGCTATTACGAAAAATATTATCCATCCCCCGAAAAATAATATGTCCTGGCTGCTTAGCCTGGCAATATTGCAGGTATTATATTCACCCGTAAAACCCCTCAGGCACATGGCCGCATAAACCCTCTGAGCCCGGTCATAGGACCTCAGCAAGAGACTACCGGCAAAAGAACCCCAGGCCTTGCTCTGTATTCCCTTCTGCCCGGGTGCCCGCAAGGAATATGCCCGGAACATTCTGGCCATCTCCTCCCCCAGAACTGATATATACCGGTAAGTCAATAGTAACTGCAAAACAAAGATCCTGGGAAATCGAATCATCCGCATAGCTGCGCCCAGTCTGTCCATTCCGGTGGTAGCAATTAATAAAATACCGGCCGTAACTGTTAAAATGCATTTAATGAAAAGGGACAGAAAGGTCAGCCAGCCTCTGGAAATGGTGAATCCCAGGAACCATACCGTTTTATGGTCAAACACCGGATTAAATATACCGATACCAATGATAAAAGGCAACACCCAGGCGATGCGTTTAAATATCTGCGCAGCGGGCAGATCCGCTAATGAAAAAATCAGTATCGGATAAAAGGTGAAAGGTATGAGTCCGCTTATTTCGTATCTTCCGAATGACACAACCACAGCCAGGTAAATAACTGTGGTTAGCAGCTTGACAAGCGGGTGGAGGCTGTTTATAGGATTTTGCCGGCGTGCCAGGTCATCTAAAAGCCTTATATTCTGTAAAGAATCCTTCATCTTGGAAATAAATCAAATCCCAAATAAAATTTTAGGGCGAGGGTAACTGCCCCGCCCTATATCATTATAATTCCTATATTGTTGTTCTACTACCCTTCTTTTTGGATAAACTGACGATATAGCCGATAAGTGCTGCCAAAGCGAGGGTCAGGGTGCCCCCTACCAAACCCGAAACACTGGTTCCAGCATTGACGGCCGGCCATGCTTCTTCACTTTCCCCGGCTCCGGCTTCTTCTTGCATAGCGGTTACTTCGCTTACCTTGAATCCGTAATCGGGCAGGAAGGCGGTCTTGCTCTGCAAATCAGCCATGGTTTGATGAATTCCGTCCGGAGCTTCCAATTCCGGTGTACCCGCGGTTCTTTCCATTGACCATTCGAGTCCGTCCGGATTGGCTGAGGCAAACCAGGAGAGAGCCCCGCCTACCACTACTACCGCAATAACTAATCCTGTCATAACCTTTTTCATGGATATGTTCCCCAGAGCCTCGCCGATAGCTGACTTTTCAAGTATTTCCGGCCTGGCTTTCCAAACATAAGTAACGACCGCTGCAGTCACAAGTCCCTCTACTAGACCTATCGCCAGGTGTATGGGCTGCATCAGCAAAACAAAGGTTGTAAATGGGAGTTCCGTCTTTCCGGACATAAGGGTTTCCAGAACCACGCTGAAAGCCCCAAGCTGTAATCCAATCAAAGCCGAGATCATTGAACCCCAAAAGATACTCTTGGAGTTAAGCCCTTTGCGGGTAAACCATTTGTAAATAAAAGGATAGGCGATAAAACAAGTATAGAAACCTAAATTAAATACATTGCAGCCGTAGGCCAGCAAGCCTCCGTCTCCGAAGAACAATGCCTGGATCAGCAATATAGAGGCCATGGTCAGGAATCCTGCATACGGCCCCAATAGAATTGAGAGCAGCATGCCTCCCCCCAAGTGCCCGCTTGAGCCGGTCGCAGGTATCGTAAAATTAATCATCTGGGCGGCAAATACAAATGCACCCATTACTCCCATCAAAGGAATTTTCTTTTCATCCATGTCATTTTGGATCTTCTTGGCTGAATAGACCGCTGCTCCGACGGTGACCGCCAGCATGGCTCCCCCCACAGCCGGGGAGATCAATGCATCCGCCATATGCATAATATCGACTCCTTTCCAAACAAAACAACCCATAAAGGGCTGCACAGCAAAATAAGCCCTTCATGGGTTAATTGTTAATGAGATAACTTAAGGACATCCCGGTAATTACATATCCTGATGTATCAGGAGTCGAAACCTTCATGGTTTCATTCTTAATTCAAGATACCACAACTAATTTCAAGTTGTAAACATATTTTGACAAAATTTAATGCTGCCCAAAAATTTAAGCAGGATTTTCTCTTAAAAATTTAAAATCCTGCTTTTTTATATACAATAGGACAATGGCGGAGTATAAAAAATGACAAATGGACAATAGAATAAATCTCATTTTATATTGTTTACTGGTATTACTTTTACATGAACATTGACAGTTTCAGATATAGCCATCAGATTAACTTTGAGACGTATTTTGCGGTTCTCAAATTCAATCTCCCGATTATCAATTATTATCGGAATGAGCAAGTAATTTACATCATCTACATCCTGACCTGATATTATGGCAAGCCACTCACGAACATCCTTTTCCACATTCAATTCTATGGTATTCTTTTCGAAATCAGTATAATTGTTTTTCTCATCAAATTCGACATGCGTGTTAATGTGGCTTATTACCCTTTTTTTAACTTTTTGCGATTCCTTCAATTGTTCTATTTGCTTATCCGCTGCCAATAAATTATCTTGCAAGATTCTGTTGTCCATGTATAAAGTGTCAATTCGGTTTCCTATTAAAACGCTTGTAAAAGCTGCACCAGTCAGGAGTCCAAGCATAAAAACAGCTATCCAGAATAATAAACGTTTCATTTTCCTTCCTTTGATATAACAAGGAGTAAATAATAGCCCGCCTGAGCTCCTGCCAGAGCGCAAAAGATATATATAAGCTGTTTAATAACAGGCCTCAACTCTCCTTGAAAAAGACCGGTTTCAAAAACCTCGAAGGTCGAAAAGGTCCCGCCAATAGCTGCTACAATAGCCCATATCTTAATTTCTTGAGCCAATTTAAGCATGGTGCCTATAGGGGGGTCCTTTACTAAAATCGCTGCAAACGAACCCAGCAGCGATGAGCCTAAGATAATTCCCAAAGCTGTAAAAAAAATCAGGATTGATTTATGTACGAATGCCTCCATAAGCCCCCTAAAAGGTCGTCATGTACTCATACATTAAATGTATGAAATTATATACGCCCTTATTACTAGATGAGGGCTACAAGAGACAGGGGGACGGTTCTTCTGTCTCTGGAAGAACCGTCCCCCTGTCTCTGTCTCATTAATCTCCGGTAATATTCCCTTTCCCGTTAAAATAAACCAGATCACCGTCATCATAATTCCAAATCGCCTGAAAAACCGTCGGCTTTTTAATACCGTTTATTTCTTTATAATCATTGCAAACTATCGACCATTTTACTTTTTCACTTATGCCGTCCATTGAAGCAGCTTCCCGGTCATCAGTCGTAAAGGAAAGCATTTCACCCTTTTCATCAAATGTAAAGATACCGCTGGCAGAAATACCGTAATAAGTGATCGTTGCTTTAGCATGCAGATCATCGATCGCTTCCCAAACAATATAATCCTGTATTGCCGCATCAGGAATAAGCAGACTCTCCGATAAGAAAGTAACCAGGCTCGATTTATCCAAAGCAGCTCCGGTCTGATGAAATAAGGTATGAACCTTGGCAATCACGCCTTTCATAGAACCGGTCCCATCGATATAGGCATCCAACCCTTCAAAGGGAATTCCGTATAGTGAGCTGTCAATATAGGCAATTCGCTTAGGTTTATTAATGAAATTGTATTGGGTATAATCAATTTTGACCATGGGTTTATCTTTGCCCAGCACAAAATCAACATCTTGATAAACAATCTTGATGTATGACATTTTGGGTGTATCCAGGTATCCGCAATATCTGAAGTATTTTTGAACGGGTGCCGGCAAACCGGCAATATCTTCCTCCCTGAAAACCCCTTCCGCCTGATCGGTTTTTGCTGTCAAGTTATTCACCATTTCGTTGAATTCCGTTTTAGTTTTTGAACCGGGTATATTAAAAAAAACAGTCGCAACCCCTATTACGCTAAGCAGGATTCCAATTATAACAAGCATTTTCTTTCTGCTCCTTCTTTTCATACCAATTCTCCCAGTCGTTAGTTATTGTCTTCACTTAACATCACTTCAATATTTTTACCCAGCTTGATTAAACCTTCGTAAACATCATGGGTTATACCAGCATCAAATCCGGTAAAAAGCTTCTCCAAAAATTCGAGTTCCAGATGGCTTCGTTTGGCAAAATACTCGGTGCACTTCGGAGTTAAGGTAATGCGCAGGGCCCTCGCATCATTTTCGTCCTTTATTATTGTGACATATCCTCTTTCATGCAAAGCGACCGCAATTCGCTTGGCATTTTGCCGGGAGTATCCAATAAAATTCGCCACTTCACTTAAAGTTGGCGACTCGGGAAATTTTGAAACGCCTACAGCAAAAAGCCATTGTTTAATAGTAATGTTTTTGTCAAATGCATCCCCCAGCACCTGCAGTTTGTTCGATAATGCAAATATTGATGCGAAAATGTAAGCCTTTTGTTCCAATTCATTTTCATTCATTTTCTTTCCCCCAAAAATACAGGTAACATATTACTTTTAACTATATATTACGTAACATGTTACCCATTGTCAACTATTTTTATTAATTTTATTAAAGGTAGGCACAAAGATCCGTTAACAACACATACTTTCATCCATGTTTCATGATATTTTGGGCAATAAGAAAGAAAACTGCCTCAAATGGCTGCTTGCTCCCTGGGAAAAGTGGAATACCGGATTATTGCAATATTTCTTATAAATAGCTCAACATAAAAATAGACAAAAAAATAACCGGCCGGGTAGTTGCCGAGAGGCATTACCCGGCCGGTTGTATAAAAATAGAAAGATTAAAGGGGTATAGATTAACGAGAGGAGCAGGACGGGGAATAACCCATCCTATTCCAGCTCAGTCATCTCCATTAGAGAAAAATGACCGTTATCACCAAGCAGGATATATCTATCCCTGAGACTTAGACAATTTTATTACTCCTTACCCATATTTTCATTTCGTCAGCTTCTTTAATCAGCCCATCCCGGAGGTCGGGATGAGCGATATTAATCAAAGCTTCAGCCCGCTGCCAGGTCGACTTGGCCTTGAGCATAGCAATCCCATACTCAGTTACAACATAGAAGTTGATGCTGCGAGGTACGGTTATAATAGCACCAGGAGTTAGTATCGGCTTGATTCTGGACTGCAGGCTGCCGTCCTTCCCTTTAAATGTGGAAGTCAAGCAAATAAGTCCTTTGCCACCCTTGGAATAGTAAGAGCCAAAGATAAAATCCAATTGCCCTCCGGTTCCGGAGATATGCCGTATTCCCGAGGATTCAGAGGCTACCTGACCATACAAATCCACTTCAACAGCATTGTTAATGCCGATAACATTGTCATTTTGTCCGATAATAAAGGGGTCATTGGTGTAATCCACCGGGTAGGCAGCACAGGCCGGGTTGTTGTCCAGGAAGTTATATAGCTTGTCGGTACCCATGGCAAATGTGTAGACCATCTTACGCTGGTCCATTTGCTTGCGGCGTCCGGTAATGCGGCCAGCTTCGTACATATCTACAAAAGAGTCCACCAACATCTCGGTATGAACTCCCAGATCCTTAAGATCGGACTGGGCAATCATAGCTCCTACTGCATTGGGCATAGCCCCTATACCCAGCTGCAGGCAGGCTCCATCCTCAATTTCTTCCAATACAATAGAAGCAATCTTCTTGTCAATATCCGATATGGGCAGTTCGGGAAGCTGAATCATGGGAGCGTTGTCACCCTCTACGATATAATCCACTTCAGAAATGTGAATGGATTCCCGTTTACCGCCCAGGCATACCGGAACCGACTGATTGACTTCCACAATAACGGTTTTGGCCGAATCACAGATTTGTGGCGTGAAGGAAATCGAGGTCCCGAAATTGAAGAAACCGTGCTTGTCCATGGGGGCAACCTTGATCAAGGCCACATCCGGCTCCACATAGCCGCGCTCATAGAAACTGGGCACTTCATGGTAGGTTATGGGTACATAATTGCATAGATTCTGGTCATGCAGTTTGCGGCTGGCGGCACTCATATGCGCATCACTGTAAATGAAATGCTTTCTCTCCGGGTCGGCCAGCACCGTTTTTGGTTGAAAGGGACAGGTTGTGGTTCGAATAAACACATTGTATAATTCGTCAACCCGCTTGGCCAGAGCAGCATCTAAATAGCCGGAGTTCATTACGAATTCGCCGTAGTTGACCAGATCCCCTGATTTTACAACCTTCACGGCCTCATCCACTGGTATTAATTTGCGTTGGTATTCCGCACTGTAATCCACTGAGATTTGCCCTCCTCTATATCCGAATATTCAAAAACATCAACGGCAACATCAATGGACGAATTGTCGCCATCGAGCTATTAAATCCTTTGTTTCGCAAAAGACGTAGATGATGGTGGTGCAAACCATCACCCACAGAAAAGATTATTAAGGTAAGGCTATTAAATATCCCGGGTCCACAAAGAAGCCATGGCCGGTCCGGTTCCTACGCAAGTAGAGGCGCCGCCTTTGGTAAGGCCAAGTCTTTCCAGTTCATAGTACAGAGAAACCACAATACGCAATCCGCTTGATCCGATAGGATGTCCTAAAGCAATCCCTGAACCATTGTGATTTACTTTATCCAAGGAAAGATCCATGCCATATTTTTCTTTCAGGCGAATTTTGCAGCCTATGAACTGAGGTGCAAATGCTTCATGCAGTTCCCAGTAATCAACATCATCGAAATTCCAGCCAGCTTTCTCCAAAGCTACCGGAATTGCTTCTGCAGGCCCGATTCCCATGATCTTTGGATCAACACCAATACCAACCGAAGCGACCAGTTTCATAAGTGGTTTTATTCCCAATTCTGCCGCTTTTTGTTTTGACATAATCACAACAGCGGATGCACCATCATTGATGCCGGATGCATTGGCAGCGGTTACTACGCCCCCATCTTTTTTAAATGCAGGTTGCAGTCTGCCGACACTTTCCATACTGCATCCACGAATGGGATGTTCATCTGTTTCAACAATTGTTACACCCTTTTTGGTTTTGATTTCGACGGGAACGATTTCTCTCTTGAAGATGCCCGTATCAGTTGCATTAATTGCGTTCGTATGGCTTCTGACAGCTAATTGATCGCATTGTTCGCGAGTAATGTTATACATAACTGCAACGTTTTCCGCAGTCATTGCCATGTGTCCCGGTACCAAGGAATCCACCAAGGCATCATGGGTTAACGAATCGATCATTTTGACATCGCCCATTCGGGCACCAGTTCTTGCACTGGCAGCCATATAGGGAGTCTGGGTCATGTTTTCAACACCGACAACCAGTGCGATATCTGTTGCTCCTACCATAATGTTGCGACTGGCAATTTCCAGCGCCCTCATGCTAGAGGTACAATTCTGATTTACAACACAAGCATTACTACGCTCAGGAAGTCCGCATGCCAAACCAACAATACGTGCCGGCAGAGACTTTTGTAAGCCCTGGTAAACTTGACCCATTACTATTTCATCAATAATGTCAGCAGGAATGGCCGCTCTCTTGATTGCTTCCCTGCCCGCTGTTACTGCCAAATCCTTGGCGGGTACATCTTTAAACTGACCTAGGAACTTTCCTATTGGTGTTCTGCACGCACTAACGATTACTACATCCTGAATTTCTTTCATTTTTAAATGCCTCCCCTATTTTTATGTTATTTGCACTTGGCCGGCAGTCTTTTTGGCCAGCTTTTTAGCTTCGTCTATATAGTTGGTTTTTATTGAAATCAGATTTAATAATTATAGAAGCCTTTCTTGGTCTTCATTCCCAGCCAACCAGCTCGTGTATATTGTTTCAACGGTGCTGCAGGACGATATTTGGGATCGCCGGTTTCTTCAAAAAGGGTTTCACAGACTTCCAAACATATATCTATTCCTATCAAGTCTCCAAGAGCCAGAGGGCCCATAGGCCAACCTGCACCCAGTTTCATAGCCGTATCGATGTCGGGAACACTGGCTAAACCCTCATATAGGATGGCAGCTGCTTCATTGATAGCCGGGACCAGGATTCTGTTAACTACAAATCCCGGGCCTTCCTTAACTTGAATGGGATTTTTGCCAATGGCGAGGGACAATGCAAAAACAGCATCAACTGTTTCCTGCGATGTTTGAGCAGCAGCTATAACTTCTATTAACTTCATGACCTGGGCCGGATTGAAGAAATGCATACCTACAACTTTTTTCGGATTCTTGTAAGCAGTGGCAATTTCAGTAATGGGTAGTGCTGAAGTGTTGGTAGCTACAATGATTTCATCTCCCAGGATGGCGGAAAGTTTGCCGTATACATCTTTCTTTATAGACATTTTTTCCAGTACGGTTTCCAGAACAAAGTCCACCCCGGAGATATCTTCCAACTTGGCAGTACCTGTTATTTTCAGACCATCCGCAGTCCCCGCCGGTACCTTTCCCTTTTCTTCCTGTTTGGCCACACCTTTTTTAACATTAGCAATGCACCTGTCCACAATTTCCTGATAAATATCGTAGACAATGACTTCCTTTCCAGCTGCGGCAAATGCCCAGACAATACCGGTGCCCATTGTGCCTGCCCCCAGGACTGCAATCTTATTAAAATCCATCTAAACTTGCCTCCTTAATAATTGTATAAACAACCTCGCCAGCACTTATCTTAGTTATAATGAAGAGGTCTTTTAAGATACTAGCTCTGCCCCCCTTTCCAGTAGGTATAATTAACGTCTAAGAGAAATTACCATAATTGCAAAAAAAATAGTCTGAATGTATCTATCCAGACTATTAAGCAAGATTTATGCCAACCTTCGCATAAATCATTAAAAACCCAGTATTTCGGCGTTTTGTCTAGTTTTATCCTTCACCCATTATATACCATCGTCTCATATTGCAACCGTTGACACAGACGTTTTTAAAGTGAGCGACTTATTTGGCGCCTTTGGAGATTAGAATGAATTATCAACCATGCGACCGATTTAACAACCCTCCATAAATATATATGTCTAAATATTGTACCGTCGTAAAAATTATAGATTGTTTTAAAGCTTGATTACCGTAGTTGGTGCTTGAGATATTTTGAAATAGAAAAAGCCTTCTGCTCCAGACCTATGACAGAAGCGAAGATCAAGGCATGAGAAAATCCCG
The DNA here is from genome assembly GCA_036677685.1 of Syntrophomonas sp. Lineage (GTDB taxonomy): Bacteria > Bacillota > Syntrophomonadia > Syntrophomonadales > Syntrophomonadaceae > JAQUBU01. Next base: position 102,805 of record JAVBWA010000024.1, on the reverse strand, counting down.
CGATTGAGGCGTACCAAGTACGTCAATTGAGCGGGATTTTAGAAATAACGCTGAGATTCACTTTTATCATCGGTCTGGGACAGAGTCGGCACACTGGTTTTTCCCTTATAAACACAGCATAAGATGTTGCCTTCGTTAGGAAGGCCTTTTCTAACGGATTAATCTCTACAAACCGTATTTTCTCATTTTACTATATAAAACCGACTTGTTAAGACCCAATTCTTTAGCTGTCTGAGCCTTATTATAATTGGTTGATTTCAGCATTTGCTCTATGAGCTCTTTTTCCAATCTTTGAACCGAAACACTCAAAGTTGTACTCCTTTTTTCATTGACTACGGGCAGAAGAGCTTCATCAACTAACGATGGAAAATGTTGCCCATCCAAGTGGTCGGCCTGCTTTAACGAAGCTAGATTTATAGCACGCTCCAGCAGATTCTGCAACTCTCGCACATTACCCGGCCAGTTATAACTTTGCAGCATTTGCAGGGCTTCTTCGGAAATATGCGGAACATGGGCTTTAAGACGTGTATTGATACCGGCCATCAAGTAATCAACCAGCAAGGGGATATCTTCGATTCGTTCCCGCAAAGGAGGGAGGTTTAAACGCACTACATTCAAACGATAGTAAAGATCCCCTCGGAACTCGTTGTTAGCAACCATCTTTTCCAAATCACGATTGCTGGCTGCTATAACTCTTACTTTTATGGAAATGGGACTAGTACCGCCCACCCTTTCAATCACTCGTTCTTGAAGCACGGTGAGAAGTTTGGTCTGCATATTGATAGGCATATCGCCTATTTCATCCAGAAAGATGGTACCTCCTTTGGCAAGCTCAAATTTTCCTGGCTTGCCGCCTTTCTTAGCCCCTGTGAAAGCTCCTTCCTCATAACCAAACAGCTCGGACTCCAGCAGATTTTCTGGTAAAGCAGCACAATTGACGCGTACAAAAGGCCCCTCCTGTCCACCCTGGTTGTGTATGGACTGGGCAAACAATTCTTTGCCGGTGCCGCTTTCCCCGGTTATAAGGATGGTGGATCTTGTGTGAGCTAATTGCTGGGCCATGGATTTAACTATTGTAAACTCGGGACTGGCTCCGATAAGATCATCAAATTGCCAACGGGCTTGATAATGCTGGCGGAACTCCTCCCTATAGTAATTAAGTTCTTTCGCCGTTTCCTGCAGCTTATTTATAAGCATTTTTGCCTGGGACATATCCAAAAATAAACTTCTCCCTACCGCTCCCGTAACCTCGCCATTCTTTATGATGGGAGTTCTGGTAATAATGGTGTCGCGGCCATTAACGGTCCATGTGTCTATTTCGTGTACTTCACCGGTTCTTAAAACTTCCAGCAGCTTGGAATGGGGGGTTATCTCCAGGATGTGTTTACCCACTACATCCTCTTTCTTCATCTCCAGTAAGTGCAGGTAGGTTTGGTTCATAAAAGTAACAATGCCCGCTTTATCGATAATCACATAAATGAGATACGGACTCTGCACCAGCACCTCCGATACCGTTTCATATTCCTTTTCCAAAGTTTGCAGCTTCTTCATGAGCAATTTCGCCCCGGCTTTATCGAGAAAAATAGTCTGTCCCACCGCACCAATGACTTGATCTCCTTTAAGCAACGGGTAACGGGTGATGATCGTCTCACGGTCATTCACCGACCACAGGTCAACCGCATCAGTTTTCCCGCTGCGCAGGACCTCAGGTAATTTGGAATGGGGCGTAACATCAAGAATGTGCCTATCCATTACTTCGTCTTTGGTTTTGTTCAACCATTCCAAGTAGGCCTGATTTATAAACCGAATAATACCATGCTCGTCGACAACAACACAGGCCATGAGAGGATTGTCAAGGATGGCCTCCGACACTTTGTACAGATTGAAACTGTCACCTGATTTAGACATGGATTAGATTGCCCTCCTGTTGCAAATAAAGATCGTACATATATTATATCTAAACTTTATCAGTTGCAAAATAGCACCCAATATGGGTTAGAAAATAGAACTATAAACATGACAAGAGAATGACAAGAAACCGTCCCCTTTTCATTTTAGGCACAAAGTTTTATCACAGGTAATGCAAATGTTAATATATAATATAGTGTTGATAGAAAACCGGAAGGAAGAATGAATATGTACGACAATATTATCGATACCATTGGTCATACTCCGCTGGTCAGGATAAATAGGCTAAACCCCAAGCCGCATATCCCGCTCTACGCAAAGCTGGAAGGCTTCAACCCAACAGGCAGTATCAAAGACCGTATTGCCATAAAAATGATTGAGCAGGCGGAAGAATGCGGTGCTTTGGCGAAGGGAAAAACCATAATCGAGCCCACCTCCGGTAATACCGGGATCGGTCTGGCCATGATCGGTGCGGTTAAAGGATATGCAGTTGAAATAGTCATGAGTGAAGCGGTTTCCGTTGAACGGCGCAAAATGATCGAGGCTTTCGGCGCCAAGACTACTCTGACCGATGCCTCCCAGGGCACGGATGGAGCCATCAGGAAAGCCCATGAACTTTGCCGCAGTTATCCCGATAAATACTTTATGCCCAACCAGTTTTCCAACGAATACAACAAGCTGGCCCATTATGAGACTACTGCACATGAAATCTGGGAGGACACCAGGGGCAGGGTCACCCATTTCGTTTCCGCGCTTGGCACCTCGGGAACCATCATGGGAGTCGGAATGGGGTTAAAAGCCAAAAATCCTGAAATTCAGATAGTTGAGGCTCATCCTGTGCTGGGCCACTACATTCAAGGCCTCAAAAACATGGAAGAAGCGATAGTCCCGGAAATCTACGATCCCGCCCAAATCGACCGGAGGGTTATGATCGAATCCGAAGCCGCTTTTGCGATGGCCCGAACCATAGTGGCACAGGAAGGCATCTTTGTGGGAATGAGCAGCGGAGCGGCCATGGTTGCCGCACTGGAATGCATTAAAGAAATCGAAAAAGGATTTGTGGTGGTAGCGTTCCCCGACCGGGGAGAAAAATACCTGAGTACGGGTTTATTCCATCTGCATGACTGATAGTTGTCAAACCATTTGTTCATTCTTATACTAGTACTCTGTAACGTCTAAAAGTTTAGGTTATCCGTCGAGAAAAATTTTCGCAGGGGAAGGCGGAGGAATGAGTAATACTGGACGTATTGCGATTGACGACAACGCAGCCCTGTGGAAATTTGGCCGACGGGAATGAGAGTTTTAGGCGTTACAGAGTACTAGGGCAATGAAAGTGGTTTAATTAATCCGAAAACGTTATGGAATATGCAAAAGCTGCATGTTATTACTGGCCTTTTCCCTGTAAATCGCGCAATTTATCAATGGCATTTCGCTCGGCCTCGGCTGTTTTTAAATCAACGTAAGCAATCATTTGCTTTTGGTCAAAAGCAAAGAGATAAAATGTCCCCTCGTTGGTTTTGAAATTGTTGATGTGATAGATTAAAAGCTCTATATTTTTACCTGTATATTGCGCGAGTTTATCTTTTTGAGCCATTAGTTCTTTAACGGGAGGATTGGCGGCAAACTCGTCCGTTATCGTTACCGGAAAATTCGCTCCGCTGTTTACCGTTATTTCACGATCATCCCCGATCACGAAATATATCTGCTTATTTCTTTCTTCACCCAGCTTTTGTCCTTCACTGTAATATTTATCCATATTTTCTATGGCGGAAACCCTGTTCAGGTAATTCTTGAAGGAGTCCAGGCTGTTCGCGGCTTCTTTAACCTTGTCGGATGTAAAATATTCCATTCCGAAACGTTCGCTTAAGTTGCTCCGATCGTAATAAGACCAGGTGAATTCGCCATATTCATCATAAATAACAAACATAATCTCGCTGTTATTGGGAATTAAGCTAAACATCACAGCCGCATTTTTATTCCAGCCGGTCATTATATCCTCCGGGAAACGGTAATTAGCCCGGCTGTCGACCTTATAATTTACCGTAATTCTATATGGCTCACTGTCCGTTTTTAGCTCGATGGAGTTAAAAGGCAAGTTCGTATAATTGAGCGCGTGGATAATTGCGCCAACTTTAGAGTTGTCACCGACATATGTTCCATGATATTGATATAATTTCTCGGCATAGCCGTCCGGCTTGCCCAGGGGGCCTTCCTGTCCATTGCTGGTGCTTGGCTGCTGATTATTGCGAGCGGCTATTATGCAGGCAACGCCTGCCAATGCCAAAACTAGCACCAGCGCCCAAATGCCTTTCTTTTTGTTCATTTTTATAAACCATCCTGTCTTGTTCTTACTACCCTTTAACACTTCGGGCAGAAATCAGCCAGGGAGCCGGAAACGGCTCAATCATTTTTTTGCTGTTGACTCGCGATACCTCGATCAAGACCGCTTCGGTGCGCTCCAGGCCGTTTTCCTGAAACAAGGCGGGAAGAGATGTAAGAGTTTCGAAGTCATACGTGTATATAACAAAATCAATGAGGGGATTGACAGCCAGGAGGCTCTTTATTTCACTGCCGATCCTGGGGCTTGCAACGATAAACGCTTTGTCCGGCACCGCCAGCTTATCCGGAATGCCGTCTTCCAGAGAATCCACGATTATTACGTTGGAGAGACCGAATTTCTCAACATTACATTCCATAGTATTCCGGTCCCGGTGGTCATATTCCACAGCAATGATACTGCCCTCGGCAGCAATCATGGCGGCCTCCACTGCGATGCTCTCACCTGAGATTATACATATATTATCCTGGTCCCCAAGATTGAGTTTGCTCATTATAACCGCCCGGGCTTCCCGGCACACATATTGAACCGAACCACAGGCGAAGCGGCTGTTGTCTATACCTATCTGATAATTTGTCGCCGCGTTGGGATTGAGAATCAACATGGCGGCAGAGTAATTAATTCCTCGGTTGATCATATCCGAGACCTTGTCATGCTTGATCTCGCCTACCGGATCCGAGCCCTCGTTGTACCAGATAACACAGTCACCCAACTCCGCATTCCACATCTCGTAGAAAATATCAGAGTGTCCGGCGTCCGTAAAGACCAGGACGGCCCGGTTGCTCATAATAGTCGGAATCAGGTTCTTATTCTTTCCTGTAATGTCCAGCATCTTCAGTTTTGCCAGATTGATATCAACATTCTCTGAGAAATACCGGAGCCAGGATAAAATGACCTCATTGGTAAACATGGTTTTTTCCACAGGCAAAACCTCCTTGTAACGTTATCATACCATCTTTTTGGATTTGCTCCCAGTCTCTGAGCTGACATTTAAGCACCGGTACGCTCCAGCAAGCGCTCCCATTTTTGATCCACATAGGCTTGCGCTTCTTCAATCATCCACTCGCTGCCTGGCTGGAACATGTGGCGGAATCTGCCCTGCGGACGAAGAAAGTCTTCCACGGGCAGCTTTTTCTTCGGTGTATAGCTCAGATGCCATACTCCCTCCTCTACTTCGAAAAGGGGCCAGACGCAGGTATCCACCGCCAGCTTAACGATTTCCGCAAGCTTGGCCATGGGATAATCCCACCCTCGAGGGCATGGGGACAATACGTTCAAAAAGCAAGGTCCCTCGGTATAAATAGCTTTGTAAGACTTGTTGTGCAAATCCTTGAAATTGCCTAGAGGGGCGGTCTGAGCCACATAAGGAATATTATGAGCGACCAAAATCTCAGTCAGGTCTTTTTTATTCTGTTTCTTGCCCCGCTCCACGGAACCGATAGGCGTGGTAGTCGTTCGGGCAAAACGGGGGGTTGAAGATGAACGCTGGATTCCCGTATTCATGTAAGCCTCGTTGTCATAGCAGACGTAGACCATGTCATGACCGCGCTCCATCGCGCCGGACAGGGATTGAAAACCTATATCATAGGTGCCGCCGTCACCGGCAAAAGTAATGAACTTGACGGTTCCATCCACCTTGCCGCGCCGTTTCAAAGCATTATAGGCCGCTTCCACTCCGGAGCAGGTAGCCGCAGAGTTTTCAAAAGCGGAATGAATGTAACTGTCCATGTAGGCAGTGTAGGGATACATAAAGGTGGAGACCTCCAGGCAACTGGTGGCGTTGACCACCACGGCCCGGTCCTCTTTATCCAATGCCCGCAGAACCCCGGCCACTACGACCCCGGCGCCGCAGCCGGCGCAGAGCCGGTGCCCTCCGGTGAGGCGGGCCGGCTTTTCTACTTCCCGCTTCAGATTATATACCGTACTCATTCTGTCTCCTCCTTTGACCGCTGTCCCATATGGGTATATACCGGTCCAGTCTTACCGGTCGCAGCAATATACGCCAGCCGGCAGAACACTCTGTCAATATCCTGGGTCTTTACATCACGGCCGCCCAAACCGTAAACGATATTAATCAGATACGGGCGTTCCTTAAGATCATACAAAGCACTGCGGGTCTCGGCAAATAAAGGGCCTCCGTTGGCTGAAAAGCCTTCGGACTTATCCATGACCGCTACAGCCTTGGTACCCGCCAACACCCGGGCTAGTTCCTCGCCGGGGAAAGGACGGAAAACTCTGATTTTAACCAGCCCGGCTTTTACTCCGTCCTCGCGCAGCTTGTCGACAGCGGCTTTGGCCGTTCCTGCCGTGGAGCCGATCAAAACCAGAGCCAGCTCCGCATCCTCCATCCGGTATTCTTCAAACAGGCCGTAATGCCGGCCCGAAATCTTTTCAAACTCGGCGGCTACTTCCAGTATGCGGGCCTTGGCCGCCTTCATCGCCTCCGCCTCCAGAACCTTGTGTTCCATGTAATAGGGACTCACATCGTACGGTCCCACCGCCAGCGGGTTTTCTTTTTTCAGCAGGTAGTTTTCAGGCTTGTATTCCCCGATAAACTTGCGCACCGCCTCCGTCTCCAAAAGCTCTATATTCTCTACCGCATGACTGGTAATGAAGCCATCCATACAGGTCATCACCGGCAGGCGCACCTCCGGGGTCTCACCGATCGGCATCGCCATCAGGAAATTATCATAAGCCTCCTGGTTGTTTTCGGCATAGATTTGAATCCAGCCGGAATCACGGGCTCCCATTGAGTCGGAATGGTCGTTGTTGATGTTGATTGGCCCCGATAAGGCCCGGTTGACACAGGCCAGGGTAATGGGCAGACGGCACGAAGCCGCCACGTATAAAAGCTCGTACATCAAGGCCAGCCCGCAGGATGAAGTGGCACAGACCGATCTGGCTCCCGCAGCCTGCGCCGCAATGCACACCGACATAGAACTGTGCTCGGATTCCACGGTTACGTATTCGGTATTTACCTCGCCGCTGGCTACATAATCGGCGAAGTATTCGGGAATTTCGGTCGAGGGAGTGATCGGAAACGCTCCCATGACATCGGGATTTATCTGTTTCATGGCATAAGCTACGGCCTCGTTGCCGGAAAAGCGGCTGCTCATTTGGCCACACCCCCGCTCACCATGGTAATTGCCGGGAAGGGGCATACATCCTCACAGATGCCGCAGCCCTTACAGTGCATATAATCGAAGTCCAGACGTTTTCCGTCTTTCACCGGAATAGCGCTGTCCGGGCAGAAGGGAACACAAAGCATGCAGTGTTTACATGCTTCCACATGAAAAACCGGCGTGTTGGTCCGCCAGGTACCGGTATTGAAGGCCCTTGCGGTTCCCGGTTCGTAGATTTCCCCGCCGGGGGTCAGATCCTGCCAGGGGGTATGTTCGTTGATATCTTTCGCTTGAATCATCCTACCTGCACCTCATCCATGGATTTTTTCAGGGTTGCCATGTTCCCCTCGATAACCTGGGGCTTGGCAGCAAATTTATGTTTAAAAGATTCTTCTATATTCGCTAAAAAACGCCCGGTTTCCAATACCCCACTCACCTTGACCGCAGCCGCCAGCATAGGGGTATTCGGAAAGTTGGTACCCAGAATCTCTTCCGAAATGCGGCGGGCATCTATGGTACAGACTTTTCCGTTCCATCCCTGCAGCCGGGGGCGCATCTCCAGGGGAGAACTGGGAGTGTTGATAATTATCGCCCCGCCCGCTTTCAGGCCTCCGGTAACATCAACGCTGTCCAGCAGAGTTTCATCAACCACCACCACATAATCGGGATAGTAAATGTTGGAATGGATATTACACCGTTTTTCACTTATTCGGTTATAAGCCGTAATAGGGGCTCCCATCCGCTCCGGTCCATACTCCGGAAAACCCTGCACGAATTTTCCTTCCAAAGCGGCCACATCCGCCAGCAAGAGGCAGGCCATCTTGGCTCCCTGTCCGCCCCGGCCGTGCCAGCGGATTTCAACCATGTCATTGCTTGCCATCGTTTTTTCCTCCAGTCGTTATAAAATAACAAAGGCTTTCGTCCCATAAAAGGACGAAAGCCTAAAGACATTCGCTATACCACCCGTTAATAAATACAACATACCATCATATGCGTTCCCGGTGACGGGGGAAAACCGTCGAAGCCTACTTGATTACTCGTTCGGTCCGCAGCTCAGGAGTGATTTTCGGGTTCAGATTACTGGTACCGGGCTTTCACCATCCCCGGCTCGCTTCAACGTTCACCTTGAAACGTACTCTCTCCGTCAATGCCTTTGAGAAATATTAAATTACAAATTACTATACAGATTTGATTGGGTTTTGTCAATCGGTGTATACAATTTTCAAGTAATTACAAAATATGATTATATCCACCCCGATTGTTAGGACAGATATTCAAGAAATAAATCACAAAGAATATATCTATATGTATAGATTAACTAACTTGTTGACTGTATTTTGTATGTCGGTCCCACTCGTGAAAATACCAGACTTTAATGCCATAATCATCTTGATACTTTACAAATAAATTTATATCTGGTTTAAGGTGTATATGCCCTTGGTCATCAGAAATTATTACTACCCTATCGGGGTTTTCAATTGCAACTGCAATACAAGAACATTCTCCATAATCCTTGAATCTGAGTTCTTTAGCTTGTTCCTTCGTATATTCTCCAGACTGTATTTTCTTTTGTAAAACGCTGGGAGAAAGATGTTCATAATATCTTCTTCTTATTTCATTAAAATTACTTTTATATTTATTATTTGTTTTTACCTCAAATAACTTAATAACTTTTGTTCTTATACCATTTTCTATGGTATTTCTGATACTAATTGGATATTTAATTTCGCTAAAAACAATATCTGTTAACCCCATTACTTTTTCAACTTTATGGCTACATTTTGCAGCAGTTAAGATATTATCTGCAGTATTAAGCTGATCAAGAAAAATACAGGTATCCACAATAAAAGCCATCAAACATCCTCCAGATCCCTAAATCGTTCTATGAAAACTTCGCCCGCTTCAAGACTTATATCCCTTTTTTCTAAAAGTTCATTCACATATGCCTTAATAATACTCATCGGTACAATTGGTTTATGGTTATCAGTTCCGTCCTGAGCATACATAAATTCACCATATCTATTAATCTTAGTCCCAGATTCTCTTGTTATAACTTTATTAATCAGTTTTACCCTGTTTTTATCATAAAGTTTAGCTTGAAATAGAATTTTATTCATTGCAAACTTAAAACTAATGCAGTATTTATTTGCCAGTTCATTAATAAAATCTGCTAATTTCAGTTCTTTACCATTATTAAACAAACCATTTTGATTTAGCTCATTTAAATCATTTATTATATATTTATGAGGATACAAAAATTCCGAAGCAAATGCATTTGCTTGTTCTTCAATTTCTTCCTTTAATACTCCGAAAATTGCATCATCTTGATCAGTAATACTTAAACCTTTATGTATGAACCAATGCCCTATTTCATGTGCTAATGTAAAATTTTGGTGTCCTAAGGGTCGTTTGCAGTTAACACAAATAATGGGTACATCATTTTGGGCATAACCAATGAATCCTGAAGTTTTCCCAATATTAAGCTTATATACTACTATTCCATAACGCTTAATATAATTATTAGATTTATAAAGATATTCAAAAAAATTGCCGGGGTATTCCCGAACTTCGAAGAACGCCCAAGCTTTTTCAACATATTTATCTACATTTATATCAATCACTACCTTTTGGATTTCTCAATTAATGACTGAAGAAAAAATAAATCACTAGTACACTGTTGTACTTTAGCCTTTATCTTATTTGTATTAAAATCGTTTATTCCTCTATTTAGTGAAGCATTTACTATATCTTTTTCTCGAACTTTTGAGTCAATCCAATAATTGGGTTGACAAAGCAAAGCACTACTTATCAATTCCCTATCAAATTGATCTATTTCGTCATAGTTAATTTCATCGTTAAGTATGTTCTCTATAATTCTTATATCTATAAAAGTTTCTTGGGCTAATTCAGATAGATTCATTCCTATGGATTCCATTCGTTCCAATAAAATTCCTCCGATGCCCAATTTAATACCCCCCTGAAATAATCAATGGAAATAAGTTGTTGCTTAATTTAAGATTAAATCATATGATTACCTTTGTAAACCCAAAATATGTAATAATTATATCAAAAATAAATTTTATCGGTATAGCTAAATTGTTATTAGCCATTATTATAAAATAATATTCATTTCTTCATTACTTTTGCGTTCTCGTTAAGCATACCTATATTTGATGTTCTTTTTCTTATTCCCTAAACAAAGTGCCTGCGCCTTTATAGACCAAGAATTGAGAATTATGAAAAAATTACCTTTAAAATAGTGACTATGCGTGAAAAAAAATACTATAATTATAATGTCAGTGATTGTAGCCAGATCTTCTCCCTTTTGGTTCACAGTATTATGTGAACGGCTTGGTACTTTAAGTACCGAGTTTAATAGCCCAGCACATGCCCCCTGGATGGATATCGGGAAAACAGACAAGGCGCACGTTTCGTTTAATGGTTGAAAACGCCGGAAAGTCTAATAAGTTCGATGTCAGGTATCACTGAAAGTGTTGGGACTATAACTCTCCAAAGTATATGGGGAGTGTGAAATGCGCTGGTGTATTTGGTATACGGCTACACCCATCTCTTTGTTATTTGCGGATTGGGGAGACCCTAAGCTAAACCGCAAAAGGGCCAATAATAACAAGGAGGTGAAATACCATGAAGAGAACGGATAAACCCGGGATCACCATTAATATTAATGTTTTCAGCGGTAATAAGCTTGTTTGTGACACTAAAATGGTGATGATTTTAATTGTTCTTATGGTAACCATTCCAATTACACTGGCTATATCAAGTGGGAAATGTGATATGCTTGCTGATATCTTCCGTTCTTTAATCAGCATAGCATTAAATTCCTAACACCAGCGCAACTTTTAAAGAGAGGTAACCATTTGAGATATATCGAATCACCATTGTTTGGTGTAAAAAGCAAGAAACAAATCAAATATATTCTAAAAATACCTAGTAATAAATATTTTAAACAATCTTACTTAGCCGGTTTAATACATCCATACATAGAGAATAAAAATGGAAAACGTAGGTTAATCGAACCACCAGATGACAATTTAAAAGCAATTCAGAAAAGGTTAAAAACAATACTATCTAATATTGATGTACCCAAAAATATTTTTTCCGGAGTAAAAGGTAGATCTCATTATGATAATGCCAAAATACATCTTGGCAACAAATATGTTTATAAACTTGATCTAACTGCCTTCTTTCCGAGCACATCTCGTGAGAAGGTTTATCATTTTTTTAGAGAATGTTTACAGGTATCACCTGATATAGCCGATTTCTTAGCAAATATAACTACAATAGATCTTGATTTAGCACCATCAGAAAATATTATAGATATTAACTCTTTTTTGTTCAATAAGGGTATTAAGACAAGAAACCATCTTATATCTGGTGCACCCACAAGTCAAATTCTATCATATTTTGCAAATCAAGATATGTTCGAGGCATTGCAGACATTATCTAATAAAAATGATATATCGATGTCTGTTTATGTTGATGACATTACTTTTTCTTCAGTTAATCATATTTCATATAGGTTTAAGACTTTGAGCCAAAATATAATTCGACATTACGGTTTTCGAATTTCCGTAAAAAAATCAAGGTATTATACTAAATACTATCCTAAAGAAATAACAGGTGTTATTATTGATCGAAAAGGAAATCCTAAACTGACAAATTCATTACAATATAAAATAGTTAACGAAACACTCTTTTTTAAAAACAATCCCACAAATGATAGATCTCGAGAAAGATTGCAAGGATTAGTTACCGCTGCACGACAAATTATTCCAGGAAGTTTCCAAGCAATAAACATGCTTAGTAAGTACGGTAAGCTAAAGAAAAACGTCCACTTTTAGGCATTTTGTATTGTGTTACACCGGTTACACTGGGACGTTCTTCTTGTAACATTAGTTTATGCTCTTTGTAGACAGTACCCGTAAAACCTGTACTCTTGATGTATCTTTTTCTACGCTGCGTTTCCAAAAAGCGCAGGTAATCATTATCGTCGAGGGAAATTTCACCTCGATTAATTCCTCGTAAAACTACATGATAAACGCAGCTCTCGCACCGTGGTCTCGCCTGTCTAACCATATCAAGAACCTCATGCATTTATTTCCGTTATATCGAAAAAAGCCTACCGGTTTTCCCAGTGGCTCATTGTTTAAGTTATTAATTTTGCTGTGTTACAGAAAGAACGTCCCTTGTGTAACCAAGACGCAGATAAGGGAAACGTCAGACTGTCTTACCCCTGCTTATTTGTACATGCCTTACTTTTCCCGATGACAAGGGGACGGTTCTCTGGTCATCCTGGAAAAAAGAAATGGCAATATACGATCTAATAAAATCTACATAATAGGCTGCTCTACGGCAAAAATGAAGTGAAATAACCAAGGGAGGCGATTATTGTGTGCTTTTTATGGATAACCGTAGACGACAAACCTTGGCAGGAATACACTAACGAGTTAAGAAGAGATAAATAAAAACCTGCTAACGTTAAGACCAAGGGATATGTGCCAAAGTCAATCACATCCCCTAGTTTTTTTGTTTAGGGAATCTATATTCAATAGTTCCGATAGGGGTATACCCATAGCATGGCCCAGCTTCCACAACGTTTTTATGCGTGGATTGTTGTTTTTCCCGGTCTCGATATCACTTATAACGGATTGGGAGACCCCGGCTTTTCTTGCCAATTGAGACTCACTCCACCCTAAAGCGGTACGGATAGCCTTAATGTGTTCTCCCAAACTATCTGCCAAGATAATACCCTGCCTTTTACATTGAAATTGTACATTCTCAAATTAAACTAAAAATTTTAGTATTGTTGTTTCGAAGTTATATCGACAGGGTAACATTACATTAATGTTATGTCAACGTTATAAAAATGTTGCCATATTTGATATTGTTATAACATCAAAATAACGGTGAGGTATGTATATGGCTAAGCCTTCTGAAGTGGTTTTTAGTCTCCGTGTAGACGAAAATCTGTATAAAAAGATAAGATTAATAGCTGAAAGCGATCGTCGTTCGATCAACAATCAAATAATAACCGTGCTTGAAAAGTTTGTTAGCGGATTTGAGAAAAAACACGGCCCACTTCAGGTCAGGGATGAATAGACATAGATTTCGAATAGCTTTATAGCTTTATAAAGCTGAGAAAATCCGCCTTTACAGCTATTGCCAACTAACCCAAAAACGAAAGACAAGTCCAACAATCGTACCTATTATCACAGAAGTAACAGCAATAATTGGTATGGATTTTTTATCATCGTTGGCGACTAACAGCAAAATAGGTACACTGCAAACGAGATAAACAAGCCCACCTTTTATCCACCACGGGATTGCTGTTTCTAAATGGAAAACGATTAAGGGCATAATCAGGTGGTATGCAAAAGCTGAACGGATCGAATATTTATCAAGTTTTTGTTTTATCATGGGTAGAATATCAATGATCCCCGCAGTAGTTCCTATTAACAAGGGAATTAAGTAGTTTTTCATATTGAGCTACTTCCTTTCCGGCATTTGAAAACCTGATATATAATCATCCGGCGCTGCAAACTGACGCCGTTCTTCATCATTAAGCGGTTCATCATCAGGAGGCAATTGGGCTAGCTGTGCCCATGTCCCATTTTTCGCCTGCATAGAACGAGTTACAAGGTACTGTAAATAATCGAATGCGGACGTTGTGTCTGCATCATTTAACTTATCAATCATTTTATAGAGATCACTTTTAGTGACTGACAAATTACCCACCTCCGAGCAATATCGATTAAGCAGAAAAATTGATTCATGTTAACAATATTTTAAGGCTAATATGTGTTATTATTAAACCCTTCATGATTTATTCGATTACTCCGGTTATGCCGAGGCATTCTTCTTTGACATTTGCTTATGCTCTTTGAACATTCCTAGAATATTTCATTTATCGGAATCTCCAAACCCTCAAAAAAATACGAGGTTACAGTATCCCCGAGCTTACAGGTAGTATACTCGTCAATTTCAAAGTCCTTAAAGCCATAGACCATAACTGAATGCTTGAAAGGATCGACAATCCAGAATTCTCTCACACCGGACAGCATATAAGTATTGAGCTTATCTACCATATCCTTGGAACGGGTGCTTTTTGATAAAATTTCAACGCAAAGCGTGGGTGTACCCATGTATCGGCCGTTTTCATTAACGTTATTCTCCAAATCGCATGCTATGAGCAGGTCGGGCTGCATTACATCGGGTGTTTTAAGGTCTTTTTTGTAGAAATGAACATCAAAGGGGGCGTAGAAAACCTTGCAGTTTTTGCCTTTCAGATATGACCGCAAATGGATATGCAAATTCCCGGATATATCCTGATGATAGGTACTGGGTGAAGCCAAAAGGACTATTTCACCGTTGATATACTCCATTCTCAGCTCGCTTTTCTCATAAATCTCCATGAATTCTTCATATGATACCTTCTTGCCCCCATATTGATAATCCAATGCGTTTTCTTTAAGCAAAAAATATCGTTCGATTTCTGTGATGTAAGGGGTAATTCTTATGGCCTTTTTGCCGTTTTTGGTGATAACAACCTCGTGGTCATCAATAACATACTCGATGTATTTACCCAGATTGGTTTTTAATTCGGTCGCGGTAATAATTTTTGTTGTGTCATTCATATTAACCACCTCGTACGATTACTATAACAAATAGCACGATTACGTGCAACACCATTAATATCGTACGATTATATTAAAAAGCCCAGGGGACCCAAGTGCAAACTTAGGCTTTCAAGAATAACTCGTGCAATATATTTACGGTGCACATATTTTATATTTCAATATAGGTAATGATTCATAAAGGAGGGATTGCAGGTGGCCGAGATGACAAATTTAAGTATCCGCATGGATAAGGAACTGAAAGAGCAAGCGGAACAGCTTTTTTCTGAGTTGGGCATGAATATGACGACAGCACTTAACATCTTTGTCCGGCAAGCTGTGCGGCAGAGGAAAATTCCCTTTGAAATTACCCTGAATGTTCCTAATGCCGAAACAATAGCGGCTCTGGAAGAAGCCAATAGAATAAGTCGCGACCCAAGTGCAAAACGCTGTTCGAGTTTTGAAGAACTGGTAGCAGAGGTTCAGAATAAAGTATGAGATTTTAGCAACCGGGAGATTTAAAAAGGATTTAAAGTCCATTATGAGGCGAGGGTATAATATGTTACACTCCCGGAAGTTACGCGACCTTTTGAATAGGTTTTATTTATCTATTACAGTAAGTGTTAATACTTCCTCTTTAAAATCTGCGTATTTCAAGGCTATCTGACGAAAATCTTCTTTAATTTCTAAAAATGCTTCTACGATATCAGGGTCGAAATGTGTTCCTTTATTTTCGGTTATTATCTCTACAGCCTTTTGATGAGTATAAGGGGGTTTATACACACGTTTACTAATAAGTGCATCATAGACGTCTGCAATAGCCATAATTCTGCCCGCTAATGGTATTTCATCACCGCAGAGCCCGTTTGGATAACCTGTTCCGTCCCATTTTTCATGATGGTGTTTTGAAAATTCCATAGCATATTTTAGAAATGAATTTTCACCAAGTTTTTGTGAAGACATATATAAGGCATTATGTCCAATAATTGAATGTTGTTTCATTTCTTCGAATTCGTCATCAGTCAATTTACCCGGTTTTAATAACACTTCATCCCTGATTCCAACCTTTCCAATATCATGAAGAGGAGCAGATTTATAAAAATGATCAATTATTTCATCATTAAGTAATTTCCTATACTTAGGATGGCCCTTAAGTTTTTCTGCTAAAACTTTAACATAATTCTTGGTTCGTTTTATATGTCCCCCGGTTTCAGGATCTCTATACTCTGCCAGACATGCGATAGCTTCAATTGTAGTCTCCTGAGTAAGACTTAATTCCTGTGTGCGTTCAATAACCTTCTCCTCAAGAATCTCTTTTTGCATAGATAGTTCAATCTTTGCCAGAGTTAAATCCAAATGTGTCTGTACCCTAGCTTTAACCTCAAGAATTTCAAAGGGTTTGGTAATATAATCAACCGCGCCAGCTTCAAACCCCCTTGTTTTACTTTCAATATCATCCATAGCCGTTAGAAATATAATGGGAATTTCTGCCGTCCTTCTGTCCTTCTTTAAAATTTGGCAGACTTCATATCCATCCATACCAGGCATTATAATATCTAATAATATGATATCAGGCAGTTCATATTCCAAACTTTCCAGTGCTGATGGCCCATCCATCGCTACAGAAAGTTCATAATTCTCTCCCAGGGCTTCAACCAGAATATCAATATTGTCTTCAGTATCATCAATAATTAAAATAGTACATTCCGATAAATCCTTCATTATTCAACAATCCCTCCCAATTTTCCGGCTAGTGAATCTAGCGCCGCTTGTGCTTCTTTGTATTTATATTTAGAAGTAAGTTTGTCCAGTTCGGCAGCTTCAGTTTGCAAGCTCTGAGGCCATACTAGCTTTCTATATCCTTCTAAAGATTCAGCACATTTTTTAGGTTTGCGGGCTTCGATGAGAGGTCTCAAATTCTCCAATGCCTTTTTCAGATCCTCCGTTGCAGATATAGGGCCAACATTTTGGGTTTTTTCATCCTCAGCCGGAAGGTTTTTTTCTATTTGTTCTATCAAGGAATGAAGTAAAGAATTTGTTTCTGCAATTATAGGATTGAGTACTTCCCTGGTTATTTGTTGTCTTATTTGATTCTCCAAGATAGCAGCATTTTCCTGAACCTGTATGGCTCCAATATTTGCGGAAACTCCTTTAAGGGTGTGAGCAATGCATTCAGCCGCATTATAATCACCATGACTGAGCGCCGTATCCAGCTCTGTCAATGAGTGTTTTTGGCTGGATACATATTTTTTTAATAAATTTATGTAAGATTTCTCTTTGCCAAGAACACGCTTAAGCCCCAGTTCTATATCTAGACCAGGAATGCTTATCTTTGTTGGCTCTTTCATTTGATCTATATCGTCTGCATTAAGATCTTCATAACCATGTGGAATATTGTTAATGACATGTTTCTGCGGAATCCATTTGATTAACATTTTATAAAGCTGCTCGGGATCTATTGGTTTAGCCAAATGATCATTCATTCCTGCTTCTGTGCATCTTTCTCTATCTCCGGTCATTGCATTAGCTGTCAATGCTACAATAGGCAACATCACATATTCCGGGTTTTTACGAATTTGCCTGGTAGCCTCAAGTCCATCCATTACCGGCATCTGCATATCCATTAGAACTATATCATAGATTTTTTCAGTAACTCTCTGTAATGCTATCTGCCCATTATCAGCTATATCAATGTTAAATCCACCATCTTCAAGCAATTCCAAGGCCAGCTGTTGATTAAGTTCATTATCTTCAACCAGAAGCACATTTGAACCTTTTATAGCGAGTAGATTATTTTGCCTGCTTTGTACAGCAGTCATGTCCTGGTCGTCACAAGCTTCTTCAAGGTTTCCGGCCATTACTTTTATAGTTGCATCAAAAAGTACGGTCGGATTTACCGGTTTTACTAAAACTAGCTCAACTCCGGCATTTTGTGCTTCATGGAATATCTCTTCCCGGCCAAAGCCGGTAACCATTATATAACGCGGTTTTAAGGCCAAATTCAAAATGTTTATCTGCTTTATAGTCTCGATACCATTGGTATCAGGCATTTGCATATCCATATATATAATCTCATACGGGTCATCAATATTATTGGCATTTATAATCATTTTGACAGCTTTTACTCCAGATTCAGCTTCATCCACCCGTAAAGACATGGATTTCAACATGTTGCGTATAATTGTTCTTGCCTGCAAATTATCATCAACTACTAGCACACGGCGATTTTGCAATTCAATTGCAGGAAGATTTATTTCATTAAACTTCTTGTTAATCAAAAGTTTTGCTGTAAACCAGAAGGTACTACCCTTTCCATATTGAGAATCGACACCCACGTTACCGCCCATAAGGGTAGCTAGATTCTTTGATATTGCCAAACCAAGGCCTGTACCACCATATTTTCTTGTGGTAGAAGAATCCGCCTGTTGAAAAGACTGAAATAGCTTGTTCCTTTGTTCTTCAGTCAGACCTATTCCAGTATCCTTAACCTCAAATCTAAGATAGTACTCATTTTCATCATAAAATTCCTTGCGAATTCTTACTATTATTTCACCTTTCTCGGTAAATTTCATAGCATTGTTGGCATAATTAATAAGGATCTGACCCAGACGCAGAGGGTCTCCACGTAAATTGTTTGGTATTTCAGGATCTACATCAAATATTAGTTCAAGCCCCTTGGCGGAACATTTTTCTCCTATCAAATTGGATAGATTGTCCAGTACACTTTCAAGATTGAAATCGATACATTCAATATCAAGCTTGCCGGCTTCGATCTTGGAAAAGTCTAAGATATCGTTTATTACGCCCAGTAAATGCTGGCTGGATTTATATATTTTATCAACATAATCTTTTTGTTTTTTTGTGAGCTCAGTTTTTTGAACAAGGTATGCCATACCCATAATCGCGTTCATAGGAGTACGTATTTCGTGACTCATATTAGCCAGAAAATCTGCTTTAGCTTTTGAAGCATCTTCTGCAATCCTCTTGGCTACAACTAGTTCCTCCTCCATATGTTTACGGTCAGTTATGTCTGTTGAAACACTGCACAATCCAATAATTCTGTCATCTTGCCACATAGGTACCTTGGTTGATAAATAAGTTCTATTTATATCTTCTTGAACACCATTATCTTCGGTTACTTGTATTTCACAGGATTTTATAACCCCCATATCGTTTTCATGATATTTTTGCCCAATGTCGGATGGGAAGACCTCAACAGCAGTTTTTCCGATAGCCTGATCACTAGCAATCCCTGTAGCTTTTTCCCATTCACTGTTCATAAAAGTGTATCTGCCCTGCAGATCCTTGACATATACGGCTGCCTGAAGGTTTTTAAGCAATTCTTCGACATGTGCTTTATCGGACTGAATAATATTGTATGCTTCTTCCAACTGCCTATTTTGATTTTCTATTTTTTCAAATGCCTCTTTTAGCTGCTGTGCCATATTGTTAAAAGCTTCTGAAAAATCACCCATAAAGTCAATCTTATGAGTAAAATCTCCTCGGGCAATTTGCTGTGTTTTCCATGTCAGGTGTCTTAAATTACCTTGTAAGTTCTTAAGCAATTGATATGCCTGCATCTTTACCTTAGTTGGTTTGTAATCCAAATCCCCAAGGGAGAGGGCGGCGGCAAATCTATCAAGTTCACTGTGTTCATCAATTAACCTGTTGTAATAGCTGATGAACTGTTTAAACTCATTATCGGGATAACCGTCTGGTAACATAATGGATTTTGGAGGTTTTCCATTAAGCACAAGATATGCTGATTCAGTTAATAGATCAATTTGTTGTTTTTCTATTTCTAGCATAAAAGCCCGCCTATTTCACTTTAGCTTCAAAACGACATACCCTGTCTCCAGAACACCAGCAATCAATCTCTTTTACCATAAACTCTCTACCGGTTTGTTCTAAAAGTAGACCGGCTATAAACCCTTCATCATATACACAGATTTCCTCTTCGCAAACTGGCAGCCCGGAACAATCCAAATCTTCCGACACAGTTAGAAGAAAATTAAGATTATTAAGATCTGCTTTTTCTATCCTTAAAACACCAATTCCCAAATTCTTTAGTATTGATTGGATTTGGCTGACAAAATTATTAAAATCATCGGTTTCATTAACTAAATTTTTATATACTTCTTGACCGGCCACTTTACCAGCCTGGTAAAATATTTCATCGGCTTTTTTGACTCCAAACTGTTTAATCATATTGTCTCTTAATGTAAACTGCATTAAGCGATAAACTACTACTGGCATGGTTGAACCTAAATTAGGTCTTCCTAAGTCAATATCACCTAACAAGCCCCAATCGAACATTGGTTCTTCTCTTTCTTCTTTAAACATAATATCCCTCCATAATTCAATTTCCATGGGAAATAAGCCGATTTGAACAACATGATTCTCTATGGAAATCAGCAAGTGTTTTAGGTTTAATTAAAATACCGCCCCACCCTCCGTATCAGGATAATTATTAGAGAAAACCACTATATAAAATAATCTGTCACAATAGATCGATTAAAGCATTCACGTATTTGAGGATTTTGCATAATAGCAAAATCACGTTCTTTGAAACTACAATACAGTCTTAACACATAACTACTAGCAAAAAATTCAGGTAATTATGTTAGCTGGACTAAAAAGCATTGGATTTACCATATGCAAAACTCTCATTTATAAAACAATGAGTATAGAAAAATCTATTTTAAGACTTCAAATATACATACATGTTAACTTATTTCTTAATAGATGAAAATATATGCCATTAATCGCTAAATTCCAGAGTCTTTTAATAATTGAAGCTGAAATCTTTTTGGAACAAGCTTTTAAGCATCGGAAGAAACTGCGGAGCAGTTTTAACACACCGCTGCAACGAGGCGGGAGACTAGAACTCGCCGCCTGTTCTGATTCCAAGCAAATCAGCAATTTTGCGAACTAGACAGACAATTGGGTTAATGCTTATATTTATGATAAAGCATAAAGGGTTCAGGAGGATTAAATTGGAGCGAAAAAGAAGAATTTTAGGCTGGATTGGGGTATCAATAACCATAGTGTTTTCGAGTATTTGGGCCTATTGGGGCGCTTTTGAAAATTTTCATGAAGGCTGGTATTCTACTTCTATTTGGGAAAACATCTTTATGTTTTTCTTTCAATATATATTATTTACTATTGTTTTTGTAATGTTAGCGCTAATCATTTTAAAGTGGAAGAAAATAGGGTTAGCGTTTCATCTATTTGCAGGTGTTTTTTGTATCTGGTTTTTCTCTGGAGCCAGTTTTAGTGTGCTGGGATTATTAATTGTTATACCGTTCGCAGTATTAGGGGTAATTTATTATTTTGGTGAACCCTATCCTCTGAAATGGGCCTATAGATTGATAATTTTTATACCGCTGATCATTGTTTTGTCGATCTCTATTCCTCAGGGAATTAAAGTAGCAAATAGAATTAATGACGGTGATTTTGGGGTCAGAATAGTCGATGGGAATGCAGTCACCCTTGCCTGGGCACCAAGGGGGCCGGGATGGCCGGACAGAGGGGTATCTTGGGAAGAAGCCCAGGATATCTGCAAGCATTTATCAGAGGATGGCCTGAGTATAATGGAGATTGAGCAGAATATTTGGCGTTTACCAACTACTGACGAGGCGGTTCGTTCGATGATGCTACACGGTGAAAATTCCGGCGGGGTATGGAATCCGGAAAAAGAGAAGGCTGTATACGAAAAAATCCCGGATAAGGAATCTCCTTTATGGGATATACATTCCAAGGTAATTTACTACTGGACAGCGGATACCTCTATCCAGGATGAAAAACAGGCTTACATTATTGTGTATGATGGGGGTGTATATGATAAAAGAAAGATAGATCACTTTGGCTATCTTTCTTTCAGAGCTGTCAAAGATGTTCACAGTCCCTAAAAATCTTTTAGCCGGTTTCAAAGATTACTGCGGCCGGGCCGGAAGAAGTCTTGCTGTGTTACAGAAAGAATGTCCCCTAACTCAAATGGCCTTGTATCTATAAAGAGCAAGGCTTTATATTTTAGGTTGACAATGTGTATAGTATCGATATACACTTTACACATAGCAAAACATGGTGGTGATAATAATGAACTATGATAAGGGTTTAAAGAAGATGGCAGAGCTGGTTGCCGCTACGGGTGTCTCCAAACAAACCATCCATTTTTATTTGCGCGAGGGATTGTTAAGCCCGCCAGTCCGAACCAGCCGTAATATGGCCTATTATGATGACAGGCACGTTATAGAGATCCGTACCATCAAAGAACTCCAGGAAAAACATTACTATCCCCTGTCACTGATAAAAATGATCATGGAAGGCAAACGCAACGGTGATGACATTGGCGAGACAGATCACCTCGAGGCCTTCGACGATCTGTTTGTTCGTGAACCGGAGGGAAACCCAGGAATCGGTTTGTCACGGGAAAGATTTATTGAAGCGACTGGGTTAACGCCCCCGGTTGTTGATAGGCTGTTTGAAGCTGACTTGCTGGCCCCCGTCCCCATACTGGATAAAACTGACGAGATTTTTAGCAGCTACGATGTGGAAATTGGCCAATCCCTCAAAACCCTGTTAGATATGGGGCTTATTGACGAAGATCTTATGGTTTTTAAGGATTACCTTGCGTTAATACGACGGGAAGCCGAGTTGGCTCATGACCGGATCATTGCCAATCCGCAGCGGGAGCATCACCCGCCCCTGACTGACATTTTTAAGGCATTGAACCAGATTAAGCTGCTTCTGAATAAAAAGGCCTATCGTGAACTTATCACTGAACACCGCCATCAAGAACCGCATAATGAAAGGAGAGAGAAAAGTGACTGAACTCTATGCAGCCCATAAGGCGGTTTTCTGGTTAAGTTCTCTTGTTGTTGCAGTACTTCTATGTGCCGTGCACTATTTTCTATTCGTCCGGCATGAGATCAAATCCAAATATCCTAAACCCACCCAACTGGTAACACGGTTTAACATAAGGGAATTGATTTCCCATTGGCTGAGGATAATTCTATTTCTCACCCTGGCATATACGGGGATAGAGATGCTCTTTAAGAGCGGTACAACACATTTGGGGGCTCACCATGGATTCACCGGAGTAGCCTTCCTAATACTCTTGATCATTGGTCTCGTATCATGGGGCAAGGATATGGTATTCCATAAATATGACTTGATATGGATGCAAAGAATGGGAGGATATTTCACCCAGGAAGCCGGGTCTCTGCCTGCTGGAAGATTTAACGGGGGACAGAAGATGTTTTTTTGGTTAATGTTTATTGCTGCCCTGGTTCTTATGATAACTGCTGTCATGATGGAACAGGAGGCTCATCATACCTTGACTGCCCGCCTGGGAATAGCCTGGACCATCCACGGACTGACCGGATGTCTGGCCACGATTATGGTTATTGGGCACGCATATCTGTCATTACTGGTCAATCCTGAATGTGCCAGAGTGATGCTGGACGGGAAAATGCAGAAGGTTATTTGACCAAACATCATCGGAAATGTCAGGTATTCGATTAATACAGAGAGAGGTGAGATATCTTAACGTACCATTTCCCAAATGATGACAAGGAATATTGGCAGATATATTGTTTCAACCTGCTTTCCAAATCTCCATGTTAATTTTATATAATTTTTAATTCCAAATAAAATAGGATTAATAGGCTTACTGCACATTCTTAACTGCTTATTTTATGGCAAGAATATTGTTGTCTTTTAGTATTACATCATGTGCTCCGCCCTCTATTATGCTGGTTGATGAAACGCGCGTTAACTTTGCCTTTTTCTGCAATTCAGGAATGGTCAGGGCACCGCAGTTACACATGGTTGACTTGGTTTTACTTAAGGTAATCTGCACATTGGTTCTGAGCTTTCCTGCATAAGGAACAAAAGAGTCAACTCCTTCTTCAAAAGAGAGCGCCTCGGTTCCGCCAAGGTCATAACGCTGCCAGTTCCTGGCTCTGTTTGATCCTTCACCCCAGTATTCCTTAACAAAATTACCGTTAATGTTAAGCTTTTTCGTAGGGCTTTCATCAAATCTTGCAAAGTATCTTCCCAGCATTACAAAATCAGCACCCATAGCCAGAGCAAGTGTTATATGGTTGTCATGAACAATACCACCGTCTGAACAAATTGGTATATACAGCCCGGTCTTATTAAAATATTCATCTCGAGCTTGGGCAACTTCTATTAATGACGTAGCCTGACCTCGACCAATTCCTTTTTCTTCACGCGTAATACAAATTGAACCGCCGCCAATGCCAACTTTTATAAAATCGACTCCGGCATCGGCAAGAAACATGAACCCTTCCCGGTCAACTATATTTCCCGCGCCAATCTTTACACTGTCACCATAGCTGCGTCGTATAAAGTCTACGGTTAACTTTTGCCACTCGGTAAAACCTTCTGATGAGTCAATACATAAAACGTCTGCTCCTGCTTCTACGAGTGCCGGGACTCTTTGTTCGTAGTCTTTGGTGTTAATGCCTGCTCCAACAATGTATCTCTTATGAGCATCAAGCAGTTCGTCAGGGTTTTCCTTGTGAGTATCATAGTCTTTGCGGAATACCAGAGATACCAGATTTTGTTTGCTGTCAATAACCGGGAGTATATTGAGCTTATGGTCCCAAATGTAGTTATTAGCTTCCTTAAGAGTTATCCCTTCATTGGCACACATTAGAGATTGGAAAGGAGTCATAAATTCGTGAACCTTGGTGTCCAGAGGCAATCGGCTTATTCTGTAATCACGGCTGGTAATTAAGCCAAGCAGCTTCCCCTTTGAACTCCCATCATCGGTAACCGCAAAAGTTGAATGTAGGGTTTTTTCTTTAATCATTAGCAGATCGGCAAGTGTCTGTTCGGGTCTAATATTGGAATCACTGGTAACAAAACCCGCCTTGTGGTTTTTCACTCTGCTTACCATCGCAACTTGACTCTCAATCGATTGGGAACAAAATATAAAGGAAATTCCGCCTTCCATAGCCAGGGCAATTGCCATTTTGTCATCCGAAACGGCCTGCATTATGGCCGAAACAAGCGGCACATTCATCGAAACAGCCGGTTCCTCGCCTTTTTTGAACTTGACTAATGGTGTTTTAAGACTAACATTTGATGGCATACATTCGGTTGAAGAATATCCGGGAACGAGTAAATACTCACTAAATGTATAAGAGGGCTCGTCAAAGTAAAAAGCCATTATCACATCTCCTTGCTCTTATTATTTCAAATTGTACTGGATCTTAAAATTAGTCTTTTAAATCTAATGTTTTACTTGAGCAATGTCAACTCTATTATACTCTAATGCCAAAAGCTTATTGATATCATTGTGCAAAATACCATTTTTCTTAGGAAAGTCAAGCGATGATAAGATGACAAGGGGATGGCAAACTGTGTGAAACTCCCAAAATGACTGGGGCAATGAGCCAAAGTGGGGGGCATTATTAATATCGAACCTGCCTTACTTTTCCCTATTTTTGATACCTGCAAGCAGAATATTAAAGTGCTCTAAAACCTCTTCCTTAAAATCAAAGTCGGGGTAGCGTATGCACCATTCAAATGTCATTCCCCTGATGCTCATTATACAGTGGTTCGTAACGGAATCTATATCAATTGTTTCCCTGAACTCACCCTGCTGGACCCCCTGTGTAATAATCTCACTATATAATTGATAAAGTTTTCGGTGGTAACTCAGCAATGCCTCCACACCCTCAGACTTTTTTATTAATGCCTCATAGATTGTTCTTATCACATCAAAACCAATATCGCTTACCATTATGTCGGCAATTTTGCCAGTTACCTGCAGCAGCATTTCTAATGGCTTTGTATCCGGAGGAATGGAATTAAAAAAATCTTCGTAGGAAAGATCCAATGTAGAAACATAATCAGCAATCAAGGAAAACTTCGACTTATAATAAACATAGAAGGTACCTTTGGCTACTCCGGCCGCCTCAACAATATCATCTACACTGAAATTATTGATTCCGCGCTCTCTCAATAACTTTACGGCACTCTCATAAATTCTCCTTTTTGTTTCAGCCGCCTGGATTTTTCTTGAAGTCAACGTGTTATCCATTAAATTACCCCTTATATTGACAAATGGTGACATGAAAATTAAAATATAATGACTATAGTCATTGACTATAGTCGCTAATGTATTTTATCACTACCCGGCATTAATAACAAATATTACTATCAATTATAAACTATATAAATAATTCCTCAAACGTCTTTTCATACCAACATAGAGAACAAATTCTAGAAGGGGGATTTAAAAACGTATACAGGTTATGTATGGGGGACAAGTCAAATTCACTTCCGGGGTAGTTCCTAGCCAAAATCTGTATTGGATTTTTATCAACTCTAATAATTGGGTAGGAAAATAATATTTGCGGGAGGTTTTAATGTGAGGATAAGAAAAAATACTATGGTAAGTATCTTACTGGCAGTATCGATGCTGATTTCGACTATTATGCCGGTTTTTGCTCAGACCTCAGATATTACAGGACATTGGGCTGCCTCACAGGTGAACAATTGGCTGGAAAAAGGCCTTATACGGGGTTATGAAGATGGTACCTTTAAGCCGGATAATAATATTACCAGAGCCGAATTTGTTTCGGTGCTGAATCGGGCACTGGGATTGACTGCTAAGACTACAATTGCTTTTTCAGATGTTCCTGCAAAGGCGTGGTATGCAGGTGATATAGAAAAAGCAAAAGCAGCCGGATATATATCAGGCTACGAAGATGGCACCTTTAAACCTGACAACCCCATAAGCAGGATAGAGGTTGCAAAGATACTTTCATCAGTACTGAAGTTAAAGAATAATGAAACCTCCACAAAACTTGAAGAATACCAAGATGCTGAAATTGTACCGCAATGGGGTAAGGAATCACTCAATTCGGCAGTTATAGAAAAATATTTTCAAGGATATCCCGACCGTACTATTCGGCCTCTAAATAATATCAGCAGGGCTGAAGCCGTGACTGTTTTATATCAGGCTCTGGGGACAGTATATAATGTTGCAGGTATTTATGGACCGGAAAAAGACCCAACAGCTATTAACGGAAACGTGACTGTAAGTTCTACTGACGTAAATATTAAAAATACCAAAATTGAAGGCAATCTCATGCTTACAGCCGGAATAGGGGATGGTAATGTCCAACTTGACAACGTAAGCGTTACCGGCAGGACATTTATAAACGGCGGGGGTGCACATTCGGTTATTATTCGTAATTCCAATCTGAATGAATTGCTGATTGATAAAGATTTTGGCGAGGCCCCTAAAATCGTAGTTGAAGGTAATTCAGTGGCAGGAAATGTGACCCTTGAATCTCCCGCCAGGCTGGAAGAAAATAATTTGGAAGGCCAGGGTTTTGGTGTTGTTAAAGTATCTCCCAAGTTTACTGGTAGTTCGGGACTGCAATTGGCCGGCGATTTTCAAGTGTACGTCGATGCTAAAGCTGATATTGAATTGGTGAGCGGAAATGTCACCCTGGAAACATCGGCTCAAGCTGGCGGCACTACAATTAATGTATTTAAAGAGGCTACATTGATAAACTTCATTGCCGGCGCTTCTGCTCAAGTCAAAGGGGAAGGCAAAGTTAAAAAAGCGGATGTAAATGCTGCTGGCGTAACTATCCAGCAACAGGTTAGCGAACTTGTTTTAGGACAGGGAATTACAGCGTTTATTGCAGGAAAAATATTGGATAAATCGACTGTTGCGCCCGCTGCCGTGACTCCCGCCTCATCAGAGGAAACGCATTCAATATTCGAAAGTATCGCAATAAGCATTCCGGCAACTAAACTCATTTACTCGGCAGGAGATAACCTGGATATCACGGGTTTACAAGTAACCGGAACTTACCTTGATACTACTAGACCTTCAGCCATACTGCCAATTACTGAAGAAAACGTAATCGGCTTTGACAGCTCGGAACCAGCCGTTGACCAGGTATTAACAATCACCGTTGAAGGAAAAACGGTAACATATAATATTACAGTTATGCCTGCGCCTGATAGTATAGCAATAACTTCTCCGGCAATTAAACTCATTTATTTTGTAGGAGAAAACCTGGATATCTCAGGTTTACAAGTAACCGGGACTTATAGCAATACTGATTATACAGCGGTACTGCCAATTACTGAAGCCAACGTAAGCGGTTTTGACAGCTCGGAACCAGCCGTCGACCAGGTATTGAACATTACAGCCGGAGGCAAAACCGCAACATATAATATTACAGTTTTGCCAGCGCCTGATAGCATAGCAATAACCGTTCCGGCAACCAAGCTTTTTTATTCGGTGGGAGATAGCCTGGATATCACAGGTTTACAAGTAACCGGAACTTACAGCAATACTAATTCTACAGCCATACTGCCAATTGTTGAAGCAAACGTAACCGGCTTTAATAGCTCGGAACCAGCATATGACCAGGAATTAACAATCACCATTGGAGGAAAAACGGCAACATACACAGTTTCAATCGAAGAACTACTCGGGTTTCCCGGGGTCCTGGGCGATACGTCGGATGCATCAGGAATCCACTATGGTGATGTCATAACTCTGGAATCAGCTCACTGGCGCAACTATATCTCGGGGCGAAGCGGCAATAATAAAACCGACATCGAATTAATGGGGAATATTGGGCCATGGGAGAAATGGCAAATCTTAAAAGCTGATAACCAGGATTATCGCGGAGTAGTAAGGTTTAATGATGTAGTACTGTTGAAATCAGTCAACTGGGGTAATTACATCTCTGGCAGGGACAATACCACCAAAGTCCAGGTAATGAGCGATCCCGGGGAATGGGAGAGATTTAAAATTATAAGTCCTGATAATTTATTATGGTGGTCCACCGCAATAGTTAAGCCTGGAGCTGTGGCATTATTTAGATCAGAGTATTTTGGAAAATACCTCTCAGCCACCGGCAGGGAGGACAATTCCAAGGTCGAATTAATAGGAAACACCGATGCCTGGGAAAGATGGCTGGTTGCGTCTGAGGGATACGTGCACCCGACCTCTACTAGCGTTGAAATACATTATGGTGACGTTATAAACTTAAAATCCGGTTATTTCCATAATTACCTTTCGGGACGCAGCGGACAGGATAAAAAAGACGTAAATATGATGAATAATTTGGGAGAATGGGAAGACTGGGAGATAGTTGAGCCTCAGCGCCTTGGTTCCGACGGGGTGGTGAAATTTAACGATACGGTGGCGTTTTGCTCCGTATACTGGAAAAATTACCTTTCAGGAAGAGACCCCTGGGGAGAAGGCGCTGCCGTCCAGGTAATGGGAAGACTCGGGCCCTGGGAAAAATGGAAAATTATCAACCCGGCGGATCCAAATTCAACAGCACCGGTTAAAACGACCGATGAAATACTGATCAAATCGGTAAATTGGGGAAGTTGCCTTTCGGCGAGGAGTTCCGGGGATGAGGCCGGGGTCGAACATGTGAACAACACCGATATATGGGAAAAATGGTCTTTGCTAAAACAAGGATTCTACCGCAACTGGATGTCCAATACACCTGAGCTGCATACGAAACTGCTGAGTAAAATTACTTTCCCCGCCACTCATGATACCGGGACCTGGGATTTTAAGGGGAACGAATTTGCTCTCGATGGTAATTATGAAACGGCATCAACCGTAGTTTCGGAAATAATAGGAGCAATGGATAATATTCTTGCAGCTTGTAGTTTCAAAATTGAACTTGATATGCCATCACCTGTTCCGGATATAGATTATACGATTGGAGTTGATCAAAATTTAAAGGTTAAAATGGTTAATTCTCTCTTCGATAAAATCAAAGATCTATCCAGGTGTCAAGACTATAATACTGACCAGCAGCTCAATGCCGGGATCCGCTGGTTCGACCTGCGCATATATCTGAGGGATGGCGGCGCCTATACCCATCATATGCTTACCGGGGTGAGTATGGACGAAGTACTGGACTCGATAGCAAACTTTTGCGCCACCACGAAAGGGGAAATCGTCGTTGCTGAAATGAGCCACTTTGCTGGTAATACCGGAAATATCGACTCTTTTTATCAAAGCGTTAAGACGAAGCTTGGACCCTATGCCTACAAACCGGAATTGGGCAATCCATTCCAAAAAACCTATGAACAAGTTGTGGGCGAAAACCCCTCATCCAAGGTGATTCTTTTGATTAGTGAAGATAAAAATAAGATGTCTGATGAGGATAAAGGTTTTTTCTGGAATTACGATGAATTGGGTATGGCCAGCCAGAACAGCAGTCCTTTCAAGTATTCCAACACGACCGACGCAGATGAAATGATTAATAGCCAGCTTACTAATTTTAACATAACGAATATAGGAGATCCCGGTGAGCCTCTTTCAGCCTTCACTTTATGGTATACATTGACCACTTATTCGGGCGTTTTTGATTTAAAACAACCCGAAATAAAAGTAGCACCACCCGATGCTTTAACAATAATACCAGCCAGATTCTATGAAGAGTTACCGGCAGTATTGACTGATGAGTTGCTAAGTTATATTCCAGACTGGGTAAAAAAATCAGCCAATACTATAGGTTTCGACTTAGATGGATTTATTAAGCCTAAAGTAACAGAGATCACACAAGCCTGCATAGGCAAATACGTGATTGATAATTACGTGCTTGATTACAGAAGCACAAAAGATCTTAGCGATAGAGTAAACCCAGTTATGGAAAACGTACTTAAGAGTCAGTTTCAGAGCACTGCTGACAGCAACAGAATTCAAGTCATTTACGCAGACTTCTTTGAAAATTCAAGGCTTGTAGATATAGCCATTGAATATTCACGCGACTGTAAGTAGATAAGGACACGAGGGGACGTTTTCAGGATGACAAGGAGACGGCAGACTGTGTGAAAAGTCGGCAATTTTCCTGGGAAAATTGCCCAAGTGGAGGAAGGCGCCTGCGTAACGTGGTATAAAAAAGAGAACGTCCCCCTCTTTTACTGGTGAATCAGGGGGACGCCCTCTTTTGGTCTAAAAACATAAGCTCCAACGAACCTTTATCAACTTCTTACCGATCATTGCCTTCTACTTTGTTTCCCATCTTTAACTTCTCATAATACCTTCGTCTTTTGGTCTTCATTTACTCTTAGTCTACATCAGCTTTACTTTACTTCCGTTTTCCCCTACTTTGTCTTTTCAGACTTACTAGATTCCAACTTCCATCTTATAAAATTGACATAAACTCTTTTCTCTGATTTCCTCTGGATATAGTGAATTCCTTCACTGGTATTTCTGATCCGTTAAGATGTTCCGTTTCTGTTTTCCGGCTCTGATGGTCTTCCGTCTTAGGAATTCCTTGGAGCTTACTTAAATAGTACATGAGATTTCTAGAACTGTCAAAGCCAAATACCGCTAAATAGCCGCCTGTAGGCCTATATAGCCCTCTGTAGCGAGTTTATATCATGCTCACTAATTATTTTTTATTATTTCAAACTATCTCATGGATTTTAGGAATTTTTGCGGGATTTCATTAAAAATATTTATTAAAATAAATGTTTTGGCGGAAGGATTTCAAAGGACTCTTGGGAAGATTAGCCATCAACCATCGTTCATGTTACAATATATTGGGTCTGGTGTAAATAGCCTTTTATAATTTTTCTTGAAAATTGTTCCTCTAATACTGGCAATATTTGTACAAGCTAATAAATATAATTTATTTATAACGAGGCGCTGCCTCGTTGCAGCGGTGTGTTGAAACCGCTGAGCAGTTTCCTTTTAATGCTTAAAACTAAAATTAGTCCGTACTCGAAATATAGCAAGGGGTGACTATTTTGTTTTTTATCACGGTTTCCAGGCAGGCTGGAAGCTATGGCAGAGAAATAGTAGCTCTTCTGGCTGAAAAACTTGATTTGCCCATTATTTCCCGTGACCTGGCAATAAGCGAATGGTTTCCTGAAGTGGCAACCCAGCATGATCTGCATATGCTGTCGGAAAGCTCGAGTTATTTCCTGGCCCAATCCCGGCAGGGAATCAGCTTTGCAGAATATCTGGAAAATAAACTGAGAAGCTATATTGCCGAAAAACCGGCCATCATTTTGGGATTAGGGGGGCAGGTTATATTTGCCAACCATCCATTCGCCCTGCATGTAAAAATTATGGCATCGGTGGAAGTACGTACCCAACGCATTATGCAGACTTACAGCCTTGGAGAAAAAGACGCCGCCAGATTTCTGGAGCTGACCGACCGCAAACACCGCCGCTTCATTTCTACCGTATATAATAAAGACTGGTCTGATCCTTCGCAGTACCACCTTACGTTGAATACCGACTTTTTAAGTATTGAGGAGGCCGCTTCCCTGCTGAATTATTTGGTGCGCAACAAAGAGGTTGCGGCAGTGCCTGCAGATAATCCCCTGGTTAAGCAGGAACAGGCGGTAGTTTTCAAGCATCCCTCCGAGGAAGAATTCGCAAAGATCCTGGATATGCACAGCATAGAGTGGGAGTATGAGCCCCGTACCTTCCCCATAAAATGGGATGCCGAAGGTAATATAACCATGGCCTTTTCGCCGGATTTCTACCTGCCCCGGTTCAATACCTATATCGAGCTCACCACCATGAATCAAAAATATACAGCCGATAAAAAGAAAAAGGTAGAACTGCTCAGAAAACTTTACCCCGGCACTAATATCAGCATTATTTATAAACATGATTTTCATACTTTGGCCAGAAGGTTTGGATTGGAGGAGGAATCTGAAACATAATGAATTCACCTAATCTTGGCAAAATTATTTATACAGAGGAGCAAATCCAGCAGCGGTTAGCGGAAATAGCCGTAACGATCAACCTGGACTACCAGAGTCAGGAACTGGTCATAATTTGCATCCTCAAGGGTTCTTTCTATTTTGTGGCTGACTTGACCCGTCACTTGACCATGCCCGTAATTATAGATTTTCTGTCTATCGGGGTAACCCGCGATGAATCGGGTAAAACCGCCGTTCAGTTCAAAAAGGATCTTGATGTTAATATAGAGGGACGGCATGTATTGCTAGTAGAGGATATTATCGGAACCGGCTTCACTCTGGGATACATTTGCCAGCGTCTGGAGGAATCCCGTCCCGCCAGCCTCAAAATATGCACCCTGCTGGACAACCCCGCCGAGCGGCTCCTGCCTATAAATATAGATTACAAATGTTTCACCATGCCCGATATGTTTGTGGTTGGTTATGGTCTTGATTATCGGCAGCATTTCCGTAATCTGCCCTATATTGCAGAGTATCGCCGCTAGCAATTTGTGACCGGCGCCATTTTATTAACTGTTCCCAAAACTATATGTATAGTTGCACATTTATACAACTATTCCTTACTTATTTCAATGAGGGGGTGTGGTTTGTTTTTAGGAACATTAAAAATAGGCTATTGTAGCTAAATAAAATTATTTTTGGAGGTATTATAGTGACTTCTAATAAACCAAATTTAACACCTATATGCGTTTGGTGCCAAAATGAGTTTAATGTTAACTACGAACAATCTTCTGATTTTATTATTACTGGAGGTTCCTGTAAATCTTGCACAAACAGGATATTCAACTCCAATGATCTTCCAGCCATCAGGGATTCAATTGATAAAATTGATGCTCCCATCCTGGTTTTGCAGCCAGAGCCGCGTCAAGTTTATACTGCCAATAAAAAGGCCTGTGAGCTTTTCGGCAAAGAATTGTCCGAAGTTGAGGGATTTAGAGGCGGGCAGGTATTTGATTGCATTCAATCATTTACCGAGTTGGGCTGCGGGAAAGATGCCAACTGTGAAAATTGTAAAATTAAAGGAGCCATAGTCGAGACTTTTACCGGTATTTCATTTGCTCATATGGAAAGTCCATTAGAGGTTAAAAAAGGCGAAAAATTTTTTAACTATGTTCTCCAAATATCAACCGAAAAGGCCGGAGATTTAGCCTTGATACGGATTGATAAATACCAACCGGTGATGTAATGAAAAGGGATTTAACGCTTTTGCGCCGACACAAGGAGAGTTTTTGTTGTGTCATTAAACTTTTTAAAGATATGCCGCCGCGTGTCACATATCAAGGCGTACCAATATCCATGCCACGCTGCAACTTTTTTATATGCTTGCGTAGCATATCTTTTTACGTCTAACCCGGCATTTGAAAACCTTTGAGCGCAATATTTAAGAAATTATTGAAAGGTTGCATAAGGGAAAAGATTTAACCGCTAGGCATGACACGAGGACGGTTCTCTTGGCATCCTGGATAAAGGGAAGGGCGATATATGTTCCAATAAAATCTACATAATAGACTGCTCTAAGGGAAAAATAAAGTGAAATAACCAAGGGAGGCAATTATTATGTGCTTTTTATGGATAACCGTAGACGACAAGCCCTGGCAGGAATACACTAACGAGTTCAGAAAACATGAAGAAAAACTTGATAACGTTAAGACCAGAGGTGATGTGCCAAAGTCAATCACATCTCCTGATCATTTTGTTTAAGAACTCTATATTCAATAAATCCGATAGAGGCTGCCGGGGGGTTGTTCTCAAAACAGTGGATTATCGGTCCTTCATACCAAAGTTGGCCAGTGAATTGGGCTAAGAAACAATACATCTACTTCTAGAACAGTTACTTTGAATAATTCTGCCGGTGGGTCAATGACCAATGTATGCGCTTCAATGTTTATACTAAAAATCGATCATAATAATGCGCCCGGATGGGTCGAAACTCCCTAAAACTCTGTAAAGCAGTTCAACTCACCTCATCCAGCGAACCGGATCTATTAATAAATTAAAATTTACGACCTCCGCCACCATGGGTTGTACCGCTACTGCTGCTATGAGTTGTGCTGGAATTGCTCCCGAGGCTTTTGGGACTGCTTTTCTCGATTTTGACCCTGCTTGTAGACTCTCTTAAAAAAATATCGCTGGAACCAGATAACACGAAAGATCCATCCTCCTCGTAGGTTTGGTTGGTCACTGTGATTTTGGTTTTAGAGGAATGTCTCACTATAACTACAGCCAGCAAAGCGATAATGAAGGCAACAACATAAATCAATCCTGATTTTATACGATTAGAGACCCTGCCAGTATAGGTACCAGGGGTTTTTGTATCGGTTCTTGCAACTTGTTCCACAGGCTCAGACTGCTTTTCGGTATCCGTATTGATGGTCTGGGATTCATCAACGCGGTACTGTCCCGGCGGAACGCCTTCCTGAGCATAGCTTTTTACTTTGTCTACAAAACCAATACAAGCATCATAATAGTTTCCTGCTGACAAAAAACCGGCAATAACACCAGTCATATCTGAAATTCTCGAATCAGTAAAGATATCGATAGCTTTTCCTGTTGTAGATATCCAGATTTGTCTTTCCTGCATATTTATCAGCATTAATATACCCGATTTATCATCTCCAACGCCAAAACCATTTGTATCATAACAATCATCTGCATAATCCTGTGATGATTTTCCTTCCGTGTTGTCAGTAATAACTATAACAATATCAAGATTATTAGCAACAACTGCCTTATCTATTAAATCCTGAATATTTTGCATTTGTTCTTCATTCAAATAATCCAGATCATCTTTAACGTTACCGGATAGACTGGCATATACCCCGCTGCAACTCAAAAACCAGGCAAATATAAAAACAAATAATGTTACTACCAGTCCTTTACGCAAATAAAGCACCCCCAAACACCGCCAGCAGCCACACTATAGCAAATATGCAACCAGCGAATTGAACCTGTTTCCAGAAGCTAACCGGTGGATCACCTGCTATCTTTCCGGTTTGGCCATTAATCATAAAAATATACTCTTTGCCCTTATATTTATTTACCAGCACATAAACCGGCAGCAGCGAATAACTATGAGTCTTGTCTGACACGGTAAATTGATTGCCAGTAGTTTGATAGGAAGAATAACCGCTTATTGTTTCGCTTAACCTGTCCAGGGTGTATTCCTCCACTCTCTGCATCATGATTTGCTCGGCTTCATGTGCCTCGAAATCGAACTTTTCTGCCAAAAAGCCCGACATATAGGGCATAGCAAACTCTGTCAAATCAGCATAGTTATAAGGTTCAATAGTGTAAATGAGTGAATCGTCCAGTTTTTTCGAAGCATCAATAGGCACACGATTATATCTGACGGTCCCCTGACGGACCACACTGAAGTATTCGGTCTGGGTATATCTGTAATCCCCCTCGGTCCACGATCTTATCCTGGTTCCCTCTCCCTCAAGATCACCGTGAACCTGACAGTCAAAAAGCCAGAACGGAGCGTACACACCAGTAATACTCTCAATTTCCTCCTTGGTCTTAAATTCATTTGGAGTAAATAACCGCTTGCTTATCCACTGTCGATAGGTATCCTCAGCTTGGGATTTTG
This sequence comes from Syntrophomonas sp., assembly GCA_036677685.1. Taxonomy (GTDB): domain Bacteria; phylum Bacillota; class Syntrophomonadia; order Syntrophomonadales; family Syntrophomonadaceae; genus JAQUBU01. The sequence goes on along the minus strand of JAVBWA010000024.1, from coordinate 66,451 downwards.
TTAATTTAAAGGGTATTAAGCTAGAGGGTTTAAACTTGCCGGAAAACCTTTCTTTGATAATGGTCGGGCTTTTGCAGTACACGCAGAAGGTTGCAGATGTCGTTCCGCTGGCTATCAACTGGGCTCCGCAACTGGTGCAGTTGTATGAATCTAATTCAGCCATATCTTGATTAAGCGAATCTTCTTCACTCGCATTGCTGATAAGCTGTTCTTTTTCAAACTCACTCAGGCAGTACCCGCACTTCCATTTTTGCGAGGGCGGATCGAATTCCAAGCCAGCCTTGCAATTTAAACATTTATACTCCATTATCGAACTCATTACCAAATCCCCTCTTTCCGAGTACAGCGCTGCAAAACCATGGCGATAGCAATGATGATATCAGTCCGCAGCTTTAAACAAATTTACACCGGTCAACAGTTCAAGGCTTTTTGTTTCCGCACTGGCTGCAGTACAGATCTTCAGAAATATGCCCGCAACTGCAGACCCATTTGCTATCACCGGGCTTTTTCGTTCCGCAATTCGGGCAGAATGTTCCTTCAAAAACATGTCTGCCGCAAGAACAAATCCATTCGTTTAAGCTGGTTTTATCATGGGCACCCGGCTTTTTGCTTCCGCATTTTGAACAAAAGGTAGAATCATAAGACATTATATTTCCGCATTGGCATGTCCATCCTGGCATGGAGCTTGAAGAAAATGAACTCTCATTCTGCCGAAATCCTTGTTGCCCAGGCATTACGCCCATTGCTCCCGCGGCATTGAGGCCCATTGCCATTCCGGCAAAACCAAGCATAGCACCTCCCTCGTTCGATCCGGCTTCTTTCAAACCAGAGGCTATTTCACCGGTCATACGGGCAATTCTGGCATTAGGATCAAAAAGAATTGAGTCATTGGCATATTTTTCTAATAGTTTATTGGTGCTGTCATCAAACGAAATACCCGCTATTCCTACGTTTTGTATCGAAAAGCCCCTTTGGGAAAGCCATTCCCTATCCAGTACCCCCGCCATATATTGACCAAGTTCCATGGTCTTCATGGGAATATCTGAAACCATGATGTAATCAGCAGACAATCTTGCCAGAGCTGTAGCATATGCCATTAGAAACTCGTTGTTATACTGCTCTGCTATATCGTTAATAGTGAGACTGCTCATATCAGTCTTGGAGCAAACCTCTTTATAAAACAAAAGCGGATCTTCCACCTTAATTGAATAAGTGCCGAATGAGGTTAATTTGCATGGTACAGGCCTGCCTGGAACCATAACCCGGTCGGTAAACGGAACGGGATTTTTGGTTCCGAAACGAATACTGGGAATTTCCTGTTTATTAATATATATCACTCTTTGTTTGAGGGGTGTGGTTCCCCCAAACTTGAAACGCTCCCAGGAATCGTAAATAGTATTGCCCAGACCTCCAGGCCTGTTAATGGCATGACTGTCCGTATTACTATAGCCTTCCGTTTTAATCCCCTCTGCTGACCTAAAGAAGATTGAGGGTGAAGCGGAATTCTCCACCTGGTAATAACCCGGTTCTTCAGTGGCCGCAATAATCTTTCCCCCATCTACCAGCAGCATGTATGCATTCTCGGGAACATGTATAATCGAACCATTTGAAATCACACCTTCGGTGCGCTTTCGGTTAGAACTGCGAGAGTCGTCATTCCTGAGTAAAAATCCGTAGCATGATAAAACTGTATTATCTATTTGGCCAGGTTCTATGGTTTCCAGCCATTGATCTCCCAAAGCGCCTCCCAGGGCCCCAGCTGCCGCTTTAATAATTCCCATTGTTCACCTCTCCTTATGTCTGAAACTAATACCCATTACCTAATTAATATCAGTAAAAAACCTATAATATTCTCCCGTTGATGCCCGGCTAAAGGTTCTTAAACGCTTGCTTAAAGTACTGAACGCATACCTAATTTACCAAGATTTTTTGTTTATTCTACATAATAGATATTTTTTCCTCCTTTTAGCAGGAAATCCAATTGGCAAAAGGGAATTATGATATATATTGATAAAACATTATTGTTAGAGCTTTTGTCTGTTCTAATCAACAGAGAAAGACCTCAAAAGCATGTTCCTTATGCCCCCGGACAATAATAAAGCTGAAAAATCCATGAAAGCACATAACGACTACGAAGAACAGAAGGACCGGAATCCCCGGTCCTTTTTACATTATTCAATATATTATCGGTTTATATTTTATTGTTGACATCTTATTCTACACATTGTAGTATATTGCCATAAACTACAACATGTAGAATAAAAAGCGGGGGTGCTCCTAATGCGCAAAGTTCAAAAAATATCCGAATCGGAAAGAGAAGTTATGCAAGTAATTTGGGATTCCGGGCAATCACTCACCTCAGCGGAAATTCTGCAGGCGCTAAATGAAAAAAAGAATTGGAAACCCACAACGGTGCTTACATTTCTGGCCCGCCTGGCCGAAAAAGGAATTATAAGCTCTTCAAAAAACGGGAAAATCAATCAGTATATTCCTTTAATCTCGGAGAACGAATATAAGCAGTTTGAAACCTATTCATTCCTGAATACCGTCCATAAAGGATCGGTTAAAAGTTTTATTGCTGCTTTGTATGAAGGAGATAATATCAATAGCGAAGAGATTGAAGAACTAAAAAAGTGGTTCTCCCAAAAAGCAGGTGAATAATATGCCTCGTCTGATTTTTGCAACAATACTGACGATGTCTCTTACGGGAGGAATCCTTTTATTTTTCATCCTTATGCTGCGACCGCTTACCACCAGAGCATTTTCTGCAGCCTGGAATTACTATGTAAATCTCATTGTTCTGGTATTTTTACTTATACCAATCGGTTTTGTCCCCGGAAAGGTTTTTATGGACAGCCCCCCCGGGTTGGTGGTTCTTCCAGCGGAGACAAAATCCATTTCTTTGGATGATACACAGGGTGAAACAGTAAACGCTGTTGCCGAAATTGATTTACAACAGGCTTACCAGAGGACAAAACATTCTTTTCATGCAGACGATCCTTTATACTATTTGTTCTGGGTTTGGATATGGGGAATGGTGATATTTATGGCCCATAAAGGCAAACAGTTTCTAATATTCAAAAGAAAGCTTCTGGAAACGAGTGTAGCTGTGGAAGAGGACAACAGCATATATCAAATATATCAGGAATGCAGATACGACCTGGGAGTCCGGCAAAAGATCAACCTCCTATGCAATGCCAGTATTAAGGCCCCAATGGTGACAGGACTAATTAAATCTTACTTAATAATACCCCAGGTGGATATGGATAAAAGCGAGTTGAGATTTGTTTTAAACCATGAACTGATCCACTGCAAGAGAAAGGATCTGTGGTTCAAAGCAATAGCCTGGTTGACTAATGCTGTGCATTGGTTTAATCCCTTAATATACAAAATGGTTCATGAAATCAATGAACTCTGTGAAATATCCTGTGATGAAGCAGTCGTCAAAGATATGAGCATACAGGAGAGACATTGCTATGGACAATCTATTTTAAACATTTTATCCAGCGTAATCAACAAACAGGAAGGTATTTATTCGAATTTATGTGAAAGCGAGAAAGGGCTTAAAAAGAGGTTAATGCTTATTATGCAAAAAAGGAACTTCTCCCGTAAAACGGCAGCAATATCTGTTGTAATATTCATAGCCATATGTATAACCGGTTCAGCATTAGCTTATAAGCTTGTTCCATCTAATGAAAAGATTTCAGAAGATATGAGCTGGAAAACCAGCCTGGATGAGCTTGACAGCAAAGCCTTATTTGCGGATATTGTTGCTAAAAATAATATAAAAAAAGAAAACATCAATGAATTTAATTCTGCACTTGAACAGTTTCTTTTTGTAATTGCGCAGCATCATAAAAATATGATAAAAGAAGAAGATATCGAAGCTTTAACGGTTCCTGTACCATCCGGGAGGATATCATCCATATATGGAAAAAGATATCATCCCGTAATTAATGAATATAAACTTCATGCGGGTATTGATTATGCCCAGAAAGCAGGTGCCGATATTGTAGCGGCAAATGATGGCAAGGTGATTGCTACTCAAGACGACTTGGGCGGCAGTGAATACTATGGCAATTATTTAATCATAGTTCACAACGATGGAACAGCCTGTTTATATGAACATTGCAGCGCTTTGACGGTAGATACAGGCGACTGGGTCAATAAAGGAGAAAAAATAGCGGAAATCGGAAGTACAGGCATGGCTACAGGTCCACATTGTCAATTCGAATTCAGAATTAATGGGAAAGCAGTTGACCCAATGCCCTATATTGCTGTAAGCGAATAGAGAGGATATATAAATCCAATTGCCCTTTTTACCGGATTTTCATGGGTTCAAGATCAAAATGACGGGCGCGGTTTCTCCGGCGGCAAACGCTACCCTCTGTACCTCTTCAAAACCCTCATGGCCCTGAGTGTAATCCATTTGCTCTGCTCACCTTTTTGCCCCATCGGAATGAGGAGCCGGTCGTTGCTGTAAGTGTTCTCCAATCTCCATTTGCCTTCGTCGTCCTGTTTTGAAATGACAAGGTTTAGGGCTTCATCCATACGGCTGTCTTTGATGCCGAGTTCGGTCAAAATGTCCAGTATTTCCAGCGTGTCCGTCTGGTACATCAAGGGGAAGCCGAATTTGAGCCAGCCGGGCTTGGAAGCCTTGTTTAAATTATGGCTGCGTTTATAGACATGGTGAATCAACAGGAATTCGGCTGCCTTTTCTATCGTAGCATTTATTTCCCTGCTCCTTCTTTCATTTGGCACGGCGCTTAACGCCTTGAGCGCCTTGACTGCACCCATATGACAGGTATGTGCACCCCAGCAGGTTTCGTAACGGTTATACGGCGGGACCTGCGGGTCATCCTCGGTGCCGTCATTGAAACGCATAAACCGAAAAATCCATTTGATCCCCTTTTGCAGTCTGGAGTCGTTGAGATATCCAAAACGTATCAGGCTCCATACCATATTTCCGGTAAGGCAGGGAATTACTTCGGAAGCCCTGCCCCCACCCGTCTTCTTGGCTGTGTTCATGGAAAACCCGCCATCTTGCTTTTCCTGCGCATTTTCGAATAGGTACTCGCATTGCTCTTTGATTTGCGGGGTTGATTCGGCGCCCAATTCCGCCAGCGTAATCAGCGACCACACCAACCCCTTGTATTTGAAGGTATAAAACCTGGGGTAGGCCTTAAGGTATGCGGCTTCCTTCTGCTTTTGAAGAATACCAGGGACGATACCGAACTCCATAATCTCCTGTTTTGCAGCTTGTACCTCCGGGTCGTCTTCCGACCTGCCCATAATATCTTTTAACGTAAAATAGTGCACGGACGGATTCTCTTCTTCCAGAAGCCAGTTCGTCGGGTCAGCCTTGAGTACGGATTTCCAGTCGCTCATCTATACTCCTCCTCCGCCAAGTCTTTAAAACATAAAGATAAGGGAAGAACTTTAGTGATGAAATAACCTCACACCAGACAAAGCCATAACCATATCATATTCATTACATGCTTCAATAACTACGTCATCTCTTATCGAGCCGCCGGCTTGAACAATGTATTTAACTCCGCTTTTAGCCGCTCTGTCGATATTATCCCTGAATGGGAAAAAGGCATCCGACCCCAACGCAACTCCAGTTAGATTTGCAAGCCAGGCTGATTTTTCTTCAGCTGTCAGTCTGTTCGGAATTTCATCCAGAACATTAATCCACCCTTTCATTTCATTGGGAGTAATATCATCTCTAAGATATTGATCTATGACATTATCTCTTTCAGGTCTGGCCACACCTTCCTTGAATGGCAATTGAAGCACCGCCGGATGTTGTCTCAGATACCAGATATCCGCCTTTGACGCGGCCAGTCTTGTACAGTGAACCCGGGACTGCTGCCCTGCGCCGACCCCGATTACCTGCCCGTCTAAAGCGAAACAAACAGAATTCGATTGAGTATATTTCAAGGTAATCATAGCAATAAGCAAGTCCCGTTTGGCACTTTCGGTGAAATTTTTATTATTGGTAACGATATTGCCGAGCATATCGCTGCTAATTACCAAATCATTTCTCTTTTGTTCAAAAGTAATACCATATATTTCCCTTTTTTCTGTTGCTTCAGGTTCATAATCCCAATCAATTTCGATAACACAGTATTGGCCTTTTTTCTTTTTCACCAAAAGTTCCATGGCCTCATCAGTATATCCGGGGGCAATTATTCCGTCAGAAACAGATCTGCTTAAAATCCTGGCCGTTGGTAAATCAACAATATCACTTACAGCCGCCCAATCACCGTAGGAAGACATTCTGTCGGCCCCTCTGGCTCTGGCATATGCAGCAGCAACAGGAGATAATTCAATATCTTCAACAAAGTATGATTTTTTCAATATATCACTTAATGGAGTTCCTACCGCAGCACCTGCCGGGCTTACGTGTTTAAATGAGGCTGCCGCCGGCAGTCCGGTTGCCTGTTTTAATTCCTTTACCAACTGCCAGGAATTAAAAGCATCCATGAAATTAATATAACCCGGGGTACCATTTAAGATTTTGAAAGGTAATGTTTTATTCTTGCTGTAGAGTCTGGCTGGCTTTTGATGCGGATTACATCCGTATTTAAGTACAATATCCGAGTTTCTCATACATATAACCTCCTTTAAAGCTAAACACAAAAAGACATTATTTTTTCCAACATTAAGATCCAGGAACGGTGTGAGGCAATTTTATTATATAAAAGGGCAAACACAATAAAAAATTAAATGCCAAAAGACTGCTACTCAGAATCAGATCAGAGGTATTGTCGTTATTGCACAATTATTTTATTCATCGATAAATATAAACAATTCGTCAATTGTAGTATTTAACGCTTTGGCAATATCATGTGCAAGCTTAAGTGAAGGGTTATATTTGCCATTTTCCAGATGCACTATGGTTTCGCGCCTTACCCCCACAATGCTCGCTAAATCACCTTGAGTTATGTTTTTTTTTGCCCTATTTTCTTTTATTTTGGTTATCATTTGCATTTTATCTTTCACCATTCTTTTCGTAAATAGCTAACAATATACTGAACACTAAAATTTGCATCGCCCAAGCAACAGCAAATCCAAATGACATGACCAATGTAAATGATAGTGAAGCAAAAGTGGCAACAAGTACAGATACCGGATATACAACGATTCCTGTAAAAAAGGCGTTTTTAGCAGCTTTATTGATGTTTACCTTGAACATTTCATCCGGAATGATATTCACAAAACCAAAAAATCCAAAAAATCCAAAGAATCCATAAAAACCTGGATTATTAGTTATAAAACCTAACAATCCTAGAAATCCCAGGAAACCAAATAAACTGATTTTATTTTTCATGTTGTCCATCTCCTGTTATATATTTTTAACTTTTTGTTATAAATATATAACACGTTTCTGTTGCTGTCAATACTAAGAACAAAATTATTAAGGAAACGACAGATAAACCCGGTCTCCGGCTCAACCACTGAATTTGCCTTAATGTTTTCTTTCTCGCTTGTCATGCCATAAAAATACACCATTATCCAAGAACATCCCCTGGAATTGGAATATTATCAGCACCTCCGCCCTTTGTCACCTTGTAAGATTCATTTTTCAAGTATATGGGCTGACTGCATATCGAGTGAAAATTTTACTTTATCTCCGGTCTTGATATCCAACCCGCTCTTAAAGTAATTCCCAATCTCGGCAAAAATATTTGTTCCCTGGTAATCAATGGTCAATTTATTAATTGCGCCGATAGTTTCCTGCCATATGATGGTTCCGGTAAATTCCCCATCATTCCTGATTTCTATATCCTCAGGCCTGAACATCAGGTAACATGGTTGATTTGTGCTGTCCTCCAGACACGATCCAGTATTCTGCAAAGCAGCGAGATCGATTTCCATGCTTAGCCGGCGGCTTATTTCATCATGCTCGTTTAAATTTACAATGTTTGCCACAGCCATAAATTCAGCCACAAAACGATTGCGGGGTTTCAGATAGACTTCGCTCGGGGTTCCGATCTGCTCGATAAGGCCGTCTTTGAGCACAACAATCCGATCGGCGATGGACATGGCCTCTTCCTGGTCATGGGTAACATAGATGCTGCTTATCCCATATTCCAGCTGAATCTGCCTGATCTTCTTCCGCATCGCCACCCGCAGCCGCTGATCCAGATTGCTTAATGGTTCATCAAATAATAGGATGCTGGGTTCTATGACCAGGGCTCTGGCCAGAGCTACACGCTGCTGCTGACCGCCGCTTAATTCGCTGATTTTGCGCTTATTTAAGTTCGACAACTCGGTTTTTTCCAGTATCTCCTCCACCCTGGCCCGCATTTGAGTTCTTTCAGTTTTTCTTAATCTAAGGCCGTAAGCAATATTTTCTTCTACCGTCATATGGGGGAATAGTGCGTAGTTTTGAAAAACCAGAACCGCATTTCTATCCTGAGGCACCATTTGGCTGATATCAGTGCCGTTAAGCAGTATCCGGCCTTGATGCAGGGGCAGCAGTCCGGCAATGGTCTTGAGCAGGGTGGTCTTGCCGCAGCCGGAGGGTCCGATCACGGCTATCATCTCTCCCTCCGCAATAGATAGATTGATGTTTTTCAATGCGATTAAATCGCCGTATTTTTGGGTTACTGCTTGAAGTTCGATACCCATTGCCAAACCTCCCTTAGATTAGAAGTAATTTCTTTAAAATTAAGTATAATATGGAACATCGCCAACAAAACCAATGACAGCAGAGAAAGCATCAGGGCCATCATGGCGGCATCACCGATTTCGCTGCTGGTCATGATTTGAAAGACCTGCTGCACCGCCACTTTGTTCTTGGGCAGCAATAGGAAAATTATCGCTCCCAAAGTAGTCATGGCGGCGGTGAAATTTTTCAGAAAGGCTGCGCTGAAGGCTGGTTTGAGCAAGGGAAAAATGATATCGAAAAATACCCGTTGCTCACTTGCACCCAGATTCATAGCGGCCATCTCCAGGTTGGGATTCACATGTTCCAATAAAGCATACCCTGCTTTCATCCCCACGTATAAATATCGATAGATACAGATCAGGTAAATAATGATACCGGTTCCCAGTAAAATTACCGGTTTTATTTCGATAAGATAAAACCTGCCAATGCCCAGCAACGGGTACTTAAAGGTCACCAGGTAACCAATACCCAAAAGGATTCCCGGTACCGCCGCCGGCAAGGTGGCCAGAAAGTCTATCTGTTTGGTCAGAGGGTAGTGCTTGGATTTGATAATATAAGCGAGCAGCACACCCAGCAAGGAAGAAATAACCCCGACCGGTATTGCCAGCTTAACGGTGTTGATGAAAGGCGCGATTTCCTTGGTCAGGATGGTTTCCAGGTGCCTCAAGGTGAAAGTATAATTATAGCCCCAGTGTTCAGTGAAAGCACCAATAACTATGAAGGAATATTGAATCAGGACAAACAAGATAAATAAACCGGTGAAGAAGATCAATGTTGACTTGACCTTCCGGGATACCCGCCGGTATTCTATGATCTCTTCAGACACAGCATGACTGTAGACCGGATTTTTTCCAGAATAATATCTCTGGATAAAAAACGCTACGGCACATGGGAGCAAAAGAAACATACCGGATATGGAAGCAGTTTGCATATTATACAGACCATTGATTTGTATATACAGATCTGAGGCCAGAGTCTGAAATCCCCCTCCGATAATGATTGGGGTACTGAAATCAGACAGGGAAGTCAAAAAAACCAGCATGGCGGCCACTGTAATCTCCGGGATCATTAAAGGCAGGGTTATAGTGCGAAATATGGCACCTTCACTGGCTCCTAGAGTACGAGCCGCTTCTTCATGGGTGACATCGGTTTGCCGTATAGCGCTGGAGATGAGCAAATAAGCCAGGGTAGCCAGGCCAATAGTTTGTATAGTGACGATTCCGTGGAAACCATAGGGACTTACTTCAAAGCCCAAGAGGGTATGGGTGATTAATCCCCTTTTACCAAACAACATAATGAAAGCAACGCTGCCAACAAAAGGCGGACTGATCAATGGCATGAGCACAAGGATTCGCATGAGGCCTCGGCCCCGGAAGCGAACCCGCCAGAGAGTTATGGAAGCAAACAGGCCGAATATGGTAGAAAGCAGAGTAACCGTCGCAGCGACCTGCAAACTGTTCTTCAAGTGTCTCCACACCCGGGGCAGTATCTGCTGAGAGATTTCTCCACCGGTACCCGAAGTCAAACCATAAAAAAATACACTGACGATGGGAACCAGGATAAAATAGAGGATGGTGAAAGCCAGTAATCCATAAAATATTTTTAATAGCAGAGGCTGGCGTTGTTTCATGTGATACTCCGTTCTTGCTCTTTCTGCTCACCGTGGAATAGAAAAATAAAGAGCCAGAATAAATTTCTATTCTGACTCTTTATTATCCTTCAGTTACTATCTCCCTGCTGCAGCCAAACGTTTAGCCCATTCTGCCAGGACCGCATCCCGCATCTCGGCATTAGCCTTGAAATCAGTGGCAAAGAGTTTAATAGAATTGATATCGACGATACCCTCGGGACGCTGCACATCAAGTCTGGCAACCGCAGCATTCCGGTCTTTTGCAATGGTTTCCATACCCCGCTTGGACAGGACCCAATCAACAAAGACTTTGGCGGCTTGTTCATTCTTGGTTCCTTTGATGATGGCTACCGGCTGGGGCCACCAACCAGTCCCGTCTTTAGGGTAAACCAATGCGATATGTGGATTATTGGCTTCAAGTTCGCGGTCCCCATTGCTGGCATTTATACCCACGATCGCTTCACCTTGCACCACCAAATTGGCAGGATCGCTGCCCCGTGCGGTGAAAAAGGGCACCTGCCCAATCAGTTGATCCAGGTATTTCCATCCAGCTTCTTCACCTTTCACCTCCAGCATAGAAGTAACTACATTGTAAGCAGTTCCGGAAGAAGCAGGATTAGGCATAGATACCTCCCCCTTCAGTCCAGCTTGCAGCAAATCATCCCATGTTTCCGGCATCTTCAGACCTTTTTTAGCAATCAGGTCTTTATTGACCACCCAGTTGACGATAGTCAATGAGGTGCCATGCCAGAAGCCATCTTTATCTTTCATATTAGCTGCCAGAACATCACCGCTGGGTGATTTATATGCCAGCAGCAGGCCCTTCTGTGCACCATTGATAAAAGTGTCCGCTCCCCCAGTCCACCATATATCGGCGATGGACACCCCGGACTGACCTTCATTGGTCAAGCGTTGCAAGATTTCACCATTCTGCATAGTAAGATGCTCTACTTTGATACCGGTATCCTTTTCAAAAGCATCCAATGTTGGTCTTACTATATCGGTTACTCCATACAGGTTAAGCACTGTGCCCTTCAATGACTCGTCATAGTTATCAGATGACCAGTCCTGCCCGACATAGGTGGTTGTCTTCTTATCGGCAGTGTCGCCAGTATTAGTAGTATCAGTATTATTACTGCATCCTGCCAGACTAAATACCATAACTAGAGCTAAAACTAAAGCCATCCACTTTTTCATGTTCATATGTATCCCCTTTCTGATAATTCCCGTTGGCATAAAATACCGGTTCGTACCTTCCGGACTTTACCGCTTTCACAAAATCCGCTTCGTTTTTTATTGGGTGGGGAAAATATGTAGCAAACTTTCCCACTTCGAATAGTTCGTGTGCATCACTCCCTCCCAAACCCGTCAGGCCCAATTTTTTAGCAACATTGCGGGCTTTCATGTTGTTGTGGGGTTCAGTCCTTCCGCTCAACACTTCAAAGCCGGATAGATTAGGCAAGGTTTTAATCTGATCCTTCAGTCCCCGGTTATTGTCCCGGTAGGGATGGGCGGCTATTCCAACTCCGCCCTCCCGGACCACCAGATCAAGCAGTTCCCAGGCATGCATTTTCTCAAGCGGTAATATATCCAAACCAAAAACCAATATATCCCCTTCGAAGGTAAGGATCTCGGCTCCCACCAGAACCGGGAAGCCATAGTTTTGCCTGTAGTTATGGGCCTGTGCAGCAAGGGCATTTGAATCATGGTCGGTTATGCAGATTCCATCCAAACCTTTGCGGCGCGCTTCCCCAATAATTTCGTCCAAGCCGATATGGCTGCACAGGGAGTTGCTTTTTTCATGAATATGTATATCGATAATCATTTTTCCGTTCTCATTTCCAGTCGATTTTGGTTTGTAGTTCAGGTCATTTATTCAATCCGCATATAGTCTGAATTTTCAATATTTTATCAATAAAAAGGGTATATAACAAATAACATTTTGTTATATACCCGCCATGTCCTAATCATTCACTAATAATTCATCCTCACTGGCACTCGCGCTGCTTGATGCCGAATCCAGGCCGCTGGCATCAGCCAGCCTATGCCACCATTTGCTGTGGCGGTGTATTACATATTCCCTATCTATCCAGCCGGTGAACATACTGGCTACCAGGGGACGGTTATCCTTTAAAAGAAAAGCTAATAAATGAATTATTATTGATAATAATAAAATCACCGTAAACAAGTTATGAATCTGAGCCAGCCAGAAGATGGCGGTTTCCGAAAAATGAACCCCGGGTATGTTCTTATATACTTTCAGCATACCGGTAAAGATAAGGGCTATTACCGAGAAAGCAGTAACAGAAAAGGCCAACCGTTGTTCAGCCAGGTATTTGTCATTCTCGGGTTCGGGAGCCAAACCCAGCATTGAGGCAAAGATCTGGACCGATTCTTTGAAATCACCCCGGCGCGGAAATACATCCCATGCCCTGCTGTATATTAGATAGCTTACATAAAAAGCAGCAATAAATGTTAGCGCAATAGCTGCCAGGTAGTGAATGTATAAAGTGATAAAGAAATCACTGGACCAGGCCAATCCAGGTATCTGATCAACATAATATCTCTTATATATGGGCATCTGTCCAAACCCCGTGAATATCAGGATAAATATCGATGCAGCCGTAACCCAATGAGTAAAGCGGATAGCTGCATTATGCCGTTTTATCTTCATCATCTGCACCGCCTTTCATTATCTGATAGGTACTGATTCCCGCAGCCAATACCCCGGCCACTGGAGCCAGCAAGAAACCGCTAAGCATGTTGCCCGGCTCATTCATAGAATTTTCTATATTTACCGGCATATTAACCCTACCGTTCTTACCGTCGATGTCCTGTTCCATAATGGCAGCATTAATTGTTTCAAAGGGTATTTTAGATATATAGAAATTGGCGGTGCCGCCATTTTCGTCAACACCATATACATAGCCATTGTTCTCTTTTGCCCAGTTAAGGGCGTATTGGCGAAGTTCTTCCTGGGGCCCGAACCTGATAGCACCTCGCGGGCATGCCGATACGCAGGCCGGTTCCTGACCCCGTGTAATCAGGTCATAGCACATGTCGCACTTGTACATTACTCCCCCGCCGGCGTAGTCTGGCGCCACATCCAAATATATTCCGACCCCGGCCTGGCGCTGGGGAATATGCCAGGGGCAAACATCCCGGCATTTGGCTCCCCCGAAGCATCCGTCAGTATCAATAACCACCGGTCCTTCCGGAGTCTTATCGTTTACACCAAATGGACATAGTTTGGAGCAGGGAGGATTGTCGCAATGCATGCACTTGCGGGGTACATGCACCTTGATCTTTTGTCCCTCGTGCTCAACTTCCAGGTTCTGAACATAGGTCCAGTTGTAAGGAGTCAGTCGGTTGGTAAGCTGCTGCTTTTTCGACCAATCCTCATGTTTGGGCTGAGGCCAGTAGTCCTTGATAGGCTGCTGTGCTTGGGGAAAATTAATCGCATTTTTGGCCCGGCATGCCAAGACACACTGAGGGGTATCCTGGAGCTCGCAACCATCGCATTTATTGAGATCATGCAGCATAGCAAAGCCTCCGTTTGAGGAAACTTGCCCCGCAGCCTTGCCCACCCCGGTGGTTATACTGGCAGCTGCCAGGGTAGAAACGGCTGCCCTCTTCAAAAAAGACCTTCTAGTAATTGCCATAATTATCTCTCCTCGAATACTTAATACCCCATGGGGGTATATTTATCTTACAGGATAAATTTAATTACGGCAATAGCAATCCGATTATAAATTGTGCATTCAGCTCATATGATAATGTGACTGCTGTTTGATCGGGGTATTCCCGGAAGCTTCCGAATGATAGAAGGGTTTGGAGTCGATACCTTTAGATTTGTAAACGCCCAGGGTCAAATCCCGTTTTGAACAAAACAAAAATAAGACAAGGGGACGGCAGGCTGTGCCTTTGCCTCTCGTCCCCATGTCTCAACACTTGTCCTATGAATGATTTCTGATAACAGCATCATACCGGGATTTTTGAATAGTATCAGCAATGCTTTATTTTCTTAACTTCAGTAGAACCCTAATCTGTTGTTTTAAATCAAACCCTGAATAATAAATCAGAATATACCGGAACCGGCCATTGATCTGCAGGAATTAAAGGTTCAGTCTCGTCGATAACCACACGGGCAGCTTCCATGGCTGTCACAACTTTTTCACGATAATTCATAGCAGTCTCAAATGGGTTGTCAACAGTGGCAGTGCTTACAGCATCTTTCAGTGCCGCAAGCTTGTTATCCATACCATCGGCAAGGCCAGTTATTAGTTTTAAACGTACTTTAGCTGATTCACTTGCTGTTTTTTCCGATATTTCAGCAAGTTTTAAGGCATACCCCAGCGTTGCCGGCAGCAACTGGCGTTCCATCATATCTATCAGTGTCAAAGCTTCGATATTGATAGTTTTTGAGTAGTGATCAAGCAGAATTTCATAACGCGATTCTATTTCCTTCTCGGTGAGCACACCTGTTTGTTCGAACAGGGCTTTGCTCTTATCTGACAGAAGCTCCTTTATAGAAAGCACGGTGTGCTGAATGTTGGGAAGACCACGGCGCGCAGCTTCCTCAACCCATTCTTCCGAATAATTGTTGCCATTGAAAACAACCCTTTTATGGGCTGTGGTGATTTCTTTCACCAGTTTTTTAGCAGCGGGTTCAACATTTTCAGCCTTTTCAAGCACATCCGCAACATCGCTAAGGGCTTTCGCAACTATTGTGTTTAAAATGAAGCAGGGCTCGGCAATATTATTGGCAGAACCGCACATGCGGAACTCAAATTTATTGCCGGTGAATGCAAATGGAGAAGTTCTGTTTCTGTCAGTGGCATCTCCGGTAACTATCGGCAGGGAAGAGACGCCGAGGTTCGTTTTAACACGCCCTACATCTTTATATAATTCTCCATTGACGATAGCTTCAACAACGGCATTGAGTTCTTCACCCAGGAATATGGAAATGATTGCCGGGGGAGCTTCGTTGGCGCCGAGCCGGTGATCGTTGCCGGCACTGGCAACCGAGAGTCTTAGCAATTCGGCATATTCATCAACAGCTTTTATAATCGCAGCCAGGAATATTAAGAACTGAATATTTTCCGCGGGTTTCATGCTAGGATCGAGCAGATTTATACCATCATCTGTTGCAATGGACCAGTTGATATGTTTACCGCTTCCATTGATGCCGGCAAAGGGCTTTTCATGAAGCAGAGCAGCCAGGCCGTGCTTTTTGGAAACCTTTCTCATCAGCTCCATAACCAGAAGATTATGGTCCGCGGCTACACTCGCAGGGTCAAAAATGATTGCCAGTTCATGCTGAGCCGGTGCCACTTCATTGTGCTTGGTTTTGGCGGTAATGCCCAGCTTCCAAAGTTCCCGGTCAAGCTCGTGCATGAAATCGATAATCTTGCTGCGCAGCCTGCCAAAATATTGATCTTCAAGCTCCTGCCCTTTGGGCGATTTTGCGCCGAACAGAGTGCGTCCGGTGAGGAGCAGATCAAGGCGCTGATCGCGGAGTTCACGATTGATCAGGAAATATTCCTGTTCCGGGCCAACCGTTGATATAACCTGTTTTGAAGTGTTGTTCCCGAAGGCTTTAAGAACTCGGAGAGCTTGTTTGCTCAAAGCTTCCACACTCCTGAGCAGTGGGGCCTTCTTGTCAAGAATTTCTCCAGTATAAGAAAAGAATGCGGTAGGAATGTAAAGCGTACCTTCTTTAACAAAAGCGGGCGAAGTACAATCCCATGCGGTATAACCTCTGGCAGTCGCCGTCTCACGCAATCCGCCGGAAGGGAACGAGGATGCGTCAGGTTCACCTTTAATAAGTTCTTTGCCTGAAAACTCCATCACCACCCTGCCGTCACCTGTCGGTGAAATGAAGGCATCATGTTTTTCGGCGGTAATACCGGTCATTGGCTGAAACCAATGGGTAAAATGCGTGGCTCCTTTTTCGATAGCCCACTCTTTCATAGCCGAGGCGACTTCATCCGCAATAGAGGAATCCAGCGGATCGCCTGAATCAATTGTTTTTTTCAGTACCTTGTAAGCAGCTTTCGATAGTTTACATTTCATTACTGCTTCACTAAAGACATATTCTCCAAATGATTTTTCTGGCGAAAGTGGTTTTAAGTTTTCCATAATAATACCTCCTAAAAATAAAAAAAAACAATGGTATTTCCACGCGGAAACACCATTGTTCCAAAAAAAACATATCACTAAATAAATTCCATGTCAATACGACATTATTTTACTTCAGGTAAAAAGTTTTTTCGGTACCGGCTTTCTCGCTTGTCGCACTTACGCCCCCCTGTCACCCTCTGCTTCAGCACAAATCGCAATAATGATTAAAAATCGTATCTTCAATTTTGATATAATTGCTTCGGCTATATTACCGTAAAAAAGTAATACGGTGATTCGAGCCGAATCAGTTTGAACAATGCAGTTCAATATAATCGCAAGATTTGTTAGGATAGAATTTTGATGTTGCTTAAACGAGGTGAAAAGATGTCCCCCGCTTCTTTAAGCGGTCGGGTTCCTATTGACAAAACAGGCGGCGGGTTTTAATCCCCCGCCTCGTTGCAGCGGTGCGGAAGAAACTGCTCTGCAGTTTCTTCCGATGCTTAAATAGGATCTCATTATAACGGGAAGGAGGCCTTATGAAAAACCTTAAGACAGTGATAGCCGCAATCCACTATATTGAAACCCATTTGACCGGCGAAAAGCTCGACCTGGATACTGTTTCCGCTGCCGCACACTATTCAAAATACCACCTGCACCGCATCTTCATCGATATGGTGGGGCTTTCTATTCATGATTATGTGCAGCGCAGGAAACTGACGGAAGCTGCCAAATTGCTGGTTTTTTCAGATAGGCCAATTATAGATATTGCTATTCTGGCCGGTTACGATAGCCAACAGGCTTTCAGCAATGTGTTCAAGGCTATGTATAAAGAATCTCCTAAGCAATTCAGAAAAAATGAAGTATTTTATCCATTACAGCTCGAATACAACTTCAAGGACCAGCGCGAATCGCTTGAAAATGTGCATAACAATTCCGCGAGAGAAATTCGCTTGGCCAAAGAATCGGATATTCCGTTATGGATGGATTTGGTGCACCTTGCCATCGACGGGTTCCCCCATCTGGAAGAAGAGGAGCACTTAACGGTTCTGAAACGCTATATTACCAAGCAAGGCGCGCTGCTTATGACCGAGGGCGGCATTTCTGTCGGCGGCATGATGATCAACTACGAAACCGGCAGCATAGATTTCCTGGCGGTTCATCCGCTTTATCGGAAACAGGATATTTCGCGGGACTTGTTGAATGTGGCCTTCACCGAGTTGCTGAGGCATAAGGAAATCAGCATTACCACATTTCGAGAGGGCGACAAAGCGGATACGGGATATCGCAAGGCTCTCAAGGAGCTGGGCTTTGCAGAAGCGGAACTGCTGACGGAATTCGGATATCCAACCCAAAGGATGATTTTACCCAGGAAACCGCCGGCTTTTCCCGATGAAATCGCACATCTTGACGATGTCAAGCGCAAGCTGAATGATGCCATAAAGCAAGCAAATAATTCCGTCCAGCGGCTGGACAAAGATTATATGGATTTCAAGCGATACATGGTACAGTACCATGGTGAAATCGACCCGCACGAGATGTTCCAGAATGAACTGGCTTTGAAGCGAATTGACAGCCGGGGGACATTTGCGGTTGAGATCCGGGATAAACTAGCCAAGCTGCTGGACTCGCCCTATTTTGCCCGGATTGATTTTCGGGAAGCATCCCAAGAAACACCTGCCCTCTTTTACATTGGCAGATTTGCTTTCAGCCACCACGGTGATCTGCAGATTTCCGATTGGCGCTCCCCGATCGCAAGCATGTTTTATGACTGCGAGCTTGGGCCTGCAGGTTACGATGCCCCGGCTGGACGAATCGACGGCGAGCTGACCCGCAAGCGGCAATTCAAAATCAAAAACGGCGAGATGGAATATGCCTTGGAGAGTTCGGTCAATATCCAGGATGATATTCTGCAGCGCGAATTAAGCCGAACTTCGGACGATAAGATGAAATCCATCATCGCCACTATTCAGAAGGAACAGAACCGGATTATTCGGAACGAAAAGACCGAAACCCTGCTTATTCAGGGAGTCGCAGGTTCCGGCAAGACATCGATAGCGCTGCACCGGATCGCCTACTTGCTCTACCGCTTCAAAGACAGGTTGTCGGCCAGAAACGTGGCTATTCTATCGCCCAACAAGGTTTTGGGGAATTATATCTCCAATGTCCTGCCAGAATTGGGCGAGCAACCGATTTATGGGATGAGCTTTGCAGATATTGCCAAGGTTCAGCTTGAGGGCGTCATTCAATTCGAGTCCGACCATGACCCTCTTGAAACAGAAGACCCTCAATGGGGGGAGCGGGTGCGTTTCAAATCCACACTGGATTTTATAAAACTGATGGACGATTATCTGGCCCTGATACCTGAAACCATCTTTGAGCCATCAGACTATACCTTTGGACAATTCTCCGCCCCAAGCGAATGGATACATAGCCGCTTTGCCGCTTATCACAAGCATCCGGTCAAACGGCGGCTCCAAATGATTGCGGACGATATTCATGACCGCTTTGAAACCGGCAACTTCATGGAAGAGCCTTTGCCCAAAGCCAGGGCTATCTTGAAAAGCTTGGCAGCGATGGTGAAGGTGAAGAATACTTTGGCGCTCTATAAGGATTTTTATAAACATATGAATATCGCGGATAAATTTGTGATGCCTGCCCGAAAAACCCTGGAATGGGCCGACGTATACCCGTTTATGTACTTTCAGGCCGCTTTTGAGGGTTTGCAGGAAAGCCCGGTTATAAACCATCTGCTTATCGACGAAATGCAGGATTACACACCGGTTCAATACGCAGTAATGAATATCCTGTTTAAGTGCCCCAAAACGATCCTTGGTGATTTCGGGCAGTTTATCAATCCCAACCATTTACACACACTCGGAGATCTATGTAAGCTTTACGAAAGCGCGGAATTGATAGAGCTGAATAAGAGCTACCGCTCAACCTACGAGATTATCACATTCGCCAAACGCATCCAAAACGTCGCCTCACTTGAAGCGACCCTTCGCCATGGAGATGCTCCCGATCTCATATACTGCCGCAGTGAGCAGGAAGAACTGGCGCAGATAAAGAGAAAAATCGATGCATTTCTGAATAATGGGAATGTAACCCTCGGGATTATCCTGAAAACAAACGGCGCGGCTAAAGCCCTTTATGATATATTATCTCAAAATTGCGAGGTGCATTTGATATCACCGGAAAGCGCAGCTTTTGTGAATGGCATATCGATTACTTCGATTCAAATGTCAAAAGGATTGGAGTTTGACGAGGTCATCGTCCCTGCGGCCAACCACGAGACTTACTCCGGCGAATACGGCCGCAGCTTGCTTTACATTGCCTGCACCAGGGCATTGCACCGGCTGTCTTTGACATATACCAGCGAATTGACCCGGCTGATTAGTGCATGAGTCAGAGAACCATAATCTAAGACTATTCCAAAAGTGCTTGGGTATTACGCCTCGCTTCCATCCAATTTATAAAAAACGGCTTGTTTTACAACCTGTTCTACAGCCGTAAAATCGCACTATCTTTCAAATCGACATTAGCGAACCACCCTGTGTTTATCTCTTCCTGGGGTTGAACTCTATAAAAAATGTGCAATTATTCTGGTCTTTTCTGGAAGGATTGATTGGGTCCGTGTCGAAATAGTCAAGCATTGAATATTTACCGGGATTTATGCTCAGATAGGTAGTGTGTTCAGGATGGATTATCAAAATGTTACCTTTGCTTTAACTAAAATTGGGACGGCTCTAAGTTCAGAAAACCGGCTGGATAGGCTTTTTGATCTTATTGTTGACGAGATCATTGAATTTGCCCACTGTGATGCCTGTTCCCTGTTCATTCGCCATGATGATCCGGCACACCTGGTTTTTCAAGCATCCAGAACGGTTTCACTGGAAAAATCGGCAAGACGAAGCGAGTTTAATGCCGTTCCGGTTAAATTGAGCCCGACTTCCATCGTTGGTTATACAGCCTTAACCGGGGAAACAGTCAATATTCCTGATTGTTATCAAATTCCTGAAACATTTAGCTTTAAGCACAATCATAATTACGATATTCAAGCAGGTTATCGTACCGTCTCTCTTCTTTCTGTTCCAATAAGGCACCAGGAAGGTTCAATAGTAGGAGTAATACAATTAATCAACAAACTGGATGATACCGGCGAAGTCATTGCCTTTGATGAAGAATTGCAAACCCTAATCAGCGCTATAGCCAGTCAGGCCGCAGTGGCTATTAGAAATGCCCAGTTAAAGAATATCCAGACCGAATCAAGTTTTGTATTCAACTCTTTGTTACTGGCCTTATGTGCCTACTCATTTTTTCTGGCCATTCTGCAAAAGTACCAGGGTAACCAAATGATGCCCACCCTCATTACAGCAGGTTTTTCAGGCCTATTTCTGATCATTTCCATCCTGGTAATCTGGAAAACCAAATTGCCACTAAGTTTTTTTGGGATAACCAGGAACAACATTAAAAAGTCTTTGCTGGAATCAGGTTTTACAAGCATTTTAATTATTGTCATCTTGACACTGATAAAATTATGGGGCATAAAGCATTGGGGGGTATTCCGGGAGGCATCTGTTATTCAATGGAGCTTGTGGGATTTATCTTATTTAACCTATATTTTTATAGCTCCTATACAGGAGTTTGTCAGTCGCGGAGTTCTCCAAAGTTCACTGGAAAGAAGCTTAAGTGAAAGTAAACTTCGTTCCTTTCTGGCTATCGTTGTATCATCCTGCGTATTTGGATCATTTCACATTTTCTACTCGCTGGGTCTGGCTTTATTAACGGTTATAAGTGGCTTTCTCTGGGGCTATCTGTTTTCCCGGCATAAAAATATATTAGGAATCAGTCTTTCCCATTTCATTATCGGCGATTACATTTCTCTGCTCGGTTTTTGGGATTTGCTGTTAACTATCTAGTTCCTGTTTTGTACGAAATTCTTTGTTGAAGGATAAGTAATGAGGACGTTCTTCCGCTTCTTTAATAATCCACTTGGGACATTCATAATAATCGATTTGTTCTTGAGTAGCGGGATATCTTCCACAATTGAAATAGCGCCAGTAAAAAGAATCGTAACTCATACAGATTAGGTTTTTCCGGTCGAATAAAGCACACCCCAGCTTTTGGCAACAACGCCCGCAATTACGGCATTCGTCTTCCTCAGAGTTCCAGGTTTTCGACAGCTCAATTATAGCTTTATCCGGTTGTTTCATAGGAGGAGCAATTAAAGGCACCGAAAACATGGTACGGTAGCTCTGATTACTGATTAGCAAAACAATTTGGTGAAAAACGGTCTTTGTTAACGGAAAAAAGTAATGCGTAAATCTCCAAAAGTGAAGGTCCCGAAACAACAGATATGTAGTCAGCGGAGCTAAAATAAACATTATTATTCCCCCGGATAAAATGGTCAACAGGTAGAGAATAATAAAAAGAATCCGTTTTACAGCCCATTCCAATTGTTGCAATATTACCTGCATAATAAAATATAAATCCCCAACAAAAGATATTTCCATATTTATTATAACATACCGCATAATGGTTGATGGTTTTAACTCTCCTTCTTTCGGTAACTATATTCCTGTTTCCCGCATTTTCGCCGTGACTTTTCTGATCCTGTCGTCAATATCTGTGCCGCTGAATTTCGGAAGCCGGATTTCGCTTGCGATTTTTCCGTCGCACAAGAATATAATACGCTCCGTCCTCGCCGCCACCCTTACATCGTGAGTTACGAGCATAACCGCAGTACCGTCCGCGTTGATTTCGGAAAATATGTTCATAATCTCCTCGGCGGATTTTGAGTTAAGCGCACCGGTCGGCTCGTCACCAAAAATAATTTTTGGATTGCTCATAAGTGCACGGCATATTCCCGCACGCTGAAGCTGCCCTCCCGAAACCTGTGTAATATCCCGCTTTTCCAGTTCCGCAATGCCCACTTTTTTCATGAGCTTTCTTGCTTTTTCTGTAATTTTCACGGCGTGTTTTCTATTGTCTCGCATTGACGGAAGAATGATGTTGTCAAGGACATTCAGATTTTTCAGCAAGGTTGGCTGCTGAAAAACAAATCCCATTTTGTTTCTGCGTATATCTGCAAGCACATTTTCCCTGAGTGCCGATAAATCACGGCCTTCAAAAACAACCTTTCCGCCTTCAATACCGTCCATTCCGCTCAGCGCAAACAGCAGCGTCGATTTTCCCGAACCCGAAGGTCCCATTACCGCAACGAATTCGCCCTCGCTTATTTCAACCGACACTTCATCAAGAACATTACACTTTTCATCACCTTCACCGAAAGATTTTATTATTTTTTCTCCGATAATAATTTTCTTCATACATTTCTCCTCACCTCGTTATATTTTCGGATATTTTTATTTTTCCCGCTCCCGAAGTACCGATAATTGTTGCAATAAGTACCGGGCATGCCATCATCAAAGGACAAAGCAGATACGCTGAAAGCGGATTGACTGCAAATTCAAATGACGACGCTCCAAGTGAGGAAATTATAGTGCCCGCAAGTACTTCCCCAAGAGTGTTTGCCAGAAGTATACCGAGAACGATTCCGATAATCAGAACGGATACCGAACGTGAAACATACTGCGCCATAATATCCGAGTTTGTAAAACCAATCGCTTTCATGGCGGCTATGGAATATCTGTCCTTGGCGACAAGCATTTTCATCAGCAACAGGGTAACCAGTACGCTTATAATCATCGCAACGGCAATTGCGATACACGACGCTTTTTTGATGGAGCTTATGGTCGAGCCGAATGTCTGGGCAATATATTCGTCAATGCCCGAAACCTTTGCAAAATCATATTTATCCGCATATTCCGAAACCTTGCCGTCAACAAGGGATTTGTCCGCAAGCTCCGCCCCTATAACACACCACATAATACCCGCTGAATTATCAGCGAAAACAGCTTTTGCGGTTTTGCCGCCGTTGGTGATGTCGGAATAAATTCCGCATACCTTGAAATTTTTCTCCTTCCCATCGATTACCAGATTAATGACATCTCCGGCCTTTTTGCCCAGTTCATTGGCGTTCATTGCCGAAAGCGCAATTTCGTCTGCTGTGGCAGGTGCTCTGCCTGCGGAGTATTTTACAGGGAATACCGAATGGTCGCCCATCTCAATTTTTATACGTACCTCCGAACCATTCTCCGTCTTGGCCTGGAATGTTTTGGTCGTAAGCACGGCATATTTTGATATGGACCCGTCACCCTCCATTGCCCTGGCAATTTCCGCTGCTTTTTCGGAAATATTATCAATCTGCTGAATGTCCATGCGCATATCGTATTTTCCTACTCCCATGTATGTAATAAAATCTTTTGACGAAATAGTATTGTACAGGTTCTGCGGAACCATAATGATAAACGCCGAAATAACAAGTACTGCGAGCATTGTGGCATAAAGTCTTTTCCTGGTCAGAACATCTTTGATACCGAGAAAAAGATTCGTATTAAACAGCTTATTTACGCTCAGACAAAAATGCTTGGCACCCGTGGATTTTTCCTGTGAAGCACCAAAACGTATTGCCTCCGCAGCGGATATTTTCCGAAAGCGTTTCAGCACTCCGCTTACATAGGCAATAACTGCCAGAAATATAATAAGTACGCCGGTGATTCCGAACAGCAAGGCCAAAGAAATATTTTCACTTTCACCCATATAAAGCCTGATGTTTTCAAGAAGCATGCCTCTGAACACAAACGAAAGTGCAAATCCGAAAATAGAGCCCGCCGCGGCAATCGCTGCGTATTTTGCCAGGTATATTTTCTTTAGGTCGGAAACGCGCAGCCCTATTGCTTTCATAACACCAATTTCCCGGTAGTCGTCCTCGATTTTCGCAAGAAGCGTGAAACGGATGCACATAAACGTGATTGCAACCACAAGTGCGCTAACAAGAAGTATAATCGCAATCATAAGCCCGTCAGCCATTGCATTAATCGTTTTGAAAAGCGGATATGTAATCGTTGGTCCGTTTGCTTCAAGTCCTGCGGAGGTATAAGCGGTTTCAAACGCGCCAAGTGCGGACAAATCCTTTAATCTGAACTCAATCAAATATTCCGTGCTTCCAAAATCCTTAATTTCCGCATAGTCATTTTCGCTCACCAGAAACCTCTTGGATGAGGCCAGCAGCGAATTCATCTGTGAATCGCGGAGAAATCCCGCCACGGTAAAACTTTTTCCGCATATTACTGCCTTGTCACCTACCTTTGTGGCTTCGTCCTTCATGTAGCAAATCGGAACATAAACCTCCCCATCGGATACATTTATAACGTTTCCGCCAAGGTCAAGGAGATAATCGAAATTTTTACTCTGCGTGCAGAAGCCATTGTCCTGAACACTGTCCGTAAGGGAGTTTCCGTCAATTACAATCCGTGCCCCGTCAACATTGAGAAATTCAAGCACCTGAAATTCATCGACATTATTGTTCTGCCCCGCAAAAGCCGCAAGCCGCGCAGTATTAATTGTGCCCGAATGCATCTGCAGAAAATGCGGGGTTTTGGCTTGCATCATCAACGTATCTATCGAACCGGATAAACTTACGACAAGTACTGCCGCAAGAGAAACAAGCATAGCGGCAGCAGTAACAAATATCATTGTTGACAGCGTTATCACTTTGCTTTTTAAAATGTCATTGCGGATTATACTGTAATACATATACGTCTCCTCTGTTTTCAAGCTTTTTAACTGATTTTACGTTATACAGAATTATCGAAGTCACACATACCAGTACTCCCGCAGTAAATATGAGAAATCCGGTTCCTCTGCCGCTTCCCGTGCCTATGATCTTTCCCACACTGTCGGCGAGCACTCCGCCGTCAAGCAGCAAAGGGGTAAACAAATAATCCGCCAGCACGCCCGCAACCGCATAAGCAACAACATACCCAAGCTGGGAAATTACACCGATAAGCCCCCACGCTCTGCCCTGAACGGAATTTTCAATGTTGGTACGGATGAGAAAATCCAGGCTTGTGTTTGCAAATGGGAGCATTGCAAAAAACAAAAATCCCGAAACGCAGATAATTACTATATTTTCGCGCAGTCCGAACACCGACATAAATATTCCGGTACAAAACAGCGAAACCGAAAGCATTTTCGCATAGCTACCTCTTATCGGAAGAATTCCTATGATCACACTGCTCACAAGCATTCCCGAAGCGGCGATTGTTTCAACCTTTCCTAATATAGAACTGTCTGAAAAAGCAAGTATCATGGGTACGGAAAGGGTTTGGATAAAGCCGAGGAAAAATGTTATTACAGATGTCATTATCACCAGAATAAGCACGCCTTGGTTTTTAGAAACGGCACCCCAGCCGTCTTGGAATTCGCGGATAAATAATTTTGCCTGTTCACATTTCTTTGCAGCTATACCGCTGCGTACAAGCAGAGTTGTGGTAACAGTTACAAAAAATGTACAAATATCGATTACAAGCAAAAGCTTTATATCCGAAACACTGAGCAGATATCCCGCAATAACCGGAGAAATCAGATATTTTGCCGAGCCTGCCACCTGAACAAGCCCGCTCGCTTTTGAATACTGCTCCTCGGTAAGCAAATCGGTAATTGTAGCTTTGTAAGCCGGATCAAGCAGCGATGAAAACACCGAACTGATAGTAACTCCCACGCAAATCTGCCAAAGCTGTGCCTCTCCCTGCAGCATGCAAATCAGAATGAATACAAGTCCCGTTGCGGAAAGACTGTCGCCCAAGGCCATTAGAAGCCTGCGGTCATAGCGGTCTGCAAGCACTCCCGCCACCGCACTCAAGAGAAGCGAAGGCAAAAACGCAAGCAAAATTACGAGTGCTATTGCCGATGCCTTTCCCGTCTGCTCAAAAACATAAACCGCAAGCCCGAACGATGTGAGGCCGCTTCCTATCGCTGAAACAAGCTCACCCGACCACAGAAGCAGAAATTTTCCGAATGATTTTCCCGAATCATGCATTGCGGCCTCCTGTTTCACTGCCAAACATCTGCGTAAAGTACTTAAGGCTTCCTGTTTCGACGCCGAGCAGCCTTTCGGTGTTGAAAATAAACGCCTGTATGCGGGAAACGCGCTCCTCGTTGGTCATTTCAACCATATCATCGTCAAAAACGGTATTCGTATATGCCACTATCATTTCCATGCATTCATAGGGGAACGGCGTATTGAACAATCCCTGTTCAATACCCTCAAGGATTATTCCCGTCAGTATCGGTGTAACACCGTTGATTATGACCTTTTGTATTTTCTGATGCATAAGCGCGTTCTGCGGCTTGTGAATATGCTCCATAATCTCCCTGCCGCCTCCGTCACTTACGTTTAAGGCCATTACAACGCGGACAATACGCTCTTTTACAGGTATGCTCCGGTCTGAAGCAATTTCCTGCGCCGCGCCTAAAAGGCAGGTATTATACCGTTCAATCAGCGCGTCCATAATATCTTCCTTTGATTTGAAGTGATAATACAGCGTTCCCCTCGCAATTCCGACCTTTTCAAGAATATCGTTGGTACTTGTGCCGTCAAAGCCTTTCTGAGCGAACAGTTCATCTGCCGCGTCAAGTATCTCGTTTCTGCGTTCTTCAGCTTGTTTTACTATCCTCATTTATAAATCTCCTTCTATAGACCGACTGCCTGTCGGTAATATAATAATATATTTCCCGGGGGTAGTCAAGCGGGCATGTTAAATAAATAAATGAAGATTCCCTGGAAGCCGTGGTGGGATTTAGAGGACTCGCAAAACAGGACAACGAAGTTATTATTAAAATAAATTCCAATAATTAAGCATCCACATCAATCCTATAACTGTCAGGGTAAATATACTATACTGCACCCGGGCAGTCCGTCCCCAAAATCCTTTCCGCCAGGCAATTACCATAAAAGGCAGCAGTAAACAACTGAAAATCCCAATAAGTGTTGGTATAAAATCAAGTAATGGATTTCCTTTTGCAGGCATGTATGCTTCTTTTGGCAACTGGTACACGGGATCAATACTTGAAGAAAACAGGCTAGCAAATAAAATCAGGATGGTGATACTGGTGCAGATTCCAACCCCGGAAGCAATAGCAGAAAACCCTGCGCTTTTATTATTCTTTCGCCTTTTGAACCAAGCTGATATCATGATGATTATCCAATAAATAAGCGAACTTACTATGATTAATATTATGATTACTGCAGCTAATGCTGTAAAACTCATAGTTGAATAAAATGGAGCTTTCGAATATGTCATAGGACCATCGGTGGTCAACATTATTCTGCCCATGGGATCGGTTTTAAAAATAATTTTATGAAACGGGCCGAAGGCATCCTGGGTTCTTCCTTCTCGAAGATTTTGATACATACCGGGTTCAGTTTCAATAAATTTATTTGTTTCTCCGCCATTGCTTACCAGAAGATATCCGTCTTCATTCACATCGATATTAATAATACCTCCGGCCAATATTCCGGAAATTTTCTCATCAGTAGTAACATTTCTCCGGTTCATCTGATATTCACCCGGAAACTTTTTTGCCCTTTCCAGGCTGCCTTCGCCAGGCACTCCCTTTATTTGAGCTTTAACCGGATGGTAAAAATCCATAAACTCTTGAAAAACCTCGGAATGAAGAAGATGATTACCGCCGCTGCAGGAAATAAATATTCCCGTGTTCTTTTCCGGCACCAGGTAAAGACCTGTGTTATAGAGCATGGTACTTCCGCCATGAAAAAGCACCTCTTGATTATTAAAGACCCCCTCCATGAATCCAAGCGTCATGCCTCCCAGCGCCGGGTCATAGCTAAAGTGCTTTTTATGCATTTCTTTTACTGTTTCTTCCTTAAGGATTCGTCTTCCATTGTAGGCACCGCCAGATAAATGGGCTATCATGAAATTGGCCATATCTGAGGCGGTACTGCTCATACTGCCGGCTGGTTCAGGTAATAAGTATTCAAAACTTCCCTCAGCATATGACCCGTTAATAAATCTGTAGGGTTTGGCAATACGGGCAGGCGAGTTTAATATTGGAGGCTGCCGGAAGGTACTGTTATTCATATGCAAAGGCATGAAAATGTTCTTCTCAACATAATCTGAAAAGGGCAGACCGGATATTCTTTCTACAATATAACCTGCCAGAGCAGTACCATAATTTGAATAGGCAGTAACTTCACCGGCGGGAAATATCCTTGCCGGCTGGTAATTCTTTATATATTCATTCAGAGGCAAAAGTTGATCTTGCGAAAGCCTGAAAAGCATGTCGGGGTGATCTTCAAAACCTGGAGTGTGGGTCATCAAATAGGTCATTGTTATCGGTTCTACTGCATTTTTCCGGAGAGGGGGTTCAAGCTCTGGCGGTATTTCAAAATCCAAATATTCATTAATATCGGTGTTGAGATCCAGCCTGCCCGCTTCAACAAGCTGCATTACCGCAGTCCAGGTAATTAATTTTGAAGTAGAACCAATACGGAAAAGGGTAGTGCCGGCTTCAACCGGGATATTATTCTCAATATCTGCCAGGCCGAATCCTTTCTCATATACAATTTCACCATCCTTCACAACCGATACGCTTGCATTGGGAATATGATATTTCTCCAGCTTGGATTTCATCGTATTGTCAAAAAAAGCTTCCAAGCTGGTATCTTGAATGTTGCTGGCAGAAGCAGAGGTTGCAGATAGGACTAAAACCGGGATTATCAAACAAATAAGGAATGTAAGATATTTAATCCTTTTAAACATTTTATCACTCCCTTTCTTCTTTATTTTTGCTTACTTTTACTTAGCCGGGCGGAAAGTATAACATCATTAGCCGCACTTGATAATAAATCCATCGAATCCTGTATTCCATGATCTTGGGGCAGCAAGCCATTGGCAACCATTATCGAAAGGCCCAATTGAAATATCTTCATTTTTAATAAAATAGTTGTTAACTCATCTACCGTGAAACCTTCCAATTCAGGGTCCTTTTTCATCTCTTCAATCAAGGCCGGCATTATTTTCTCATCATATATTTTTATGCGGCTATTATTGGTCATGACTAAATCTCTGAAAATTATGCCGTATTCCGAGGCAAACCTCAGACTTGCCCTCCCCATATCATAAAATGGGTTTCCGGAACTTTCTTCGTTCAAAAGCTGTTGACTAACACTTATTATCCGCTCTATTAAAGCTCCATTCAGTTCATCAACGTTTTCAAAATTTACATAGATGGGGGCAACCGAGCTTCCCATTTGTTCCGCGATCTTTCTCATGGTTATACCCTCAATTCCCTCTGTTTTAGCTATTTCAAAGGCTGCATCAATTATTTGCTCTCTGGTAAATTTAACCTTGGGTCCCATAGCAACACTCCCTTTGCATAACATAAATTATATAATATTTGTTATATAATTTATGTTATATTATATGCTAATATTTTGCAATAGTGCTTTCCAAATCTTTCACCTTTTGAAAATCTTGCCTGTGATATCTCACAAAGACAGCGCCGCTTGCCAAGGTGGATTCTTTTCATGACATTGGCACATTGTTTATCAATTAACCTCCAAGAGCATAAGAAAAGCCCCCGCAGGTTAGTTCCGCGAAGGCTCTCATGTATTGTTTGTTTGTTTTTTGCTTTTAACTCTCTTATGATCTCCTTTTAGCCCGCTGATATATTAACAACACGGTTTTTACCCATTTGTTTGGCCCGGTATAATGCTTGATCTGTCCGGCGAATTAAGTCTGAGGGGTTATCTTCCCCGGAATATTCGGCGGTTCCGATACTTATAGTCACACTCTTGTCAAAAGAATGAATAGTCTTTACCTCTCGGGAGATCCTTTGGGCTAGTTGCACTGTTTGTTCTTCTGAAGTATCGGGAAGTATTATGGCAAATTCATCTCCTCCGTAACGACAGGCAATATCAGTGGAACGGGCACATTCCTTTAATACGGCAGCAATGTTTTTCAACATCGTATCGCCTGCCAGGTGACCGAATTTGTCATTAATCAGCTTAAAATTGTCAACATCAATCAATATCAAAGAAAAAGTCCGGCCTGACCTTTTCCCCAGCTTCACCTGTCTAAGCAGAAAATCCATAAAAAACCGGTGATTATAAAGCCCGGTCATGCTGTCCTGAATAGAGTGGGTTTTTAACACCTCTATCAGGCTTATTTTTTCCAAGAAGCTTTGGAAAAGATCCCTTAATATTGAATAGAAATTGGCATCTGAAGCAGTTGATCCTGATGAAGACTGCAGCCCCAGAATAACATTTATTCTTTTGGTTTTAATCGGTATATAAATATTGATTTGCGGGTCATTTTCTTGGGTAATTACACCCTGTTCGCTATCTTGCAGCAGAGCCTTTGCAGTTTCCAATATATCAAGCGGCAATGTTTCTTCCTGCCGGTTTTTGAAAACAAATGAAAGGTCATCGCCATCATTACTTTCAATATAATAGAAAATACAATCGGGAAAAATATTATTAAGAATTACCGAGACTTCCATTATCGCCTGGGGAATACTTTCATTTTCCGAAGTCAAGATATTAGCTATGGCGGTTATGGATTCTGCCTGGTTAGCCCGGTAATCCAAATCACAATTTAATTTTTCGATTGTTTCAATATTGGCCTTGAGTTGCTTAATCTGGGCATCCCTGGTATCCAGATATTCTTTATGAATCAAGCCGTAAGTTATCATTATTTCCAACAAAAAGGTAAATGATTGCATAGTGGAATTCATCAAGGAAAGCGCCGACTGCCCATTAATAATGTCCTTTAGCACCCGGGAATGCAATTCTACAATTTCATCCGGCCCGATCCCGTTTTCCACCATTGCCGAACTAAACAGGGATGCCTGATAAAGATTGCCCTCACTGGGGTCATTCAGGTATGCCCTCAGGTTATTATAATATTGTTCAACTAAAGATGACCCCATCGCCCTATGACCCCTTTTTCTTCACTACTACAACGGTCGCATCATCTCTGTGGAGGCCCCATTTTTCACCGATAGTTCGGGCCATATCCTCTGCTTTTTGCCAGCTAATCTTCAATAATTCTCTTCCGGGGATAGCAGTTATTCCATCGGAAACCATTATCAGTTGCTCTACTTGTTCCACATCCAGATCATGCTCCCGAAAAGATGGAAGCCGGCCCCCTAAAAAACCTTCCACTGACATTAATATTTTAACCCGGTCCGGTAAAATAACATAAGTATATATATTACCTACCCCTGCAAACTTTATTGTTCCAGACTCCAAATCAAACCGGGCAATACTTAATACAGCCCCTCTGGTCCCCATAAGTTGCCGGTGAATTTCCGGAATTATATGTTCCAATGAATTCCGGTTGTCGTGTAAAGCTCTAACAGCCAAATCTGCAGCTTGATGAGCCGCTGGTCCATGTCCTAAACCATCAACTACCGCAATGGTCAAAACATGGTTTTCCTCCTGAACCAGATAGCCATCTCCGCAAACAATTTGTTCAGGCGCGTTTCGTTGCCAGATTCCTGTTTCTAATTTAACCATTTTCTTGCCATTATACTGGTTCCCTGACCGGAAGCTGATTCGATATGTAATTCTCCCATCAGCCTCCTGGCACCCGGTAATCCTATACCCAATCCATTGGATGTGGAAATCCCGTCAGTTAAAGCCAGTTCAATATTTGCAATTCCCGGGCCCTGATCTCGGGCTACAATTTCAATTCCCTTGCGCTGTCCATTTATCAATATACGGCAGATAATTTCGCCTTTTTTAGCATAAACCACTATATTCCGGGCCAGTTCAGAAACCGCCGTTGCTATTTTGGCCTGGTCGGTCGCGCTAAACCCCAGTGCCTTGGCAAGTTCACGGGCTTTTTGACGGGCTACCACGATATCTGCCTCGGTATTTATGACAGTTGTTTCATTACGTTCCATACATTCCATACATCTATCTCCCTTGATTAAAGAGAAACTTCATATTTAGTTAGTTCCCCCTAAAAAAATCTGTTTGCAGTTTGCTTCTTTTTTTTAGGCGGAATTAGTTAGACCAGTTAAAAAGGCCAATCCTTTATCCAAAGTCAACATGGTCGGAATGTCCTGCGGATCAATTCCCAGTTCAATCATAGTAATAGCAACCGATGCCTGGATTCCGGTTACCACTACCCGTGCACCCATTAAATAAGCCATTTGCGAAATTTCATTCAATATACGGCACATAAAACTATCCATGATTTCCACCGCAGAAAGGTCAAAAACCACCCCCGAAGACCCGCTTGCTTGAATTTTCTTCAAAAGTTTGTCCTGCAGTCTTAGAACCAGTTCATCATCCATATCAGTTTGCATGGAAACAATTAAAATATTGCTGACCTGTAGAATAGGAAGATCCATTAATATACACCTCCTATTTGTTCAATATATTACGTGCCAGTTCCAAACCCTTTTTAAGAGTGCTGGCAGTATCCAGGTGAGAAAAAGACAGATTAAGCCTTACAATAGTCTGAGCGATTTCCGGTCTTATCCCAACCAAAATACATTCCCCACCTACCAGCTTAATAGCCCGGACCGTACGCAGCAGGTGGTTGGCAACCGCCGTATCCACCACCGGCACTCCGGTAATATCAATAATCACTACTTCTGCCTGGCGATTTGTTACCTCATGCAGAATAGATTCCATTATCTGGTCGGCCCGAAAAGTATCGATAGTGCCGATCAACGGCATAACCAGGATATTATCCTCAATGGGAATAACCGGAGTAGACAGCTCCAATAAATTCTTGTGCAAGGCTTCGATGACTGATATTTGATAATCCAGATAACCTTCAGATACTTTTTGACAGGCTTCTTCAAAGAGCATAACCAATTTTTCATATTGTGAAAAATCATTGGCGAAAATAATCGGTCCAAAAATTTTACTAAGAGCCTGACGCAGGGTACGAAATACGGTTAATAATTCCCAGTAATTATAATTCTGGGACATTCTCTCCTGAGCCAGGTTATATACAAAATGTTTGGCTTCGGCAGTCAGTTTGCCTTCGCTGCAATTTACCAGGCTGTTAAAAATATTTCTCATTCGAGGTTCAAATTCTTCGAAACTTAAAACTGAATATCTTTCAGTGTCATATGAAATCAGACATGCGTACCATTCCTTTAGAATCTGCTCCTCATAGTCCCTTACTACCTGAAAAAATTCCACTGTTTTTACCACTCCCAGTTAATTTTTAGCAGCAACCTTTTTAAGTTCTCATTGCTTATTCATATATGAGAATTGCATATTGTTGCTGATCTTAGATGTGATACCAGTCACCCTTGACATAACCCCGACCAGTACCAATGACGGCATTATTGGACACAGCATATCAATAGAATGCTGTGTCAACACAGTTATTTATAGAAATGTAATCTTCGAAATTAGGTAAAATCATTATACTCATAATACAACAAAATTTTTACATAATGCTACATATTTTATGAGATTCATACTTTTTCAGATTCTTCATTATAATCAGGTTTCATTTTTCATACAATAATAGGTGAGATATAACATTATATCCACCTATTATTGGCAGTCCTGCCGCATCCTAAATCCAAAAAATGTATCCTAATTTTAGTTAAATTTAAGATTCGGATCTTATTATAAGTTCATTCAGGAAGGAATATGATACCAGCCTGTGTATGTGGGAATTTAATTATAGGGGGAGTGAGGGAAATTGATTTGCAAACGCTTTAAATTTTTGGCCTGCTTAGTCGTTATGCTAATCACATTATCTGGTTTGGAGCTTATGTACTTAAAGGTACTCTGATGATGGCCAGGCTATTGTCTCAGCCGGTGAAAAAGACAAGGTTCTGCTGGTTTAAACGGGATAGTCCTTTTCTGCTCGGACAGCGCTCCCCTGTACATCAAACATGCCGACAAAACAATTATTGCGCTGGCTGCAGAACCACCAGCAGTATAAGTGATGGCACAAAATATAACTGAATTTATCAAGTAATACTAAATAAATAATTGAATAGTTCGCGTAATAATCACAAAAATGCCTAATAATATGCAAAGTTTTCCACCCAAAGTATTTTTGTTCCTTGCAAGCAGGATACTTCCGGTTACAATCAAAATAATACTTAATGCTAGATTTATCCAAAAAAAGATATCAATTGACATCGTTTTCACCTCACTTTCATTCCATTTAATACGTCACTTTTTCAAAACTATTGAATAAATCATATAAATTCTTTCACAGTTTGAATAAGCGCTAAAAGCAATACAAGTGTTAAAAATATATAAAGCTTAGAATTATATAAGATCTTTTTGTTCAACATCCCATATGGTTAAAAACGCAAAGACAATTGAAACAAATGTCAAAACAACAGGGAAAACTATACTCCCAGCTAACGTATATCCACCTATGTTGCCTTTGAGCAGGGCAGCAAAGAAAAACGATGCCACAATTGTTGCTGCAGATGATTTATTTATCATACCTACAAACAAAGCTATTAAGCTGATGCAAATAGTACTCAACGATTTTAATATTACACTGAGATAAAAAGTGATATTTAAAATATCAAAATCTATTTGTATTGATGGTTGCAGGTAATAGCAAGCAAAATAAATGCTGCCATAAATGATTACCTGTGCAATGA
Source organism: Syntrophomonas sp. (assembly GCA_036677685.1). Taxonomy (GTDB): domain Bacteria; phylum Bacillota; class Syntrophomonadia; order Syntrophomonadales; family Syntrophomonadaceae; genus JAQUBU01. The sequence continues at coordinate 31,484 of JAVBWA010000024.1, read as the reverse complement.
TAATGGATATAAAGCCGAAAACCAGGACTGCAATAATTTTTGACGCTAAAATTTTTCCTCTTTTAATAGGATAAGAGAACATCAAATCCATTGTTTTATTCTTGTACGCATTGATTGTAAAAGCAGAATGCATAACTGCTGTAAAAATTAGAAATACGATACTTACCATCGTTTCCACGAAAAATGAAACACCAATAATTCCTGCTCTGATTTCCGGATCATCGAATCCTAAAAAAAATACGAATATCATAGAGAGCGCCGTTAGAGACAGAATTGCTATCATTGCATACCAAATATACTTGCTTATATTATTCTTTTCCATTTCCAGTCTGATTAACTTTAACATTTACACGCCCCCCCGGTGATTTTTAGAAAATAGTCTTCAAGAGAGTCACTTTTTTTACTGATAGATTCAATGGCCACATCCTTGAGCACAAGCATTTTTGATAATTCTTGGGTTGGTGTGGTAACATCGTAAATTCTTATAATCTTGTCATTAATAATTTTAAAATTATTGATATGCAAGTCTTCAGATAGTACATTAGCAGCCTGTTTGAAATTCCCGGCCACTAATTCTACATATGAAAGATTCATGTCACGAACTTCTTGTATGGTAATTTCCCGCAACATTTTCCCATTATTAATGATCCCTATCATATCCGAGATATTTTCTATTTCGGATAAAATATGGCTTGAAATCAATATTGTTATACCGTATTCCTGAGAAAGCATTTTAAGAAAATCCCTGATGTACTTAATACCGGCTGGATCAAGTCCGTTCATTGGTTCGTCCAGTATAAGCAGCTCCGGCTTGGTTAACACCGCCCTGGCAAGTCCAAGGCGCTGCTTCATACCCAATGAATAACTGCAAACAGGTTTATTACCTGATTCACTTAAATCTAACATTTCCAGCGCATTCTGTACGCAATTTGGTTTATTAAATCCCATATATTCACAATGCAATTCAAGATTTGCCTTGCCGCTTAGATGCTCATAAAATACCGGGTATTCTATAATACTCGCCATTCGTTTTAATACATCGTAGGAATAATTTGTAAGACGTGTTCCGAAGATTTCGATTTCTCCCCTTGTCGGTTTGAGCAAATTAATAATCATTTTCATTACTGTTGTTTTACCGGCACCATTAGGACCAAGGAAACCGTAGATCTCATTTTGTTTGACATTAATATCTACATTAGATACTACTTCTTGATTGTCGAATGCTTTTGTAAGTCCATAGGTTCGAATAACATAAGACATAAAACCACCTTCTTTCTCATATTCATTAAATCTTGCTTTTCATCGTTTCAAATACCAGGTAGGCAAGGCAATCTATCACATCTATATAATACGTAACATATTACCTTATCTATATAATACGTAACATATTACCCTTTGTCAACCATTTAATAATATTTTACAGCGGATATTAATTCTTATCCTCTGGGTATGCTTCCGGTTTCTTTTAGGGACAATCAATTATCGATGACATGATAATATATTTTGGTAATGCCGAAACCCAATTCTCTTAACCATCTCCCACCCAAAACAAATCTGAAAAATTTTCGAGCTGGCATCGATCAATTTCCATTATTTAAGTTAAATTTAAGAAATTAAGTTTACTATAAGTTCATCAGGAAGGACTGTGATACCAGCCTGTGTATGTGGAAATTTAAATTATAGGAGGAGTGATGGAAATTGATTTGTAAACGCTTTAAATTTCTGGCCTGCTTAGTCGTTATGTTAATCACATTATCTGGTCTGGCGGGATGCGGAACAACCACCGCATCGGTATCTTCAGCTAAGACCGCATCATCGGATCTGTTTACCAAACTGGCGAATTACAGCAATAAAGACCTGGATGCCAGTTGGGATGCAGCCAGTGCCACCAAAATTACTTTGAATGGAAGCTCTGCTGTAATAGACGGTTCCGGAGCTTCAGTTTCAAACCGCACGGTCACGATCACTGCAGCTGGAACTTATGTACTTAAAGGTACTCTAACTGATGGCCAGGTTATTGTCTCAGCCGGTGAAAAAGACAAAGTTCATCTGGTCTTAAACGGGGTAGTCCTTACCTGCCCGGACAGTACTCCCCTGTACATCAAACAGGCCGACAAAACTATTATTACGCTGGCTGCAGGAACCACCAACAGTGTAAGCGATGGCACTGAATATACTGGTGTTTCCGAAGATGATGAACCAGACGCAGCTATTTTCAGCCAAAACGATCTGACCATTAACGGTACCGGAACCCTTACCGTTAACGGCAACTATAAAAATGGCATCGGAACCAAGGACGATCTGGTAATTACCGGCGGCAATATCACAGTTACCGCTGCCAATGATGGACTGCGGGGACGGGATTCTGTTGCAGTAAAAGACGGCACTTTGACAATTCAGGCCAAGAACGATGGCATCCAATCCAACAATGACACGGATAGCGATAAAGGCTGGATTTCACTGGATGGAGGCAGCTTTGATATAAAGGCTGACCAGGACGGCATCCAGGCAGAAACCATTCTGCAAATTAATGGAGGAGAATTCAATTTGACTACCGGTGGGGGCAGTGCCAGCGCAAGCATCAAAAAAAGCAATGACTTCCCCGGCGGCAGGATGAATATCCCAACATCAACGGATGAGGAAACCGTGAGCACTAAGGCATTAAAAGGCGGAACCGGTATAGGTATTAGCACTGGTGCTTTTACCATTGATTCAGCAGATGACGCCATACACTCCAACGGCAATGTAGTTGTCAAAGGGGGAACGTTTAATATATCTGCCGGGGATGATGCAATCCATGCTGACAGTCAGGTAACAATTGATGCAGGAAGTATTAAAATTGCCAAAAGCTACGAAGGCCTGGAAGGAGCTTATATAACCGTCAATGGCGGAAATATTCATCTAATTGCCAGCGATGACGGATTTAACGCTGCCGGAGGCAATGATAGCAGCAGTCAGCAACAAGGTAATGACAAATTTGATACTGCGGGTGATTATGAAGTACACATCACCGGGGGTTACATCTATATCGATGCAGCCGGTGACGGTCTCGACTCCAACGGAGATCTTAATATAGATGGGGGAACCGTCATCGTCAACGGGCCGACCAATAACGGCAACGGTCCCCTGGATTATAACGGAAGCTCCAAGATAACCGGGGGCATCCTGGTAGCTGCCGGCAGCTCCGGTATGGCACAGGCTCCGGAGGATTCTTCTTCACAGAATTCACTGCTGGTTTACTATACTGACATCCAAAAGGCCGGGACATTGGTAAACTTATCTGATGCGGACGGCAACTCTATTTTAACCTTTGCCCCGTCCAAGGATTATCAGTCTATAGTTATCAGCACTCCTGAACTAGAGCAGGGTAAGACTTACACTCTTTCAACCGGCGGTACTTGCAGCGGGAAGAATGTGGATGGATATTATACCGGCGGTACGTATAGTTCCGGCACCAAGCTCACTGATGTAAAGCTGTCCAGTGCATTGACCAGTATTTCAGATGATGGTTCAGAAGTAACCGGCCGGGGCGGTATGGGCGGCGGCCCGGGCGGCCAACCCGGAAGCGATAGGCAGCCCGGGACAGGCGGCCCCAGAGGCCAGCGCCCGGGGATGTAATAAGATTTATCGTTAACAATTTAAATTTTTCAAAAGAGAAAGCGAAATGTGTTATGCGCTTTCTCTTTTTACTTTTCCGGGTCTAATGATTTAATACCCCCGGCCTGTCTGACCCTGTCCATATCTTAAGCCCGAATTTTACACATTTTTGAACCAAATGCTTAAGGGCAATTTAAGCTTTACTTTTTATGATAAATCCAGATAAGCAAGAAATGTAGGAAAGGAGCAAAATATGACAACCGCTAACCAAGATAATGAAAAAACTAAAAAACGCAGGATGAAAGCAGCCCTGCTGAGTTTTATTTTATTGCTCGGAATCACTGTATATATGCTGGCTGACAGATACCTCATAGAACATGTGGAAATTGCGAATGTCCAAAGCACGGCCGGTGCGCAGACAACCAATGCTCAGACTGCATCGGGAACAACTGCTAAAGACGAGACTTATACGGCTGATTACTCAAACTACCAAAGTGACAGTAAGACTATATCCATTAAAAAGGTCATTTTAGGCACCGGGCAAAATACCACCGTCTATTATGTGGCGGATGTGGTTTTAAATGACGCAGGGAGCCTCCAGTCAGCCTTTGCCAAAGACCAGTTTGGCACCAACATTATCGAATACACATCTAAGATTGCGGCTAACAATAATGCTGTTTTAGCTATTAACGGGGATTATTACGGTTTTCGCGAAAATGGCATCGTAATCCGCAATGGCAAAATTTTCCGCGACTCCCCGGTTCGAACCGGGTTGAAGATTTACAAAGATGGCAGTATGAAAATTTATGATGAAACCAAAACTACGGCACAAGAACTTCTGGATGAAGGGGTTTGGCAAACACTTTCCTTCGGACCCGCACTAATCACCAATGGTCAAGTCCAATCCGACTTCAACGATGTGGAGATTGACACTAATTTCGGCAACCGTTCCATCGAGAACTCCAACCCCCGTACCGGCATCGGCATGATTGCTCCCAACCATTATATTTTCATTGTCGTTGACGGGCGCGCGAATGGCTACAGCAAAGGTATGACCCTGTCGCAGTTCGCTAAAGTGTTTGCCGATCTGGGATGCACTGAAGCCTACAATTTGGACGGGGGCGGTTCATCCACAATGTATTTCATGGACAAATTAGTAAACAATCCTTTAGGCAAATATCGAGAAAGGGGGACCAGCGATATTATCTATATTAAATAGATCGCTGGGCAGCAAAAGTTATGAAGATTTTAATTCCAGCTTATGAACCTGACGAACGCATGCTGTGTTTAATCAGGCAGCTAAAAGAGCAGACCGGGGAGCAAATCGTAATTGTTGACGATGGCAGCGGGAACAAGTATCAGCCTATCTTTAATGAAGCAGAAGGTTTGGATTGCACCGTACTTCACCACCACTCCAACCAGGGTAAAGGGTCGGCTCTTAAAACCGGCATTAATTATTTAGTCGCTATCGGTGAGCCGGAAGGGGTCGTATGCGCAGACTGCGACGGGCAGCATTCAGTGGCCGATATTTTAAAAGTTGCCCGGGCAACACGGGAAAAGGCGAACTTTATAGTATTGGGTTCAAGACAGTTTGCCGGCAAAGTTCCCTGGCGCAGCAGGATGGGAAATACACTGACCAGAGCTGTTTTTGCCTTTGCCACCGGTTCAGGAATATATGATACCCAAACAGGATTGCGGGGCTATCCGGCCTGGATGTTTGATTGGCTGCTGAAGGTGCCTGGCTGTCGTTTTGAATACGAACTGAATATTTTATTGGAAGCTCAGCAGCAAGGTTATTCGATTTATGAGATTCCTATCTCCACAATTTATGAAAACAACAATAAGTCATCACATTTTCATCCCGTGTTTGATTCTATCCGGGTATATTTACCGATATTAAAGTTCAGTGCTTCCTCACTCGCAGCCGCCGCATTGGATTTCATATGGCTTTTAGTACTGCAAAAGGCGTTTAACAATCTACTGCTGTCTATTGTTGGAGCCCGGGTTTGCAGTTCATTGTTCAATTATATCTGCAACCGTTATTTAGTTTTCAAAGCCGGCAGTGAACAAAATCGGCACAGCATTTTACGTTATTATTCACTGGCTGCAGTCATTCTGGGCGGCAATTATCTGTTAATGTACTTGTTGGTCAATACCGTATCGATACCGCTAATACCGGCTAAAATTCTGACTGAAGCTATTTTGTTTACAGGCAGTTATTGGGTGCAAAAAAAGTATGTCTTCTACTATCCCAGAGTAAAAGCGATGCAATAAACTTAAAGAAATTGAAGCGATTACTGATATTAAACAGCGGATCTTTGGTCATTAACGAACAAAGATCCGCTGTTTTTATGGTGTCTTATGAACAATGCCGCAGTTGATTAAGGTCAGACTTGCTGTAAACGCTTGGGCTAAGCCAGGTTATTGAAAGTAACCGAAAATATTGTTCCCGATTCTTCTGAACTCGCAACAGCAATTCGGGCATTATGCATTAGGACAATGCTCTGCGCTATTGCTAGCCCTAATCCATATCCGCCTTGTTCTCTGGCCCGCGACTCATCGACCCGGTAAAAGCGGTCGAAAACATGTTCAATTTGGTCATGGGGAATCGGAACACCTCTATTGATAACTGACAGAACCACTTGGTGATCGCTTGTCTCCTTGAGGCTAACGGTTATTTTATCCTTTTCATCAGAGTATTTGATGGCATTATCCAAAAGAATTGCCAGCAGCTGTTTCAGTTTATCTTCGTCTCCATTAATATGAATCTCAGGAGCAATATTGGTTTCCAACTCCTTCTCCTGCTCAAAAATAACCGATTCGAAGGGCAATATGGCACCGTATACCGTATCGCTTAAGTTAAGCCGGGATAACTGCATACTGCCCTGGGCATCATCCGTTTTGGCCAAAAAGAGCAGGTTTTCAACTAAAACATTCATCCGGTTGGCTTCCATTTGAATATACTCCATCCATTTAGCCTGTTCTTGAACTGTACTCTGCGGATTGGCAAGTACAATTCCGGCATTTGCCAGTATTACCGACAAAGGGGTTCGCAATTCATGGGAAGCATCCGCCACAAATTTTCTTTGCTGCGCCCAGGCCTTCTCAACCGGACGCAGAGCCCAGCCACCCAGAAATAAGCTGATCAACAGGAATACTCCCAGGCTGCCGACGCCTACCAATATTGAAGTTATTATTAATGTAGAAAGAGTGTTGCTTTCCATACTGCGATCCATAAAAGCTATTTTGGTTCCGGTAGCAGTCTGTTGTTTAAGATATCTCAGGTTCTCGCCGGAAATTATTCCGAAATCTTTATCATTGGCCAGGCATTCTTCAACAATTGTCCTTAAGGATTCCCGGTTCGAGAGATCAAACAAATTCCCCTGGGCAGATTCAATGTTATTATTAGCATCCAATGCAACGACAAAAGTAGGTGCGGGCATAAAGCGCGGTTCTTTTGGAGGACTGGTCAGTTCCCTGCGAATTGGCCTTTCATGGTTTTCTTCCATTAACGTGCGCTCCAAAATATCCATACTATCCTTGACCAGCCTCTGCTGGGTGGAAGCATACACAGTAATAAAAATGGCCACTAAAACTATAGTGATAAGCACCATATTGATAAGGACGAATTTATACTTTAGTTTTTTAATCATTTCTTCACTTCCAAACGATAACCCACCTTACGAATAGTAGCAATATTTACCGTACTATTCAGGTAAGCCAGTTTTTTTCTTAAGAAGGATATATAAACTTCAACATTGTTGTCTTCCGCATCGCTTTCCGCACCCCAGACTTTCAGCAGCATGTCTTCCTTGGGTACGATTATATTCTGGTTAGACAGCAAGAGTCTCATTATTTCGAATTCCTTTAGTCCTAGCTGTACGGTTTTATTGCCACACTGCAATATATTATTGGAAAGAATTAGTTCCAAATCAGCCAGGACCAATTCGTCCATGATTACTTCTCCCTTACGCCGGGACAAGGCCCTTAAACGAGCTATCAGTTCTTCCGGCGAAAATGGTTTGGTAAGATAATCATCAGCTCCGCAATCGAGACCCGTAACTTTATCAGTGACTTCACCCCTGGCAGTCAGCAGAATAACGGGAGTATGGTTTTTTTGCCTGCGCATCTCCCTTACCACGTCAAATCCATTCATTTTCGGCAGCATAACATCTAATACAATCACGTCATATATGCCGCTCATGGCATAATCATAGCCGTCCTCACCGTCATTTACCACATCTACAGAATATTTATTTTGTTTAATAATTTGAGCCAGTGTTTCAGCCAGACGTATTTCATCTTCAACCACCAGTATTCTCATTATAAAACACCCTCCTTACACAACGAGCTTTCTCGCCCATTAACTTTCATTACATATTATTCTAATTTGCTTAACTTAAAATAAACTGAATTTGTTTTGTTTAAGACCAATTTAAGCAAAGAGCCTTATTATTTGCCTATAAGTTATCTCAAATGCATATTCCAACGAAGGGAGGTTTAATAATGACAATCGCTACATTTAAAAGGTACGAAAAGAAATTCCTGCTGAACCAGGCCCAGTATGATGCAATATTCCCAACCTTATTGGAATACATGCGTTTTGACGGATTTTGCAGGGATAACCGGGATTATACCGTATATAACGTTTACTATGATACAGATAGTTCCAGCATCATTCGCCATTCGCTTTCCAAGCCATATTTTAAAGAAAAATTACGGTTGAGAACCTATAATAACGATATTTCGCTTAAAACTACAGTTTTCCTGGAATTGAAAAAGAAAATCGGCGGGTTGGTAACGAAACGCCGGGCAACTATGAACCTGGCTGAGGCTTATAATTATTTGGAACATGGTATAAGGCCGATTAACATCGACTACTTAACCGGGCAAGTGCTCAATGAAATTGATTATTTCCGCCAAATCAACAAGGTTAAAGCTGCAGCTTATATCAGCTATGACCGCAAAGCATTGTTTGGCCTGGATGACAAAGAATTTCGGGTCACCTTTGATCGCAATATAATCAGCCGCTGTGATGATGTTAACCTTGAAAAGGGCAGGTTTGGAAAAGACATCCTCTCCCCGGGCATGTACCTGATGGAAATCAAGGTATCTCGTGCTTTTCCGCTGTGGTTGGCTAATTTGCTGTCGGCTCACGAAATATATGCCACCAGTTATTCCAAGTATGGCCAGTTATATAAAGATTCTTTACTTGATACAAGTAATACTTATATCATAGCCAAGGCAATGTAACGAGGCGGAAGGATGTCCCCCGCTTCTTTAAACGGCCGGGGTTCTATTGGCAAAACAGGCGGCGGGTTCTCCCCCCGCTTCGCTGCAGCGGTGTGTTGCCCCCTGCGGGGACCACTTATATTGATTCCCTTCGGGAATGATTAAATTGTGTTGAAACTGCTTCTCAGTTTCTTCCGGTGCTTAAAATTCATAAAGGAGGCTTGTTATGTTGGATGCTCTATTTACATCCGGTATTGGTGAAACACTTACAATCAGTAAAACCTTACTTATTATACTGGCCGCGCTTGTATGCGGGCTGGCTATCAGTCAGGTGTACATTTTTACCCATAAAAAAGCAGCAGGTTCACAATCGTTTACAGTATCGCTGATCATGCTGCCTGCAATCGTTGCCATTATTATACTGCTGATCGGAGATAACATTGCCCGTGCCTTCAGTCTGGCCGGAGCTTTCTCTTTGATTCGTTTCCGCAGTGCTCCGGGTGAACCGGAGGATATAGCATATATTTTCTTCACCCTGGCCGTAGGTCTGGCCTGTGGTATGGGTTATATAGGATATTCCGGGCTTTTTACAATTGTTCTGGGAAGCGTTATGCTAATCCTTTACAAGTCTAAATACGCAAGTCCCAAGTGTGCCGCAATGATGTTAAAAGTGTCTGTGCCCGAGAACCTGAATTATGAAGGGTTGTTTGATGATATTCTGGACCGTTATACCAGCACATGGCAAATGAACCGTGTAAAAACCAGCCAATTTGGCACCCTGTTTACTCTATTTTATACCATTGAATTCAAAAAGGACTGCTCACAAAAGACATTCCTTGATGAACTTCGATGCCGGAACGGAAATCTGGACATAGCCTTAACCAGCAGTGACTTCGAATAAAAGAAATAGCACCTGCTCGCATTATTATTAATATTTTTAAGGAAATGGTTCTGCGGTTACCGGGAGCCGTTTCCTTAAATGTGATGAGTGGAATTTTCTTTTAGGATCGCAGTGTTAAATGTAAAGGACCCGTTGAAAATATTATTACTTTCCGGTATTAAGCCGGACCTGTTTATCTTAATGATAAGCTAAACAATTTTACTTAGCACACAAACCCCTAATCGATCTGGCTGAAGGGAATACCAGCATGTACGCTCGTGCAAAGACTTGTTTAACATTCATTTAATCATCGTGGTTTGATCCATAAACTTTGATCCCGATAGCCTTTTTGCAGTTCTTTTAAGTAATATTTTTCAGCTGAAAAACGATCTATCATTTCCCACAACCAACCCTCAAAGTGTTCCTTCATCTTTTGCTCTGAAAAGCGATTGTAATCTGAATCAGTAAAATCTGGATAACAATTGTTTTTTAAAATACCTCTTGCTCCACATATTGGGCATTCCAATTGGTTTTCATCAAGCAGCCGGAAGAGATCCGATCCACAGATGGGGCACTCTCTGCTTCGGGCATGATACTTACGCCCATTGAAGAGTTCCCGCCCAAGAGCCTTTGCATAGCTAATATTTTCAAGGTTCAACAGGGATTCTCCCGGCAGCGTAGCGTGAATCTGCCAACAATCAACCAGTTTCATTCTAAGTAGCTTCGGCATGACAATGGAGGCAGCTTTGCTGTAACCCTCCCAACCTTTGGTTCCGTAGGGCATTACAATTACACAGGGTTTCCCCTCTGTATCTTTTGCATAACTCTGTACCCCCACCAGCCGATCAGAAAGCATTTTATAATAGCCGTGCGGCCCCAGGAAATATACTGGGACTCCAATAATAAGCGCATCCGCCTCTCTAATTTTTTCAATTACAAAATTGAAATCATCCTTGACCGGGCAAGCATTATGAGGCTGTAAACAACGATAACAAGCCTTGCATGGTTTGATCTCTAAATCGGTTAGGCGTATTAGTTCCCGGTTACATTCCTCCGGGATACTGCTCATGATTTCTTTAAGCAAAAGCTCACTGTTACCTAGTTTTCTATTGGAAACAACTAATCCGAGAACCTTTTTCATGGTGGTAATACTTCCTCCCATACTTATATGATCAGTGTATATGGTCCAAGTCATCTTAATCGATAAATTTTGGTGGCAGAGATTTATATCCCATCGCCGATACTGCCTGGGATATTGTTTGCAGACCGGGAGTAAGCATTTGTTTAGATATACCGTGAGCTAAATACTTGCCTTCATTGTTAGTAATCGTCGCCTCAGATATACAGATACTTCTTCCCGCCTTTATCCGGTTTCCTTCAACAACAAGACGCCCTTCTGTTACTGGCGCTAAATTATCGACTTTAACATCAAGAGATATAAGTCCGGCATTTTCTTCAACATCGCAATAAACCGCCCAGTATGCGGCAGTGTCGATAAGCGAGGAATAGACGCCTCCATGAATAGCGCCAAAGGGGTTAAGGTGTTTTCTCTCCAGATCAACCGCTACTTTGGAATGGCCTAAACTCAACTCACAGACCTCCATAGACAGCAGTTGGAAGTAAGGCCCCCGGTTGATAAGGTCAATGACCGCTTTAATGTGGTCGGGATTGATCATACGCAAATTAATACCTCCTTAATGAACCGATTTGAATAACCCAAGAGCTATTACGTGCGAACGTTCGTTCATTTTAAAGCAAACAAATGCCCCTTGGAATATACTTGGGATAATTTAATCGTTGCCGACTAACAACCCAGCAGCCAATGTTTCATGGAATGAGACGACCATCTCTATCATTTCCTCTTTTGTTATAGCCTTCAGAACAACCCATTTATATAATGAGAATTTTTCAATAGCTAATATGGAGTGTGCAATAGGAGGGACCGGGATATTTTTAAATACGCCCTTTTTAATACCGTATTCAATATTTCTTGTGTAAAATTCTATTAATCTATCCTCAAATTGTTTTAAGCATTTATCAATAAGATCACTTGCTCCAGCAACTCGACTATATATCTCGGACAAGTCTTTGTTTTTAGCAAAAACTTCCATGGTTAATCGCTTTGTCTCTACAAATCGCTCATACAAATCTTTTTCAACCAGATAGTATTGGCTTATACTCGAAATGATTTGTTCGGCAAAATCCTCGAGAAGGGCTTTTAAAATATCCTCCTTATCAATGAAATAATTATAAAATGTACCAGTGCCAACTTCCGACAGAGCGATAATATCACGAGTTGATGTATTGAAATAACCCTTTTCAATAAATAAATCTAAAGAACATTTCAATATTCTCTGTCGTCTTTCTTTATTTTGCTTTTCTATTGATATTGGCATTTCGTTACCTCCGAGCGAGCGTTCGTTCTTCTTAAATTTTACAACGTTTTATTCCAAAGGTAAATATTTTACATTGCTCATTAGAAAATATTTTAAGGTTTATATTGGTAATTAATAGGAGGGCAACCCTTATCTATAGCAGCATATTTATTTATTTAATTATAGAACAATACAAAGTGCTTTTAGCCAAAATCCAACGGACAAGGTTTCCGGGGAATAATCTTTTGTTCGCTAAGGAATGAACAGTCTTTCTCGTCAAGTATGCAGCTTATATAGGCGGCAAGCTCAAGCTCACGGCATCTTAATTTACACATCTTAAGTGAAGGGCTGAATGCTGAGCCGCATGAACTGGCATTATCATATTTACACCCACCGGAACAGTAATACCTGGCAAAACAATTTCTGCATTGCTCAACGTATTCTATCGGGCTTTTGGCATAGTCCCCCATGTCAAGATGCTTATTAAAAATACTTCCCAGCTTGTATTCTTCCATGCCTACGAAGCGATGGCAGAGGTAAACATCACCTTGACAGGAAACTCCAACAACTTTTGTACCTGCTCCGCATGGGTAGTGCCTTTTTCGCTTATGCATAAGACATAAAAGCCCCGAATAAAGCTGACTGTTTGACATTAGCCGCCTTAGCGACCCACTGTCCCTGTTTTTTACATTTTTGATCCACATCTCGGCTTCCTGATCCAGTTTTGCCCATATACCTAAAAAATTTCTATCTAAATTTTCATAATCAGATTCCAGTAAAGGTTTGGAGAACGGCATAATTGATGTAGATTTAAAGCCTAATTCCTGTAATGATTTTCTTACCGGATGGGGATCAGTGTCGCCGACAATCACCGCATGGGCAGGTGTCTCAGGTGATACTGCGAGCAGTTTTTTAATTCCAGGTACAATTGAATCGTATGAACCTTCGCCATTCGCATAGGGCCTCTGTACATCCTGTATCTCTTTTGGGCCGTCGATACTGACCATAACATTTATTCCGTGTTCTTTTATAAAAGAAATTTTCTCATCATCCAGTAAAGTTGCGTTTGTTGTGACATCAAAAACCACTTCTTTATGTTTTTCCCGGGCAATTTTTTGGGCATATTTAACTACCTTGGCCATCAGCGTAAAATTTAAAAACGGTTCACCGCCAAAGAAGGTTATATTTATTTTTGCAGCTTTGCCTGATTTTTCTGCAAGCCAGTCAACAGCCTGATATGCAGTTTTTTCTTCCATATTTCCCCGGGTACCGTATTCGCCACCGTTTCCATAACAATATATACATCTTAAATTACAGGATTGAGTTATAAAAAGAGCCATACTGACAATGGGAGCATTCTTTTGGTTTTTTTCTTTTCTGGTTTGCATCCCGTTCTCTGATAATAAATCCATTTTGTTAAGCAGTTCTTGCTCTTGAGCTGTAAAAATTGACTTAGGTTCAAAAGCTGCCTTCTTTAATACAGGAACTGCATTTTCTTCTATAATACCAGCAGTCATGGCTTCAACATTAATTACATGCCAGTTGCCTTGATGATAAAAAAAGTGAAACGGATTTATAATTCCTGCTTGCATAATAATATAACCCCCCATAATAAGTAATGGTGGACTACCTTTACCTTCATTTATGAATACTTCAACGCCTTTCACAGGCCTTCCCTGCAATCAATCAGAAACCTGTTGACTGCAGCGATGTGAAGGACAGTTTGGAAACTGCTTTAAACAAATTGAAAACATCCTGATATGAGATAACAGCAGAAAAACCGCAGCCTGGTTTGGCTGCGGTGTATTAATATAAACAAAAAAGCTACGGAAGTTCAGCTGCTTAGAAAAATGCGAAACAGCCGTCCGCCTCACCTTCCTTGCCGCACCAAATATCGGCACATATACAGCCTCCTCCGGTAATATTGTCCAATTGTTCGTCGGTTAGCCGTCCTTTGATCTGCTTAATTTCATCTTTGGTAAAATCATATCCCTCTGTTTTTACCAGAGCCATGCGCTCTTCGGGGTCCTTACATGCCGTTATTTTTTTATTGAATTTTTCATCCGTCTCCATTCTTTCAATAAACGATTTTGCCGCTTCAATACTCATATAATCCCCTCCTTGCTGTTTACTAACATTTATACCAATCATATAATTTCCATAATTATCGAAGATAAAAAAAATACTGTCACTGGACTTAAGTGCAGTGACAGTATTTTTATGACAAATTTAACAGCAATAATTACGTCTCAATTATATTCGATTTTGTCGCAAAACTGATAAGCTGATTGCGGTTTTGGAGGTGCAGCTTGTTTATGCAGGTTTTTATATGATATTTTACCGTACGCTCGCTGATCCCCAACTTTTCCGCGATATCCCTGTAAAACAGACCCTGCGCCGCCATGGAAAGCACTTCGCGCTGCCGGTCGGTCAGATCGCTTTTATCGCCTATCCTTCTTTTTCCTGCCTGCAACTCGTTTAATATTTTACCTGCCATCCCCGGCGAGACGGGTATCTCGTCGTTTTCAAGGGCTTCCAGTACCTCGAATAACTTCTCACTTTCAAAGTTTTTAATAAAATATCCGCAGGCTCCGGCCTTAACCGCACTGAAAATATCGTTTTCATTTTCCGAAGAGGTCAGTATTATGATTTTTATATCAGGGAAGCTGGAGGAAATCAGGGTCGTAGCTTCCAGCCCATCGCATTCGGGCATAAAAATGTCAATCAGCATAACATCCGGCTGAAGCTGTTTCGCCAATTCAAAAGCCTTCAGCCCGTTTTTGGCTGTACCGACCACCTCGTAGTCACGGGTTAAAAGCAGGTTTTTAAGCCCGTCCATAAACAGCGCATGGTCGTCGGCTATAACAATTTTCATATCAGATCACACCTCCGTCGGGTATCTTTATAATTACCCTGCTGCCACTACCCTTTTGGGAGATAATTTTTAACTCTGCTCCCATTTCTGCGGCCCGCTCACGCATGATGGATAAACCATATTGACCAATTTTAGCAGCACTGTCGGGGTCAAACCCAGCACCGCTGTCCGTTATATTAACGCTTACTGAATTATCAACTTTTTTGAAACCAATCTCCACTTGGCACGGCCCCGCATGCTTCCTTATATTATTAAGAGCTTCCTGAATAATTTTCAGCAGGATTACCGCCTGATCATCCATCGGAAAGCCTTCCGGCAGATCTTCGTCAAATGCAATACCTACAGTGATTTGATGCTTGTCACTGAACTCAAAAGCATATTGCTTCAGTACAGCGGAGAAGCTCCTGTTTCGCGGTGAAATCCCCCTTATTTCCAGAATGTACTCCCGTATATCGCCATGCGCATTCCTCGAAACTTCAATCAACTCTTCCAGGCGTTTTAACCCTTCCGCATTTCGATTTTGTATTATGAACTCCCTGACCGTCTGTGCCTGCGCATTGATATAACCGAACACCTGGCCAAGCCCGTCGTGAAGCTCGCGCCCCATGCGCTCCCGTTCCTGCATGATGCTGAGCGTTTTTTGCTGATTGATAAGCTTTTGCATATTTTTCCTTTGTTCGGTAACGTCATTTAAAATTATCAGGCATCCTGCTTTATCTCCCTCTTTATCATTTATGGGATGTGTCTTCAGTTCATAAATGTATTCTTCGCCATTTTTATAAAAGGGAAAAATATCTTGCCCTTCCTCGCCGGTAGTTGAAAGTATATCCGAAAAAATCCGGATTTCAGCTATATGCCTGCCGATCATGTTTTTCTGTTGTAAATCAAACATAGTGCATGCTGATCTGTTTATATCGATAATCATATCCTCTTTGTCTGTTACAAGAACCCCGTTGCCCATCCTTTCTATGAGCAAATCGCGGGCAAGGGGCATTATGTTTAAAAATTTATGCTGATAGATGCTCCATGACATCAGTAAAGCCCCAAAACCGAAAAATGCAGGGGTTAGGTCAAATCGCTTAATGGGGAGCAATTTCAAGTAATACGATAAGTTCGGTATCAGTAAAATGAGCAGAAAAACAAAAAGAAGCTTGGCTTGCTTCCTGTATAATGAATCATCTCTTCTTATTGTAATGAAAAGAAAAGCAAAGGTCGCTACATTTATCATATAGACAAATAGTACATAAATGGGATAAATCGTGCTGTAGTCTTTTTTTATCGTATATGGAATCGCCGATGTATCAAGCGAGAAATTCGTCCGCATTAGCCCGTGATATTGATCGGTAAAAAACAGAACCCAAAACACGCAGTATACAAGGAGCAAGGGGACAATATTTCTCTTGGTTAAAAGCCTTCCGTACCCTGCATACCTGACTGCCAGCATTAAATAGGCAAGAGCCGACGCCATACCGAGATACTCTATGTTTGCCCAGAATATTTTTACCGGCAAGGTGACAGCCATCAGCTCAAAGGCCTGGCAAAAAACCCACCACGCCGATGCGAGCATGGCAAATATGAATTCTTTGACGCCCTCATTGTTCCAGTACTGAATCCCGTATACGGCAAGGAATATCAGCATGGCAAAAGAGAAGGCCGAGAAAATGATATACGGGAAAAAATGATACATATCGCGACCTCGAATAGCTGTTAAATTTAACTTTTCTTCACAAATTACTATATCATAATTAATCTTTGTACAGGATATTCAGACCTGATCTCTTAATTCAATCTGCCTGAAAGTCCCGCTTAACAGGGATATCGTAATATCCTATCAAAACCGATTATAAAGAGTACTCTTGTATTTTTTGCCGGGTACGTACTGTCTGAAAACACTCTTCTGGCTCTTCGATAGACTGTGCAGCCTCCTGCTGGTCAAGAAGATATTTCTTTAATTCATTTTGCAAAACGGGATCATTGGTGTGCTCATATACTTTCAACGCAGAATCAACTCCAGCAGGTCCTGATCGATATAATATCTCTGCATCAAAGCTTTTGAGGGTTCCGGAAAGATACCGTTCGGCGTTATAGTTGGCAATAAAACTGTCCGGATCAGCCAGGCAGAGCAAGCAAAGCATTACTGCACCCACTCCTACCGCTAAACGTATAATAGAAAACGACCGTTTTTGCAAAACAACCACGCCCCCGCATAAAATAGCTATAAAGATCATAAACACACAGGGGAGCAACCTGCGCATCAATAATCCATAGGCCCCAATGTACATAAGCATTTTACTTAAAGCAGTGGCAATAAGTACTAAAGTGAGAATTGCCAGCAATGAGTTTAGAATCTTCAAGGCCATACTATCCCTGCACTGCTTTTGGCTCAAAAGATTGGCAGCCGTCAGTACAATTAGATTGATGGCGGCAATGCGGCATAACTCAAAGAATCCGTTGCGGGCATATTCGGAATAAACCTGCCAACCCTCAGGGCGCACCCCCATAAAGGCTGAGAAAAAATATGGCAGTTGACTGCCGATGAATAATACATATAGGGCGCCTAACAATCCCAATAGGGTATAGACGGTAGCTGGTGGCAGTATTTGTATGCCTGAGAATATTTTTTGAGTGTTGTCTATTTTTAACGTATTACAACCTCTCTTATGGACACTGCCTGCTACCAGGCCAAAAACGTAGGCTCCTATTGGAATGGCAAGAATGCCATACGCGATAGTTTCCCAAACATCTATTTTCATTCTTTGAAGAAAAGTTAAGAATCCGCTTGATATTCTGGAAAATCCCCCGCTGTCGGCTTTCATCAGAAGGGGTATAACTATTGCAGCTACTATGAGGGTCAACAGCAGTCCCAGCATAATAGAAAAGAATTGCCTGCTTTCGGCTTGTTTATTTCGGTGTAAAAAAGCAAGACTTTTATATTGACATCCAAAGTTTTTAAAAGGAATTACAAATAGGGCATTATAAAAATCCAGACCAATCAAGTTGCTGGTCTCCCCTAGTATTTGTAAACCCGCAGCGCATATAATCCAATATATGGCGCTGCAGAATAACAACAGTCCGGGCCACGGACCCAAGCCTTTATTTGCCCAAAGGGAGAAACTTATTCCTGTAAGTAAAACGACTGCCAGCCAAAACCACCCTGCCCGTTGAATATGCACACCCTTTTTCAGCAGATATACGTTAACGGTAGCGCAATAGCCAAGGGTAAACATGGTTACCCCCCATCCCTGCCAGGAAAACAGTACCCAATGGGCAAAGCAAAACCCCAACACAAAGGCAAACAGAGCAAAAATACCGTCCTTCCGATCAGGTTCAAAAGGCTCAGATACCCGAACTGATACTCCTGAGACGCCCAATTTGAGTTGATCTGTATTCAAACTTGAACAGTTGTGATCTTCAGAATACTCATTCATAGTTTTGCCTCCTAATGTTTACTCTTGTTCTCTGTACTCCAATATGTCTCCAGGCTGGCAATCCAACACCTTGCAGATAGCCTCCATTGTGGAGAAGCGTATTGCCTTAGCCTTGCCGGTTTTCAGAATGGAAAGATTGGCCGGGCTTATTCCGATCTTTTCAGCCAGTTCACCAGAGGACATCTTTCTTTTGGCCATAATTACATCCAGATTTACTATGATTGGCATCCGTTCTTCTCCTTTCTTTATATGGTGTAATCTGCCTCATCTTTAAGGGCCACTGCTTGAGCTACAACGTTTTTCACAACACGTACAATCAAGCCCATGAAAGCTGCCGCCACGAAGACAAATGACCACGATAAATAGTAGAATCCGGAAGCAAAAGCTACGCCCGCTCCCATAAAACAACTCCAGGAAATCCGTCTTAGGCATTCCACATTTTTGGCTACGAACACTTGACCTGCTTCAATACGGCGAAGCAGTTGAAAGAGATTATAGAGAAGATACCCTGCAGGAATAGACCCAATGTAGATGGTTGCCAGAAAGAAAGATTGAGTCCCTTTCACAGCATGTGTAAAATCAACAAACCAACGTGTCAACCAGGGGGCGGACACCAGGACAACTATCAGTGCGCACATGAAAAATAAAACGCAAAACTTACTCAGGCTGATAGATTTCTCCCCACTCCACATTAAAATTCATCCTCCTCGGTCAGGTGTAAATGCACCCTAATAATGACTGAATTATAACAGAGCTTCTTATTGCTGTGCAATATATTTTTATTGTTTATCGATAATTTTTATTCGTTTACCAATAAGCAAAACTAAAATCGGATGAAAGAATCTCTAATAGAAAAGCTGTCGGCACTAAGCCAACAGCTGATTAAAATCCTTTTTACTTCCCATATGGAATTATCATCCTGCTGCAATAAAAGAACCCCAAGCTCAATTAAAGCTTGAGGTTAATTTTCATAATTTGCTGGAGGTAGAGCGTACCATGTGGTAAGCAAACAGATTATAAACAAGCTGCAAGGGAAACATCCCTTGTCTTGGAACGCATACGACTTCGGCAAGAAATTCACAATGTCAAGATCCGGCAAGGCGGGCACAGTGAAAATTGCCAATTACAGCTTGACCAACTGGGTTTCTTTGGCAAGATACTCTCCGGAGGACAATACTCGTTTTATATTGAATCTTTTATCTCTTTCCATGGCACCAATTTGACATTGGTACGGTCAGTACAATCGTTAATGTGATCATGAGCTATAAACACGCCTTCGGAATAAGGACCGCCTAAATCCACATTACTGACATCGCAGCCGTCTGTTTCCGTTGTTTCATCAATTGAGTCCGTAGCGCCAACGGTAAAGGAATGAAGATACTTATTGCTTTTTCTATCATAAACCTGAAATGTACTATTTCCCTGGCTGGAGCAGATAAGGTAGCCTTCATTCTCATCTTTCCCGTAATATATAGTCATTCCTTCCACGTCTGCGGTCAGATGCCCTCCAGCTTCCTTGTCGACTGAATCAACCATTGTACGGCTGCTGCCGTCGCCAGGTTCTGCACCGTATTTCCAAACTCCAACTTCTTCTTCGCCAATGTAAAAATATCCTAGATGATCGTCTGCAACACATCCCTCAACTTGACTTCCGACATTAAAAGTCCGAACCAGGCTTCCTGTAATTTCACCACTTGCTCCATCAAGTTGCCATTGCTGAACGGTACCATCTTTCCAGTTGACAAAGAAATAATATTGCTTCGTCGCATCACTCAAATACATACATCCGCCATAAGGTTTTTCCTTATCTAATGGTATGCTGCCTATGTTGCTAACGAGTCTTGTATCAGAATCCACCGTATAAAATGTCAGACACATTCCATTTTCGTTGACAACACCGACAAGCGGGATTTTTTGTTTGCCTAAAGTAAAATCATATCGAATGTCCAAATTATTTAAATCACTTTCGGGATCTAAATACTGGTTTTCGGTTCCATCCAAGTTCCAAACACAAAGCCCGCCCTTCTTGTCATCCCCTAAAATCAGACTGAGCCATTTATCATTGGGGTTTATCCAGACGCACATATCATCGGCAGTATCACCGACGTGGTGTGCCGGATTGGTTTCAACTGTTGGTTTAACAGTGCTTAATGTATCATCATTTTTTTGATAACCTGAAATGTAGACAATGAATATAAACGCTAAAAGTATGCTAAAGAAACAAAATAATATATAACGCTTTCTTAAAATATACATAAGAAGCCTCCTATCTGCTTAATACATGGAATCAAGTAAGTTTTCATTTAACTATATGCAGGGAAGGCAAAAATATTATTAACGCCATTATCGAAATGCTTGAATCTTCATAATGACTAATCTGCTACCAAATGGTACAATGCACACCCCCTCGCTAATCTTTCAATGATTTTTAAGAGTGGGTGTGCATTTTGGGAAAGCAGACTTGATTAGGGCCGCTTTCTTAGTTACTAGCTTTCATCTTATATTTAAATACCCAGGAAGGAGATAAGATCTTCACCAATCATAGGATTTCCACATGTAACCTTGTGTCCCATCTACTCCCGGTAAAAAACATCCCTTGTCTTCCCGGGTCGTCACCCTATATGCTATATTCTCCTATTGCATATAGACCTTGCCTTCATCCCCGTCCACAGTTACGTTCTGTCCTTCTTTAATAAGGCGCATGGCCCCGGGTACATTTACAACGGCAGGTATTCCATATTCCCGGGCGACAATAGCGCCATGGGATCCAATTCCGCCCCTTTCTAAAACTATGGCCGCAGCTCTTAAAAACAAAGGGGTCCAACCCGGATCGGTGGAAGGGGCAACGAGTACATCTCCAGAGTCCAGCTTCTTCTCCTGGCTGGGATGCTGCATAAGTTTTGCCGGGCCGCAAGCTCTTCCGGCCGCAACTCCCAGTCCTTCCAGAACCGAGCCTGAACCGGTGGCAACGGCTTCAACAAAATGCGAGGTCTCGTCTATATAGTAGTCGGGAGGTGATAGCTTCTCCATTTCTTCTTTCCAATTCTTTCTTTCTGCTACCAGCGTTTTAAGCCCCCGGCCGCTCCAATCCCCTTTTAAAATGGAGAATAATTCTATCCCGCTGCAATGGAATACATCGGCCTTTCCAATCAGGATATCCCTGTCTTGCAAGCGGCTTCCCATCTCCAGGAATACCTTGCGGATAATCTCATAAAACTTGAGTAATTCGAATTTGGCCATTTCACGTAATGCCAAACCTTTTACGGACTTCTCCACCAGTTTTCTGATCATGTTATGACGAGACTTGGGTATGCCTTGTTCAACTTTTCGCCAGGTCTCTTTGACCTTAGCTTGTTGCCGCTCTTTAAGATATCCGAAATTAGCGGTTTCCATTGTGCTTTTAATAATATGCAAAGGATAGGAGGGCTCTTCCCGCCAACGGGGATTACTTATATCCATTTCATAGACGCCCCGATGCCCGTATTGGTCCAGGAAATCTCGGAATACTCGTTTGAACCTCGATTCCTCTGGAAGTTCCTTTTCCCATGCATATGGATTGAAATCGCTCCTGCCTAAATAGGCTCGGACGTTATTATCGTCCCTGGCTATTTCAGCCAGTTCTATTAGACGGTAACCTTGCTCGGCGCTGGTTATTTCCCCCTGACCGATCATCAAGGCATTAGCTATAGCGTTTCCCTGGTTGGGGAAGTATTTTTCCAAGATTTTAACTAAACGAGGCATTGACATGTCCAGGCTGCATGCGTAGAAAACCGGTACATACTCGCGCCATGCGGCTCCAATTACGGCCGCAGTGTTGATTAAATCGTTGTCACAAAGGCTGCCTAAATCCCGCTTGGCGAAAGCATCTGTGAACTTATCTACCTGCCCAAAAGGCGCCTGAGGATTCCTGCTATTTTTCATTATAAAAAGGACAGCCTTAATGCCACGCCCTATTCTTTTCAATCCTTTAATACCACGGTAAGGATGATCGTTCTTTATTCTGATTTCCGGCTCCTGTCCCCCCAGTACCTTTATTGCCTCCTTTGCCCCATGGCTATCAAAAAAGATCCATTGTATCAATGAAGAGTTCCAATAAAACCGTCCCCCGATCCGTTTATAACACTGCAACCCCGGGGGCATTTTATAACCCACCAAACGAACCAACTTCAAAGGGCCCATCCACGTTTTTTGGATCACATTCCAGCTGAGGATGGGCAGAACCATAGGAACCGCCTCTTTTAAATTGGTATTGGACCAGATATCAGGCTGGTCTTTAAGTTCTGGAAAGGTATAGCGGGGCTTGGCGGTAACCGGGCGCGCCTGGACCAGAACAAAGTCCTGACCGTCAAACACCCATTCTATATCCTGGTGCTGTTCACTACCTCCTAAAGCATCGTGGACCCGCCGGATAACCAGACCCAGCCGTTTTATATTTTCATCGCTTAACACTTGTTGCCCAGAGGAGCCCGGGGAAGCGATTAATTCTGTTCCGCCATCAGGGCGGGCCGCGGTTTTATTTTCTTTCCGGCCCATTTTCCGCTCCATTATTTCCAGTTTGGCATCCAGGCAGTATTCATCCGGCTCTACGGCACCGCTGACCACGCTTTCTCCCAGACCGAAATTGGCGTTAATAAGCACTACATCTTCCCGGCCGGTGCGGGGATCGCAGGTAAAGCCGACCCCTGCGGCCATGGCTTGAACCAATTCCAGGATTACGACCGCCTGAAACACCTCGTCATCCCCAACCTGCATTTTGCGCCGGTAGGCAACCGCCCGGAGAGTCCAAAGGGAAGCATAGCATTCCTTGACAGCCAGTATGATATTGTCGGTCCCGCGGATATTCAAGAATGAATCATGCATACCGGCAAAAGAAGCCCGGGCCGAGTCCTCGCAGGTGGCGGAAGAACGGACCGCCAGCGGTTTGGATAAGATGCCCATGCCTTTGAGTTCGGCGATCAATTCTTCCTGGATATACACAGGAAATAATCCTGCTTTGATTTTCTCTCTTAGCTTAAGAAGTTCTTCTTCAATTTCTTTCTCTGTAATATTGGCGACGGTAACCCTTGCAGAAATCTTAGCTATGTCCCCAGATAGGTTATTTTCTTTAATAAAGGCCTTATAGGCATCAGCAGACAAAACACCGCCAACTGGAACAGTAAAACCATAGCGCTCCAGCCGGGCCAGATTCCAGCCCTTCCCCCCAACGGCTTCTACTCCAGCGGTAAAAGCCTCTGACCAGTTAAAGAAAAATCTTTCCTCAACCATACCTTTCCCCCTCTGCTAACGGTTTGATCCTTTATTATCAGGAATCGCAAGATTTGTTTTCTACGCCCTTGAGGAAACAGTCTACATTCTTCTCTATGCTTTCATTTATTGATATTAATTCCGGGTGGTTCACCCACCAAAGGGCGGAAAAAAAGTAGTTGTATTCCAGCCCCACCATAATACCAGCATTCACATCCGGTCTGATTTCCCCGGATTCAATACCCAGTTTAAATACATGTACCAAAATGGTTGAGAAACCGGTGCCTACGTTCCCATCCAAATGTTTTATAGCCTTAACGGCTTGGGACATTTTGTAGGTAAAGTGCCGCTCAAACAAGTCATTGCTCACATCTATATGCATCCATTCCAGTGATTTTTGCAGAGCAGCGATCAGACGTGTCCGGGTATCGGGTAATTTGTTTAAATACTCCAACATCGCTGGGGTTTGCTCCCGTATAACGCTCTGAATATGTTCATAGATAATGGCTTCCTTTTCAGGGAAATGGTTAAAAACGGTACCTTTGGCGACATCCGCCACCATGGCGATTTGATCTACTGTAGTCTTATCAAAACCCTGCCGTTTGAATAAATCCATAGCCACCGTCAGGATTTTCTTTCTTGTCTCTTCTTTTTTCCTTTCCATCCTGCTCTTTTTGTTCGCTTCCATGCCTTCACCTCTATACCAAGTTTATTTTTGTACCAGGTACATTATTAATCTTAGTTTATTTTATATTAATTAGCATAATTGTGCAAAAAATATTGTATTTTTCTTTTTGTGGATATTGGGGGAAGAAGAATATAAAAGCGGAAGATCAAAAAGAAACTTTAAATGAATGGGCGCCGCTTTAAAAATCTTGAAAGCAATACAAGCCAGCACCCAAAGTACTGGCTTGTAATAAGTCTTTTGAAATCAACAGATGGCTTATACCTGCGCTTCAGGTAGCCGTTCTGAGCCTCCTCACCGGCTCTCTCCATTTCCGCAGGTACTTGAACCAGGACTCGGCTTAATACGCTCGGCGCGCGTAATTGAGCCAGCCCTTGCGGGGAAGGAAGACCTTTTAAGAGTTTCAGTCATTTTAAGAGACTTTTTCAGCGCGAACTAATATTTTAACTGTATATGCTATCGGAATGAGCTGCTGCGTCTGGTGGAAGACACTACAGTATTTCCACGTACCCACGGGTGCCGTTAACACGGATTCTTTGCCCGTCTTCAATCAACCTGGTGGCGTTTTCCACGCCGACAACCGCCGGCAGTCCGTACTCGCGGGCAACGGTGGACCCATGGCTCATCACCCCGCCCACCTCCGTCACCAGACCCCTGACGGATAAAAACAGCGGCGTCCAACTGGGATCGGTGAATGTGGTTACCAGGATATCGTCGTCATCCAGGCTGGCATCCTCCATCCTTAACACAACGCGGGCGCGCCCTTCGATGACGCCTGAGGATACTGGCGCGCCCACCAGGGCCTGAGGAGGAATATCGACGGCCCCGTACTCGCCGGAGATGACCTCGCCCTCCGATGTCATCACCCGCGGCGGTGTCATCTTCTCGAAGGCTGCGTACTCCTCTTTTCTAGCGGCGATAATGCTATAATCAAGGTGGCCGGAGTGGACGGCATCCCGGAACTCCTCGAACGATAAGTAGTAGACATCCTCCCGGTCCTGAATTACGCCCTTTTGCACGAGGACGGCAGCTTCCCTCAGTAGCGCCTGCTTGTAAATATAATAGCGCCGCATAAAGGCATACTTGGGGTATTCCCGGAAGCCGATAAAATTACGCAAAATGCTAATCTTCCTTCTGGTTTTCTTGGCTTTCCGTTTGCCTCCGGGCAATCGCTCCAGGCGGGCTAGGAGATCCCGCTCCTTCTGCTCCGCTTCCAGCCGTCCCTGTTCGACCCTGGTCTTATGCGCACCAGGCTGGAGATTCCTGACGTTGCTAAGAATTGCCGGTACCAAGGCGGTCGGCTGCTCGCTCCAGCGCAGCCTGGTAATGTCGATTTCACCGGGGCAGCGCATGCCGTATTGCTCCAGGTACGCCCGAATGGAGTCACGGACTGCACCGCCGCCGGGCAGCCCGTCAAAGCCCTTAAAAAAGGTGTTATCGTCAGCCTGTTCCAGATAGGCGATCACTGCCGGATATGGGCGGACCACATCCGCCACATCCAGGAGCGCCAGGCCCATTTCGGAAGTGATATTGTGGGGCGCGGATTGGGAAAGCACGTCGCCCCCCTTCACATCGCCCAACCACTTGGCCACGTTCTTGTTGAGCCATTTCAACGCCTGCTGGCCGGTCATGAACGCTGCGAAGCCTTTCGGATCGGCATTGGCCGCTTGCAGTTCCTTTGTATCCTGCAAGATCAGGTCAAACAGTTCGTCGCCGGATACACCGGCGATCTTTTCTTGCAGGCCACGAATCCGGGCATCAATGCGCTCGATCAGCTTGGGAACGAGCGCTGCATCATTGGCCCGGGAAATCTTGACGATATGAAACAATAGGCGCAGAACCCCGCTCATGGTGATGAACCTTCTGCCCGGCAGTTTGCGCGGCAGAGTTTTCAGGAAATCCTTCATCTCAAACATTTTGAACACGGCGTTCTCCATCAGGATATCCCCATCGCCTCTCATAGAAAACAGAGTCTTTCGTCCGAGCACCGAGGACAAGCTGGCAGAGATATCCATGAATATCCTCCCACCGGCCTGGGGCATCGGATAGTCATTCAGAAACTGGAAAAAAGAGATGCCCAACGGTTTGAAGGCATCCGTCATCATCTGCTGATGGCCCATCGACGCGAACACATGGTTCTTCCCGTCGTTTACCTCCGGAACTGGGAACAGGGTGGTGATGGGGCGGCTCTGAACAATATAGAACTTGTCTTTAAGGAAAGGGGACACACCGCCTTCGGAGGAATGTCCCCGTACCATACACCATTCAATATCCTGGGGGCAGGTAAAATAGGCCTCGATCTTTCTGCCGATCTGCTCCAGCCGCAAAACCTGTTCGTCGGTCAGCGTCTGGATATGCTGCTGCTTAGCTTCGATGCCCCGTTCTTCTGTGCCGCCTTCCTTCAGGGCGTAAATACCCAATTTTTTGTCGGCTACCACTTTATCGGTTATCCTGCCGTCGCGCACCGTAAAGAGATCGGCGTTGACCAGGCCGGAGACCAAGGCCTCGCCGAGCCCGAAGCAGGAGTTGATGGACAGTACTTTCCGGTTGGACGTGGCCGGATCAGCCGTAAACATCACACCCGAGGCCTCGGGGAAAACCATCCGCTGAATGATCACGGACAGGTAGACCTGACGCTGGTCGAACCCGTTTTGCATGCGATAGATAACAGCCCGATCGGTAAACAGTGAAGCCCAGCACTTTTTAACGCTCTGCAGGATCGCCTCCCGGCCTTTGATGTTCAAATACGTATCCTGCTGACCGGCAAAAGAGGCGTACGGCAGGTCTTCAGCCGTGGCGCTGGAACGCACGGCATAGGCGTTCTCCGCCCCCAGGGCATCGAGATGCCGAACGATCTCCGACTCGATCTCTGCGGCTATCTCGCTCCCTTCGATGACGCCGCGGATTCGAGCGCTGATTTCCGAAATTTGTGTCCGGTCTTCCGCCTTGAGAATCGCCAGTTGAGAGACTAATGCCGGGAATTCCTCATTATGCTTGATCGCTGTTCGATAGGCTTCGGTGGTGATACAGAAACCATCCGGGACATTTATTCCCTCGATCCTGAATAGCTGTCCCAGGTTCCAGCCCTTTCCACCGACGAGACCTGGCTTTGACTCATCGATCTCCTGAAAATTAAACAGATACCGATTCATCCATACATTCCTCCCTAACGCTTGAATTTCGCTGAGCAAGCACCCCTCCTTCCCCTCAATGAAATGCTCGCTGCTTTATGTTAATGAAACGTAGCTAACTACCGTTTGTTAGTTTAATATGACATTTTGCCAATTAGAGAACAATAATAATTAATCTCTGTAGAATCTACCATTTATTTTAAATGGCATTAGGAGTCATGCAGCTCGTTTTTTGCCCCGCCCAAAAAACAGTCTACATTATTCTCTATGCTTTCATTTATTGATATTAATTCCGGGTGGTTCACCCATAGAAGTGCCGAAAGAAAGTGGCTGCATTCCAGTCCACCTACAACAAAAGGATGCAAATCCGGCCTGATTTCACCGGATTCTACACCAAGTTTAAATATATGTTCCATAACGGTTGAAAGACCGCTGCTTACGTTCCGGTCTAAATGCTTTAAAGCGTGCACCCATTGGGACATCTTGTAGATAAAGTGCCGCTCAAACAAGTCATTACTCAAATCTATATGCATCCATTCCAGTGTTTTCTGTAAAGCAGCAATGAGCCGGGTCCGGGTATCGGGCAATCTGTTTAAATCCTCCAACATTGCCGGCGTTTGTTCCCGTATAACGCTCTGAATATGTTCGTAGATAATGGCTTCCTTTTCAGGGAAATGGCTATAAATAGTGCATTTTGCAACATCAGCTTCATTGGCGATTTGGTCTACGGTAGTCTCATCAAAACCCTGCTGTTTGAATAAATCAATAGCCACTGTCATAATTCTTTTCCTGGTTTCTTCCTTTCGTTTCTCAGTTCTGCTTACTTTTTTAGCGTCCATGCCCTCGCCTCCATACCGAGTATCTGTCATACTTAGTATTATGTCATACTAAGTATGATTATGCACTAAGTTTATTTTAGGTTAATTAACAGGCTGATGCAAGAAATATTTATTTAAATTCTTATACAATGCTTTAGTGAAAAAGTTATAAGGCATCACATATTCGATGAAAAGAGCTGTAGTTTTAACCCGGACACCAAACTGATAGCTAATCAACAAATATTTTTGCCGATAAAGCGAAGGCCTGCTTATACGGACTTAAAAAGCCCCCTTTCAGGTGGCAACTACTAAAGCACTGAAACAGCATCCTTTTGATATCCGAATACTCAAAATGGATATTACCCAGGGCCGATTCCGGCTTTACGATGGTTATAATTCGTGGCTGCCCAGCCCATTCATATATATCTTGAGGGACACAACAAAAACGTCAGACTGTGTCCTCGAAATGCTTGTGTCCTCTTAGTAAAAAAATTATTGACTTTCCCCAAAACATAACAAAAATTGTCAGCAATAATGTTATATTTATATATAAATATAAATATCAAAGGAGGATTCAATATGCCGGATTATGTTTCAAATATCAGAGCGATCAAATTCACCAATATAGATGAGGTCGCGTCAGAGCTTAAAAAATTTGATTTGTTACCTGACAAATATGGAATACTCCTAAAAGATGCATACTCTGTTAGCCCTAATAAAAGCAGGATGATCGCTAAGGGACTTATAAAAAACTCAAAGGATTTTAAAGAGAAAAATGAGATTTTAAAGGCAGTCCGAATCCAAAAAGACCCGGGAGTAAGAAAAGAAGTCGTACTGGCATTCAAGGAAAGTAATAATACAATGGAACTAATAACTGGTCTTTCGGTTATGACCAGGCAAGATGCAACTACTTTTTTTAAGGATTACTTTGAAGCAGGCGGAAATTTAAAAGATGTTACCCAATGGCTTACGGGCATATCCAACATATATGTAACAAAGAAACGGGAAAATAATATTGATCCTGAATACGACGGCTTTTGGGGTGATTGCTGGGATGCGGTGACAGATGTCGTTGATACTGTCGCAGAAGCGATTAATACTGTTGTTGATGCAGTTATTGACGCCGGTAAGTCTATTGCTGAAATAATCACCGATATTCTTGATTATGCACAGCAAACCATCGGTAATATTATTGAAACTCTTATTGACGCCGGAAAGGAAACCTGGGAAATAATCAAGGGAGCCGCCGAAGGGCTGACAGAAAATATCAGCCAGGGGCTAAAAAAGCTTTTTACAGGAATTTTATCGGCAGGTATAAGTCTTGGGAATATAATAAAGGATTTATTTGAGAAGGTAGCTGAAATATTTAGTGAGGGAATCGCTGCTCTTGCCGATATTGGCGCCGGCATTGCCCATATTCTCGAGGAGGCATGGAAATATTCTGAAGAACTCTTTAAAAAAGCTCTTCAAGCTTTAATAACCGCTGGAAGATCAATGTGGTACATTCTCATGTGGGCTGCCAAAACTTCTTTTGAAGCTTTAAAGGCAGCCTTTGAAATGCTGCTGGATATGGGAGTTCTTTTAACAGAATTAGTTGCATGGTGCATAAGACGAACATATAACATCATGAAAATGGGCTTTAAAGCATTGATATCCTTGAATTTTTCGATAGAGGATATCGTGAGGGTGCTGCTTACCGACCTTGACAATATATTTTCAAAGGGCTTGAAAGTTCTGTTGGAGCTTGGCGGTACTATATACAAATTTCTTGAAATTGGCTGGGATATGGGCAGAGAATTTATCAGAAGGGTCTTTAACTCTCTACGGGAAATGGGTCTGGATGTGGAAGCCATATTAAGGCCAATTTTCGAAATGGGGTACGAAGTATTTAAAAAGGTGGTCAACTGGCTTAAGGAAGCTGGAATCGCCATACTTGAAAAGATACTATTTATTTTCGGTTTTGCCTATGATAGTAAACAGGGAATTTTTTATTCAACTATTGATCCCTGGCAGAACAATTTCGGGTACTTTATGCTCTATGATGTCGGATCCCCTCTGGTGGGGATGATTATTCACTGTGAACCCATATTCTTTGATTATGAAAACAAAAAATGGAAAATAGAATTCTGGAAGGGACAGTACGGTATTCTGAGCGGTGCCGAAATAGGTATTTATACAGGAGAATTTGATATTGATACCGGTCTGGATTCATTTGACCACACCATGAATAACCTGATTGATTTTGGTGATGCTACCGATTGTGCAAGCGGTAATGATATGCTGCAGATGTCATTCACTTTGAAAAAAGGAAATGAAGTATTATTCACCAGAAATTCCGATAATCCCGATACGGCCAAAACCGAAAAGCATTGGTGGCTGACGGGCTTCAAGCCTCTTGAATTCTCCTCGCCCTCAAGCCTTAGTATGGATATGAAAATCATACTTAAAACGGAAGAAATGGCCTCTAAATTCGCTGATGCGCTCATTACGGCAGGATATAAATTGGGGGTGGATATGGACCGGGTTGGAAAGATGGTCAGTGTTTTATTTGATACTCCACATACAGAACAGGTATGGCCCTGGTAAATTATCGGATCAGCATCAATGAAAATTCTTTTGCTCGGCTACTACAGCCCTAAATATATAAAACCTTTGCAGACCTGGGCAGAAAAATTAAGAACGTCCGGGCACATTGTCAAAGAAATGTACCCGGATGAATATTATAAAGAAGATGTTCTAATGGAATTAAAGCTTGACCATGAACTGGTAATCTACTTTGGACACGGTATACCCGGCAGATGGTCAGGTTATGGCGGTATTTCAGGTAAAGAACTGGAACAAATTCATAACCCCAACCCCAACAGGATTCTTCTGGGCATGTCCTGCTACAGTATTTACGAGGCCGAAGTAAAAGGTAGTGCAAAAGTTTTAGCTGAAAACTCATATGCCGGAATCGTAGCAGGATATAAAGACAGGATAAAATATAACGACAATCTGGAAAACCTGGATATAATCATCCAACTGCTTATTAACAATGGGCGCCTTACCCAAGAAGAATTGATGAAAATTAATGATGTATCATTAAAAGACTTATCGCTTTTGTTGGTAGTGTAAATAATTTTGTGTATCCTTCAGTAGTAATCTGAATTTAATGGCTAACGGGCGAATAAATCTCCCCTGTAACTAGTTTAAGGGTATCAGCTGGATCCGTTCCTGTAA
>JAVBWA010000023.1:0-30406 GCA_036677685.1 Syntrophomonas sp. | reverse complement strand
GCCTTCCGGCAACCTGTTCCTACGTCTCTCTCGTTTCTTCTTTTCCATAAACAAAATCCTCCATCTGGTGTTATTTTACCATCTGAAGGATTTACACAAATATTTTTACACTCTCCCAAACAAGGAGATTAACAAATTAGTTGTCTCCTTATTTTTTACGATTGTTGTCATTCTTCTGGTTATTACCCTGGTTGTTATTACCCTGGTTGGTGTCCTTCTCCTGGTTATTACCTTGCTTGTTGTCATCCGTGTTCTTTTTATTTTCCTCGGTCTTATTCGGTTTCAGAACTTCGAGGGTTGGAGTTGCCGGTTTATTTTTATTAACCGGCAGCTCCTCATCGTCAAGTTTTGCCTTGCCAGCTTGCTTCTCCTCACCTGAATCATTGGGTTTAAGATTGACCTCACTATTGTTCCCCACAGGCTCTGGATTTTCGGGGCTTTCTTGTTTAGTCTGCTTATTAGAGTTATTAATATCGGAATTTTGAAGTTCCGATTCAGTTTTTAATTCTTGCTTCTTTTCATTCTTATTTTTTGCATGAGTTGCTTTCTCTTGCCCCTGGTTTATCTTTTCCAGTATTTTTCCTTCCAGTTCCGGTTTGGTTCCACCTTTGGCATGAACTTTCACCGATGGTTTGTCAACCGGGACTTGGCTGTCCGGTTTTTCTTTCTCTTCAATCCGGGTTATTTTCTGTACCGCATTTTCCAGCGGCTCATTCTTTATCTTTACTTTGCTCATAATACGCTGCCCCTGAGCATCCCTGGCCTGTACTGAAATCACTCTGCCCCAACGGTTGATCCCCAGTTCCAATGATGAAATCTCTGCATAGGCCTGAACTGTGTAGTAGTCAATACTTCCAAATAAGATGGTCAAGAATATTACAGCGGCAGCCAGGTATTTACCCCCGGCATAGTTTCTATACCGGTATAATTCTCCGACTTCAAGGTACTGGTTAGTTTTAATTCTTTTATATTCTCCACCGGGGAGGAGGACTATGGCCCAGCCCTTTCCCGTTTCAACTACCACTGCTTTTCTAGTCAACATTTTTAGCCCCTCCCGTCGCCGGTAAAACATAGCTTTGTAAATATGGAAACTCATGTAAGTATATTAACGTAGTGGCTATAATAAATTTTCGGTAACGTTCTGTTATTTTGCGATTTACCTGCCATTTTTCCTCCAGTTCTTTAACCGGAAGCATTTTCTTTTCCAGCATATAGCTGTTTAACTGTTCGTTACCGGCGATCAATCGGGCTATTTTCTGAGCACTTTCCCGGGTTTTTATCTGACGCGGCGAAACTCCAAGCAAATCTTTAAATCCTATATTATAATCCTGCAGCATTTTTTGCAGGGCTTCTATTTCCTGTTTCCGGGCCAAATCATCAATAATTCCTTCAAAAAAACTATTATCAACAGCTTCCACCATACTGCTCCCCTCCCTTATAAGAAAAGAAAACGGCAGCATTTTCCTGTTTTTCTCTTTCCGTTTATAATCGATTATCCGGTTCCGGATAACCTGCCCTAAAAAGAATACAAATCGACCTTGAGCCGGATCATATTTCTCTGTCGCTTCTATCAAAGCCATCCGGGCAATCCCGGCTTCTTCATCCTGTTCGCTGATATAACGGCTGCAAGTTTTGGAACTGACCCGCAGACAAAAAGGCATCAACTCTGTATATATTTCGTCCAGAGCTAATCTGTCCCCCTGCTGATAATCCTGCCAGGCCTTTATTATCAAGCTGTCCAATTCGCTGTTAGCGGGTGAATTCATCTTATGGCCTCCATCATGGCTAGGTTCATATATTAATTCTAGCATATGAAGATAGGCGGTCTACAAGATTGACTAAAAGAGGACGCTATGAACGCATCCCTGCGGCTTTTTCTATGCAAATAATTTCGTTTCAATAACTCTTCGGGACTGTAGCTTCATTATAGTACTGCAAAAATTTTGCAAGGGATAAATTTTTGATCATTGTTTATGTAAATTTACCCCTTGCTTATATCATCTCACTCTATCTTTCGCAAGCTGCCGTTTAGGATTGAGAAGCATCCGTAATTCTTACCAACACTGCTTCATTATTTTGACCCAGCAGAATCTTAACATTTGTGGCTTTGCTCAGGTCAATACTTGTGACTAGTTTTCCTTCATAAAACAGCTTGGTCTGGGCATTGGTATTTACCACCGTTGTTTCGCCTTTTTCATTTTGAACCGTAATTGCATACCCACCCTCGATGGCCTTTATTTCTTTAATGGTACCGGTCACCGTTGAGGAGGCTGAAGCTTGCAGACAATTTTCATCCAGCTTGTTCAACATAACACAGATTTCATTTCTCTTTACAACCCGCATCGGATTAAAAGAACCATCCGGGTATCCCTTAATAATCTCATTCCTCCATAAAAGCCGGGCATCTTTTCTGTTAACCTGAGGAATTTGGTTTTCATCGGTGAAAATATTTTGCGTTTGATTATCTGTCACCGTCTCTTCCTCCAGGACCCGGGCCATATACATGCATACCTCGTACCGTTTCGCACCCTGCTGGGGGTTAAAGGTCTGTAGTTCCTGCTCTTTTAATATCCCGTTTTCTAAAGCTACTGCAACGTAGTTTTTTCCCCAATCAGGTATTTTTTTCAATAAAGCCGCTTGCTCAGCAGTCAGCTTGTAATTTTGGGCTTCGTCCTCCAATCCTTGAGCCCGGAGAATCAATACAATCGTTTCCATATTGGTTACCGGAGCGTTGGGTCTGAAGGTAAAGTCCTCATAACCATATACAAATCCCTTTACCGTTGCCGCCGCAACTTCTTCCCGGGCCCAATCATACTTAACATCGTTAAATTCATTTACTGCGTTTCTGACCCTAACAGTGTAGCCTTTCGCCTTAGCCTTGGAGAATTGCTTTTGAGCCTTTGTAAGTTCCTTAACGACCTTTGTGAGTTCCTTATCAGCCTGGACTACCTTCCCTTTGCCATTGTTGACTTTGTCTAAATCATTTTTGCCAAGAGCCATGGTGCTCCATAAACTTACCATAAACAAAGCCAAAACTGCGATTGCTATTCGTTTTTTCATAAAACTCCTCCTTTTCTTTTTCTAAATATGCGCATGTGGATAGAAAAAACTGGGGGAGAAATTAATATTCTTCTGAATTGATTAAAAAGATCTTTGCTTATTTTGCATACTGTATACATTTTGTTTGCTTTTAATGTATGCAGGATATTGCTTGCGAGTTGTTTAATTGTAGATAGGTTCACGAATTTTCATCATGCAAAGGAGAATGAGTCGAAATATGAACAAAATAAAAATTGGAATCGTTGGTCACGGCAATATAGGTAAAGGTGTGGAAAATGCAATTAAACAGAATCCTGATACCGAGTTAGTGGCGGTTTTTACCCGCCGGCCTCCCGAATCCATTCAACTGCTTACACCTAAGGCAGAGGCTAAGCCCATTACGGATGTTGAAAAATACCGGGATAAAATCGATGTTATGATTCTCTGCGGAGGTTCGGCAACTGATTTGCCGGAGCAAGGCCCCCAGTTTGCCGCTATGTTTAATACCGTTGACAGCTATGATACCCATGCCCGGATACCCGAATACTATGGACGGGTCGATGAATCCGCCAAAGCTGCGGGAAAAACCAGTATAATTTCGGTAGGTTGGGACCCCGGACTTTTTTCAATGTTAAGAATGCTTTCCGGTGCTATTATGCCTGAAGGAAAAGATTATACTTTCTGGGGCAAAGGAGTCAGCCAGGGTCACTCTGACGCTATTCGCCGGGTTCAGGGAGTTAAAAACGGCATTCAATATACCATCCCTATTGAGTCAGCGGTTGCTGAAGTTAGAAAAGGCACCAACCCTCAATTATCAACCCGCCAAAAACACCTGCGGGAATGTTTTATAGTGCCTGAACCGGGAGCCGACCTGGAGCAAATTAGCAATGACATTAAGAATATGCCGAACTATTTTATCGATTATGACACAGTTGTTCATTTTATAAGTGAAGCCGAATTAAAACAGAATCATTCGCAGATGCCCCATGGCGGTTTTGTATTCCGTACCGGAGCTACCGGAGAAAATCTTGCAAACAAACACATAATCGAATTTTCACTCAAGCTTGACAGCAATCCCGAATTCACCGCCAATGTACTTATAGCCTACGCCAGGGCAGCCTATCGCATGAATAAGGCTGGCAACCTTGGCGCTAAAACTGTCTTTGATGTTCCCCTTGCCTATCTGTCAGCTCAAAGCAACCTTGAGCTAATCAAAAACCTTCTTTAATAAGTCTGTATATAATCTTCATAGCAGGCCTTGGCGGCCTGCTATGGATTTTTGATCTTAATTTTTAGTATACGAGAATGCAGGAATATAGTATCCGGTATATAAGTATACTGTATACTTGGTACAAATTTAATACACGATAGTTTGCAAGTTATATAATTGGCATAACGTTGATTTTTAAGCAATATTTAGAGGAGGATGCAAGAAAATGAGTGAATCGTCGTACAATCCCTTTACCAACGCCCAGGCCCAGTTCGACAAGGTTGCCGGAATTATTGGTCTGGATGAAGCGACCTGTAAACTGCTTCGCCAACCAATGCGGGAATATCACTTCCTGATCCCGGTGCAGATGGATGATGGAAGCACCCAGGTATACCAGGGCTTCCGCATTCAGCATAATGATGCCCGCGGGCCTGCCAAAGGCGGAATTCGTTTTCATCCCCAGGAGACTGCGGATACGGTCAGAGCTTTATCCATGTGGATGACCTGGAAGTGTGCCGTTGTGGACATTCCCCTGGGCGGCGGCAAAGGTGGAGTCATTTGCGACCCCCGCAATATGACCGAACGTGAACAGGAGAGACTTTGCCGGGGATGGGTCAGACAGGTGGCTCGCAATGTAGGACCTGATTGTGATGTTCCCGCACCCGATGTTATGACCAATGGCAAGCATATGTTATGGATGCTGGATGAATTTGAAGCCATCCATGGCGGCAGATTTCCTGGCTTTATTACCGGCAAACCGGTAGGCATGGGCGGCTCTCTGGGCAGAACCGAAGCTACCGGTTATGGAGTTGTTTATACCCTGAGGGAAGCTTTGAAAGCCAAAAACATTCCCGTCGAAAACACTACCGCCAGCTTCCAGGGCTTTGGCAATGTATCCCAGTATGCCGGTGAGCTATACACCAAACTTGGCGGCAAAGCCATCGCCATTTCCTGCTGGGACAATATTGATAAAAAGTCCTTTACAGTCCGCAGTGAAAATGGTTTGGATATTGGTAAACTGATGGCTATTACGGATATGTATGGCAGTATAAATAAAGATAAGGCTCGCGATCTGGGCTATGAGATTCTGGATGGCGATGCCTGGCTGGTACAGGATGTTGATATTCTCCTGCCTTCAGCCATGGAAAACCAGATTACCATACATAATGTCAATAAAATAAGCCCACAGGTCAAAATAATTGTAGAAGGTGCCAATGGACCCACCACACCGGATGCTGATGAGGCGCTCAAAGAGCGGGGTATTTTTATGATTCCCGATTACCTGGCCAATGCCGGCGGAGTAACCTGCAGCTATTTTGAACAGGTACAGTGCAATGCCAACTACTTCTGGGAAAAAGATGAGGTTCTGGAGAAACTGGACGCCAAAATGACGGCAGCCTTCCAGGCGGTTTATGATACAGCTCAAAAACATAATCTCTACATGCGGGATGCCGCATATGTAATTTCTATTAACCGGGTAGCTCAGGCCGTAAAGATGCGGGGTTGGATATAACGAGGTGTCCTCCACCTCGTTGCAGCAGTGTGTTAAATCCGCTCCGCGGTTTCTTCCGATACTTAAACTAGTATATAATGCTTTTTAAGGTGATAAAGTATGTATGATTATGATGATTTCCCCAGCGAAAATGCCATACATTTTCTTAAGGAAAGAGCCAAGGAACTTAACTGCCTGTATCAAGTGGATGAGTTCTTGAATAACCAGCGTCTGGCTCTGCCTGAGATATTTGAAGCGGTTGTTCACGTAATCCCTTCGGGATGGCAATATCCGGAATTTTGTGAAGCCAGGCTGGTAGTCGATAATCATACCTACCAAAGCCAGGGGTTTTGTCCTTCGAATATATCCGAGATCAGCATCATCCGGGTTGATGATGAAACAGTTGGGAAACTGGAAGTAGTATATACCAGTAAAGTAGCCAAAAGCGAAGAAGGTTATTTTCTAGACAAAGAACGCAAGCTTATAAGGACTCTGGCTGACCGTATCGGGCAGACCATCTTTCAGCGGCGTCTAAAACAGGTCCTGCAGGAATGGAACCGGCCCCGTCTGGATATTTCCGAGCGCAGCGGTTTTGAAAGAGAATGGATGGTGATCCTGGACTTGCTGCGCCGGACCGACCCGGACTTGCTGCTGCACGTCAGCCGGAAAATGATAAACCACCTATATTCACTGGGGATCAAAGAAGCTGAGGCTCTTATGCATGATTTAAGTCCGGGCTGGAGAGCTTCTTTTCCCCGGGGCGAAGTTAATTATCCCATGGCTAAATTACCCCTGGGCAATGTTAATCATATCAGCGAGAGGACTTTTCATATCGCCGCCCAAAAACTAAGTGACAGCGAAATATCTCTGCGCCTTAATAAATGGATACAAGAACAAAAAGCCCATTTTCTGATTAAAACCGTAGACCGCATTGATACCTCGCTGGGTGAAATAATCGAAGCCATCATGCGCTATCGCAATACCGCCGGGGACACCAGCATGCTTTATTCGGCAACTGAACGCTGGCTGGAGGTTGCCTTAATCCGGCGCTTCCTATCCGATAATCTGGATTTTATAAAAGTTGCCAGACAATACTTGGGAATCGGACAATTTTATGATTTGGTTAAACGCCTGATATTCCCGGCTAAAAGCCATGGCAAAATCGGCGGCAAGAGCACCGGGTTGTTTTTGGCCCAGCAAATTTTGCGTCGGGAAAGCGAAGAACATCCATTATTGGAAGGTGTTAAAATACCAAAAACCTGGTGCATTACTACTGATGCTCTGACCGAGTTCCTTCATTATAATAAGCTGGAAGGACTTAATGAACAAAAATATAAAGATCTCTCAGAAATCCGCATGGATTATCCCAACATTATTCAGATTTTGAAAAACTCCAAATTCCCTCCCGGAATTGTTCAGAGCCTGGCCATGGCTCTGGACGATTTCGGAGACGTTCCTCTAATTGTCCGCAGTTCCAGTCTCCTGGAAGATCAATTGGGGGCTGCCTTTTCCGGGAAATACAAAAGCCTTTTCCTCGCCAATCAGGGCAACAAAAAAACCCGTTTGGAAGCTTTGATGGATGCCATTGTAGAAGTCTATGCCTCGGTTTACAGCCCTGATTCCATCAAATACCGGGCGGAGCGCGGTCTTCTGGATTTCAATGAAGAAATGGGCATTATGATCCAGCAGGTAGTAGGAAAGAGGGTCGGACCTTATTTCTTTCCTTTATATGCAGGAGTAGCGGTCAACAACAACGAATTCCGCTGGTCGCCCCGGATTAAACGCGAAGATGGCTTGATTCGTCTGGTAATGGGATTGGGAACCCGGGCTGTAGATCGATTGAGTGATGACTTCCCCGTATTGATTTCCCCCGGTCAACCTGGATTACGGGTAAACATTGTACCCGAAGAAATCAAACATTATTCACCGAAAAAAATTGATCTCATCGATCTGGAAAACAACTCTTTTGCCAGCCTTGAAATATCTCCGCTGATCAAGGAATATGGACCTGATATTTCACACCTTACTGATTTGGTTTCAGCCTTTAAGGAAAACTATGTACAAAGACTAAATGCTTTTCAGATTGATTATGAACGGGATGATTTACTGGTAACCTTTGATGGTCTGATCAGTGATACGGTTTTCAACAAAAAGCTGAAGTTAATCCTTAAAGTTCTGCAAGATAAGCTGGGAACTCCGGTGGATATCGAGTTTGCTTCCGATGGCCAGGATTTCTATTTGCTGCAATGCCGTCCCCAGGGTTATGGAGCCAATAGTGTCCCCGCACCCATACCCAAAGATATTCCCGGCAAGGATATAGTATTTTCGGCCCAACGCTATATATCCAATGCCCATATAGCCAACATCTCACACCTGGTATATGTAGACCCTGAAGGCTACAATAACCTTCAGGATTTGGAGGAGCTTTTACAAGTCGGTAAAGCAGTAGGAGTTTTGAACATACTGCTTCCGAGGCAGCGTTTTATACTAATGGGTCCGGGGCGCTGGGGAAGCCGGGGAGATATTAAAATGGGCGTACAGGTTAGCTATTCAGACATTAGCAACACCGCCGCCTTAATCGAAATCGCCCGCCAGAAATCCAATTACATACCGGAATTATCCTTCGGTACTCATTTTTTTCAGGATCTGGTTGAAGCCAATATCCGCTACCTCCCTTTGTATCCCGACAACAAGGGAGTAATCTTTAACGAATTATTCCTTAAACGCAGCAAAAACCTTTTAGCCCAGCTCCTTCCCCAATACGCCGAGCTCGAAAACGTGCTCAGAGTCATTGATGTTCCTGAGGCTAGCGGCGGTAATTTTCTGCACTTAAGCATGAACGCCGACCTTCAGGAGGCCCTTGGCTATCTGGGATCGTTTACAGCTAATACGGCTGCTGAAAAGCCAGAAGATTCATTGCCCCAAAATAATTTACGCATTAATCAGGACCGTTATGATGACCGGTTCTGGCGCTGGCGCATGTATATGGCTGAACGTATAGCAGGACGTTTGGATGGTGAGAGGTTTGGAGTCAAGGGCATTTATGTGATTGGCAGCACCAATAATGCTACGGCTGGCCCGGGCAGCGATATTGACCTTCTGGTTCATTTTGAAGGAAGCACGGAGCAGCTATCCGAGCTGGAACAATGGTTGTCTGGCTGGAGCCATGCTCTGGCTGAAATGAATTATTTAAAAACCGGCTATGCTGCCGATGAATTGCTGGATGTGCATATTATCACCGACAACGATATTGCCCGCAAGACCTCATTTGCCATAAAAATCGGAGCAGTTACCGACCCCGCCCAGTCCCTGCCCATGAAAGACAATAACAAGTGCTAAGAATCGGGGGCAGACCCAATTATAGGTATCAGGTTTCAAATATTTAGCCTATCTCTTCTATCTTCTTTCCGCCTAATATTAAATTCAGGAATTGTAAATATCCGAACTTTATCATAGAATTAATATTAATATGTAGAAGGAGGGCTTTTGATGGAAGAAGGTAAACTCAAAAAAGGAAACTTTTTCTTTCTGGTCTTCCTGCTTGCCGCCGCTGTTATTTTAGGCTCTACGGTCGGGTTGATAAGCAATATTAACTATATTGTTAAAACTGAAATGAATAAAGAAAAGCCAACCTCCAGCAAAGCGGAAGAGGAAACCGTTGCCGAACCCGAAAGCACTTCACCCGAAACCACACCGCAAGCAGATTATGCTTACAATAATCTCGAAACCAGTGACCCCCCTGCCCAGTCGGTTTCCCCGTCTGCCGATCCCAATCAGATTGATATTGGCGATGAGGAAAGACAATTATTAAAAGAAATGCTTTATAACCTGGGGATGAAGGAGACTGATGATTTTAACGCCTTTGTCCGCGCTTTTCAAAATAAAAACAGCCTTCAAGCCACAGGGAACATCGATTACTCAACTCTTAATGCCATAATTCAACAAAGCACATTGCAGGAAGTCAGCAAGAGTCTGAATGAAGGCATCAATACTTAAGCTGACGGTCAGGCCGAGGTGATTAATTAATGTCTTTTAATTTTGAACTTAATTTCCCTGAGCTTTTTTTTTACCCTGTCCTGGAAAATATCAATGATGGCATTCTTATAAGCGATTCCTCTCTAAATATTGTATTCATCAATAAAACAGCCACCTTAATTCTGGGTGTCAAACCTCAAGATGTTTTAGGCAATAACATCGAATCCTTAAATTCCGAATTCAAAGTTAATCTTTTGCTGCAAAGCCAGGAAACACTGGTAAAAAACGTAATTTCCATTAATAATTCAGAAATTACGCTTATCAGAGGTTTAATAGAGCTGAACCGGGATTCATTCGCCAGCTATATAATACTGCAGAAGCAGGATCATTTTGAAGACGAGCATATGCATATGTTTCTTGACTATATGGAAAAAACCATGCTCAAGGGACGGCGCAAACCGGTCAATGAATCACTTGATGAGCAATATAAGCGGGGAACCGCGCGCTATTGTTTTAAAAATATTGTCGGCAATAACCAATCATTGATCAAGCAGAAGGAAATGGCATCCAAAGCTGCCCGTACTATATCAACCGTATTAATTACCGGTGAAAGCGGTACCGGCAAAGAAATGTTCGCCCATGCCATCCACAACCTCAGCCCCCGGTGCCAGGGACCTTTTATTAAAGTAAATTCGGCTGCCGTACCGGAAACGTTATTGGAATCCGAGCTTTTCGGTTATGCCGAGGGAGCCTTTACCGGAGCCCTAAAAGAAGGCAAACCGGGTAAATTCGAGTTGGCTGATCAAGGTACGATTTTTTTGGATGAAATCGCAGACATGTCATTGAGCATGCAGGCTAAACTTTTGCGTGTACTGCAGGAAAAAGAAGTGGAACGAGTCGGAGGTACAAGCGCCACCAAAGTCGATGTACGGGTAATAGCTGCCACCAACCAGGATCTGCCTCAACTGGTAATTCAAAACAAGTTTCGCGAAGACCTTTACTACCGTCTGAATGTTATTGTTTTAAACCTTTGCCCGCTTCGGGAGCGAAGTGATGATATAGCTTTACTCAGTAATGCGATTCTGCGCCGTTTAAACCACAAATTAGGCACCCAGGTGGAAAACATCAATAATGAAGTACTCCGGCATTTTTCCGTGTATGACTGGCCCGGGAATGTTCGTGAACTGGAAAATACCATAGAACGAGCTATTAACTTCTGCGATGGCAATACCATAGATACTTCGAATATACCCACGCATATTCTATCCAAACCTCAGCCGGGCCCGGTAAAGCCATTAAATACCCTGGAGAAAATGCTCGAACAACATGAAAAAGAAGTCATCAGCAGCACGCTTCAAAGCTGCGGCGGTAATAAAAGCCGGGCAGCCAGGACTTTGGATATACACCGCTCAGTTCTATATCGAAAAATGAACAAATATAATATCAATATTGAGTAAGGGGTAGGATTACAGATTGATTTTAACAGGTGTTACCTTTTTTTAGTGACGGCAGCGTCCCTAGTGCATGTATGTTTGTATGCTAAGAATAATTGTTATAGTTGATACCTCAAAGTCATGAGTGGTTTAAAATTGTTCAGGATGAAGTAACAGAGAATTTAACCGGTATACATATGTCCTTTTTTGGTACAGTGTCGCATTTGGCGACAAGCGTCAAAACGTTCTTCTATCCCCATTTAGTTTACATTGTGTTCCTTTTCATGTACACATTAAGCTTCATCCGGTATAATCGTGTGCCCCGAAATATCTTTATAAAGCAGTCAATAGGTTGCTAAAATGTCGGTTTTGATAGCACTGTTCGCGAACTGGTATGATAATTGCATGCTATGTGATAGCATAATTTGTTTTAACACACCGCTGCAACGAGGCAGGCGATTAGAATCCACAGCGGGGTGCATTTTTCGCCTCGTTTAAGCATCGGAAGAAACTGCGGAGCAGTTTTAACACACCGCTGCAACGAGGCAGGCGATTAGAACCCGTTGCCTGTTTTGATAATAGGAACCCAACCACTTAAAGAAGCGGGGGGCATTTTCCGCCTCGTTATAAATTATTGTAACTATCATAATTTAAGTAGAACACAAGGAGGTGATAGGCAAGGTACAGTTTAGTAGTTATACCATAATAGAATTACTTACTAGAGATTAAAGAAAAAATATAAGGGGGTTACTTATTAATGGGATTCAATAATGTTGCTTTATTAGGCGCAGGAACAATGGGACAGGGTATTGCTTGGGCTATTGCAGCCGCTGGCAAAAATGTTATTCTTTATGATATTGACATTAAATTTGTTGACAAAGCTATTGCAACCATCAAAAAAGGCCTTTTAAAAGCCGAAGAAAAAGGCAAAGCCGAAGCCGGAACTGCCGATGCTGTAACCGGCCGCATCAAAGGCACCACCAATTTTGATGATCTGGCTGCTGGCGACTTGGTAATCGAAGTTGTTCCCGAAGTAATGAGCCTCAAGAAAGAAATCTACACCAAGCTGGATGCCATGATGGGACCAGATGTAATTCTGGCGACCAACACATCTTCTCTTTCCATCACTGAAATAGCCGCTATTACCAAGAGATCTGACAAGGTTATTGGAGTACACTTCTTCAATCCGGCCAATGTCATGAAACTCATCGAGGTAATTCCTGCTGTCCAAACTTCCGAAGCCACTCTGGAAGCTGTTGTCGCTTTCGCCAAAGAAATCGGCAAGGTTCCCGTAAAAGTTAAAGAAGGCCCTGGCTTTGTTGTAAACAGAATACTCCTCCCCGGCATGAACGAAGCTGCTTTCATTCAGTATGAAGGCCTGGCAAGCACTGCCGACATCGACACTGCTATGAAACTCGGAGCCGGCTGGCCGATGGGTCCGCTTACTCTCTGCGATCTGGTTGGTGTAGATATTGCTCTGGCTGTTACCACAACTCTGTATAATGAAACCGGAGATCCCAAATATCGTCCGGCTCCCCCGCTGAAACAACTGGTTCGCGCAGGCTGGCTGGGAATGAAGACTGGAAAAGGCTTCTACGATTACAGCAAATAGAC
Source organism: Syntrophomonas sp. (assembly GCA_036677685.1). Taxonomy (GTDB): domain Bacteria; phylum Bacillota; class Syntrophomonadia; order Syntrophomonadales; family Syntrophomonadaceae; genus JAQUBU01. The sequence goes on along the minus strand of JAVBWA010000023.1, from coordinate 17,643 downwards.
TATTCTCGTAAATAGATAATAACGGGGGCATATTTTGATAATATTGCCCCCCGTTTATCGTAAGGATTGTTGTGACGGCCTTGGTAAAAAGATTAAGGAGGAAGTATTATGGCATTTGAAAACTTAATTCTTGAAAAAGAAGATTATTTAGCGATTCTCTATATCAATCGCCCCAAAGCTCTCAACGCACTTAATGGTGAAACTCTTTTGGAGCTGGAAGCAGCCGTTAAAGACATTAAAGCTGACAACAATATTAAAGTTGTGATCGTAACCGGAGTTGGCGACAAATCATTCGTAGCCGGTGCCGACATTACTTTCATGCTTCCCCTTTCCCCCGCTGAAGGCAGGTTTTTCTCCGATTTGGGAGAAAAGGTAATGCGCCAGTTCGAATTACTGGAAAAACCGGTTATTGCAGCTATCAACGGGTTTGCTCTGGGCGGCGGCTGTGAATTGGCCATGGCCTGTGACATCCGCTTGGCTTCGGAAAATGCTTTGTTCGCACAGCCTGAAACCGGATTGGGCGTTATTCCCGGTTTCGGCGGTACCCAAAGATTGGCTCGCCTGATTGGGGAAGGCCGGGCCAAGGAACTTATTTATACCTGTGATAATATCAAGGCTGACGAAGCTTATCGCATAGGTCTGGTCAACCATGTATATCCTGCTGACCAATTAATGGATGCGGCCAAAAAAATGGCCAAGAAGATCGCCAGCAAGGCTCCATTGGCAGTAGGCTACAGCAAGTTCACCATCGGCAAGGGTCTGCAGGTGGACATCGATACCGGTATGAGCATTGAATCCGATATGTTCGGTATGTGCTGTGCAACCGAAGACAAATTTGAAGGCATGGGCGCCTTTGTAGAAAAGAGAAAGCCTACTTTCAAAGGAAAATAAATAGAAGGTAAAAAGAGGCTATCCCGAAAATCCAAGCAGGATTCAGGGATAGCCTCTTTTTCTATTTGTCAATCATTTGCAACTTAGCGGACTCGGGCGAGGCCCCGATAGATTTGACCGTTGGTCGTATCGATGGTTACTATCATATTATCTTCCAAAACTTCGCTTGCCTTCGGAGCTCCCACAATCACCGGAATATTGGCATTCAAGCCCATTATTGCGGCATTGGAGGTCAGCCCGCCCTCTTCCGCAACCAGAGCTGCCATTTTATTCAGATAAGGCGCCAAACTTCGGTCAGCGCTGGTAGTAACCACAATATCCCCAACTTCGATTTTATGAAAATCTTCGGGATAAATTACAATCTTAACCTTGCCGCTTACCGGTTTACGGCCAATGCCGGTACCCTGCAGCAGAATTTCCCCGACCACATGAACTTTCATCAAATTGGTCCCACCCGGCAACCCGGTGGGAACCCCGGCAGTCAAGATTACCAGATCGCCGTTTTCGATATAACCACCCTCCAATGCAGCCCGGGTTGATTCACTAAACAATTCATCTGTGCCGGAAGTTTCTGGAATCAATTGAGGATATACTCCCCAAACCAGAGTCAGTTTGTTTAATATCCGGGGATCGGTGGTAACCCCGATGATTTTAGCCTGGGGCCGGTATTTAGCTACCATTTTGGGTGTATGTCCGGTAACCGTGGGCGTAATAATCGCTGAAGCATTTAAACTTAGCGCGGTAGCACAAGTGGCGTAGCTGATTGCATCGGTCACCGAAAGATTCCTTTGCAAACGTTTCTGCCGCAGTATCTCTTGATACGGCAAGACTTCTTCCGCCCGGCTGGCAATGCGTTCCATGGTCTTAACAACTTCAACCGGATACTTGCCGGCGGCGGTTTCCCCAGAAAGCATTATCGCATCCGCTCCATCAAATATGGCATTGGCTACATCGGACACTTCGGCCCGGGTTGGCCGGGGATTTACAATCATGGATTCCAGCATCTGGGTAGCAATGATAACCATTTTGCCACTAGGACTGCACTTATCAATTATGATTTTCTGCACCAGGGGCACTTCCTCGGGGGCTATTTCCACTCCCAAGTCGCCCCTCGCTACCATAATTCCATCCGCAACCTTGATAATAGCTTCCAGGTTGTCTACTCCTTGCTGGCTTTCAATCTTCGCAATTATATCTATATCAGCGCCCTGCTGTTCCAGCATTCGCCGGATCTCCAGAACGTCTTCAGCACTTCTTACAAATGAGGCGGCAATAAAATCTACTTCCTGTTCGATGCCAAAGCTTATGTCCTCTTTATCCTTGTCGCTAAGAAAAGGAAGGTTAATCCTAACCCCCGGAACATTTACCCCTTTCTTTTCCCCCAGTTCTCCCCCGTTTATTACCTGGCATACTATATCAGTATCACTGCTTGATTCTACCAAAAGGTTAATCAAACCGTCAGCCAGCAGAATATGATGGCCTGGTTCAACTTCCAAAGGCAAGGATTTATAAGTAATCTGTACAACTTCGTTATCACCCGGGACCTCACGGGTGGTAAGAACAAATTTCTGTCCGCCCTGCAAACTGATTTTACCGGTTTTAAGTTTGCCGGTACGGATTTCGGGGCCTTTGGTATCGAGCATTATCGCGAGCGTTTTCCCGGATTGTCCGGCGGCCTGGCGGATATTTTGAATTCTTAAACGATGCTCGTCATGAGTCCCATGTGAAAAATTAAGCCGGGCGACATTCATGCCGGCTGCTATCATTTCCTGCAGAACAGGTACTTCTTGACTGGCCGGACCAATAGTACAAATTATTTTAGTTTTTCTCATCTATCCACCTCTTTCTTCAGAAAATAACTAATCATCTTTTGAAAGATATCGCAAAAGACATACTGTAATGTGGACGAAAGAGATAAAGGCGAGGAAAGGTGGCTTAAATTGTTCCCTAAGATTACTGCACTAGACTTGGAAACATATTGTATTCCTCAACCAATAGTCCGGGCTTGAGGGAATATTATAGTATGTCTTTTGCGAGCCATAAACTATATTGAAAGTATGCTGGCAATCTCAAACATATTTAGATCAGGAATCCGGCGTGAGTTGATGATTGCCTCCAGGGGGATCTTTTGCATCTTATCCCACTGCCCGGCTACCATAACATTTCTGTTTCCTTCAGCAATGCAATCCACAGCCGTCCGGCCCATACAGGAAGCCAATATCCGGTCTGCCGCAGTGGGAGTCCCTCCTCTTTGCATATGTCCCAGGATGCTAACCCGGGTATCCCGGCCAGTCCGTTCTTGAATTTGGGCGGCCAAATCCATAACTGGATAGACTCCCTCGGCTACAATGATAATGCTGTGAAGTTTGCCTCTAAAGGTTCCCTGATTGGTTTTTTCTATAAGTTGTTCAAAATCACTGGCTATTTCCGGTATGAGGATGGATTCAGCCCCCCCGGCAACTCCTGCGGCCAGGGCTATTTCACCGCAATGCCGGCCCATTACTTCGATAATAAAAATGCGGCCATGGCTAGTTGCTGTATCGCGAATGCGGTTAATGGCTTCGAGGGCGGTGTTCACTGCTGTATCAAAACCAATTGATTGTGTATGGACAATATCATTGTCGATGGTGGCCGGTATGCCAATAACATTTACGCCTAGTTTGGAAAACTCAAAACCACCGGTTAAGCTGCCGTTCCCTCCTATAATCACCAGGTTCCGAATTCCCTGGGCATCCAGCATGTCCAGTGCTCTTTTTCTTCCTTCATCGGTCATAAAGGGTCGGGAACGGGAAGTCTGCAGTATGGTCCCCCCCCGATGAATAATATCGGCTACTGAGCCTCTGGTCATGGGAGTTAATTTTCCTGCCATTAATCCTTCGAATCCCTGGTTAACACCGTATACTTCCATACCTCGGTACAGGGCGGTTCTTACCACCGCACGAATAGCCGCATTCATGCCGGACGCATCGCCGCCGCTGGTTAAAACTGCCAGCTTTTCCAAGCCGCCTACCTCCTTATGCTACCCCAACCCGCAATATTATGCGGGCCATATCCTGGCATTTGGCAAGCAGCTAGTTATTACTGCCGTTAATACCAGTCTATCAAGCGTTTTTATCACTGCTTATTTTTCCACTGTTAAGAGAGCCGTAACGATGAACGATCTCGGCGTTCCCTCTGATTTTCATGGCCGAAGTGTGTTCGGTAAACTGGACTACCATTACTTCACCTTTGTCCAGCTTCTCGGTGTGGTGAAATTTAGTATCCTTACCCCGAGTAAGACCGATAATAGTTACGCCGTTCTCCAACGCCTTGATTACAATATAGTCTTCTCCTATATAACTTGCCTCATGCATAAACCTGCGCCTCCTTTTAATGTAAGGGGACACACCCCTTAATTACTTTGATTTACTTTTCACCTACTTTTATGGTAATACCTTGCAGCTTATTGGTCCCAGGTATTTGTTCGGGGAATGTCCCTATTTATATGATTCTCAGTTAAACCAAACGTTATTTTTGCCATAAATGGCGCCAAGTTCACTTTTGAGTTGAGAATGAGCAGCGGCATTAAAATTCTCCTTGAGTATCACCATTTTTCGGTTGGGTAAATGTAAAAATACTTCGATATCACCGGGAAACTTTTTAATTGTCTTTACAAATTTCTGCTGAATTTGCTCTTCATTTTTATCGTCAGTTATGCGAATATGCAATTCTTTCAGTGAAGCGGGCAGCGGGCCTGCTTTGCGTAGTGCGATCTTAGGCTGCTCATCACGATTGTCATAATAGCCTTCTACGATTATACTGCTGTCCGCTTTGATATTTTCCATGTATTTGCGATAAGCAGAAGGAAAAACCATTACCTCGATCCGGCCACTGAAGTCTTCTAAAAAAAAGCGTGCATAGTTGTCACCTTTACGGCTCACTTTCTGCTGTAAATTAACTACCAGTCCGGCGACCCGCACATAAGTTTCTTCATCGGCAGCTTCCATCTCCTCCAGTTGGTGAGTGCTTAAGAGCGGCAATAGCTGGCGGTGCTCATCAAGAGGATTGGCGGAAACAAAGAAGCCCAGAACCTCCTTTTCCCGGTTCATCAACTCGCGGGCCTCCATCTCTCCTTTGATTCGCAAAACCGGCTCCACAACCATACTGGCTGTATCACCAAAGAGCGAGAGCTGGCTGCTGGACTCGCTCTGTTTTATTTTCACCGCCAGATCAACGCATTCATCGATGATTGAAAAAGCTTGTTTTCTGCTTATACCCAGTGAATCAAAACAGCCGGCGGCGATCAGATTCTCCAGCATGCGCTTGTTAACCTGTCCAAGATCCACCCGCCGGCAGAAGTCAAACAAAGATTTAAACAAACCTTTTTTACGAGCATTGACTATGTTATGGACCGCATTGTAGCCGACATTTTTAATAGCTCCCAACCCGAAGCGGATGGCCTCACCGGTTACCGTGAAGTTTTCGAAACTTTCGTTGATATCCGGGGGCAGGATGGCGATACCCAGCTTGCGGCATTCCTTTAAATAGGATACCACCTTGTCCTGGTTGTCTATTACACTGCTCAGGAAAGCACATATGTATTCAACCGGGAAATGGGTTTTCAAATATGCGGTCTGGTAAGTAATCATGGCATAGGCTGCCGAATGGCTTTTATTGAAGCCGTAACCGGCAAAGCTTTCAATAATATCGAAAATCCTTATTGCAACATCTTCAGCTATCCCGTTGCGGGCCGCTCCGTTAATAAATTTATCCCGCTGGGCCATTAACTCCTCGGGTTTTTTCTTGCCCATGGCCCGGCGCAGGATGTCTGCTTCGCCCATGGTAAAAAAGGCCAGTTCACTGGCCACCTGCATTACCTGCTCCTGATAGAGGATAACTCCGTAAGTTTCCTTAAGGGCGCGGGCAAGCAAAGGTGTTATGTATTCAATTTCCTGGCGGCCATGCTTGCGGTTGATAAAGTCCTCCACCATCCCGCTGCCCAGCGGTCCGGGGCGGTAAAGAGCAATAATGGCTATTATATCCTCAAAACAGTTGGGTTTGATTTCGGTCAGGAGACGCCGCAGGCCGTCACTTTCCAACTGAAAAACCCCAATGGTATTGCCTGCCGAAAGCAATTCATAAACCTCCGGGTCGTCCAACGGAAGGTTTTCAATATCGATGCTTTGCTGCCGGGTTTTTTCGATAATTTCAACCGCACGGTCGATGACCGTCAGAGTGCGCAAACCCAGGATATCCATCTTCAGCAGGCCGATATCCTCCACCGTTTCCTTGGTAAACTGGGTTACCACATGCCCCTCCGGGGTTTTTTGCAGAGGCAGAATGGTATTTAGAGCTTCATTGCCGATGACCACTCCTGCAGCGTGAATGGAGGCGTGGCGGGGCATCCCTTCGATGGCCCGGGCGATATCCACCAGTTTCCGGGTTCCGGCATCGCTTTGGTAAGCTTCATATAGACTAGGGGATATATCCAAAGCCCGGTCTATGCTCACCCCAAGTTCGGCCGGTACCGCCTTGGCTATCCTGTCAACTTCCCCATAGGGTATATCCAGGACGCGTCCCACATCGCGAATAGCTCCCCGTGCTGCCATGGTTCCAAAAGTTATGATCTGGGCCACCCGGTCCGAACCATATTTCTTGACAATGTAATCGATGACTCTATCCCTTTTTTCAAAGCAAAAATCTATGTCGATATCCGGCATACTAACCCGGTCGGGATTTAGAAAGCGCTCAAAAAGCAGCCCGTATTTCATCGGATCGATGGTGGTTATACCCAGAACATAAGAAACCAGGCTCCCGGCTGCCGAGCCGCGTCCCGGACCTACCGGGACCCGGTTGGCTTTTGACCAGTTGACCAGATCCTGTACAATTAAAAAGTAACCGGCAAAACCCATTTCATTGATTACTCTGAGTTCGTATTCCAGGCGATGCACCAGGGACTCTGATGGATTGGTATATTTTCGGGCAAATTTTTCATGCACCAGTTCATTTAAAAAAGTCTCTGCGGTATAACCTGGCGGCAGATCAAAAGCCGGGAGGTGAAAACCCCCGAAACTGAAATCCAGATTGCATTGTTCGGCAATTCTAAGACTGTTTTCGATGGCGTCGGGCCGCCCGGCGAATAATTTTATCATTTCCTCGGCACTTTTCATATAGAATTCGCTGCCGTAAAAACGCATCCGTTTCTCATCGCTGACTATGCTGTTGGTCTGTATGCATAAAAGCACATCATGAACACTTGCATCCTTGCGGTTTATGTAGTGCAGGTCATTGCTGGCTACCAGCGGTATGCCGGTTTTTTCACTTATGGCAATCAGCTGCGGGCAAACCCGGCTTTCCTCTTTAATCCCATGATCCTGCAATTCCAGGTAGAAATTGTCCGTCCCGAAAACCTCTCTGAAGTATTCGGCGGTAGTCTGGGCCTGCTGCTGCTGCTCAGTAAGCAGCAACCTTGGAATTTCCCCGGCAATGCAGCCCGATAGAGCAATTAGACCGCTACTGAAGGTTTGCAGCAATTCCCGGTCTACCCTCGGTTTATAATAAAAACCTTCCAGGTAAGCCCGGCTCACCATCTGGATCAGGTTTTGGTAACCCTCCTGATTACGGCAGAGCAGAGTCAGGTGATAAGGATTGTCATCCAAATGGGCTTCTTTATCTAAACGGCTGCGGGGGGCCACATATACTTCGCAGCCGATTATTGGTTTAATCCCCTGCTTTTTTGCCTCCCGGTAAAAATCCATGACCCCGTACAGCACACCATGGTCGGTAATCGCTACCGCCGGCATTTCCAATTCGATCGCCCGTCTCACCAGATCTTTTACCCGGCAGGCACCATCCAGCAGGCTGTATTCCGAATGATTATGTAAATGTACAAAGTTACCTGTCATTTTTCTTCCCGCTTTCCTACGCCGACACCCGGCAGGGGGTTCCGCCGGTTATATCCAGTAATTGCTGATAAGTGATAGGCAGCGCGGTGTTGCCGGTGCCAGCGGCCGCATAAACCACATCATAACGCAAGAGGCTTTCGTCCAGATATACCGGGATTTCCACCTTCATGGCAAAAGGACATACTCCCCCGATATTAAAACCGGTAATATCCAGCACTTCTTCGGCGTTGGCCATCCGCGCCCGGGCCCCAATCAGGTTTTTCAAAGCTTTGTTGTCGATTCTGATATCTCCTGCAGCCACCACCATAAAATACTTGCCTTCAGTAATTTTAAACAGTATCGACTTGGCAATCTGCCCTACTTCAGTTCCCAGGGCCTGGGCTGCCAAAAAAGCAGTGCTGGTGTCTTCTTCAAGTTCAATGATGTTCAGTTCAGGATTTCTTTCCTGCAAATATGCTCTGACTCTGGCTATTTCGTTCATTACTCCAACCTCTCTTTTCCTTCTTCGCTTCCATTATACTCGATTGCGGGCAGCTTTTGTTTTAAGCATCAGAAGAAACTATGGAGCAGTTTCAACATAATTTAATCATTCACGAAGGGAACTAATATAAGTGGTCCCCGTAGGGGCCAACACACCGCTGCAACGAGGCAGGGAGACAAGGGGGAGACAAGGGGACGGTTTTTCTGTCTGGGTTTCTCTCCAGACAGAAGAACCGTCCCCTTGTCTCTAATATTTTTGAATTATTCCCCGGATTTAGCACGCAAGCGGCAGCTCATTATTCCGCCTACCCGTCCGCAGACCGCATTACTCAGCGAATCCCAGCCTTCGCGTTCCACCTGCTCCCAAATCCCCAATTCCTTGGCAATCTCCATCTTAAGCAAATCTTTTTCAGTCATAACGACTGGTTTTCTCTTTTTCTTCCTGGAAATTTAAAACACCTCCACCCATAATTATCCCTCCTAGTTTTCCCCATCCAGGTGAAGAATATTTGCCTTACAAACTGTCTACAAACGCGAATAAATCGCTGAGTCTCCCCCTCCGGTCCGGTTTTATGCCGTCTGCTTTATCAATTAACATATCCTCCACCAGAAAGGTTTTCATTCCGATTTGGACAGCGGGAAGATCTTCCCCGACATCATTCCCTACCATTAAGCATTTTGCCGGGTTAACCCCGATTTGCTCGATTATCTCCTGATAATAATCAGTATGCGGTTTGCAAAAATGCATTACCTCATAGGAGGTAATTAAATCAAACTTAAAATTGCCCAAGCCTGCCCAGTCCAAGCGCTGATGCAATGCGGTCAAGGGAAAGACCGCATTGGTAGCAATAACTACCTTCATTCCCCGGTCCAGTACCTTCTGCATCATTTCCGGAATTCCCGGGAAAGGCTGGCAGTATTGACATAGTCCAGGAAAAGCCGATGCATAAAACTTGTCAAAAAACCCGCGCATCTCATCTTCAGGATATTGCCAGTTAGTTAAGAAATCCTGCATGAAAATGTCTTCATTACTAAATCCGGGATCGCGGTTGGCTATCATCACCCCGGTTGATTTGAAAACCTGCTCAACCAAGCGCCCGGCTTCATGATAGCCCGTTTTTTTGGCCATCTCGTGCATTTTTCGAAAATAATGCTTCAAGAATATTTCCATGTCAATATTTAACAGCGTCCCATCCAAGTCAAATAATATAGCTTCAAACATCTCGCACCTCTTTAAGCACAGTATTTAATAAGCATTCAATGAGGTTTTAATCACATCCATGCTGTTTACGTAAAAAGCCAGGCGAATTACATCGCGGATTTCCTGTTCCGAAGCTCCGGCTTCACGTGCCTGTTTGGCCAGCACCTTGACCCCTTCTCCAGCCCCTTTTAAAACATCCAAAGCCAGGATAATCAAGTATTTGGTTTTGGCATCTAAGCTTTGGGGATTCATTGCCGTTTCCAGGACTTCGGCAAGTGGAATACAATATTCCGGATCGTTTTTTTCGTATTGTTCAAAAAACCATGGCAGGCTCTTTTTCAATCGCTATCCCCTCCTGATTATTTTTCCAGGTTTTCCTATACAGCAATATTATAGCCTTAATTATAACGAGGCGAAAAGATGTCCCCCGCTTTTTAGTAGTTCGGTTCCTATTAACAAAACAGGCGGTGGGTTCTGCCCTCTCCCGCCTCCTTGCAACGGTGTGTTGAAACTGCTCCACAGTTTCTTCCGGTGTTTAAAGGGCTCGAACCGTTTAATAAAATTTTTTCAAATATTTTCTATCAAAAGAAGGAAATCTTGGTAAAATATAGAATTATCTCAAGACTAGAACTTAAAAGGAGGCTAATTAATGTTTTTTACCTTTTTAAACAAGGACAACCCATATTACCTGGATCTTTCGGTAATGATTAAGTATAATCCCGAGGAAGTTCTATTCTATTTCTACAACTCATTTGTTAAAATCCCCTGGGATTCATATTTAAAGGTAAAAGGGTTGATCGATCGCTCTGACAAACCAGAGTCGCCCCTGCAGAAATGGCTGCATTTGTTTGACCGGGAACTCGAAGCTGAACAGGATTTAATCTGCCTCAAGGATAATCTCTTTATTCAAAGCAGCGGTCCCTATTACTATTTACCGAACAACACCCGTATATATTTTACCAAAGAATCATGCCACAGTTCACAGTTGTTGAACAGCGAAGATTTGGCCCTAATAATTTCACTCAACAGCTGCCCCCCGATAAACAAAGAGCTCCAAACCTACTTTAAAAGAAAAAAGACAAGCAAAAAAATAGTCCGCAACAAAGATGAACTTATCAGAGAAATTAACATTTGCCTGGCCTGTCTCAAGGAGGCAGAAAAACTCAACCAGCATATTAATTATTTACAAAAGCTTTCGGGGCAGCGACAGCAACTTTTGGAGGAGACTGAAATCTTTCCTCTGGAACCTGACAACATCCCCGTTAAACCGCAGAAACCGGAGGAAAACGTAAAAATTCTTAATAACCTCATTCCCTTCAACTTAATTAAGCCGAGGCAGTTAAAACAGCATGAAAGAGACTGTAGTGTTTATAATCACGATAATAAAGTTTATTTAATAAGATACCGGGAATATGTGAAGGCCTGTGACCGTTATAAGGCAAGCCTTGAAAAATGGGAAAGCGCTTGTAATGACTTCAGAGAAAACTGTACGCGTGACCTTGCCAAATGCCACGATCAATTAAAAAACAGTCAGGAAACCTTGAAGATGTACAACAGTATTATGCAAAAATCCACCATTCACTCCCAGTATCAGGATATAGAAATACTTGATTTGTTCAAATATTATTTGAATACCGGAAGGGCTTTCGGTCTGCAGGATTGTATGAACCTATTTGAAGAGGAGCGCCATTGGATGGAGATAAAGGCCAGCCAGGAAAGAATTGAAAACACCATATACTATTTGCAAAACGATAATCCCGACCTTAAATACGCCGAGGAACATCTGGAATATCTATTGGAGAATATGTCTGCCCAGAAGCAAGCAGCAGCAGTTAAAGCCTAATGAAGGTGATGTGTGAGGAGTAGAAATTAATAATTTGACGGATATTTTCAAGCATTTTTGCATGCCCGCTTGCTGCTTTTGCTAAAAAACTCAAGTGGTGCTCGTATGTATTTCATCAGTGTGAGCGCAGGATATGTGTGTGAGCTGCTCATGATCGTAAATAGAAGTTAGATTGTACATGGAGATTAGAACGAAGCTACACCTTACCCCGAGCTCCTTACCCCTCACAAGTTAAACTCCGGCTCGCGGTTAATAAAAAATTTATAACTTAACATTCCGGCCAAGAAGCCACCAATATGGGCCCAAAAAGCTATGGAGCCGCAGCTATTTGGGTTCAGCACTCCGAGTGCACCGCACCAGACTTGGGACAAAGCCCAGAAGCCCAAGTATATCCAGGCGGGAAGGTTAAACAGGAAAAAAGGAGGAATAAAAGTTAGAACTTTGGCGTGACGGAATTTTAAGAAATAAGCCCCCATGACTCCGGCCACTGCCCCGGAAGCACCTACTACGGGAACCGCTGAAGAGGGGTTAACATAATAATGCGTAAAAGCGGCCAGAACTCCGCAGAGCAAGTAGAATAAGAGGAACTTGCCCTTGCCCATGCGGTCTTCCAGATTATCGCCAAAAAGCCATAGTATCCACATGTTGCCGATTACATGCATCCAGCTTCCATGCAAAAACATCGAGCTCAAAAATGGCAGATATCCTAAAGGTGCACTTTGAGCATGGCTGTAATAAGCCGGCACCAGGCCAAAAACTGAGATAATATTCTCCATTCCCTGCAAGCCAAGGGAGGTTTCCCAATAAAATATTAGGATATTTACCACTATCAGTATTACTGTGACCAAAGGAAAGGTATTGCTTGGGGTGCTGTCGCGGAGTGGAAACATTTAAGATAATCCCCCAAAAATTGATTGTTTAAAATTATCTTTTATTATGCTCATTTCTAAGCAATACTATTAGTACTCAAAGCTTTAAAATCGGTTGAGAGCATAATTTCTATAGCTTGAAAAGCCGAATAGCGAATATGATCGATTTCCTCATCGCTTTCCAGATTGATGGGCAAAGGTTTAAAAGGATGAATGTATTTATTCCTAAGCTGGTGAATAAGCAAAAGCACCCCTACCAGGAAGTAAATAGTCTCATCAGCGCCTCTTTCCAAAATATCTAAAAACAAAGCCCAGGCCGCTTGGTTAAGATCTTCAGGTTTCTGCTTAATATATGGGTTGTTGCAAAAAGCAAAAAAGTTCTTCGGGTAGACATCCTCCAGGTAAGCCAGCAATTTTGGGTTTTGCATTTCCACAATTTCTCTGACCTTGTCAAATTCTTTTTGGTATTCTTCTGCCCTAACCCGCAAATTCAGCGATTTCCGCTTTAAAATCCCTTCTTCGCGCAGCCGAACATTCTTCTTCACCAGTATTTCCAGCGGTCGAATAAATTGCAGTAATGAATAAACCCCATCTTTTATAATTTCACTTAATTTTCCACCTGAGTAAAGCTGGTAAATTAGTTCCGCATCCAACAGAGCTTTTGAAAAAGTTGTATTATCATTGCTGCGGCTTATTTGTCCAAATGAAGGAATTTCCTCTAATAATATATTGTTTATATATGACAATACATCCTCTTCAACATTTTCATTAACTTTAGCCCTCACCAGGAAGATTTTTTCCTGTATATCCTGCCAGCGTTTCTCCACCAGAATATCCTGCCAGGCCAGGGTCAACATTATTTCTTCGGCTTGTTCCTGCAGTGTATCAACCCTAATCGCGGATTGATTAAGCTTTTTCAGAATTGCACTGTCTTCTCCCTGAGATTCATCCAATAACCTCAATAATAAATCCTTCATTTCTTTAAAGGTATTCATCATTTGTAGTGCATTATTTTGCATTTTTCCTACCACATCTGCCGAAAAGCTTTCCAGTTCCTTAATTATTGAATCCTGCAAGGGAAGGATTCTGGTCTCCAAAGATTTAATAAGATTGGTAGATAATTGTTCACCTAGTTTATTAATATTAAAATACTCCGCTACATCAATCTCTTCATCCGGTTTTTCTTCATGAGTCCGCATCTGCGCTACAATTATTTTGTAAACGTAATCATAAAAAATATCCTGTTCGTTGCGCATAGCGTTTTTCATATTTTCTATTTTGGAATCGATCAAGTCATCCAAATTCAAATAATCCCGTTCTTTATTGCCTTCGAGTTCGTCAACCAGAGTAGATAATATGTCCAAATCTTTATTTATCAACTTCAATATCTTAGCCCGGTCTTCATTGACCGGGTCGATAGCAGCCATAGTTGGTGCCGAATCTTTTAAAAATTCCGCCACCCTTCCTACGAATTCCTGATTGTCTTCCCACAGCCAAGACAACCCCCGCGCGAAATCCTGGCGAATATTATCGCGCACCGGTTTGCTTATCCGTTCTATTTCGTTATTAAAAATCTCTTCACCAAAAGCTCTGATTTCCTTCATAAGTTCGGTCGCCCGGCCTGTAATCTCCTCCGTTATTGCCTGATTAGGAAAATCATAAACACCCACAAATTTGATAGCTACAATTCCCAGCGATATTAAAAACAAGAAGAAAACAACCAGGCCCACCGATAATCCTTGGGATAAATACATATAAGTAAAGATATTTAACAAAGCAAGAGGCCAAACAACCATCCAGAGCACTCTGTGTTGCATAATGTTATTTTTTATACCGGCGATAAAATTCAATTTTTTCACCTCACAGCTTGTTCAAATCTTTTATTATATCTAATCATTTAAGCATCGGAAGAAACTGCAGCACAGTTTCAACACAATTCAATCATTCCCAAAGGGAATCAATATAAGTGGTCCCCGTAGGGGCAACACAGCACTGCAACGAGGTGGGGGATTATAACCCGCCGCCTGTTTTTAATAGAAACCCGACCGTTTAAAGAAGCGGTAGACATAGGTTCACTTCATTATATATAATATCGTTAACAACTTAAAATACTTAATCAAATATATTTCATTCTTAGCTTTCATTTTTCAATGCATTATTGCATTAAGTTATGCTTTTTTAGGGGAAATTGACTTTGTCCAATAAAACTGTTACAGCAATTTCCGCTAAATTATTTTCAAAATGTTCATAAAATTGCATCATTATCTTTTTACATTGTTTAGGTATATCATTTTTTGCCATAATTATGAATCCTAAAGCCAAATGATAAGCCCTCTTTCTTTAATGCTTGTTTGCATTTTGAAACGATGCCTATCTGCATTATTCTTTTCTTTTTCATTTTTTCAATCCTTAACTACAATAGTTTAATCCCTTCATACCGGCATTTTTACCCCTGCCTATTTTGTACAGGCTGGCACACTTATTGCAATTCAATATTATAACAGGTATATACGCAAATACGTTTTATTCCCCCCTTATATGATTATTTCTGTATGCGCTGCTGCTCTATGAACTTAAGTCCGGTGGGACATTCTTTTATTTTTATTTCTCATTAAGTATCATGGACCAGCAGTTCCCCCTTTTTTAGAAAAGTCAACCTATGCTTATTAATTTTAATGCATTTTGATAATACTTATATGAAAGGAGGTTAGCTAAGAAGATTAGAAGCATCATGCTTTAATCACAACTGACTTTGAAAAAATAGAAAGGGGAAATGGATAGAGATGGCTAGAGAAGTTGTGTTAGTTGGCGCATGCCGGACTCCCGTAGGCACTTTTGGAGGAACTCTAAAAGATGTGGGTGCCGCACAATTGGGTGCACTTGTTATGGAAGAGGCTATCAAGAGGGCCGGAATTAAATCCGACCAAATCGATGAAGTGATATTCGGCTGCGTATTGCAGGCTGGTCTGGGACAGAATGTGGCCCGTCAGTGTATGATTCAAGCGGGAATCCCCAAAGAAATTACCTGTTTTACCATCAACAAAGTTTGCGGATCGGGACTAAGAGCAGTCAGCCTGGCAGCTCAGCTTGTCAAAGCCGGTGAAGCCGATATTATCCTGGCTGGCGGAACTGAAAACATGGACAAGGCTCCGTTTATTCTGCCTAATGCCCGTTGGGGATATAGAATGGCCAGTCCCAGAGGTGAGATGCTTGATGATATGGTATTCAGCGCATTAACTGATGCTTTTAACGGCTACCATATGGGAGTTACTGCTGAAAACATCAATGATATGTACGGCATCACCCGTGAAGAACAGGATGCTTTCGGCTATCGCAGCCAGCAAAGATCTGCTGAGGCAATAAAAGCAGGCAAGTTCAAAGATGAAATCGTCCCGGTGGTAATTAAAGGCAAAAAGGGCGATACCGTATTCGATACCGACGAACATCCCCGTCTGAGCAGTCCCGAAGCTATGGCTAAATTAGGGACAGCTTTCAAAAAGGGCGGCAGCGTAACCGCCGGCAATGCATCAGGAATTAACGATGGTGCGGCAGCGGTTATTGTTATGTCTAAAGAAAAAGCCGATGAACTGGGCATAAAACCGATGGCTAAATTTATCAGTTGGGGTTCCGGTGGTGTTGATCCGTCCGTAATGGGACTAGGTCCTATTCCCGCAACTCGCAAGGCCCTGGAAAAAGCCGGTCTTACCATTGATGACATCGACCTGATTGAAGCCAATGAGGCTTTTGCTGCCCAGTCAATCGCAGTAGGCCGTGACCTGGGCTGGGAAAACAAGATGGAAAAAGTCAATGTAAACGGCGGCGCTATTGCACTGGGACATCCAGTAGGCGCATCTGGAGCCAGAATACTGGTTACTCTGTTATATGAAATGCAAAAACGCGGAGCTAAAAAAGGACTGGCCACGCTCTGCATCGGCGGCGGCATGGGTACTGCCATGATTGTAGAATCAATGTAGGTTTAAGTTACCTGTCATCCAGACTGTTACGGATGACAGGTAATTGGTCCACAATAAAAAGAATAACAATGTTTATAACGGCTTTAATATAAAAATAATTAGGAGGGGATTATTTTGCCGCATAACAACTATCTAATGAATACCCGTGATATTAAGTTCGTGATAAAAGAATGGCTGGATATGCAAAATTTGTTATCTCTGGATGCCTATAAGGAATATTATGGAATCGATGACATCGATAATTTCCTTGATGTTAACTTCAAAATCTGCCGCGACGTTATCTGCCCGGCCAACAAAGATGCCGATGAAATCGGTTGTACCTATGTGGGCGGCAACGAGCATGCCGTTACAACTCCCGACATCTTCAAAAGCGTTTATAAAACGGTTATGGAAGCCGAGTTAGGACCCCAGTTCGGATACCGTGGTGATGGTAAGATACCTCTGTGCTGGTACGCTCCGATTCTGGAAATGCAGTCCGCTGCATCTGCGGCTATAGTGATGTTCTGGTGTCTGACCCAGGGTGCTACCACCGTACTCCAGGAATTCGGCACCCAAAAGCAACAGGACATGTTCCTGCCCAAGATGTACACCGGTGAATGGGGCGGTACTATGGGTCTGACCGAACCGGGCGCAGGTTCCGAGGTCGGCGCATGCGCCAGCAAGGCATTCCCCACCGAAACTCCTCACCTGTATAAGCTCAAAGGTACGAAATGCTTTATCACCTCCGGCGATCATGACCTGGCGGAAAACATTATCCACCTGATGCTGGCCAAGACCCCGGGCGCCAAAGAAGGCACCGCCGGCATCTCGCTGTTTATCGTGCCCAAGTTCTGGGTCAATGAGGATGGATCCATGGGCAAATGGAACGATGTAACCTCCGTGGGCATTGAGCACAAGATGGGCATCCACGGTTCTTCCACCCTTACCCTGGCCATGGGCGAAAACGACGAATGCTACGGCTGGATGGTAGGCGATGTAGAAGTAGTAGACGGCCGCGCCAAAGGTATGTCACAGATGTTTGCGTATATGAACGAAGAACGTCTGAACACCGGTTTATTCACCCTGGGCTGCATTACTTCCGGATACTACGCAGCTCTGGATTACACCAAAGTACGCGTACAGAGCAAAAAGTCGACCGATCCGAAGGGCCCCAGCGTCAGAATTATTGAACACGAAGACGTCCGCCGCATGCTGATGTACCAAAAATCCGGCATGGAAGCCATCCGGGCTCTAATCTATACATCCTATATGTATCGGGATTTGGAAGTAGATGCTGCAACAGAGGAAGAAAGAGAATATTATGGTAACATGTTCGCGATCAACAACCCGCTGTGCAAGGCCTATTCATCCGACATGGCCAGGATTCTCACCGGGGAATGTATCCAATGCCACGGCGGCTACGGCTTCATGGAAGAGTATGCCGGGGCTCAGCTATACAGGGACTGCGTGATCCATGGTATCTGGGAAGGTACCAACTTCATTCAGTCACAGGACTATACCG
>JAVBWA010000022.1:0-130249 GCA_036677685.1 Syntrophomonas sp. | reverse complement strand
CCAGGCAGTGCATGCACTGGAATTTCAAGAAGTTCCAGTGTACACCATCTACCGGGTCTTCTTGTTCAATGAATTTTACAATGGTAAAGGTGTCGCCATTGGTGCTTTCATGGGTTTGATAATTGCCTTTGAACGGTTCGATTACAGCCGGAAGCTGGTTCCAATCCTTGCATGCTACCTGGCAACCGCGACAGGCTGTACATTTGCTAACATCATAAAGATTAGTTAAATTAGCCATCTGTTAAGCCCTCCTTATGTCGCATAGCCATGCTTTGTATTCAGGAATCATTGTATTACCGTCACCTATATGGGGTGTAAGACGGTTGGCCGGATCGCCGTTGGCATAACCGTTAAAACCGTAATGCCACAGAACGCCAACTTCATGAACCTGTTTACCATCAATGTTCATGGGTTTGAAGCGTTTGGTTACACAGGATATGGCCTTGATATCACCACGGGTTGTACTGATAATTACCTCTTTACCATTTTTAATGCCCTTTTCTCTTGCCAGTTCTTCGCTCATTTCAACGAATACGTCGGGCATCAATTCAGCCAACCAGGGCTGCATTCTGGTCATTATACCTGACTGCCAGTGTTCACTTACACGATAGGTAGTACCAATAATCGGGTATTCTTCCGATTTAGCCCGTTTATCGGGTTCCCACTCTTTTACTACCGGGTTGAATGACTGGCTGTTCATCTTGTTGCCTACCGGGCTCTCCCAGGGCTCATAGTGCTCGGGCATGGGTCCTTCATTAACCGCGCTATAAATACATCCCAATCCTTCAGCACGCATAATAAAGGGATCAGTTCCACCGGGATCAGTAGGTGCCTTGGTACCGCCGAAGTCAGGAATATCATTCCCCACCCATTTTTCACCGTTCCAGAAGATTGAGGTTAAATCCTCCACCCAGGGTCTGCCATCTGGTGTAGCATTGGCACGATTGTAAATAATACGACGGTTAATCGGCCAGCACCAGGACCAGTTGGCATGACTGCCAATTGGTTTGGTCCCGGGATAAGCGACGTCCTTGTTGTCTCTTCTCCGGGCCAGGTAATCCTCTTGCTTTCCATTATCTGCCGGGTAGCATCCCGAGTAAATCCAGTTGCTGCAGGCGGTTGTTCCGTCATCCATCAGCTTGGTGAAGTTTAATACCTGAGCACCTGGTTTGCCATCTACCACAGTAAAGCCGTTGATTTCCCGGGCTATCTTGTCGATATCCGGGTGGGCACCATGGCCGTAATCCCAGGTAAGCCTGGTAACAGGTTCATCTTCAACTCTCTTGCTGCCTTCATAGAGCTTCTTGACTCTTTGCATAAGGTCATTAACAATTTCCAGATCAGCACGGGATTCGCCTACCGGGTCGCAAGCCTTCCAGCGGTATTGCATCCAGCGACCGCTGTTGGAAATTGAACCTGCTTTTTCATAGGAATTGCAGGCCGGCAGGAAAAATACCTCGGTCTGGATTTCATCGGGTTCTTTAACACCGTAAACATTCTTTTCAGTCGGTCTTTCAACAGCTTTGTAGCTCCAGAATTCAGAAGTTTCCGTCATCCACAGGTCAGCTGCCACCATCCACTTGAGGTTGGCTAATGCGGCCTGTTCCTTGTTGGCATTGGGACCGCCAACAATTGGATTGGAACCCCATATCATTAATCCTTCGATTTCATTATTGAACATAGCCTCAAACAGGGCTATATGGGAGTAATTCTTGCCGTCAATACGCTTGGGCAGATATTCATAGCCCTTTTCCGGGGTGTCATCCATCCAATAGGATTTAACCAAACTGGCCATGAACTTCGGCTTGTTCACCCAATATCCGGACTTGGGTGTTTCTTTTTCATTATAGGCAGCCAGAGTTGGATGTTTTATGGCTTCCGGTGTAGCCATATAGCCGGGCAGTATATGGTAAAGCAGTGCCCAGTCAGTTGAACCCTGAACATTGGATTCACCGCGCAGAGCGTTGACTCCGCCACCCGGACGGCCGATATTACCCAGCAGAAGCTGTACCATGGCGTAACTTCTTACATTCTGGGTTCCAACGGTATGCTGGGTAGTCCCCATGGCGTACAGAATAGTACCGGTTTTGTCGGGAGCACCGGTAGCAGTATAGGCCTTCAGGACTTCCAGGTATTTGTTCTTGGGAGTTCCGGTAATTTTGCATACACTATCAATATCATAACGGGAATAATGTTTTTTCAAAAGCTGGAATACGCAACGGGGGTCTTGCATGGTCATGTCTTTTACATACTTACCATCTTCCGTCATTTCGTATTTCCAGGTTGCTTGATCATATTTCCGTTTACTTGCGTCATAACCGGAAAACAGGCCGTCTTCGAAACCGAAGCCTTCTTTAACGATCAAAGTGGCGTTGGTATAGTACCGGACATATTCTTCATGGTAAAGCTTATTTTCCAGGATATAATTAATCATTCCGCCCATAAAAGCGATATCCGTCCCTGAACGCAGGGGAGCATAAATATCAGAACGGGCTGATGTTCTGGTGTAACGGGGATCCACATTGACAATCTTGGCGCCCCGTTTAACCTTGGCTTCAGTAAGCCATTTAAAGGAAATAGGATGATTCTCAGCAGCGTTACTGCCTATGATTAAGGCACAATCAGTATTTTTCATATCAACAAAGTGATTGGTCATTGCTCCGCGTCCAAATGATGGTCCCAAACCTGCGACCGTTGCGGAGTGTCAGATACGGGCCTGGTGTTCAATAAAGGTCATACCAAGTGCCCGGCTCATTTTAGCGATAAGAGCCAGTTCTTCATTGTCCAATCCTGCTCCGCCTAAACTGGATAGCTTTTCACAGCGATTGACAATAATACCGTCCTTATCCTTGAGCTCATAGTGCTTATCCCTGGTATCTTTTATTCTCTTGGCGATTTCATCTAACATCCAATCCCAATCTTTTTCTTCCCACTTGTCACTTCCAGGAGCTCTATAACGGGGCTTGGCAACCCGTTCGGGGTTAATCTCCTGTTCTCCGGTTTCCGGACTGTAAATCTCTCGAAGATTCATTAGAGCAGAACCTTTACTACATGCACCTCCACGGTTAATCGGATTGTCAGGATCTCCCTGCACACTCAATACCTGAGGTTGATCTGCGGGAACACCTTCCCTGGCATAGACCAGCAGTCCACACCCGCATCCGCAGAAAGGGCATATAGTCGGTACAGGTTTAACACCTTTGGTGCGTACACCTTTTACCGCATTGGCTGTTGCGGTCATATCAAAACCTAAGTCCACAACTGCAAAGCTTGCCACGGTTGCTCCGGTTACCTTGAGGAATTGTCTGCGGGTAACCTTCATAGAAATCACACTCTCCTTTCCCCTGAATATTCATTTTTGTTTTACTGTACAAATTATAGCACCATAATCAAAATATAGACACTCCGAATTTATGCACAAATCTATAATATTTGCCAGAAAAATCAGATCAATACATAAAGACTTTGGTAATGCCTTAAGCCTTGGAGTACCCTACTTTAAATAATAATTAAAAAATAGCACCACTCCTTTAACTTTCAATCCGTTGAAAAATCCGGTGTAGCCTGGAAAGCTAAACGGTTCAACCACATTCCATAAAACTTTCGACATCAATATAGAAAATCCTTGTAGTTTCAAAACCCCAAGGATATATATAACAGAAAATAATGAAAACGCCAAGAAACATAACTTCTAGTAATTGAATTGCAATCGTCTGTCCTGATTTATCAAAGTTCAACTCCCAGGCCTATTTTTCTTTTAATAGAATTATTGTTCTGCCATAATTTGTCCTGATAATACCAGATTGTAGCCGCCGTAAGCCTTAGTTTTTTGTGCGAATTCGGAACTCTTGATAGTATTCAATAAGAGATCCAATCTTTCTTGGCCAATTAACTCCGGTAAAATACAAATATCATATCTTTCTTCACTGATTGGGATAAAATCAAGTCCCAGGGCGCGGGCACTGGAGTAAATCCCCAGACCGGTGTCACAGGCATCATTTTGCACCGCTGCCGCAACTGCCAGATGGGTGTATTCTTCACGGTTATAACCGTTTATGAATGATGGTCCAATATTTTCCTTAGCCAGCAGGAAGTCAAAAAGAACTCTGGTTCCGGCTCCTCTTTGCCTGTTAATATAACGGACCTCGGGACGCAGCAGGTCTTGCAGGTCTTTTATCTGCAGGGGATTGCCTTTCTTGACAATAAGTCCTTGTTCTCTTTTGACCAGATTGATTAATATCCAGTGCTGATCAGGCAGGTATTTATTCAGATAACTAAGGTTATACTCACCGCTGTCAAGTTCCAGGAGATGAATTCCCGAAAAGTGTGTTTCACTTCGGCGCAGGGCCATAATCCCGCCCATGCTCCCCACGTTGCTGGAAATCAGGTTGATGCCGTTCTTCTTTTGCAATAGGTCAGCCAGAATATCAATAGTCATATCATGGCTGCCTATTGTTATAAGGTTCTTATCTATAACCTGGCGGGGGCGCAACAAGGTTACATTGCAGTTTTGACCGGCTTCAAAACCTTCACGCCCCCGCTCGATGCAAATCAACCCGTCGGCCTTTACTAAAATACTGCTGATACCAGCTCCCCGGTTAAGCGGAAAAGCCACATATTGATCTTTGATTAAGGCCAGATTGGCATATATGAATTCATCAACACCCATCGGGGAAGCAGTTTTGCGGGAAAGCAAGGCTTGAACAACATCTTGCTGCGGCAGTTCCAGGCCCTGTTTTCTATGCAGCACGGGTTTGGCAAAAAGGTTGAATATCAACTGGGCGGAAACTGGGTAGCCGGGAACCCCGACAACCGGTTTGTTATCAATGATTCCCAATATGGCCGGTTTGCCTGGTTTGACAGCTATACCGTGAACCAGCACCGAGCCGAATTCTCTGATAATACTGGAGGTATAATCCTCCCGACCGGCGGAAGAACCGGAACAGATTACGATCATATCGGCACTGTCTTTCACTTCCCGCACTGCTTGGCGCAGCAGGTCTTTATCATCGATGACTATTTCATGCCGGAAGGGTACTGCTCCCCATTCCCGGCAAAGCCCGGCCAGCATGCGGCTGTTGGATTCCACTATGTTGCCCGGTGGCATATCTTCGCCGGCGGTTTCGACCATTTCGGTCCCAGTGGGAATAATGGCAACCCGGGGCTGTTTAATCACCGCTACTTTTTCCACTGCTCCGGTTATGAAAGAAGCCAGTTCATAAGGACCAATTTTACATAATGAAGGAACAATCATATCATGGGCTACCAGGTCTTCACCCACTGAGCGAATATGCTGCCAGGGGACCGCCGGTTTAATAATCTGTGCGCAATCTTCAACGAAATTGACCTCTTCAATCATAATAACGGCATCGAATGCAGGCGGGACATAGTCTCCGGTATCTACCTCCATATATTCATCTGCGGGCTGAAGGTTAACCGGATTAAATTCATTGGCGGCATAGGTTGAGGCGGCTTTGACTGCGATCCCATCCATGGCTGAGGCCAGATAATGCGGTGAAGATCGTCTGGCATAGACAGCTTCACTGGTAACCCGTCCCTGGGCAGCCAGCACCTCGATTTCTTCATTATTAATATCAAAGTAGCGGCACTGTTCCAACTGTTTCATAAACAACCTGAATGCCTGCTCCAAGGGCATATTTTCAATATATATATTGCGTTCCATAAATCTTCTCCTTAGATTAATTCTTTAAGCATCGGAAGAAACTGTGGAGCAGTTTCAACACACCGCTGTAACGAGGCGGGGGATTAGAACCCGCCGCCTGTTTTGCTAATAGGAATCCGAGCACTTAAAGAAGCGGGGGACATCTATTCTCCTAGTTATTTATTTTAACCCAGACCGCTCATAAAAACAAAAAAAGGACCTTTTATCTTTGGCTTAATTTGACGCGCCTGATGCTTACAGTATAATGAATGAAAGAATAATTAATGAAGCTTTACGAGGTGCATTAAATGGGTGAGTTTTTAAAGGTGCTCAGTTTTCAGGAGGCCGTACAGGGTATAAAAGACAATTTTCCCCTACGTAATATTGAGAATGTAAGCCTGGATGAAGCATCGCGGCGCATATTGGCTGAAGATTTAATAAGTCCTGAAGATATGCCGGCTTTTACCCGTAGTGTTGTGGATGGCTATGCGGTTCGGGCTGAAGATACTTTTGGCAGCAGTGAATCCTTGCCGGCTTATCTCGATTTTGCCGGGGAGGTTAAAATGGGGAGGGTTGCCAACCAGGAATTGCTGCCGGGGCAGTGCTGCTGGATTCCCACCGGCGGGATGCTGCCCCCGGGCTGCAATGCTGCGGTAATGGTTGAATATACGGAAAAATTGAGCGATGATACAGTTTTGATCTATAAACCGGCAGGACCGTGGGAAAATATTATGCAGAAGGGTGAAGATATACGCCAGGGGCAAGCCGTTTTTAAAGCCGGACATATTTTGCGGGCACAGGATATTGGACTTCTGGCGTCGCTCGGAATCAGTTCATTAAAGGTTTTTAAGCCGTTCGAGATTGGATTGATATCTACCGGTGATGAAATTGTGCCTATTACCAGGCAGCCGCAGGCAGGTGAAGTAAGGGACGTTAATTCCCATTCCCTGGCCGCGGCTATTGAATCAATCGGGGGCAGACCCCGGCATTATCCTCTGGTAAGAGATGATTTTGACAGTCTTAAACTGGCGGTGGAAAAAGGTTTGCAGGAAAATGATGTACTAATGATGTCCGGTGGGAGTTCAGTTGGGGTAATGGATGTCAGTCTGGATGTTTTACTATCGTTTCCGGAATCCAGCCTAATCTTCCATGGTATTGCGTTAAAGCCCGGCAAACCAACCCTGGTGGTAAAAATTGCTGACAAGCTGGTGATTGGCCTGCCGGGACACCCGGTTTCCGCATTAATGGTATTTCATATAATCTGTGCACCGGCTTTGCATTCCCGCCCGCAGCTTACAGTCGAAGCCACAATAAGCCTGAACCTGGCTTCCCAGGCCGGCCGCGATGATTTCGTTCCGGTACAGCTAAAGGAAGCGAATGGTGAACTACTGGCTGTACCCTTACTGGGCAAGTCGGGGTTAATGAGTATCTTATCGCTGGCGGATGGTTATGTTCATATTCCTTATGAAAAACAGGGGATAAAGGCTCACAGCAAGATTAAGGTTTATCTTTTTTAAAGAGAGTTGGTCTTCCAGAGTACTTTGCCCAAAATCGTATATTCGGATGCATTGTGCACTTCACTGGGATAATTGGTATTATCGCAGATGATCACTATCTTATCATCATATAAAGTAACCCGTCTTAGCATGGCTTCGCCTTTTTTGCCGATAATAACTGCCAGGTCGTTGCTGTTGATGGCAAGGTTCTTTTTAACCAGCACTACTGCCTGGTCAGGAACGGTAGGAAGCATGTTGTCGCCTTGGACTCGCAGATAATAATAATTGATTAAATCATTACCGTAAAGAGAAGTGATGGAGGCATAAACCGGCCAGCGGTCTTCAACTTCACCTTCACCAAACATATTATGTGCAGTTATACGTTTAAAAAGCGCAACCTTTCCCGATCTTAAATAGCCATCCCAGGAAGCCGGTTGATCTTTATTAGAAGCTGTTATATGGTTACCAGTGTCGCTTGTTGGCCTAACTTCGGCTAAAGCAGGTTCTTCCTGTTTTTCTTTTTCCCGGATTTCGACCAATTCCTGGACCACTCTAAAGCTTGATAATGCATCTTCGGGCGAAAGGTCGGGAAACATAGTGCCTAATAAAAGCTTTGGTGTAACTTCGAAAACTTCGGCCAATTTTTTTAAATGCTCCAATTCTATATGGAGTTTGCCCTTCTCATAAAGCCTGATAACTGATTCACTTATTCCCGTTACATCACTAAGTTCCTTTTCATCAATTCCTTTTTTATTGCGCAGATATTGCAGTCTTTCGGTAAATTGCATGTTAATCGCTCCTGAAAGTATCCATATTTTAGTATATATTTTAATAGCCAAAGTCTTTTTCTTATATTACTTTAACTTAGTCTAGCTTTTCAATAAGCTTAACGGCAAGGAATCCAAATAATATCCTATTAACTTCCTTTTAGCTGAGGATTCGACAAACTTTGCATTATCTCTTCAAATATTGCCTGCCGGCTTAGATTTATGGATTCGAAGTCCATAGCAGGTATATAATAACCTTCCAATTCATCATGATATTTTTTAGCCATATTTATTAAGGTAACAGCTTCATTTATCCGTGAGCTAAAACGACTCTTGGCATGGTCCAGCATTATGCTGTTCAGATCTAGAACTCTGGAGGATGCGAACTGGTCAAAATCCAGCAAGCGCTTAAATTTGGCTGACGGGAGGTGCTCCACATAATTAAAGGGTGAAGCAATATCCAGGAGTGCTAATTTTTTATCGTATAATACAATTATGTCAATTTCATTGGGCTCAAAAGGATTATGATAAATTTCAGCAGGATAGTTGCATAATTCCAGAATGTGCAGGCAGTGATTGAAAAGAGATTTTTGACCGCTGCCCGGGTTTCCCTTAACCGCAAATAGAGTATAATCGGAATCGATTATACTTTCAACCCTGGTAACCAATCCCAGCGGGGTAATGGCTCCCGCAAAAAGATGCCGGATGGTTCCGGGAGGTGAAGCGGCGGGTATAAACTCCTTGCTTAAAGCCAGAATATTACGATTTACCGCTGCGATATCACAAGCTTCTTTGTAATAGGATTGCCATTCCTGGTAAGCACTGCCGGCTTCCTGCAAACGCAAGTAGGCCCGTTCAAAACAACGCCCGATATCGTTGCTTAAGTCTATTACTTCCGAACGGTGCTTGGCGATGGCCGTTCGATTCCAGAATTCGCCCAGATTGACAATTTCATCAACTGCTCCGGGAAAACGCGGATCTACGATATGCGGGGCTGTACCATCAACTACACAAAACTGCTGTCGGCCAATAACCACCCCATCCAGTGATTCATTATCCGAAGAACACCAGTGGAATTCCACATCAATTTCGGCATTGGCAAAATCCTCTCCCAGCTTTTTCATAAAAGTTGATTTGCCGACCCCGGGGCCTCCCTTGAGGACAATCTTTCTTTCAACCTGGGGGGAAACCATATAATCGTAAAAAGAATAAAACCCATGACAGGTATTGCCTCCAGGATACAAATGCTTGCTTCTAGCCACCATAATTCCCCTTTCATCATCTTTTCACCTCGTTATAGGGAAATTATATGAAGGAGGATAAAATACTAGGCCGGATAAATATGGTAAGGAAAAGCCAGATCGTGATTGAGATGCGTAAGTTGTGGCGACAGACCTTATGGTCCCCGTATAGAGTGCGGTGATTGAAAGAGGTTTTAACATAATGCAGCTATCAGCTACCGTATTAGTGAGCCTGGCGAACATCCGTGTGCCTGCAGGGTGTTTTATTTGACGGTCTGTAGTAAAGTATCCAACTTTGCTTTATAAGGGCTGGCTTGAAATTCTTCGGCCAAAACATCCATTAACAAATCATCATACTTGCGGCCATTAATTATTTTGGCCTGCCGCCAGCGACCGGTCAGTTTAAAACCACATTTTTCGTAACAGCGGAGCGCCCGTTTATTATATTCATAACATCGTAAAAATACGCTGTTGAGATTCAATATATTGAAGCCATAATCAAGTAAAAGCGCTATTGCTTCCGACCCCAATCCTTGACTGAGACAATTCTGTTCAGCTAAAAAAATGCCCAGTTCGGCCTTGCGGTTAATGTGGTCGATATTGATCAGTCCACAATTGCCAATTAAACGCTGATCCGAATTGAGTCTGATTCCAAAAACCTGTTCGCCGTTTTTGAGAGCATTATCGAGATATTCTTGTTCAGTCAGTTTGTTGATCACCATTGGTGCGATATCAAGGAAAACATAAGTTTCAATATCATTGAGCCACCTTATGTAAATATCCAAATCTGCAGTATCAATAGGAGCAAGATGTATGCGATTGCCGTTTATTTTTCCGCTGCCCGCCAAAAATACCCCTCCTTAAAAGCACTATGTTTAGATTTTTGTATACTCATATTTTTACATGTTAGCCCCAGGTTTACCAGTTCATTTTAAAAAGAAAAGGGACACCTATCCCGATCCTAGGTGTCCCTTGATTGGAGTAGCACATGAACCTTGGTATAGACCACGGCTCTACCGTTCATAATTAATATTCTCTGTTATTGTAGGTTTTATACAAAATTAAACAACGGATCGGGTAACGCTGATTACCTCAAATTACCGCTCCTGAAATTAACACAAATTAAAACCTTAAAATAACAAAAATACCTTAAATTGAATAATGTATATTACTGCGGTGGTATTGCATCTGAACAAGGAGCGAGGATAAGTCAGAAATACTCATCTGTAACGCCGCAAACACTTTAATAAGGAGGATTCTAAAATGCAGAAAATTAATTGTAGATGGCGTATGGGCGCAGTTTATGCTATGACCAATGCAAGTGAAAGAAATGAAGTCATATCTTTTCGCCGGAACTTAGATGGTACGCTTACTCACATGAATGCATATGCAACGGGTGGCAGCGGAACGGGCGCGCAGATTGTAGATCCACTCGGATCGCAAGGCTCTCTTATTCTGTCCGGCGATGGCTCCTTGTTATTTGCCGTAAATGCTGGCAGCAATAGTATCAGTAGTTTTCGTGTGTCCGAGTGCGGTGCCCTTAGCTTGGTGGACGTGGAGCCCTCAGGCGGTGTTTTGCCCAACAGCTTAAGTGTGTTCGGGAATCTCCTCTATGTTACCAATGCCGGCAATCCCGACATGCAAATAGCTTCCAATGTAACCGGATTCTGTGTGAGGAAGGACGGCCGGCTCTCCCCCATAGACGATTCCACACATTCATTGAGTACTCCCGACGCCCAACCGGCGTGCGTGGTTTTTAGTCCCCGCGGACGACGACTTCTTGTGTCCGAATTGAATAACAACATTCTCAGCGTTTTTCGTGTTAATAGGGACGGTACACTGACGGGGCCTGTCGTCACTGACTCCAGTGGTGCAGGGCCTTTCGGCTCCGTTTTTCTATCCTCCGGTTTGTTATTGGTTTCTGAGGCAGGTGCAGGTGCGCTTTCCTCATACACTATCGACAGGGATGGAACGCTTGATGTCATCAGCGGTTCAGTTCGCAACGGACAGACCGCGACCTGCTGGGTGGCTGCCTCCCGGTCTGAGAATTTTGCCTTCACCTCAAACACTGGCAGCGGAACTATCACAACCTATCGCATCAAAGATAATGGCAGCTTGATGATTACGGATATTGCATACAGCACCCTTAAAGAAATAGCGGCCCCGATTGATAGTGGAGTCAGTAGGGATGGCTGTAATTTTTATGTTTTGAACGGTAACCAGGGTTCTATATCCGTATTTTATATTGAGAATAACGGCCAGCTTATTCTATTACAGGTAATTAGAAATGTGGGACTACCGACTCTGGGCGCTCAAGGATTAGCTGTCCACTGATTCTCATAATACTATGTTGGGCATTAGATTTCTTATTTGGACTTTGTATTGACAGTACAAGTGCTTAAGTTCAGTGGCTTACCTCTGGAAACATAATCATTGTTGAAGGCGGTAAGCCGCTACGTTATATTATATTATTGATTTATTGCTATATGTTAATGGCAAAATCTCATGATTCCACATTTAATAACTACTCTGGATTTTAGGCAATTCAAAAGAATCAGCGAGTTTCCCAACAATATAGCCTCTAATGGGTTATAATGAAATTTGGTTCTAGGTCCGGAATTAAAGATTCCTGGAGGTATTATGCATTTCCTAAATGATTGGGAATTAAAAGAATATGATATAAAGGCAGCCAAAAAAATAGAGCAAGAATTGGGTTTATCCCGGATTATTGCCAATCTCCTGGTCCAAAGGGGCATAAAAACTATTCAAGATGCCCGAAATTTTCTTTATGCAGAGCTAAGTGATTTAAGTGACCCTCTGGCCATGGCGGGAATGAAGGCTGCAGTATCGAGAATTGAGCAGGCCATAGGGGCCAGTGAGCAAGTGGTTGTTTATGGTGACTATGATGTTGACGGGGTATGCAGCACCGTGCTTTTAGTGGAATGCCTGCAGGCTTTGGGCTGTAAACCGGCTTACTATGTGCCCAGCCGCTTTAGTGAAGGTTATGGCTTGAATGTACAAGCTGTTGAAGTCCTTTGCCAGCAAGGCTGTCAACTGCTTATAAGTGTTGATTGCGGAATCACTTCGGTGGAAGAGGTAAATTTAGCATCCCGATTGGGAATGGATGTAATTATCACCGACCACCATACCCCTGCCAAGCAACTGCCGGCAGCGGCAGCGATAATAAACCCTAAACTGGACCAAAATGAAGATATAATCAACCTGGCCGGAGTTGGGGTGGCCTTTAAGCTGGCC
Organism: Syntrophomonas sp.; assembly: GCA_036677685.1. Taxonomy (GTDB): domain Bacteria; phylum Bacillota; class Syntrophomonadia; order Syntrophomonadales; family Syntrophomonadaceae; genus JAQUBU01. Next base: position 117,828 of record JAVBWA010000022.1, on the reverse strand, counting down.
TCCGCCCTGGCCAAGAACAAAATACCCGAACAAAAGCTTTATGAATGGCTGGATTTGGTGGCCCTGGCTACGGTTGCCGATATTGTTCCGCTGTTGGGTGAGAATCGCATATTACTCAAATATGGTTTGGAGAAACTGCGGAATACCAAGAGACCCGGTTTGCAGGCCTTGTATAAAGAGGTTGGATTGGCCGGGAAAAGTATATCGCCCTGGCATTTGGGATTTGTATTGGGCCCGCGCTTAAATTCAGCGGGGAGACTGGACAGTGCCCGTACCAGCATCGAATTGCTGCTGACCGGTGATTCGGCCAAAGCCGGCGATCTGGCCGCTGCTTTGGACCGTTTCAATAGCGAACGCCGCTTAATTGAAGATGGGATTTTTCAGGAAGCGATTTTGCAAATAGAGAGTGTTGTAGATTTGGACAGTGAGGCGGCGCTTATACTGGCTGCCGACAATTGGCATCATGGAGTTATTGGCATTGTGGCCTCACGCTTATGTGCCAAATATCAGCGCCCGGTTATACTAATTTGTTGGGAAGGGGATACAGGCCGCGGTTCAGCCCGGAGCGTACCCGGGATAGACATTTATGAGGCCTTGAGCAATTGCGGATCCTTTTTATTGCAGTTTGGCGGGCATAAAATGGCGGCTGGATTAAGCATTGGCCGCGAGCAGTTTGCAGACTTTAAAACTGTATTTTTAAGGTGGATAAGGTCAAATGTTAATAATGAAGAGTTAACTGCGGTTCGCCTCATCGATTCGGAAGTTGAGATAGAGGAGATTAACCGGGATTTATTAAAAGAGTTGGCAATACTTGAGCCTTTTGGCGAAGGAAACCCCATTCCATGTTTTGCTTTGCGGACTGTAGAAATTAACCAGTTCACATTGGTAGGCAAAAAACAAGAACATTTCAAATTGCTTGCCGAACCCGGGTCTTTTGAAGGAATAGCCTTTAATAAGCCCCAGTATATGAGTATGCCCTTTAATAACTGTTATCATGATCTAATATTCGAATTGGGCGAAAATGAATTTCGCGGCCGCAAAAGCATCCAAATGAAGATTCAGGATATGAAGTGCAGTTTTCAGCCTGACCACCGCCACAAAGCAAAATTTATGAATATTGTTGCTGCTGCCCTTGGCCGCGCTGTGGCCGAACTGCAGAACATCCAGCCGGTAGTATTTGTTTTCCCCACTTATCGTAGTCTGAAGCTGTTGCGAGCCAGTCTGATCAGATATTTCCGGGCCGCCAGCCTGCGGCCTTTGCATGGTTTTATGGATCCGGTGGAAGAACGCTTGGCCAGCCGGGAATTAGCTCAAGGACTTGGCAAAATATTTTTGCTTACCCGCTCTTCTTTGCTATATTACCTTCGAAAAAATGATTTGCCGACCAATTTGCAATATATTATTGAGGTTGGGCCAGGAAATGACGACTTACATGATTATGCCGGAGAAAGAAGCATAGCAAGGCTTTATGACACGGCCAAGCCTTTATCCTGGAAACAGGTGGACTGGAACTATGATGCTCTAAAAACCACCATAGTTTATGCCAATCGCCGCCGTACCATACAGCAGCTTAGTCAACAAGTGCCGGATATGATAGCTGTTGCCGGCATAAAGGATTCCCGGGCCAGACAAAGCCTGCGCCGGCGTTTCCAGGAGAGCGAAACCAGGGTTTTATTGACGGACAGCAGCTGGAGAGACTTCGCCGGCGAAACTCTAGCGATTGATGAAGTGATTTTTGCCGATGTTCCATTTAGCCTCTGGGAAGCTGGCTATGTAATGGAGCAATTGACAGCTGGCTCCGAGTATACGGCAAATGTCCTCTTTGGCGCTAATGATATCAAGCCATATAAAGATTATCTGGCTCGAATTTATCCTAATTTGGAAAGAATTAAGGATATACTCAACTTTTTTAAAAACACGGGCAAGAAACAACTTAAAGTCGACATAGCGGATTTGTTGGGCAGGATTGGCGGATGGATAAAGCGTGAATTTACGCTTATTGATTTATGGCCAATCCTCCATATAATGGAGGATCTGGGCTTGTGCAGCTTCGAAAAAAAGGGTAGTATTATGGCAATAATGTTCCATAGAATGGATAGACAGCTTGTCGATATTTCTGATTCTTCATACTATTTAGAAGGTCTGGCTGAAAAAAAAGCGTTTTCCCGCCTGGAGGTGGAAATAAATAAATACCTGGTACGGTGATACAATGGGAATAGACAATATTCTTAGCAAAGTAAGTGAATATGATCCGGATGCTAATTTTGCCTCCATTACTAAGGCCTACGAATATGCGGAAGCGGCTCATTCGGGGCAGAAACGCATTTCCGGTGAGCCCTATATTACTCATCCGCATGAAGTAGCTTTAATACTGGCTGATATTGAAATGGATAGTGCCACGATATGTGCCGCTCTATTACATGATGTGATCGAAGACACCCGGGTCAGTTATCTCGACTTATTACGGGAATTTGGGGAAGAGATAACTTTATTGGTTGATGGGGTCACTAAATTAAGCCGTATTGATTTCAAGTCCCGGGAAGATGCCCAAGCCGAGAATCTGCGCAAGATGTTTATTGCGATGGCCAAGGACATCAGAGTTATAATAATCAAATTAGCTGACCGCTTGCATAATATGCGCACTTTGAATTATCAGAATGAACGCAAACAAAAAGAGATTGCCCAGGAAACCATGGAAATATTTGCCCCGCTGGCTCACAGATTGGGTATTTTTAAATTTAAATGGGAGTTGGAAGACCTTTCATTTTACTATTTGGAAGCTGAAACCTACCATGAGGTTGCCAAAAGATTAAAACAAAAACGACGTGAACGTGAAAACTATGTCAATGACCTGGTAGAGCAGATTACAACGGGCCTTCAGCAAATAGATATTGTTGCGGATATTGAAGGCCGACCCAAAAATATTTTTAGTATTTACAAAAAAATGCTAAAACAAGGGAAGGATATTGATGAAATTTATGATAAAATAGCCATCAGGGTACTTGTCGATGATATTCGCGAGTGTTATGGAGCATTGGGAATCATCCATACCATGTGGAAACCCTTACCTGGCCGCTTCAAGGATTATATAGCAACCCCTAAAGCTAATATGTATCAATCTCTTCACACCACCCTGATCGGCAAAGGCGGGGAACCCTTCGAAGTACAAATTAGAACCGTGGAAATGCACCGTACCGCTGAGTATGGTATTGCTGCTCACTGGCGTTATAAGGAAGGCAGCAACCCTAAAGAGCGCAAGTTCGACGAAAAACTATCCTGGCTGCGGCAGATTTTGGAATGGCAGCAGGACATAAAAGATACCAACGAGTTTATGGAATCGTTGAAAATAGATCTTTTTGACGATACGGTCTTTGTTTTTTCACCCAAAGGTGCGGTAATAGAACTGCCAAAAGGGGCCTGTCCGGTTGATTTTGCCTACCGGGTGCACACCGAGGTGGGGCATAAATGTACTGGCGCTCGGGTTAACGGTCGGATTGTCCCGCTTGATTTTCCCCTAGATAATGGCGATATTGTGGAGATCATTACTTCCAAAAACTCGCCCGGACCTACCCGGGACTGGTTGAATATGGTCAAAACTTCCTCAGCCCGGAGCAGAATCAAACAATGGTTTAACCGGGAAAAGCGCCAGGAAAACATCATAAAAGGCCATGAAATACTGGAGAGGGAATTAAAAAAGCGTCATTTCAACCCCAAAGAGTTGTTGAAAGAGGATAAGCTGCTGCAAACTGTCAAACGCTTTGGTTTCAACACTGTTGACGACTTGCTGGCAGCGGTTGGCGATGGCGCAGTTACTACCAATCAGGTTCTTAACAAACTTCAAGAGTCGTTTTTTCCCGACATCCAGGTTGAGGATATAATTAATATTCCTCTTGAAACCAAGAGCCCGGTACGAGACAAGGAAGTCAACGCACTAAGGGTTAAAGGAGTTGATGATGTAGCACTGCGGCTCGCCCGCTGCTGCAATCCCCTGCCCGGCGACCCGGTTTGGGGCTATATAACCCGGGGGCGGGGAGTTTCTGTACACCGGCAGGACTGCCCGAATATGCAGAACTATCTTAATAACGAAAAGGATAGAGTTTTGGAAGTAGAGTGGGCCAATGAACAGGGCATCTACTTTGTTGAATTGGAAGTAAGGGCTTTTGACAGGGCGCGTTTGACTACTGACGTAATGAATGAGATTGCTGATGCGAGGATTCCTATTAATTCAGTTTTCTCCCGGGCTAATAAAAACGGGTTTGCAATAATAAATCTTAAACTTGAAATAAAAGACATGGGCCGCCTGCATGCGGTTGTTCAACGGATACAAAAAGTCCGGGATGTTTTGGAAGTCAAGCGGGTATTGCCCGCAGAGTCAAGGAGTGAATAATTTGCGTGCGGTTGTGCAGAGAACTAATTATAGTTCAGTTAAAATAACTGGGCAAATAATAAGTGAAATTAATCACGGGCTTATGGTGTTATTGGGAATTAAAAAAGGAGATCAACCTAAGGACGCAGATTATATTATGGATAAGATCATTAATTTACGGATATTTCCAGATCAAGACGGCAAAATGAATCTTTCCTTGCAGGATGTCAAGGGGCAGATAATGCTGGTCAGCCAGTTTACCCTTTATGGCGATGCCCGCAAAGGAAGAAGGCCGGGATTTTCCGATGCCGAACTGCCGGAAACCGCTCTCCCGCTTTTTAACTATTGTATTAAGCATTTGCAGGATCTCCAGATTCCGGTGCGCACCGGCAAATTTGGAGCTGATATGCAATTGACTATAGAAAATGATGGTCCTTGCACCATTTTATTAGATAGTGAGAAAGTATTTTAAAGGAGGATGTTAGATGATATTAAAGGGGCTTGAGATTACCAATATGATGGTAAACTGTTATATCGTGGGCTGTGAGGAAACCCGCGAAGTAGCAGTGATAGATCCGGGCGGCAATCCCCGGGCTATTTTAAAATTACTGGAGGAGGATAACCTTAAAGCTGTTTATATTATTAATACTCACGGTCATATAGATCACATCGGAGGCAATCAAGCTATAAAAGACGCTACCGGGGCCCAAATAATGATTCACGAAAATGATGCCAAAATGCTGGTTAATCCGGTTTCCAACTTCTCATTTATGATGGGAGGTAAAGTAACCAGTCCGGCCGCCGAACAATTCCTAAAAGAAGGGGATATTGTTAAAATCGGAAATACGGTTGAATTGGAAGTAATCCATACTCCGGGACACAGCCCCGGGGGAATTTGCTTGAAAACGGATAACATTATTTTTGTGGGTGACACCCTTTTCCAGGGTTCCATAGGACGTACCGATTTTCCGGGCGGTTCTTATAAACAACTGATAGAGAATATAAAAACCAAGCTGTTTTGTTATGATGATGATGTAGTATGTTATCCGGGACACGGCCCGGCCACTACCATAGGATTTGAAAGGAAACACAACCCTTTTTTAACTTAACATTTTAAAATAAAATTAATTTTAGAGGTTTACCTTACAATATTTTTATGATAAAATAATCACAATATTATAAATGCAATGATGAAGTAAAGTAAATTTGTGGAATTATTCAGAGAAGAGATGTCATCGGCTGCAAGCATCTCTATAAGGAAGCGAATTGAAGTTCACTTCGGAGCACCCGGCTGAAACATTAGCAAGTAGGTCGCGGCGGAACTCCCACCGTTAAAAGGGAGGGGATATCGGATAATACCTGTATCTTTTCAAGCGGACCTTTTCGGTAATTTGGGTGGTACCGCGGGCAGCATGTAGAGCTTCTCGTCCCATAGGGATGTGAAGCTTTTTTATTTTCCGCATCCGGCCCCAACTGTTAGCAAAGCTTGAAACGCTTGCTCCCGTATCCCTGAAATTGAGTGGGCTGCTAAGCCAATTTGGGTGGTACCGCGGGAGTTTTCCAAACCTCTCGTCCCTTGGGGGATGAGGGGTTTTAATATTTGATAGGAGGTTGATAATTATGAACAAATTAATGGCCAAGTTAAATCAAGAAATGCTGGTACTTAAAGGGCAGCAGACGAAATCAACGGAGATTGAAGTGAAGGGCTGTGTTATTGGCGGGGAACAGATTATAACCATAGCCGGCCCTTGCGCGATTGAGAGTGAAGAGATACTCAAGGAGACCGCTTTCAAGGTTCGCGGTTCGGGAGCCTTGATGCTCAGGGGCGGAGCTTTCAAACCCCGGACGTCCCCTTATAGCTTCCAGGGTCTGGGGGAATATGGACTGAAATGCCTGGCCAAGGTAGGAGAGGAAATGAATATGCCGGTGGTAACCGAGGTAATGGACAGTGAAGATATTGGGCTGGTGGCTGAATATGCCGATATCCTTCAGGTGGGAGCACGGAATATGCAGAATTTCTCCTTGCTGCGCAAGCTCGGTAAAATAGATAAGCCGGTTATATTAAAAAGAGGATTGGCGGCCAGTATTGAAGAATGGTTGATGGCTGCCGAATATATTTTAGCTGGGGGCAATTACCAGGTGATTCTTTGTGAAAGAGGAATCCGTTCGGCTGAGACCTGGACCCGCAATACCCTGGATCTATCTGCGGTGGCCTTGGTAAAAGAAATATCCCACTTACCGGTAATGGTTGATCCCAGTCATGCTACCGGGGTCAGAAGCCTGGTAACCCCTATGGCCAAAGCCGCGCTGGCAGCAGGCGCCGATGGGCTCATGATAGAAGTGCATCCTTATCCGGAGAAGGCCTTGTCGGATGGTGATCAGTCACTGACTCCGCGTGGATTCAGTACCATGATGCGGGAACTTGACGGTATAGCACGGGCGGTAGGAAGGAGGATCCGTTAATGGCTTACGCTATTCTGGGCCCGAGTGGAACTTTCAGCGAAGAAGCTGCTCGTATTTACTGGGGGAATGAGGCTGAACTTTGTTTGATGTCCAATATAGGAGAACTGTTTCAGCAATTGGAGTATGGTCAGGCCGAGGCCGCACTGATTCCCATTGACAACTCCCGGGCGGGAACCATCGGTGTCAGTATGGAGTGCCTGGCATCAAGCCAGGTAAATATACAAGGTGAGATTATTATTCCCATTACCCAGCACCTGATGGCCGGAAGCAAGTATCAGCTGGAGGAAATCGAACTGCTGGTATCCCAGCCGGCAGCACTCCTACAATGTGAAGGCTTTATCAAAACCAATCTGGCAGGGGTCCGCCGGGAAATTACGGAAAGCACAACTTCAGCGGCCCAGATTATAAGAAAAGAAAAAAAACGGGCGGCCTGTATCGGTAACCGGCAGGCATCCATGCTTTATGAATTGGAAATTATAAAGAGTAATATCCAGGATGAAGACAATCTCACCCGGTTTATTCATGTTACTGCAGGCAAGGCGACGCTTGGTAAAGGCTCGAAAAGCAGTATTATCTTCACTTTGCCTGATCAACCGGGGGCGCTTTATAGGGCTCTGGGTATATTTGCTGAACGCAATTTAAATTTAAGCAAAATTGAATCCCGGCCTGCCCGGGAACGCAATAAAAGTTTTTCCTTTTATGTTGAGGCAGACACTTTGGACCACGACCTTGTATTGGAACAGGTATTGCTTGACCTTAAAGCTATCTGCAAACAGGTGAAATATCTGGGCTCGTACAATAGCAAACACTCAAGTTAACGGAGGATGAAATGATAATTTATTGCAATTTGCAACCGCCCCGGATATATACCAGCATCCATGAATTAATACGCATGGCTTATCCGGATGCTGAAATATGCCGGGAGCATAATGGTGAATCCGATATTGAAATAACGCTCCGGCTTACAGAACAAGCCGGACAGCACTTATTGGAGGGCAGTATTGTTTCAGAATCCAAGACCAGCCTGGACAGCCAAACATGCAGTATTGAAAGCCTGGCTCATGAACAGGGGGGTCTAAGACGGTTCCTGCAAAGATTTACCTGTTGTTTGCTAGAGAGCCACCTGGAGCGGGAAATCAATGCTTATGGCATTCTTACCGGGGTGCGGCCGGTAAAGCTGGTTCATGCTTTCCTTGATCAGGGTTATACACCGCAAACTATTCAAAACAAACTGGAACAAGAGTATTTGTTAAGACCGGAAAAAGCCCGCCTGTTACTGGAAGTAGCCCAAAACAACCGGCCTTTTCTGCTGCAGCCGGCTGCCGCCCGTAAAATGATTAGTGTTTATATAGGCATTCCTTATTGTCCAAGCCGCTGCTGTTATTGTTCTTTTCCCGGAGCAGTGATAAGCAATTATGAAGAGGAAATGACGCCTTTTTTGAACGCCTTGTTTATAGAAATGCAGGCTTTGGGCGAGTTTATTTATGATCATAGGATTTCGGTGCAGTCAATATATATCGGCGGAGGCACCCCTACAGTACTTTCTTTGGAGGATCTACAGCGGGTTTTTGATTTATTACATCATTATTATATTTCCGCGGCAAGTGAAGAGATTAGTGTAGAGGCGGGCAGACCTGATACGCTGTCCAGACAGAAGTTAAAACTGCTGCAGGACGCAGGTGTAGGTAGGGTCTGTATTAATCCTCAAAGTATGAATGATGCTACCTTAAAAAGGATAGGGCGCAATCATGACAGCAAAGGAGTGATGCAATCAGTCGAATGGGCAAGAGCAGCAGGAATTAAACAAATTAATATGGATCTTATAGCCGGGCTTCCCGGAGAAGGCCTCCGGGAAGCCGCGTACACAGCAAACAAAATTTTAGAACTAAGTCCCGAAAATATTACGGTTCATACTCTGGCCTTAAAAAGGGGCTCGATGATGGCCGAATTGGAGGGCAAAACCAATCTTCATAAGCGTGTAAAGGAAGTTGAAGAAACTCTGAACCTGTTGTCAAACATATTCAGAAAGCAGGCTTATTTGCCTTATTATCTTTATCGCCAGAAATATATGAAAGCCAGTATGGAAAACTTAGCTTTTGCTAAGCCGGACACTTTTTGCCTGTATAATATTCAAATGATGGAGGAGCGGCAGAGCATCATTGGTTTGGGGGGGGGAGCATCCAGCAAGTTTATTAATCAGTCCAATGGAAGTTTAAGTTCATTTCATAATCCTAAAAATCCTCAGAGCTATTGCCACTCTGTCGAAAGGCTGATTAATGGCAAAGTTGACAAGCTTCGGGCCTTAAATTAGAATTATCCAAGGAATAAATTAGTTCGGAGGGGAATTTATGCAGGTAAAGGCCCCCAGAGGAACCGTCGATATTCTGCCCGCTGATGCCAAAAAGTGGCAGCATATTGAACGGGTTATTAAAGAATGTATTGAATCCTTTGGCTTCCAGGAAGTTAGAATCCCGATATTTGAACATACAGAACTCTTTCTGCATGGGGTGGGGCAGGGAACGGACATTGTCAGTAAAGAAATGTACACCTTTAACGATCGTTCCCAGCGCAGTTTGACATTGCGGCCGGAAGGAACTGCTTCCTGTGCCCGGGCCATTATTGAACATAGTGTCTACGGTGGGGTTTTGCCAATTAAGTGGTATTATACCGGACCCATGTTTCGCTATGACCGGCCCCAGGCCGGAAGATACCGGCAGTTTCATCAGGTGGGGGTTGAGGCTTTTGGCAGCAACAGCCCTTATCTGGACGCGGAAATAATTATCCTTATGGTTGGAATCCTATCGGCTCTGGGCTTAAGTGCCTATGAATTGCACCTTAATTCCGTAGGCTGTCCCCATTGCCGGCAAAGCTACCGCCAGAGCTTGATTGAGCATATTAATCCGGTGAAGGAGGCGCTTTGTCCGGATTGCCAGGTGAGATTCATGCAAAATCCCCTGCGGGTCCTTGATTGTAAAGTAGCATCCTGTCATGAAGCTATTGCCGGGTATCCCCTCATATATGACAGCCTCTGCAATGATTGCCGGGACCATTATGCTGCGGTCAAAACTGCCCTGGAGGATAATGGTGTCGCCTACCTTCATGACAACCAGCTGGTTAGAGGTTTGGACTACTATACCAATACCGCTTTCGAGGTACATATTCCAGGGATAGGAGCCCAGAGTGCCGTAGGCGGAGGCGGAAGATACAACGGCCTGGTCCGGGAACTGGGAGGCCCCGATTTACCTGGTATAGGCTTTGCTTTGGGCCTGGAACGGCTGCTCTTGGCTCTTGACACATTAGGCATCAAAGAATCGGCGCAGTCTGGTATCGATGCTTTTATCGCGGTAATGAATGGTAAACACGAATCTCCGGCTTTGCGCATATTGAATGAAATAAGGCGGGCGGGAATCCGGGCGGATAAGGACTACACTGGAAGAAGCGGCAAAGCGCAGATGAAGTATGCCGACAAACTGGGAGCCAAACTGGTAATTCTAATTGGTGATGAAGAAATGGAGCAGGGATTTTTAACCCTTAGAAATATGGAGAATAAAGAACAGCTAAGGGTTGAAAATGAGCAGCTTATAAATACTATTAAACAGATTATGGCAATGGATTAGGAGGAGAACAGTTAATGAAAAGGACTTGTAATGCTACTGATTTGGATACATCCAGTATAGGCCGGGAGGTAGTGCTCAATGGCTGGGTAGACAGCCGCCGGGACCATGGCGGGCTTATTTTTATAGATTTGCGTGACCGCTCGGGGATTATCCAGCTGGTTTTCAGTCCCGAGGTGGCACTGGATGCTTTTCATTTGGCGGAAAGCGTACGCGGTGAGTATGTGGTAGCCAGCCGGGGCAAAGTTTCATTGCGTCCCGAAGCTACCGAGAATCCCAACCTCAAAACCGGCAAAATCGAAATCTATGTTGAGGAAATGCAAGTCCTGAACGCTGCCAAAACTCCTCCTTTTTACATCGAGGATAATATAGATGTCGATGAAAACCTGAGATTAAAATATCGCTATTTAGACCTTCGGCGTCCGGAGATGCGCAACAACTTGATGTTACGGCACCGCGTGGTCAAAGTCATGCGGGATTTTCTGGACAGCCGGGCTTTTGTAGAGATTGAAACCCCTATTTTAATGAAAAGCAGCCCCGAAGGAGCCAGAGATTATCTGGTTCCCAGCCGGATCCACCCGGGTAAGTTTTTTGCTTTGCCCCAGTCACCGCAAATATTCAAGCAAATCCTAATGGTGGCTGGTATGGAAAGATATTTCCAAATCGCCCGCTGCTTCAGGGATGAGGATTTGCGTGCAGACCGGCAGCCGGAATTTACCCAGCTGGATATGGAGATGTCTTTCATTGATGAAGGGGACATAATGAACTTGGTGGAAGCAATGATTAAAGAAGTATTCGCTGCGACCCAAGGACGGGAGCTTAATCTGCCATTTGTCCGGCTTTCTTATGATGAGGCAATGCAAAAATACGGCAGTGATAAACCGGACCTGCGCTTTGGACTGGAGATTGTGGAACTGACTGATTTGCTCAAAGATACTGAGTTTAAAGTATTCGCCAGTGCGGTTCAAAGCGGCGGAGTGGTCAGAGCTTTGAACGCCAAAGGCTGCGGAAGTTTTACCCGCAAAGAAATAGATGCTTTAGGAGCCCTGGCGGTGGAGAACGGAGCCAAAGGTATGGCCTGGATAGTAGTGGGTGAAAACGAATTGCGTTCTCCCATCACCAAGTTTTTGAGCGATGAACAGGTGAAGGGTATTTTACAGAATCTGCAGGCCGAACCTGGAGATCTGCTGCTATTCGCGGCTGACCAGGCAGCAGTTGCGGCCCGGGTCCTGGGCAACCTGCGTTTGGAATTGGGGCGCAGGTTAAAGCTTATTGACGAAAATGCTCTTAACTTTGTATGGGTAGTAGATTTTCCGCTCTTGGAATACGATGATGAAGAAAAACGTTTTGTAGCCATGCATCATATGTTTACCGCACCGCGAACCGAGGACATAGCCCTGCTGGACATCGATCCGGCCCAGGTTAAAGCGCGGGCTTATGATCTGGTTTTAAACGGTACGGAAATTGGCGGAGGCAGCATTCGTATCCACCAGCGCGACTTGCAGGAGAAAATGTTTGCCTTGATAGGCATGAGCAATGAGGAAGCTAAAGGAAAATTTGGATACATGCTGGAGGCATTTGAGTATGGCACACCACCCCATGGAGGCATAGCTTTTGGCATCGACCGCCTGCTCATGATTATTGCGGGAAGGCACAGTATTCGCGATGTTATTGCGTTCCCCAAGACTCAAAGTGCGGCCTGCCCAATGACTGAAGCACCTTCGGAAGTTGCTCCCAAACAATTAAGGGAGTTATCCATAAAGATCAGAGAAAAATAGAACTTTTGGAGAAAATGGTCTATAATGGCACTCGGTTTAACTTGAAGAACTACCTGTGATATGGTAGTATTTTACCTGAGAAAAGGAAATCCCTGCTGTGTACGTGAATGGCTGTTAAGTTTTTGCCAACACAAAAATTTAGGGAACTTATCTCCACATATGACGTGCATGCCCGGTATTTGGGACCCATCAAAATATGTGGGAGGGTACCCACCTGCTCTGCAGGTTGAAACTACGGCATCACGGCTCGGTGGGGTTTTTTGTTGTTTGAATATACCTTCAAGCACTCCCTGAGAAGATTCATACCGAAAATGCCTGCATACCATAATCCCATTTACAAAAAATTACCTGTTATTTAGTTCCCTTTTGCTTTTGATAGATGAATACAGTGAAAATTGCTCATTTATTGGAAAAAAGTTGCATAAAGGTACGAGTGACGTGGGCGGAGCCTGAACGAGTATGCTTATGCAAGCTTTATGGTATTTTAGCTACGGCTTGTAAATATTTTAAGCATCGGCAGAAACTGCGGAGCAGTTTTAACATACCGCTGCAACGAGCAGAAAAACCCGCTGCGCATTTTGTTAACAGGACCCCGATCACTTATAGAAACGGGGGGAATATTTTAATCTCGTTATAATTTGTGCAGGAATAATATTGAAGGAGGTAGAATGATGAATTATTGGGACCAAGAAAAGGAATGTATGCCTCGGGAGGAGCTGGAAAAGCTTCAATTAAGGCGGTTGAAGGAAACCGTTTTCCGAGTTTATTCATTCGTACCCACTTACAAGCAGAAAATGGACCAGGCAGGCATTAAACCGGATGATATAAACACCCTGGAGGATGTCAAATATTTACCGTTCACAACCAAACAGGATTTGCGGGATAATTATCCTTTCAACTTGTTCGCCGTTCCTATGAGTGAAGTAGTAAGGATTCAGTCCTCATCGGGAACCACCGGCAAACCTACTGTAGGAGGATATACCAAAAAGGATATTGAAACCTGGTCTGAAGTTATAGCCCGCTCTCTGGTCAGTGCGGGCGCCAGCCGCAACTCGGTAGTTCATGTGTCCTATGGATATGGGCTTTTTACCGGAGGTTTGGGGGCGCACTACGGAGCTGAAAAAATAGGGGCATCAGTTATCCCTGCTTCCGGCGGAAACACCAAACGTCAGATTATGCTGATGCAGGATTATGGCAGTACACATTTAGCCTGTACCCCGTCCTATGCTCTGTTCATGTACGAAGTCGCTCAGGAAATGGGGATTAAACCTTCCGATCTCAAATTGCGGGCCGGGGTTTTTGGCGCCGAGCCTTGGTCAGAGAATATGCGCAAGGATATTGAGAAAAAATGGGAGATCGATGCCTATGATATTTATGGTTTGACCGAAATAATCGGTCCTGGTGTAGCCATTGAGTGTGCCTATAAAAATGGTTTGCATATTCAAGAGGATCATTTTTTAGCTGAATCCATAGACCCGGTAAGCCTGGAGGTTCTGGGAGAAGGAAAACCGGGAGAACTGGTCATAACTACGATAACCAAGGAAGCCATGCCTTTGCTCAGATATAGAACCCGTGACCTCACTACTCTGGAGAAAGGCACCTGTGAGTGTGGACGCACCCATATGCGAATGCAGAAAGTGCTGGGCCGGTCCGATGATATGATAATTATTCGCGGGGTTAATGTATTTCCATCCATGGTCGAAAGTGTTTTATTGAGGATACCGGGAGTTGAACCGCATTATCTGTTGACTGTGGAACGGAAAGGAACTCTGGATGAATTGGAAGTTCAAGTTGAAGTATCTGAAAATGTGTTCAGTGACGAGGTTAAAAAGCTCGAAGGTTTGGGAGCCTTAATCAGAAAGGAACTGGACAGTGCCCTGGGAATCGCGGTCAAGGTAAGGCTGGTTGAGCCTCGTTCGATTGAAAGAAGCGAAGGAAAAGCCAAAAGGGTGATAGATAAAAGAAAATTTTAAAGGAGGGAAAGTATGGCTAAGCAGATATCGGTTTTTTTGGAAAACAAAGCAGGAAGGTTGTCCCATGTTACCAAGGTTCTGGGCGAAGCGGGAATCAATATTAGAGCCTTATCAATTGCCGATACCTCGGATTTCGGAATTCTCCGCATAATAGTCAATGACCCGGACAAAGCTTACCAAATACTGAAAGAGGCCGGTTTTACGGTAAGTGAGACTGAAGTGATTGCCGTACAAGTTTCCGACTCTCCCGGCGGTTTGGCAACCGTTCTGGAGCAAATGACCGAGGAAAACCTCAATATTGAATATCTTTACGCATTTTTGGGAACTACGGGAGACGATGCCCTGGTGATTTTTAAAGTGGAGGATATAAACCGGGCCCGCAACATTTTCCAGGAAAAGGGCATCAAATTCCTGGATGAGCAAGTGTTATACAAGTTATAACGAGGCGAAAGTTGCTTCCCACTTCTTTGACGGTTAGAGACCTGTTAACAAAACATGCGTGAGTACTGCTCTCCCGCCTCGTTGCAGCGGTGTGTTCCCCCCTACGGGGACTACTTATATTGATTCCCTTCGGGAATGATTAAATGGTCAAGACTGAAGCGGTACTTCACAATTGAAAATTAGAAAGTTAAATTCAGTAATAATTGTGCCATCTGATCTGATCAGGGGTGATTTGCGATTATATTAATCGAGGGTGGAGTTTTCTCCAACCCTCGATTTTCTCATTTTACCCGACTTTTAGGCCCGGGTCCGGGCCCCTTTTTTTATGGGAAATAAGTAGTGATTTTATTATAGCAGACTTCTTGCCGCTATGCCGAAAACACCGTATTAATGGGTTTATTCGGAATGCTGCCAATTGCCGGGTTTTTAAAAGCCGATAGTTATTTAATTCACAAAGGAGGAAATGCATTTTGACAAGTAGAATAAAGTGGAGTGAAGTGGAGAAAAGTGGAGCATAATCCCAAATGCTGTACCAAAAGGAGAAGAACGCATGTTCTTAGGCGAATATCAACATTCATTGGACACTAAAGCGAGAATTACCATTCCCGCTCGTTTCCGTGAGCAGTTGGGTGAAAAATTTGTAGCTACCAAAGGCCTGGACAATTGTGTTTTCCTTTATCCCATGAATGAATGGCAAGTGATCGAAGAAAAACTGCGTTCACTTCCTTTAACCAGATCAGATGTGCGTTCCTTTGTGCGCTTTTTTTTCTCAGGAGCCGCTGAACTGGAATTTGATAAGCAAGGACGGACGGTGCTGTCAGTCAACTTGCGGGATTATGCGGATATTGACCGCGATGTGGTCGTAATCGGGGTGGGTAACCGGATCGAGATTTGGTCAGTCAATAAATGGGCAGAATATACAGATAAAGCCGGGTCTTCTTTTGAAGCAATAGCTGAAAGCTTGGTTGACCTGGGTATTTAGGAGTGGATATTAGTTGCACAAGCCCGTTTTACTGGAAGAGACTGTTTCATCTTTGGTTCTTAATCCCCATGGTATATACTGCGATTGCACCATGGGCGGCGGGGGGCACCTGCGAAGAATGCTGAGCATTCTGGATGAAGATGCTCAGGTGGTGGCCATTGACAAGGATAAACAAATACTTGAAGAGTGCCGCCGGGAAATATCCCGAACTGGAATTAGATTTGTCCACGATGATTTTCGTAATCTAAAAGCCATTTTAAAAAGAGAAAATCTTCCCCGGCTTGACGGTATAATGATTGACCTTGGGGTATCCTCATTTCAATTGGATAATGCCGAACGGGGATTTAGTTTTCATGAAGATGCCAGCCTGGATATGAGAATGAACCAGGAACAGGAATTGACTGCAAAGGATGTTGTTAACCGGTACCCGGAGCAGGAACTAATGAAAATATTATTTGAATACGGGGAAGAAAGATACGCCCGTAGAATAGTAAGGGCTATTGCAAATTACAGGCAGGAAAAGGATATTAATACTACCTTGGAGTTGGTAGATATAATAAAAACTGCGGTTCCGGCCGCTTACCGCAGAGAGAAACATCCGGCCCGCCGGACTTTCCAAGCATTAAGGATAGCGGTTAACAGCGAACTGGATGCCATTGAAGGGGTATTACCCCAAGCTTTGGAAGTATTAAAACCAGGCGGCAGATTATGTATCATAACCTTTCATTCTTTGGAAGACCGTATAGTCAAGAGGTTTTTTCAGCAAAAAGCAAAAGGCTGTATATGCCCGCCAGGGATGCCGCTGTGTATATGCGGACAAAAGCCGCAGTTGCAAATTGTTAGCCGGAGGCCGATAACCCCCGGCGAAGATGAATGTATAGCCAATCCTCGTGCCCGCAGCGCCAAGCTGAGGGTCGCCAGCAAGCTATAACGAGGCGCCGCCTCGTTGCAACGGTGTGTTGCCCCCTACGGGGACTACTTATATTAGTTCCCTTCGGGAATAGTTGAATTGTGTTGAAACTGCTCCGCAGTTTCTTCCGATGTTTAAGGTATATATTTAGGGAGGGCGGAATAAAAATATGTTACAGGCGCAGTATGGTTATGCCAGGGTTTTGGATACAGAAACTGCTTATGAATCGTTTAACCGTGTTAAAAAGGTCAGAAGGACGATAAGAAAGGTTGATACCAGAAAGAGTCTAGCTATTAAATGCAGTGCAGGAGTTTTTCTTGTAGCACTAAGTATAGTTTTTCTATGCATAAAATCCTCAACCTTGGGATATCAGATAGTCAACCTGGAAAACGATATCAGCAAAATGGAAACCGCCCAACACCAAATGGAATATCAAATTGCGCAAAAAAGCTCCTTGCAAAGAATTGAAGCGGTAGCGACCAAAGAATTAGGAATGGTTAAACCAGAAAATAATTCTCCGTTTACAGTTATGGTTGCATCTGAAAAGGAACCAGTCAAAATGGCTCAACAAGTAAAAACCACTCAAGGGGAAAAACCTCTGGAGAAAATATATGCCAGTTTGACACATCTGGCAGCAAGCAACAATTAAGCAAAGATGAGGTGGCCTTATGCAAACCACCGGGTTAACGGTAAGAAAGCGTATTGCTACGCTTTTTTTCTTGTTTACGCTGGGTTTTATATTACTAGGTAGCAGAGTCTTTTGGGTTCAATTTGTGCGCGGTGCGGAGCTGTCTGAGAAAGCCCTGCAAAATCGGATGCGCGATGTTCCGGTGGAATCTAAAAGAGGTATAATTTATGACCGGAATGGGCGTGAACTGGCCATATCAGTTAGTGCCGATTCGGTATATGCTATTCCGGCAGAAGTTATACGCAGTAAAAAACAGCGCGAAATCGCCAAAAAGCTGGCCGAGGTGCTGGATATGGATGAAGAGACCCTTTATCAGCGTTTAACACGGGTTAGCTCTTTTGAATGGATAAAACGTCAAATAGATTCGAAAAAATCTAAAATTATTCGAAACCTGGATTTGCCTGGAATCGGTTTGACAGAGGAAAGCCGCCGCTATTATCCCAAGGGAACACTGGCCAGCCATGTTCTGGGTATATCTGGAGTCGATAATACCGGGCTGGAGGGAATCGATTTTTATTATAACGATTTGGTGGGAGGTACTAAGGGAAGGATAATTATCGAGCATGATGCAGTCAACCGGCCCATACCTGAAGCAACCCACAAGTTCATTCCCCCAGTGGACGGAGCCAATCTGGTTTTAACCATTGATGAAACCATCCAATATATTACCGAACGCGAGCTGGATAAGGTCTTCAAAGAACGCAAAGCAAAATCCGCAGCTGCGATAGTTATGGACCCGGCCACCGGAGAAATCCTGGCTTTATCTTCACGGCCCACCTACAACCCCAACAATTTCTCGGATTATCCGGCGAGCTACCGGAGGAATTTTGCCATCAACGATGTATACGAACCGGGCTCAACCATGAAGATAAGCACTGCTGCCATGGCTTTGGAAGAAAAGGTCGTCAGTGCCGAAAGCCGCTTTTTTTGCCCCGGTTATATAAAAGTGGGTGTGGAAACAATTGGCTGCCCGGACCGGAAGCCCCATGGAAGCCTGACTTTTGCCCAGGCCATAGAGAAATCATGCAATGTGGCATTTGTGCAGATTGGTCAGAAAATTGGCATGGATAACTATTATAAATATTTGAGAGCTTTCGGATTTGGAAAAATTACCGGAATCGATCTGCCTGGAGAGGCGGAGGGTATTACAGTTCCCCGGGATCGTGCTCAACAAATAGATTTGGCTACCATGGCCATGGGCCAAAGCAATGCGGTTACGGCTATACAATTAATAACCGCGGTGTCGGCGGTAGCCAATGGGGGCAAGATGATGAAACCCCACCTGGTAAAACAGGTGGTTGATGACAAAGGCCAGGTCATCAAGAAATTTGAACCTCAGGTAGTAAAACAAGTAGTTTCAGAAGACGTGGCCAAAGAACTTTGCGTCATGCTCGAAGGCGAAGTAACCAATGGAACCGGTCAGCAGGCATATCTCGAAGGCTATCGGGTAGCGGGAAAAACCGGCACTGCGCAAAAGGTTGGTCCCGATGGGAAATATATGAGCAATGAAAACGTAGTTTCATTTATTGGATTTGCTCCCTCCAACAACCCGCGTCTGGTAGCCATAGTTGTGGTAGACGCCCCCAAAGGCAATCTCATCTTTGGTGGTTGGATAGCGGCTCCGGCATTTAAGGAAATAGTTAAAGATGTCTTTCATTACTGGGAAGTACCTATGTATAATTCTCCCGAAATAGAAGAAACCAAAGAAAAGGTGGATAAAGTATTAGTACCTGATGTAGTAAACCTTCCTTTGTCCGAAGCATTAACTTTGATAGGCAATCGGGGGTTGCAGGCCAAAGTTAATGGGAACGGCAGTATAGTATGGCAGCAGACTCCCAAAGCTCATAGTAAGCTGGGAAGGGGCGCGGAGGTAATAATTGATATGTCCCCGTTTAAACCTAAGGAAGATGGGGAGATTACTATTCCTGATTTACAGGGCAAGTCAATGAAAGAAGTAGCCAAAATATTGGCGGATTTAGGATTGCATTTGGTTCCCGAAGGTTATGGCCTGGCTTATGAACAATCACCACCCGCTGGCAAGATAGTTAGTAGCGGGTCAGTTATCAAGGTTAAGTTTCAACCGGTAGGAGAACAAAATTAGCCTGTGGGAAGGAGGCAAAAGGTTGCGCTTAATTGATCTGTTAGAGGGTATAGAATACAAGCTCCTCAAGGGGCAAATGGAGATCGAAATCAGTGGGATTGCTTATGACTCCCGCCAGGTAAAAGATGGGGATTTATTTGTTTGTATAAGTGGATTTAAAAGCGATGGCCATTTATTTGCCGAACAGGCGGTGGCGGCTGGTGCGGTTGCGGTCTTGGCTGAACGGGAAATTGAATTAAAGCAAAATGTAAGTCTCTTGATTTGTCCGGATACGCGCCAGGCCATGGCCCGGCTGGCATCCAATTTCTACCGGCAGCCTTCCCGAGCTTTGAAAGTTATAGGAGTAACCGGCACCAACGGAAAGACTACCACCACCCACCTAATTCAAGCCATTCTCGAAGAAGCGGGGAAGAAGACGGGAATATTAGGCACCCTTTATGCCCGCATGGGAGACTATGTAAAAGAACTTGGTCATACCACACCTGAAGCCCTGGAAATAGAAGATTTTATTAGCTATTGTGTTAAACAAAAGGCTGAGCATATAGTAATGGAAGTATCATCTCATGCTCTTGACTTGCACCGGGTTGATCATATTTCTTTTAACGCAGCGGTTTTCACCAATCTGACCCAGGATCATTTAGATTATCACCATAGTATGGGAAATTACCGGGATGCCAAGGCCAAACTTTTTGCCCTGCTGGCGGAAGATAAGGAAAATTTCTGTGTAATCAATGCCGATGATCCTTATGGGGAACACTTTAAGAATCTTTGTAATTCACGTTGTTATACCTATGGAATGAAAAACGATGCTGATGTGCGCGCTGCCGATTTAAGCATTGATCTTAAAGGAAGCAGATTTACCATTCTTCACCAAAAGCAAAGTCTGAACATAAACATAAAATTGGTGGGATTATTTAGTGTTTACAATGTGCTGGCAGCGGTTGCTTTTGGGCTTGGCCAAGGTATAAGCCTGAAAACCATTAAATCCGCTCTGGAAAAGATTGAAGGAGTTGCCGGCAGGTTCGAAAAAGTGGAATGTGGACAGGATTTCACAGTAATTGTTGATTATGCTCATACTCCGGATGGCTTGGAGAACATATTGCAGACCGCCCGGCAAATAGCCAAACATCGCCTCATAAGTGTTTTCGGCTGTGGGGGTGACCGGGACCGGGGAAAACGACCGTTAATGGGTGAGATTGCCGCCCGTTACAGCGATTTTTGCATTGTAACCTCCGATAATCCGCGAAGTGAAGAACCGGAGGCTATAATTGCTGATATTATACCTGGACTGGACAGAGTGGAAGGCTCCCGCTATGCTATCATAACGGATCGCCGGGAAGCCATTCACCATGCCATACAACTGGCCAAAACCGGCGATCTGCTGATTATTGCCGGGAAAGGGCATGAGACATATCAACTGGTGAAAGATCAGGTTCTGGAGTTTGATGACCGCAAGGTTGCGGCTGAGTATTTGCAAAGGAAAGAATCAAAATGAATTTGGAACTGGGGTTTATTTGCGACTGTGTTAAAGGGCTATTGCTTAATGGTAATCCCCAAAAAAAGATTGAAGGAATAACGACTGATTCTCGCCATATAAAGGCGGGACAGCTTTTTTTCGCTCTGTCAGGGGAAAACTTTGACGGGCACAGTTTTTTAGGTGAGGTCTTTAATAAAGGTGCGGCAGCGGCAGTTGTTTCGAAAACATCTGACAAGCTGTTACAGATTGAAAACCGGCCATTGATTTTAGTTGATGATACTCTGCAAGCCCTGCAGGATTTGGCCCGAGCCTACCGGAACCAGTTTTCCATTCCGGTGGTTGCGGTAACCGGGAGTGTAGGCAAGACCACTACCAAGGAAATCCTGGATTGCTGCCTCAAGCAGAGCATCAAGACCCATAAAACCAAAGGCAATTATAATAATGATATTGGTTTGCCCCTGACCATTATGGAATTGGAAAATGAACATCAGGTAGCGGTAATTGAATTGGCCATGCGAGCTCCGGGTGAGATTGCCAGATTGGCCAAAATTGTAAGACCCAGCTGTGCCTTAATTACCAATGTGGCCCCAGTACACCTGGAGACCATGGGCAGTATTGAAGCAATAGCCCGGGCCAAATGTGAGGTGTTGGCTGAACTTGATGCATCAGGCTTTGCTGTATTAAATGGAGATAATGAAGTATTATTAAAGGCCGCCTCTATTTATCCTTGCCGCAAATATACCTTTGGGCACAGCCCGCTCTGCGATTTTCATATTAAAAAAGTGGAAATTGAAAGAAAGGGTATTACCATAGAGACAAGGTTCATGGAACGGGAAGAAATGTTCCGGTTCCCCCTGCCTGCCCTCCGGTTGGCGGGGAATGTGGTGGCTGCTGCTGCGGTTGCTCATTTATTGGGAGCAGAGCTTCAAGATATCAAATCCGGTTTGGCAGAATATAAGTCGACTGGCCACCGCTTGCATTTTATTTCGCTGGCCGCCGGGGGAATGATTATAAATGATAGTTATAATGCCAATCCTCTATCAATGGCCGCAGCCTTGGAAACCGGGTGTGAGTTAAAGGGAAATGGGCGCTTAGTCGCGGTTTTGGGAGATATGTTTGAACTGGGAGATTATGAAATAGAAGGACATTTGGAAGTCGGCCGCATGGCTGCTGAAAATGGCGTGGAAATGCTGGTGACGGTTGGCCGGCGCGCCCGATACATTGCCCAGGGTGCTGAGGATGCCGGTATGAATAGGGAACAAATATACCATTTTGCAACTAAAGAAGAAGGAGTTGAATTCCTTCGCCATAATATCGAACAGCATGATACCGTGCTGTTTAAAGCCTCACGAGGCATGGGCCTGGAAACCATGGTGGATAATCTGCTTCATCATGATAAGGAGACACACCAGCAAAGGTAAGGGGACACCACCAGCAAAGGAATGGGTACACACCAGCTAAGGAAAGGGGACACACCTCCTCCGGAGGAATGTCCCCATGGCAGGAATGTCCCCACGGCAGTCCATGTGGTAGGAATGTCCATGTAATAGAATATCGCCAGGATAGCTGCGAAATAAAGAAAAAATTGATGACGGGGGGATATACGATGCAAGGATATATTGTTAATATACTGTTGGCAGCAGGTATATCCATATTAATTTCGCTTGCCATGGGACCATTTATGATACCATTCCTGAAGCAATTGAAAGTTGGGCAGAATATCAGAGAAGAGGGGCCCAGCCGTCATTATGCGAAAGCCGGCACTCCCACCATGGGGGGCATAATTATAATTACCGCGGTAATGGTAGCAAGCTTCTTAATGGCCGGGGCTAGTGCGGAAGCCTTAAGTGCGGTATTCGTAATGCTGGCATTTGGTGCCGTGGGTTTTTGGGATGATTATATCAAGGTGGTCCTTAAACGTTCATTGGGGTTAAGAGCACGGGAAAAATTAGGCCTCCAGCTTCTAATCGGGCTGCTCTTCGGGCTATTGCTGCTTTTCTATTTTGACCGGGGAACTGAACTGCTTGTTCCTTTTACGGGACAGCTGATAAATCTGGGGTGGGGTTACATCCCATTTCTCATAATAGTAGTTATGAGCAGTGCCAATGGGGTGAATCTTACGGATGGTTTGGATGGCCTGGCTGCCGGGGTAACTTTTTTTGTGGCAGCTGTTTTTATTATGGTTTCATTGATGACCGGTCATTATAACCTGGCCATATTTTGTGGGGCTTTGGCTGGTTCCTGTTTGGGTTTTCTGGTATTTAACCGGCATCCGGCCCGGGTTTTTATGGGTGATACGGGCTCCATGGCTCTGGGCGGTGCGGTTGCAGCCGTAGCTGCTATTACCAAGTCGGAATTGGCCTTGGTAATCATCGGAGGGGTTTATGTTGTGGAGACTTTGAGCGTAATTTTGCAGGTTATCTCCTATCAGACTACCGGCCGCAGAATATTTCGCATGGCTCCCCTGCACCACCATTTTGAATTGATAGGCTGGCCGGAAACCAAGGTGGTAAGAAGTTTTTGGCTGGCTTCACTAATTTTTGTTTTACTGGGCATCCTGAGTTTTAAAGGAATAGGAAGTTAACTTGGCTAACGACAGGAGTGTTAATAGATGGATTTTAGCGGCAAAAGGATTTTAGTAGTCGGTTTGGCCAGAAGCGGCTTGTCGGCAATAAATGTCTTATCCAAACGGGGTGCGGTGTTGAGTGCCTGCGACAGCAAGAGCGCTGAGAAATTAGAGCAAAAATACTTGGAATTAAAAGATTTGGGTGTAAAGCTTTATACCGGAAGCTATCCCCAGGTAGATAGTGGCGATTATGATTTATTGGTGGTCAGTCCGGGGGTTCCTTTGCAGATTGCCCCAATAAGGCAAGCTTATGAAGCCGGTATCCCGGTAATTGGAGAAGTCGAACTGGCCTTTCTGCTTAAAGCTGGGGGAGTCGAAATATATGCCATAACAGGAACCAATGGCAAAACAACTACCACTGCATTATTGCAGTTTATAATGGAAACCGCCGGGAAAAAAGCATATTCAGGCGGCAACATCGGTATTCCGCTGACTGCCCTGCTTGATCAGCTTGAGGAAGGGGTTATAGCAGTTGAAATGTCGAGTTTCCAACTGGATACCAGTATAGATTTCCGCCCCCACATTTGTGGCTTGCTAAATATCACACCTGACCATTTGGACCGGCATGGCAGTATGGAATCATATATTGCGGCCAAGGCTAAAATATTTGCCCGGCAGGATTCCAGCGATTATGCCATTTTTAATTACGAGGATGAGAGCCTTAGAAAAATGGCTGAGTTCTGCCCGTCCCAAGTTATCTTCTTTTCAAGCGAACGGATACTGGAAGAAGGGGCTTTTGTCGAGGATGGGACAATTACTGTAAGACTAAATTCAAAAAGACAGCCTATCTGTCCGGTTGCGGAACTATTACTGCGTGGCCGGCACAACCTTGAAAACATATTATGCGCAGTCTTAATGGCATATATAGGCGGGGCTCAGACAGAGGCCATTCGCTTGGCCTTAAAGACCTTTAAAGGGGTAAGACATCGCATGGAAGAAGTCGCTGTACATAATGGAATTATATATATAAACGACTCTAAAGCCACCAATCCTGAATCGGTTATGCGCGCTTTGGAATCGTTTAGCGAACCAATAATTCTTATTGCGGGAGGAAGAAATAAAGGCTCCCAGTTCAATATTTTAGCCCAATATATTAAAGCCAAGGTCAAGGAACTGATTTTACTGGGAGAAGCCAAACAGGATTTAAAGGCAGCAGTCATTGATGCCGGATTTGAGAATATACATGAGGTAGAGGGCTTGGAAGCTGCGGTTGCAAAGTCTTATGAACTTGCCCGAAAAGGTGATGTGGTAATGCTTTCTCCAGCCTGTGCCAGTTGGGATATGTTTGCCAACTACGAACAGCGGGGAGACCTTTTCTGTGAGGCGGTACGTTCAAAAATCAAGGAATAACGATTAGTTTCTTATACGCAACCCAAATTACTAACGATGCGAAAAGATGCCGGCCGCTTCTTTAAATAGTCGGATTCTTACTAATAAAACAGGAGGCGGGTTCTAATCTCCCGACTCGTTGCAGCGGTGTGTTGAAACTCAAGCTCGATAATGGGTACGAAGTGTGAGGTCCCCCTTACACTTTACCCCTTACGCCTAAATTATTATTTAAGGGGGATTTAGCGTGCGGCTGAAAAAAGGCCCACCGGATTTCATATTATTCATAACCGTAATAGCTTTGTTGGGTATGGGCTTGATAATGGTTTTTAGCTCTGCGGCTATTACTACCAGTGTGGAATACGGCGATGCCTATTATTATTTCAAAAAGCAATTAATGTGGGCGGCTTTGGGAATAGCTGCTTTAATGGTACTGATGAAGCTTAATTATCTGAAAATAAAAGACCTGGCCATCCCATTAGTTGTGGTGGCGGTTATCTGCCTCATCCTGGTAATACCTTTAGGCACCGAGGCTGGGGGAGCTGTGCGCTCACTGGGTGTGGGTTCGCTTCGCTTTTCCCCTTCGGAACTGGCGAAACTGGCGATGGTTTTGTTTTTAGCAAAAACCATGGAAATCAATCTTGATAATATCAAGTCATTTACTAAAGGTGTACTGCCATATCTGGGAATTATGGTGCTGATTTGCGGGTTGATAATGCAGCAGCCGGATTTGGGTACTTCATTTGTGGTAGCGGGAACTATTTTTTTGATGTTGCTAGTGGCCGGAGCCCGTTTGTCACATTTGGGGGTAATTGCGCTTTCCGGAGTAGTTGCTTTAGCAGTAGCTATTGCGATAGAACCCTATCGAATGATAAGGTTCATAGCATTTTTGGATCCATGGAAATATGCCCAGACTGATGGATTTCAAACGATTCAATCGCTGTATGCCCTGGGTTCCGGAGGTCTATTTGGAGTGGGATTAGGTATGAGCCGGCAGAAATTCTTCTATCTGCCTGAACAGCATACTGATTTTATTTTTGCCATTTTGGGTGAAGAACTCGGGTTTATAGGAGTATTTGTAGTTCTGGCTTTGTTTTTATTGTTTGCCTGGCGGGGTTATAGAATTGCCATAAAAGCTCCTGACACTTTTGGCAGTCTCCTGGCCGCCGGGATTACCACTATGATTATTTTTCAGGCTGCTGTTAACATCGGAGTGGTTGCCGGTGCCTTGCCAGTTACCGGGATAACCCTCCCCTTTATCAGCTATGGGGGTACTTCACTTTTGTTTACCCTGGCCGGAGTCGGCTTGCTATTGAATATATCCAGATACAGTAATTAATATTGGGGGAAAGGCGTAAGGGGTGAGGGGTAAGGAGTATCTTCACTACATTAATATGTATCTGCGTCTAAGTTTTTACCTAAGTAATAATTAGTTGTATCTTTAATTACGGGGCAGCATGAATTAAACAATTAATAGCGAATATTAAGCCCGCCCATAAAGAAAACGGAGTGTGTTCTTTGAACACAATTAATGTATCAGGATTGGGGAATAATAAAGCAAATTTATATGAGGTACAGGAATATCAAGGGTTGAGTTGGGGGTTGCGTAAACCCCACACCCCTTACCCCTCACTCCTCACCCCTTACCATAAAGGAGAAGCAGCATGAAAATAATCATTAGCGGCGGCGGGACCGGAGGTCATATCTACCCTGCGCTGGCTATTGCCCAGGGCTTAAAACAAAAACTTCCTGATGTGGAAATACTCTATGTCGGCAGCGAATCAGGCATGGAAAGCACTATTGTTCCCCGTGAGGGACTGAACTATAAATCTGTTGATGTCAGCGGCATCGACCGTTCTTCGATGCTAAAAGCTTCCCAATCATTGGTTAAATTCCCGCGCAGCTTTTTTCAAGCCTGGGATATTGTAAAGAAATTTCAGCCCGATATTGTGGTGGGAACTGGAGGATATGCCTCTTTTCCCATTGTTTTAGCGGGTACTTTTTTTGCCTGTAAAACTGTGATTCATGAACAAAATGCTGTATTGGGTTTGGCCAATCGAAATCTAGCCAAACGAGTAAACTACACTCTTTTAACCTTTGAAGAAGCCGCTAAAGGTTTGGAACCTAATAAAACCAGGCTTACCGGATTGCCGGTACGCCAGGAGTTTCTTGCGGTTAATAAGCAGGCGGCTCTAGAACGGTTGAAGCTCAAACCTGATAAGTTTACTTTGCTGGCGTTTGGCGGAAGCCGGGGGGCTTTAAGCATCAATAAGGCGATGCTGGAAGTGGCTGAAAGATATCAGGATAGTGATATTCAGCTGATCTGGATTACCGGAGAAGCCAACTATGAGGAATGCTGCAGGGATATCGAAAAAAACCTTAAAAACGAAAGTAAAAAAATAAACCTTCATGTATATCCCTATCTGGATGATATGCCGAATGCTCTGGCAGCGGCCAATCTGGCAGTATGCCGGGCGGGTGCCAGTACCTTGTGCGAATTGGCTATAATGGGCTTGCCCGCTATTTTGATTCCTTATCCTTATGCTGCGGAAAACCACCAGGAAAAAAATGCTCGCGCATTGGTGGAAAAAAATAGTGCGGATGTTATTATTGATGAGTTCCTGGATGGGGATACTTTGTATAAAAGAATTGAAAAGCTTCGCTCTAATCATCAAAAATTGGCGGAGATGAGAAGGAATATGCTAAAAGAAGCTCGCCCCAATGCCCTTAAGGATATCGTCGATATTATCCTCGATGGTTGAGTCACTGTTCTATTAGAAAATGTATGCCAAAACTTCTACAATGTAACCACTTTTATTAATTATGCATACTATACAATGTAATTGCTTAGAGATAGGAGAAGGAGATGAGGAAATGGCCTCCACGTCAAAACAATGGATTCATATGGTGGGAATAGCTGGAGCGGGTATGAGCGGACTAGCCAAGGTCCTTGTTGAACAGGATTTTAAAATTACCGGCTCGGATTTCCAGGCTGAAAATGTTGCGGCAAATTTTAATGAATTAGGCATAAAAGTTTTCCAGGGGCATTCTTCATCCAACCTTGGGGAAGGGGTTGATCTGTTAGTAATTTCCTCGGCAATTCCTCAAGACAATGTTGAGGTAAAACTGGCCAAGGAAAGGAATATTCCGATTTTGAAAAGAGGACAGATGCTGGCTACTCTGGTTAATAACAAGAAAGGGATAGCAGTTGCCGGTGCCCATGGAAAAACTACCACAACATCAATGATTTATACAGTACTGGCTGATTGTGGGATGGATCCCAGCTTTATTGTGGGGGGAGAACTGCAAGGCAGTAAGCTTAATGCTAAATCGGGGTCAGGTGAACTTTTTGTAACTGAGGCCGATGAAAGTGATGCGTCATTTTTGGAAATTAATCCTTATATAGCCGTAGTAACTAATATTGAGGATGATCATCTTGATTTCTACAAGTCATTTGACAATATAAAAAATGCCTTTGAACAGTTTGTTAAACAAGTGGATTCGCAAGGTTTTGCTGTGCTTTGTGGAAGTGATGAATGCAATCTTCACTTAAAACAGATAATTCCCGGCAAGGCTATTCTATATGGCGAAGACCATTCCTTTGATTATTTCTTGCAGGACTGGAATGCAGAGGGAATGGGTTCTAGTTTTAAAGTTTATCACCAAGCCGAGTATTTGGGCGATGTTGAGTTATCGATCCCTGGTAAACATAATGCTCTAAATGCTTTGGCTGCTATTGCAGTTGCAGTCGAGATTGGTTTGAGTTTTTCCGATATAAAAAGAGCCTTGAAAAAGTTTTTTGGCGCGCGGCGCCGTTTTCAAATAATGGGCAGCCATGCCGATATTACCGTGGTGGATGATTATGCCCATCATCCTACCGAAATCAAGGCTACCATTGCAGCGGCCCGGGCTTTTCATAAAGGCAGGGTTATCGTGGTTTTCCAGCCCCACCGCTATTCGCGAACCAGTATTTTAGGCAAGCAACTGGGTGAGGCATTTGTCGGAGTCGATAAGGTTATTTTTACTGATGTATATTCAGCGGGTGAGCAGATTATTCCTGGAATAAGTGGTAAAACCGTATACGAAGCTGCATGTGCCGTAGATTGCAATGCTATGTATATGCCCTCTCTGCCAGAAATAGAAAGTTATTTGACAAAAAATAGCCGGAGAGAAGATTTGATTATAACTATGGGCGCAGGAGATATATGGAAACTTGGTCCTAACTTGTTAAAAAATCTTAATCAATCTGTCCTAAACTTATAACGAGGTGCTCCCCCACCTCGTTGCAGCGGTGTGTTGAAACTGCTCTGCAGTTTCTTCCGAGGCTTAAATTCCGCGTCTTGTTGCAGCGGTATGTTGAAACTGCTTCGCAGTTTCTTTCGATGCTTAAATTTTGGTGGAGGTGTTTGTTTGAACAGCCTAACGCTTAAAGGCGGAAGACCACTAAAAGGGCAGGTAAAAATAAGTGGTTCCAAAAATGCAACTCTTCCAATCATGGCAGCCAGTTTAATGTCATCGGGAGAGGTCATTTTATCCGGAGTTCCAGAGCTGGAAGATATTAATGTGATGTCAGATGCTTTGCGGATTCTCGGTGCCAAAGTTAAAAGAGAAGCCGATAATTTAATTATTGATTCGAGAAATGTGGGAGCATATGAGCTTCCTGAGTATATTTCGCGCAAAATGCGCGCATCCAATCTGGTAATGGGTGCTTTGCTGGGAAGATTTAAACATGCGCGGGTAGCCTACCCTGGCGGATGTGCAATTGGCATCAGACCGATGGATTTGCATTTAAAAGGTTTTAGGAATCTGGGCTATGAGCTGGTCGAAGAATATGGCTTTATGGAAGGCAATGGTCATTCAACTACCGGTAAAGAAATACTTTTGGATTTTCCCAGTGTGGGTGCTACTGAAAATATTATAATGGCCGCCGCTCTCACTCAGGGAGTAACCATTATTCGTAATGCTGCCCGCGAACCGGAAATAGTGGATCTGCAGAATTTCTTAAATCGAATGGGTGCCAAAATACGAGGAGCCGGTCTCGATACCATATGTATAGAGGGAGTAGAACGTTTAGGCGGGGTTGAACACGGGGTTATACCGGATCGGATTGAGGCTGGAACCTTTATGGTAGCCGCAGCCATCAGCCGTGGTGATGTATATATAGAAAACGTGGTAATGGAGCATATCCAACCACTGGTCGCCAAACTTAAGGAAATAGGTTTGGAAATACTTCCCTGTAATGCAGGGATTCGAGTGGTCGGCAATCATCACTACCGTTCGACTGATATTAAAACCATGCCATATCCAGGTTTTCCCACCGATATGCAGGCACAAATGATGGCTTTATTATCTACGGTGCAGGGTACCAGTATAATAGTAGAAACCATATTTGAAAACCGTTTTATGCATGTTCAGGAGCTCCGGCGCATGGGCGCCGATATTAAAACTGAAGGCAAGATAGCTATTATTAAAGGCAGAAACAACCTGGAGGGCACCAATGTGGAAGCTACTGATTTACGGGCTGGTGCTGCTTTAATTCTGGCAGCTTTGTTTGCTGATGGAGATACCCGAATTAATAAAACGGAGCACATTAATCGAGGGTATGAAAAAATTGACCAAAAACTAATGGGACTTGGAGCAGATATTCATTTCGACCAGGTTAGCCAAACTTAGTTTTAGTTGGGAAATAGGAGTGAGGTTAAAGGTAAGAAAATAGGAACTAACGGAGGATAGGTAAGCTTTCGTTAGTTCTTTCTGTTATTAAAGATGCTAATGATTTTGTATTAAATATTTGTTATAATTTTCACAGTAATTAGGGGATTGGGGAAATAAAGTGGGTAAAAACCGGCGCTTAAAAATATTTCAGTTTGTAATATTTATTCTTATTTTTTTTATATCGGTTTTCTTGTTTATGCATAGTGCCTTTTTCAATGTTGAGAAAATAGGCATTACCGGGCTAGAAAGATTAACCCGCGAGGAGGTCTTAAAACTTTCAGGACTAAAAACCGGAGTAAATATTTTCAAAGTAGATGAGCAATTCGTATCCCGGGCTGTGGAAATTCATCCATTGGTAAAACATGCTGAAATAATAAGACATCTGCCCCGAACTATTGAACTTCGGGTGGAGGAAAGAAAGATATGGGCACTGGTACCTTACCAGGAAATGTTTTTGTGTATTGATGATGAGGGGGTTTGTATAGACAAAATAAACAGTTTTTCATTTGCGAATTATCTGGTAATAACCATAGACAAGCTGCCTGAGCGGATTAATCTGGGACAGGCAGTTCAGGCCGAAGGAATTCAAAGCATTAGACAAGTATGGGAAGCCTTATCCCCGGAGAATCGAAAGAGAATTTCAGATTTTCATTATATATCTGAGGATAAGGAAATAGTGGTTTTTACGGCGGAAGGGACTCAGGTAAAATTTGGCAAGGTAGAAAGACTGGCTGAAAAGGCTGAATTTTTCGATCAGATATTTAAGATAGAAGATGATCTGCAGAAAACTGGTATAGAAAAATTGGAATATGTTGATCTGCGTTTCAAAGGACAACCAGTAGTTAAAACCCGAGTTTAAAAAAGGATGGAAGGTGAACACATTGCGCAGCAAAGGGGCTCAGTTTGCAATTGCGGCTGTATGCCTTATTTTAGGGATAATGCTGGCGATTCAATTCAAGACTACGGAAAGTTACCAGTCCAATCTGGTTCCAGCCCGCGTCGAAGATTTGACCCAACAGGTAAATACCGTGAGCCAGGAACGTGATGCCCTGGTTGAAGAAGTATTGTCTTTGCGCGAAAAATTAAAGAATACCCGTCAGAATGATCCGGCGATGGCTGATTTAGAGGAGGACATCCAAAAGGCTAATTTGAATGCAGGATTGGTTCCGGTTCAAGGTCCGGGAGTAATTATCACTGTGACTGATAGTGCTGGTGAGTTGCAAACTGGTGAAAATCCTAATTTTACAATTGTTCATGATTCTGACCTTTTAATGCTGGTGAATGACCTTAAAGCTTCCGGTGCCGAAGCTATTTCAGTTAATGACGAGCGTATTACGGCGCGGTCTGAAATTAGATGCGCGGGTACTTTGATTTTAGTTAACTGGAACAAAATTGGCCCGCCTTTTGTTATAAAAGCTATTGGAAATCCTGATACTCTGGAAAGCGGAATGCTGATTAAAGGCGGTTATATGAGCAATCTTCAAGTGTTGGGTATTCAAGCGACCATTGCCAAAGCGGAGAACCTGGATATCCCCGCTTACAGCGGAAGCATGAACTTCACTTATGCGGTTCCTGTTAAATACGACAAAAAGGCGGAATAAATCATGTGGATAGTAGTTTTTTTCTGTTTACTGATCGGACTTTTTATCGGTATGCAAATGCCCGTTTTTTTAACTCTGGTCTATGCCAAGTATATGTCAATTGCCGTAATTGCCGCTTTAGATGCGGTATTTGGCGGTATTCGGGCTTATATGGAGGATAATTTTGATACTACTATCTTTATAAGCGGATTTATCGTCAATACTCTTTTAGCAGCCGGACTTGCATATATGGGTGATCGGCTGGGAATTCAACTTTACTTGGCGGCGGTGGTGGTTTTTGGAGTGCGCATATTCCAAAATTTGGGAATAATTCGTCGATATCTCCTGAAAAAATACTAAACAAAACCAGGCTAATAAAAAGGGAAAATAAGTATCCTTGTGGTATTTAAATGTAGGAGTTCTTCTAAGGGGTGCGTTGCGATTAACAAAAGAAATATTGTAGTAGCTTTAGATGTTGGGACCACACGGGTTAAAGCTGCTATGGCCGAGATAGGCTCCAGTCGCGATATAAATATTCTTGGGGTGACTCATGCACCTTCCCTGGGATTGCGCAAAGGAAACATCATAGATATTGAGAACACCGCCCGTTCCATAGAAAACTGCATTAACGATCTGGAGAGATTAACCGGAGTGGAAGTAAGCAGTGCTCTGGTAAGTTTTTCCGGAGGAAGTATTTACGCTATAAACAATCATGCGGTAGTTGCAGTAGGTAACCCCAATTATGAAATAACCCAGGAAGATAAGGAAAGAGTAATGCAATCTGCCTGTAATATTGCCCTGCCACCCGATAAAACTATTGTGCAGGCAATTGAACGGCAGTATATAGTAGATGGTTATGATGGGGTCAAAGACCCTATAGGTATGGTAGGAAGCAGGTTGGAGGTAGAAGTTGCACTGATTATTGCAGCAACCGCCGCCATTCAGAATATGCAGAGAAGCACCCAGCGGATCAATCTGCAAATAAATAAAATTGTATATAATCCTTTACTGGTTGCAGAATCGGTGCTGCTGCCCACCGAAAAAGAAATGGGAGTAGTGTTGGTGGATATTGGCGGAGGAACTACGGAGATCAGTTGTTTCGAAGCGGGAAGCCTCCTTTTTACTTCGGTCTTGCCGGTGGGGGGAGAGTATATAACCAAGGATTTGGCCATTGTTCTGCGAACTTCGGTGGAAGAAGCAGCCCGGATAAAAGAGAAAAACGGAGTTGCCAGTCCGGATATAGCAAGCAATGATATTTTTATTGAAGTCAAAAACATTCAAGGCAAGGACAGCAAACGGGTTTCACAACAGGTGGTAGCCGATATTATTTCAGCACGGGTAGCCGAGATAATAGAGATGATATATACTGAACTCAAGAACTTCGCCTGTCAGGAGAGAATTCCAGGGGGAATAGTTCTCAGTGGCGGTGAAGCAGAACTAGCCGGTATAGCGCAAGTAATGGAGGAGTATATGAACATACCGGTGCGTTTAGGTATTCCGGGAAACCTTAGAGGGATTCCGCTTGATTTTAACAAACCCCAAAACGCTACCATTTTGGGAGGCTTGATTTATGCAGCAAATTATTTAAACATAAATAGTGGCAGCAGACGAGGTTTTTCAGGTCTATTCGATAAGCTTAATTACTGGTGGAAGGATTTATTCAGATAAGGTGGAGGAGGTTTGTAAATGCCGTTGGATTTTGATGTGGAGGAGCAGCAGTTTGCTAATATCAAGGTAATAGGGGTCGGTGGCGGAGGCAATAATGCTATTAACCGGATGATTGAAGCCGGGCTCAAAGGTGTTGAATTTATTTCCGTAAATACTGATGCCCAGGCATTATATCTTTCCAAGGCGGAGAAGAAAATACAAGTAGGAGAAAAACTGACCAAAGGTTTGGGTGCGGGGGCCGACCCGGAAGTAGGCATGAAAGCAACCGAGGAGAATGCCGATGAGGTTAAGAAAGCTCTTCAGGGTTCAGATATGGTATTTGTAACCGCCGGCATGGGCGGTGGTACCGGGACCGGTGGAGCACCCGTAATAGCTCGCATAGCCAAAGAACTGGGAGCGCTGACCGTAGGTGTTGTAACCAAACCCTTTACTTTTGAAGGCCGCAAGCGGAATATGCAAGCCGAACGAGGAACCCAGGCCTTGCGCGAAGCAGTGGACAGCTTAATTACCATTCCCAATGACCGCTTGCTCCAAGTCGTCGATAAACATACGGCTTTTAATGATGCTTTTAGAATTGCTGATGATATCCTTCGCCAAGGGGTGCAGGGAATTTCTGATTTAATTGCGGTTCCAGGAGTCATTAACTGCGACTTTGCAGATGTTCAAACGGTTATGCAAAATACCGGCTCCGCATTGATGGGGATAGGCAAAGCCAGCGGAGAAAAACGGGCGGCTGAAGCCGCACGGCTGGCAATATCCAGCCCGCTTTTGGAAACTTCAATTGAAGGTGCCAAAGGAGTCTTGTTTAATATTGCGGGAGGCAATGACCTTACCTTATTTGAAATCAATGAAGCAGCAGAGATCATTCATCAAGCTGCCGATGATGAAGCTAATATTATATTTGGTGCCAATATTGACGAAAGCTTGCAGGACGAGGTGAGGGTAACCGTAATTGCCACCGGATTTAATACTCCGAAGATTCAAGTTGCGGAACCTGCCAAAATAAAGGGCATTGAGGCACCTCCGACTTTTCTCGATAAAAACGATTTAGAAATACCGCCTTTCCTACGGAGAAAATAGAATTACCTGCCAAACCGTTGGCTTGCTGTCAGGTTGATGTTATTTAAAGTCCGTGAGAGGCGACTAAGGTGTGGCGACGGACCTTCGCAGGAAGGTTGCGTCCCCATATAGAGTACATTGCTTGAACGGACTTTTTCTATAGAAAACTAAATTATAGATTCGCCTTTCGCTTATTGAAAACCGGGAATTGTATAATTCCTGGTTTTTTGTCTTATTTGGGATTATTAAAAATCCTTCCGCCGTTATATTTCAACAAATAATATAAATCACAGTTGTTATAATTTGGAATACATGACCCGGTTTTATATGCATATGAATTAATTAGCGTTAAATTGCCCCTTTTATTTTAAAAGTTTCTCATGCTTTTTGGTGTTCTAGTAATGTGGATTGGGTGATAGTATGCCTAAGCCTGAAGTATATGCCGACCTGAGTTTTTTAGTTAATTTTGTCATGGACTTTCTCATACTGTGGGCATCTCTTCGTATGGCTGGAATCAAAGTAATATACAAGCGAATAGTTCTCGCATCGTTTTTAGGAGGAATCTATGCAGTAGGCTTTCTTTTTCCCGGTCTGGAGAAGTTCTACAGTTTACCGCTTAAGATTCTTTTTTCATGTCTAATGATCATGATTGCCATATGGCCGCAAAACTGGAAGGAGTTTAAGAAAGCCCTTATCTATTTTTATGGTATTAATTTTTTGGTAGCTGGCGCCAGTATAGCTGCATCCTATTTTTTTAATCCTTGGGAACATTCTTTTACCATTTACTATCTTCTGGTTGGGATTGCTTGTGCTATAGCCATAGGTATATTCGGGAAAAAATATTTACTTAATAAACTTATACCCAATATGCTTAACTTCGATATTGAGCTTCGTTTTGATAATAACACATGCAAAGGATCCGCATTTTTGGATACCGGCAACAATTTGCGGGACCCCCTTACCAACCGGCCGGTCATCGTGGCTGAATATCAATATCTCAAGAAGTATTTGCCAGCCGATTTTATATCCGCAGTAGATAATTTGCAGAATGAAAAAGATATGCTGGATGCATTGGTTAATACGGGCTGGGCCAGACGCCTGCGCATCATCCCTTTCAGCTCCATAGGCCGGAGGAACGGCATGATGTTGGGGATTCGGGCGGATCAAGTGATCATCAATAACGGAACTGAGGATATGTTTTATCCCAATACAGTGGTGGGTATTTATAAAGAGAAATTGAGTTCCGAAGATAAATATCATTTTTTAATTCCGGCGCATATGCTGCAAAGCAGTTAGGAGGATTGAAGTATGGGGATTTTCAGCGTAATCAATAAATGGAAATTGTGGTTTATAAGACTGTATGTTCAAAAAAAGTTTCCGCAGTTTATTCATTATATAGGCTCCACTGAAGTCCTGCCCGCGCCATTAAGGGAGCATGAGGAAATGGATCTAATCTCCCAACTGGGGATGGGGGATATGGCTGTGAAGTCCACCTTGATCGAACATAATCTTCGTCTGGTGGTTTATATAGCCAAAAAGTTTGAAAATACGGGAATTAACATTGAGGATCTGGTTTCAATAGGTACGATCGGTCTAATTAAGGCAGTAAATACTTTTGAACCCAAGAAGAATATCAAGCTGGCAACCTATGCTTCGCGTTGCATTGAAAATGAGATACTAATGTATTTGCGCAGAAATCTGAAGAACCGGTCGGAAGTTTCTTTAGACGAACCCTTGAATGTTGATTGGGATGGCAATGAACTTCTACTATCAGATGTGCTGGGCACCGAAAATGATATGATATATAAAAAAATCGAAGGAGAAGTAGAAAAGAGCCTGCTCTGGCGGGCCATGCATAAATTGAACAGCAGGGAGAAGACCATAATCCAGCTTCGTTTTGGACTGAATGACGGAGATGAAAAAACCCAGAAAGAAGTGGCAGATATCCTGGGGATTTCGCAATCATACATTTCCCGTCTGGAAAAGCGCATATTAAAGAGACTGCAGCGGGAGATCCGCAAAATCGAATAGACCTCACTCTTTCTTACAGTCGAATACCTCTACATCTAAAAAACTGAATACAAACCTCAGTTTCTCAATAAAGCCGGTATATAGGCAGATCGCGCAAAAGAAGTGAAGAGCAAGGCTTTCAAGAAGCCTGTGATTGAGGCGCTCTAAGGTGTGGAGACGGACCTTCTGCTTTGCAGCAAGGTCACGTCCCCGTACAGAGTACGACGATTGAATGTGGTTCTTGAATAACGCAGCTATTTGCCTTTTTTACGTGGTCTGAGCCTGAATGCAGGCTTTTTTATTTGGAATAATATTGGAACAAGTAGTAAATAATTATAACGAGGCGAAAGGATGTTCTTCGCTTCTTTAAACGGTCGGGTTCCTATTAACAAAACAGACGGCGGATTATAATCCCTCGCTTCGTTACAGCGGTGTGTTGTCCCCTACGGGGACCACTTATATTAGTTCACTTCGGGAATGATTAAACTGTGTTGAAACTGCTCCGCAGTTTCTTCCGATGCTTAAAGAAATGAATAAAAACGGATAGAGAAAGGGGTGCCCTCTAATAAATAAAGTTGAAATATGCGGCGTTAATACCTCTAAACTCCCCGTATTAAAAAACGAAGAAATGAAAAGGCTATTTGCCGAGATGCAGTCCGGCAATACGCTGGCAAGAGAGAAGCTTATCCAAGGTAATTTGCGTTTAGTACTGAGTGTGATTCAGAGATTCAATAATCGCGGAGAATTTGTAGATGATCTTTTTCAGGTAGGGTGTATCGGTTTAATTAAATCCATCGACAATTTCGATTTAAGCCAAAATGTGCGTTTTTCAACCTATGCCGTTCCGATGATAATAGGTGAAATCAGGCGTTATCTTCGCGACAATAATGCTTTGCGGGTATCCCGGTCACTTCGGGACATTGCCTACAAAGCGCTGCAGGTTCGGGAGAAGCTGGTATCCGACAATTCAGCCGAGCCAAGCGTAAGCCAAATCGCGGAATGCCTGGAAGTCAGCCGTGAAGAAGTGGTTTTTGCACTTGATGCCATTCAAGAACCGGTATCGCTTTTCGAACCAATTTACAACGATGGCGGGGATCCCATTCTGGTTATGGATCAAATCAGTGATGACAAAAACAGTGATGACTTATGGCTGGAAGAAATATCGGTTAAGGAAGCTATGAAGAAATTAAATGAAAGAGAAAAACATATAGTTTCACTACGTTTCTTCGCAGGCAAGACCCAGATGGAAGTAGCCGATGAAATAGGCATATCCCAGGCCCAGGTGTCCCGCTTGGAAAAGGCCGCCCTGAAACAACTGCGTAAACACGTTTAGGATTTTGGATTTTTACCTGCCTACATGAGTTTATTTTGATGAATGGTTTCTAGAGGGAGTTGAAAAAATGAAATACAACCTTTGGACTGTTTTGTTGATTGGAATAATTCTGGCTCTGCTGATTCCGCTGCTAGGCCCCTATTGTACTAGCGAGCAGGCTTTTACCCATGACAACTTGATCAGAATTGATTTGGTTTCCCGGTAAGTTGTAATCTTTTATGCTAAAATCTTTAATAAGAAAGTGAGGAGTGAAGATC
This sequence comes from Syntrophomonas sp., assembly GCA_036677685.1. GTDB lineage: Bacteria > Bacillota > Syntrophomonadia > Syntrophomonadales > Syntrophomonadaceae > JAQUBU01. The sequence continues at coordinate 79,461 of JAVBWA010000022.1, read as the reverse complement.
ACTTTCTGCTTTAAGGTTTTGGCATAAAGGAGCAGGATGAATATGTTCGCAAGGACCAGTGCCAGGCTTGTCTGGGAAGGCAAAAGTAGTTTGATAAAGGATAATACGGTGCCGTTCGGGGAAATAGAACGAGTATACCCCCACCCCTTGTATCAGAATAATCCCTTGTTCAGTGAAGCGGTCGATATCAACGTATCAAGAACTGATATTTCTCCCAATATGTTTATTCGAGGGGATAACTTAAATGTCCTTTCCGCCTTATTGCAGCAAGGCTATAAGGGGAAAATCGATCTTATATACATAGACCCGCCTTATTTAAGCAGCCACGATTATACCTCCAGAATTATAGTCGGCAATCGTAATAATAAACAATCACTGGATCGTGCTGTGTTTCAAGATGTCTGGGAAAACAGTATTGATGCTTATCTAAACGAATTATATCCCCGCCTTTTGCTGATGAAAGAACTGCTTTCCGAAGGAGGCAGTATTTTTGTCCACCTTGATTGGCATGTGAGTCATTATGTCAAACTGCTGTTGGATGAAGTTTTTTCGGGCGAAAACTTCATTAATGAAATAGTATGGTGTTATGGAGGCGGCAGCGGGAGTAAGAGGCATTTTCACCGGAAACATGATCTTATTTTCTGGTATGCCCGCACCAGCAGCTACATATTTAATCCCCAGTATCGTCCTTATAGTCAGGGCACCATCCAGCGGGGGTTAACCAAAGTAAAAGGCGATAAGTACAGCCTTAATAAAAAGGGTGCGTTAATGCAGGATTGGTGGATTGATATTAACAAAATCCTCAGCCCTACCGCTCAAGAAAATTTAAAATTTCCCACTCAAAAGCCAAAAGCTTTACTGCGAAGAATAATCGCCGCTGCCTCCCACCCCGGAGGTCTGGTGGCTGATTTCTATGCGGGATCGGGTACTACCATTGAAGTTTGTGAAGAAATGGGACGAAATTGGCTGGCTTGTGACAACAGCAGCTTGGCTCTGCAAACTTCCTTAAAACGATTGATTTTTAATAAGTCTCAAGGCTTCAAAATACTTAAGATTGAGGAAACCAAGCGAAATCCGGCTGGCCAGCCCGAGGTGTCATGCACGCTGCACAGTGAAGGTTCTAATGAAAGAGAAACCCGTCTGATTGTTTCGCTTGAGTCTTATCATCCTTCACCTGGAAATATGGACAAGTTAAAACCTGATTCCGATTCAAGCCTGTTTATCGACTTTTGGGAAATTGATCTCGATTATAATGGGGCAGTTTTTCATTCCGATCTGCAGGTTTTACGGAAAAACGGCTTTGACCACGAAATAGCCATGGAGATAAATTTAATGCTTGCTAAAGCAGCAATACATAGAATTGCGGTTAAAGTATGGGATGTCTTTGGGGAAAATACGGTGAAAGTTCTGGAACCATAGGTTCATAAATACTTAATGCCAAAAAGAGTAAGGTGCTTTAATCCTGCACCTTACTCCTAAGCCCTGGCGCCTCAACAATACTAATACCTAATTATCCGGCCTTGCTGTAAAAGGCTTTGAATATCGTTTTCCCTCTCATCCCCAAAAGGAAGCCACACTTCTTCATAGGTATTTTCTCCCCGAATATCTTCTTTGCTTAACATGGTTTCCCGCCTATTGACTGCCGGAGCCTCACCTGGGTTTTCTAAAGAGCTCATAGCTAATCCCATGGGCTGCGGGATTTAGACATGGTCCGTCCCAGCATATAGATTCCCGCGATGGTAGCAGCATGCAAGGCCCACCAACCTGGTTCCATAAAGCTAAAACTACCTGGGTCTACTTTGCCGTTGGTGGTCAGATCGTCTATAAATGAGTCTGTTCTGTCTTTGAGATTTGTTACCATAAGAACACCTCTTTCCAATAAATTAAAAACTATAATTGCCTCGATATATTTTTCCCCTGAACTAAAAACTTTAGAAAAGCAAATGCACCCATGAATGTTTAATTATAACGAGACTCGCAGTTTCTTGCGATGCTTTAAAAATTTGAGCAACTATAATAAAAAGCCAGGCATTACAATACAAAAATGGAATTATAAACAAATACCCTTGCCAAGCATCATATTTTGTGTTAACAATTGCTTTAGAATTTTATCAGCCACGTATAACGAGGCAAAAGATGTCCCCCACTTCTTTAATGGTCGGGTTTTTATTAGCCAAACAGGCGGCGGGTTTTACTCTACTGCCTCGTTGCGGCGGTGTGTTGCCCCCTACGGGGACTACTTATATTGATTCCCTTTGGGAATGATTAAATTATGTTGAAACTGCTCCGCAGTTTCTTCCGGTACTTAAAAAATCGGAAGAAAGAGGATAAATGATGGAAAGGCCTGAAAAAGCTAACGTTTGTTTCCTGCATACTATAAGTGGGTTGGGAAATAGAAGTCTATGGAACATAAAAAATAGATTTGGCAGTTTTGCCAATTTTATCACTGCAAATAATCAGGAATTGTATTCAGCAGGTTTACATCAGGAAACAATTTCAGAGTTTATAGAAAGGCGAAAAACTCTAAATTCGCTTAATTATCTTGATGACTTGGAACGCAGAGGAATTCGGGCAATTTGTTTTGAGGAAGAGGACTACCCGGAGTTCTTAAAAAATATTCATAATCCGCCATATATCATGTATTACTCTGGAACCATCCATTTAACCAGGCAGTTTTGTCTGGCTGTGGTAGGAGCCCGGCGAGCAACGGTCTATGGCAAAAAAGTTGCCCATAAGTTTAGCCAGGGCTTGGCCGGCCAGGGCATTGTAGTAGTCAGCGGTATGGCCCGGGGGATAGATACCGAGGCTCACTTAGGAGCTCTGGATGCAGGAGGATATACCATTGCGGTATTGGGTAGCGGGCTAGCTCACATATATCCCCGTGAAAATGTTAAACTATATGAACGTATTGTCAGCCACGGATTAGTATTAAGTGAATTTCCTCTGCACACGCCGCCGGAGCCCGGGAATTTCCCGATGCGTAATCGACTGATATCGGGCTTGAGCTACGGAGTGGTGGCTGTGGAAGCCAAGACCCAAAGTGGAGCACTGATCACGGCTGATTTTGCGCTGGATCAGGGACGTGATGTTTTCGCCGTTCCGGGGCCGGTGGATAGTCCAAACAGTGAAGGAACCAACAACCTTATCAAACAGGGAGCTAAATTAATAACCGGCATAGAGGACATTCTGGAGGAATATGAATGCTTTAGAAATACGGCTCCCGTTCAGCCTAAACAGGAACAACTATGGCTGGACGACAATGAAAATATGATTATTCAATACATGGGTAGTCAAAGCGTACAATTTGACGAATTGTTAAAGGGGCTGGGTATGGAGGTCGGACTACTCAGCACGCTTTTGTTAAAGATGGAACTTTCAGGCATAGTAAAATTGCTACCGGGAAATTACTATGTAAAGATTTGAATCTATTTATTAGTTTTTATTAAGAGGTGATTTTATTGGCAGTAAAGACCTTGGTCATTGTAGAATCAGCAGCAAAAGCCAAAACATTGGGAAAATTCCTGGGCAAAGGTTATAAAATTAAAGCTTCGGTGGGACATGTGCGAGATCTGCCTAAAAGCAAACTGGGAATTGATGTGGACCATGATTTTGAACCCCAGTATATTACCATCAGGGGTAAAGGGGATATCCTCAAGGAGATTAAGGAAGAGTCGCAAAAAGCGGATAGAGTGTTATTAGCTACTGACCCGGACCGGGAAGGGGAGGCTATAGCATGGCATCTGCAAAATGCCATAAAAATACCGGCCGGATCAAAATGCCGCATCGAGTTCAATGAAATAACCAAAGAGGCGGTTACCGCTGCCATCAAGAAATCGCGAGCCGTTGACATCAGCCGGGTTAATGCCCAGCAAGCCCGGCGCGTTCTGGACCGCCTGGTGGGTTATAAGCTTAGTCCTTTACTTTGGGCCAAAGTGCGGAAAGGACTGAGTGCGGGGCGTGTGCAATCGGTAGTGATGCGGCTCATATGTGAACGGGAAAACGAAATCAGAAATTTTATCCCGCAGGAATACTGGACAATTGACGTGTTGCTGCAAAATAAAGATAAGCAGGTATTTATGGCCAAGCTGATTAGCCGCAACGAGCAAAAAATTGAAATAAGCAATGAAGCTCAGAAGGATGAGATAATAAATTCGTTCCGGAAGTTGCCCCTGGTAGTGAGCAAGGTGGAAAAGAAAGAAAAGCGGAAGTTTGCACCCCCGCCTTTCATAACCAGTACTTTGCAGCAGGAAGCCGCCAAAAGATTGAACTTCTTTTCCAAACGGACCATGAAAGTAGCCCAGGAACTCTATGAAGGTCTGGAAATTGGCAAAGAGGGCACCGTAGGTCTTATAACTTACCTTCGTACTGATTCGACCAGGATCGCCAGTGTAGCTCAATCAGAGGCACTGAGTTTTATTGCGGCTGAATACGGAAAGCAATATGCTCCCAACACCCCCAATGAATATAAAAGCCGCAAAGGGGCGCAGGATGCCCACGAAGCAATCCGGCCCAGTTCGGTAAACCGGACCCCGGAGAGCATCAAAGCTTACCTGACCCGTGACCAGTACCGTTTATACCAGTTGATATGGACCAGATTTGTAGCCAGTCAAATGACCCCGTCCGTATATGACACCATAACTGCCGAATTTAAAGCGGGTGACTGCCTATTTAGAGCTAATTCCTCCCAAATGAAGTTCCCCGGTTACAAGAAAATTTACACTGACAGTGAAGAGGAAGAGATTAAAAATCCTATACCCGAGTTAAAAAAAGGCGAAAAGGTTAATTTCAAGGATATCAAACCGGAGCAGCATTTTACTCAGGCTCCACCCCGTTTTTCCGAGGCGAGTCTGGTGAAATTACTGGAAGAAAAGAATATCGGACGCCCCAGTACGTATGCTCCTATAATTGATACCATTCTAAAACGAAACTATGTAGAGAGACAGAATAAACAATTTGTACCAACTGAATTAGGCTTTATCGTAATAGACTTGTTAACGGAGAATTTTGCGGACATCCTGGAAGTCGAGTTTACCGCGCGCATGGAAGAAGAACTTGATCAGGTGGAAGAAGGGGGAAGAGAATGGCGGAATGTGGTAAGAGACTTTTACCAGCCCTTTTCCACTGATTTGGAGAAAGCCATGACCATGGTAGAAAAAATTGAGATAAAAGATGAAGAAGCAGGCAAGGACTGTCCGCAATGCGGCCGGCCCATGTTGATTAAACACGGGCGTTTTGGCAAGTTTTTGGCTTGTTCGGGTTTTCCTGACTGCCGCCATACCGAATCGATTAATGAAGATGTCGGAGTAAGCTGCCCATTCTGTGAAGGCACTATTGTTGCACTGAGAAGCAAAAAAGGCCGGAGATTTTACGGCTGCAGCAATTATCCGGAATGTAAAATGCGCTCATGGAACAAGCCTACCGGAGAAAAATGCCCGCGCTGCGGTGATGCCATGGTTGAAAAAGTAAGCAAATCCAAGGCTGATGAAGTAGTTTGCCAAAATCCCGAATGTAAATACAAATTGGAAAAGAGGGCCTGAATTGCAGACAATTAATGTGATTGGGGGCGGGTTGGCCGGCTGTGAAGCAGCATATCGGATTGCCCGGGAAGGTATTAAAGTAAAACTTTGGGAGATGCGCCCCGGCAAAAACACCCCAGCCCATAAAACCGGCAATTTGGCCGAATTGGTCTGCAGTAATTCACTAAAATCGGAGTTGGAGAATACTGCTCAGGGACTCTTGAAACGTGAAATGAGAATACTGGATTCTTTACTGCTTGACTGTGCCGAAGAAGCCCGGGTACCAGCCGGATCAGCTCTGGCAGTGGACAGGGAATTATTTTCGAATCTGGTTAACGCAAAGATATCAGCTCATCCGGGGATCGAAGTCATTCGTCAAGAAATTACTGAAATACCAGGGGATGGAATTTGCATAGTAGCTACCGGACCGCTGACCTCAGAAGCTTTATCTGCCAGTTTGATCGAATTAACCGGTGAGACCAACCTTTTTTTCTATGATGCAGTAGCCCCCAGTGTGGCCGCCGACAGTTTGAATTTGGATAAAATATACCGGGCTTCACGCTATGGAAAAGGCACTGACGATTATCTGAATTGTCCGCTGAACCAAGATGAATACGAAGTTTTTTATGACAATTTGGTCAGGGCGGATACCAAGGAAGCCCACAATATCGATCGTAAGGAATATTTTGATTCATGTATGCCGGTGGAAGAAATAGCCAGCCGGGGTAAGGATACTCTGCGCTATGGCCCGATGCGTCCGGTTGGTTTGGACGATCCCCGGGAAGGTAGACGCCCATATGCAGTAGTACAGCTCCGACAGGAAGACCTGGCCGGAACTATATATGGGCTGGTTGGTTTTCAAAGCCGCCTGCGCTGGGGCGAGCAAAATCAGGTATTCCGACTTATTCCAGGGTTGGAACATGCTGACTTTGTAAGATATGGGGTAATGCACCGTAATACTTATGTAAACAGTCCTAGTTTGTTAAAGGCCGGTCTGCAATTGCGGCAGGAACCGCGAATTTTTCTGGCGGGACAAATTACCGGAGTTGAAGGTTATATGGAGTCATCTGCTACTGGAATTATAGCCGGTATAAATGCTGCCCGTACCGCTAGGGGGGAACAGGTGGCGGTCCCGGATCAGGCCACCATGATCGGCGCTTTGCTTAATTTTATAACAACTTCCGACAGTAAACATTTTCAACCGATAAATGCCAATTTTGGACTGCTGCCTCCTTTGCCCGGGACTATTAAAGACAAAAAGAAACGGTATGCCGAATACTCATACCGGGCCTTGACTAAAATGCATGAATTTTCAGAATTGTTGCAAAAACACTTGTGAATTGGCTGGTCTTATGATAGCATTTTTCTTAAGCATCGAAGAAACTGCGGAGCAGTTTGAACACAGTTTAATCATTCCCGAAGGGAACTAATATAAGTGGTCCCCGTAGGGGGCAACACATCGCTGCAACGAGGCTGGGTATTAGAATCAACAGTAATGTTTTGTTAACAAAAATCCGATCGCTTAAAAAACGGGGGACATCTTTTCGCCTCGTTATAGAATAGAAAGTTGAGGGGATTGCTGTGCTCTTTCAACATATAGATGGTTTTTTGAGCCATTTGCGAGTTGAAAAAAGTGCCACAAACTTAACATTGCTTGGTTACAAAACTGATTTAGCTCAGTTTTTTAATTTCCTTTCTTCCAGACATTCGATACCGAAGGAAGAGATCGACAATGATTTATTAAACCATCGTTCGGTCAGAGAGTATCTTACATATATGCAGGAGAAGGGTTTAAGCCGTTCTACCATGGCCAGGAAGCTGGCTGCCTTACGTTCTTTTGTAAAGTATTTATGCCGGGAGAATATACTGGCGGGCAATCCCATCGCCGCCGTTTCAACACCCAAACAGGATAAAAAGTTGCCCAAATTTCTCTATTCTCCAGAGATTGACCTTTTGATGGATGCGCCTGATCTGACAACTACTTCCGGGAAAAGAGACAAAGCCATTTTGGAAACCTTGTATGCAGCGGGATTGCGGGTTAGCGAACTGGTGGGGTTGGATATTAATGATCTGGATTTTAAAGAGGGCTTTATAAAAGTCAGAGGCAAGGGACAGAAGGAAAGGATTGTGCCCCTGGGGAGTGAGGCCAAAGCTGCTTTGGTTTTATATATTGAAAAAGCCAGGAACCTTTTGGGGAAATCAGAACGAACCACCAGTGCGGTTTTTTTGAACCGGTTTGGCAACCGTCTGTCCGCGCGAAGCGTCAGGACAATTTTAAATAAATATGTAGAAGATATTGCCTTAAATCAAAAAATCAGCCCCCATACATTAAGGCACTCCTTTGCCACTCATCTGTTGAACGGGGGAGCCGACCTGCGCTCAGTGCAGGAACTACTGGGGCATGTCAAATTATCGACGACACAGATATATACCCATCTGACCCGGGAAAACATAAAAAACACTTTTGACAAGAATCATCCACGGAGGTAATCATATGTTTGAAGCTACAACCATAGTAGCGGTAAAAAAGGGGAACCAGACTGCAATTGCCGGTGATGGACAAGTAACCTTTGGTCAGAATACAGTGATGAAACACAATGCCAATAAAATTAGAAGGATCTACGAAGGTCGTGTTATAGCAGGTTTTGCGGGAGCAGTTGCAGATGCTTTTACACTCTTTGCGAAGTTCGAGGAAAAACTCAAACAAGCCGGCGGGAATCTAACCAAGGCAGCAGTTGAAATAGCCAAAGAATGGAGATCGGACCGGGTGCTGCGCAAGCTGGAAGCCCTTTTAATTGTAGCCGACAGGGAGAAGATGTTTATAATTTCGGGTAATGGCGAATTGATTGAGCCTGATGATGGCATAAGCGCTATTGGCTCCGGCGGGGCTTATGCGTTGGCGGCCGCCCGTGCTTTAAGCAAGTTCACGGAAATGCCTGCAGCTGACATAGCAGTTGAGTCGTTGAAAATAGCGGCGGATATTTGTATATATACCAATGACCATATTTCTGTGGAAATTATTGAATAATAAGACAAAGGAGATTCATAGATTTGCACAATTTAACACCCAAAGAGATTATTGAAGAACTGGATAAATATATTGTTGGACAAAAGGCAGCTAAAAAAGCGGTAGCTATTGCACTAAGGAACCGGTATCGCAGAAAGCAACTGCCCCCCGAGATTAGTGAAGAGATCTATCCCAAAAATATTATTATGATTGGCTCGACCGGGGTAGGTAAAACCGAAATTGCACGGCGTTTGGCCAAGCTGGTTAAAGCTCCGTTTATTAAGGTGGAGGCCAGCAAGTTTACTGAAGTCGGTTATGTAGGGCGAGATGTTGATTCAATTATCAGGGATTTGGTGGAAACGTCAATCCGGATGGTTAAACAGGAAAAAATGGAGAGCGTAGAAGAAAAAGGGCGTCAATTGGCTGAAGAACGTTTGGTTGAATACTTGCTTCCTTTGCCCGCTAAAAAGCCCAGAACTCCCAAAAATCCCTTTGAGTTTCTGCTGGGCCAAGGTCAGGACAACAATGAGATAGATGAGGAGCAGGACCGTCGCACTCATGAAATAATCGAACAGAGGAAGATAATTAAACAAAAGATTTCCCGCCTTGAATTGGAAGACGAAATTGTTGAGATAGATGTGGAAGAGAAAAACCCCTCCTTCATGGAAATAATTTCAGGTTCCGGGGTTGAGGAAATGGGTATTAATCTTCAGGATATGCTGGGCAATATAATTCCCAAAAATAAAAAGAAACGTAAAGTGAAATTGGAGGAAGCCAGGAGAATTCTTACCCAGGAGGAAAGCCAGGCCTTGCTGGATATGGATGAGATTCGCCGGGAGGCTATTAAGCGGGTTGAAGAAGATGGGATTGTATTTCTGGATGAAATAGATAAGATTGCGGGCAAAGAAAACAGCTATGGCCCGGATGTTTCTCGAGGAGGTGTGCAGCGCGATATTTTGCCTATAGTAGAAGGTTCCACGGTAGTTACCAAACATGGTCCGGCTAAAACAGATCATGTTCTGTTTATAGCTGCCGGGGCTTTTCATATAAGCAAACCATCTGATTTGATACCGGAATTACAGGGAAGGTTCCCCATCAGAGTAGAATTGGAAAGCCTGAATAAAAATGATTTGCAGAGAATACTGAGTGAACCCCGCAATTCTTTGCTTAAACAATATAAGGCTTTGCTCTCTACCGAGAACCTGGTTGTTGATTTTACGCCTGAAGCCGTAGCGTATATAGCTGAAATAGCTTTTGAGGTAAACAGCCGGACCGAAAATATAGGTGCCCGACGTTTACATACGGTGATGGAAAAAGTATTGGAGGAACTTCTTTTTGAGGCTCCTTCAATGGCGGGGCAGGAAATAAGTATAGATGTCAACTATGTTTCTCAAAGATTGCAGGAAATCGTTGAGAATGATGACCTTAGCAGGTATATTTTATAGGGGGTGATTAGATGCCAAAATCATTGTTGGAAAAATCTCGTTCAATAAATAAGATACTTCAGAAAATTGCAGGACATCCGGTTGATTTTTTTGAAATAGCCGAGGTGTTGTCCAGAAATTTGGAATGTACGGTTTTTATTGTGGGCAGAAGAGGGCAGATAGGTGGATACGCATTTAGTGAAGGTGTAGCTTGTGATCAGATTGAAGAACTGAAAAATCATGCCGAACGTTTTCCGGAAAGTTTTAACCAGGAATTGTTGAACATTTATGAAACTCAGACCAATATAATTTTTAAGGATGGGCGCAAGTGCTTGTTCAATACCAATAATATCAATTGCAATTGCTCAACACGCATTTGGTCGATTACTCCAGTATTTGGCGGAGCACGTCGCATTGGCACTTTAATTCTTATGCGGGAAAACACCGGTTTTAGTGACGAAGATATCGTCCTGATCGAATATGGAGCCATTGTTATGGCTAATGAAATAATGCGTATCCGAACTGAGCGCATTGAAGAAGAGGCAAGAAAACGTGCTTCGGTGCAAATTGCCCTGGCTACTTTATCGTATTCGGAAAAAGAAGCTATTGATCATATCATAGCCGAACTTAACGGCAAGGAAGGTCTGTTAGTTGCCAGCCGCATTGCGGACAAGGTTGGGATTACCCGTTCGGTTATCGTAAGTGCTTTACGCAAATTTGAGAGTGCCGGAGTTATTGAATCAAGATCTTTGGGAATGAAAGGAACTTACATTAAAGTTTTAAATGATTTTCTATTTGAAGAGTTGAGGAATAACGCCTAACAAGTAAAATATATACAAAAATGACAAATAGAGACGTACTGCCAAAAAAATACGAATTATACTGCTCTATGTCAAATTAACCATAATGTTGTAGGACTAATGGCTGACTATACGGTCAGCCATTTTTATGTTTAAATGATTTTATTGTAAAGAGAAGGATATTAGAAATTGAGGTAGAACTATAGAAAATGGGAGGATATTGTTAAGAAACATTTACTTTTGGAAAAACACAGAAAAAAATCAACATTTGCATAATTTTGTTTGCAACTAACATATATTAGCAGTTATAAAGAAGGAATTTGGCAAAGAAAATAGAAGTAAATTCAGGTGCTAATAGTTAGGAGTGATATTTTGCTGGAAAAAATTTTTAATTCCAAAACCAACACCATAATAAATAAAGCCATGGATACCGCTATTTTGAGAAATGATGTTATAGCCAACAACATTGCCAATGTGGATACTCCCAAATTTAAACGCAGTGAAGTTGTTTTTGAAGAAAATATGAAAAGATTGTTGGAAGGTGACATTGAAACGGATTCCGGAAAGTTGAGTGTGACCAATGAAAGGCATATTCAAATAAAGAGTGGAAACGAAGGACAAACTATTGAGAATTTTCAGCCTGAAACCCGGGTTCTAAAGGAACTCAGTTTCAGAAATGATGAAAACAATGTGGATATTGATACCGAAATGGCCAAGTTTACTAAAAATAAAATTAACTATGATGCGCTTGGTCAGAGCATGAGCAATGAGATTAAACTGTTGCGAATGGCTATAACCGGAAGGGGGTAGAGTTGTGGGCTTTTTGGATACTATTGATATCAGTGCATCAGGTTTGACCGCCCAGCGTCTTCGCATGGATACCATCGCCAACAACATGGCAAATGTGGAAACTACCCGGGTACAAAACGGACAGGGTCCATACCGCCGGCAGGTCGTTGTGTTTGAAGCCCGGAAAGCTCAAACCGGCGTACGTAGTTTTCAGGATGTTCTGGATTCCGAAGAAGTTAAGGCCAAGACCATTGGAACCGGGGTGCGGGTTAAGGAAATAAGGTCTATAACTGAAGAGGAAGCACCTTTTCGCAGGGTATATGAACCCTCCAATCCGGATGCTGATGAACAAGGTTACGTTAATTATCCCAATGTTAATATAGTTGAAGAAATGATTAATATGATTTCTTCAACCAGGGCCTATGAAGCAAATGCGAAGATGATCGAAGCCAGCAAAAGCATGGCTGCGAGAGCTTTGGATATCGGAAGATAGGGAGGATAGCAGATGAAGTTGGGTGCAACGGATATCAGGCATATGGCAGGAACTGCCGGACTTGTGCAAAAAGATGCATCAACTAATGCCGCTGAAACTCAGAGTACTGGAGAAGGTGGATTTTTTAGCTATCTCAAGAACGCTTTGTCGGAGGTTAACGATTTGCAGAACGAAGCCTCTGCAAGCGCAGAAAAACTTGCTCTGGGTGATGAGACCTATTTACATAACACCATACTGGCTTATGAAAAGGCAAACATGGCTTTACAGCTAACTGTTGAGGTTAGGAATAAAATCGTGGAAGCCTATCAGGACTTAATGCGCATACAATTATAGAATCTAGTTTTGGGAGTTGAACGATGGAGACTTTTGTAAACAACGTCAGGCAAACAGGTGTGCGAATTAAGGAAGCCTGGACAAAATTGAGTTTGAATCAAAAAGTGCTTTTCGGAGCTGCTGCTTTATTAATAGCAGCAGCTGCAGTAATTCTGGTATTTACTGCGGGCTCTGAAACACCTTATGATGTTTTATATACTGAGTTGGATAAAAAAGATGCCGCCCAGATCATAGCCATTCTGGATGAAGGAAAAATACCATACGAGTTAGAAGACAGCGGCACGACCATTCTTGTTTCCCCTGAAGTCAAAGATAAAACCCGCTTACAATTAGCCAGCGAGAACCTGCCCCGAGGCGAAACTGGCTTTGAACTCTTCCAGGAAAGTAGTTTTGGCGAAACTCAAACCGATAAAAAAGTGAAATACCAGATGGCCTTGCAGGGAGAACTTGCCCGGAGTATTCAGAGCTTGGACAAGGTTAAAGCAGCGAAGGTTAATTTAGCCTTGCCGGAGCCGACTTTGTATTCCGATAATGAGGAATTGCCCAAGGCATCGGTAGTAGTTAATACTAAAGAAGGCGAGAAGCTTACTCCCAAGGAGATTCAAGGGATTATTAATCTGGTGGCCAACAGTGTTGAAAATCTTACCACGGAAAATGTGGTAATTGTTGACCAGGGCGGGAATTTGGTTTCCGACAACTTGCCTGATCCCGAAGGTGATGCCACTGCGATTATGAAAATCCAGATGGAGATTAAAAAGCAATTCGAAAAGGAAAAACAGGAAGCCATTCAGAGCATGCTGGATAAAAGCCTGGGTAAAGACAACTCCGTGGTACGCGTAAACGCGGATTTAAACTTTGATGACCAGGAACAGATGGATGAAAAGTATACCCATGATGACAAAGGACCATTCGTCCGGAGTGAGGAGATAAAGAAAGATTCAGGAGAGGGTACTACCACGAACAATGCGGCAGTTCCCGGAACCGATACCAACATTCCGCAGTATCAGGAAGCTGATACTGGAACGGGAACTTACAGTTATGACAAGAGCAGCAAGATTAGGAATTATGAACTCAACAAAACCGAAACATCAACCAAAATGGCCCAGGGAGAAGTCAAATACGATTATTTAACCGTTGCGGTTTTAGTCAACAATAAAGGCACTGAAAACGCCAATATAGGAGATACCGAAGAAGCCAAGGTCGAAAAGATCCGCAACATTGTGGCTACCGCCTGTGGTTTGAGGGAAAACCGAGATAATGAAACGGTTCGTCTGGAAGACAACATTTCAGTCGCTTTTGTGGATTTTATAACCGAACCGGTACCGGTCTCTTCCCAGGGGACTATGGATAAAGTTATGCAATCACCATATACACCCTGGATAATTGCTCTGTTAGCGGTGGCCATTGGGCTCCTGGTATGGGTGTTGATAAAGCGGCGGCAGGCTATGATAGCCAGACAGAAAGCGGAAGAAGAGGCAGCATTAGCTGCGGCTGGCTTTGAATCTATTGTTGAAGAAGAGATAAGGGTTGAAGATTTGATCGATGCTGGATTATCCGCCGAAGAGAAAGAAAAACGCCGGATTAAAGAAGAAATTGAACGCATTATTGATGAACAGCCTGAAACTGCCGCGCAGGCCCTTAGAGCCTGGTTAAGCGATGAATAGGGGTGAGCATAGTGGCAATTAAAACCAGCCTCAATGGAAAACAAAAAGCAGCCAATTTATTAATATTTTTAGGGCCTGAAAAGTCGGCCAAATTGTTTCACCATATGAATGAGGAAGAAATAGAGCAAATAACCCTGGAGATAGCCAACGTTCGGCAGGTACCCACGGAAAAAATGGATGATATTTACCACGAGTTTTATGAAATGTGTCTCGCCACACAGTTCATCGGGCAAGGTGGCATTGACTATGCCAAAGAGGTTCTGGAAAAGGCCTATGGAGTTGAAAAAACCAATGAGATTATCGGACGAATTTCTTCGTCGTTGCAGGTCAGACCTTTTGATTTTATACGCAAGACGGAGCCTTCACACTTGTTAAACTTTATACAATCCGAGCATCCTCAGACTATAGCTCTTATTCTGGCTTACTTGGAACCGGAAAAAGCCTCAATTATTCTAGGAGCCCTGCCTCCGGAAAGACAGTCTGAGGTGGCCAAGCGAATTGCGATTATGGACACTACTTCACCTGAGGTTATAAAGGAAGTCGAAAGAATTTTGGAACGCAAGCTTTCATCGATTGCACCTCAAGAGCTTACTGCTGCTGGCGGTGTCAAGGCGGTGGTTGAGATTATCAACCGGGTTGACCGCACGACCGAAAAAACCATTATGGAATCTTTAGAAGTTCAGGATCCCGAACTGGCCGAAGAAATCAAGAAACTAATGTTTGTATTCGAAGATGTGGTAATGATCGACGACCGCTCCATTCAGCGCGTACTGCGTGAAGTTGAGTCCCAGGATCTCGCTCTGGCCTTGAAGGGTGCCAGCAACGAGGTATCACAGAAGATATTCCACAATATGTCAAGCCGGGCATCCGACATGCTGCGTGAAGATATTCAGTTTATGGGCCCGGTTAGATTGCGTGATGTTGAGGAAGCGCAGCAGCGCATAGTTAATATCATTCGTCGCCTGGAAGACGCTGGTGAAATCGTGGTGGCCAGAGGCGGAGGAGATGAGGTAATTGTCTAAAATAATAAAACGAAGTGAACTGCTCATTTCCCAGCCTAAAATAATAGATCTCTCCACCATGTATGAATTTGAAAAAATCAAAAGGGAAAGCCTGGCTTCATTGGAAAATATAGCTGCTGAAGACGACATTGAAGAACTTGATGAAGAAGAGCTTGCCCAAAATCGAATTGAAAAAGAAGAACAAGAATTGGAGCGCCTTAAATTAGAGAGCGAAAACATTTTAAATGAAACCGAGCATATGGTAATGGAACTCCTGGAAAAGGTCAGGGATGAAGCTAAAACAATTATATCCAATGCCCATGAAGAAGCAGATGTAGTAAGAGAAAAAGTTTATCAAGAAGCCGCCCAAATTCGCGAAAAAAGCCAGAAGGAAGGGTATGAAAACGGTTTAAAAACTGCACAGCAGGAAATAGAAGCTGATCGTTTGCTGGCTATCCAGCAAAATCAAGAATTATTGGAAGAAGCCCGGCAAACCAAACTGAATATGATGAAAGCCAGTGAACCGGATATGGTTCGTTTAGCTATGGCCTTAGCAAAAAAAGTCATTGGCGGGGAATTAGTGACCAATCCAAACGTAATTATTAATATCCTCCGCGAAGCTCTGGGCTTTTTGGATCAACCCGGCAATGTTACCGTATATGTAAACCCCCAGGATGTAGAGCGAATTTTTAAAGTAATGGAAACCGAGAGTTTCACCGATATTGGTAGTAATGACACACAAATAAATATCTATGCCGATGAGCGTATTGCTGCCGGCGGTTTAATGTTGGAAAGTGATGCCGGGTCTGTGGATGCAAGGTTGGAAACCAGAATTGCCAATGCGGAAAAAGCTGTTCAGGAAGTGACCACCGATGAATAGGCAGTCAGCCCTGGACATAGAAAAATATCTTGATGCCCTGGAAAAAGCGCCAAGCTGCCAGCTAAAGGGAAAGATTTCGCAGGCGATTGGCTTGACCCTGGAAGCCAGCGGGCCGCGGGTAAAGCTTGGGGAACTCTGTTATTTAAAAACCAATTATGCTGACCGGCAGTTAATACCTGCTGAAGTAGCCGGTTTCAGAAGTAACAAAATACTCTTGATGCCTCTGGGCAATATTGAAGGAATTGGCCCCGGAAGTGAACTCCTGGCTAGCGGCACCACCCTAAGAGTGAAAGTAGGTATGGAGCTTAAAGGCCGGGTATTAAACGGCTTGGGTGAGCCCATTGATGATAAAGGCCGGATTAAATCGGAGAGCAGTTATCCGGTAATGAACCAGCCTCCAAACCCTTTAAAAAGAAAACGCATTAGTGAAATCTTACAGGTTGGAGTCAAGGCTATTGATGGTTTGATAACTATCGGCAAAGGCCAACGCATGGGTATTATGGCCGGCAGTGGAGTAGGCAAAAGCACCCTGATTGGCATGATAGCCCGGAACACCAATGCTGATATAAATGTAATAGCTCTTATTGGCGAAAGAGGGCGCGAGGTTAGAGAGTTTTTGGAGCGTGACTTGGGTGAGGAAGGACTAGCCCGCTCCGTGGTGGTTGTAGCAACTTCTGACCAGCCTGCCCTGGTAAGACTTAAAGGAGCTTTCGTAGCTACCAGTATAGCTGAATATTTTAGAGATCAGGGTAAAGATGTATTACTATTGATGGATTCCGTAACCCGCTTTGCCCTGGCTCAACGTGAAGTCGGTTTAGCCATTGGTGAGCCCCCGGCCACCAGAGGATATACACCTTCCGTTTTTGCATTACTGCCCAAATTGCTGGAGAGAGCGGGAACTTCAGAAAACGGGAGTATTACCGGTTTATATTCCGTTCTGGTTGAGGGAGATGACATGAACGAGCCGATTACCGATGCGGTGAGAGGTATACTGGATGGGCATATAGCCCTGAGCCGGAGTATGGCCGCCCTCAATCTCTATCCAGCCATTGATGTTGGGCAGAGTATAAGCCGGGTAATGATTGATGTAGTTAGTAAAGAGCAGATGAAGAATGCCAATCGTTTCCGAAGTCTGTTGGCGACCTATGAGGAAGCCCGGGACCTTATCGATATCGGTGCTTATAAAAAAGGTTCCAACCCGCGTATAGATGAAGCCGTAGTACTTATAGATAAATGTCATGATTTTTTAAAGCAGGGTATATATGATGAATCTTCTCTGGAAGATTCACTTGCCAAACTCGAATATGCCGTGCACAGCTAGGAGTATCTGATGAAAGCTTTTCGTTTCAGGCTGCAGACCAAATTGGATATATCCATACGGCAGGAACAACTGGCCCGTGATGAATTGCAGATCTGTATATATGAACGCAATCGCATCCAGGAAAGACTTGAACTTTCGCTAAAACGGCTGGAAGCTCTGGAGCAAAACATTAGAGAATTCAACTGGGAGAAAAAAGGCTTTCAAGAGCTTTTGATTAAAAAAGAATATATTCCGGTAATGAAAAACCAGATTAACAATATCGAAGAAATGTTGTACAATGCGGAATTGATTTTGGAGAAAGCCCGCCAGGTCTTGCTGGCAAGAATCAAAGAAACCGACACCATGGAGAAGTTAAAAGAAAAGGACTGGCAGGAATACCTGCACCAGCTTAGCCTGGAAGAACAGAAAATTGTCGACGAAATTGCCATTAATAACCACTATCGTAAGCAAATATCTTGATGGCGTGAGGCGTAAGGCGTGAGGGGTAGAATTTACTTTTTCTACTTAATTCCCAAATAGTAGCGGTTCCAAGCGTTTATTAGAAATAAGTATTAAGTTGAATTGCGGGAGAGTTTTTTATATATGGCGAAGGTTTTGCGGAAAATCAAAATAATGTTTTACTTGCTCTTAATCCTCTTTATTTTAGGGGGCGGAGCTTATCTGCTTATGTATCTTAATTTCTTTTCCACCCCAGCCTTTCTAAACAGTATACCCTTTTTGGGCAGCCATATAGCCCAAAGCATGGATAAAGTATCGGTAGTTCAATATGACCAGGTACTCAAACAGAAAGAACGCTATGCTAAAGATAACGAAAGATTGGAAAGAATTCTTGAAGAAAAACGGGCTGAAATGGAGAAAATCCAAGCCCAGATGTCTGAGGTCAAAAAGGATCTAAAGGTTACGGAACAGGATGATGATCAGCTTAAGGAAGAGATTGCCCGTTTAAACAAAGAACTACTGGATTTGAAGCTCAAAGAAGAAAGCAAGTCGGCCGCTTATAAGGATATGGCCGAATACTTTGCCGGGATGAAAGCCAAAAATGCCGCCGATATTATGTCGCGTTTGAGCGACGAGGATATAATCGGAATTTTTTCGGCTATGGAGACTGATTTGGTAGCCGAGTTAATGGAGAATATGGACCGCGACAAAGCGGCTAATATTAGTAAAAAAATGCTGGTAGCGGCACCTTAGTTAAGGTGTTAAGAATGAGGGGCAAATACCCCTTATTCTTGACCCCTTAACTAGGGGGATTTTAATAATGAAGGAGGTGAAAGATTGGCACAAGTGAATATGGTAGAAATGCAGACAGCCGTACCAGCAAAGACAATAAAATCTGAATTGTCTGCTCCCAAGGCCAAAACCGGTTCCAGTTCAAGCAGTTTCAGCAAACACCTGCAGAGACTAACCCGTCGCAGCAGTGAAAGTAAAGATTTGCAGCGCAGCAATACGGAAGCAATTGCAGAGTGCCCGGAATCCGGCAGCAACCCCTTTCCGGCTGAGCAAAAAGTCGAAACCCCGCGACTTGTCCAGGCGGATTCAGCAAGTAAAAAACCGGCAGAGCAAGAGGCGCCTCCAAAATCAACAGCAAGCGATGAAATAGTCGCTGTTGGAGAAATACAGCCGGAAAGCGAAATTCAGCAGGTACCGGGCAATATACCCTTAAATGATATCCCGGGATTAATTGCTCAGGAAACTATGCCGGAATTGCCCAAGGTGGAAATTGTTGCACAAGTTAATGAAGCCGCAGATTTGGGTGAAACCAGCCAAAACCCCGGTATAACGAATTTGCTTAATGAGCTTCCCCAAACTGCTACCCAGATTGCACCGCTCCAGGAAGATCTTATGCCCATGGTGGAAGAACCTAAAGGGCAAGTGGGATTGCAGCAGCCAGCTATACCGGAAACGATTACGCCAAAACCGGCGCCATTGCTGGAATCACAGATTACCGGGCTTCCCGTTGACAATCAGGCAGAAATCAATGAAAATGTAAAACCTGGCGATGAAGCAGCTAAAGCAAAGCCGGTAACGGAGCCCAAGCTGCTGCTGGCGATGCAAGATTCTCTTAAAGAGTCAGCGACTTTGGTAAGTGATATTCCAGTTCAACCTGATATGGTAATCGACAATCAGGCAAAGACCGCCAGAGTTGAAGAACCGATAATCACTACCGACGGGAAACAGCCTACTCCGGAAACGGCACTGCTTAACGAATCACCGGCAGTACTCATACAGTCAGGCTTGGCCGCCCAGACTACCGCCAAACGTACAGACTCCAATAACCAGGGAGCTAAAACGGCGGTGTTTGGAGATGAGACAGTAAGCGATGCTGAAGCCCTATTAACCCAAGCTGCTCCGGATGAAAAAAGTACAGCTTCAAAAGTGGGGCCCGAACCAGCCAAACAAGTGGATAAGACTGATGAAAGCAATAAGGTGTCCGCCGCAAGCAAGCAAAGTGAAGCAAAGGCTGGTCAGAGCGAATTAAAATTCAGAACTGTAGCCGGATTGGAAGTAGTCAGACCCAAAACTGAGCAGGCTGCCACTGATGTTAAAAAACTGATAGCTTTTGAAAGCAAACGATTAAAGTCTGATAAAAGCGAAGTTATACCGACCAAAACCGAAGCGGCGGCAAGCAGCAAGCCCAGCGAAGGGGAGAGTTTAGCCTTATTGGCAGGCAAAAGCGGCTTGGAGTCGGAAAAAACACAGCTTCTGCGTACCACCAGCGCCCCCGCAACCACCGACCTCTTAACGGAGCCGGAAAAAGTGCTGGAGCAAATTGTGAAGAAAGCCGAAATGATGGTCAAACTAAATTCCTCAGAGATGAAGATCCAATTGCAGCCTGAATTTCTGGGCAAGATGACGATTAAGATTGCAGTTGAAGAAGGAATACTGACTGCCAAGTTTATTACCGACAGCCATCAAGTGAAACACATGCTGGACAGCAACCTCAATACACTGAGGCAGTCGCTGGAAGCTCAGGGGATAAGAGTGGAAAAGGCCGAAGTCAATGTACAGCTGAACAACGGCGGTATGTTTGACGGTTCCGGTAATAACCCTCAAGAATCCTGGCAGCGCTACCAGTTTATGAACGAGCAGTACCCGCGCAATTTTACCGGGCAAGGATACCCGGACGGGATGGAAAACCTTGACAGCCTTGATAATGATGACATTGCGCTAAGCGCAATCCCCGAGTCCGAATATGGCATAAGGAGTAACGGGACCATGAATTTTCTAGTTTAGGAGGTGAAATGATGGCAACTACAATCGATGGAGTAAGCTATGAAACAGTTCCCTGGGCCAAGACGACTGACAGTACTTCTTCAACAACAAATAGCACCAGCAATACCCTGGACAAGGATGCTTTCCTCAAGCTCCTTTTGACTGAACTCAAATACCAGGATCCGACGAACCCGGTCGAAGACAAGGAATTTATGTCACAAATGGCCAGTTTCAGTTCTTTGGAGCAGATGCAAAATCTTAACAGCAGTTTTACAAAACTATCGGACAACATAACCAGCAATCTTCTTCCCGGTTTAATGCTGCAACAGGCTAGCAGTATGATTGGCCGGGAGGTCGGTTATCCGGATCCCGATGATACTTCATCTACGCTTACCGGGATCATTGAATCCGTGCTCCTTAAGGATGGAGTATCATATTATGTAATAGATGGCGAGGAAATTGCGGCAAGTACAATTTCAAAAATTGGTGAAGAAAGTACATCTATCGACCAGGCGGTTTTAGTTGAAATTCTATATAGATTGGATCAACTAAGTTCCTATCTAATCCCGGGAGAGGATGACCAGGATGAATAACCGTATTTATTTTCCCCAACAACCGGTTGTGCAGCCAGGCACGGTCCGCAAGGATAAAACAGCCCAAACCCAATCAAGTACCAGTTTTGGGCAGGTTCTGGATCAAAAGCTGCAGGGCGAACTTAAATTTTCCCAGCATGCCCGGGAGCGGCTGAAATCCAGGAATATCGAATTGAGTGCCGGCCAAATGGATAAGCTTCAGGACGCAGTCAGCAAAGCCAGGCAAAAGGGCGCACGCGATTCCTTGATTCTAATGCAGGATCTGGCTCTGGTGGTAAGCGTTAAAAACAATACCGTAGTTACCGCCGTGGACGGTCAGAGCTTAAAAGAAAACATATTTACCAATATCGACAGCGCCGTGATTATTTAGGGCTGGACCTCTATGGAAGCCCGGGAATGCCGAATGAACGAAGCATTCCAAAATGGTGAGGAAACCATGTAAATGCGGCAACCTGTGACAAGTAATTAAATAGGGAGGTCATGTAAAATATGATGCGTTCCATGTATTCTGGGGTTTCAGGCTTAAAAAACCACCAGACCAGAATGGATGTAATAGGCAACAATATCGCCAATATTAATACCAACGGCTATAAAAAGAGCCGTGTGGTATTCAAGGACACCCTCTATCAGACATTGCGGGGGGCTACCAGCCCGATTTCCGGCGGCCGGGGGGGAACCAACCCCATGGCTATTGGATTGGGAATGGGAGTAAGCAGTGTGGACCAGATTCACACCGCTACTGCTACCACCACCACCAACAAGCTTACCGATATGGCGATAGACGGCAACGGCTACTTTGTGCTCAAAAACGGGCAGCAGACCTATTATACCCGGGCCGGCAATTTCGATTTTGACGAGATGGGCATGCTTACCAATGTATCCAACGGTTACAATGTCCAGGGCTGGATGGCCGACAACAGTCAGACCAACGCTTCAGGCGACTGGCCCATTACCATAGTTCCGGCCACGACCCAAACCATTGATATCGGCGATTACAAAACCTGTGCGCCGCGCTCCAGCACCGAGTCAACCTTTGCCGGCAATTTGGATTCGACCACCGAATTTAACGAAATCCAGACCCTGAGTTTTGCTACCATTGCCAATGGAGGTGCGGGAGATTTCCAATTAGGATTTAAAGGACAGCTTACCGATTGGATAAGTGTATCTGCAGGTGATCCGACCGGTACTGCAGCCAGCATACAAACCGCTTTGGAGAACTTGGGCACTATAGGCACCGGCAATGTTGTGGTGAGCTATAATTCGACTGTAGCAAATCCACGCTACGAAATAACATTCCAGAATGACCTGGCATCCATGGATGTACCTCCAATCACGTTTACACCATATACTACGTTCGACGGAGTTGGTGCAAATGCTGGCGTTACTGATGGTTTCCCAGGAAATGAAGAAGTCGATATTGATTTGGGTGGTGCCACTACAGGATATTATACCCTGACATATAATGGGAATACCACGGAGCCAATATCCAGTACCGCCGGGGCAGCTGAAATCAGTGCTGCGCTTATTGCTGCGGATTCCAGTTTAAGCGGGAATATTCAGGTAACTGCAGGCGGAGCTGCCGATTTCAATATTGAATTTATCAACGACCTCAGCGGTACTGATGTAGATGATATTACCTTTGCAGTTGGAGCAGGTGTGGCTTTTACAGGCGGCGCCGCTACGGTTGACACTTTTGATCCCATTGATCCGGGCTTTAATCCCGATCCTTTAAATTGCCTGATTACTTCCCAGGATGTCTATGATAGCGAGGGCAACAATCATACAGTATATTTCCGTTTCTTCAAATACGCAATTGAACCGGGACCGCCCACGGTTTCCAAATGGGCCTGTGACATATCCCTGGATTCACGTTTCGAAGAAGCTCCGGGCTACAGTTCCACTGCCACCGACGGTTACGACACGATAGATATGGATCCCACTAACACCACCCCCAGCAGCATGCTGGAAGTAGGTGAGAAACAGATACGGCGGCTGTATAATATACAGTTTGATACCCAGGGAAAAATAATGGGCAGAACCTCTGAAGATCCTTTTACTCTGACTGTCGGGAATATCCCCCCGATCGCAGGGGCCGGGAGTTCTCTAGGGGCTGATGATGTTGTCTACGAAATCGATTTTTCAGCTATTACCCAGTACAACTCTGATACTACCGCCAAAGCCACCTACCAGGACGGTTATACTGCCGGAGTCATGACCGGCTATACCGTGGGTACCGATGGAGTTATCAGAGGCATTTACGATAATGGGGAAACCAGAAGTCTGGCCAGGGTAGCTCTGGCCAATTTTGAGAATCCGGCAGGTATGATTCAGGTTGGCGGAACCTTGTTCCAGGAGTCGGCCAACTCTGGAACGGCTGCTATCAATGGTGCGACCATTGAGGGCCTGGGTTCCATAATCCCCAGTAGTCTTGAAATGTCCAATGTTGACTTATCCGAAGAATTTACCGATATGATTGTTACCCAGCGGGGTTTCCAGGCCAATTCCAGAATAATCACCACCTCTGATGAAATGATTCAGGAACTGGTCAACCTCAAACGATAAATATGATTTTCCTGCCGGGGTTTTTAAGCCCCGGCGGGAATAAATCCGAGGTGAACAAATGATTTATCTTACCCGTCTCAACGGTGAGCGAATAATGGTCAATATCGATATGATAGAGCTTATGGAGGAAACTCCGGATACGGTAGTAACTCTCAACACCGGAAAAAAGTTTGTGGTTAAGGAAAAAACTGCTCAGATCAGGGAGGAAATTATTAGATTTCACCAGAAATCTAATACTACGCTAAAAAAATAGTTCCAGGGGGGGATAGTGTTGGCGGACGAAAAAACTTCCGAGGAGAAACCGAAACGAAAACTGGAGATTAATGTTGATGTTAAACTAATACTTATCGGGCTTGTAATCTTTCTGGTAGCGATGGGCGGCTCCTACTTTTTGATGAAAAGTCTGATGGCTCCCTTGATGCCTAAAGAAGAAAAGCAGGCCGAAGCCCTAACCGGCAATCTGGTGGAAGTCGGAGAATTTACCACTAACATTAATGATGTTGGCGGGCAGCGCTTTTTAAAGGTCAAAGTAGCGGTAGAAGTAGGAGAGGAAGCAGATAAAGAGAAAATCACCACGTTTCTGCCGGTGATCCAAGATAGTATACTGGGTATAATTTCTGCCAAAACGGTAGCCGACCTGGATGTAAGAAATAGGAGCAACTTGAAGACCGAGCTTAAAAAAGATTTAAACAAGAAAATAGGTGGAGATACCATTCGAAATATATATTTCACCGATTTTATAATGCAATGATTATAACCTGGAAGGAGGGTTATAATGAGTGAGGTTCTATCCCAGAATGAAATAGATGCCCTGCTGTCTGCTTTAAGCGATGGGTCGATAGATGCCAATGTATTAAAAGAAGAAGAGATTAAAAACAAGGTAAAAGTCTATGATTTTCGGCGGCCTAATAAGTTCTCCAAAGATCAGATACATACTTTGCAGGTTATCTACGAGAACTATTCTCGAACTCTGGGAACCTATCTATCGGGACAATTGAGGGTTCCGGTGCAAGTGGAACTGTTATCTGTGGAACAGTTGACCTATGAGGAATTTATCAGATCAATACCCAACCCAACTATATTGAATATTTTTTCCATTTATCCTTTACAAGGCAGTGCCATCATGGAAATCAACCCTAATTTGGGATTTGCTTTTCTGGACCGCCTGTTGGGAGGTCCCGGCTATGCTCTGGCCAAGATCAGGGCGCTTACGGAAATTGAGCAGACGGTTATGGAAAGAATATCTCAGCGCATGCTGGACTATTTGCAGGAGCCATGGGAGAGCATTATC
The DNA here is from genome assembly GCA_036677685.1 of Syntrophomonas sp. GTDB lineage: Bacteria > Bacillota > Syntrophomonadia > Syntrophomonadales > Syntrophomonadaceae > JAQUBU01. The sequence goes on along the minus strand of JAVBWA010000022.1, from coordinate 54,574 downwards.
CAGATAGAGCCGTCCCTGGACCGGGTGGAGACCAATCCCCAGTTTACCCAGTTGGTTTCACCCACCGAGATTATGATCATTGTTTCTCTGGAAGCCCGGATGGCTGATGTAGTCGGAATGATAAACATATGTATTCCCTTTTTGGTCTTGGAACCCATACTCGACAAGTTGAATGTTCATTATTACTATTCAACATCAACCCAGGAAAAATCGCCGGAAAACATCGCGGCTATAAAACACAAGCTGGAAAATACCTCGATACCGGTAAAAGTAATTTTAGGCAAGAATGTAATTACAGTAAAGGATTTGCTGGCGCTCTCTGTGGGTGATGCCATATCTCTGGACAAAAATATTAATGAGGAACTGGAGGTTGTAATCGGCAACCGCACCAAATTCGTTGGTAAACCTGGTATCTTTGGCAATAAATTCTCTATTCAGGTTTCCCGGATAATAGAGGAGGAAAGTGAAAATGAATGATGGTATCCTTTCCCAGGAAGAAATTGATGCTCTTTTAAACGGGGGAGATAATTCCAGTGCTGAGGAAATCAGTTCCGGTACGGGATTTGAACTAAGCGATTTCGAAAAGGATGCATTGGGTGAAGTCGGAAACATAAGTATGGGTACTGCAGCAACCACGCTTTCTACCTTGTTGCGGAAAAAAGTGTCCATTACTACTCCGAATGTTTCAACAACCAGTCCGGAAGAGCTTAAGGACCAGTACCCCCTGCCCTATGTGGTAGTGGAAGTAAAATATACTGAGGGTATTACTGGTTCCAACATAATGATTATAAAAGAAGAAGATGCTTGTATAATAGCAGATCTAATGATGGGCGGAGAAGGATTAGTAGAGGCCAAGCCATTGGGCGAATTGGAACTGAGTGCAGTTGGTGAAGCAATGAATCAGATGATGGGTTCTGCTACCACCAGTCTATCTTCGATGTTTAGCCGCCGTATCGATATTTCCCCGCCTGATTTAAAACGTATGGATTTTGGCAAGGAAGAATTAAACCTTTCAGATTCCTATAAAGACATGGTGAAAATCAAATTCAAGATGGAAATCGAAGATTTGGTTAATAGTGAGATAATGCAGATTATTCCGATGGATGCGGTAGAAAGCATTATGGCCATTCTTATGGGAGATAGTAAGGAAGCTGCCCCGGAACCGGTAGTGCCCCAGGCAAGTCCGCCTCCGGTTCAGCAGCAGGCTCCTCCTCCTCCACCCCAGCCGGAGGCTTGGGCTGCTGCTCCGCCGCCGCCACCGGAAGTCAATTATGCTCCGCAGCCTACTTATAATCCGGCCCCGGAGCCGCGCAGCAATCAAACTTTTGCGGTGCAGCCAGTGCAGTTTGCACCTCTTAGAGAAGCCCCAATGGAAAGCTATCCTCAGAACATAGGGCTGATTTTGGACGTACCCCTGGATGTTACGGTAGAACTAGGCAAGACCCGTAAAACGATCAAGGAGATCCTGGAGCTTAATCAAGGGGCAATCATTCAGCTCGACAAACTGGCCGGTGAACCGGTTGACCTGATGGTAAATGGTAAGCTGATTGCTAAAGGTGAAGTAGTAGTCATTGATGAGAATTATGGTATCAGAATAACCGCAATTATTAGTCCCATGGATCGGATGAGTAAACTACAATAAGCTGGCTAGGAGGATTAGAATGGAAAAGAGAGTATTGATAGTAGACGATGCGGCTTTTATGCGAATGATGATCAAAGATATTCTTAACAAAAATGGCTTTATAGTAGTGGGTGAGGCTGAAAACGGTAGAGTTGCCATTGAAAAGTACAAGGAACTTCAGCCTGATCTGGTTACCATGGATATTACCATGCCGGAAATGGATGGAATAGCTGCAGTAAAGGAGATAAAAACCATGAATCCTTCCGCCCGGATTATTATGTGTAGTGCCATGGGCCAGCAGGCAATGGTAATTGATGCTATTCAAGCCGGCGCCAAGGATTTTATCGTAAAACCCTTTCAGCCCGAACGAGTCATTGAAGCGGTTAGTAAAGCATTATCCTAAAATATGGTTGGGATGTGACAGGCTATGCTCACATTACGCAAAAGATATGCAATTATTGCTGTCCTATGCCTGATACTGATTAACATTCTGGCCTATAATGCACTGGCCATAGATGATATAAAACAGTTGAACCAGGAACTGGAAAAGCAACAAGAAGTAAATACCCAAACACATAGTTTATGGTGGGATTTTATCAAGCTGGTTTTGATTCTCGCTATTATTATTGGAGTTGCCTGGTCTCTTATCCGGCTTTTTGGCAAACAGGTGAGCCGAAAAATGGAGGGTACCTGGCTGCATGTGGTTGATGAGGTAGTCCTCGGACAAAACCGAGGCATAGTCTTATGTGAAATTGGTGAAAAGCTTTATGCGCTGGGAGTAACTGATCACAACATTTCTTTTCTTTTCGAGGTAAATAACCCGAAATTGCTTGAGGAAGTTGGGCAGGGGACTCAACGTATGAACGAGCCTCAGGGAGGTTTCCAGGATATTAAGGACAAGCTGGACACCTTTATTAATCGCAATTCAAAGACCAACCCGCCCAGTAAGAAGTTTCAAAGACTAATAAACGAGCAAACCCAAAGACTGGACAAGATTTCATATAAGAGTATGGGTGATATTGAAGCAAAAAGAAGTGGTGACGATGTTTAAACAAAGAATTTTAAGCTTCCGCTGGTCAATAATTATTTTGCTGACTTTGCTTTTGCTTTCAGTCTTATCGGGTGCGGTTTCAGCCGAACCTCTGCAGATACCGAGCATGAATCTGCAGTTGGGCGGTAATACCGGCGAACCGCAAGACTTATCTTCGGCTTTGCAATTAATTATCCTAATAACTATTCTGACTCTCGCACCGTCCATAATAATTCTATTGACTTCCTTTACGAGAATTATTGTAGTATTGGGATTTATCAGAAGTTCTTTGGCTACTCAGCAAATGCCCCCTAATCAGGTTTTAATAGGTTTAGCCTTGTTCCTGACCTTTTTTGTAATGGCTCCCACTCTGCAACAGGTCAACTCACAGGCCCTGCAGCCTTATATGAAAGGCGAAATAACCCAGGAAGCTGCCTTTGACAAAGGGATCAAGCCATTGCGAACCTTTATGTTTAAACAAACCCGGGAAAAAGATCTGGCCCTTTTTGTCAAACTGTCCAAAATAAAGCGTCCGCGTAATTTTACGGATATTCCGAATTATGTACTTATACCCTCGTTTGTAATCAGCGAATTGAAGACCGCTTTTCAAATCGGTTTTGTTATTTTCATTCCTTTCCTGGTAATCGATATGGTGGTAGCCAGTGCCTTAATGTCCATGGGAATGATGATGCTGCCGCCGATGATGATTTCCCTGCCTTTTAAGATATTGCTTTTTGTGCTGGTAGATGGCTGGAATTTGGTTATTCAGTCGTTGATTATGAGTTTTAATTAGGAAGAGGGGACAGGCTCTTGTACGAAAACATGGTCCTGGGAATTGCCAATGAGGCAATGATGGTAATATTGTTGATTTCTGCACCGGTTCTGGGTGCGGCCCTGATTACCGGGTTATTAATAAGTATTTTGCAGGCCACTACTCAGTTGCAGGAAATGACTCTGGTGTTTGTTCCCAAGATTATAATTGTTTTTTTGGTCATTATTATATTTGGACCCTGGATGCTTAACATTTTGACTGGGTTTACCCATGACTTGCTGGCATCTATTCCGGCCATGGTAACGATTTAACAGGGTGGTAGTTTACTATGCCTTATGCGATGGAGAGCTTTTTTCTAATACTTGGCCGTGTATCAGGGCTTTTTCTTAGTGCGCCGATATTCAGCAGCCGGATGATTCCGGGAAGAGTGAAAGGGCTCATTATAATCCTGCTGTCTGCGGCCATGGCTTATTTTGTACCGGTTCATTACGGACAAAATATAACTACTCCAGCCTATTTTTTGGCTGCTCTGGTATTGGAAATAATTATTGGCTACACTATTGGTTTTATAGCCTATCTAGTCCTGGCTACCATTCAACTGTCCGGGCAGATCATGGATATGCAAATGGGATTTGCCATAGTCAATGTAGTCGACCCTCAATCCGGAACCCAAATTCCCCTTATGGGCAACTTTACCCAAATTCTTGCCTTGCTTATCTACCTGATTATGAACGGCCACCATTATCTTATTCAGGCCTTGGTCCAGAGTTTTAATATAATTCCGTTTTTAGGCTTAAGCCTGAATAATAACTTTTTGGATTTGCTGGTGGAAATGAGCGTGAAGATGTTTGTGCTTGCAGTTAAAATTGCCGCACCGGTATTGGTTTCGGTGTTAATCAGTGATATAGCCATGGGTTTTATAGCCAGGACGGTTCCCCAAATGAATGTTTTTATAGTCGGCCTGCCCCTGAAAATTCTCCTGGGTCTGGTTACGCTTTTAATTATGCTGCCGGTTTATTTATGGGTGTTCAGCAGTCTTTTTGCTGAATTTTTCGGCTATGTGGACAAAGTCTTAGTGGTTATGGGGTCGCGCTGACCATGGAGGTGAACAGATTAGGCTTAAGCTGCCCAGGTCAGGAGGATATATATCTGCAGGCATACCCATATGGGTACAAGCAAGCAGGCAGACAGGCGAATATTTGCGAGAATAACGATGGAGTTGGGAGATTATATCCCTTACCGCTTACATTGAACCCCTTTCATATGGATCTGCAGCTATTTGCGGATGGGGACACCGGCGAAAAAACGGAAGAAGCTACTCCCCGGCGCCGTGAAGACGCCAGAAAAAAAGGGCAGGTTTTTAAAAGTACGGATCTTAATTCAGCGGTAATAGTTTTAGCGGGCTCTTTGGTATTGTATTTTAGTTTCCCCTATATGTTTGAAAACATCAAGAATTTTACTTCGATGTACATTTTGGATAGAACCCTGACGGACTTTTCCAATGAGTATGTTTATTATATGCTCTTAGAAGTGTTTATCGTTTTAGCCAAGGTTTTGTTCCCGGTGTTTTTGGTAACTTTTATTACAGCCTTGATGATCAGTTATTTGCAGGTCGGTTTTATTTTTAGCGGCGAGGTTTTAACACCTAAACTGGAACGCATAAATCCGCTCGAGGGCTTTAAACGAATATTTTCCAAACGGGCTCTTGAGGAATTGCTCAAGTCGTTGTTAAAGGTTATAGTTACCAGTTACATAGTATATTCGGTAATGCGTAAGCATTTTTACGTATTTCCCCGTTTTGTGGATATGGAGCTTATTGCCACTATAAAAATTATGAGCAGCATAGTTTTGGAGATGGCCCTAAAAGTAGGTATAGTCTTTATAATCATCGGTATAATCGATTATATTTTCCAGTGGTATGAATATGAAAAGTCCCTGAAGATGAGCAAATATGACATTAAACAGGAGTACAAACAGGTTGAAGGCGATCCCTTGGTGAAATCGCGGCAGCGCAGGATTCAGCGCGAAGTCGCCATGCAGCGGATGATGGCCGAAGTTCCAAAAGCTGATGTGGTCATAACCAACCCGACCCATTTTGCGGTGGCTTTAAAGTACGAAGCAACCCAGATGCAAGCCCCTCAGGTGGTTGCCAAGGGGCAGGATTTTATAGCCTTAAAGATCAAAGAAGTTGCCAACAAGAACAAAGTGATTATTGTAGAAAACCCATTACTGGCCCGAACTCTATACTACAGTTTGGAAATTGGCGATGTAGTCCCTGAAGAACTGTACCAGGCAGTTGCCGAGGTCTTGGCTTTTGTCTACAAGCAGAAAAAAATGGCGCTATAAAAAAGGTTAGACCGGCAAATAAAGCGAATAGCTGCGTTATTCAATAACCCCGTTCAATCAACGTACTTATGTACGCCTCATTCACGGGCTTATTGAAAGCCTTGCTCTTCACTTTATTTGCTCGGTCTGCGAAACATACTGATCATTATAACGAGGCGAAGATGTCCCCCGCTTCTATAAAAGATCGGGTTATTATTAACAAAACAGGAGGGGGGGCTAATCCCCCGCCTCGTTGTAGCGGTGTCTTGAAACTGCTCCGCAGTTTCTTCCGATACTTAAATAAGGTGACCTGTTGATTGTCCGGGTATGGATTATTTATAGGTTCTACGAGCAGCACCTCACTTTAACGATGGAGGAATTTGTATTGAATTCTAAATCAGGCTTGATTCAAAAAATGCTTGATTATAGTGACGTTTTAATAGCCATTATTGTAATTGGCATTGTTATGATGCTGATTATTCCTATGAGCCCGGTAGTGCAAGACGTTTTACTGACCTTTAATATAAGCTTTGCCCTTATTATTTTGATGGTATCCATGTTTAACACCGAACCTCTGGAGTTTTCCATTTTCCCTTCCCTGCTCCTGGTTACAACCTTACTGCGGCTGGCCTTAAACGTTTCGGCTACCCGCTTGATTTTGCTTTATGCATATGCCGGAGACGTTATCCAGGCCTTCGGGCAATTCGTAGTAGGAGGAAATGCCATTGTCGGAGTGGTAATATTTCTTATTCTGGTAGTTATTCAGTTTGTAGTAATTACCAAAGGCGCGGAAAGAGTATCCGAAGTTGCCGCCCGGTTTACTTTGGATGCGATGCCGGGCAAACAAATGGCAATTGACGCCGACTTGAATGCCGGACTTATCAATGAGGACACGGCCCGCCAGCGGCGGCAAAAAATACAAAGTGAAGCTGACTTTTACGGGGCCATGGATGGCGCCAGCAAATTTGTCAAGGGTGATGCCATTGCCGGTATTATTATAATAATCATTAATATTGTCGGCGGTTTTATTATAGGCATGGTGCAAAAAGGATTCGGCTGGAGTGAAGCTCTGCAAACCTATACCCTCCTAACTATCGGTGACGGTTTGGTTACCCAGATTCCAGCACTGCTTATATCTACGGCCACCGGTATAGTAGTAACCAGAAGCGACTCCAAATTGACCATGGGTCGTGAGATGGGTACCCAGCTTTTTGGCCATCCGAAAGCACTTGGAATGGTCGCGGTGATATTGCTGATTATGGGAACCATCGGGCTACCCCGCATCCCTATGTATTCTTTGGCGGCTTTTTTTGCACTAATGTATTTTGTCTTTCGCAAGTCGACTGCGGAAGTGGAAGTGGAACCTGATTTGGAGGATGTGGAAGAAGCCGAACAGATTAAAAAGGCCGAAAATGTGGTTGAACTGCTGCAAGTGGAAAAAATGGAAATGGAACTGGGTTACGGCCTTATTCCGCTGGTTGATTCCGAACAGGGTGGAGACCTGCTCGATCGAATAGTAATGATCAGAAGGCAGTGTGCGGTTGAATTGGGATTTATCGTGCCTCCTATCCGCATCCGGGACAATATGCAGCTTAAACCCAACAGCTATGTTATTAAAATAAAAGGCAACCAGATTGCAGGCGGAGACCTGGTTCTGGACAACTATCTGGCGATTGGCCCGGAAATTGAATATGATATGGAATTGGCCGGTATAGATACTATCGAACCAGCTTTTAATCTGCCAGCCCGGTGGATCGATACCCTTGCCAAAGACGGTGCCGAATTAAAAGGGTATACGGTTGTAGATCCGCCTTCAGTCCTAGCCACCCACCTGACTTCAGTCATAAAATCCCATGCTTACGAATTATTGGGGAGACAGGAAATTCAAAATACTATAAACTTTATTAAAGAAAGCAACCCTGCCGTAGTGGACGAATTGATACCTGATTTATTAAGCTTGGGCGATCTGCAAAAAGTTCTTGCCAATCTTTTGAAAGAGCAGGTAGCTATTCGCGATATGCTTACTATTCTGGAAACGCTGGCGGATTATGCGAAACTAACTAAAGATACCGATGTGTTAACCGAATATGTACGGCAATCGCTGCGGCGACAGATCAGCAAGCAGTATGCCAGTGCAGATGGCAAATTGAATGTTTTAACTCTTGATCCGGGGTTGGAGGAAAAACTGCGGGATTCCGTGCAACAGAGTGAGTTCGGGGCCTATTTGGCTCTTGACCCGGATGTAGCCCAGAAGATGGTGGACAAACTCTCTTCATATTTTGACGATTTAAATAAAAAGGGTATAACTCCTATAGTAATATGTGCCCCAGTTCTAAGACTCTATTTTAAACGGCTGGTTGACAGGTTTATTCCCAATCTTCTGGTTCTTTCATATAACGAGATTGATACCGGGGTAAATGTTGAAGTAATAGGGATGGTGTCTCCATGATTATAAAAAAATTTGTAGCCAAAGACTTTCAAAGTGCCTTAAAACAAGCCAAAGCCGAAATGGGCCGGGATGCGATCATTTTACATACAAGCAAGGTTAAAAAAGGCGGTATTTTAAGCTTCTTGTTTGCACCTCAGGTCGAGATAACTGTAGCTATTGATGACAATTTACGGGTAAACAGTGATCGTCAGCGTAAACCGGTTCCGCCCCCTGCACCGGTACCTGCAGCTGCTCCCCAACCAATAAAACCCGCCCCGGTGGAGCCGGAAGTGCCTGCAGTTAAAACCGAACAAGATAAAGAACTATTGCAGGAAATGCAAAAAATGAAAAGCATTATATCTGATGTCAAGCTCAAAATGTATGAAGTAGAGCTGATTAAAGGCATGTCTGAAGAAGTCCAGCTCTTTTATGAAACCCTGGTCAATAATCAGGTGGATAAAGATATAGCACTTAAAATCATCAACAGTGTTGAAGCCCGGATGCCCAGGGAAAAAGTCGGAGATGATGCCTGGATCAGGGAATTATGCCTGCAAACCTTGCAGGAATACATAAATGATGTGAAACCTATCAATACCCGGGACAACAAAAAGGGGAATCTCGTATTTATGATTGGCCCAACTGGAGTAGGAAAAACCACGACCATAGCTAAACTGGCGGCAAATATGGCTTTTACGGATGGCAAAGATGTAGCGCTAATTACACTTGATACCTATAGGGTATCAGCAGCCCAACAATTAAGAACATTTGCGGAAATAATTGATATACCGATCAGTGTAGTATTTAATCCCCTGGATTTGGCTTCAGCTATAGAGCTGTACAAAGACAAGGATATTATTTTTGTTGATACGGCCGGGCGCAGCCCATATAAAGAAGAACATATGCAAGAGCTTCAAGAATATATTGAGATTGCTAGACCGGATGAGACTATTCTGGTTTTAAGCATTACCACCCATAGCAGTGATTTGATTAACATTTACCAGAAATTCAATAACATCGGGGTAGATAAAATCATTTTTACCAAACTTGATGAAACCTGCAATTATGGACGGATATTGAATACTATTTATGAAATTAAAAAGCCCATTGCTTATTTAACCAATGGACAGAATGTGCCTGATGACATTGAAATACCAGACAGCCTGCGGCTTGCCCAAATGCTCCTCAAAGAGGAGGGTGCATCATGAAAGATCAAGCCGACAAGCTCAGGGAAATGGCGCACAATGTAAAAAAGCAAATTGAAGCCGAGATAAGCCGGGAGTTGAAAAAAAGCCGCGTTGTGGTAATCAGCAGCGGTAAAGGCGGGGTCGGAAAAAGCACGCTGGCCCTTAATATAGCAATCAATCTATGTACCCGGGGTAAGAAGGTTATTCTTATGGACGCAGATATGGGCTTGGCTAATTTAGATGTAATGCTTGGTTTGGTTACCAAATATAACCTTTATCATATGATACAAGAGAAAAAAACTTTAAAGGACATTACCGTAATAGGTCCGGAAGGTTTAAAGATAATTCCGGGCGGTTCTGGTATTAGTGAACTGGCCAACCTGAATGAGGATCAGCTTAAGCGCATCCTGGTTGAACTCCGAAAACTTGATGGTGAATATGATTATATGATTATTGACACTGGTGCGGGCATTTCAAAAAGTGTAATAGCTTTTCTGCTGGCGGCTGATGATGTAATCGTTATTACTACTCCGGAACCAACTTCCATAACTGATGCCTATAGTATTGTAAAGAGCGTTACCAAGAATTCTTTTCCGGGTAATATGTACATGGTAGTAAACCGGGTAAATGACAATTCCGAAGGCATTCTGGTAGCCGAGAAATTTAAGCTGGTTTGTGAGAAGTTTTTAAACTGCTCCATAAAGCCGCTGGGTCATATTATTAATGAACCATTAATCGGGGAGGGTATAAGGCGTCAGCAGGCGTTTGTCCAGATATTTCCCAAAAGCCCGGCAGCTCGCAATATAGATGCGATAACCAGCAATTTATTGGAATCAAACAGTGATAATGCTCATGGGTTAGACCTCAAACGGGGCGGAATTAAAAATTTTATAGAAAAAATTGCAGGGTTTATTAAATAGTTGTTTGTGAGGGATTGATTATGAAAGCTGATGATATAAAAATCAACCAGTTGCTGGAGATTGAAATTGAAGCGACAAAAGGTAACGAGTACCTGCCCAGTCGAATCGAAGAAATTAATGGCGATTATTGGTATATATCCATGCCCATGCGTAAAGGGGTATATATTACCTTGCGGGTGGGGCAACGGATAAAAATTCAGCTAAAATATAAAAACAGTCTTTTCGGGGGTTATGTAACTATTGTAGATCGGAGAAGGGGGCATATTCCCTTATTGATTATAGATAAACCCCAGGAACTGGTTAGAATGAATCAGAAACGTACTTTTGTACGCTTGGAAATAGCTATCCCGGTGGCTTTTAAAACCATTATCGACAAGCAAAAAAGCGAAATATTGACAGGTATCACAGGTGATATAAGTGCAGGAGGACTGTTGCTTTATACCCCGGTGGTCATGGATAAGGACCAGAAGTTGGAATTGGAAATAAAGCTGCCGGAAACCGAATCGGTTTTTTGTAAAGCCCATGTAGTCAGAGTTCTTGCCAAGGCCAAGCAAGAAGGAGAAAACAGCAAATACGCCATAGAATATGACGACTTCAATGAGTTTCAACAAGACCGTATTTTTAAATTTATTTTCAATAAACAGCGAGAATGGATTAAAAAGGGAGTCAGAGAATAGGAGGACGGCTGTTAGTGGTTAAAATTAAAGTTCTGGTTGTAGATGACTCTGCTTTTATGCGCAAAGTAATAGCCGATATCATAAACAGTGATGCCGAACTGGAGGTTGTTGGCAAAGCCAAAAACGGTAATGAGGCCCTGCTCAAAGTAAAGGAATTAAAACCCGATGTTATTACTATGGATGTGGAAATGCCGGAGATGGATGGGTTATCCGCTTTGGGCAAAATTATGACCACCGATCCGGTTCCGATTATTATGCTGAGCAGCCTGACCAAGAGCGGTGCCGAGCAGACTTTTAAAGCCCTGCAACTTGGCGCGGTTGATTTTATACCCAAACCCTCAGGGCAAATTTCTCTTGATATTGAAACTATTAAAGAAGAAATAGTCAAAAAAATTAAAATTGTGGCAGGTACTAAGAAAAAATTGCAGAATTTTAATAGTATACCCGAAATTTTTACCAAAAAAGAAGTATCGCCACTTAAGAAGGCAATTGATCCCAACAAGGAATTAAATAAACTGGTGCTAATTGGTACATCAACGGGGGGTCCAAAAGCCTTGCATCAGGTTTTACCCCGTTTCCCGGCCTATATTGATGCCGGTATTCTGGTAGTTCAACATATGCCGCCGGGATTTACGAAATCTTTGGCTGACCGTCTCGACTCATTGTCAGAGATTAAGGTTAAAGAAGCAGAGCAAGGGGAAAAAGTTTTGCCGGGTTGCGCATACATAGCGCCGGGCGATTTTCATTTGACAGTTTTACGGTCCACCAGGGATAGTGTTCGGGAGCTGTATATAAATCTTGATAAATCCATGCCCCGGGGGGGCCTGCGCCCTGCAGTCGACGTAATGCTGGAATCGGTTGCGGAACAGTTTTGGTCGCATATGGTGTGTGTAATAATGACCGGTATGGGGCATGACGGAGCATCAGCATTGGGACGCATTAAAGCAAAGAATGCAAAAATAATCGCCGAACACCAGTCGAGCTGCATTGTATATGGAATGCCAAAAGCGGCTGTGGAAACCGGCATGGTTGATAAGGTGGTGCCGCTTGCCGATATTAGTGAGGAAGTTTTGAGAATGTTATAACGAGGCGAAAGGTATCCCACGCTTCTATAAGTGGTCGGGTTCCTATTTAAAAAACAGGCAGCGGGTTATAATCCCCCGCTTCGTTGCAGAACTGTGTTGAAACTGCTCCGCAGTTTCTTCCGATGCTTAAGGCAAATCAGATATACAAAATTATTAGGAGGTGATTATTTCAATGAAAATGGACATGTCCCAGTACCTTGATGTTTTCCTGGAAGAAAGCAAGGAACACATAGAAAGCCTCAATCAGAAACTATTGGAATTAGAAAAACACTCCCAGGATATTTCGGTATTGAACGAGATCTTTCGTGCTGCCCATACCCTTAAGGGCATGTCTTCCACTATGGGTTTTGAAGATCTTGCTGATTTAACTCATCATATGGAAAACGTGCTGTCCGATTTAAAGGAAGGGATGCTGGAAGTTAATTCTCAGGTAGTAGATGTTCTTTTTCAATGTTTTGATCGCATACAGTTAATTATTGACCGTATAGAATCTGGAAGTTCCGGGGCTATCGATAATAGTGAGCTGATTTCTTTGCTTGAAAATGTAAAAAGCGGCAATGATTCGTCTATAGTGGTCAGTCAAACCAGTGCTACTCTGGAAGCCGATTTGGGTACCGGAGTAGACTATGCTTTAGCTGATACAAATAATTTTGGTTTTAACGAATATGATATTACCATTTTAAAAGAAGCAGCCAGTAAAGAATTTAAAATTAATTACATAAAATTGGAAGTGGATAAGAACTGTTTAATGAAAGCAGTTCGTGCGTTTATGGTATTCAGGGCCTTGGAAGAGGACAGCGAGGTAATAAAATCGATACCGGCCGCCCAGGATATCGAAGAAGGCAAATTTGAAGATTATTTTGAAATATTTGTAATTAGCGGGGCCGAAACGAAAGATCTTGAAAACCGTTTGAATAATATTTCTGAAATCAAGGTACTGACTATTCAAGAGATGGATATTAACAATATTAATACCGAGCAGCAGCCTTTAAGTACTGAGACAGTTCAGGAAAGCAAAGAGACCGCAAACGATGCACCGGAACAAAAAAAGGCCCATAAAGTTAAGCAAACGGTTCGGGTTGATATAGACCGCTTGGATAGTCTGATGAATCTGGTCGGCGAACTGGTTATGCACAAAGGGCGTTTGGAGCAAATTGGCGCCAGCAGCAAAATAGGTGAGCTTAATGAAACTATTGAACAGATTGACCGAATCAGTACTGATTTGCAGTCGGTGGTTATGAAGGTTAGGATGGTTCCGGTTGAACAGGTATTCAACCGCTTCCCGAGAATGGTCAGGGATCTGGCCAAAGACCTTAATAAGGAAGTAGACTTCCTCATGGAGGGCAAGGAAACTGAATTGGATCGTACGGTAATTGATGAAATTGGCGATCCTCTGGTTCATTTACTCCGCAATGCCATTGATCATGCAATTGAGTCGCCTCAGGAAAGGCTTAAAGCAGGTAAGGCACAAAAAGGCACTGTTATGCTGCGGGCGCGTCATGAAGGTAACAATGTATATATCGAAGTAGAAGATGATGGTGCAGGCATTAATGTTAAAAGGGTTTTGGAAAAGGGTGTTGAAAAAGGATTAATAACTGCCAAAGAAGCTGAACAGATGAATATTGACGATGCTATCGCTTTGCTGTTTAGCTCCGGTTTCAGCACAGCCCAGAATGTGACCGATGTTTCGGGGCGTGGAGTTGGTTTGGATGTTGTCAAAACCAAAATTGAATCATTGAGCGGTGAAATCTTTGTGGATTCCCGACCCGGCAAAGGCACCCGGTTCCGGATTAAACTTCCCTTGACCCTTGCGATTATTCAAGCCCTCATGATTTCGGTTAGAGATGAAATATACGCCATACCGCTGGGTTCAGTTGATGAAACCACCATGATTAAGAATCACGATATCAAAATGGTTCAAAATCAGGAAGTTATAGTTCTGCGGGGCAATGTACTGCCGTTGTTCAGATTGTCAAGTCTTTTGGAAATACCGGGTGAAATTGAACGCGAAGATGAAATGTATGTAGTGGTAGTCCGCAAATCTGAACGGCAAATAGGGTTGATAGTAGATACCCTGATTGGACAGCAGGAAATAGTAATAAAAACTTTAGGTAAAATTTTAGCAGGCATTCCGGGTATTGCCGGAGCTATTGTAGCCGGAGACGGGTATGTAAGATTGATTATTGATATAGCAACGCTTTTCTAAAGGGAGGTGGATTATTATGGAAGGAATGCTTACTACGGAAGATGGTTATGGGCAGGAAGAGATTCAAGTGGTAGCTTTTCGCCTGGGTAAAGAAGAATATGCAGTAGATATTTTAAATGTACAGGAAATAGTCCGCTTGTTAAGTATAACCAGAGTTCCCCGGGCGGCCAATCATATTGAGGGTGTAGTAAATCTAAGAGGCAACATTATTCCTATTATTAATCTGCACACCCGTTTTAATTTGCAGGCTTCAGGGGAACAGGAAGACAAGCGTATAATAGTTTTCCAATTTGAGGATATCAAAACCGGTATAATAGTTGATGAAGTATCCGAAGTACTAAGTTTAAATAAAAAGGATATTGAAGAAACCAGCAATGTCTATAATTCAATCAGTGCCGACTTAATAAAAGGAATCGCGCGGGTAGAAGAACGCTTGTTTTTATTGCTGGATATTTTGAAAATACTCGAGTAATTGCAAATGGCTAGGCAGGTGTTGTGAGTGGTATTTGATTTTAGTGAACTATCTGGTTATGAACTTGATGCATTGCGGGAAATAGGCAATATTGGCGCAGGCAATGCGGCTACGGCTCTTGCGCAAATGCTGGGTGCCAAAATTGATATGAGTGTTCCCAAAGTCAAGATACTTCCTTTTGCGGAAGTACCGAGTCTTATTGGGGGTGCTGATCTGCATGTGGTGGGAATTTATTTAAATGCCAGCGGTTCGGCTCCCGCAAATATAGTATTCATTTTGCCGATAAACAAAGCTTGCTATCTGGTAGATATGCTTATGGGCAGTCCATTGGGGGAAACCCAGCCCGATAATTTTAGCGATATGCAGCTTTCAGCCTTAATGGAACTGGGAAATATTATTACCGCTACTTACCTAAATGCCCTGGCAATGTTTACTAACCTTGATTTTCGACCATCGGTTCCAGCCCTGGGGATCGATATGGCTGGAGCCATCCTGGATGCGGTTTTAGCCATATTTGGCTCGGTGGCTGATCATGTATTGGTTTTGGAAACTGAATTTACCAAAGACCAAGAGGATATAGTAGGGCATTTCTTCCTACTGCCCGAACCTGGTTCATTGGATATTATATTATCATCGCTTGGAGTGAGTATTGGATGAGTAAAATTATCCAGGTTGGAATGGCTGAGCTTAAACTGGCCAAGGCCCCGGACAAACTGATGACAGCCGGGCTGGGGTCCTGTATTGGCATTTGTATATTTGATAAAGCCATAAAAATGGGTAGTCTGACTCACATAATGCTGCCTTCAAGTGCCCAAGCGCGCAACCCGCAAAATGCCGCTAAATTTGCAGATACCGGTATAGAGTTGGCCTTAAACGAGATGGAAAAAAATGGTGCGGTTCATTCCCGCCTTTTGGTTAAAATTGCGGGAGGTGCCCAAATGTTTAAGTTTTCCGGAGACAGCGATATTATGAAAATAGGAGCACGGAATGCCCAAGCTGTGGAGGAAACTCTCCAAAAATTCAAGCTTAAAATAATAGCCGCAGATACCGGAGGAAATTATGGCCGGACTATTATATTTGATCCTGAAAGCGGTGATTTGCTGGTTAGGACTATTGGACACGGGGAGCGAACTATTTAAATGAAGAGGGATATGAGCATATTCTGGGTTCAATACAAGGAAAAAGGTGAAATTGAAGCCCGTGACGAACTAATAATACATTATGCTCAACTCGTTAAGTATGTAGCCAATCGCTTGGCTATTCACCTGTCCTCAGTGGTAGAACTTGATGAACTGATATCCTATGGGATAGAAGGACTAATAGATGCTATAGAAAAGTTTGATCATAAAAGAAATATTAAATTTGAAACCTATGCTATAACCCGAATCCGGGGTTCTATTATAGATGGATTACGTGCAATGGATTGGGTACCGGTTTCGGTACGGCAAAAAAGCAAAGAAGTTGAAAAAATCTATGCTACTTTGGAAGCCAAGCTGGGAAGAGCGGCTAGTGATGCCGAAGTAGCGCAGGAACTGGGTATAAGCCAGGATGACTTGGCAGTACTATTAAGGGAAGTTGCCGGCACTACGATAATTTCCCTGGATGATTTTCTGCCTGGTGAAGATGGGGAAGACAAACGAAAAAGAATTATTGATATGCTGGAAGATCAAAATGGCAGCAATGCCGTTGAACGTATAGAATTTGCGGAAGTAAGGGATTTATTGGCCAAGTCGATTTCCAGACTGCCTGAGAAAGAAAAAATCGTTACCTGTCTATATTATTATGAGGGTTTGACCCTTAAAGAAATTGGTGCAACTTTAAATCTTTCAGAGTCCAGGATATCTCAACTGCATACCAAAGCCATACTAAGGCTGCGTGGCAGTTTAAGTAAAAAGAAATACCTGGTGGTATAACGAGGCGAAAAGAGGCCCCCGCTTTTCTTTAAGCGGTCGGGTTCTCATTGACAAAACAGGCTGTGGGTTTTAATCTCCCAACCTCGTTGCAGCGGTGTGAAGAAACTGCTCCTCAGTTTCTTCTTATGTTTAAAGAAATCGGAGGAGAGCTATGACAACCGAAGAAGTAAGCCAGAATGGCCAGGCCAAAGTCACAATCTCCAGGGATCAATTAAAAGCGTTTCTGACCGTTACTGCCCCTGTCGGCTCCGGGGTGGGTTGCACTATGGAAGAAGTCAAAAAATCCTTGGCAAATCATAATGTAGTTTTTGGTTTGATAGAGGGAAACATAAGCGAAGCTTTAATGGAAAGTAACTGGGAACAGGAATTTTTAATTGCGGAAGGCAAACCTCCAGTTAACGGGATTGATGCTAAAATCGAATACAGATTTCCGTTGCCCAAGGAAAGGATTGGTCCTAAAGTTGATGAACAGGGCAATGTTGATTATCATGATTTGGGCTTGATTTTCAATGTTAGAAAAGGCAGCCCGCTGGCTGAGCGGATTCCGCCAACTGAAGGAACTCCCGGAACCAGTGTTACGGGCACCGAGATCGGAGCTAAAAACGGCAAGGACATACGTTTGCCCAAGGGTAAAAATACCGTTGTAGACACTGAAGAAAAACTGCTTTATGCGGTTATAGACGGAAATGTAACAATTACTGACAATAAGATAGTGGTTGATCCCTTACTGCAAATTGCCGGCGATGTTGATTATTCTTCGGGTGATATTGATTTTGTTGGCGATGTAATGATAAATGGCAACGTTAACACCGGGTTTAAGGTTAAAGCCGAAGGAAATATCGAAATCAGGGGTTTTATCGAGGGGGCTGAAGTTACCGCCGGAGGCAGTGTTTTAGTGAAAGGCGGTATTACAGGAGGCGTAAAAGGTATTGTTAGAGCCCGTGAGAATGTATCCTGCCGCTTTGTCGAAAATTCAAGGGTTGAAGCTGGAAAAGATGTTATTGTTAAAGATTCAATTATGCAATCGTTTATAAAAGCTGGAGGCAGTGTCCGGGTTAATGATAAAAAGGCTATTATAGTTGGAGGGATTATACAGGCCTTTCAGGAAGTAGAGTCCAAGGTTTTGGGTTCCCAACTCGCTACCCAGACCATTGTTGAGGTAGGAATAAACCCCCATTACCGTGAAGAATACCAAAAAATATTGAAAGTTAAAACTGAGAAAAAGAGAGTATTTGACAATCTCAGCAACAACCTGCAGGTTTTTCAGAAAAGCGGTATTTCACCCGAAAACCTCAGTGAAAGCAAACGTTTAACTTTATTGAAGATGCTGGAGGAATTTAAGAAACTGCGTCAGGAAATGACTGAAATGGATGAGCGGACCCTTTACCTGGAGGAACAGTTTAACCGGGTCAGTGCGGCCAAGGTTAAAGTCCTGGAAACTGTTTATCCGGGAGTGCGGATAAGTATAGGACAGGCGATATATATTGTCAATGATGCTATAAAATATGCAGCCTTTATCCTGGATCAGGGAGAAGTAAGGTTAACTTCATTGCGTTAGGGAGAAGGGACGAAAAATGAGCATCAGAAGTATTGATATGCAGGTACTTGTTCAAAAGGTGGGCGATGTTGCCAAGGTTCAACAAGCCCAACAACTGGAGAACAGCAACCGGCAGCAGGAATCGGCCCAGCAAATAGGGCAGCAAACTCAGATTGATGTTAAAACCGTAAATCAGCCTTTAAAAAATGAACGTGCTCATGTCCACGAAAAACAGGAAAAAGAAGAGCAGGAAAAAAAATCACGGAGCAAAAAAGGAAAAGGCAATAAAACAGAGAATAATGAAAAGAATGAAAAAGATGGTAAGAAGCAAGGAAACCATCTTGATATTACCATTTAGGCAGGTGAAGAGGAATAAACAGTTCGTACATAATTGTAGCGATTGTTTTAATTTTAACGGCATGCTTCATTGCAAGTAAGCAGAAAGCTCTCATTAATCGCAATTCCCGGGCATTGAATGACACCCTGGCTGAGGCTTCGGCAGTCAGGGAAGACTTGGCTGAATTGTTGGAAAGCTCCGTGGAGATTTCCCAGCTGATTATTGACAACCTTGACGACCGAATTGAAGTTATAAATAATTTGGACAATTCCATCCGCGAAGCTGATGAGAAACAGCAGAAGTTGGAGCAAACTATTAATAATTTAGATAGTTTGCTACCGGTCATTCCAGCGCTGGAAATAGAGGCTGAGGAAAGTTGCAGTAAAGATGATTTGCTTAATGTTGAGCAAAGTAAGCCTTTAGATTTATTTATCGGCCTGGACCCCGTGCGGTCTGAGATTATCCAACCGGCCCGCCGGCACCTCAAAGTTTATGAATTGGCCAGAGAATTGGATATGAGCAGCAAAAGCTTGATCAAGGTTTTGAACGATATGGGTTATAAAGTTTCTCATCACATGAAAATGCTCGATGAAAACGTGGTACAGAGGGTAATAGAAAAGATATTACCGGAATCAGAAAACACCGATTCCAGAGTCCAGCATTTGTCTCTGGTAAGCCGGGCAGATATACATTATGCGGGGAAGACCGTCCATAATAAAGCAGCATCGGAAATTACCATGGACTTCTCAATTGATGAATTGAAGAAAGCGCATCCTTATCTGGCAGTGCACACTCTTTATGAAAAGGGGTTCTCCATACGGGATATTGCTAAGATGCTTGACCGGGGTCAGGGGGAAGTAAGTTTAATATTGAACCTGACCAGGAAGAAACAAGCTTGTAGCTAAATCAAAATTCGGGAGGCATCCCGAATTTTTTTTGGCCGGGTATTCCAGCTTCCAACTTGCCAAGCATAATCAATTTATGCTATATTATCAGATGGTAATTACACACGCGGCCTGACTTCTTGAAGGGTGCTATTAATAGTTTTCAAGGAGAATGAAGGAGCGGAGGATTAAAACTAAAAAGGAGGTGAGTGATGGTGTCAGTAGTTACTATGAAGCAGCTTCTGGAAGCAGGAGTTCATTTCGGACACCAGACACGCAGGTGGAACCCCAAGATGTCTACCTATATTTATATGGAGAGGAATGGCATCTACATTATTGATCTGCAGCAAACCGTGAAGAAATTCGATCAGGCTTACGAGTTTGTGAAAAGCGTTGTTGCAGGCGGCAAAGGAATCCTATTCGTAGGAACCAAAAAGCAGGCTCAAGAAACCATACGGGAAGAAGCTTTAAGATCGGGCATGTTTTATGTCAACCAGCGCTGGTTAGGCGGTATGCTCACCAACTACAAGACCATCCGGAAAAGAGTATTTCGCTTAAAAGAACTGGAGAAGCAGGAAGCTGAAGGAGCTTTTTCCGTTCTGACCAAGAAAGAAGTTGCAAAATTGGTTAATGAGCGGGAACGTTTGGAAAGATTCCTGGGCGGTATTAAAGATATGGACAAACTTCCCGGAGCGGTTTTTGTAGTCGACCCCCGCAAAGAAAAAATTGCGGTTGCTGAAGCCCGCAAGCTGAACATCCCAGTAGTAGCCATAGTAGACACTAACTGTGATCCCGATGAAATTGATTATGTTATTCCAGGCAATGACGATGCTATAAGAGCTGTAAAACTAATCGCCTCCCGTATAGCCGATGCGGTTTTGGAAGGAAAACAGGGAGAACAGATTACTGCATAGTTTGGTACAAGGGGGTGAATAGTTTAATCCACCCCCTTTTTGATTGACAATATGCTAAAGAGTTGATTAATAAACGATAAGAACAAGGAGGTATTACGGTGGTAACGGCGGCAATGGTAAAAGAACTCCGGGAAAGAACCGGAGTAGGTATGATGGACTGTAAAAAAGCACTGGTTGAGTGCAATGGAGACATGGAAAAGGCTATTGATGAACTGAGAACCAAAGGCCTGGCTAAAGCTGCCAAGAAGGCCGGAAGAGTTGCCAGCGAAGGATTGGTTATATCCTATATTCATGGCGGCGGCCGGATAGGGGTTTTGGTGGAAGTTAATTGTGAAACTGATTTTGTGGCCAAAAATGAAGATTTCAAGCAACTGGCTTATGACATAGCGATGCAGATTGCAGCTTCCAATCCGGAATTTATCAGCCGTGAGGAAGTCCCGGAAGAAGTCATCAAGCGGGAAAAAGATATATTGAAAGCGCAGGCTCTCGAAGAAGGCAAACCGGAAAAGGTTATTGAAAAAATGGTTGAGGGCAGAATCGACAAGTATTATAAAGAACGCTGCTTAATGGAACAAGCCTTTATTAAAGACACCGATAAGAATGTTCAGCAACTGATTCATGAGCATATTGCCCGGATTGGTGAAAATATTACAGTACGCAGATTCGCCCGCTATGAGTTGGGTGAAGGCATCGAAAAAGAAAAAACAGATTTTGCGGCTGAGGTTATGTCCCAGCTTAAATAGCACAGATCGGAGTGAGCCTAAAACCTCACTCCCTTCTTTTAAGCAACGGAAGAAACTGCGGAGCAGTATCAACACACCGCTACAACGAGGCGGTTAACAGGAACCCGAGCGCATAAAGAAGCGGGGGACATATTTTCATTTCGTTTAAGCATTTGTGGGAGAAAACATCTAGGAGGGAATCATGCAAAAACCCAAATACAAGCGGATAGTTCTCAAACTCAGCGGTGAAGCCCTGGCTGGACAGGGTTGTTACGGGATAGATCATGAAGTACTATATTCCATAGCCCGGCAGGTTGTTGAAGTAGTAAAGCAGGGTGTGGAAGTGGCTATTGTGGTTGGGGGCGGCAATATATGGCGCGGTGTAGCCGGCAGTGCCAAGGGCATGGATCGTGCTACTGCAGATTACATGGGGATGCTGGCAACCGTAATAAATGCCCTGGCCCTTCAAGATGCACTCGAGCAAGAGGGTATGGGAACCCGTGTATTGTCAGCTATTGAGATGAAAGAAGTTTGTGAGCCTTATATAAGACGCAGAGCCATCCGCCATCTGGAAAAGGGGCGAGTTACCATATTTGCGGCCGGAACCGGCAACCCCTATTTTTCCACGGATACTGCCGCTGCTTTGCGGTCGGCGGAAATAGAAGCGGAAGTTATTCTAATGGCTAAAAGGGTTGATGGAGTATATGATTCCGATCCCGAAAAGAATCCCGATGCACAAAGGTACGAAAGACTGGATTATATAGATGTTTTGAATCAGGGCTTGGGAGTAATGGATTCTACGGCGGCATCTTTGTGCATGGATAATAAAATACCCATTATAGTTTTTGATTTGACCAAAAACGGAAACATATTTAAAGTAGTAATGGGTGAGGATATTGGTACCTATGTAGGGAGGTAATAGCATGATAAAAGATATTATGAACGATGCTGAAGAAAGAATGCAGAAAGCAATTGAATTTTTGGGCAAGGATCTGGCCGGTTTGCGGGCAGGTCGGGCCAACCCGGCCATGGTCGAAAAAATATCCGTGGAGTATTATGGAACTCCTACTCCGATAAACCAACTGGCCAACATTTCGGTTCCAGAAGCCCGGCTGCTGGTAATTCAGCCCTGGGACAAGACCATTATTGCCGGCATTGAAAAAGCGATTATGAAGTCGGACTTAGGCATTAATCCCTCAAATGACGGCAATGTTATCCGGCTGGCGATTCCCCAGTTAACTGAGGAAAGACGCAAAGACCTGGTCAAGGTAGTCAGAAAAAGAGCCGAGGAAGCCAAAGTAGCGGTGCGCAATATTCGCCGTGAAGCGAATGACCTTTTAAAATCCAGTGAAAAGGACAAACTCATCTCGGAGGACGAAAACAAAAAAGGCATGGATGAAATCCAAAAAACCACGGATAAACATATTAAAGATATAGACCTGATAATGCAGGCCAAGGAAAAGGAAGTTATGGAAGTATAAATTTTGGGGGTTTTGCAATAGAGCCTCCTATGGTTATAATATTAATTAAGCAATATACCCCCTTTGGGGGGTTTTTAGTTTGGGTGAGAGAAGGGGAAGTATGGCTAAAAACAAAAATAACCATGAAAAACTTATCCAGGCTGATAAATTGCCTCATCATATAGCCATAATTATGGATGGCAACGGGAGATGGGCACAAAGAAGGCTGCTGCCCCGGACCATGGGTCACCGGGCGGGTATGGGCTCTTTGAAAGAAATTGTCCGGGCCTGTTCCGATTTAGGTGTTGAGGTATTAACGGTTTATGCGTTCTCTACCGAGAACTGGAAGCGGCCCTGGGAAGAAGTCGATTTTTTAATGAAACTTTTGGTGGAGTTTTTACGTAAGGAAATTAACGAACTTCATCAAAATAAGGTTCGTATCAAGGTCTTGGGGGATTATAACAATTTACCCCAGGACTGTCAGATGGAAATAAAAGATGCCCTGCAAATCACCAGGGATAATCCTGGCCTGCTCTTAAATATAGCTTTAAATTATGGCTCGCGGCAGGAAATACTTGATGCGGTAAAAACTCTGGCGGGAAAAATTGCGGAAGGCGAAATTAAAGCGGATTCGATTAGTGAAGCAAGCTTTTCGGATTTACTATATACCAAGGATGTTCCCGACCCGGATTTATTAATAAGGACGGCCGGGGAAATGCGGATTAGTAATTTCTTGCTCTGGCAGATTGCCTATACTGAATTATGGATAACCGAATGCCTGTGGCCTGATTTTACCAAAGACGATTTACTGCAGGCGATTTTAGATTTTCAGCAGCGCGACCGTAGGTATGGTGGGCTGAATGCTGAAAGACAGGACGAAGCCAATGCTTAAGACACGTGTAATAAGTGCGCTGCTTGGAGTGGCAGGTTTACTGTTCATTCTATCCATGGGAGGCATATACTGGCAGAGCTTTTTTGTTCTACTTGGGATAATAGCTTTATATGAGTTTTATATGATGATGGCCAAGACCGGTCATAAAGCGCTTTTTATTCCCGGATATTTCTTATTATTGCTGCTGATGGGATCGGTGGTATATCCCCTTTACCTGAGCCCCGGTTTATATTTGGTGATGTTTATGGTGGTAGTTTATGCGGTCTTAAGCTATCCGCGCATATCGATCGTGGATATTGCTTTAAGCCTGTTGGGCCCGGCCTATATTGGTTTTTTCTTGAGTTTTGCCCTAAAAGTATCCGAACTTGAACCGGCTTTTGTAATAATACTGCTGGCTTTTATACTTACCTGGAGCAGTGATGTAGGCGGTTACGCCTTTGGTACGCTCTGGGGCCGGCATAAAATGGCGCCTTTGTTAAGCCCCGGCAAGAGCTGGGAAGGCGCGTTTGGTGCTCTGCTGTTGACCACCATCATGGCTTTTGTTTTTCTCAAGGTCTTTGAATTGGAAAAGCTCGGTTTTGCATATGTATTAATACTTGCAGTATTAGCCAGTGTCGCGGCGCAATTCGGAGATCTGTTCATATCCAGTATGAAACGCTATTTTGGCGTGAAAGATACCGGTAACATAATACCGGGGCATGGAGGCGTATTGGATCGTTTTGATGCATTTTTGCTCGTGGTTCCACTGGTCTACTACTTCTTTCGTTAAGTAAAATACATATACCTTGCTTGATCCCGATTGAAGATGTAGGGTAAAACTTTTGCCTTCGGTACACCTTAGGTCTGGACAGAACTTGAGAATTAAAAATTATTTTCGAAAGAAGGGGCTTTATTGGATCCTGAACTGCAAAAACAGCTAAAGACTCTGGTCAAGACTGGCATAGTAGTTCTGATTTTACTGGCCTTTTACCTGCTTTTCAAATATGTATTCCCCATGCTTGGTAAAGTTCTGGCTGATTTGCCCGCATTGTTTATGCCGTTTATTTTCGCGGTGTTGATGGCAGTACTTATTGAGCCGGTGGTAATCATGTTTGAAAAGAAAACCCGTCTGAACCGGACCTGGTCAGTAGTACTCAGCCTGCTGCTGGTGGTCGGGGGTTTTGTTTCTTTTTTGGCTCTGCTGATTTCCCGAATAATCAGCGATATGTCCAAGCTTTCACCTCAGCTATTGGCGTATTCTGATCAAGTCAGCAAAAAACTGCTATTGACCATCAGCAATTTTAAGCTTTTTTACCTGCAGCTTAATCTATCTCCACAGGTGAAGAATACTATTCAGAACCAGGCCGAAAATGGTATTAAATTAATCAGCGGTTTAATGGAAGATATTATAAACTCCCTGGTTCATGCCATGGCTATGCTGCCCGGCTTTGTTATTTTTTTGGCGATTGCCACGGTTGCCACCTTCTTTTTCATTAAGGACCGGGCTTTGGTAAAAAACTTTATTATTCAATTCGTTCCCACCAGTGCCCGTTCCAAAACTAATGAGGTTTTTGCGGAATTGCTGCGGGCTTTGTCCGGCTTTATAAAAGCCTACAGCATTTTAATATCAATAACTGCCATTATTACGATGGTGTCCTTAAAAATCCTGGGCGTGGACTATGTAGTTACCATTGGTATCATAGTGGGGCTGATGGATATTCTGCCCATACTGGGCCCCGGAGCGGTTTTTATTCCCTGGATTGTCTGGGAATTTGTGTTGGGCAATTTGCCTCTGGGAATAAGTTTATTGGTAATTTATCTATTAATATCGCTTGTACGACAATTTTTGGAACCCAAGATAGTAGGCGATAATATTGGACTGCATCCCCTGGCGACTTTAATTTCACTTTATGTTGGTTTACAGTTGGGTGGAGTGGCCGGGATGATTATGGGGCCGGTGCTCCTGGTTATTTTAATCGCCGGTCATAGAGCCGGGCTGTTGGATGGTTTAAACTGGAGGAAAAACGTATGAGTGATAAGCAAACAAGTAAAATAGTCATATTAGGATCAACAGGTTCGATTGGCAAACAGGCTCTGGAAGTAGTTGATAAACATCCCCGGGAATTTGAAGTTATTGGCCTTTCAGCCCGCGATGAACTCTCTTTGTTAAACGAACAGATTGAACGTTACAGCCCGCAGTCGGTGGCCATTGGAGACGAAAATTGCTATCGGCAGCTCAAAGGCACCGTACCCAACTGCCAAATTACTTATGGACTGGAGGGTTTATGTGAACTTGCAGCTTTACCCGAAGCCGATATAGTCCTGGTGGCTTTGAGCGGGGCAATTGGCATCCAGCCAACCCTGACCGCCATAAACGCTGGCAAACGGGTAGCTCTGGCCAACAAAGAAACTCTGGTGGCAGCCGGTGATTTGGTAATGAATAGGGTCAGGGAGCAGGGAGTATTAATGATTCCGGTTGATAGTGAACACTCGGCCATTTTCCAATGCCTGGCGGGAGAAGAAAAATATTTGCACAAGGTCTGGCTGACTGCTTCCGGCGGCCCTTTCCGCGAGTTTTCCCAAGCCGAATTGGACAAGGTCACTGTGGAAATGGCATTGAAACATCCCAACTGGTCGATGGGGCCGAAAATAACCGTTGATTCCGCAACTCTTATGAACAAAGGCTTGGAAGTTATTGAAGCACACCACCTTTTTGGAGTTGATTATGATTCAATCGAGGTTCTGGTCCAGCGTGAAAGTGTAATTCATTCCATGGTGGAGCTTAAAGACGGTTCTTTTTTAGCCCACCTGGGGGTGGCTGATATGCGCATACCTATTCAATATGCCCTTACCTACCCGCAACGTATGGAATCCCCCGCAGCTTCACTCGATTTCAAAAACCTGGGGGCCATTCATTTTGCGGCTCCTGATACTGAAAAATTTCCGGCTTTGCAACTTGCTTATGAAGCTGGTAAGCTGGGAGGGAGCATGCCGGCCGTTTTAAATGCTGCCAATGAAGTGGCGGTGAATGCCTTTCTTGCCCGGCAAACCGGTTTTACCAATATAGCGATACTTGTGGAAGCAGTAATGAAAGAGCACGGCATTATAAAGGAACCATCCCTTGAAGATATATTGCAGGCCGATGCCTGGGCGCGCATCAGGTGTGGAGAAATGATCACCAAAATGGGGACATTGCCCGGGGAAAAGACTGTTTTCTAACTAATAGCGATATGTGAGATTAAGATAAACCAAGGTGTGAAATTATGTAAAAAGGGGTGTGTCCCCTTACCTTAAAGGAGGAAGCAAGTGAGCATATTACTGACCCTTTTAATAATAGCGGTTCTTATTCTGGTTCATGAATGGGGGCATTTTATAACTGCCCGTAGAATCGGGATTCCAGTTTACGAGTTCAGTATTGGTTTTGGTTATAAGCTGTTTTCGCATAAAAAAAATGGTGTTGAATATTCCTTGCGCTTAGTCCCCCTGGGAGGATTTGTACGCATGGCAGGCGAAGAATTAGGTGATCCCGATGATCCCAACGGCTTTAATCGCCGTACCCCCCTGGAAAAGATCAGAGTGTCCTTTGCCGGGCCTTTTATGAATTTCGTTTTGGCTATCTTTATTTTTATTTACAGCTACAGCTTCATAGGCATTCCCAAAGCCTCCGACCAGCCGGTAATCGGCACGGTAATTGCAGAAAAACCGGCTGCATTGGCGGGGATTAAAGCAGGCGACCGGATTATTTCGGTAAACGGTACTCCTGTTGAAAGCTGGCAGGAGTTCGATAATTTGACCGGTAAGTCTGAAAACGGGGAACTGCAGCTGAAAATAAGCCGCAATAATCAGAGCATGACTTTCAAAGTTACCCCGGTAAAGCTGGATTCTACCGGGAATCGCGGCATAGGCGTATTAAATACGGTAAATTACGAAAAGCAGGGCATAATCACATCAATCAAACTGGGGCTGCAGCAAACTTACCAGTTGACTCTGCTCCTGCTCTCGGCTTTAGGCATGCTGGTCAGCGGCGGTGCCTCAATGGGGGATTTGGCAGGACCGGTGGGCATTACCCGTATGGTTGGTGAGTTTGCCCAGGTGGGCATGGTATTCCTGCTTAATTTTGCAGCTTTCCTGAGCATAAATCTGGGTTTAATGAATTTATTGCCGATTCCCGCCCTGGACGGCAGCAAGATTGTCTTTGCCCTGGTCGAAGCGATAAGAAGAAAACCTCTGGACCCGGATAAGGAAGGTTTTATAAACTGGATCGGTTTTATGTTTCTCATAGGCTTGATGGTTATTGTTACCTTTAATGATATTGTAAGATGGATAAGAGGATGATTGGTGAGGCGTGAGGCGTTAGGGGTAAGGCGAGGAAGTTTCTAATTGAAAGTTGATGGCCTATACCTGAGGTTTGTATAACTTACCAGATACACCGATTTCTAATCTATGGATAACGATTAAAACAGTTAATTTATTTAAGGATATGGATTTTTCTCAGGGTAGGGAAGAGGCTAATTATTTCTTCCCCTTACACCTCACCCCTTACCCCTTACCTACTATGGAGGCTTAAATGAAACGAAACTCGCGCGAAGTAATGATTGGGAATGTGCCTATTGGGGGGAACCATCCCATTGTGGTGCAGTCCATGACCAATACCGACACCCGTGATGTGAGAAGTACAGTGGAACAAATCAAGCGTCTGGAAGCGGCCGGGTGTGAAATAATCCGGGTAGCGGTAGTTGATGGTGAAGCAGCCCAGGCCATTAAGGATATAAAAAAATGCATTGGCATTCCATTGATTGCCGATATACATTTTGATTATCGCCTGGCGATTAAAAGCGTGGAGGCCGGTGCCGACGGACTCCGTATCAATCCGGGAAATATTGGCGATGCCCATAAGGTGCGGGAAGTAGTAAAAGTGTGTAAAGAGCATAAAACTCCAATAAGAATTGGAGTTAACGCCGGTTCCCTGGACAAGCAATTGCTGGCCAAATACCGGGAGGTCTGCGCCCCGGCCATGGTCGAAAGCGCCATGCAGAATATTAAGATTCTGGAAGACATGGATTTTCAAGATATAAAGGTCTCCTTGAAATCTTCTTCGGTTATTTTGAGCATCGAAGCTTATCGCAGTCTGGCCCGGGAGGTGGATTATCCGCTTCATGTGGGGATTACCGAAGCAGGGACCATGGACCGGGCTTTAATAAAATCGGCCCTGGGGATTGGCATGCTGTTGTATGAAGGGATTGGAGACACCATAAGAGTATCATTGACAGCGGACCCGGTTGACGAAGTCTGGGCAGCTTATGAAATATTGCGCTGCTTGGGATTGCGGGAGCGGGGGATTGAATTGATTTCCTGTCCCAGCTGCGGGCGCTGCGAGATAGACTTGATAAATACCGCGGAAGATATTGACCGTCAGATAAGATTTATCGACAAGCCCTTAAAAGTTGCGGTAATGGGCTGTGTGGTCAACGGACCCGGTGAGGCGCGGGAAGCGGATCTGGGTATTGCCGGAGGCCGGGGATTTGGTTTATTATTCAAGAATGGTGAGATAATCAAAAAAGTACCGGAAAGCGATTTGGTAAAAACACTGCTTAAAGAAATCGAAGATTTTACCTAGATATTAAGGAGGGAATATGCTTGAAGGCATCTGAATTGTTTTTCCCAACACTCCGCGAGGTCCCCAGCGAAGCTGAGGTGGTCAGCCATCAATTGCTTCTGCGGGCCGGATTTATAAGGAAAACTACGGCGGGAGTGTATACTTACCTGCCTTTGGCTTATAGAGTCATTAAAAAAATAATGAACATAGTCCGGGAAGAAATGGACCGGGCGGGGGGGCAGGAAGTTCTGATGCCGATTGTCCAACCCGCTGAATTGTGGAAAAAATCGGGCCGCTGGGATGTATACGGCGAAGAGATGTTCCGTCTTAAAGACAGGCATAACCGTGATTTTGCCCTGGGTCCCACCCATGAAGAAATAATAACCACTCTGGTTGATGGAGATGTTCATTCTTATCGCGATTTGCCGCTCTTGATTTATCAGATTCAAAACAAGTACCGGGATGAAATAAGACCCCGCTTTGGTTTGATGCGGGGGCGGGAGTTTATCATGAAGGACCTGTACTCATTTGACCTGGATGATGATGGGCTGGATGTTTCCTATCATAAAATGTATGAAGCCTATAATCGCATATATGAAAGACTTAACCTGCAATACCGGGTGGTGGAAGCAGACAGCGGGGCCATCGGCGGCAATGAAAGCCATGAATTCATGGTGCTTGCTGAAAACGGGGAAGCGGAAATAGTATATTGCGATACATGCGATTATGCTGCCAATGTCGAAAAAGCCGTCTGTAAAATCAATGAACAGGATGCCGGCGAAGAAGCGATGCTGGCTATGGAAAAGATTCATACTCCGGGACAAAAAACCATCCAGGATATAGTGGACGCTTTTGGCATCCCGAGCAACCGGCAGGTGAAAACCCTGATGTATCTGGCCGATGGCGAATTGCTGGCAGCGGTGCTGCGGGGCGACCGGGAGCTTAATGAAATAAAATTGAAAAACGCTTTGGGCTGCAACCAGCTTTTCATGGCAGACCAGGAGTCGGTGATGGCGGTTTGCGGTGCCGGTTTTGGTTCCCTGGGGCCGGTGGGCCTGAAAGTTAAAATATATCTGGACCTGGAAGTCAGCCAGATGAAAAACTTTGCCTGCGGGGCCAATGAAGACAACTACCATTATCTAAATGTAAACATGGGCCGGGATTTTACGCCGGATAAAATAATCGATATCCGGTCAGCGGTAGTGGGCGATCCATGCCCGCTTTGTGAAGGCCGCCTGCTAAGCGTGAGGGGTATCGAAGTAGGGCATATTTTCAAACTTGGAACCAAATATTCGGAATCGCTTGATGCCAAATATATTGATCAGAATGGCACGGAACAACTAATGGTAATGGGCTGCTATGGTATTGGAGTTTCACGAACCATGGCCGCGGCCGTGGAGCAAAACAATGACGAACAGGGCATTATCTGGCCGCTTCCCATTGCTCCCTATCAGGTAATTGTGGTTCCCGTAAATGCCAAAAAGGAAGACCAAATGAATACCGCCCGGAGCTTATACGAGGAACTGCTAAAGCAGGGAATCGAAACTATTATTGATGATCGCGACGAGCGGGCCGGGGTCAAGTTCAAAGATGCCGATTTGATCGGCATTCCGCTGCGCATTACGGTAGGCCCCAAAGCACTCGAGCAAAACCGGGTCGAAGTTAAAAAACGCTGGGAAAAGGATATTGATCTAGTACCGGTTGACGACGTAATCTCTGTAGTTAAAACAATACTTGGTGGACGTGATTAATAGATGTCAATTTACGAAATAATTTTTAAGCTTTGCCTGGCCTGCATTCTGGGGGCTTTGATCGGGCTGGAAAGGGAGAGCCTCAACCGCCCTGCCGGTTTAAGGACCTATACCCTGGTTTGCGTAGGTTCAACTCTGGCTATGATCGTATCCATAGATATATACATGCAATACTATCACACGGTTAATGCCGACCCCGGACGAATTGCGGCTCAGGTGGTCAGCGGCATCGGCTTTTTAGGGGCTGGAACCATAATGCGTGAAGGGGCAACGGTGCGCGGCTTGACTACCGCAGCCGGCCTTTGGGTGGTAGCCTGTATCGGACTGGCCGTGGGGGCTGGTTTGTATGTCCCGTCGATTGCCACCACAGTCTTGATTTTATTTGTGTTAATCTATTTTGTTAAAGTTGAAGAAAAGATTACCGGAATGCGGGATTACAAGGGCTTGCTGATGCTGGTGGAAGACCGGCCCGGACAGGTGGGCACCATAGGCTCCATTCTGGGTGATATGTGTGTGCTGATCAAAAATATTCAATTAAGCCGGATGGAGGATAGCGGCGACCTGGAAATCGAATTGTTGCTG
The DNA here is from genome assembly GCA_036677685.1 of Syntrophomonas sp. GTDB lineage: Bacteria > Bacillota > Syntrophomonadia > Syntrophomonadales > Syntrophomonadaceae > JAQUBU01. The sequence goes on along the minus strand of JAVBWA010000022.1, from coordinate 23,287 downwards.
CAGCTTCCGCCTAATTTGACGATGGATGAAGTAATTGAAGAACTCTCATCGATTAAAGGCCTGCGCAACATCGACCGCTTAAACTAATTGATTTAACCTTGAGGAGAACAAAATGTGAACCGAGATTTTTATGCCTTTGCAAGTGATTTGACTCAAACCAGGGTAAGCGAAATCTGGCGGGATGCAAGACTGAACAAGGTTGAAGTTTACCGCCGTCAAAACATGTGGAAACTATACGTATCGCCAGCCAAGCCCTTGCCGGTCGATATTTTAAAGAAAAGCTCCGAACAAATTCTGACTGTTTTATCATTTCTGGATACCCTCGATATTATTCCCAGTTATGACGAATCTGCAATCCATCTTGAAGAAATTCAGAGATTGCGCCGCGATGAAATATTCGCGGCGGTTTTTTCCGGCCAGTCGAGTTTAATCAATTCTTTGGAATGGATTTTTGCCGAGGACCGGATCGACCTGATCAGTCAGAAAATGAATATTTACCAGGAGGTAATTGACCGGCAAATCTGTAATGCCCTGGCGGATTGGTTCTGGCAGCAGTATAATTGGCGGGTCCTGGTAAGGGTCCTGTGTGCCGAGCAAAAAACCGGGGAACGGCAGGCAGTCCAGTTTGTGAGCCGGAAAGAGGTTGTCACCCTAGCCATAGAAGAGCAGACCGAGCGTAAAAAGAAACGTGGTCCTAAAAAGAGCAAAAGAGAACGCGAACTGCTGGATGGCAACAATTGTATTAAAGTATCGGAACTTGGCGAGGGTTTAAGAAGTGTTGCCGTAGAAGGCGAAATATGGCACAAAGAAAGTACGGTCCTCAAAGATCAACGCTATGTAATAACTTATTATCTTAGTGATTATACCGACAGTATCATAATAAAAACATTTGTGGACCGGCTTGAAGAGGACTCCATCAATGTAGGCGACTGGATAAGAGTCATAGGCAGTGTTCGTTATGATAGTTTTGTACGTGAAATTGTGCTCTATATGGATGATTATATAACCCCGGAAAAAGCTAAACGAGCGGATACCAGCCCGGAAAAACGGATTGAACTGCATGCTCATACCAAGATGAGCGCCATGGATGGTTTGACTGAAATAGCGGCTTTGATTGAACGGGCTGCCGAGTGGGGACATGAAGCTGTTGCTATAACTGATCATGGCTGCCTCCAGGCGTTTCCCGATGCCTGCAAAGCAGCGGGGAAAAAAGGAATCAAGCTTATTTATGGGGTGGAAGGTTACCTTATAGAAGAAAATAAAAAGGAAAAACCCAGTCATATTGTGCTATTGGCCATGAATCAGGTCGGTTTGAGAAATCTTTACTACCTGGTAAGTAAATCTTATCTTGATTATTATTACCGCAGTCCCAAAATTCCCCGCCAGGAACTGACGGAACATCGTGAAGGGCTCCTGCTGGGGACGGCCTGTGAAGCGGGTGAACTTTACCGGGCCATTGTCAATGGTGAAGACCAGGCCAAAATTGAAGAAATAGCAAGCTTTTATGATTATCTTGAAATACAGCCGCTGTCCAACAATGAATTTCTTACCAAAGACGGACGGATGAAATCCCTGGAAGATATTAAAAATGCCAATCGTTATGTGCTTGAACTGGGTAAAAAGCTTAATAAACCGGTGGCGGCTACCGGAGATGTGCACTTTTTGGATCCGCATCATGAAATATTCCGCCGGATAACCCAGACCGGATTGGGGTATGAAGATGCCGAAGCCCAGGCTCCGCTTTATTTTAGAACCACCGAAGAAATGTTGGGCGAATTTGCCTATCTTGGGGAAGCCGATGCCCGGGCGGTAGTGATCGAAGGCCCCTCTTACATAGCTTCACTAATTGAAGATATTAAGCCTATCCCGCATGGTTTTTATCCACCCCAAATTGAAGGGGCGGAACAGGAGATCATGCAGCTTAGCTGGGACCGGGCGGCTGCAATCTATGGACAAAACCTGCCTGACATTGTGCAGGAGCGCATTAACCGTGAACTCGATTCAATTATCGGCCACGGTTTCAGTGTGCTGTATTTGATTGCCCATAAGCTGGTGCAGAAATCCAATTCCGATGGTTATATGGTTGGCTCACGGGGTTCGGTTGGCTCCTCCCTGGTAGCCTTTTTAACGGGTATTACCGAAGTTAATCCCTTGGCGCCCCACTATCTTTGCCCGGCCTGTTCATACAGCCAATTCTTCCTGGACGGAGAGGCGGCCTGTGGGGTTGACCTGGAAGACCGGGCATGTCCCCAATGTGGTTCGAATATGCTGAAAGATGGTTTTGACATTCCTTTTGAAACCTTTTTGGGATTCAAAGGCGATAAAACACCGGACATCGACCTCAATTTCTCCGGAGACTACCAGAGCCGCGCCCATCAATACGTGGAAGAATTATTTGGCAAGGAAAACGTTATCCGCGCCGGCACCATTTCCACGATAGCCGATAAAACTGCTTACGGTTTCGTGAAAAAATACGCTGATGGAAAACAGATTGATATAAGGAATTCAGAGATTAACCGGCTGGTCAAAGGCATAGCCGGGGTCCGCCGCACCACTGGGCAGCATCCCGGAGGACTCATAGTAGTTCCGGCCAGCAAGGACATATTGGATTTTTGCCCCTTGCAGTATCCGGCCGACAACAAGGATTCGGGGATTATAACCACCCACTTTGAATACCATGCTATGGAAGATCAACTGGTCAAACTGGATATACTGGGTCATGACGGACCGACAGTAATCAAAGAACTGGAAGATTTGACCGGAATAAGCTCTGCTGCGATCAGCCTGAGCGACCAGGAAACCATGAAGATTTTTTCCTCCGTTGAACCCTTGGGAGTAAGTCCCCAGGATATTGCCTCCCAGGTTGGCACTTACGGGGTTCCGGAATTCGGTACCCGTTTTGTAAGACAAATGCTCGAAGATACCAAACCCACCACTTTCTCAGAACTGGTCCGGATCTGCGGATTATCCCATGGCACCAATGTCTGGCTGAATAATGCGCAGCCCCTGATTATTGACGGAATTGCTTGCTTAAATGAAGTTATCTGCACCCGTGATGATATAATGACCTATCTTATTCAAAAGGGTATAGATAAAACCCAGGCTTTTGAGATAATGGAAGGCGTTCGCAAGGGCAAGGGCTTGAAAGATAAGCAGTCCTCACTGATGCTTGAAAAACAGGTTCCGGAATGGTATGTTGATTCCTGCAAGAAAATCGAATACATGTTTCCCAAGGCTCATGCGGTAGCTTACGTAACCCTGTCTTTTCGCATTGCCTATTTCAAGGTCTATCATCCCCTGGCCTTCTACGCCAGCTTTTTTAGCATCAGAGCTGAGGATTTTGACTATCCCACGATTTTGCAGGGTTATGACGCCATTTTCCAGCGCATCCGGGATATAGACCGGGCGGGAATGAATGCTCCCCCCAAAGACAAGAAATTGATTCCGGTATTGGAAGTGGCTTTGGAAATGTATGCGCGCGGATTTAAATTCGCACCGGTTGATATTTACGAGTCGGATGCCAAAAAATTTCGCATAATCGAAAACGGCCTCTTAGTTCCATTTTCAGGGCTTCCCAATGTGGGCATAAATGCGGCTCAAGGCATAGTTGATTCAAGGGGGGACAAGAAGTTTATTTCGGTGGAAGAGTTCCAGCAAACCACCCGCTTGAATAAAACAGCTATGGATGTACTCCGGAGCAGCCATTGTTTTGAAGATTTGCCGGAAAAGAGTCAAATCAGCTTATTTGGCTGATTTTTTTACAATTATTTTGTGATTGCTTGTGTAAAGACCTATGTTTGTGTTATACTCAAATCTAGAATTAAACTATGATACCATTAGTGGGTGCCTGCCCACTTTTTCTATTGTTGCCCGGGCAAATTGTTCGGTATTTGAATCATTAGGAACTGAGGTGAAAAGAATAGAGACAAGAATCCCAAAAAAAAAGCTTGCATCAATTATAGAAGAAAAATTGCAAGATATTGAACTCGAATTACATGATATTGAATATCATAAGGAAAAAGACGGACAAGTGCTAAGAATCTTTATTGATAAAGAATCGGGAATTGATTTAAACACCTGTTCGGAGGCTACCCGGCTTATTAAAAACCTTATTGAAGAGAACGATGTCTTCTATGATTTTCTAGAGGTTTCCTCACCGGGCACGGATCGGGCATTGACTAAAGAACGAGATTTTATTCGCTTTAAGGGCTCTAAAATAAAGGTTAAAACGCTGGAGTTATTCAATGGTTTACGAAAGCTCACCGGAGTATTGTACGATTTTAATGAACGGGAAATTATAATCGAAAATGACCAGGAGCTAACAGCGATACCCCGTGAGATAATAAGTGTAGTTAGACTGGACCCAGATGAGTAAGGAGGCAGCACAGTGTCTAATGATCTAATACAGGCATTGATTGATATAGAAAAAGAGCGCGGCATTCCCAAAATGGCTTTGGTGGAAGCCATTAAATCGGCGCTTAATACTGCTTATAAGAAAAACTTTGGAACCTCGCAGAATGCCAGTGTGGAATTCAATGAGGTGACTGGGGATGTCAAGGTTTTTTCGCAGAAAAAAGTTGTAGACGAAATTCATGATCCGCGTTTGGAAATGTTGATCAGCGAAGCCAAAGAGCTTTATCCGGATTGTAAAGTTGAAGATCTGGTTTATGTTGAAGCTACACCGTCCAATTTTGGCCGCATCGCCGCCCAAACTGCCAAACAGGTAGTTATTCAAAAGCTTCGCGAAGCCGAACGAAGTTTGATTTATGAAGAATTCCTGGAGCGGGAAGGGGAAATAGTAACCGGAACCATCCAGCGTATCGAAGCGAAAACGGTCTTTATCGGGCTGGGCAGAACCGAAGGGATTATGCTGGCTTCCGACCAAATATGCAATGAACACTATGAGATTGGTCAGCGCATCAAAGCCTATATCTACGAGGTCAAAAATACCTCGAAAGGGCCCAATATATTTGTTTCCCGGTCTCATCCGCATTTTCTGCGCCGTCTTTTCGAGCTCGAAGTACCCGAGATATATGATGGTGTGGTGGAAATCAGATCGATTGCCCGCGAAGCGGGCTCACGTTCCAAAATAGCCGTCTACTCCCTGGACGACAAGATTGATTCGGTGGGTTCTTGTGTAGGGCCCCGGGGACTGCGCGTGCAAAATATTGTGTCTGAACTGGGTGGTGAGAAAATTGATATTATTAAATTTGATAAAGATCCCGAAAAGTATATTTCCAATGCTTTGAGTCCATCCCGGGTAATTGCAGTCAATATTATTGCCGAGGAAAAAATCGCCCGGGTAATTGTGCCCGATTATCAGCTTTCCCTGGCCATTGGCAAAGAAGGACAAAATGCCCGTCTGGCCGCCAAACTTACAGGGTGGAAGGTGGACATAAAAAGCGAACAGCAGTATGCTCAAGAAGGTGAAGAATATGATTATACCGACAATGTCGACGAGAATTCCGAGGAGAATGGGTTAGATGACTAAAGTCCGGAAAATACCGCAACGGATGTGTGTCGGATGCCGGGAAATGAAGAACAAGCGGGACCTGCTGAGAGTAGTTAGAAGCCCCGAAGGGAATATTGAAATCGACCAGACAGGTAAGAAAGCCGGGCGCGGAGCCTATCTCTGTCCGCAGCTTGAGTGTTTTAACCAGGCAGTTAAAGGCAAAAGACTGCAAAAAGCCCTGGAGCATGAAATACCTGTGGAAATACTGGATGTTTTGAAAAAGCAGTTGGGAGAAATATAGACTAGAAGGTGTTTGATAGTTTGAGAAAAGTTTATAGCATGATTGGTTTTGCCCAGAAAGCGGGTAAAGTATCATCAGGCGCGCAGGCGGCCAAAACCAGTTTATTAAGGCGCAGAGCGTGTTTACTAATAATCAGCAACGATATAGCTGAAAATACCAAGGCCTCTTTGCTGGCCAGTTGTGAGAAGCAAAAGATTCCCTGGCTGGTCTTAAGTGACAAATATAGTTTGGGGACCTGTGTAGGTAAGGCATATCGAGTTGCTATAACGATAAATGATCCAGGTATGGCAGAAACGATTATAGAAAATGTAAAGTCAACGGGAGAAGAACTTAAAACCATGGGGGTGGTTGAATGGCCAAAATAAGAGTGCATGAGTTAGCAAAAGAATTAGGCAAATCCAGCAAGGAAATGGTTGACACCTTGCATAATTTGGGTCTGGATGTAAAAAATCATATGAGCACAATGGAAGAATCTCAGGCTAACTGGGTTAAAAAACGACTGGGAATGGAAGCAGATGATAAAAAACCGGAGAGTCCTAGGCGACCAGTACCGGCTATGCCCCCTAAAGGCCATGCGGAGACGGTTACCCCGCAAACGCATAGAAATGAACAGCCAACCGGTGAAAAGCCCCAGCAAGTAAATAGGCCTCAAACCCAAGGGGCTCCAAGGCCTGTGAATAATAGACCCCAACCGTCAAGTCCCAGACCGCAGCAAGGCGCGGGACCTCGCAATGCTAATAATAGATCACAAACAAATGACCGGTACCCACAGGGTAATAGGCCCCAGCAGGCCAATAGACCTTATCCTGGTACTCCAGCTTCACCTGCGGGCAATAGACCCCAAGCGAACAATAGACCGCCACAGTATGGCGGATCAGGCAACCGGCCGCAAGGCAGCGGCGGGCAGCCTATGCAAAATAGGCCGCAGCCATCCAACAGACCGGCTCCGAACAGCGGACAACCATCATTTAACAACCGGCCTCAACAGGCTGGGAGACCCCAACAGGCTCCGCCTTCTGGATTTAACCGGGGTCAGGCTCCAGCCGGGCAACGGCCAAGCGGCAGCCCCGGAAGACCCATAAATCAACGCCCGGTACAAGCAGTTCCAGACAAACCCGGGGGAGCGTCCGGACCTCCACGGAACAAACCTGCTAATCAAGCGAACCAGAGGCCTGTGGGCAATCCTGCCAATGCAGGTAAAAACAAGAATGTTAAAAAGCCGGCTATACAGCAAATAGAGAAAAACTATGGCCGTCCCTTTAAAAAATCTAAACACAAACGCAAGAAGGAAAGTGTTGAACTGCAGACTCCTGATATCATCAGCGTTGAGGATAACATCATGGTCAGGGATCTGGCTGAAAAACTCAACAAGAGTACTGCCGAAATAATGAAGAAGTTGATGGAATTGGGAGTAATGGCCAGTATAAATCAGCTTATCGATTTTGAAACGGTGGAAATCCTGGCCAGCCTTTATGAAGTAAAGGTAGAAAAGGCTATTTCAGAAGAAGAAAAAATCCTTGAAGAAATTATCGACGAAGAGTCCAGCCTTAAACCCCGTCCTCCGGTAGTTACGGTTATGGGGCATGTTGACCATGGCAAGACCTCTTTGCTGGACCGGATTCGCAAGGCTGATGTAGTCTCCGGGGAAGCCGGGGGCATAACCCAGCATATTGGTGCATATCAAGTCAAGGTTAATAACAGCCGGGTAACCTTTATAGATACACCAGGACATGAAGCATTTACGGCGATGCGCGCCCGGGGAGCCAATCTGACTGATATAGTTATTCTGGTAGTAGCGGCTGATGATGGGGTAATGCCTCAAACCGTTGAGGCCATAAATCATATTAAAGCAGCCAAAGTACCGTTTTTAGTAGCTATCAATAAAATTGACAAACCCACCGCCGATGCGGAACGACTAAAACAGCAGCTTACTGAATATGGAATAGTTGCCGAAGAGTGGGGTGGAGATACTATATTTGTACCGGTATCGGCCAAGACCGGGCAGGGCATAGAAAACCTGCTTGAAATGGTATTGCTGGTTGCGGAAATGAAAGAAATAAAAGCCAATCCTGATCGTCAGGCCACTGGAATAGTTGTCGAAGGCCAGTTGGATAAAGGACGCGGAGCAATAGCTACGGTTCTGGTCTTAAATGGAACCCTGCGGATAGGGGATTATATAATATGCGGAACCAACTGGTGCCGGGTGCGGGCGATGATCGATCACCGCGGCCGCAGAGTGGATCAGGCTTATCCCTCAATGCCGGTGGAAATCATGGGCTGGTCGGATGTTCCTGAGGCTGGCGGCAAAGTTCTGGTCTGTGACGAGAAGATTGCCAAGGAAGTAGTTAACCTAAGAGTCAGTGAAAAGAAAATTGAAGAACAGAACCAGAGCAGCCGGGTATCCCTGGATGACTTCTTCAAGCAGATTCAGGATGCGGTGGTTAAAGAACTAAACTTAATAATCAAGGGTGATGTGCAGGGCTCGGTGGAAGCATTGGCGCAATCGCTCCTTCGTCTCAGCACCAGCGAGGTTAAGGTAAATGTAATTCACTCGGCGGTCGGAGCCATAACGGAGACTGATGTTATGCTGGCCTCGGCTTCCAATGCGATAATAATCGGTTTCAATGTAAGACCGGATACCAAGGCGCGTAAAAATGCGGAAGATGACAATATCGATGTCAGACTTTACCGCGTCATATATGAAGCCATTGACGATGTAAAGAAAGCTATGACCGGACTGCTTGATCCCACGTATAAAGAGAAATATTTGGGACGGGCTGAAGTTCGCACCCTTTTCAAAATACCCAATATTGGAGTAATCGCCGGTGCGTATGTAAGCGATGGAGCGATTCAGAGGAATGCCAAAGTTCGGGTTTTACGCGACGGGGTTATTGTCTATGAAGGAATGCTCTCATCACTTAAGCGATTTAAGGATGATGCCAAAGAGGTTTTGGAAAACTACGAATGTGGAATTGGTATTAAAGATTTTAATGATCTTAAAGAAGGAGATACCATCGAAGCCTATACAATGGTGGAAGTTCCCAGAGAACTTTAAAAGCAGGTGATAATATGAGCAAACGCCGCCAGGAAAGAATGTCGGTGGAGATTAAACGTGTTTTGTCGCAAATAATCCAGGAAGATATCAAGGACCCGCGAATCGATTTTTCCAGCGTATCGATTACCCGGGTCGAAGTTGCCAATGATTTGAGCCATGCCCGGGTTAATATCAGCATTCTGGGCGATGAGGCCAAACAGGAAGAAACCATGAAGGCCCTGCAAAAAGCCAAGGGATATTTAAGGACGGAACTGGCCCGGGAAATCCAAGTAAGACACGCTCCGGAGCTTGAGCTTCGTCTGGACAAATCCATTGAACACGGGATAAGAATTTCCGCTTTGTTGGAAGGCTTGAAGGAAGAAAATAAGACGGACGATGAATAGTGACCATGAATAGTTTAGGTGAAATTGCCAAGGAGATTAAACAGCATAATAGTTATTTATTAGTGGGACATGCAATCCCCGATGGTGATTGCATTGGTTCTTTATCCGGATTATATCAGGGGCTGGAGGCTTTGGGGAAAGAAGTCAGGATAATGCTCCAGAACCCGGCTCCGGTCATATATGGATATTTGCCCGGGGTTGAGATTATTGAATCACCCGAAATGCTGGGGGCCTTTAACGGGATTGTCATTTTTGTGGACTGTTCGGATGAGGAACGGGTTGGCGAGCAGGCCCGGAAAGTTTTGACCGGACGTCAATTCAGCATTAACCTTGATCATCATCAGGGCAACAGCCTTTTTGCGGAATATAATTATGTAGATGAACAGGCCGCAGCCGCAGCGGAGATTGTTTACCATTTGCTGCGGGAATTAAAAGTTGATATTACCGCTGGGATTGCCAGCGGTATATTTGCCGGTATTGTAATGGATACCGGTTCTTTTCTGAATGGAAATACAACTTCGGAGTCGATGCGCATAGCTGCCGATTTGATAGCACTAGGGGCCGATGTCAATCAAGCCAGGATAAATCTTTTTGAATCGAAAACCTGGCCGGAAATCCTCCTGCTGCGCATTTGCCTGCAATATCTCGAAATTAGTGAAGACGGTAAAATAGCCTGGATCACCCTGCCTTACGAAGACCTGGCCATGATCGGTGCGACTGCTTTCTTCCCTGAAGGCCTGATCAATTACGCCCGCATGATCGAAGGTGTTGAAGTAGGGCTATTGTTCCGGGAAACCGAACCGGGACAGGTGAAAATCGGTTTTCGTTCCAAAATGAATGTGAATGTAGCGGCAATTGCCGGACATTTTGGCGGCGGGGGGCATAAGCAGGCGGCAGGTGCCCGCCAGCAAGGCAAGCTGGATGAAGTCAAAACCAGGGTAATTCAAAGTGTCAGGGATGTGATCGGATAAATTGCAGGGTTTTCTGAATATAAACAAGCCTCAGGGTCCAACATCCTTTGATATTATTAGAAAGTTAAAAAAAGTGTTTCCCCGCAAAACCAAACTTGGTCATCTGGGTACTCTCGACCCCATGGCCCAGGGCGTTTTGCCGGCGGCTATAGGTCAGGCCACCAGGATAATCCCTTATGTCGAAGATGAATACAAAGAGTATGTAGCAACTATGGTTCTGGGAGGCAGTTCAGACACCCAGGATGCCTGGGGTAATGTTATCATGGGGCCGCCAGTCAATATTGAACTGGAGCGGATTGTTCAAGTAATGAACGCTTTTCAGGGTGACATAAAGCAAATCCCGCCAATGTTTTCGGCAGTGCACCATGAAGGCAAACGACTTTATGACCTGGCCCGGCAGGGAATAACAGTGGAAAGGGCCGAGCGTGATGCCCGCATCGAGGCCATAGATTTGCTGAACAGCGATTTTTCGCTGGAATATCCGCAGATTACCTTTCGGGTAATCTGTTCAAAGGGAACTTATATCCGCACCCTTTGTCATGATATTGGTGAAAAACTAGGAGCTGGTGCCTTTATGTCATCTTTACTGCGCAGCCGGGTTGGAGCCTTCAAAATTGAAGATGCGATTCTCCTTGATGATATTTTGGATGGAAGGGTTGCCCTTGAAGAATGTATACTCCCGGTGGATTATCCATTATATAAAATGCCGGCTGCGGAGGTTAATCCGGAGCAGCAGATTGCCGTGCAGCACGGCAATTCCCTGATATTGGACCGGACGCTGCCAACTGGTAAAATTAAAATATACTCGGTGCAGCAAGAGCTGCTGGCCATAGCCAACAGTGAAGCACAGGGTTCCCGAACTTTTATCCAGCCGGTCCGGGTATTTTAAGCATCGGAAAAAATGCGGAGCATTTACAACACAATTAATCATTACCAAAGGAGCTGCCTCGATGGAAATAATACGCGACATAAATAATTTCATTAGCAATGGACGACCATTATATCTGGCTTTGGGGAATTTCGACGGAGTGCATCGCGGCCACCAGAAGCTGATTTATGAACTGGTAAGCCTGGCTAGAGCTAATCGGGGCCAAGCTGCCGCCTTTATATTTGAACCCCACCCGGCCAAGGTCTTAAGTCCGGACCGGGCTCCCAAAATGCTGGCTACTCCGGAGCGCCAGGCTGAATTGTTTCAAGAATCCGGTCTGGATGTACTGATCTATAATGCTTTTACCAGGGAAATTGCCTGCTGGTCACCCGAGGAATTTGTGGAAAAAATCCTGGTTAAGCGGCTTAAGGTACGGGAAGCCTTTGTCGGTTTTAATTATTCTTTTGGGCATAAAGGAGCAGGGACTCCGGAAATGCTTGAACAACTGGGCAATAAGTATAATTTTAAGGTGAACATAATAGCTCCGGTGGAGATTGACGGCCAAGTGGTATCGAGCAGTTTGGTCAGGCAGGCCCTGGACCGGGGCGATATTGAGTTAGCCCACCGCATGCTGGGCTATTATCCTATGATTGAAGGCCAGGTTATTGGCGGTGAACGGCGTGGTTCCACCATCGGTTTTCCCACTGCCAATCTGAACATCAGCGCCGACCTGAATGTACCGGCCAAGGGTGTTTATGCAGCCCGGGCCATATTGGGGAATAATACATATAAAGCTGCGGTGAATATAGGCATTAAACCTACTTTTCACACTGAATACCCCAGCTCCGTGGAAGCCCATCTGATTGATTTTGCCGGGGATATTTACGGTGAACAGCTGCGGCTTTTTTTTATCCAAAAAATCCGGGATGAGCGGAAATTTAACGGTATTGATGAACTGATACGGCAAATCAACCTTGACCGCGATCAGGCCAAACAGATTGTTTCATTGGAATTATGAATTTTGAATGTTGAATTATAAATTAAGGCGGGAAAGCTGACGCTTTCCATTATGATCAGATTTTTGATTATTGCTGGGTCTCATGGATTACCAAGAAATGCGGAGCATTTCTACATTAATTCAAAATTAAGAATTGATAATTCAAAATTGCTATTAACTTGCTTATCGCCGGTAATTTGTTTAAAATTAATATTGTACTTTGAAAAGTGCAGAACCTCGGGCTAGGGTTGGCGACCTCACCAACGCTAATCTTGGTCGGTGGCGATTATTAAGCAGAGGAGGTGAAACCTTGGCATTATCGCTGGAACGTAAAGAAGAAATAATCAAAGCTTACCAGATTCATGAAAGTGATACTGGTTCTCCGGAAGTTCAAATAGCTATACTTACTGAAAGAATAAACTATTTAAACGAGCATTTGAAAATAAACAAAAAAGACCACCATTCCAAGCGGGGACTACTTAAAATGGTTGGACAACGCCGGTCGCTGCTGGATTATTTGAAGAAAAAAGACTTTGACCGTTATCGTAATATCGTTACTCGTTTAGGTCTACGCAGATAAAGAGCGGATTACCGCTCTTTATCTTTTCTACCGTCGCCAGGGCTCACCCTTTATCTTACGAGCAAACAGCGGGCACATCGATTCTTTTAAGCATCGGAAGAAACTGCGGAGCAGTTTCTTCCGCACCGCTGCAACGAGGCGGGGGATTAAAACCCGCCGCCTGTTTTGTTAATAAGAACCCGACCGCTAAAAAAGCGGGGTACATATTTTCATCTCGTTATGCTTTTCACAGCGGTACCTGCAAAGAGGCGAAATCCTGGTTTCTGTAGCATAGCTACTAAATAAAAAGGTAAAAATGATGATAGGGCAGCAGGTTTTAACCTGTTTGACATCCCTTTCGAAAGGAGGAAAAGAAGATAGTTCAGAAATTTGAAACCGAAGTAGCCGGACGGCCGCTGGTAATAGAAACCGGCCAAGTCGCCAAACAGGCTAGTGGCGCAGCATTGGTAAGGTATGGCGATACAGTTGTTCTGGTGACTGCAACTGCCGCTAAAGAACCCCGGGAGGGAATTGACTTCTTCCCCCTGACCGTGGATTACGAAGAGAAGCAATACGCAGTGGGCAAGATCCCTGGCGGCTTCATAAAAAGAGAAGGCCGGGCAACCGCCCAGGCTACTCTTTCCGCACGTTTAACCGACCGTCCCATAAGACCGCTTTTCCCCAAAGGCTGGAAAAATGAGATACACGTAGTGGCAACCGTACTATGTGTGGAAAAGGATAATACTCCGGATGTAAATGCGATCATCGGGGCTTCAGTTGCCCTGTGCATTTCCGACATTCCTTTTGCCGGACCGGTGGCTGCGGTAATCGTGGGTATGGTTGATGGACAACTGATAATCAACCCGACTGAAGAGCAATTTCATAAGACCGATCTGTATATGGCAGTAGCTGGAACCAAAGACGCCATCATGATGGTGGAAGGCGAAGCCAATGAACTGCCGGAAGCAACCATGCGTGATGCAATTTTCTTTGCTCATGAGGAAATCAAGAAGATAGTTGCTTTCCAGGAAACCATTATTGCAGCGGTTGGTCAGCCTAAAGTGGAATTTACACCCCCCGAAATCGATGCCGATATGGAAACCGCAGTTAAAGAGTATGCTACTCCCATATTTGAGCAAGCCGTAAAGAATCCCGACAAAAAATCCCGCGAAGCCCAAATGGATGAATCCAACAAAGCCATTCGCGAATACTTTGCCGAGATCTATCCGGAAGCCGGCAAACAGGTGGCCGGGATACTCGATAAAACCCTTAAATCCGTGGTCAGGAAAATGGCTATTGAAGACGGTGAGCGGGTGGACGGCAGAAAGCTGGACGAAATCAGACAGGTTAGCTGCGAAGTCGGATTTTTACCGCGCACCCATGGTTCAGCATTGTTTACCAGGGGACAAACCCAGGTCCTGTCAATCACCACTCTGGGTTCCCTCAGTGAAGAACAGCGTCTGGATGGCCTGGGTATTGAAACCACCAAACGCTATATTCATCATTACAACTTCCCGCCTTACAGCACGGGAGAAACCAAGCCCATGCGGGGGCCGGGCCGAAGAGAAATCGGTCATGGCATGCTGGCGGAAAGAGCCTTGATGGCAGTAATTCCTTCCGAAGAAGAGTTCCCCTATACCATCCGGGTAGTCTCCGAAGTATTGGAATCAAACGGTTCCAGTTCGATGGGCAGCGTATGCGGCAGCACCCTTTCTCTTATGCATGCGGGCGTACCGATTAAGGCTCCGGTCTCCGGTATTGCTATGGGTCTGGTCAAAGAGGAAAATGGTTTCGCCATATTAAGCGATATTCAAGGAATTGAAGATGCCCTGGGCGATATGGACTTTAAGCTGGCCGGTACTGAAAAAGGGGTTACCGCCGTGCAAATGGATATTAAAATAACCGGCGTTAATCGCGAAATCGTAGAAGCTGCCTTGAAGCAGGCCAAAGAAGGCAGAATGTTTATCATGGGCAAGATGATGGAAGCCATCAACAAACCCAATGAAGAGCTTTCACCTTATGCGCCGCAGATGATCCGGATGCAGATCGACACTGATAAAATCCGCGAAGTCATCGGCCCCGGCGGCAAAACCATTCACAAGATTGTTGATGAAACCGGCTGCAAAATCGATATAGAAGATGACGGCAGCCTGTTTATTATGGCTGTCGACCAGGAAGCCGCCAAAAAGGCCCGTTTCTATGTCGAATCCATAGTGGCTGAAGTCGAGGTAGGCAAAGTCTATATGGGAACCGTTAAGCGGATCATGGAATTTGGCGCTTTCGTGGAGATAATTCCAGGAGTTCTCGGAACCTCCGGCAAAGAAGGTCTGGTTCATATTTCCCAACTGGCCGAGGATAGAGTAAACCAGGTCAAAGATGTGGTGGATATCGGTGATAAGATCGAGGTAAAAGTCACGGAAATCGACCGGCAGGGCAGAGTCAACCTTTCCCGCAAAGCAGTACTCAAAGCCGCCCGGCAAAACCAGGCTTAAAAAACACAATAAAAAATACTTCCAAGTAAACCGAGCAAACTCGGTTTATTTGACTTTTCTGGGGTTAACAAAGCGCCTGTTCCTCGGCCCCCCTCGGAGAACGATGCTCAAGGGGATGATTAAGCGGCAGCGCCAACCATTTACGGTAAAAAGCAACCCACCTCTCTAACACAAGGATTAGGCTAGATTTTCTGCAAAAATATCTCCCAGCGATATTTCCAGTCCTGAAAAAACCGTAGATTCGATAGTATCTTCTTCGCTAAAAATTTTTAGGTTTTCTATGTCTCTTTCGGGGGAAAAGGAGTACTGTAAAATATTCTTCTTTTCAAGATCAACTACCCAGTATTCCTGGATTCCGCTTTTCATGTACAGATTCAATTTCACAACCATATCCTTGCCTTTAGTCGATGGCGACAATACCTCGACAACAAGTGCCGGTACGCCCTCATATTTGTAAGACTCGTTTACCTTGTCCAGATCGCAAATGACTACAAGATCCGGCTGGACAACATTGGGGTCTTCCTCGAACTTGGTTGCGAAACCGAAAAGTCTCACATCCAACGGAGCTGTTACCGACCGGCAGGGCTTTCCTTTAAAATAGTTATAGAAATGCCAGGATATTTCGTTAACCACAATCTGATGTTTTAAACTCGGTGAAGCCAGCAGGTAAATCTCGCCGTCAATGAGTTCATACCTCTGGTCGGACGAATCAACCAGGGCCAAATATTCCTCATAGCTGATTCGCCTGGCGGTTTTATAATTTCTTGATTCTTCGTGAACCAGGCAATAATCAGGTTCGTTATAGTGAATCAGTTTGGCTACGTTTTTGCCATTTTTAGTAATAATAATGTCTTCCTTTTCAACTAAGGCCAGATATTTCCCAAAAGCATTCTGCAAATCCGTAGTATTGACACGCATAAACCCGCCCTCCTAATTCTATATTAGCTAAAATGATAATATATAATAGCTATATAATCAACATATATTAGCTATCCAGGCGGTATGGCAGGTTTTTTGGTTTGTTTTAAAGAATTGCAGCGAACTTGTGGCAGTTCAATATATAAGCTGCATTTTGAAGTGGCGGAGCTGCCTGTTTCCGGAAAAGAGAGCCGGTTATGCAGCCCAAATAAGCAGCGTTTCCGCATGCAGATTCACCCGGCAGCAAGCACGATTTCGCTTACGAAATATGTTCAAGAATATACGAATGAACCTCGTCGGGTGAGATGTTCAAAACTATGGCAAATTCCTCATTCAAGTGTTTTTCAGCAGTATTCAGCAAACCTTCGTCTGCAGTTGTTAATTTTCTGCCGACCACAGATCTAGCTTTCTTCTCTTGATACAAGGTCTTGATAATTTTGACCCATTCTTCGGTTTTTCCGGTTCGAACAGCAGCCTTATATTGATTGGTTCTCTGCGTATCATTATCTATCCAAGAGGTTGTTTCAATGTCAGGCATCTTCGCTATAAGCGATAAAACATCATCTTTGCTGCTGATTGCTCTCATCATAATATTGGAGTTGTTTACCGGGACCATAATAGTCGTCATTGTGCTGTTGTAAACGGGCCTTAAAATGTAGTATTCGGTTTCATTGCTATTGTCATAATTATCTTTCCGAATATCCGCAATCTGGCATACCCCAGTTAAACCATACACAACATAATCATTGACATTGAACATCGATCTTTCTCCTTCCTTTTGGATACAGCCGGTTGTTTTAAAAGCGAGTGGGAGGGTGGATTTTACTGAATGGTACTCGTTAAAACATGCGGGTCAGTCATCAGTTGAGGATAGACGGCATGATACCTATATCCATTGATTGAAATCTTTTTTGGGTTCTTGTGCATTATAGACTGATTTTATTGCCTGATGGACTTTATAAATGATGTCGATCATTATCAGGCATTCGATTTCATTGATTTTGGAAACTTCCTGCTCCAGGCTTTCGATAAAGCTGACAACATATTTTTGAATATACTGCTCACCCAGTTCGGTTGTACGGACCATTACAACCCGTTTATCAAAATCCGGGGTGAATTTCTCCAGGATATTTAATTCAACCATTTCATTAATAACCTTCGTCGTATTGGGAAGCAATAACCCGGACTCCTTGCTGATATCGGAAATGCGCGGTCTGCCGGTATAATTGTTGAGTTTATAGATTACATTCAGAATACGAATATAGACAGGTTTTATGTCCGGCGGCAGCTGCGGCAGCAATGCGATTGCCTCCTTGGCGCATTCAAACGCATCTAAAATATTGTTTACTAATGGTGTTTCAAATCTATTCAACTAACAACACCTCATATACTTATATAACATAATTATAACATATAAACATCTTGGAATAAATGACGAATATAGATATATCCTGTCAAAAGATAGGTAAATATAAGGAGAAGTCCTGGTTGTCTCTTTGTTCATTGATTATTATGCTAATAAATAGGGGATTGTGGCGGAAATGTGCGGTTGAGCGATGAAACGCAGGAATTGTTTAAATCATCTCTTTAGGTGAGAACGGTAATTATGAAAATGAAAACAATGTTACAGCATCGCCAAATGTCTATAATGGGAAGTTGATTGGAGGTTGGGTACTATGTCAATTAAAAAGATATTAAGAGTTTCCGACATGGCGGTCTTCAGAAATTTTGATTGGGACAAAACAGTGAGGGACAAAGGCAATAAAATACTTGAGTTTAAAAAGTTGAACATCTTTTATGGTCGTAATTATTCCGGTAAAACAACATTGTCTCGTATTGTCCGGGCCCTTGAAACCCGTAGTATTCCGGATAAGTATGAAGATGCAAGTTTTGAGATTGACATAGAGATGAATGGAATAGTATCGCAGGACAATCTTAATACACACACTCATACAGTTAGGGTATTCAACGAAGACTTTGTTAAAGATAATCTGCGGTTCCTTGTTAACGAATCAGAAGATATTGAATCATTCGCCATTCTAGGAGATAAAAATATTGAAACAGAAGCGTCGATTTCAAGCAAAGAAAAAGAATTAGGCGCCGAAGATCCTCCCAGTGGGTTACTTGGTGAGCTGAAAGCACGGCAATCTGATTTCGAGGGGGTAAGGAATACCGCCAATAAAAAGAAGATAGAACTTGAAAACTTGCTTAAGAGAAAAGCAAACGACGAAATAAAAAAGAATCCTGATTACAAGGACGTAAATTACAATATAAACAAAATAATAGCGGATATTAAAACAATAACCAATTCTTCATTTAAAGACGTAGACCCCAGTGAAGTACCAAATTTGAAGCTACTTCTAAAAGAAGAACCCAAACAGCAAATAGATGAGATAAT
This sequence comes from Syntrophomonas sp., assembly GCA_036677685.1. Classification (GTDB taxonomy): domain Bacteria; phylum Bacillota; class Syntrophomonadia; order Syntrophomonadales; family Syntrophomonadaceae; genus JAQUBU01. The sequence continues at coordinate 4,893 of JAVBWA010000022.1, read as the reverse complement.
GCCGATTGATCTAGGTTTTTCGAAAATTGTTGAGGATGTTAAAGCTTTAGTTGAGAAAAAGATTACTCTTTCCAGTCCAATAAAAGAACTTCTCGAAGATTCACTTTTAGAGTCGTGGGTTAGATCTGGTATGTCGCACCATAAGAACAAAAGAACGACTTGCGGCTTCTGCGGAAGTATCTTACCTCTTGATTTAATGACGAACCTTGAAAACCATTTTAATCAAGAGTCAGAAAATTTAAGGTTGGAACTAGAATCTCTCATTCCTAAAATCGAAGAAAAGATAAAAAATATTGATAAAATTTTATCTTTCGATGCATCTCAGGTTTATGCTTCCGAAAAAGATGCCATATCTAATCTTGAGAAAAAGTATAAACAATTTACAAAAGATTATACATATGAACTTGCTAACCTGATCGATCAGTTGAAGAAAAGACTTAACTCAATATCTACACCTGTTGTCTTAATAAATTTCAACGATGTTTACGGCATGTTGGAAGATATTGTAATAGAGTACAACAATATTATCAAGAAAACAAATGAACGAACAAAGTCGCTTAGCAAAAATCAAAGTGAAGCTAGAAATAAACTTCGACAAAATGAGGTCAATACTTTTTTAAAGATTATCAACTATTCAGAAAAATGGAGTGAAATAGAAAAACTTGAGAAAACAAAAAATGAAAAAGAAGATGCTGTAAAACAAGTTAAAGTCAAAGTTTCCAAATATAAATTAGAGATCGAATTATTAAAAGCCCAGCTTAAAGACGAGAAAAAAGGTGCCGAACAAGTAAACAAATATTTGAACAACTATTTTGGCCATAATGCCTTAACATTGGAACCTGTTGATTCAGAAAATGAAAACGGCAAATTTAAATTTGAAATTAGACGAGATGAAAAAAAGGCTTACCACTTAAGTGAGGGTGAGTGCAGTTTAGTTTCATTCTGCTATTTTATGGCAAAGCTCGATGATATTGATACAAAGGGTAATGAACCAATTATTTGGATTGATGACCCTATTTCAAGTTTAGATTCAAATCATGTATTTTTTATATATAGTCTAATAAATGGTGAGCTTGTTAAAGCAAACAAATTCAAGCAACTTTTTATTTCAACTCATAATCTTGATTTTTTAAAGTATCTAAAACGTCTTGAAGGTCCGGTTCAAAATTTCATAATACAAAGAAAAGGTAACGAAAGCATAATAACAGAAATGCCAGTTTACATGGTAAAGTATGTAACAGAATTCAATTATTTATTTGCTAAAATATATCAGTGTGCTAACGCAGATGCAGAATCCGATGTTGATTTGACTTTGTTTTATGATTTTGGGAACAACGCGAGAAAATTTCTCGAATTACTTTTAGCATTTAAATATCCGAATCCAAACAAGAGTGAAGATAAAAAGCTAGAGAGTTTTCTTGCAGAAAGCTCAGTAGAATCAGTATTAGTTACTCGGATTAACAATGAATACTCACATTTGTATGGAGTCTTTGAAAGGGGAATGGCTCCAATCGATATACCAGAAATGAAGAAGGTTGCGATGTTTATACTTGATAAAGTTTATGAAAATGACAGCGATCAGTTTAATTCTTTGTTAGAAAGTATAGGAGAACTACCAAGGACTGTGGCTATAAGTTAGACAGGTGTTTTTTATGATTTATAGATATTACCTCTAACTTCCCATTATACATATTAGGAAGGAAGCGCCGAACTGCTGATTAGTCTAATAATATTCAGTTCTCAAAAAAATTGCTATTATAAGGAAAATGGAGGATATAATTGAAGGACAAAAACAAGCGAAGATTGACCGTATATCTTGGAGACTCAGATTCTGTTCGGACTTTGGTCAACGACTGGGATCCTGTTGGCTTAATTGAGTGCGGAGCACCAGAGGACGAATACGATGGACTCGTAGCGAGATTGCTGTCTTTGCTGTACCGAACAACAACCGTAGAAGAACTGACATGCTTCCTGATCGATCATGTGGCGCAGCATTTTGCCTATGATCTCCCGGTGGTTAAGGTGCGGGATTTCTCTTCGCGGTTGCTAATTTGGTTTGGAACTAAAAGCTTGTGGAAGAATGAAAGCCGACTTGTGAAAGTACTAGTTACTAAGGCAGTCTCTGAGTTAGGCAACTTCGAGAACTATCATGGGTTTACCAGCCAGAGCATCCACGAGGCCCTTGTGGAGCCAACAAAGGTGCTTGTCGACCCAGATGATCTGGAGAACGAACCGTACTACATGTGGATCGTTCTCCAGGAGAAGAAAGACCCAAAGCAGGGGTATGTCATAGTTTACGATATTGAATGCGACGATTGGGGCGTGGCTGAGTACTTACCGAAAGGACAATACGCCTTGGTGATTTGGGCAGAGACTTTAGCTGACGCCCTAGAAGGAATGTAAAGTTCAGGAAACGGTCATTTGATTCGGAAAGACGGAAGATTTGGCATGCTTGCTTGGATACGGACGTTGCTTCTGTGGTTTTGACTAGCCAGGACTAGATGTAGATGACTGAAGTCAGGTTGGGGGTCGGACATTATCGATGAGGTTTCTGCTTTGGAGCCGAATGTATCGCAACTTCAGGGAAAAGAAACGGCAATCGGGTATGAGTGGCCGGTTTCATAGGACGCAGGTACACCTCTCCTGCGGGGTGACAAGAGGACGAGTTGTCGTCACCAGTGTAGAGATTGCCATTATCCATATACCGCTAAGGCTAATAATAGGCAACTAACTCCTAAAGAATAACCTCTGTGAAGCAAGGGGGGATTGGTTTTATGAGAGGATCAGAAAAAATATTTGATAATATATTCAAGAAAGAACTAGAACCAACATTATTAGAGACAGGTTTTTCAAAATATAGTCTCCCAAAAGGTTGGATTCAACCACTATTTTTGTTTAAGCACAATACTAATAATATTTGGTTTGGATGTTCGTGGGATTGGAGAGATTTTTACTTTGAAGCAGAATTGGGGGGTCTTTTTATGTTTAAAGATGTTTTGCCAAGAGTAATTATCTGTGGTTTTGCTTTAGAAAAAAGGTGCAAGATTCAAAATACTTCAGAATATATTGCCGAACAAATTATTCATGCAAAGAATAAGTTTTTGGATTTATCAAATAAGAACTTTGATAAATATTTTGAATTTATTAATAGTGCACAAAGCAAGAAAGTACAAAGGTTAAGAATGTATATTGAGAAAGAAATATCATCGGATGAAGAGTTGCCTTTTATAAGTGACAAGGGTATGGGATACCGTCGCCTTAAAGAACTTCTCATTAGGCTAATAATGGGAAGTTGAGATTGAAAGATAATGTCCATGATAGTAAAAAGTTATAACGCGGCGAAAAGATATCCCTCGCCTTCGGCAGTTCAAGCACTCGCTAAAGAAAGGACGCGGCTTAGGCGACAATTTGCTAATCAATGCTAAATCGCTATATACAAGGATAGGAGAAAACTATGGGGAATTCTCTGGAAGATAAAAGGATATTGATTGTTGGAGGCAGTTCGGGTATTGGACTGGCGGTTGCCAAACAAGTTTATAAACTTGGCGCCAGGGTAGTAATCGCGTCAAGAAGCGCCATTGAACAGCACGGAATGTTAGCAAATGCGATAGGTGAAGGAATAGAGACCTTATCTTTTAACATTACATCCGATTATGATACTAAATCCCTGATGGATGCAGTTGAACAAATTGACCACCTTATCATAACCGTAAGGCCGGAAATTAAACCTGCAGTATTTCTGGAGACCAAAATTGATGATGCCAAAGAAGCCTTTGAAAGCAAATTCTGGGGTACATACCGGTTGATTCAGGCAGCCTATGCTCATATCAATCCAGGTGGAAGTATCGTTATGACCACGGGTATTGCCGGTGAAAAGGTCTTTAAAGGATCTTCAACCATGGGTATTATTAATAGTGCCGTTGAGGCACTTTGCCGGTCTTTGGCGGTTGAATTATCGCCCATACGAGTCAATACGGTCAGCCCGGGTTATGTTGAACCCAAGGTCAAAGCGATTCAAGAATACGCTTTACGCTTCCCGATCCCAAGGGTGGCCTGGCAGGAGGAAATCACCCAGGCTTATGTCTATTTAATGACCAATACATATGCGACCGGTACAACTGTCGTTGTTGACGGAGGAGCAAGACTAATTTAAAAAACGGAGATATAAATGTAGCCGGATCACATTCCGGACAGGTTATGGACAAATATGATTGGAAGGTGTAGATACCTCCTGAGCTTTGCACAATGATATGTGTTTACACTAAGGCTAATAATGAGAAACTAAAAGAAATTTCCATTATTTATATAATGCGAGGCAATGTATATGATTGCCAGAATGCGTGCAGGGAGTCTGTTGACATGGAAATTCTCAAAGCGAAATATGACGATTTGCAGATTATACTTGAATTACAATTTCTCGCATATCAAAGTGAAGCCGAGTTGCTAAACAATTATGAGATACCGCCTCTAAAACAAACCATATCAGAAATACAAAACGAATACGCAAACGGCGTTATCTTAAAGGCAGTTGAAAACAGCGACAGAATCATTGGTTCTGTAAGGGCATTCCGGAAATTCGACACAGTTCATATTGGCAAGCTGATTGTACATCCAAAACATCAGCAAAAAGGCATAGGTACTGCACTACTGCGTGAAATCGAAACTATCTGTCCTTCTGCTCGTTACGAACTTTTTACAAGTGACAAAAGTCATAACAATCTTAGGCTTTATGAAAAATTAGGTTATCAGCGTTTTAAAGAGCAAGAAATAACACCAATGAGACCGTTTCAGATTTTGTGTAAACCAACCTCCAAGAGATGTAGAATAAGAGCATCTCTAGGAGGTTTTGTTTTATGGCAAAGAGGAGAATCACCCCTGAAAGAAGAGAACAAA
>JAVBWA010000021.1:0-81018 GCA_036677685.1 Syntrophomonas sp. | reverse complement strand
CCTTCCGGCAACCTGTTCCTACGTCTCTCTCGCTTCTTCTTTTCCATAAACAAAATCCTCCATCTGGTGTTATTTTACCATCTGAAGGATTTACACAAATATTTTTACACTCTCCTTTTGTTATATTAAAAAATTTAAACTGACTTTTAATTTGTTAAAATATAGTTTTCACACAGCCTGCCGTCCTCCCGTGTTCTGCGAAAACAGCCTCTGCCGGATCGTTCTCAATATTAGTAGGCGTTATGTTACAATATAATTCATAAAAAGCATAAACTGAAAGCCTCAAAGGATATGACGCCAGTCGCGCCTTACATAAAGTATTCTCTCAACATCAACAACCTTCGATTTTTCATCTATAGTGAAAAAGACAATATAATTCTTTACATACAGCTTTCGATATCCCATCATTGCAAGCCGTTCATCAGTCACAAGAGGGCATTTTTGCGGCATGACTACTAAACCCATAATAGCTTCTTCAACGTTGTCCATCATCTTCAATGCGGTCATCGGTGCTGATAGTTGCGCAGATATATATCGGACAATGTCGCGTAGATCTATTTCGGCAGGTTCCGATACCTCAACCCTATAATTTGCCATCAATTATTTCCTGCCTGATGTCTTGCATTACATCTCCAAGCGGACGCTTTCTTCCCTCTTTTACTGCTGCCCTGCCCTCATCAAGCAGTCGGTAAAGTTCGAGCTTCCCGTTAAGCATCTCGTAGGTCTCAATACTCATAACAGCCAAATCACCCTGCCCATTTTTAGTAATAAAAACGGGCTCTCTGCTTTCACGGCAGAATGTCGAGATTTCATTGTAGTTATTCCTTAAGTCCGTACTGGATTTAATGTTCGGCATAAAACGGCCTCCTCATCTGATCTAAAGATATTATATACTAATTTCTTTAGCTTATGAAAGCCGATTGTATTTGTTCCCGTTTAATTTAGAAGATTAAGCTGGCGAAAAGACTATTGCCTAAACTAAACAACACTGTTAGATATCTACAATTTCTCGTTGACTGCTTTATTAATATTCACTTCATTAATTTATAATACGAATATCCCCGGAACTGATTTCTATATTAATTTTATTATTATCTTTCCCTACTACTCCCTGCAATTTATTTTGCATGCACTCTCCGGTTAAAACAATGGGAAAGTTGCATTCTATGTCTCCTGAAGAAATACTTGCATTTAATCCAAATTCCGAATTACCAGGAAGACTTAATTCAACGTTTCCTGAAGAAATATTTATATTTACACTATTATTGAAGGTTTTATATTGAACTTTGATATCGCCAGAACTATCATTGGCTTTTAAATCTCCACTAAAATTTTTCATCACGATATTTCCAGATGAAATATGAAGTACTGTACTTTTTGTAGTTATATTGTCCCCATTCAAATCCCCAGATGAGCACTTATACTCAAATTTATCAACAGTTAAATCTTTGAATTTTGCATCTCCAGAGCTTAAATCAAAGGCTAAATTTTTTAACTTTAATTGTTGTATTGCAACATCCCCTGATGTAGAAATTATTTTTAATTTATTTTCATATGAAACAGGAATTTGTATATTCAAAGCTAAATTTGAATTGGAAAATAAGAAGTTACTCCCATTTGCAGCTTTAACCTTAATATGCAGTGTAGAACCATCTGAATACATTTGTAACTCTGGTTTCTTCGTATCAGAAACTCCACTTAAAAGAACCCTGACTTCTTCGCTCTCCACAGGAGCTACATTAATATCTGCACTAGTATCTACACCTGATACCTTTATCTCTACCTCTTCGATTCCTTCAATCTCCTTATATTTTTCTTCAATTATCTTTTGAGAATTTGTAGGATCTGGATAAAATATAGCGGAGATCCCTCCCGTTGAAAATAAAATCATAAATCCTGCTCCAAACCCGACACACATAGCAAGCAATAAGTATTGCACAATTTTTTTCATATTAATCCCATTAAACATTTTGTATACCTCCCTTGATTCTCATGAAATTTAAATTCCATTGTAAATATTTAACTGATATTTTAAATATGTACTTGGCGATATAACAGTTTAAAATACTAAATAACATTCCTAAAGCCAAAATTCCGATACCTAAAAAAATCAATGCAAAAGGAGATATATTCCCTATAGCTATATATTCAGGGAAAAATGGGTATATAATAGATCCTAGCAACATTCCCAAACCACCTATTGTTATTCCTGCTGATGCACCAAACAATCCGATTAATAACGCAATTAATCCAATAAAAGGTCCAAGTACAAATATCAGATTGAAAAATCCAAGACTTACTCCTGAAAAAATCGCATTAAATATATTGGTAATAGATGGGTTCTGTTGCGCTTTTTCTATAATTTGTGTAGCCTTATATTGTTTTGCAATAGTCCTAGGGTCTCCTAATTCCGTTACAAGTTCGGTTTCGGTTTTGCCATTTTCTAAACCAATAACAAAATGTTCTTCATAGTCATACAGTATTTCTCTTCTTTCTTCATTGGGCAAATTTGCCAAACCTTCTCCCAAGATCGATAGAAACTCATTTTTAGTCATTTTATTCAACTCCTTCTATGATAGAATTTACACCCTCTACAAGTGCAAGCCATTCTTTAATAGATTCATATTTTACGTTTCTTCCTGCATCTGTAAGCTTATAATATTTTCTCGGTGGTCCTTCTTGCGATTCTTGAAGATAGGTTGTAAAGTACCCTTCTTGGTTCAACCTTCTCAGTAAGGGATAAATTGTTCCTTCTGATATTTCAATTTTTTTTGATATTTCATTTACAAGTTCATATCCGTAGCAGTCTTTTTTATCTAATACAGCTAGCACACAAAGTTCAAGTATCCCTTTTTTTAGTTGAACATTCACTTTCTCACTACTCTCTTATTCAATTTCTGCATACAATATAACACCTGGTACCATTTAATGCAAGATACTAAATTATATTTATGTTAATAGACAGGTTAAAATGATTTATTTAAAGAAGCATATATGGATAAAAACAATACTTAAAACGTTATGACCCATTTTAACCAAATTATAAATTTTCGAGGACAGGGGCGATTAAATTCAAAAAAGGAAGCAGGATATCCTGGTAAGGATTCTGCTAATCTTCCTCTCAGCTATATTGCCTCTTTCTTTGAAATTCATTATAATCAGAATGCAGCAAAAAGAAAGTATGCACTTTTTTGTAATATACTAACCGAAAGGAAAGCATACATGCCTGAAAAAATATGTTTTGTAACAAACAAGGAACCGTTTGAATATACACTTTCAATTGTAAGCGGAAAGTGGAAGCTGAAAATTATTTATGTCCTTACCTGCATGGGTACTGTCAGATATGGCGTATTTAAGAAAAGCATTGATGGAATCACTCACAAAATGCTCAGCTCTCAACTGAAAGAACTAGAAAGGGAAGAAATAATATGCAGGAATGAATATCCGCAGGTTCCTCCAAAAGTCGAATACTCGCTAAGTGAAAAAGGCAAAAGTCTGATCCCGCTTGTAATATCCATGTGTGACTGGGGCAAAGAACACCATCAGAATTAATGATTTTATCTTGACCTATTCCTCAAAGTAATTTTGAAAACCTCATAAAATCATAAGGGAATGGAGCATTTTACCAGGAAAAAAGAATAAAAAGACTAGCATACCAGTCCAAATTTTGGCGGAGGCAGGGCGTTCCACCTTGTAAGCAAAAGGACATTAAGTTGGCTAAAGACTTTAAAATCGGCATTTCTGACCTCAGTAATGCTATTGTAATTCGTGTTGTTATTCGGCTGCTTCAGTACCATCCAAATAAGGTCTTGCCCTGATCCAGCTTTCTGATACGGCTCATATCATCATATGTCAGTTGAAAATCAAAAATGTCCATGTTTTCAATCATCCTGTTTCTATGTGAGGATTTTGGAATCACGGCAATGTTCATCTGAACTAGATACTTCAAGGCGATTTGGGCTGCCGTTTTTTTGTATTTTTGTCCGATGGCAGCCAACACTGTATTCTCGAAAATGTTGTTTTTTCCCGCTGCAAAGGGACTCCAAGCCTCCATGTGTGTACCATGCCCGGACATCCTTTGAAGGAGCTCACTTTGCTGAAAGAACACGTGTGCCTCCACCTGATTGACTGCCGGAATCACGCTGCAATCCCGGATAAAATCGTTGTACCATCTTGCCTTGAAATTAGAAATTCCGATAGCCCTGATCTTTCCGTTCTGATAGGCTTCTTTCATGGCGCGATACATTTCCTGTGCTTCTCGATAAGGCTCGTGAATCAAAAGCAGGTCGATATAGTCCAACTGTAAATCTTTCAATGAGACTTCAATCGCTGATTTTGCACCTCGATAGCTGTTGTTGGGGCGGCATATTTTCGTTGTGATAAACAGTTCCTCACGTGGAACACCACACCGTTTAATAGCATTTCCGACTTGACACTCATTTGCATACATCTGTGCGGTGTCAATCAATCGGTATCCTACTCCTATAGCATCAAGGATACTTTCTTCACATTCCCGCCCCCGAAGATCCCATGTACCGAGTCCCAAGATCGCCATTTGAACGCCGTTATTCAGCGTAATATAATTCATTGTCTGCCTCCGGTTTCTTTTGTCTGTTTTACGATTTGATTCTCAACAGATACTGCTGCCTTTTTTGCTTCAGCAGGAGTTTGAAGCGAACCGGCTTCCTACATTTGAGTTTAAGTCACATCGAAAACTCCGAGGTCAGACTAAATAAGCGGTTTCAACTGGCTATTACCGATAAAGCATTGAGTGAAAGCCGCTTAAGTTCGCACTTACCATACAACAAATTGCTGATATCCTTTTCCCTATTTATAGGATTTTCTCAATACTTCAACAACATCTTCGTGTTTCATCTCACAGGGATTGGCCATAAATAGACCGCCCATCGTTTCTCTTGCGTTGCGGGCAATCTTGTCGAATTCATCCGGTTTGATGCCATAATCGGACATTTTTAGATTGTCAACGCCGCAGTCTTTCTGTATCTGCACCAGCATGGTAATGAAATCCTCCGGCCGGGAAGCTTCCTTCATTCCCATAGCTCTTGCCATATTGATAAACTTGTCATCACAGGCATGACGTTCAATAAAGAACTCGTAGAATGCCTTGGAGATCATGATCAGCCCCGCACCATGGGGCAGATTCGGGTGGTAGGCAGACATGGCGTGTTCAATGGAATGCTCTGCTGTCGTTACACTGATGGTCATAACTGCACCGGACAGTGTGTTGGCAAAAGCCATGTGCTCCCTTGCTTCCATATCGCTGCCGTCCCTATAGGCACGGACAAGATATTTGCCTACGTCTTCAATGGCAGTCAGCGCATACATGTCGCTCATCAGACTGGCGTAGGTGGAAATATAGCTTTCGGTGGAATGAAACAGCGTGTCAAAGCCCTGATATGCCGTAAATGCCGGTGGAACGGATTTCATCAGCTCCGGATCAACAACAGCCAGTACGGGAAACAGGGAATCATATCCGCCGAATCCGATTTTCTCGTTTGTTTCCTCATTGGTAATAACGCCCCACTGGTCGACTTCACTTCCGGTTCCTGCGGTAGTGGTGATGCAGATGACCGGCAGCGGTTGGTTCTGCATAGGCATATTCTTGCCCGTGCCACTGTTGATATAATCCCATACGTTGCCGGGGTTGGTTGCCATAAAAGCGATGGCCTTGCTTGCATCCAAAACGCTGCCGCCGCCGAGCGCCACAATAAAATCGCAGCTGTTTCCTTTTGCAGCCGCCGCTCCGTCCATAACTTCTGTTATTGTGGGGTTTGCCTGAATCTGGTCAAATAGCGTCGTTTCCACTCCGGCTTTATGCAGTTCCTCTTCCGTTCTTAAAAGCGCACCGCTCTCCTTTGCGGATTTGCCGTTGCTGATGACAAGAAGAGCCTTTTTGCCCGGCATATTTTGCTCGTGCAGTTCATTCAGTCTGCCGCAGCCGAAAACAATTCTTGTGGGTACATACATATTGAAGTTACTCATTTGAAATTCCTCCCTGTTAATAATTTAATAATAGACGAAGAGCCAAAGCCGTTGTGCAGATCGTTTAATATACCCGCACCAAATAAGATTCCTGCAGGAATATACATCTGCTTAATATTCAGTCCTCCTTAATATTAAGTGATTTCAGCCACACCGAAAGTTCACCGCTTCCATTTGCATCAAATCCTTCAAGTACGTTCGCGCCAGGGCACAGCTTTTTTATATCACTGATGGTGCGGTTAAGCCCGCCGCCGCCATGTGTAATGAAAGGCGCTATGGTCATGCCCGAAAAATCCTCCTTAGTCAGAAAAGTTGCCACAGGCGGAGCAATGGTACTCCACCAGTTAGGTGAACCCAAAATGATGAGGTCATAGTCGCTGATATTAGGTATTTCAGTTTTTAACGCAGGTCTGTAACCATTTGCTATCTCCCGTTTTGCCTGGTTAACGACCGTTTTATAATCACGTGGATAGGGAGTTTTTTCGCGAATCTCGAATAAATCCCCACTGACCACTTTATGGATCTGTTCGGCAACTTTTTTAGTTGTGCCGGAATGGGAAAAGTAAGTAATCAGTGCTTTCTTCATTTTGATTGTCTTTCCGTCGCCCTGTAGTATTCTTCATCGGTGACGGCATCCAGCCATACAGCTGGACCCTTTTGTGTATTCGGGCTGATACCTATGTGTGAAAATGCGTTGTCCGGCGCCGCTCCGTGCCAATGCACGACTTCGGGCGGGATTTCCACGACATCGCCTTTGGTCAAACGCCTGGCCGGGTTGCCCTTTTCCTGGTAGTACCCGCTACCGTCCGTGCAGAGCAGGAGTTGTCCGCCAGGATGGGAATGCCAGTTGTTGCGGCAGCCCGCTTCAAACAGCACGTCATAGACCTGGCAGTTGTAGACTCCATCCACGTCGGGGATTAGAAAGTTAACAAACGCTGTGCCTGTAAAGTTTGCGTCCATCTTGACGCCTTTAGGAAAAATCTGGTTTATTACCATTTGGATACCCTCCTAATTCATAATCTCGATTATGATCTCAAATTTTCCTGACTGTTCATCTGTTTATTGACTTGTTATTAACTCCTTGTTATTATGAGCATAATACTTGAAGTTAACTCCAAGTCAAGAATTATTTCTTGCTAATAAAATTTTTTTGGGAGAGTGGCCGCTTATGAACATAGCTGATGTTGCCGCAAGGTTTGACTTAACGCAAGACACGCTGCGTTATTATGAGAAAGTCGGATTAATCCCGAAAGTTAAGCGCACATCAGGCGGTATAAGGAACTATACCGAATACGATTGCGGCTGGATAGACTTCATCAAGTGTATGCGCAATGCTGGAGTTCAGGTTGATGCTTTGGTAGAATATGTAAAGCTTTTTGAACAGGGTGATTCAACCAGTCCCGTGCGAAAGAACATACTGGTACGAGAACGTGACCGTATCGCCGCCCAGGTGGCTGAAATGCAAAGTACCCTTGATCGGCTGAATGCAAAAATCGAACGCTATGAACAGGACATCATCCCAGCTGAGAAAGAACTGGTAATAGCCCTTAATAACGAATAAAACCCAAGGTTCGCTGCATTATACCCGTAAACCTTGGGTTTATTGTTACGCTGTAGTTTCCATGCCGTCCTTAAAGTGAACCGTCAGCTACCACCCGCATGATCGTAATGGTTACATCCAAGATCCGTTCGTCACTTTTAGGCTGGGGGCAAGGGATGACATGAAAAAGAAAGCTAAGTTATCGATTCGAAAACTTATACTTCTCTCTTCTTGCAATTATTTTAAAATTTTTGGTGGAGGCGGTGCGTAGCACCGCCCTTCTCTTAAAACCGCGAATTTTCGCGCGTGACTCGCCACCCGTTCTCCAAACCGCAATCCTTGCCGGGAGTGTCCTCGGGACGTGGAAGCTTAATAAAAATTTTAGCTTTGCGATTGGCCGAACAATTCATTTGACCAGGGAGAATATAAATATTCGTAACCGTCCCCAACACCGTATGCGTAACTAAAACGAGTCTTGAAAATATATTTACGTACATTTATTAAGGTCTCGGACAAATCCCCCTCGTCTAAAAGTTCAAAAGTAAGATAATACACCCCTGATTTTCCCGGAACAGCTGCTTGAAGAAATACTTCCAGCCCGCCGCCATCCTCAATCCAGTCTTCAGCGTCAACTTTTTTCGACGACTCCAGGTCAACCCATCCGTCAGCGGGACGCTGCTCATCCAGAGTCCTGACTACCTCAGGTACGGTAACTTCCAGGCGGAAATACGGGACATTGCTCTCATCCTTTAAGAACTGCAGATTGGCAATCGAGGGAGCGGGCAGACTGTTGGGAACCCCGGCCGGCAGCGTAGCTGACGGAACTGGTGCATCAGTTTGGGAGGGTGTTTTCTCTGCTTCCGTATCATAAGCGACAGTTACTGATTTCGCGGCATCGTTCCAGGAGACATTGCAGCCCAGACTTTCTCCGACAAACCTGAGGGGCAGCATGGTGCGTCCGGTTGCCGATACAAATGGTGCTGCAGTCATTGTTGTTTCAATGCCGTCTATGCGTGCTTTGGTCTGACCGATCCACAGCTCCACCCTGGTTCCGTCATAGACTACGGTAACTTTTTGCTGGGCTCCATCCCACTCAATATTGCCTCCCATTTCGGAAATCAGCGAACGGATGGGTAGATAAGTACTGCCGTCTTTTATTACCGGGGCAGTGCCAAAACCTGCATCAATTTCCTTCTGTACTCCGTTGCCTCTCATTATGGGATTATTAATCGTCAGCTGAATAGTGCCGGCTGCTGCTTGGGGAGCAGCCGCAGCTTCATTGGAAGCAGTTCCGACACTGTTATCCGCAAAGACCGGCTTTACTGTATAGTAATAGGTAGTCCCCTTCTGTACATCGGGATCAATGTAAGTACGGACTTTTATATTGCTTGCAGCCGGAGCTGTGGGTTGGGTTCCCGGGCTGGTTGATTTATAAAGGTTGTATCCCGACACTCCCCGGGAGTCGGTTATGCTGTTCCAGTCCAGCTTTACAAAACCTACCCCGGCCTGGGCCGTAAGGGTTAAAATATTGGCAGTTATCCCGGCAGGTATGTTTTGCAGAGCATCGGGATTGATATTTACCGGCGGAGAAGCCTTCGGAATATCCGTATTAAGCTCTACAACACATTCCGCCGGATAGCCGTGAAATGGATTGCCCCATCCGCTTTTTCCGAAAATGTATTTTATTTTAAAATCAGGGGCGCAATTGTCGAAAACGTTAAAACCAAAGTCATATGGATGAGGTGCATCTGCCAGGAATTTGACTTCGGTCAAATTAGTACAACCTTTAAAGGCACGGTCTCCCAGGTAGTTGATATGTTCAGGAATGGTAATGCTCCTGAGACTTGTACAATTTAGAAATTGATCAGAATTTATGGCGTTATCCCGGGCAGAGAATTTGACTCTTTCCAGACTGGTACAGCCTGAAAACGTGCCTCCCTCAAAACACTTCACACTGTCGGGAATAGCTATGCTTTTCAGACTGGTGCAGCCCCTGAATACCACTCCCTTCATTTCACTAACACTCGAGGGAATAGAAACACTGGTCAGACTGGAGCAGTTTTCGAACATCCCAATTTCAATCATACTCAAATTGCCCGGCAATGTGATACTCTTTAAAGCCCGGCAGTCCTTGAACAAGAACATTCCGGTTCCCCGCAGACTATCCGGCAGGTCGATCTCAGCAAGGCTGCTGCAATCTTGAAAGGCCATATCATCAATTCTAGTAATCCCTTCCGGCAGCGTGATACTGGTCAAACTGCTGCATTCCTTAAAAGTCTGTTCGTAAATTCTGCTTACTCCGCTGGGAAGGGCAATACTTCTCAGGGCCGAACACCCGCAAAATGCGTCTCGGCCAATAGTGTTGACACTGTTTGGTATAGTAAAACCGCTCAGACTGGAACAAGCATTAAAAGCACTCCTGCCTATTTGGGTAATTCCCTCCGGCAGGTTTACGGCGGTCAAACTGCCGCAGCCGGAAAACATGGCGTCATTTATAACAGTTATGCCATCGGGTATGGTAATACTCTGCAGACTGCGGCAGTTTCCAAAGGCATATTTACCAAGGCTGTTCAAACTGGCCGGCATATTCA
Source organism: Syntrophomonas sp. (assembly GCA_036677685.1). GTDB lineage: Bacteria > Bacillota > Syntrophomonadia > Syntrophomonadales > Syntrophomonadaceae > JAQUBU01. The sequence goes on along the minus strand of JAVBWA010000021.1, from coordinate 70,884 downwards.
CAGTGGTCAACTCGCTGCAGCCCAGGAAGGCATTCTCACCAATGCTGGTTACCGTATCCGGAATAGTCAGAGTCCTCAAACCAAGACAGTCTCTAAACGCATCTTTTTCAATTCCGCTTATAGTGATAGTGGTATTTTGAAACCCCCGTATGGAAGCCGGGATTGTGTATTCATCCTGGGTGCCGGTAAATTTGACTACAGTGCCGTTGTTGCCATCAACTCTGACCTTTAGATCTGGTGAACTCATCACATTAGATGCATACACCGTTTGCGAATATAATCCAAGCATCAGAGAAACCATTACTGTTAGGAAAATCGATTTAATTATCATATTTGACTTTTGCATCATAACCCTCCTTTGAAAAACATCAAGGGAATATTCCAAAGGAACCTATTTATAGTATTCATATGCCCTGGTGCATACGATGACGGCAGCTTCACGGGTAGCATTGCCTTCCGGGTCAAACATATTGCTTCCCACGCCGGCCACTATTTTAGCTTTGGAACAGTAGTAAACCCCATCCCGGGCCCAGCTCTTTATTTTGCCGTCATCGGCAAAAGCTACGGCTCCGGCAGTGCTGAAATCAGCGGTGGGATTTATGACTTTCAAAGCCCGCAGCAGAATAGCCGCCATTTGTTCTCTGGTTACCAATTGCTTGGGAGCAAATTTATTGTTACCCACTCCGGCTACCAGGCCCAGATTGGCAGCTTTCAATATTTCCGGATTGGTGGTATCGGCAAAACTGGCGTAACCGGCTGCACCGGTCTGACCGGTATAAGTTTCATACAGCTTGACCGCTATTTCAGCAAATTCCTCCCGGGTAATCTTGCCGCCCATGTTATTTTTGATCCGGTCGCTTATAAAACCGTATCCCTGAGCCTTGTTCAGTTCTGCGACCGCCCATGAGCTGGCTCCCTGGTAGAAGCTTCCGGACTTATTCGACAATTCGTTGGACCATGGAGAAGGTATCTCATCCCATTCGCCCGGACCATCACCATAATTGTAGGTGTAGGAGAAACGCAATCTGTATGCATATTGCCTGGTATTAATAACAGTTTCAGTCAAGCCGCCCTCGTCTTCCAAATCATAATTTACATAAAAGGTATTGGCCTTGCCGGGAACGGCATGTTCATTATCCGTATAAACCTCCAAATGGCCGCCTCCACCTCCAGTGGAGCCCCATTCGCCAGCGTCAATTTTCCCATCCGTTTCAAGGTTAACCCAGCCGCTGGTCGGACGTTCCTGATCCAGGGTCAGCACGCTTGCAGGCACGGTGACTTGCACACGAAAATAAGGAATCCCGTCATCATTAGTCAATAATTCCAGATTCGATATGGTAGGTGCGGGTAAACTTGCTGGCACTCCATCCGGCAATGCCAGCACTACAAACGGAAAGGCAGTGATTAGTAACGCCATCAATAAAGCAAATATAAAGCTTCGTTTCATTATTAGAGGCCTCCTCAATAATTAATATCCGAGATTCGAAGTCTGTTCTTAATTTAGAGATTAAGCTCTTCTATTTGATCAGCTGAAATTTGCCAATTAACGGAAGAGGAGCTATTTTCTTTTGCGCTGCGTTTATAATTCCAATAATAGCGAAAACCATAATTCCCAAATTTAACAATGGAATGAGGAAAAACCAACCTACCACAGGAATAAATCCTCCTATGACATTAACCACCAAAGCAGTCAGGAACAATACGAGTCCCTGATTGGCATGATACATGGCAAATCGGGATTCACGCGCCGCCAACAGAGGAATAAAAAACAGCAGATAGGCTAATATCCCCATTGCCATATTTTTTTCAGCATCCTCAATAGTAGTCTGCTCTTGACCTGTTTTTATTTCACTGTTCAATCTTCTGCACTTCCTTTCCTATTACTTGAAGTCTTTTAGAGCCAGCTTATTTTAAGCATCATAAGAAACTGCGGAGCAGTTTCAACACAATTTAATCATTCCCGAAGGGAATCAATATAAGTGGTCCCCGTAGGGGACAACACACCGTTGCAACTAGGCATGGGATTAGAACCCGCCGCCTGTTTTGTTAATAGGCCCCCCGCTTAAAGAATCTGGAGATATCTTTTCAGCTCGTTATATGGGACAAGAGGTAAAAATTAGTTTTTCTCTGAATAAGTCAATCCTCCCGAGGCTAATTTACCTTCATCAATGGCAAAACTTACTGTAACCATGCTGTTATTTTTTTCAGCACCGAACATAACTGATTCCGGTGTATTGGAAGTCAGGCTTATGGTCCATCCGTTTTTCTCCAACTCGCCCTTATAATTCGCAACCGCCTCAAGGCTGGCATCTTCTATTCCTACAAAAATGCCTTTCCCCTGTTCACCCGTGTTGTTTTCCAACACCGATACAATTTTCCCTTCCTTAAAACGGGGCACATCAGAAGGTATTTCCCCGGGCCATTCAGCGTTGCCCGTCTTAAAACTTCCTTCATCAGTTGTTATTTCGACATTGCCGTCTTTATCCAGATCCACCTTGGCATTACCACCTGTATTATTCTCAATTGCTTCTTCCGCCGCCTTTTCAGCCGCCTTTTCAGCAACCTTCCCACACCCTGCCATAACCAGGCTCATACTCAGGAACACTATTAACAGCAATAATACCCGGCTGGTTTTTATTCTTATCATGTTTTCCCTCCTATTATTATTTGATTGCCAATTCAACCAGTTATACATCCGGTTTCTCACAACTCGGCCTGTATTCACCCCCTTTTCCCGTTTATCAGTTACTGCTCCACCTGATCCTCAAGCTGACAGCATTACCAAAAGTACGCCCCAACAAGAAACCTTGTCTTTTTATTCTTTGCCTCGTTTTTCTATTTCTTGATGGAACGATAATTGATAATCAACTCAGCCCTGGAATTAACCCCTAATTTTTTATAGATACTGGTCATGTGGGTATTTGCGGTTGAGTACTTTATCGAAAGCTGTTTTGCGCATTCTTTTAACGTAAACCCCTCCAACAACAGAAGATAAAGTTCATATTCCCGCGGCGTTAATAAAGTTACCTGGTTTTCTAAGGAGCAATCTTCGCAGCTGTTACTGAAATTATTTTGTTGGGAGAAATTATGATTATTTTCAACCTTCAGTATTTGTTTTAACTTCTTATAAAGATTTATGATTTTCCCCCCTTCCGATCATTCATACTGTATACATTCACCTCAAAAACCATTAATGTCTATTCATTAGTTCATATTAGGCATAAAAATAACGCCTCATTAGAACTAATGAGGCGTTATTTGGAGCCCGTATTTAAGCCGTTTGCAGGCTTCCCCTGCTATTTTGTGATGTAATCCTTAAAAAGTATCAATAATTCTATCCTGCTGTTAATTCCTAATTTACGATATAGGGAAGTGCAGTAGGTATTGACGGTGGAGTAAGCAATCGATAATATAGCTGATATTTGACGCAAGGTATACCCTTGTATAAGCAGCTGGCAAACTTCGGTTTCGCGTTTGCTCAATTCAAATTTTTCAAACGGGTCCGGTTGATCATTGTTTATCTCCGTCTTCCCAGAATCCCCAGCCCAGTCATCCCCATAATGGGTTTGGGTCAAGACCGGAGACAGGATCAAAAATAATATTACAACTGCTGCTGAACCAATAGAGGCAACAATAGATATTTCAAACGTGCTGACACTGTCAATTAAGTTTCCCAATGCCACACCAGATATACCGCCACAGATTCCAATAAAAAGAATGGATAGACTGAGATATTGCATACTGTTGTATCTTTTTCCAACTATACCCATTACATAGTACATGTTAATCATTCCTGTCGTGTTGCCGATGCCCAACAAAATAGCAAATACCACCGCCAACCCAGGCATCGGCATAGCAAAAGCATTGCATAAAAGACCAATTGCCAGACTGCCGAACGCTATATTCCATGCTAAATGAATACTTTTTTTGTTAAAAATATATATAACATAATAGAGCAGACACCCGGTAAGTCCTCCTAAATAATACCACATTAAAACCGGGGTATCGGCATTAGCTACTGTAAGGTTAAGAATTCCTTTACCCGCACCTTTGCATAGAAAAGCGAAAACACAGCTAAAAAACAAAGTCCAATAAATTTTTAGTTCCATTTCCGGCTTATTAATAATTTCTTCATCAGCCGGTATGCTTTTGAAAAACAATATTGCACTGAGAGCGATTACCAGAATAGCAAAGGATACCAAGAGATGGGTATTGCTTTGCAAATAATTGGCGGAATTACCTTCTGTAAAAAGAAGAAGCAGATTAATCAAAATGTTACTGCCGACCACGGCATATAGTTTTTCCGTATTGTTCAGCGTAAAAACAAAAGGCATTAATATACTGATATTAACGCAACCGAGAGATATTCCAATGAGCAGAGCAGCAAATAATTGAATATAGGCACCTGGCGCAAGCATGAACAGAGCCATGCCTGCAATAATCAATACAGCTCCAGTGCGGGCCGTCCTTATATACCATTCCTTTTTTATAATAAATATGAATACTGCCGAAGATATTAAATTGACGGAGTGCAAAATGTTTCTAAGCTCAGTCCCAAAAACATTCTCGGTAAGCGGCGAAGCTGTCCACCAGGTTGCAAATACAATTACCCAGGCATAATAGAACACCCAAATAAAGATATAGGGCAAGTTCTCTTTTCGCAATCCTTTTAAATTAAGAATATTATCACTATATAATGCTTTTATGCTGATGTTGTTCTTTGACAGTCTTAAATTCAACATGAATTGAAATATCTCCCCATCATCTCAGGTAATTATCTCTGCAATAAATGCTTAGTCTATCTATTTCTTTAAATTAAACTTTACTATTTATATATTTTTTTGTGACCTTTGGATGAAGTTGTACTTCTATTTCTTTTTTACTTATTATAATGCAGCTAAGCAAAATAAAGCTAAAGAAATGCATGGAGATGTCTCCCATGCATCCGGTGCGGGGTTGGGGGCCCCCCTCCTCCGGGCACTGCCATGCTTCTTCATCGCTGCTAAGGTTATCCATGCCCAGACTGGGCGCAAGTATAATACTCAGTAACCAGCTCTTCCGTTCCAAACTGCGGAATTCTGATATGTGCTGCCTTGATATATAAATCTTCTCCCTCATACCCAAACCCCAAAAAACAAAAAAGACCCCGAAGGGCCTCGAAACAACCAAACTATACATTGTATTTTTCTCTTATGCTTTTCAATGATGCTTCTCCATCCAGCACCTTTCCTTCCGCTATCTGCGCCTCGGCTGCAGTTATTTTGTTGTACACATCCAGCATAAATAATTTTTCTTCGTACATTTTTACACTCATGATAACCATGTCGCCATAGCCGTTTTTGGTAATATATATCGGCTCGGTTGCCTCTTGGCACATTTTAGAGATTGCGCTTGTATTTTTCAAATCCCTGATCGGAATGATTTGCGGCATAACCGTCAACTCCCTTCTGCTTCCGTGTCATTATTGTACCATAATTATGCCCTATGAAGCAGGGGGACGTTCTTTTTGCTTCCTTATATAAAAAAAGAAAACCCAGCCTTTATAGCTGGGTTGTGCAGTTGGCTGGTGGAGTCGAACCCCCGTCCGAAAGCAAGACCAGTTCCCAAAGTTGTATTAGAGACGTACTCTCTTGTTTTTACCAGTTTGAATCATTTTGGGGATAAGGTGCAAAACCACCTGTTACAGAGTCGTTCATAGAACCATAATGCCCTAAATAAACTTTGTTATAATAAAAATTAATACTTACACATAATCCTTTATAGTTTTTAATGATTTCCTGGCAGTACAATTTTCCATAATAATCTCTTGTTTCTGGTTTTATTGATAACCACTCATTTTTGCTGCCATTATATGCGACAGTAACATTTATATTATTGTAAGAATCTGGTTTGCTTACACCAGTAATGTTCAAACTATTTTTGAAATTTTTATACCCATCCAAAATGGAGCTAGAATCAACCATGTTTTTTAAAAAACTATTTTTAATATATGTTCTGTCATTATATAAAAAGGAATCTGAATTTGAAGCTATGGCTCCTAGCTTAATAGACTGAGAAAATAGAGGGAAATTAATAGTTTTTGTATCATTGTCCCAATTCGCATCTATATCATATAGAGAACATCCATCACTAAGTGAAAGATAAATTTCTCCGTTAGCCTCAATTGCATTGAAGCTATTAAAGGTTGTTTCTTTGACACTAGGAAGTTGTGGTGATAGGGCAGAATTGGTTTTTGTTACTGAATTTATATTTTGTGGTACATAATCTTTCCCGTTTATCACAACGGCAGTATTGGCAGCATCCCAGCCGACAGTAGCCCCTAAATTCTCGGCAACATCACGAGCACTTACCATTATCCTATCATTAATGGTTTGAGGTTGTACAGTTGGGTTAATCTCTTTGCCATTGATGATGAGTTTAATGGGAGACGCAGCAAATATAGATTGAATGGGGATAAGAGAACCGATTAAAATACCAATGAGCAAATATGATAGTTTTTTCATAGAACACGCTCCTTCTATATGCTTTTTATACATATTTTAGCATATTAGGATAGCCAAGACATAAGCGTTTGACCGAAGTAGGGGGACGTTCTTTTTGCTTCCTTATATAAAAAAAGAAAACCCAGCCTTTATAGCTGGGTGTGGATTTGCATGGTGGAGGCGGGGCGTTCCGCCTTGTAAGCAAACAAGATATTAAGTTAGCAAAAGACTTTGATAATAACACAGATTGGCATTAACAGACTTATATGTAATAAAATTATTAATTAATTATACCGTAATCAAGCAAACTTCAATACATTTTCGATCAAATATTTTGCAAAATTTGCACTCGTATATGCTGCATAGTTTTGGTAAAAATCTCCTTTTTCATGATCTGCAAAGTCACTTATAGATTTTAGACACAAAGGAGTTGTTTTTAATCCTGTTCCGTTGCAAACTGAATAGAACATTCCATAAGATTCCATATCTAGGCCAACAGTTTTCCTAGAATGTGCTTGTATTAATTGTTTAACTATTTCCTCATTTGCTATAACCGCAGTGCCGCAAGCTAGCGGGCCAATTACTAGTTTCAAATCATGGTTAACACTTTCAATCCAATTCTTTTTTATTTGAAAAAGAACATCTGAATAGTCTATGGAAACTTGTCCTAATAGCATACGGTCCAAGGAAATAGATTTGGGATCGGGTAAAAATCTAACCATATCCTCACCTTCATTACCAGCTATATATTTACCACTGCTGTAATTCCATACTTCGTCAGCTATAATGATATCACCAAAATTTTTGTTCCCACCTACTCCGGCAGCTATTCCGACCATAAGTATATACTTGGGTTTAAAATGCATAAGCATTTTTCCTGTTAATGTAGCAGCTGCTGCCATCCCCGGATCTCTTTGTTGTGCAGTTACTATTTTTAATTTTTTACCGGAATTATAAAACTCATTAATATAGTAATTTGTTGGATCATTTGGATTATAATATTTTTGCCAATTACCATAAAGCCTATTTACAGCCCGAGTTTCCAATTCAACAGCTGTGATAATAGCTACATCATAATCATATGAAAAGTCCTGAAATTTCCTGCTTTTTTTACTTATGAGTCCATACTTAATTTTAGAAGTTAATAATCTTTCCCATTCATTGGAAGATTCGTCGTACTTTAACACCGGAAACAAGATACCCTTATCGGGGTCACAGCATTTCTCTATTAAATCATCATATTCCGTAACGATGATAATATCCTTAGGCTTAAAATAAGTATCTACAGCAATAATTTCATCAACAAAATCTAATCCCGCTATTCCATTTAACTCAAAATCGTCTCCCAAAATCTCTGGAATAATAAGATCTAGAACCATCAAATCAATCTGTTGTTGTTTTAATATATTTTTTGCAGAATTTAGATCAAGTACATGAATAATATTGTTATCTGCAATACCTTCTAATTTATTTATAATACCTTTCAATCTCTTAAGTTTTCTGCTTTCATCATCTACTAACAATATCTTCACTATTTAATAACACCTGCCAAAATCTTATTTAATTCAATTTTCCATTCCAAGGATGATGAATTGTAATGTATACTTCCAATATATATTTGAGGGTAATCTCTAGTCATTTGATCATCTATTTGCTGTAGACTTAACTTTTTCTCATCATCTTCAATTACATCAAAAGCTGTAATTACTATGACTTTACATGAATAATTAATCCTTGCCATTTCGTCCAATAAATCTATACCAGCAAAAGCTTCAAATTCATTTATTTCTTCAATATCTCCACTAAAATCATACAAGGGTAAACTCATATCCAATAGGATTATGTCATATTTCTCTTTCTGAATTCTCTTTATTCCAGCCATTAACGATTTTTCAATCATAATGGTAATATCCTCAAAAGAGGAATTCAAATATTCTGAGATTTGTTTCTCTTTAATTATTTCATCTTCAATGAATAATATTTTCACTAATGTCTACCCCCCTATCATTATATTTTTAGTTCCAATTACAATAGAAAGTCTAAATTGATTATTATTTATGTCATAAAATATGCCGGAAGCACAAGGAAGATGGTATATCAACGTCTTATTTAACTTATAGAGTCCGGTACCGCCTTCAATTTGTATATACTTCTTGAACACTTCTCTGTTTTTCATATTGTAGAAAATACTTTCAAGACGACTTTTGATTATTTCTTCATTTATAGTACTAGAAATATTGTTAATGACTGCAATTCGTAAAAAATCCTGATCAGTAATTTTTAGTTCGGATGTGATCCTATCTATCACTTTTGGATCTTTTTCGGGTTCAATAATAATACTTATAGATAAATCCGAACTACTAAGTCCTGAGTGCTCCATAGCATTATTTATCAAAATATTAATCATATCTACAAAATAGGGAAATACTTTTCCATCATATAAATTATTATCATTTATCAGTCTTGCTAATCTAATTTCTCCAAAGTTACTATTTAGTTTATTGCTTATTTCTAAGCAAGTATCAATGAGATCGCTCATAGAGAAATCCCTATAATAAACATCCTTTTTATAAAATACGTTTGAAAACTCAGTTATTGTACCATTTACCTGTGACTTACAGAGATTTATACTACTACAAATTTGTTTGGTATAATTTTCGAGTTCTTTTGTTTTTACTGAGGATATTGCAACTTCCAGTTTAGATAGCTCCATCAAAAAATATTCCATTAATTCATCGGTAATCTTTAATCTAAGTTCTTCAAAACGACGTTGGGTGAATCCCCATAAAAAATCGATTGAAGCTGAAAAAAATGCCTCGAAGTCTACTATTTGTTCGCTTTCAATTACTACTAAACATCCATTTACACAATTTGAGAAATCAAGAAAGCCGTTAGTATCTTCTTTGTATTTTATACTCAACCAATTAGATTTAACTTCTTCAACCATTTTTTCAATTTTTAATGTGAACAAAGAAAGTTCTTGTTTAATCAGATTTGCATCTTGAGAGTCCCTTGGTAGGATAGCATCCCAATATTCATTTATTTCGTATTCATCACTATGATTAAATTTTTTCTTTGATAACAAGTTATTGTCTCGAAAAACAGATACTAATTGGTTTTTACAATATCCATGTCTAATTCTAGAGCTTAAAAATGTATTTAATCCATATTTATCATTAAATAAAAACTCTTCGGCAATCCTGGTAATGATTCCCCGTAAAATTACCATAGTTTGAGAATAACTAGGGTTTGCTCTTATTTTTTCATTGATTTTTTCACTAATATCATCTACGACTTTTCTTAGGTCATTAAGATATTCATTACTGGTTACATCAATTGCAAGTAAATCGTCATCGAAGTCCTTAACAGATAAATAACGATTAAAACTTTCTTTTAAGATATATTCATTTTCTTTCTTAATATTCTCGACATCTACATAAACTCTACTTTGATTTATTTGTTTGATTCTATCTTTTATACTTTTTTGTTGAGTAATACTTGTAATCTCCTCATAATATATTTTTTTATTAGAAACGTCTAATTCCATTAAATGTCGAAGGATATCTATTCTTATTTCATCACTGTCTCCTTGATTTAGAACAATCTGCCTCTTCAATAAATGTTGAACGCAAATTTTATCTAGAAAAAAAACTAAAGCCATATTATCTATATTGGAGTTAACTATATCTAAAACAGATTTAAAGCGATTTAAATCCATAAAATTGGAATATGCAATTCTTTGTCTTTTATAATTATTCTTATCGCAGATATATGTAAACAAAACATTATAAATACTGCTTTTAATTAAAATATTATCAATGTCTTTTATTAAATCTAATATTTCCGTCAGATTAATTCTTCTAATCATATTTTCATTTTTTAAATATGATTTAACAATTAATTCAATTACGCTTAAATAATCTTTTTTTCCAATATAAGCTACGACTAATTTACGATTAACACGCTCCAAGTTGTATAGATCAGATGGTTTTAACTGTTTTTTCATTCTTAATAACAAATCTATACTCTCGTCAAAAATTTTATTTTGTATTTGGTATTCCGCTGTAAATAGGTTTTTCCTATTATTATCTAAAATAGTATTTGGAATATTTAAGGAATCTCCATTACGGTATTTGTATAATTCGGTTGTTGCAAGACACTCATCTTCAAAATTAATTAAAAAATTATATCTTCTTTCATTATCACTAAAGTTTTCCACAAAATTAGGATTTATTCTGAAATCATTTATACTGGAAATATAATTGTATTTTAGAGTATCTTTTAAAGTAATTTTTCTAGATATGAAACCTTTTATTTTTATTTCCCAAGTAGTTCCTTGGTATTCTTTCAGGTATTGATACATATTCAAAATTGAAGAGTTAACTTGTTCATTTAAAGTATAGATATTATATATATCCTTATATATAATATTTCCATTAATTTGTTGTCCACAATTAATACAAGCTTTTATATATAATAATACCGCTTGAAAATCTTGTGGAAATTCATCCAAATAATCCTGAATATTTTTAATAAAAATGGCGTAGTTTCCTTTGGTATATTGATCTAACAAAATGTAATAAAAATTATTTTCCTTCACATATTCTTTCAATTTGGAATAATCATTTAAAAGAATATTATTGGTTAATCTGTAATCTATTATTTTCTTTTCAATTAAAAGTAGATTACCTAAGTTAACTTCATTATATAGATTACTAATATTTATATATTCAATAAAACACTCATAAAGATCAATTAACGAAAACTGGCTATCAAATTGCATAACTATTTTTAAAACTTGTTTGTCAAAATCATCTTCTAAATTGAGCTTATAATTAAGATAGTTATGTAAAATCTCATCATTTTTAAATAAGTTTAAAAAATCCTTCACTCTATCTTGATATGCTATATAGCTATTATTACTTTCAACAGAAAAACTTCTAAATTCTATTAATGTATTAATGAGAATGTTTGATTTAGTTACTTTCAAGAATTCACTCATTACCTTTTTATGTTCTTCTAAACCTTCTAGTTTTTCTTTTAGCATCATCTTATGACTGCATGACCAAATAGAAACACAAATTTCCGCCTCGATTCTTTCCAATAATGAATAAGCTTTCTCATATTCATTTTTAAATAAGAACCCTTCATACTGGCTTTTTAACGTTAAATATCTATTTAATTTATTAGAAAATAAGCTGATAATATCGATAAAAATTTCTTCAATGTTATCTATTGATATTTCCGAGTTAAATACAATCTTATTTGAGCTTAATTCGGCTAACGACATAGGACATAACATCATTCCCATTTTACTCAGCATTTCTCGGTCTCTTTCTATACTTTCTAATAATTTCTTAATATCCTCTTGGTTAGCATTTAGAATCATATTATAGAAATAAGACTTATAAGATCTTTTGTCTCGCTTAAATTCAGCTAGAAAATATCGTCTTATTTTTCTATTCATTTAGATTATTCCTTCCGTATAGTTTCTATGTTCCATTTTCATAATTATAATGCAATGAAAAGCATTTTTCTTATAACTTCACCAATTTATGCCTGTTTTTCTTTAAATATAATCATAATTGTTAATAAGAAATGGTATCCCAATACATTTCTATATGTAAGGGTTCTATATAAAACTTTAATCTGCCTATATATGTAAAGATCTTGATAATGGCTTTCTATCAAGAATAAACTAATCTTAGAGCGAAACAAAAATTAAAACCCCTTTATCAATGGGGTTTTAATTTTTGTCCTATGTTCCAGTTTATTTCTATTAGCTTAATCGGAACAATATAGTGATCACCTATTATTTAAACTACCATTCTTTTCTGTTTTATATTTTCCACTTAGTATTCTAATTATTTCGTCGGTAGCAATCTCGCCTTGCTTTTCTTTCTTAATTAGCTCTAATAAGTCAGCGGATGGCTCTAAACCATCAACTTTGATAATACCTAGTGCATATTCCCAGGCTTTTTCATTGTCCATATCAATACTCCCTTCTTTTTATTGAATAATACAACTGCTTTCGAAATTCCGTTTATCACGAGAATTTTGTATATGGTCTATCTATCCAGGGAATGCCCTTTTTGTTGCTCTTTGTCCATGAGTCTTACCCATTTTGCAAACTTGCGACCCTGGATCTCCGACCGAACTTTTTCGCGCTCGACTGTACTATACACTGATTTCAAAACTATATTACCTATACTTATATTGCATCCTCGATCATAAGCCCATGGTATAGGGGGTAGATTGGTTTCTAGATTTACAAAAAGGCGTTCCCAATTATCCCGGCCAAGCCAACAGCCCGAATCATTTAATGCGGCCCGGTCTACAATATCCCTTATACGAGCTTCTGAAATTTCAATATCAGCCCGTTTTGCCCAACCGTTAAGAAGAACAAAGCTCTCTTCTGCACTTACCCCCAATTCTTTTAATACCCATGAGCTGGTCCATAACGTCCATTTTATTTCCTCTATATCTTCCGGTTTGCCCATAGCTGTTTTAAAAGCATTTATAACTGCCGGTATATTTTCCGGAATAATATGTGGTGGTTTTATCGGTTGCTTGTTTGCTTCCATAGTTTTATCTTCCGTATTATGTTCTTGCGCCGTTTGCACCCCAAACCAGGGATACAACAATTCCTTTTCTTCATATCCCAGGTTATCAATCAGTCGGTGCCACTGGCCGCGCCAAACAATAACGTCCGAAGGACTATTATCATAATGATTAATAATATCGTTTATACTCCTATCGGAGAGGTTGGCCTCTGCCCCAAAACGGGATATTATTGATACAGCCTCATCGTCATTACACCCTAATCCTCGTAATGATTCGGCCATTTTCTCGATAGTCCATAAAGCTTCGTCTTTTAATCCTTTCAGCAGCTCCCCATTAGACTTTATAAACTTTTCAAGAGCAACTTTAGCCCGGTCCTGGTTGACCATCATTTTTATTGGTACATATTCACGGGGCTTAAGACGTAAAGCATGATATAATGCGATTTCCGCTGCATATTTTCTTAGAGTGCTATAATTAGCGTCATTTAGGCTTACAGTTAATCCAGGCTGCTTTAGTATGTGGTCTGCAGCTTCCCATACAAAGGGCTTAATATCATCGGGAAGATAAGCTATAACGGCCTTTCCTTTCATGTCGTCCGGAAGTTTATTAGCCAAATCTTTAAGCACATTACTCAATGATTCAGTATCGGCACTCGGAACGGCCATAAGACTCACATTATGAGATTGCCTTTCAATATTTCTGAAAGAACGTCTAAACCATTCTTGTGCTTCTTTTGTCGGTGCCGGTGTCCAATTCCGGCCAACATTTTTATCACTATACCCGGTGTCCAGGTCGCCCGGATCACGAGAAAGACTATCTGTTTTCAGTAAAGAATTTGCCTGGTTTTTTAGCTCCTGGGCTACCCGGTCACGAAGGTTATCATACGCCTTGTTTAAAGCCTTCTCAACATCATTTGAACGTGGTTTATTGCGGTATTGCTTTTCAATCAATCCCCGCTGCGCGTCCAAGTAATTATTTACCGAAGCCCTGTATTCGGGAAGATATAAAACCGAATCGGCCAAATCGCGCAAATCATTTTGCAGCTCCTCGGAAAGATAACGGATATTGGTATAGCGGTCTTCTATAGTCAGCTTGTTTGAAATATCAGAAATAAGATTACCGATATTCAATCGTTCAGCTTCCGAAATATTAATTATTCCGTCCATATTACGACTAATATCTGAAACTATGGCCGCTCTCTCATTCCCGCTATTAACGGCTTGGACACCTCTATTAAGAATTGTCTGCCGTTCCATATCGGTAGACAGCCTTTCCTGTAACCGATTAATATTATCTTTTAATATTTCTATCCTTCCGGAAGCCTGGTCGCAGGTATCCTGGTCATAAACGCCGGCGTTTTTCATAACATCCTGGTAATAAGAAAGGTTGTTTTTTAGCTGTTCCAGTTCCCTCTGTCTGTTATTGCGATCCGCTTTACTTATAATCCCACGAAATCTATTTACCGGGTTTTCGAGTTCTTTAATTTTACTCGTTGCATTATTGTAATCAGAAAAGGCTTGTTGCCCCTTCTCAAGAGAAGTCAAACCCTCGCGGTATATATTTAAAGCCTGGCGGGTTTCGTCTATCTGTTCAATAATGACGGAATATTCAGTAAAAAGATTATCGTTATCAAAAAGAACTTCTCCAGTTGCAGCTTTTATAGATTTCATTTCTGAATATTCTAAGAAAGCGGCACCGGACCATAAGTTATTCACTGCTGCAAATTCCTTTAATTCCACCGTTCTTAATGCGGCCAATGCTCTGCGTATATCCTTTTCTTGCTCTATAATAGAAAACTTGTCGTCCGGGTTGCCAGCGCGGTATTTATTCATTTTCAATTCTTTAAGTTTACTCTCTAAATTATCATATGTAACTGGGTTATCTCCTAATATCTCCTGAACCTTATATATTGCGCCTCGCTCCCTGGAATTGTAATACTTCCATCCTTCAATTTCGTTTTCATATTCTTTTTTAGCCTGTCTGTACTCAGCCAGGCTAACTATCTCCTGCCGCTTGATTTCCTCTAGTTCCTTGTTACGTTCCCGGATTTCTCTGTTAATATTTCCCCTGTCCGTTTCTATGCCCTGTTTTTCCATAGCACGCACATGTGGCCCTTCGTGAATCGTTGGGATTTTTTCAATGCCCTGGTCCTTATAATTGCGGTGGTCAATTCTTTCATCATAACCATGTCTTTCAAGAGCTTTGTTAGCATGGTTCTGCCAACTCTCACGCCAATCGACATAGCACTCCGAGTTTTGCACTTTACCATATGCAAAATCCGGATTCCATTCCCGAACCTTTTTCCCAAAGCCCTCCTTAGATATTGACCGGGTTGTCAACATAATGTGGGCATGAGGGTTTATATATTCCTTGTCTACATGAACCGCATAGTCAGCTATCATACCCCTGTCAACGAAGTTTTCTTTAATATAACCCTTAATAAGCTCAATGTTTTGTTCAATAGTGAGCTCCTGCGGTAATGCAATATTAATCTCTCTGGCAAGCTGTGAGTCCTGTCTCTTTTCTGCAACTTCCACCTGGTTCCATAACTCCGCCCTGTTATAAACCCATGCGGGTGCATTATCAGGTGCCATTATATCACTGAATATCACTCCGCACTTTCGGGTGTAATCATATACTAATCCTAATCTCTCATCTTCTATCTTTTCAGCAGCACGATAAGCAGCGGCGGCAATGGCTGATCGGCCTTTGCTACGCTGAATAATCTGTGCACAATAATGGTATATAGCCATTAGGAATTATCCTTCCTCATAATACAAAAACAAAATAATGTGAGCGTGAGCGAATGTTATTTTGACTGGGGGTTTGGGGGTTCCCCAACGCACACATTACGCAGTAATGTATCAGTGCGCCATTCGGATTTTGGTCCTATGCTCCTATGTTAGCATTTCATTACCAGTATGTACAATCTTTTCCTATGTGTTATCATATTATCTAAGAAAAATACCCGTCTAGTCGCAGCTATTAAGAGACTACGTCTCCACCGGTATTAATTAATGGTAAGGAATAAATAAATTAGAAATAATAAAAGCCTAGAAGCAAAGATCAAATTAACAGAAAAAAGGTTATGGGGATATCAATAGGGGATTTTAATATTGGATATAATAAATGATATACTATAATTATGGGGCGAGTTGACCACAATTGGTACGTTTTAAGTGAATATTAATTTCCCTAAGACTGAGCTTCTTTGCTCAGTCTTCTCTTTTAATTTTTTCGTGAATTATTTAAATAATAGTCGCTTTTCCCTTATAGTGCTTAAATTGAAGGGTGGTGACTCACAGTCACCACCCTTCACAATGCCCGAATTATTCATTCTAGGGATAGATAATAAACTACAAAATATAGATTCGGCCTTTAGATTTTGCTAATAAAAAACCGGCTGGCCGCAGCTCCCAAATAGCTGCGGCCAGCCGGTTTTTTTCCATAGTTTTAATGTAAATATGATTCAGGATATAGCCCTAAATTTTTCCGCGTTATATACATGTTTATTTGACCTTAAAATCTAAAATCAAATCTTTTAAGTTCCCTGCGAGTTCCATCGCTATTATTTGGGCTTTCCCTTGTTTTATTGATAATTTGTTATTACGGTAGACTGTTTTTCCCTTGTATCCTACCTCAAGACTGGTTATCCGATAATCTGATTTCCCACTAATATTTCTCAACAAGAATTGAATGGTTACGCTATTTTTTCTGTAATACCATGTTGACTCTGGCGATAGGCTTATTAAATAAGAACATTCCGGATCAAAGCCTTTTTTTATAGTCTGGATTATTTTATTTTTTGATGCTTCATCCGTATTTGGCGGAAATAAATGAGCCACTTTATAAACCGGGTCCCATACCACTTCGGCCCCAAAGTATTCAAAGAATCGTAAAGGAACCATTAATGTATCATCAACTGCTTTTACTTCTTGGTTTAATATTATCTCTGTTCCATTTACGCTTATATCATTCCGTCCAACAGTTGCAATTACTTCGGTGTTTCCTTGAGTAAACACCGCTTTATTGTAGTCATTTTTGTCTTGCCTGATATTTATGTTCATGCAATCGGCAATTATAGCGGCTGGAACTATAATTGTATTCTCTGACACCTGTTGTCCCGGAATATAAACCAAATGACCATTTATGGCTATATTAATACTTGTTTCGGTCTCCAATGCAAAAGCCGGGGAAGACAGAATTAAAACAAATATTAAAGCCAGTGCATAAAGCTTTAAATTCTTCATATCATCCCTACTTTCTACCAAGAATTATTATTATAGTTTAATTCGGGAACAATATAATTTAGATTGGTTACGACAACTAGTCTATTTTCTTCGCCCTGGCGTGGGACAGTAACCTCAAAAGGTACATCAACTATCTGCCCAGGGTTAAGGCCGATATTATTTTTGTAGTAAACCAATTTATCCATTTCCCAACCATTACCCCACCATGATGCGGCAAAATCGGTATTACCATACGCTTCTCCACTGTTGCCAACCCTCGCAGGTATAATTATTTTTGATTTTGCGCGTCCTGAATATGTCCCCGCGTACTTTCCTGGCCAATTGCTAAGTGGTTGTTTTGTCACAAAAAAATCGGGTAGGGTATTTCCTTCTAGTTCCCATTCAATAAGTACAGGTGTGAAAAACTTGCGTCCATCAGTCAATTTTGATTGCCAGGCTTCTTTGATTTGCTTTCCCCAATTAGGAGGGTCTCCATGCATTTGTTTTGTTTTTAATTCAACGGTAATAGTAATATTTACTTGTTTATTGCCTTTATATACGAACTGAGGTTCTTCCATACGGGTTACAATAAAATCTCCGTAAAGTTCATCGTAAATATTATATGGTTGCCATCCTTGCCGAAATGTTGTTCCGTAAATCCCTGCATCACCCTGATAAAAACTTACATCTTTAACCCCTGTTACTTGGTCGCTTGCCGGGCCGTCATATGTTACGGTGTAAGAAAAGGTTACGGTATCACCTGGTTTTTTTACCCCGAAACCGGGGATATTCTGCCAGGTAACGCCGTCAGCATGCTGCCAGCAGGAGAAGTACCCTACGTCTATCTGGTTTTGTATCTTCCCTGCTGCCTGTGCAGGGCTTATTAATGCTACCATCATAAAAAGGGCCATCGTAAGCCCAAGATAGAATAACTTCCTCAACTCTCCACCCCCCTTTAATTTCGGTTAATTATGGGTTATATATTTAGCCCTTATAGTATGGGTTGTTGATTATAAATACCTTTTCATTTTTACCATTTTGAAAGGTTAGTTCTTTAAATTTACTTAGGTCTGTAGTATTCGGCCCTAAATATATGTCACAATAATAAGTACCATCATTATTGGCTTCAAAAGCTGAATTTGTTCGTACATTAACGACCGCAGGCATGCTATAATCGCGGTCCAAATAAACCCTTAAAACTGGCGCGGGGGGTTCTTTATCCACCGTAATTCTTAAAACAGGCCGATTATAATAATTGGCTTTTTCCATCTTTAATACTGTTGTTACTCCCATATCTACCGGCAGCGTGTCTTTTCTATAAGTTGTTACCGTTTTAGGTGAAAGCCTATCATGGGTTTCTGTCCCTACGACGTACTGGTCCAGGTTTTTAATAGCATTTTCCACAGCGTCTATCTCATTGCATATATCATTCATTATCTTCCCTTGTTCCTGCTGTTCCTGCCCCTTGGTAAACACATGGGCAACCTGGCTGCTGCTTTGGTACTGCACATCACTACCCAGGTATTCGCTTACGAACCGGATCGGCACCATTGTACGGCCACCGCTGAGAACCGCCGCAGTATCCATTTCTTTGTTTTCCCCATTGACCGTTACAGCCTTTTGCCCGATGGTAAGGACTATTTTGGTTTCCCCTTTGGTGATGTAAACCTTTTGGCTTGATGGGTCGTTAAAATCGGTATCCACCGTGGCCCCCAGCCTTTCGGTAACAAACCGCACCGGAACCATCAGCCGGTTAGCCCCATCGATATATGCTTTCTGATCGGGAAAGCTAATAAGCTGCCCGTCTACCGCTACGCTTACCTCCGCATAGGCTGCACCAGCTATGGCTAGACAAAACAGGATGGACAATACGTAAATCCTTAATAGTTTTTTCACACTAAAACCTCTTTTCTTTTAAAAATGATTTTTTTAACTGGCTTGCATTAGCCACTAGATCAAGAGCGTCCATAAACCCGGCTGTATAAACCGGAAAAGTTATGTCTCCCACTAAAGCTAATACCCGCTCAAAATCATCTTCACTTATGCTTGCCGCTAATTGCTCTTGCATCACTGTAAAATCGCTTTTCTTTTCTATCCCCACCATGGTCTTGTTCCATCTTTCAGTTAAAAAACTGTCCATATGTTCGGCTATTTCAGCAACAGGTTTCAATTTCAGTCCCTCCCTGGCATGTGATAAAATATAATTGCTTTTATAGGGTGGTCGCTCTCTGGCGGCTGCCTTTTATTTGTTTTTGCATTCTCTAGATTGCGGTGTAATTAAAAATCTATTTTGGGCATCTTTACTCAGACAAAGGGAAAAATAGTTCTGCCATTAATTCAATTATTTCTTTTTGCTCTTTGGGTGAGTCTTGGATATAACTCTCTGCAAATATGCGGCCTATTTCACTATTGTTTGAAAGTAATGCGGCTTCGGCAACCTTTTTTACCGGATTAGTATGACCTTCACACTTTGGGCACCTTGGATGAATTGTATTTTCGCTCATAAATATGTATGAACAGTTACTACAGATAAATTTGGACATATATTCTCCCTTCGTAAACTCTTAACTATCCGAAATATTAAACCTAGTCTATTCAACCTTGCCAAACAGACAAATTACATTGAATTTTGGATCATATTGATATAAATAATCTCCTGCCTGACCAATAATTGTACGTCCTTCTTTACGTATTGGAGTAAATCCCTCGGTTAGTAGTTTTACTTTACACTTCGAGTTAATTCCCCCTTTAAACTTCAACATTGCCGGGAATTTATATAGCCATTGAACCGTACTTTTAACCTTTTCATCTTCATAAATTGTAATAACAGACTCGGTGTCAATATCATAGATAAATACTGCATTGCAGTATTTTATCAATAAACTTTGTTCATTATTTTTATAAAATTTTAGTACCCGCCTGTTTAATAAATTGCGAATAATTTCGGTTGAAACTTCAATATCATCTTGCAGATATACTTCTTTTTTTATAATTCTTTCTAGAAATCTTTGTGCAGCATGGCGGGTAATATTGATATTTTGAGGTAATATAATTTCTTTCATGTAGCTTCCTTATTAGCCCAATATTAGGATGTTCGATATATAACCAAAATTTGTTTTAAGGCGGTATATATAAAACGTATTCACTGTTAGTGGTATTGTTAATTTCTGACGCTTGTCTTTTCTTATCTTTGTAGTAAAAGTTTCCTTTAAGAATTGAATCAACGATAGCTACCGGATCTGAGTTAATTAAGCCTATCGGATTTTTTACCTGTTTTGATGATGAAATCATCTTCGCAACTTCTGTAATTGTCTCAAATTCAAGGTTTTCCAGATATATCAGAGCTTTTTTAGCTTTGCTAATATCTAAATGGTAGAAGTCAAATATTTTGATTATTTCCTCTACCTTACTATTTTTCCCCTGGCTTAAAATTTGAATTTGATCAGTTAAAACAGCAACATCATTGTTGTTGTTTTTGTTATAACTGTTTTTGTTAATTTTATTGTTATTGTTAGTGTCTGGTTTTACCGTGTCCGGTGTGACCGTGTCCGGTATTTTCGGACACGGCGAAAGTGCAATAAATTGGGGATTCTTGTTTTTTTGCTTTTTGTTTTTAGACTCAATTAGTTCTCGCAGCCTAGGCCAAACATTTATTTCAAACTCTTTCCTTTCTATCCTGACATTAGTCGGAAAGTGGTCAAGGATATATAGATTATGATGATATTGATTCCTTTCCCCCCGGAACTGCTCGATCTGTACAATCTGCCAACACTGTAGCTCCCATCTATATTTAGAAAAGCTGTCTTTATTTATATGTAATTCCTGACATATAAGACTTCTGCCCGGGAAAGCAGATTCGCTATTACCTGCAAAGCTAGCAAGATATGCATATAGGGATTTTGCTCCAATAGAAATAAGACTATTTCGCATAATAGGTTGTGAGATAATTCCCCACTGTTGTTTAGATCGAATTATGTCTCCCATATTCGCGCTACCCCTCCTATATTGACTGTTACTGTAGGAAGGCGACAACTTTATAATACAATTAATCGTGTCTGCCTTTCTAAGATAGATCGCGGTCGCTAGGAAATCGCGAGGGCTGTCAACTCAACACGGCTTCCTTTTGCTTTCTGAAACTCTTCTTGTTCCATCACCCCTTTATCATTTTTTATCATTCGGGCGTAAATTCTTGCTAATTTATCAAGGCCATCATTATCATTTATTAAGGTATCAATAATTTCTGGTTGTCCTATTTGATTACCGTTAAAATCGAAACGCAACCGTATGACTTGCGTCATAGAGAAGTACTCTCCTCTCCATTTAATTGGCATTTTGGCAACATACCGTTGCAAAAATGATCAAAAAAAATATCTTCAATAAGTACACCGTAATAATCAGCAATAATCTTCGCAAGCCTTAAAGATGGATTTCTCTGGCCACTCTCTATGGCTCCTAGCATTTGACGAGTAATACCAAATTTATCTGCAACTTCCCTTAATGATGCATTTCCTCTCAATTTACGTAATTCTTCTCTCTGCATAATACTCACCCACTTATAAGTTTATTATGATACGATTGTATAGCAACGTATTGTTGCTGTCAATAATTTCTGCAACACGACGTTTCCACTAGACTGGCAACTACATGTTGCTTATAATAAGTAGGGGGGTATATGGATGTTTGCTGAAAGGCTCGTTAAATTGCGAAAAGAAAAGGAATTAAGTCAATATGATTTGGCTAAATGCTTAGGATTATCTAGAGGTCAAATAAGTAACTACGAGCTAGGCACTAGAAAGCCAGACACGGATACGCTCTCTAAAATTGCCAATTTTTTTGGTGTTTCTGTTGATTATTTATTAGGTAATACTAGTAGTCGTAAAATTGATATTAAATCTATAGATTGGTTTGGGGATATAGAAAGATCATTGCGTTCCCGTAAACAAAAAGGTAAACAACTCTCTTTAGTGGATTTTATTACGGTACCCTCATCCGAGGGTATACAAAGAAGTCATGATTTGAAGCTTATAGATAGGGTAACAAACGATAATCTCATTGATTGGCTGCAATTAATTGAAAAAGCAAATGAGTATAATATCTCGCCTCAGGACTTGATTCCTATCTTAGAAATAATTAAACAGAGCCGTTCAACGGCTCAAAAGAAGGGTTAAATAAAGATGAGTCATCACCCAACAATCCAAGCAGTAGCCTATGCTCGTTATTCAAGTGATAACCAACGGGCAGAGAGTATAGAAGCCCAACTCCATGAAATTAAAGAATGGGCCGTAGCCAACAACTGTATTATCACGCGGGTATACACTGATGAAGCAGAGACGGGGACAAACGATGATCGAGAAGGTTTTCTGCAGATGATTTCTGATTCTAAGAATGGCAATTTTGATATGGTTTTAGTACACAAGTCTGACCGATTTGCCCGGAATAAGTGGGATGCAGCTATATACAAAAAAGCATTGCATGATAATAATATTAAATTGATCTATGTTGCTCAGCCTATGCTTTCCGAGGATACGCCTGAAGCTGTCTTAATGGAAGGTATCTTTGAAAGCCTGGATCATTATTATTCATTAAACTTAGGTCGAGAGGTAATGAAAGGCCATAATTCCAACGCCAGGGAATGTAAACACAATGGAGGTCGCCCCCCACTCGGCTATGATGTTGATCCTGAGACCAAAACTTATGTAATTAATGAGAAGGAAGCCGGATCAGTAAAAAGCATTTTTGAGATGTACTCCCAGGATATGAGCTATGATTATATTGTCCGGCAGCTTAATGAGCGAGGTTTTAAAACTAAGACAGGTGGCCAGTTTTGCAAGAACTCTATTTCAGACATTCTACGTAATGAAAAATACTTGGGAATTTATATATATAATCGAGTTGTCCATAAAGTTAAAGGGAAGCGTAATAACCGCAAGGAAAAACCTTCTGACCAAGTAATAAGAATACCCGGTGGCATGCCTCAGATCATTGACCAGGCTCTATGGGAAAAAGTTCAGGCTAAGATTCAAACAAGAAGCAAAATGCCAGGAGAAAAAGCTCGTAATCGCGCCACAAGAGAATATCTTCTCTCCGGAAAGATTTTTTGTGGGTTGTGCGGGTATGCCATGATCGGGAAGTCTGGTACAAATGGGAAGAAAATACGTTATGATTATTATTTATGCAATAACCGTGATCGTAAACACGAATGTAAATGCAAGATGGTACGCAAAGACCTGCTGGAACGTCAAGTATTAGAACAATTAGAACAGCAACTGCTTAATCCAGAACTGTTTCCGGTTCTAGTGGACAAAATATACATAGAAATAAATTCAATGGGAAATGAATCCGAGAAAGAATTGATTTATCTAAAGGCCGAATTAATAAAAATTCAACTTAAAATAAATAACATGCTCAATCTAATAGAAGAAGGAGCAGGTTCTTTAGAGCTAACCAAGCGCCTTGCCCAACGTGAATCTGAAAAAGCCGTATTAGTGGCTAGAATGCAAGAGGTTGAACGAAAAGCAAAAGCCAACATTATTTCCAAAGAAATGATATTGGCTTTCCTTCAGGAGCGTTATGAGGGTTTGAAATCCTATGACACTATTTCCGCCAAATCTCTTATTAATGAATTCGTGGAAAAAGTCATTATATACAACAATGAATTTGAAGTTATATTTAAAATAAGTTTGCTTACAAATGGTGGAGGCGGGGGGAGTCGAACCCCCGTCCGAAAGCAAGACCAGTTCAGTATCTCCGAGCGCAGTTCGTGGTTTGAGTTTCGCCAGCCGGACGCCCACGAACAGGCTTCCTTCGGCTATCCCCGATTGTTTTCCCCATAAAGCCCCTCGAGAAAGAAGGCTTAAGGGTACCCTAACTAAGTGACGCCCTGCACCAGGCCGTTAGGAAACCTGGCCGGACGAGCAGCCCTTAGGCTGCTAGTGCGAAGTTATCTTCTGCAGTTAATTTGAATTTTTCACCTTTTTAACGAGCTGGCGACAACTCGGCTCGCTGCTCAACCCATCTCATCCCCCGTCGAAACCAGTACGCCCCCTTAATTAAATGGATTAACTGCTCTATTATCATAATGCCCTGAACCGACTTTGTCAGCAGGTATTAATAGGATTTTCCGTTTATTTTTAATTCCCGGAAGCAAAAGAACCGTCCCCTGCTTCTTAGATTTTTGGAAGCAAAAAGAACGTCCCCCTGCTTCCTTAATAGGCTTTGTTTCTTTCTTTTATTACCCGTTCGACATCGCGTTTGGCATCGCGGGCCGCCAAATCATCGCGCTTGTCGTAAAGCTTCTTGCCGACCGCTACCGCCAGATCCATCTTGGCGAGGCCGTTTTTAAAATAAATTTTTAAAGGAATCAGGGTATAGCCCTTTTCCTTTTGCAAACCGGTCAAGCGATTGATCTCCCGCCGGTTTAACAGAAGCTTTTTGGGACGCAGAGGGTCATGGTTGAACTGGTTGCCTTTTTCATACGGGCTGATATGAAAGTTGTTCACCCATACTTCGCCGCTTTTGACCACTGCGTAGGCATCCTGCAAATTGCCTTTGCCCATGCGCAGCGACTTGACTTCGGTTCCCACCAGGACCATCCCGGCCTCAAAATTTTCCTTGATATGATATTCATGCCGGGCCCGGCGGTTGTCAACCACCGGCTTGATGCCGCCCTTCTGCTTGGCCATTTTACACC
This sequence comes from Syntrophomonas sp., assembly GCA_036677685.1. Classification (GTDB taxonomy): domain Bacteria; phylum Bacillota; class Syntrophomonadia; order Syntrophomonadales; family Syntrophomonadaceae; genus JAQUBU01. The sequence goes on along the minus strand of JAVBWA010000021.1, from coordinate 45,919 downwards.
TCAAATTGCTTCCATTTTGTGAAACAATAAACCCTCGCCTCGGCAATATTACTGCTTCTGAGACCAGGGTTTTTCTTCATCGCTTGCAGCTTTATTATATTCCATTCGGCTTGAAGCGTCAAGAATAGGCCTTTGCTTCGGCTTATCCGTACCCTCACGCCTTGCGTGCTAGATCAATTCAAAATCAATCATGGCTTCGGTTACATTCACCTTGACCAGCAGGACCCGCACTTCATCACCGATGGCAAACTTCCGTCCGGTATGTCTTCCCAGCAATGTATAGCTGCGGTCACTGAACTCATAGTAATCGTCAACGATGCTCGATATATGGACCAGTCCCTCCACCGTGTTGTCCAACTCGACAAAGATGCCAAAGGGCTGAACCGAGGAAATCCGTCCAATAAATTCTTGGCCCACAAATTGATGCATGTACTGGGCCTTTTTAATATCGCGGTACTCGCGTTCGGCTTCTTCCGCTTTCATCTCTTGCATGGTTGAATGTTCGCCAAACAATACCATCTTCTTTTCCAGGCTGGCCTTCTTCTTGGCACTCATACTGCCATCCAGCATGCTGCTTAAAACCCGATGCACGATCAGGTCGGGGTAGCGGCGGATGGGACTGGTAAAATGGCAGTAATACGGTGATGCCAATCCAAAATGGCCTAGCGGCTGCGGCATATAGCAGGCATGTTTCATGGAGCGCAGAAGCATTAATGAAATCATCTGCTCCTCCGGTTTGCCCTTTATGTCGGCCAGGATATTTTGAAACAGCCGGGGACTGATTTTCTTGTCCGAAATTTTATGTCCGAATACTCCCAGGATTTTATTCAGCTTGCCAATGGCTTCTTCATCGGGTTTCTCATGAACTCTATATAACAAGGGTATTTCACGCTTGCAAAGATGTTCGGCCACGACTTCATTGGCTTTGATCATGAAGTCTTCAATCAGCATATCGGCAGGACCGCGATCAGCCTTTTTGATTTCTACCGGGACACCTTCTTCATCGGTAATTATCTTGCTCTCGGGAAAATCAAAATCCAAGACTCCCCGATCCATGCGGGCTTTTCGGATAATCCCGGCCAGTTCGTTCATCAATTTGAAATCATCGATCAAATCTCTGTATTTTTCTATTAAATCCGAGTCAGCCTGATCACGCAATATCTGATTAACCACGGTATAAGTCATGCGCTGGTCAATATTGATTACCGACTTGCAGATTTCATAATCTACTACCTGGCCCTGCTGATCGATGTCCATTATGCAGCTGAGTGTAAAACGGTCAATCTGGGGATTGAGGCTGCATATGTCATTGGACAGTTCCACCGGCAGCATGGGGAGTACCTTATCTACCAGGTATACGCTGGTTCCGCGCTCGTAGGCTTCCCGGTCCAGTTTGCTGTCTTCCTTTACATAGTGGGAAACATCGGCGATATGCACTCCCAACCTGTAACCCTGTTCGGTTTTAAGAATGGATACGGCATCATCCAGGTCCCTGGCATCTTCGCCGTCAATGGTTACCATGCGCCATTCCCGCAAATCCCGGCGTCCGTCCAATCCTTCATAATCGACCGGCCGGGCGATGCGTCTGGCCTCCTCAATAACTGCCTCGGGAAATTCAGTCCGCAAGGCATGTTTCTTGATCAGTACCTTTAAATCGACTCCGGATTCGTTCCGGGCTCCCAAAACCTCAACTATTTTGCCTTCCGCTACTTTGTCCTTCTCCGGCCAGGAGCTTATAGTGACCAGCACTTTGTCGCCGTTGTTCACTTTAATTTTACGCGAGCTTTTAACATAAATCGGGTATATCTGCCGTGAATCATCCGGGACAACCTGCAAAAGGCTCTTGCCTTTTTTGAAGGTTCCTACCAATTCCCGATTGGCCCGGTTCAAGATGCGGATTACCACACCTTCCGGGCGTTGACCGTCGTTGCCCCGGTCGTTAAAACGCACCATTACTCGGTCGTTGTGCATGGCTCCGTTGAGCTTTTTGCCGTATATGAAAATCTCCGGCCAGTTAGTGTCCTCCGGCTTCAGAATACCATAACCCCTCGAACTCAGATGTATGACTCCTTTAATCAGATTCATCATTTCCGGCAAGCCATATTTGTTCTTGCGGGTTTTGACGATTTCCCCTTCTTTTTCAAGCCGCCCCAGGACTTTGCTGAATTTTATATCATCATCGCCTTCCATCACGGCAAAGACATTTTTCAATTCGCTGTAACTCAAAGGGCGGTAGCTCTCCTGCCGCATACAGTCAAGTATGCTGTCACGATTAAACATAAATTCCTCCGTTATTTTTAGATATCAACATTTATTATTCCCGTATATTCAGCTTAATATAGCTGGCGGGACGTATTTAGAGATTTAATTCCCCGGCTATAGCCTGCATGCTGGCCAGAGCAATTGACATAAACTCATCCAATTCCAGGCCCAGTTCGTCACAGGTAGCCATCTGCTCGCGGCTGGCTCCCCGCGCAAAAGCCTTTTCCTTGAAACGCTTTTTCAAAGATTTAAGCTGTACTTCGCTTAATTGTTTGTCCGGCCGCACTAGAGCCGCGGCTGTAATGAATCCGCTTATCGGGTCGGCGGCATAAAGGGCTTTATCCAAAACCGACTTGCGTTCCAGCCCGTGCATCTCATTATGTACCTTTACGGCATAAATAACATCTTCCGGCAGACCGTTGGCCTCCAGAATGCTGGCCCCCAGCAACGAGTGGCGCTGTGGGTCATCTGCTGTAACATCATAGTCAATATCGTGAAGCAGTCCGGCCAGGCCGAATTTCTCCACATCTTCATTCAAGCGCGCGGCCAAGCCCCGCATTATTGCTTCAACGGCCAGCGAGTGGCTGAACAGGTTTTCACTTTTCAGGTTTTCCTTGAGCAGATTGAGAGCTTCTTCTCTTTGCATTAGCTTTTTTCTCCTTTCAGTTTTTAATATAATTTTCAAACACGCTGCTACAACGAGGCGAGGGGTAGAACCCCCTGTCTGTTTTGATATTAAAACTTCGAACGCTTATAGTGAGGAGAACGTCTTATCGCCTCGTTATAAAAGCAGCCATTTCACGTGCGATAAGCTGCTTTTCCGGTCCCATCGTAGCTACATGCCGGGAACCCGGCAGATCAACAATTCTGGTTTCGGCTTGGTACGCCTTTTGCGCCAGATAACGGGCGCTGGTCGTTTTTACCGACTCATCCTGTCCGGATTGCATCAACAGAAGCGGGACAGTCAAGCCATCTATTTCTCCCACTACCATATCCCGCAGTTTCATCATACTTCGGAAAGCCTGCACCGGTGTACAATCGTAGGCGAATCTTCCCTGCCCCTGAAGCTGTCGAATCAAAGCCATATTGCCCTTCGGCAAATACGGCTTGAATATTTGCAGGAACGGGGCCAGCCATTTAAAAAGGGGGGCCTTGATAAATACCGGAGCATTTATGGAAATTACCCCGCCGAGTCCCCGGCAATTAACTCCGGCATGGATGGCCAGCAGTCCGCCCATGGAAAGGCCCGCTGTCCAGACTTTCTGGTAATCTTGTTGTAAAGAGCGGATGGCATTTTCAACCGCCCTGTACCAATCCTCCCAATTGTTCAGGTTCATATCCTCCGGGGTGCTGCCGTGCCCCGGCAATAACAGCCCGTTTATGGTGCAGCCGTTCATTTCATGAAGCAGCAAGGCGGTAGGGTAAACCTCCGTCGGTGACGCGGTAAAGCCATGAATGAACAAAACTGCTGTATCCTTGTTGCCGGATAATAAAAAAGGACGGGCTTGCGGGTAGATATCTGCCATAATGCCTCCTGCTTTCCAAGTTCTTCTTTATTATAAAATACAAATTTTGTACTTGTCACAGATTTGCAGCATTGTGCCCAGGTTAAAAATAAAAAACAACAGGCAGATGGTTATTTCCATCTGCCTCAACTATTTGTATCTGGTTGTATTTAATCCGAAACTATTTAATAATCCCCAGGCTCAGGGTAAGTATCACGAATAATACAGCAATATAAGCAGTGAGCTTGGATAATAAATCATCCAGCCCTTTTTTCTTACCTCCGAAAACTGTCTCTCCAGCTCCCGCAATACTCCCTGAAAGACCGGCGCTTTTGCCCGATTGCAGGAGTACAGTCGAAATCAGTGCAATAGCACAAATTACCTGCAGGATATGAACAATTATTTTTAACACTGTTACACCTCCGATAGCATCCTTAAAGAACTAAACTAGATTGTAACACAAGCCCGCTTAAAAAAACAAGCTCTTTAAGCATCCGAAGAAACTGTGGAGCTCGTTATAATACTATCCCTTGATAGAGCAGAAAACATCCAGACCGCGATAGAGGGCAAATATATCGAGTTCTTCTTCAATGCGCAGCAGTTGGTTGTATTTCGCAACCCGGTCAGTCCGCGCCGGTGCACCGGTCTTGATCTGCCCGGCTCCGGTAGCAACTGCCACATCGGCAATAAAAGCATCCTCGGTTTCACCCGAACGGTGGGAAATAACGCAGGTGTAACCGGCCCGGTTAGCCATTCCAATGGTATCCAGGGTTTCAGTCACAGTTCCGATCTGATTCAGTTTGATTAAAATGCTGTTGCAAACTCCAGTTTTGATACCCTGATCCAGCCGCTCGGTATTGGTGACAAAAAGATCATCGCCAACCAACTGTATTTTCGAGCCTAACCTATCGGTGAGCATTTTCCATCCATCCCAATCATCTTCTGCCAGACCATCTTCCAGGGATATGATGGGATACTTGGCTGCCAGGTTCTCATAGAAATCTACCATTTCCGCCGAAGATAAAACCTGACCGGTGCTTTCCAGATGGTATTTGCCGTCCCGGAAAAGTTCGGTCGCGGCTACATCAAGGGCCAGGAAAATTTCCGAACCCGCTTTATAGCCAGCCGCCCCAATAGCCTCCAGAATTACTTCGATGGCTGCTTCATTGGAAGGAAGATTAGGTGCAAAACCGCCCTCATCGCCAACTGCGGTTGCCAATCCTTTGGATTTAAGTACTTTCTTGAGGCTGTGATAAACTTCCACACCCATGCGCAGGCCTTCGGCAAAGTTGGGCGCACCAGCCGGAACAATCATAAATTCCTGGATATCAACGTTGTTGTCGGCGTGTTTGCCGCCGTTGAGAATATTCATCATCGGCACCGGTATTTCACGGGCATTGATTCCGCCAATATACTGGTAAAGCGGAATATCAAGGTGGGTGGCAGCAGCCCGGGCAACCGCCATGGATACCCCCAGGATGGCGTTGGCTCCTAATTTGGCTTTATTAGGAGTTCCGTCCAGTTCAATCATCAGGCTGTCGATGTCAACCTGGCGCAGGGCATCCATACCCATTACTTCAGGAGCGATTATGCTATTGACATTATCAACCGCCTTAAGCACACCTTTGCCGTTATAACGTTTGTTGTCATCGTCTCTTAGTTCTACAGCTTCATGGGCTCCGGTAGACGCACCGGAGGGAACAATAGCCCTGCCCATGCAGCCGTCTTCCAGTATAACCTCAACTTCTACTGTGGGATTTCCGCGCGAATCCAGGATTTCACGGGCAAATACATCAACTATGGTACTCATTATTTATCTCCCTTCAGAATTTTTTGGTGAGGGGTAAGGCGTGAAGTGTGAGGGGTAGAAAGCAATTCTACATTCTGTTTTATTATCTACATAGATTTTAACGCCTAAACCTCCACTTATTACTTAAGAAAACCATACTATTAGCTTTATTACAAAACCCCATGACCTGACTATTATTGCGAGCCAAGGTCCTTTAGCTTTACCATTGGAATGAGAAGAACTACTCCTCACCCCTTACGCCTCACTCCTCACTGATAATATTCTTTCCAGTCATTTCCTCCGGTATGGCAATGCCCAGCAGATTCAGTATGGTTGGGGCAATATCACAGAGCATTGCCGCTTCCCTTAGTTTGCAGTCTTTATACTGTTGCGAAACCAGAATAAACGGAACCATGGCTGTGGTGTGGGCAGTAAACGGCCCGCCAGTTTCCGGGCAAACCATCATTTCGCAATTGCCATGGTCAGCGGTAATGATTACGGTTCCCTTTTTCGCCAAAACCTTGCTTACCACCTGCTGCAGGCAAGCATCAACGGTTTTCACCGCCTTAATCGCCGCCTCCAGCACTCCGGTATGTCCTACCATATCAGGATTGGCATAGTTCATAACAACCACATCATAATAATCCCGCTCCAGTTCTTCGAGAATCTTTGCGGTAAGTTCAGGAGCGCTCATTTCCGGTTTGAGATTATAGGTGGCCACCTTCGGCGACGGGATCAAAATCCGATCTTCTCCGGGATTAGGGTCTTCCACCCCACCATTGAAGAAAAATGTAACATGAGCATATTTCTCAGTTTCGGCTATTCTCAACTGGTGCAAACCTGCAGCGGCCAGAACCTCTCCCAGCGTATTTTCAAGGTTCTGGGGAGCAAAGGCTACCGGAGCTTCCAGGTCGGCATCATACTGGGTCATGCAAAGATAGTAAATCTCCGGCTTTCCCCCCCGCTCAAATTCGTCAAAATCAGCATCCACAAAGGCCCGGCTTATCTGTCTGGCGCGATCGGCCCGGAAATTAAAAAAGATCAGACTGTCACCGTCTTTGACCAGTCCTACCGGATTCGCTTCCTGGTCGATTATCACCACCGGTTCCACAAATTCATCATTAATCCGGTTCTCATAGCTGCTTTGCAGAGCCGCCAGGGCATTGGGAGCTTTCCTGCCTTCGCCTTTAACCATTGCATTATATGTTTTTTCTACTCTATCCCAGCGCTTGTCCCGGTCCATACCATAAAAACGTCCTGATAAAGTAGCAATTTGTCCAAGCCCTAATTCCCGCATTTTTTCTTGGAGTTCACGTAAATAAACACCGGCGCTCTGGGGACCGACATCCCGGCCATCCAAATAACCATGAATATATACTTTTTTCATGCCTTCATTCTTGCATAAGTGCAATAGTGCATAAAGATGTTCAAGTAGGCTGTGCACCCCGCCATCCGAAAGCAAGCCCATAAGATGGACTGCGCCATCATTTTTTCTCGCATAATCAATAGCCTTAAGAAATTCCTGATTTCTAAAGAAAGTGCCGTCATCAACAGCTATGCTGATACGGGTAATTTCCTGAAATACGATGCGGCCCGATCCTATATTAAGATGGCCTACTTCCGAGTTGCCCATCTGCCCCTTGGGCAGTCCCACATCCTGGCCGGAACAGCGCAGGAGGGTATCCGGATATTTCTCCTGTAAGGCATAGAAATTCTGGGGATTGGCCGCGCTTATTGCATTATCACTGCATGCAGCCCGGCTTCCCCAACCATCCAATATCATCAATACCAGGGGTTCTTTAGCCATTTTGAACCTTCCTTGCTATGGTCGCCAAAGTATCGGCCTGCAGGCTGGCTCCTCCGATCAGAGCACCATCTATATCTTCTTTGGCCATAAAATCGGCAATATTTTCAGCGTTGACACTGCCGCCATATAAAATCCGTGCAGCATCAGCGGTTGATTTATCATATATTTTGGCCAGGTAGGAACGGATAAAACCAATCATTTCCTGGGCATCATCATTGCTGGCATTTACCCCGGTGCCGATTGCCCACACCGGCTCATAAGCCAAAACCAGTTCCCGGCCTTGCAGTTCAATGTCCTGCAGCCCTTTGCGCAGTTGTTCTTTCACAATCTCCCGGGCCAGGTCTTTTTCCCGCTCCTGCAAAGTTTCCCCCACGCATAGAATCGGAATCAAATCATTGTCCAGCGCGGCCTTGATTTTACGGTTAACGCTGACATCGGTTTCACCCATGATCTGGCGGCGCTCCGAATGCCCGATAATAACATAGGTACAACCGGCATCTTTTAGCATTAGCGGTGATATTTCACCGGTATAGGCGCCCTTCTCCTCCCAAAACAGGTTCTGTGCTCCGAGCTTTATACCCGAGCCCTGCAGGTTGCTTTGTAAAACGTGCAAACAGGTGAAGGGCGGGCAAACCAGTATTTCAATATTATTGTGATTATCCAGTAAAGCGAGCAATTCACGACTGAAAGCCAAGGCTTCAGCGGATAATTTATTCATTTTCCAGTTGGCTGCTATAAGGATCTGACGCAGATTACTACCCCCTCTCCAGCCCTTAAGCATCAGAAGAAACTGCGGAGCGGTTTCAACACCGCTGCAACGAGGCAGGGTAGATCAGAACCGCCGCCCGTTCTTTTAACAGAAATCCCAACGCTTAAAGAAGCCAGGAACGTTTTTTCGCCTAGTTACAGGCTGGCCTGTTGATGACTGCCGGCACCGGATAGAGCCGGCGATGGCCTGGATTCTTCACAAGCCTTGACTCCGGGCAGCTTTATGCCCTCCAGGAATTCCAGAGTTGCGCCGCCTCCAGTTGATATATGGGTGATTTGCGCTTCCAGGCCCAGATTGTAAACTGCTACGGCCGAATCCCCCCCGCCAATTACACTGACTGCCGAGGATTTGGCAAGGGCTCTGGTTATTTCCTCAGTGCCCCGGGCAAAATTCGGGTATTCGTAAACTCCCAGGGGACCGTTCCATATTATGGTTCGTGCCCGGGCAATTGCTGCCGTAAACTTTTCAATCGTGCGAGGGCCAATATCCAAAATCATCATATTATCCGGGACTTCATCAACACTGACCGTAACGGATGCGGCATCTGCGGATATTTCTCCCGCTGCAACTACATCCTCGGGAAGAATAAGCTGAACCTGTTTTTGCGCCGCCTTTTCCGCCAATTGCCGGGCTTGCTCCAAAAGGTCATTTTCACATATGGATTTTCCTATTTCCTTGCCCAGGGCCTTTAAAAAAGTGTTGGCCATGCCGCCGCCGATTAAAATTATATCCATTTTATTTAAAAGGTTTTCAATCAGCCCCAGCTTATCAGAAACCTTGGCTCCTCCCAATATCGCCATACGGGGGCTTTCCGGATGTTCCAAAACCTTTTCCAGCATTTCCACTTCTTTTTCCATTAAAAAGCCGGCATAACAAGGCAGATATTCGGCTATGCCAGCCGTTGAGGAATGGGCGCGGTGTGCGCTGCCAAAAGCATCATTGACAAACAGGTCTCCCAGGGAAGCCAGTTGCCGGGAAAATTCCGGGTCATTCTTTTCCTCACCGGGATGAAACCGTACATTTTCCAGGACCAGTACTTCACCGGGCTGCAATTCTTCCACTCTTTTGCGGGTATCCGGTCCCAGACAGTCAGATGCCATACTCACGCAGGGACCGATGATCTCAGCCAGGTGTTCTGCAATTTTTTGCAGACTGTACTTGGCTTCGGGTTTTCCCTTGGGACGGCCCAGATGGCTGAGTAAAATCAGGCTGGCACCTTGATTGAGAATATACTCAATAGTAGGCAAAGCCGCCCTCATTTTGGTATCATCAATAATGTCATTATTCTTATCCATGGGGACATTAAAATCCACCCGTATCAAAACCCTTTTCCCTTTGAGTTCTGCTTCCTTTAAACTTCGCAAAATGACATACCCCCAATAAATTTTTACAGTCCCTTTGAAGCAATATAGGAAACTACATCAACGACTCGTACTGAATAACCCCATTCATTGTCATACCAGGCAATTACTTTGGCCATTTTATCACCCATCACCATGGTTAAAAGCCCATCGACCACCGCCGAGTTTTCTTCGCCCCGATAGTCAGCCGATACCAAGGGTTCTTCAGTATATTTCAATATCCCCTGCAAAGATCCGTTTGATGCTTTGCGGAAAGCGTTGTTTATTTCTTCAGCCGTAGCCGATTTTGCCAACTCCACAGTCAGGTCTAAAAGGGAGACATCAGGAGTAGGAACCCTGATAGCTATGCCATCCAACTTTCCTTTCAGTTCCGGTATGACCAGACCTACGGCGGTAGCCGCCCCCGTAGTGGTCGGAATCAGGGAAACCGAAGCTGCACGGGCCCGGCGCAGATCGTCATGCTCCAGGTCCAGCACCCGCTGATCATTGGTATAGGAATGAATGGTATTCATCATCCCCTTGACAATGCCGAACTCCTCTAAGAGAACCTTGGCCACCGGAGCCAGGCAGTTGGTGGTGCAGGAAGCATTGGAGACTACATCATGCTGGGGCAAATAGCTTTGCTCGTTAACTCCCATTACCATGGTCAGGTCTACATCCTTGCCCGGAGCCGTTATTACAACTTTCTTGGCCCCGGCTTTCAAATGTTTGCCCGCTTTATCCCGGCTTCGAAACACACCCGTTCCCTCGACAACAACCTGGACACCCATCTCCTTCCACGGTAATTGCTCAGGATCTTTTTGCGATAAGTATTTCACTCTCTGACCATTGATTATCAAGCTATCCCCATCAATACTAAGATCACCCTTAAATTCGCCATGTATCGAATCATACTTAAAAAGATGAGCACCGGTCTTCAGATCGCCCAGGTCATTAACAGCCACCAGTTCAATATCCTTGCGCCCGCTAGCTATCCGGGCCACCAACCGTCCGATTCTGCCAAAACCGTTGATCGCAATTTTAACGCCCATGTCAATCATCCTTTCCGTTTTTGTTCGCTATAATTTTTTCCGCCGCACCTTCATCTGTAATCAAAACTCTTTGCTGCCCGCTGTTCAGCACCGATTCAATCGCCGGAGCTTTATTGCTGCCGCCGGCTACTGCTATGATTACTTTAATGTTTTTTAAATCAGACAATTCCAGACCGATGCCCGGAACCTCATAAATTATCTTGCCCGTTCGGTCAAAATAATATCGCAAAGCCTCGCCGCATGCTTCATTTTGCTGGAGTTCAGCAATTTCGTCAGCCGTTAGGCCCCGCCGGTTAGCCATTTCCATCGCTGGACCGATTCCATGCACTAAAATATTGCTGGCTTTAATAGTATCAACCACTTCCCGGACGTGAATGTCGTTCTTTAATATTTCAACAGTGTTTTCTTCCAGGTTATCCGGGATATGCAACAGTCGGTATTGTGCTCCAATTGAGCCGGCAATTCGCGCCGCGATTGCCCCCGCTTGTTGTTCCATATCCTGGCCTAATCCACCCCGGGCTGGCACCACCAATATATCGTTGATATTTAATCCATCACTGATGGCATTGGCCATTTCCGCCAGAGTGCTGCCCCCGGTTACTGAAAGTATACAACCCGGATAAAGCTGTTTTTTTAAAAACCGGGCTGCAGCTCTGCCTATATCTTTGCGCACCATTTTTTCATGATAGGAATCACCCGGAACTATTATAACTTCTTCGAGATTAAACATTTGTTTAACTCTTTCGGCAAGTGTTTGTATCTTGAACAAGGAGGGCATTATTTCATCGATATCCCATAAGAGTTCCTCACCATACGGAGTCAGATATATTCCTGCCGGAGTAATTGAAACCGCTCCCCTGATTCGCAAAGTCTCAATTTCAGCACGAACCTGACGCTCGGAATAGCTCAGGTTTTTGCCCAACTGCCTGCGTCCTATAGGTTGCTGGTGGAGTATCTGCCGCAATACTCGCAGGCGTATTTCCATAATTTCTATGGCTTCAGGGGCAAACCTCTCAATTATATTAAAGAAATTTTTCATATAATATCCTTAATGTTTAATTAAATGAGGTGAAAAGATGTCCCCGCTTCTTTAATCGCTCGGGTTCCTGTTAACAAAACAGGCATTGGGTTCTGACCCCCCACCTCGTTGCAGCGGTCTGCTCCGCAGTTTCCTTGGATGCTTAAAATGAAAGGGACAAATCTGAACGAGAGGGGCAAAAAAGTCCCGGCATTCACAAACACATTTCAAAAATTATCTTTTTTCATAATATATTATATCACAATTGATGAAAAATGATGCTTTTTTGCCAGGAATATTTGCTCTTTTGCCAAGTGCTTAATAAAATGTATAATTACATAATAACGAGATAAAAAAATATCCCCCGCTTCTTTAATCGCTCGGGGTCCTATTAACAAAACAGACAGCGGGTTATAACGAGGCGAAAGTCTGAAAGAAATCTTTTCATTACGTTTTGTGCCTTGAGTGAAGCTAAGGGAATGATTTTAAATATGTCTCCTGCCTCGTTGCAGCGGTGTGTTGCCCCCTACGGGGACCACTTATATTGATTCCCTTCGGGAATGATTAAATTGTGTTGAAACTGCTCCGCAGTTTTTTCCGGTGCTTAAAAAGCGCTATTGCTTTCAAAATCAAGCCTCATATATTACCCTGGGACAGTCGGCGCATAAATAAAGGAGAATAAAAATGGAATTGGAACAGTGCATAAACTTTATACTTACCAAAGCGCAGCTTTCGGTGCATCACCTGTTCAAAGCGGAACTTCTTCCCTTTGGAGTCACACCCGGGCAATATGGAGTATTGAAATGTCTATGGGATGAAAATGGTCAAACGGTGAAGCAAATTGCCGAAAGACTTTACCTGGACAGTTCTACGGTTACCGGTATACTAGACCGTATGGAAAGCCGCGGGCTAATTGAAAAAAAAGCCGACCCCAAAGACCGGCGCGCCTTACAGGTATTGTTGACCCAAAAGGGGCGAGAGCTTGAAGGACCGGTTACCCAGGCCATATTTAACGCTAACCAGAAAGCGGTACGCGAAATGGATGAAATCCAATCTGAAACTCTAAAACAACTGCTGCATAAGTTGAACCCCGGAAATTAACAGGATTTTACTGCAGAAAATTATTTTCTCCATGATAGCTGGTTTGCTGAATACCTTGATCTTCACTTCTTGCGGTCACCCTGAGATCTTACACAATCTCTACGCTTGTATGCCTGTATAAAACCTTTCTTAAATAGCAATCATAATTCTTAATCCAGTCCGATAGATTCTGCCACATTTCATGTCGAAAGATAATTAGTTGGTATACAAATTAATTGTTGACAATCTATTTAATAGTTGTTTAGAATGCAGATAGAAGAAGGATGTTATTAAACCGACCGGAATATATTGTAGAGTGCTTAAATTTTAGTATTTAGGGAAGGGAGATGCTGGCATGGATTTTAAACTATCCGAAGAGCAGGAATTGATACGGGAAAATATGCGTGAATTTACGCGCAAGTACGTAGACCCCGTTGCAGTGGAGATCGATGAGAATAGCCGCTACCCGGAAGAGGTGATTAAGAAGCTCGCCGAAGGTGATTGGATGGGGATGCCTTACCCGCAGGAATACGGCGGAGCAGGTGTAGATTACCTGACTTATGCCATCGTTGTTGAAGAACTCTCGCGTTCCTGTGCAGCGACGGGATTTACTCTTTCCTGTCATACCTCGCTGGCCAGCGGCCCTATTTTCAATTACGGCACTGAAGAACAAAAGAAAAAATACCTGGTTCCTCTAGCCAAGGGTCAGAAAATTGGAGCTTTTGGAGTAACCGAACCCGGCGCTGGAACTGACGTTGGGGCTGCTACCACTACTGCTGTATTGGATGGCGATGCTTATGTTCTGAACGGTACCAAGACCTTTACTTCAAACGGCCCGGTAGCCGATACTTTCGTGATCTTTGCTTTTACCGACAAATCGCTGGGACCCAAAGGAATGAGTGCTTTCATTATTTCCAAAGACAATCCCGGCTTAAAAGTCGGCCAGCATTTTTATAAAATGGGTATTCGGGCTTCCCAAACTTCTGAAATGATTTTAAAAGATTGCCGGGTTCCCAAAGAAGACCTCCTCGGCAAGGAAGGCCAGGGTGTACAGATTGCCATGGCTACTTTCGACCACGGCCGCATTGGCATTGCAGCCCAGGCGGTGGGGATCGCCCAGGCCGCCCTGGATGAATCCATAAGTTATGCCAAACAGAGAATTCAATTTGGCAAACCCATATCCAAAAACCAGGCTATTCAATGGATGATTGCTGACATGTATACCGATATTTCAGCAGCACGCTTCCTCACCTACCATGCAGCCTATTTGAAAGATCAAGGCAAACCGTTTAGTAAAGAAGCAGCCATGGCCAAGGTTTTCGCTGCCGAGATGGCCAACCGTCACGCCTCCAAGGCTGTTCAAATCCATGGTGGATATGGTTACTGCAAAGGATTCAAAGTTGAACGGCTGATGCGCGATGCTAAAATTACCGAGATATATGAAGGAACATCAGAAGCCCAGCGTATGGTAATCGCTGGTAATGTACTGCGCTAGCAAGCTTTAAGATGGGGGGCTGACCTGTAAAGGTGCTCCAAATCATGTCAGGGGCGAAGAGCATAGGATAGGGGGAATAATCCTTGCTTCTCGCCCCATATTTTTAATAACCCCTTAACCATTAAATGTGAGGTGAGCTCAAATGCCGAATATTCTTTGTTGCTTCAAATGGGTAGTTGATGAAGCCTATATTCGGGCCGGCTCCGGCAAAGAACTGGATCTGGACTGGGTAGATTACAAAATCAGTGATTATGATCGTAATGCAATTGAAGAAGCAGTACGCCTGCAGGAAAAGCATGGCGGCAGTGTTAATGCTATTACGGTTGGTAAACCCGATGACACCAAGGGTTTAAAAGACGCGCTCTCCCGTGGTCCGGAAAAAGCCTATTTCATTAACGATCCGGCCTTCGATAATCTGGAGCCTTCCCAAACCGCATCTATTCTCGCCGAGGTCATAAGTTCGTCGATACAGTACGACCTGATTATCTGCGGTGAAGGTTCCAGTGATCTTTACGCCAGACAGGTAGGCCCGCGCCTGGCAGGGAAACTGGGTATTCCCTGTGTTTCCTTTGTCCAGAAAATCGAACTGGAACAGAACCAAATTATAGTGGAACGCAAACTTGAAGATGGCGTAGAAATACTCTCAGTGCCGCTGCCAGCCCTAATTACGGTTTTACCCGATATCAACTCACCGCGTATACCAGGTCTTAAAGATACTCTGGCGGCTTCCAAAAAACCGGTAATTGATATTGGCCAGGATGAGTTAACCGGCACGTTTGAACCCTGTCTTAAAACCGTATCCATCAGCAAGGCCAATATGGAACGAAACGGCATAAAACTGGGCAGCGAGCCGCAAGATATCAGCCAGTTGGCCGATGTTTTAGTGAAACAGGGTGTTGTGGAGGGGGTGAAGTAGATGTCAGGAATATGGATTTTAGCTGAAGATTGTCAACACAGCCTGGAGCTTATCAATGCAGGTCAGGAATTAGCCAAACAGTTAGGCCTCAAACTGGCCGCCTTTCTCTGGCAAGACCGGGCTCTGGCTGATGATTATATAGCTCATGGCGCTGATCAGGTCTATCTGCTGCCGGCTTTACCACCGGATCAAACCATAAGTTCTTATACTCCGGTAATAACTGATATCGCCCGTCAGGAGCAACCCGATATCTTCTTTTTCGGTGGTTCCCTGCGCTGTAAAGAAATGGCGGCTGTGGTCGCCTCCGCCCTTGATACCGGACTATGCAGCGATTGTATGGGAGTCACCCTTGATAAAGATAAGAATCTGGAAATGGAACGGCTTATTTTTGGCGGTGCGGCTGTACAGAAAGTTGTTTGTACCACCCGCCCACAGATGGCTACCATCCCGGCCGGAAATTTTAAAGCCGGTTCCGCCCAGAACGGACGGGAAGGTCAGATAATAGAACTGCCTGCTCCGCCGCCTTCGCTTGTGAAGCTTGTAGATAAGAAACCGCGCCTGCGTGAAGCTGCTAATCTTACTGAAGCACGGGTAGTGGTTTGTGTAGGCCGGGGGTTGGAAAATGAAGCCGACCTGCAAATGACCCGGGAACTGGCGGCACTGCTGGGGGCCGAAATCGGCTGCACTCGGCCTATCTCTGAGGAATTGCACTGGCTTCCCGAAGATACCTGTATAGGTTTATCGGGTATCAAGGTTAAACCTGAAGTCTATATCGGTCTGGGGGTTTCCGGGCAGATTCAGCATCTGACCGGTATCACAGATTCGAAAGTCATCTGTGCTGTCAACAGCGATGAAAACGCACCCATATTCGAAGTTTCAAACTATGGAATAGTCGGAGATATTTACAAGGTTGTACCGCAGTTGATTGCGGAATTAAAGAAAGCCCTGAATAAATAAGCTAACAAGGGGCGCCATGCCTGGCGCCCCTTGTCTTTTAGTGGTCAGCTTTCATATCTCCGGCGGCCCATGGCCGAGGATATGCCGATTTCCTGGCGGTACTTGGTTACAGTCCGCCGCGAAATCCTGATCCCTCTCTTCTTCAAAATCTCCGCAATAGCTTCATCACTCAAGGGGTGGCCGCAATCTTCGGCAGCTATTATTTCCTCCACTTTACGTTTTATGCTCTTGGAGGATACTTTCTCCGCGCCATGCGAAGATTGAACCCCGGTACCGAAAAAGTATTTCATCTCAAACAGACCCTGGGGAGTCTGAATATATTTGTTGGTGGTTGCCCGGCTTACGGTTGATTCGTGTACTTCAACCATTGATGCTACCTGACGCAGGTTAAGGGGTTTGATATATTCAACCCCCCGGTCCAAAAAATCGCTTTGAATATCGACTATGCAACGAGCTACCTTGTACAGTGTCATACGCCTTTGTTCAATGCTCCGGATCAGCCAGATAGCCGAACCCATTTTTTCTTCAAGATACTTTCTTGCGTCCTGGGAGGAAGAATCATGTGAGCGTATGATGCTGTCATAGACATGATTAACTATCAAGCGCGGAAAATGAGAGTCGTTTACGATTACTACATACTCACCCTCAACTTTTTCGACAAATACATCCGGCATTATATACTTTATTTCGTTGTTATTGTTATATTGTAGACCGGGTCTGGGGTCCAGGGTCTTGATCAAGTCGGAGATTTCCTGAACTTGAAGAACTGTAACACAAAGGGCCTGGGCTATCTTGTTAAGTTTGCCGCCGGCCAGATCAGGCAAGTGCTGTTCAATTATCCGGCGGGCCAGAAAACTCTCTTTGCCGAAATGTTTTAGCTGCAAGAGGAGGCATTCGGGCAAATCCCGGGCGCCCACTCCATGGGGATGGAAGGTATGTATTATTTCCAGAACTTCATTTACCTTTTGCAGGCTGACACTCAATTTGCCTGCTGCTTCCTTAAGATCAATACAAAGATATCCGTTGCTGTCTATACTGCCAATCAAGTAGTTGCCAATAACCAGATCTTCTTCATTCCGGCTCGCCAAATGCAATTGAAATTCCAGGTGTTCATATAGACTGGGCCGGCGGGTTAAGAAGTTTTCAAATGACTTCTCCAATTCCTGGTCTTTGTTTATATAAGCGGTATCGCCTTCGTTATAGTAGTCCAGCCATTCTTCCAGTTTCGCTTTATCTTGTTCTTCTTTAGCCTTTTCAAGATCTGCCTGTTCTTCCCGCTCCCTTTCCTCAAGAAAGGGGTTCTCCTCAAGTTCTTTTTGAATATATTCGCTAAGCTCCAGGGTGGACATCTGCAGGATGGCAATAGCTTGTCGCAATTCCGGTGTCATCAGCAATTTTTGTTGTTGCTGCAAAGAAATATCTTGTACCAGTTTCATAATTGTCCCCCCTAAATCTCTCTCTATCTATATGGTTTATTATGCTTGATTTTTTGTATACCATTAATATTCTTCAAAAAGCTCTAAATACCTTCTATTGTACAAAACATTCCCCTAAGTAATCGGGTTCCTTAATTCCCACAATCAGGAATTTCTTCAATATATCGCTCAAGCTTTCGCATGCGATAAGCCACACCTGATTTGCTTAGCGGCGGGTTCATAGCGGCTCCCAGTTCTTTCAAGCTGTAATCAGGGTAAGTGAGGCGAGCCAAGGCCAATTCCCGTAAATGAGGCGGCAGTATTTCCAGGCCCTCGCCGTCGGCCAGCCCTTGTATAAGCTCAAGCTGCCGCAAAGATGCATCAATGGTTTTACTCAAATTGGCAGTTTCACAATTTACCTGGCGATTTACTTCATTGCGCATGGACTTAATTATGCGCACATTCTCATAATCCAAAAGGGCTTTGCTGGCACCAACCACTCTTAAAAAGTCCGCTACTTTTTCGCCTTCCTTGATATAAAGCACCAGGTTGTTTTTTCTTTCTATACCCCGTGCTTCCAGGGCAAACTTGTCCAGCAGTTCTTGAATTTCAGCCGCCAGCCAGCGGTCATTGACTACTATCTCCAGGTGATAATCGACCTCGGGCCGGTTTAAAAATCCCCGGCTCAAGAAAATCCCCCTTAAAAAGGCTCTCTTGCAGCAATTTTTCCTGAGCAGAAGACGCTTGTTGAAAGCTTTTGGTTTCCCCTGATCAAAGGCCAAATTTAACTCGTTCATTATCCAGAACTTGTCCGGCTGCAAAAGCGTTTCTACTTCATAAATGTGCTGCTTGTTAAACCTTCGCTGTTTTATAACTTTAACCGCAGCCTGCAGCTGGTAGGCTTCTTTAAACAGCTTGTATATTTTTCGAACGGTAGCAGCATTCTCGGCAACCGTACGCAGCAGGATATCCCCTGTTCCGGTTTTATCCGCAGTCCCATTTACCGCCATTAAGGCTAGAAGTTCGGCTTTTACGCAACATTCCTTTTCTGGAATTATACGGGCCAGTTCATTTCTTACCTCATTTGAGAAACTCATGGTATTCCTTTCGTATAAACTGAGTATTCAAATAAAAGCGTTTGCTGTTTTACAAGGTTAAGTTGCCGGGTCTGGTTTGAACCTTTACCTCTTACTCCTAAATCTAAAGGGATCCGTTTTTGTCCGTGATGCTCATGATCACCCCGGCCAGTTTGTGGGAATCATGCCAGGCCAAGGGGCTGTCGGAAACCAGATCTTCAGCTATTACGGTTATTCCTAATTCTTCAATCTCTTTCACGTTAACCGCCACTGGTATCGCTGCTTCGCTTTGGTAGCGTTTTAAGCGCTGTTCATCAATCTTACCGTTGTTAACCACAACATAATCGATAATCGGCTGCTCAGCATATTTCATTATCACCCGCAAGTGATCACTAGCGCCAAAATTATCGGTTTCCCCCTGCTCGGTCATTATATTGCTGACATATATTTTAGGGGCCGGGGATTCCGCCAAGGCCTGAGCAATTCCCTTGACCAGGAGATTGGGAATTATACTGGTATATAGGCTTCCCGGGCCTAACACAATGGCATCGGCTTCCATTATCGAATTCAGGGTTTCGGGAACTGGTATGCAGTGATCGGGAACTAGAAAAAGCTGCTCGATTCCTGCGCCGTAC
This sequence comes from Syntrophomonas sp., assembly GCA_036677685.1. GTDB lineage: Bacteria > Bacillota > Syntrophomonadia > Syntrophomonadales > Syntrophomonadaceae > JAQUBU01. The sequence goes on along the minus strand of JAVBWA010000021.1, from coordinate 26,803 downwards.
TTCCTGATCGAAGTCTCTCCATTTATCAACTTTCCATCCTTCATAACCGCTCCCAGCCTCACATGCTCAAGGGTGGCGGGAATAACCTTGCCCCGCACTGCCAGAACCTTGCTTACTTCTTTTATGGCAGAGACAAAATCCCCGGTTATTTCAGTTAAGGCTACAAGCAGCAGATTCCCAAGGTTATGGCCCTGCAAACTGCCGTTCTGACAAAAGCGATGCTGAAAAACTTTGTCCATTATGGTCTCTGTTTCGGCCAGGGCAACCAGACAGTTTCGGATGTCCCCCGGAGGCAGAACCCCCAGTTCGGCTCTTAAGCGGCCTGAGCTTCCCCCATCATCACTAACTGTTACTACTGCAGTCAATTGGGAGGTATAGCGTTTTAAACCTTTAAGCAAAACTGAGAGACCGGTTCCTCCTCCAATAACTACAATTTTGGGCTCCTCTGATATATTTGTCATTTACGCCTCCAGTTGATACCGGGCGAGGTCACGGTGCCGAATAATAACATTATTGCCTATTCTCGATAGCTGCCGCCCGGTATAATCCGCCAGGACCACCGAACGATGCTGGCCTCCGGTACAACCAATGGCAATTGCCAGATTGGTTTTGCCTTCATTAATATAATGAGGTATTAAGAACTTTAGTAAATTCATAAACCTCCTTACAAAGGATTTGCTAGTTGGTGAATCGAGAACATAATCGATCACCTGCTGATCCTTGCCGGTCATATTACGCATGACCGGATCATAAAACGGATTGGGGATAAACCGGACATCCATAACAATATCGGAATCCATAGGGATGCCTAATTTGTAACCAAAGGAAACCAAGTTAATGGTGAAGCCTCCGGAATTATTTTCGCGACTAAAATGGCTTTCAAGTTTCTCTTTCAATTCGCGGGGCGAGAGGTTTGAGGTATCTATAAGCAAGTTGGCCTTACCCCGGAGTTCCTCCAAAATCTCTCTTTCCTGCTGAATTGCTTCCAGCAGTCGGGAACCACTGGCCAGGGGATGACGGCGCCGCGACTCTTTAAAACGGCGTACCAGAACCTCATTGGAAGCTTCCAGAAATAAAATTTCATAAGGTATACTGGCTTCCTGCAGTTCCAAAAGGGCTTGAGAAAGATCCGGGAAAAAGTCGCCTCCCCGTACGTCAATAACCAGTGCTACTTTGCTGATCTTGCCTTCCGACTGCATCCCCAATTCCAGGAATTTATACAACAAGGCAGGAGGCAAATTATCTACGCAGTAATAACCCATATCTTCCAGGCAGTTAATGGTTTGAGTTTTCCCCGCTCCTGATAAGCCGGTAATGATCAAGATGTACAGGTTCTTGCTGTTTTCCCCCATCGCTCGTATCCTCCCCCTGCTTGCCGGTTGACCACCCTTTCAGGGTCGATCTCCAGTTTTTCCAGCACCCAGCTTCCATAATCCAAATCTCCCACAGTATTTGGAAAATGTGCATCACTATTGATAATAAATTCAGTTCCGAGCCTGTTTGCTTTCATTATATCAGAAATATCCGGCTGCTCGTGCCCGCAATTTATTTCAAACAGTACCTTATTTTTAATGCAAGCCTTGGCAACTTCATCAACCTCAACCGTAAAAAAAAGGCCGGGATGAGAGAGGATATCCAATTCCGGATTATTATAAATTGCCTCGGCAACAGCTTTGGTATTAGCGTTTTCCGCTTTATGCCGCTGCCCTTTGCCCAGATGGCGCAGCGAATTGCGGGCAAATAATTCCCACCCGTCCTCCAGTGAGGTGGGCATCGTATAAGGATGCATGCCGGCTATGAGAATATCAAGTTCAGCTATCAGTTCTGGGCCAATATCCAGAGTCCCCTGTCTATCCCGGATATTGGCTTCGGCCCCCATAAGCACACGAATCTGGCCGCCATCGGCTGCTTTCAATTCACTTTTTATTTGCCTGTATTCATTCTCATTCTCGACTCCGATTACCGCAGCCAGAGGGCCGTGGTCGGTTACCGCCACTTCCTGCAAACCTTTTTGCCGGGCAGCTTCTATTATTTGTTCTATGCTCTGCCGTCCATCACTATGCCGGGAATGGGTATGATAATCACCATAATATTTCATTAAACATGCGCCTCGCTAGTCAGTTTTTTAAGCATCGAAAGAAATTGCGGAGCAGTTTCAATACACCGCCGCAACGAGGTGTACCTCGTTATAATACGCCGCCTGGTTTGTGAATAGGAACCCGATAATTAAAACAGCAGTGGACATCGCCTCGTTATTAATTTATCCACTGCTTCCGAGCTTTAGCCCAGGAATTTAATAAGCAAAAAACCGGAAATTAGAGGTGCAATTCAATAGGAAAATTTACTGAACCATACCCCAACCTATACGGTCTCCGTTTTGCTTAAATATCCATGTATCATTAATGTGAATAAATAGATCAGATCGAGTAAAGGAGGAAACAGATATGAACGAAAATATTAATAATAATTCTGTTGACTTACAGATGAGGAAACCAAAAAACAATCATGAGTGATGAACCGACAAAAAAGCGATAGAGCCTTTAGGCTCTGTTACAAAACATAGTAAACCCGATGCTGAAAGCTTATTTGTGGAAGGGTACGATTTTATCCTTATTGAGGATATACCTAGGCTGACATTAAAACATGTTTACTTAGCGGATATTTTTTGGGTAACTGCGATGAGACAAGTCCTTAATAACAGAAGGGGTGTTTTTTTGAGAAAGGCGTTTATTTCACCGTCAAAATATGTTCAGGGGGAGGGAGAGCTTGCAAATCTGGGGTATTTTGTTAAGACCTTCGGCAAATACGCGCTTCTGGTCGCAAGCAAAAGCGGATTTGAACGCGTTAAGGAAACACTAAACAAGACAGCTGAAAGATTTGATGTGTGCTTTGTAACGACAGACTTTTGCGGAGAATGTTCCAAAGTGGAGATTTCAAGGCTGGGTGCACTTGCACAGGAAAATAGCTGTGACTGTATAATCGGCCTCGGAGGCGGTAAAGCAATTGACACCGCTAAATGTGTGGCAAATGGGAAACCGCTTATAATTGTACCGACAAATGCGGCGACCGATGCGCCGACCAGCCATCTTGCGGTAATCTACAACCAGGACGGCACGGTTGAGGATTATGCATTCTTTCAAAAAAACCCGGAGGTGGTTTTGATTGATATCGATGTGATCGCAAAATCCCCCACCCGGCTTTTGGTATCCGGCATGGGCGATGCGCTTTCTACCTTCTTTGAGGCGCGGTCTTGTGAAAAATCGTTTGGAGATGTATTTGCGGGTTATCCTTGCGGCGCCCGGGAAAAGGCGTGCCCGTCCGCAAAGCCCACCAAAACGGCAATGGCTCTTGCAAAGCTCTGTTACGAAACCCTTCTCGCCGACGGTTTCAAGGCGAAGCAAGCCTGTGAACTTCATATAGTAACCCCGGCTCTTGAAAATATCGTAGAAGCTAATACACTGCTATCCGGCCTTGGATTTGAAAACGGCGGCCTTTCGGCGGCGCACTCCATTCACGACGGCTTGACCTCCGTGCCGGAAACGCACGCGTATTATCATGGTGAAAAGGTCGCTTTCGGAACCATATGTCAGCTTGTTCTCGAAAACTCGCCGAAAGAGGAAATCGATACGGTAATCAAGTTTTTCCTGGAGGTAGGTCTGCCCGTTTGTCTTGAGGACATCGGTATAAAATCCCTGTCAAACGAAAAGCTGACGGAGGTTGCTTTGGCCGCCTGCCACCCCGACACAAATATGCACAATATGTCCTTCCCGGTCAAGCCGGATATGATTGCCGCCGCCATTGTAGCCGCCGATAGAATCGGAAAGACCTATAAGGCATGTATGAACCGGCAGCATGAAGGCAATTAAGATTAGAGGGCGTTATTTTGCCAGCTCGGCTTTGAGATAATCGATAACTTTAACCGGGGTGGGATTGATGCCATATTCCAATGCCAGATAAGTGCTGGCATAGTCGCCAATATAACACAGTGAGTAAAAACGCGCCAGCCAGGATTTCCCCTGCGAATTCACATCAATTATCTCTTTTACCCGCTCCTTAACAATTTGCCGGGTGATGGCTATGCGTTTTTTAACTTGGGGATGATCATACTCATCCTGTAAAATAATCAAAGATATTTTGGCCAGTAAGTCTTCCGGTGCTTCAAAACCCACAATTTCGTTGTGGTTTAGTTCCGGGAAAGTATTATAATAGGCCGGCGACTTGGCATTCTCATTGATTTGAGCTTTCCACCGCAAAGCCGCAACTTCCGAAAATCCGGCAGTCCCCCAAACCACCGGGATAGTCCCTTTCATCTTCGCAGCTATGGCTTTAGCTTGATTTTCAGCAATACTAATATCAGGTTTCAGGGTTTGCCGGAGGTTTTTCAAAACCGCAACGGTTTCCTCAATATCCGCTTTAACTCCTTTTATGATACCAAGTTTCTCCAGCAAGAGGGCGGCAGGCGCAAAAAGCAGGCCGGTTGCCGCGCGCGGCACCAACCCCCCAGGTATTTTGAGCATTGCATGGCCATCTTGGCTGGCCAGGGATTCGAGCTTGCCGCCGCTGCTGATACAGATTATGGCGGCTCCTTGGGCCCCGGCTTGCTGGTAGGAACTGAGGGTCTCTTCAGTATTGCCCGAATAGCTTACCGCCAGAAACAAAGTATTCGAACCGACGAAAGCCGGGCAGTCATAACCGCGATTTACCAGCAAGGGCAGACTGGCCTGGGACAATGCATAGCTGCGAAGAATATCGCCGCCTATGGCCGAGCCTCCCAACCCGGATATTACGATATTTTGATATTCCCTTGGGTAGCTTTCCATAAAATCAAAGTTCAGTTTTAGGCAATTGTCAAACTGTTCAGGTAAATTATAGAGATAATCCATCATTTGTACCGCGTTCATTTCACTGCTCAAATCCATTCCCCCATTCCTGATTTTGGATTCTGTTTTGAATTTTTAGTAATTGAAGAAATGCCCCGCATTTCTATTTATTACGCCTTCTATGTGCTAAGAATCATTTGCAATAAATCCAGGGATACAAATCCGATAATTTAAAATTCACCATTTTTGTAGTGCGGCTGCTATACAGCCATAAAGTACGATATCTTCACCCAATCGGGTTATTTTTATTTTTAAATCCTGGATATTAAGGGCAAAAGCCTCTTTCTTTACGTAATGGTTTAGATCTTCCAGGATTAAATCCTGCCAGCCCAGGGCAACTCCTCCGCCCAAAACCACCAGTTCCGGATTAAATATATTAACTAAATTGGCAATACCCTGCCCCAGGTATTCTACAACCCGGTTTACAATAGTTCGGGCTTCTGCATCTCCCTGGCGGGCCGCTGCTGCCACTTCAAAAGCCCCAACTCCATTTTTGGCATTAACCATCGCCAGGATACCGGTTCCCTTGCCTTCTTGTCGGAGCTCATTTACGCTGCTGCCAATAGCTGCACCCGAAGCCATAGCTTCCAAACAGCCCCGGCGTCCGCATTTGCATACCTTTCCCCGGGGATCGACTACCATATGTCCAATTTCGCCGGCACCGCCACTTTGCCCTCGCCAGATTTGGCCATCCAGGATTATTCCTCCCCCAATCCCGGTACTGACGGTGATATATAACAGGCTTCGGGGCTGATCCTGCCTGCCAAAATAGTACTCCCCCAAAGCGGCCAGATTGGTATCTTTATCTACAATCACCGGTTTCGCCAGGCGTTTGCCCAACTCATCCTTGAGGGGAACTCTAGTCCAGGCTAAATTGGGCGAATCAAGCACCACTCCCTCGGGATATGCCAAGGGTCCCGGCGCAGCCACCACCGCTCCGGCAATTTGGGTTTCATAATCTCCGCACAATCGGGCAAGCGCTTTGATGCTATGGCAAATTCGTTCTATAATATCTTCCGGGCCTTTTTCCTTAAGCGTGGGAAACTTTTCGCGCACCAGAATTTGCCCATGGCTCGTAGCTATTCCGCTTAAAATCTTGGTGGCACCCAAATCCACCACCGCCATCAAATCCTGCAACTGTTCGCCCCATTTCTCGGCTTTAAGCATCGGAAGAAACTGCAGAGCAGCTTCAACACATTTAATCATTCCCGAAGGGAAATCAATATAAGTGGTCCCCCTAGGGGGCAACACACCGCTGCAACGAGGCAGAGGATTAGAACCCGCCGCCTATTTTGTTAATAGGCCTCTGACCATTTAAAGAATAAGGAGACACATTTTCGCCTCGTTATATCTCTATTATCTCGTATTTCGTGCTGCCCATGCCGATTTTTTCGGCATGGATTAACTGGGCTTCCCAGCCTATCCCCGGATGAACCGCAGTAAACTTATCTTTTCCCGGCGGCAGACCTTCTATTACTGAACCTTCCATGGCCGGCTGGGCATTGACCAGATCCGCACAAGCCTGGTCCAAAGCCACCGGATCCCGGGAAGCCAGCATGCCTATGTCTCTGACTATCGGCGCATCATTATAGCCATAACAATCACACTGCGGGCTGATATCGGTTACAAATGTAACAAAAACTGCTTTGTCCTTTTTGCCGTTTAATGCTCCCAGCGCGTATTCAGCCGTTTTCTCCTGTATAGCCTGGGGGGTTGTTCGCCAATTGGGCTGGATGGCGGCAAAATTGCAGCTGGCCACACATTCGCCGCATCCCCAGCATTTTTCTTCCATAATATGCGACTTCTGCCCCTTTTTATTACCCGTCCAGCTTTCCATGACCATCGCCTCAGCCGGACACCACGCAACGCACTTGGCACATCCGGTACACTGGGCTTCGTTAATGCAGGGAAGCACATCTGAATGCATCTGCTGTTTTCCGCTCCGGGAGCCCAGACCCATACCCAGGTTTTTGATCGCACCGCCAAATCCGGTCAATTCATGGCATTTAAAATGGGTCATAACTACCATGGCATCAGCATGTACCGCTGCACTGCCAATATTAACGCTTTGAAAATGCTCCCCTTTGATCGGAACTTTGACATAATCCTTGCCATTCAAGCCATCCGCAATTATTAGCGGCGCACCCACCACGGCATAGGCAAACCCGTTTTCAATGGCCGCTTCCAGGTGATCCACCGAATTTGCACGTTTTCCCCGGTATAGAGTATTGGCATCGGTTAGAAAAGGCTTGCCTCCGGCTTTTTTAACTCTTTCCACCAGCCGCCGCACAAACTGGGGTCTTATATAAGCCAAATTACCGGGTTCTCCAAAGTGCAGCTTGATCGCCACCAGGTCACCCGGAGCAATTATCTCCTTCAATCCAACCTGTTTCAGGAGTTTCTGCATCTTGTCCAGCAAACTGATATTACCGGGTGCCCTCATATTGGTATAGTAAACTTTGGTCGCCAAAATAATCCCTCCCGTTTTTTCAGATTTTTTCTCTTACTTTATCGCAAAGTGGCACAAAGCCTCAGCAACACCTTCCTCTTCATTGGAAAGGGTTATATAATCGGCTGCGGCCTTGACGGCATCGGGAGCATTGCCCATGGCTACCCCGATCCCCGCCCATTTAATCATATCCAAGTCATTGTAACTGTCACCTACGGCCAGTACTTCCTCCCGCGCTATATTATAGTGGTCTGCTACTACCTTCAGGGCTATCCCCTTGTTGGCCGAACAGTTCATGATTTCCAAAAAATAAGGTTTTGAACGCGTAATGTTCAATTTGCCTCCATAAATGCGCCTTAAATCTCTTTCCATTTTTAGAATTAATTCTTCATTAAATGAAACCGCCAGTATTTTTAAGGATTCGTTTTGACTGGAAAAAGCAATCATATCTTCAATTATAGACGGCTCAATCCCTGCCAGTTCGGAGTAAAACCGGCCTTCATCACTTAGCGATTCCATACATAGCCGGTCCCCAAAATAACTCTGATAATGGACCCCGGCAGCGGCAAAATACTGCATGGCTTCAGTTCCCAAATCCCCCGGTACCGGCTTGTAATACAAGGTTTCCCGGGAGCGGGAATTCTTAACCAATGCACCCTGATAAGTTATGAGCGGGATGTCCATTTGCAAATCTTCCGCATACGGCAAAGCGGAACGAAACATCCGGCCTGTGGCCAGCGTTACCAGAATCCCTCTCTGCTGCAATTCCTTGATGGCAGCCGTGCACTTTTCAGATACTTTGAGCTCCGGGTCCAAAAGTGTGTCATCCAGATCGATGGCCACCAGTTTTATACCCAATTCGAATTCTCCTTTATATGTTTTTAGGGGCAGGAAGCCGGACCACAGCCCGGCTTCCTCAAAATTCTTTACTTTTTCCGGACGGATCTTAATGAACATTGAACATACGGTCTTCAACCAGGAAACTAATAAAGAAACTAATAATACTTAAAAGTATGGCACTTAATATCGCCCAACCAAAGCCATGGATATCGAAGCCTTTTACAGTTACTGAAGTTATCCAGAGCATTAAGCCATTGATAACAAAAGTAAAAAGCCCCAGGGATATGATATTTATCGGCAGTGTCAATATTAACAATAGGGGGCGTATTATTGCATTTACTATCCCCAGGAAAATGGAGCCGACTATAGCTCCCCAAAGGGAAAGCTCAAATTGAGGCACAATATATGCGGTTAAAATTATGGCAAGAATATTTAACAACCATCTGATCACCCAACCGTGCATAAGAATCCCTCCCTTCGCAATTAGTGATGCAAACTCAAGTCTCGTACAAATAGTCAGAATTTACTTGTCGATTGGGGATGTTCCTCCACCACATACCCAAAGTCACCGAACATCCTTCACGATGGGGACATTCCTTCGGAGAAGGTGTATCCCCTTTCATTAATAATACGAGATTTCTCCAATAATGCCAAACTTCCTGCCTTGGTTCGTCATTATTTCCCGGGAAATAATTAATTGTTTTTGTTTTCGTGGAAATATTGAAAAACATTTTGCGCCGCCTGACGATTCATGCCGGGTACAGCCGTCAATTCCTCCAGTGAAGCGGTTCTTATTTTCGACACCGAGCCAAAATGGATAAGCAGTTTTCGCTTTCGCTCATCGCCTATCCCCTTAATATCGTCCAGGGCGGAAGCTTTAACTTTCCGGGCGCGGCGTTTCCGGTTATATTCTACCGCAAAGCGATGGGCTTCATCCCTCAACCGCTGCAAAAGCTTAAGTCCTTCGTCACGGCGCGGCAAAACCAGGGACTGCCCAATCCCCGGTTGGAATATCTCTTCATTTTTTTTAGCCAAACCAAAAACCGGAATATCGACTTGCATTTCCTCCAGCACCATTTTGGCCGCGTTAACCTGACCCAAACCGCCATCGATAATAATGAGATCGGGCTCGGGCAGAAATGATGAATTATGTTCTTCCCGGGATTTTTTAAACCGCCGTTGTAAAACTTCGGCCAGGGAGGCAAAGTCGTTGTTCTGCTCGGTTTTTATCTTGAACCGGCGATAAGATTTCGGTTCGGCCAGGCCCTCAGTAAAAACTACCATGGAGCCAACCGTTTCCTCGCCGCCCAGGTGAGAAATATCATAACATTCGATGCGCTGGGGAATAACCTCCAAATGCAGGGCATTACTTAATTGCAGCAAAATATCCCGATTCCGGTGATCCCGGTTCTTTTTTTCTTCCCAAAGCCATGCGGCATTTTCCAAGACCATCTTGAGCATGTATTTTTTCTCACCGCGCTGGGGAAAGCGCAGTTCAACCCGGGCCCCGGTTTTCTCCTTCAGCCATCTTTCCATCAGCACCAGTTCAGCGGGAAGCTTGCTGACCAGTACTTCAGGCGGGATATCCTCCTGTTCGTCATAATAATGCTTTAGAAAGAATTCCATAACTTCAGGTTCATCTTCATTTATAGGCCGGTTAAGCCAGAAACTGTCTTTCGATATTATTTTGCCGCAGCGGATTTTAAAAACCAGCACCAGGCTCTCTTGTTCATCCATTAATAAACCTACGAGATCGAGATTGTAGGGTGAACTAAAAACTACTTTTTGCTGTTGGGCAACTATGGTTTCCAATCCCTTGATCTGGTCACGCAAGCGCGCTGCTTTCTCAAACTCCAGGTTGGCTGCCGCCGCTTTCATTTCGTTCTCCCGGCTCTGCAGGATTGCTCCCGGGTTACCTTCCAGGAAAGTCAGCAAACCGTCAACCAATTTCCGGTACTCGGCTTCCGATATTTGCCCGATGCAGGGAGCCAGACACTTTTCCATATCCCGGTTCAGACAGGCCCGGGATTTATTGCGAAAGTTTTTACAGCTGCGCAAGGGAAAAATGTCATGTAAAATTTTAAGAGTTTCTCTCAGATTCGTAACATCGGTAAAGGGACCGAAGTAGCGGGATTCCCCATCTCGTTCTTCCCTCACTACCGATACTTTGGGGAATTTCTCCCTTACGCTTACTTTCAGATAAGGATAGGTCTTGTCATCCCGCAGATCAATATTGTAACGTGGTTGATAAGCTTTAATCAGGTTGTTCTCAAGTATTAAGGCTTCAACCTCGGTCTTGGTGACTATAAAGTCAAAATCAGCAACCCGGTTCATCATGGCTCGTACCTTGGGATGCAGTCTTTCGGTGGCTTGAAAATATGAGCGCATACGATTGCGGAGGGCCTTGGCTTTGCCAACGTAAACTACCCGACCCCCCTGGTCTTTGAACATATAAACCCCTGGCTGCAGGGGAACATTTTGCAAGCGCTCTTTCACGGCTCCTCCTGGTATGGCTTAGTTTTTAAGTATTGAATCATTTTAGCATATTGAATTACAATGAGTAAAAGCGCACCACATATTGAGGGGAGGCTTCCCCATATGAAAGGCTACATAATTTTTTCCGATCTTAAAGGATATTCCAAACTATCTGAAACTGAAACCCGAAAATACTTTGAAAACGTCAATTATGATCTTTCCCAAAGGATGCATAAATATCTCCAGCAGGCTGAGGCTTTTAATACCTGGGGAGATGCGGTGGTGGCAGTTTTTATGGCCGGCAAGGACGCCGTTGATATGGTGTTGGACTACCGTGATTTTTTTAACACCTATGATTTTGAAGCTCTGGGGATGACCCGTTTAATGCCGCGCATCGGCGGTCATTACGGTGAGTTTTTTTCCTTTAAGGATCAGCTTTTGGGCCGCACCAATATGTACGGCAGCAATATCAACACCGCAGCCCGCATTGAGCCTGTCACCCGGACCGGTGAGATTTTTGTAACCCGCGAATTTAAAGACGAGATTGAAAAACTGCCCTTGGTTCTGGAATACGTGAGTTTTGACGAATTGGGTGTGGTTGAACTGGCTAAAAGCTTTGGTGAAAAAGAGTTGTTCCGCCTCTATCGTCAGGGTGAAAAGCCCCAGGTTATTGATAAAATATTCGCCCTTGATTTATCCGGCGCCCTTCCCCCACCACCCGGATTAAATAATGAAGAACAGAGTATTATCGGCCATGGTGCCGGGATCAGCAATCGCGAAGAATTCCTAACCTGGCTGAATAGTATTGACCTCAGCTCCAGAGGCGGAGAGTTACTGTTTCGCCTGGCCGGTATTTGCAAAAATCTCGGACTTTACCGCCAGTCCATAGAGCTAATAAATAGTCTTGAGAACTTTTTTATTGAAACCTATGGTATTAAGATGTATCCCTATAAACATCGCCAGGACTTGCTCAAGCTCAAGGCCAACTGCCTAACCCGGCTGGGGCAGTACCCGGAAGCGGCAGACATAGTTTATGGACTGTGGCAAATCGGCATGAAGGACTCTGATACCTTATCCATGCTGGCCGCCCAGTACAAACGCCGGGCTTTGTTTAATGAGGCCGGTGAGGTTGCCAACGAAGATATCAACAAAGAACTTTTAATGAAAGCCAAGGATCTATACTTGGAAGCCTTCCGCCGCAACATCGAAGACTATTATCCGGCCATAAATGCGGCTTATTTATATCGAATGCTCGGCACCAATGAAAGTAAACACGGGATTAAACTGGCCCAGTATGTATCCAATTCCTGGACTAAACATGAAGGTGAAAACTGGTGGCTGGACAGCACCATGGCGGAAGCCCAGCTATTGCAAGATTTCTACAACACCTCTTATCTCACATTTGAAAGAGCCCTGCAGTTCCATCAACCCGACTCTTTTGAACGAGCCTCAGCGGTTGAACAAATCAGCACTTATGCCAAAATTACGGGCAAAGAATTTGAGCTGAAGGAGATAATATCTTTATTGGCAGCCAAGTAAATAATTTATCCGGCTTTAAATTAATTGCTAAAATGTAATCCGGCAAAATATAATTAATAAGAGGAAAAAACTCATATTGTCTCGAATTATATAAGGAGGCCTATGACCAATGACTTACAAGGTTAAGACCATTGATACGACCCACGTCCAATTGACTGATGACATCCTCGAACTAACCGAATTATTGGCGAAAAATGTCCATGAACACTGGGCATCCCAGCGCTTGTCAGAAGGATGGACATACGGGCCCAGCAGAAATGACCAGCGTAGAGAAACTCCGGTCCTGGTTCCTTTTGAACAATTACCTGAATCAGAGAAGGAATATGACCGCAAAACCGCACTGGAAACCCTTAAAGCCATAATAGCACTAGGTTATTCAATTAAGAAAAATTAGCATCTTTAGTTGTTAGGGAGGATAAGCCAAGGTGGGCCAAGACGTTTTTATCAGTTATGCTACACTTGACAAACATATTGCCGATGCCGTTTGTGCAACCCTGGAATCCAATAAAATTAAATGCTGGATAGCACCCCGCGACATTTTGCCGGGGGTCGATTTTGCCGAATCGATTATAAATGCTATTGAACAAAGCCGGGTATTTGTGTTGATATTATCGAAGAACTCATCCGTATCGCCGCATGTACTTCGGGAGATTAATAAAGCTGCCAGTAATAGCACAGCCATTTTGTCTTTCATAATTGAAGAAGTAACGCTTTCAAAATCAATGGAGTATTATCTTTCAACCGACCACTGGCTTAATGCGATCAGCCCCCCGTTGTCCAAACACATACAGAATCTGGCTTTAACCGTTGAAAAACTTTTAAAAGAACTCGATAAAAAAGATCAAACCGACCCAAACCGGGAACCCCACTTTAGCTTTACAGAGGTTGAACAATTCTCCAACAAGGTGTACCGGGAAACCAGTAAGGAATTAGTACCGTATGTTAAAAAGGAGGCCGTGGCCGATGCCCAGATTATTGTTGATAGCAGCGGCCGGGGTGATTATCCTACTATAATGGCAGCAGTCGCCGCTGCCTCCCCAGGCCAGACAATTATGGTCAAAGCCGGGAGCTACCGGGAAAAAATTCATATTGATAAAGCTCTAAAACTATATGGCGAGGGCAGGGACAAAGTTAAAATATCTTTTGATGCCGATAGCGTACTGGAAGTTTACAGCCAGAAAAGCATCGAAATAAAGGGGCTTTCCTTCAGTCCCGGAGGCGGGCACAGCGACAAACCGGTTTGCGTGTTCAAAGGTAACCTGATTTTTCAAGAGTGCCGGGTGGCCGGAGGTGAGAAGGGAGTTTATGTCCAGAGCGGAAGCCCAACCATAGAGGGCAACCTTATTGAACGCAATCTTAATGGAATTTATATTGACGGCATATCCACCCCGATAATCGAAAATAATCATTGCAGCAACAATGAGTGCGGCATTTTCTTTGCCGATCAGGCTAAGGGCAGGGCTATTAAGAACCGCTGCACCAGAAATACGGCAGGAATTATCGTAAGTAATAATGCAGCTCCGGAGTTGACGGAAAATATCTGCAGTGATAACCGGGACAGTGGTATATCCTATCTCAAGAGTGGCGGCGGTAAAGCAATTGGCAATGAGTGCAAGAAAAATACCAATGGAATTACCGTTATGGATATTAGTAGACCCAGTCTGGAAAAGAACCTGTGCAGCCAAAACCGGGAATCCGGTATATTTTACAACGGTCGAGCGGTGGGCATTGCCAAAGCCAACGACTGCAACCGCAATAATGCTAATGGTATTCACCTCAGTCAGAAGAGTCAGCCTCTATTGGAAGGCAACCAGTGTACGCGCAACAAACTCATGGGTATTGCCTATCTTGACTCGACAGCAGGAACTGCCAATCATAATCATTGTGTGCGCAATGAACTGCACGGTATTCTGGTCCGTGCTCAAGCCCAGCCTAACCTGGAAGGCAACCAGTGTAATGAAAACAAGGAAGCCGGTATTGCTTATTTCGATAATGCCCGTGGCCTGGCCCGGGGCAATGTCTGCCGGGGCAACCGGGTAACCGACATCACTGTAAATGGACAAGCCACACCAATAATAGGCTAGAGGGTGACCAGGAGATGACCATTTCTTTTACAAAACCTCCCGCAGGTATTTGCCGGTATAGGAGTGCGGGTGCCGGGCGATTTCCTCCGGGGTGCCGGTGGCCACAATCCGCCCCCCGTTTTCACCGCCTTCAGGACCCAAATCGATAATGTAATCAGCGGATTTAATAACATCCAGATTGTGCTCAATTACCAGGACGGTATTTCCATATTCTACCAATCTGTTTAGAACACTAAGCAAGTGTTTAACATCATCCTTATGCAAGCCGGTCGTAGGCTCATCCAGTATATAAAGGGTCCTGCCACTGGAGCGTTTGGAGAGTTCGGTAGCCAGCTTAACCCGCTGGGCTTCCCCCCCCGATAGGCTTGGAGCCGGCTGACCCAGTTGAATATAACCCAGTCCCACATCCTGCAGAACTTTCAGCTTGCGGTAAACCCGGGGGATGTTTTCAAAAAAGTCCACCGCTTCGTCTACAGTCATGCCAAGCACATCGGCAATGGTCCGGTTCTTGTATCTTACTTCCAAAGTCTCCCGGTTGTACCTTTTACCCTTGCAAACTTCACAGGGAATATATACATCAGGCAGGAAGTGCATTTCGATCTTGATTATCCCATCACCGGAACAAGCTTCACATCTGCCCCCGCGCACATTGAAACTGAAGCGTCCCGGTTTGTAACCATGAATTCGCGCTTCACTGGTATTGGCAAACAACTCCCGAATTCCGTCAAAAGCTCCGCAATAAGTGGCGGGATTGGAACGCGGAGTTCTACCAATTGGCGATTGGTCGATATTTATTACCTTATCTATTTGCTTCAGACCTTCAATAGCCTGATGCTGCCCCGGGCGATGGCGTCCCCCATACAGTTGTTTCATCAAAGCCGGAAACATAATATCTTCCACCAGAGTGCTTTTGCCCGAACCGGATACTCCGGTTATTACCACCATTTTGCCCAGGGGGATGGAAACATCAATATTTTTAAGATTATGTTCACTGGCCCCCTTGACCAGAATAACTTCTCCGCTGCCTTCCCGCCGTTGTTCCGGCAGTTCAATATTTAGCCGCCCGGATAAATATTGCCCGGTCAGCGAGCGCTCAGCATTGATAATATCCGGCAGGCTGCCTTGCCCCACCACTTCTCCGCCGTGAATACCGGCCCGCGGTCCTATGTCCACAATATGGTCTGCATTTTTTATGGTGTCTTCATCATGTTCGACTACTATAACCGTGTTGCCTAAATCGCGCAACCGCTTCAAAGTAGCCAGGAGGCGGTCGTTGTCCCGGGGATGCAGGCCTATACTGGGTTCATCTAAAACATAAAGTACTCCCACCAGACTGGAGCCCACCTGGGTAGCCAGACGGATGCGCTGTGCCTCGCCGCCCGAGAGGCTGCCGGCTATTCGGTCCAGGGTAAGGTAATCCAGCCCCACATCGATGAGAAAAGTCAGGCGTTCACGTATTTCTTTGACCACTTGGCGGGCAATAAACTGTTCCCTCTCATTCAGCTGCAATTCGCTAAAAAAGTCCATGGCCTGTCTTACCGACATGCCAGTAAGTTCACTGATATTTTTGCTCCCGATCAAAACCCAGAGCACTTCTTTTTTAAGGCGCTTGCCCTGGCAGAGCGGACACAAACTGGAACTCATATATTTTTCGATTTCCTCGCGTGATGCATCCGATTTGGTTTCATGATAGCGCCGGTTTAAATTGTTCATTACTCCTTCATAACTGGAGGTAAAGGTGCCGGTTTCGCCGTAGGAGTTGGTATAGTTTATTTTAAAGCGTTCCCCGCTGCCATAAAGGATTGTATTTATCTGCTTTTTATTCAGGTTTCTTAGCGGGGTGTCCATGGGAATCTCATTTTTTTCCGCCATTCTGGCCAAAATCTGGTTGTAATAGGTGTAGAAGTTATTGGACCAGGGCACTATCGCTCCGTCATTAAGGCTCTTTTCCATATTTAATACCAGCTGCGGGTCAATTTCCCGTTTTTCGCCCAGACCGTCACACTCCGGGCAGGCCCCGAAAGGACTGTTGAATGAAAACATGCGGGGGCTTAATTCGGGCAGACTGAAGCCGCACTCCGGACAGGCAAAATCACGGTTAAAAAGCATTTCTTCGCCTGAGTCCGCATCATCCAGGACCTGAACTTTAACCATGCCCTCGCTTAATTCAAAAGCCAGTTCCAGAGATTCCGCCAGCCGGCTCCGGATGCCGTCTTTTATTACCAGGCGGTCGACTACGGCGCTTATATCATGCTTTTTATTTTTCGCCAGGTTTATTTCTTCATCGGAGGTGTATTCGTAGCCATCAACGATCACCCTGACAAAGCCGTCCCGAAACAGATTGTCGAGGATTTTTCTATGTTCGCCTTTCTGTGCTCTAACAACCGGAGCCAGAATCTTGATCTTGCTGCCCTTCTGCAGGTTTAGCAAAGCATCAACCACCTGGTCGATGGTCTGTTTTTGGATCGGCTGCTGGCAATGCGGGCAGTGCGGCCGTCCCACCCGCGCAAACATCAAGCGCAGGTAATCGTATATTTCGGTAACCGTTCCCACCGTAGAACGCGGATTGTTGGAAGTTGATTTCTGGTCGATGGAAATGGATGGCGACAAGCCTTCGATATGATCGACATCAGGTTTGTCCATCTGACCCAAAAACTGTCGCGCATAGGTGGAAAGCGACTCCATATAACGCCGCTGCCCCTCACTATAAATGGTGTCAAAAGCCAAACTCGACTTGCCGGAACCCGACACTCCAGTAAAGACCACCAGCTTATCCCGCGGAATCTTAAGGTCTATATTTTTCAGATTGTGTTCCCTGGCCCCTTTTACATATATGAAATCCTTCACCGTGGTCCTCCCCGACTCTTCTTTTTCCGGGGCGGCTGCTGCAGCTCCCGGATCATATCCCTTAACTGGGCCGCCCGTTCAAATTCCAGGCTTTCGGCGGCTTTGCGCATATCTATTTCCATTTCCTTGATCAAGTGCATTCGTTCTTCCCGGCTCATGTTTTGTATGCTGCCCGTATCATAGGCCGCCGGTGGTTCGGCAATAGTGGCTTCCACGCTGGCATATATGGCCTTTTTGATGCTTTCCGGGGTTATATTATGCAGTTGGTTGTACTCCATTTGAATCAAGCGCCGCCGGTTGGTTTCATCCAAAGCCAACTGCATCGAAGGCGTAATCCGGTCGGCGTACATTATTACCTTGCCGTCCGCATTGCGGGCTGCCCGGCCGATGGTCTGAATCAATGAACGCCCTGAACGCAGAAAACCTTCCTTGTCCGCATCCAATATGGCCACTAAAGCCACCTCGGGTAAATCCAGGCCCTCCCGGAGCAGGTTTATACCGACCAGTACATCAAAAACCCCGGCCCGAAGTTCGCGCAAAATCTCCAGGCGCTGCAGGGCTTCAACATCGGAGTGCAGATAGCGCACCTTGATACCGGCCTCATCGAAATAATCGCAAAGGTCCTCGGCCATTTTCTTGGTCAGGGTAGTCACCAGAACCCGGTAGCCTTTATTGACCCGCTCCCAAATTTCGGCCATCAAATCATCAATTTGCCCTGCTGTGGGCCGTACTTCCACTTCCGGGTCCACCAGCCCGGTCGGGCGGATAATTTGCTCCACCGTAGCTTTGCTGTACTTCAGTTCATGATCCGCCGGAGTAGCGCTCACATAGACTACCTGCTTGATTTTTTGCTCAAATTCACTAAACTTCAGGGGCCGGTTGTCCAGGGCCGAGGGCAGCCGAAAGCCGTAGTCAACCAGATTTTGCTTGCGGGAACGATCACCTTCATACATCCCTCTGACCTGGGGAACCGAAATGTGGGATTCATCCATAAACAGCAAGAAATCCGGGGGAAAGAAATCGATCAAGGTATAAGGCGGTTCACCAGGGGCTCGTCCTGTAATATAGCGCGAATAGTTTTCAATTCCTTTACAGTATCCTATTTCCCGGATCATTTCCAAATCGAATCTGGTGCGCTGTTCAATGCGCTGGGCTTCCAAAAGCTTGCCTTCGTTCTTAAACCGCTCCAGCTGACCGGCTAATTCTTCTTCAATTGAACTGGCGGCGGCCAGCATGTTATCACGGGTAGTAACAAAGTGGGAAGCCGGAAATATCATGACATGCAGCCGGCGTCCCAGCACTTCACCGGTCAGGGCATTGAATTCAATCATGCGCTCGATTTCATCACCAAAGAATTCCACACGAATCGCATTTTCACCATTGGAAGCCGGAAAAATCTCCACTACATCGCCTCTGACCCGAAAGGTGCCCCGGGTAAAGGCTAATTCATTTCTCTCATAATGGTTTTCCACCAGACGCTTGAGCAGTTGGTCCCGGGGAATCTCCATGGAATCCCGTAATGAAACGGCCATGGCATAATAATCCTGGGGAGCTCCCAGGCCGTATATACAGGAAACACTGGCTACGATTATGACATCCCGTCTTTCCAGCAAAGCTGCGGTCGCAGAATGACGCAGTTTGTCTATCTCATCATTAATCGAAGAATCTTTCTCGATATAGGTATCGGTTTGAGGAACATAGGCTTCAGGCTGGTAATAATCATAATAACTGATAAAATACTCAACAGCATTTTCCGGGAAAAATTGCTTAAATTCCGAATATAATTGACCGGCCAGAGTCTTGTTGGGAGCCATTACCAATGTAGGCCGCTGGACAGCCGCAATAATCTGGGCCATCGTATAGGTTTTTCCGGAACCCGTAACCCCCAGCAAGGTCTGCTGGGGATAAGCGGCAGACAGTCCCGCCACCAGCTTCTTGATCGCTTGAGGCTGGTCGCCGGTTGCTTGATATGCTGAATGTAGTTTAAACTCACTCATAATTTGTGCCTCTCATAATATTATTTCACATGTGTATGCCATCCCCTTAAACCTGCTTAATGCTTCATTAAAATCTAATTGCGTTCGCATAGTTTTTTTCTGATCTCTTCCCGTTTTTGATTAACAAGTTTAAAGTCCACGTTGCGGGCATATATTTTCTTTAAGCCTTGCAGAGAATCCTGGGCGCCCTCCAATAATTTTTGAGCTTGTTGCATTTGGTTTGCATAACTTCGATAAGCCCCGGCATTCTCCAAACTATCTATATCCGGTACATATTCATTAAGAGCAATACTCATATCGATAACTGTGTCCCCAGGTTTCTTAATTATTTCCATATTTCCAACATTTATAAGGGCAGTCTGCAAATCACGGATTATCAACATGGTAATATCTTCGTAATCCAGACTAGAGTGGTAAAACTCCAGTGAATGCCCTTGCTCACTGGCTCGGGCAGCCATTTCGTTGATAATTATCGATTTCCCGCTTCCGTCCGGTCCTCTCAGTATATAGCGTTTTGGGCAATCGCCGCTCAATTCATCCACATAATCTATCACACCATCGGCGGTCACCGCACTGGCAAAGTAGTGTTTTTCGCGTACCGGCAAATTTAGCATCTCGCTCCCGATTCGATCGATTACTTGTTGAATTTTCCCCATATTTAAATGTTCTGCATATGATTGCCTAATCTGGTTCTTCATCGCTAGGGCCTTCTTTAGAATATTATAGGCTTTGTCACTCTGCTTTTCTACTCTGAGCACGAGTTCCATTATTTGCTCATGACGGGAATCCGTAGCCGCTTTATCCAGGAAATCATCCAGGTTGATTATTTCACCAGATTCTCCACAGCAAAAGGTGGCTGCCATCTCAGGCAAGCTCCCGTTCACTACGGCGGTATCCAATTGGGGAATAAACAACCCTTCGGGACTAACCGGGTCCAGAGCGGAAATCCACAATTCCACTTCATAGCCCAGTCGAGCCACGGATTCTCCCAGTTGTCTGATAAAACTTGATTTACCGGTTCCCACTGAGCCTTTCAGTACATAAACGTTCTTAATCCCCTGTAATAAATCAGGAATGAAGGTATGAAATCCCGAGCTGGTATGGCTGCTGGTGAACACATAGCGGATTTTTCCTCTAGTCCCCACTAAAATAACCTCTCTTCACTACTTTTTTATAGTGTATTCATTTTGTGGGCATAGCGTTAACAAAATGTCTGTAATGATGCTATGCTAAACATAATAATTGGACTGTACAGCAAAGGCTCATACCTAAAAAGAAAAAGAGCCACCGTTTTGGCGACTCTTCATCCAATTGCATATCATTATTTAAGCTTAATCGGAATCTGTATTTCTGTTAGCCAATCCTCCGGGTTTTCTTTGTTCCAAATACCGTCAATGTATGATTCCCTCGGTAATCCAATTATTTCATACCCGTTTCCTTCTATCCATTTTGTTATTGCGCCGTATGCCAATCCTATAGTATTGTAGGGTCCTTTATGAATAACACACGCAGCCATCTTAACTGCCTCTAATCTCTTAAACTTCACTTGATCTGAGTCTTCACCAAAATCAGTAACTGATTCACAAATCTCCACATCAATATCTGATTCCTTATATTCGCCATCGTGGTAAAGAGTAAAGCAATAACCCGGTGTTGCACATTTAACATTCTGTTGTTTCATATATTCCCCCATCTCAGGGTAAATAGTGTTAAATGCTTCATAGTCCGGGATTATCTTTCTCATAGAAGCTACAATAACTTCTGGAAGTTCCTTCAAAACAACATTATGCATTGTAAATACAACCTCCTGTTTTAGGTTTTTTAGATATGATTGAATTTGCTTGAGTTTTACTTGCTCATCTTCAATAGTTTTAGATATAGCGGCCTGTTTCCCTTCCAAATAATCAATCATTCGGTCCATGGACATATTCTTGTCCATCACTTCAATTATTTCACTAAGCGAAAATCCGATCTGCTTAAGTGCTAATATTTTGTGCAGACTCAATAACTGATCTGATGAATAATACCGGTATCCAGTTGCTTGATCTACATGGCATGGTTTAAGAAGCCCAATGTCATCGTAATGTCTTAGGGTTTTTACCGTTACTCTATTCATTTTTGAAAAGACACCTATTTTGTACATTATCATAAATCTCCTATGCGCATATTTGATTTATGAATTGATTCTAAATCCTACCGTAACAGGAGTGTCAATCATTTTAGAGAAATATTTTCGAAAACTTATCAACCTTCTTCTAGAACCAGAAGAACAAGAAAGCTAACACGCTAAATTTTCATCCTTATACATATCCTTGGATTGCTGCGTATCTTCATTGTCATGTGCAATAGGGCTAGGTAGTTTCTCCTTGCTTTGTGTGTCGTTAAATAAGAATAATGTGACAATAGGCTACTAAAGACAATGCTTACAATCTCCTCTATAATGGAAATTACTAAGAAGCAAGGGTAAATGGTAAGAAAAACTAAAAAGAATACTTATATTGTGCCATTGGTAATATAAAATATCTTTTGTTATTTTGCATTCTTATTATTTTCTTGCTGTCTGTCATGAAAACAGACCTGCGATTATGACTTCCGCACTGGTCTGATATACTTAAAAAACCGTTCCGGATTATAATAAAAGTAAATTATTCTACCGGGAGAAGTATCAAAACAGTAGCCAGTGCCTGCAAAATCAAAAGTTGCCATTGCCTTTTCAATTTTTTCCTCTACACTACGATTTTCCTGCTCATAATCAAATGGCCCATGTTCAAAAACAATATACTCGGCTTCGGGAACATCAATCATAAGCATTTGTGGTGGTACTTCGCCTTTATAATCAAAAGGAAGACGTACACCATAACACTCTGCACGTGGAATACCCCAATCGCAGAGTCTACCGTCCGGGTCATTAATGTACGCCATAATCTGACCACTGCCGCTGTTAGATTCGCTCCCACCATCGTCATCCAATTTGCCCTTGATACTATCGAGTAAGCCGCAAATTGTTTCGCAGTCCTGTCCCGGAATAAGACTTTGCTTTTGCCAAAAATCCCAATACCCATTACTCTCATAGTTTTTAATGTGCAAAAATTTGTGTGCGGGAATGGTTACAAAATAAATTTTAACATCATCTGTAGATTTCATCATACCAATCTCTCCAAATCCTAAAAAGTAGCGGTCGAAAGGGTTTATTTTTGTACGAAGAACGACAGGCTTAGGCTTTTTTCGGTATTCACTTGGAGTTACACCATATGTTCCCTTGAAAGCTCTGGTAAAAGCTTCATGTGACGAAAAACCATAATCAAAAGCAATATCCAAAATGATTTTTTCACTATCCCGAACCTCTTTTAGTGCAAAGGCTAACTTTCTAAGCCGTAAATAATCTCTAAACTGCATACCCGATATTTCCTTAAATTTTCTGGTAGTATGAAATTCAGAATAACCCAATTTGCGAGAAAGAAACCGTAGCGTTAGTGCTTCATCGTGATGATGTCTGATACATTCGTCAATTTCATCAACGATTATTTGGATCTGCTTGTGCCACTCGTACATTCGTCTGCTCACCTCGTTTCAATCACCCTATAACATTGATAGCGTAATGGAAATTGCATTGTTTGATTTTACTTGCGGAAATTAAATGTTTTTTTGCACCAGATATTTATAAACTGTTTTTACAACGCCCAAATGGAGAGCTTTTTTGCCACAATGAAAAAAGATATTATCTATCGCCTGCCGGTATATAAGATGAAGAAGACTGAGCTCCGGCATTATATCTTTGAATGGATCGAAAGCTATTACAATAAAAAAAGAAGGCATACGCCAAATGAACAAAACCTTCCACTGTTTGTTAAGCGAAAGCTCTTCCAGGAGCGGATTCAGGCGGCGGCATAACGCGCTCTACAGCCGCACGGGCTGACCTCGGGAGCCAAGGCGGCTCCGTCCTTATCGGCGTTCTTTCCTGCTCTTGAAGTTTTGCCGGCGGAGTCGATTTACCACATTCTGCCAATGTTTTGGGTGTGCGCTTTTATTGACTTTTTCAGAACTGTTGAAAAAAGTGTTACGCTAAGAACGTCCCGAGGACTAATTATATAATCGTTATTTGTACCTCCAGGTATCCCTCTAGCGAGTTGTTGTAAAACTCAACCACCCCGTCCGAAGGATTGCTGATTGTATAGCCTTCGATTTGACCGGCGAGGGCATTGTAGCAGGCCGTGGCAATCGTAGCCGGAGTTTCCCCGGTGGCAACGGTTATCGTCTTGACAACATTAATGCTCCCATCATTAAAAGTAAGCTGTAAATAGCCATCATAAACGGCACCATGGGTTATGGTTAATTGATTTACTTGGTGGACTCCGGGTACTCCGGCACATTGTTCTGTGGCGAAATTATTCGTAACCAGAACCCCAAACTCACCACTGTAATTGCTTATCTGCATGGTAACATTCCGGTCCGCCCAAGCTTCCTTGGCTATTATAGAAACAGTCCCTGAACCGGCCGCCGTGTCAGACACCTCATAAGCCGCACTAAGCGTCGGGTTGGCATCCATATCCGTTTTAAGCCGCATGGCAACATAGGCTGGGTCACAAGTTACCTGGTTGATATACGAGTTTATCCCCAAGTTATTGCCGCTATTTATCACTCCATCATTAACCGTAATCGTAAGGTAATTGGGACCAGTTTCCGCTCCGTTGTCGATACAAATATAATTCCATTCCTTGGTACCGGTACTTCCTTCGGCAAGCATATTGGTTTCGAAGGTTACCCCGGTGCCCCCCGCCGTAAATTGTAGCCCCCCCCTTAACCTCGGGAAGGTATTTCCTTCGTCGATAACCCAGATGCTATCCGTACTGCTGCCGGAAATAGTATCTATATTATCGCCCCATGCTGAATATGATGCTATCAGTTTGGCATTTTCGAGGGTTATATCGGTTCCGTTAATCCCGGAATTAGATGAAGGAATGCTCATATTCTGATTGCCAAAACAACCGGAAATGTTTGCGCTACTTCCGGTACCGGCAATACGCCCGATGGTCGTTGCGCTGCCGCTGATTAATGTAACGGCAGGATTCAAGGCATAAGAATTCTCTAAATATGTAAGTAAAGGATAACCCCCATCGTCATAGTATCCGGCCAGACCCCCGACACCATTCATACCTTGGACCGCACCGGCAGCATATGACCTGACTATCCTTGCGGTCGGTCCATAACCTAAAAGCCCTCCGACGTAATTCGTTCCGGTTACGCTGCCGGTCGAATAGCAGTCCTGTATTAACGGCACGCTGTAGTTTAGACCGCCCTTGCCACTAATGCCGCCTACATTGTTACATCCTAAAACAGCGACACTAGAACTGCAAGCAGTGATTGCTCCATCGTCATTTCTACCTGAAATCCCGCCGACAAAATCACCGGTGCTGGATATAGTGCCGGTGGAATAGCAATTCGTAATCAACCCGCTATCGCTACCCGCAAAAGCACCAACGTACGACCCGCCCGTGCCCGTAATGGATACGTTCAGCAACCCCAGATTCTTTACTGTTCCACTTATTGAAGAGAATAATCCTAAATTGCTGCTGGCGGAATTGATATACAAATTGGAAATGGTATGCCCGTTGCCGTCAAATATACCAGTAAAACCGCCGATCGGAGTCCAGCCTGCTCCGCCGGATATCCATCCCGTATTGAACGAACCACTCGAGTAACTGGTTGATTCAGTAAAATCTAAATCCTGCATCAGGATATATTGGCCGGAAAGATTATTGCTTACTGCATATAAATCCTCAAGCGAATTAATGAGCATTGTGACGGATGCGGTTGCTGCACTGGTTACCGAACCTCCATAGCTGCCGGTTCCGGTCGCCACAACTCGAATGAACTTGCCTGCATCAGCTTGAACGAGTGTATAGGTGCTGGCTGTTGCCCCGGAAATGTCTGAATAGTCGCCGTCCACGGTATCACAACTTCTCCACTGATAACTCGCGGTCGCATCGGCCGGAGTATATTCGGCTGTTAATTGATCACCGACCACAGCAGTGCCGCTAATGGCGGCCGCCGTAAGCGGAGTCGGCGCCGATGCCACAGCATAGCCTTTGACCTGGGCGAATCCGGCGTTAATAGAACCGCTATTGTATGACCAGGTAGACGGCGAGGAATCAATGACCGAGTAAGTCCCGGCCGGGATTACCGGATACTGGCTACCGGGGGCCACGATTCCCGGGCTGCTTGTATAAGGCTCATTTTGTCCTGTCACCTTTTTATTCATTACCCATATTAAATAGCAACCGCTTCTTCCTGTGACAGTTGATTCAGAAATTCCGTAGGTATCCCAGGGACCGTAGACAGTGCCATCCTGACTTTGCAGGCTTATATTACCAGGAACAGCGCCATTACTAGCGTTATTATGGTAGGTGTCGATATAGCTTATCGCATAAGGCGTATTGATAGTAAAATTTGTCGGATTGGGCGGACTGGATGCTATCCCCTCTCCATTCCAATTGTTGAACAGCCTTTCTTCCTGAACCGCTATCATGGAAAAATCAATGATGATGTCGGCATAACCTTTTACCTGGCCGGCAGCATCACAGGCCAACAGCAGAACGTGCTGTCCGGCACTGACTGTAATATTTGATTCCGCAGTGTAAGCGCCGGCATCGTTGTCAACGCTGTCCAGGGCGGGTACGGCAAACGCTCCGTCTCCCACCTTGACCTGCCACTGGTAGGCCCCGTCGATCAGGCTGAGGCTGCTGATTTTGCTTGTGCCCACTGCCGTGCCGGCTGACGGCGAGGAATAGTTTTCCAGCGAGGTCAGCAAAGGCGCCTCACGGTATATGGTCAGGTTGTAAACCTGGTTGTCGCCATTCTGCGCGGTAACCAGGATGTAGGCGGTGCTGGCGCCCGTATCGAGACTAATTGTGTTGCCAGTTATTGAGTTCTGACAACTGCTGTCGCTGTACAAACTCCAGGTCGCGTTGGAACTGACTTCCACATCCACGGCCACGCTGGTCACGTCGGTGGCTACGCTGGCGGTTATATCGGTTCCGCTTATACTGGCCCCCGACGGGTTGATTACGTTGCTTATACTGCAGGCGCTGTTGAGGGCAACCGTTGCAGTCACCGTATAGGACTGATAAGATCCATCCGCCGCTGTTACAATATAAGTCACCGGACTGCTAAAGTTCTGTGCAACTCCGCTGGCTGGTGATACACTTGCTCCTATATGGGTTATGGTCGGAACCAGAGCAGTTACATTTGTTCCATATGGTACCGTAAGGGCTATGGTTTTTACTCCTTCGTTTATGCTTCCGCTTACTGCCGGGCTTAACTCGTTAAAGTTAAAAGCTGTTATTGCTTTGGTAGCTGAAGCCGCCCGGTTTATGGTCAGGTCATATTTCTGGCTGTCGCCGTTCTGTGCGGTTACCAGTATATAGCTCTGGTTATTTCCTACATCCAGGGTCACCTGCTTATACACCAACTCGCTTATACAACTGCTGTCGCTGTACAAACTCCAGGTCGCGTTGGGGCTGACTTCCACATCCACGTCTACGCTGGTCACACTGTTGGCTACGCTGGCGGTTATGCTGGTTCCGCTTATGCTGGCCCCCGGTGGGTTGATTACCGAGGTTATTTGACAGGCCGAAGATGCGGCTCTCGTTATGGTCAGGTTGTAGCCCTGGCTGTTGCCATCCTGGGCGGTCA
>JAVBWA010000020.1:0-55788 GCA_036677685.1 Syntrophomonas sp. | reverse complement strand
AAGGGGGACCAGACAAGGGGGACCAGACAAGGGGACGGTTCTTCTGTCTAGGGGTTTCGCCCCAGACAGAAGAACCGTCCCCTTGTCTGTCATTTCAAAACCAACGCATAAAGATCCCCTAATGTAGAAAATATAGCTAATGACAGACAATGCAAATTAAATTTGAACGGTTCAAGTACAAATGCTTAGAAATATTTCCCCTTACACTTGCCAGTATTCCAAAAATTAGCTTGAAATAATGGCTTGTGATGATATAATTTAAACTATGTATACTAATATAGTAAATTTAGTTTACTTTCTATACGTTTTCCCTTCGATTCTATCCGTTCGGGAGGTATGAAGATGAAAGCCAAAAAAGGCATTGCCGCAGCATTAATTCTCGCTCTGTCGCTGTCCGCATACTGGGTTTATCAAAAATATTTCGCAAATGCCGATAAATCACTGCAGGCCAGCGGAACCATTGAAGCTACCAGTGTAGACCTCACCGCCAAGGTCAATGGCAGCATAAAAGCCCTTAACATCAAAGAAGGCGATGCGGTAAAAAGCGGGCAGTTGGTCGCGGAACTGCTGCGAAATGACCTGGCGGCACAGAAAGAGCGGGATGCCCTGGGAGTATTGGCGGCGGAAGCCAAGCTGGATGATCTGGTATCGGGTGCCCGCGCCCAGGAAATCAAGGAAGCGGCAGCCAATGTAAATATCGCCCGTAGTAATTATGATAAAGCGAGCAAAGATTTGGAGCGGGCGGAAGCCCTTTTCAAAGGAGGCGCGGTAGCCGAGGAAAGTCTGGAACAAGCCCGCTTAAACGCCGAGCTTAAGAAAAACCTCCTGGCAGGTTCCGAAGCCAAGCTCAGCCTGCTTGAATCGGGCAGCCGCTCGGCGCAAATTACAGCGGCCCGGGCCGAGTTGGAAAGAAGCAAAGCCGTTTTAAAAGCCAGCGCAGCACTGGTGGATGATTTGCAGGTGATATCACCCATAAATGGTATAGTACTCAGTAAAAATTACGAACCCGGCGAATATGTGGCTATGGGCGCCGCCCTGGCAACCATCGCCGATTTAAATAATCTTTGGATCAAGGTTTACATCCCCACCGACGACCTGCCGCAGGTTAAACTGGGCCAAAAGGTGGAAGTCGCAGTCAGCGGCAGTAATCATATTTTCTCGGGTGCAGTCAGTGAGATAGCTTCCCGGGGTGAATTCACCCCGAAAAACATTCAAACCAAAAAAGAACGTACCAATGTCGTATTCGCCGTAAAAATCACGGTAGAGAACCGTAATGGCATACTGAAACCAGGCATGCCCGCTGATGTCACTTTTAGGAGTTAAGCCTATGATACGCGCCGTCAATATAAGCAAGAGTTTTGGTTCCAATCCTGCGGTAAAAAAAATCAACTTGCAGCAAGAAAAACAATCGATTCTGGGTTTGGTGGGTCCCGATGGGGCCGGCAAGACCACCTTGATACGTACGCTTTGCGGAATTATAAGCCCCGATGCCGGAGAAGTTTTTTTAATGGGTCTGCCTCCTGATAAACTGCCCCGGGAAAACCTGGGATATATGCCCCAGCGCTTTAGCTTATACGGTGACTTGAGTATTATGGAAAACATTACGTTTTTTGGTTCCATGTACCGGCTGGATGGGAAAACCATCCGGCAAAGAGCCGACGAGATCCTGGATGTAACCAATCTGTTGCCCTTTAAAAACCGCCTGGCGGATCGCCTTTCCGGGGGAATGAAACAGAAATTGGCCTTAACCTGCGCATTAATTACCCGTCCGGCCATTTTGCTTTTGGATGAACCTACTTATGGGGTTGATCCGGAGTCGCGCAAGGAATTTTGGAAAATCCTTTACCACTTAAACCAGGAGGGCATGACCATCCTCACCTCAACTCCTTATATGGATGAAGCCGAACTGTGCCATCAAGTGGCCTTTATCAACAACGGGCGACTGCTGATCCAGGATAGCCCTGCGGGTTTGAAAAAACAGTTTCTTCATCCCATCCTGGAGTTGAAGTCCGGGATTCGCGACCCTTATTTCTTTAATCAGGCTCCTGGAATTATTGATGCCTCCTTCTACGGCTATAAATATCATCTGGTGGTGGAGGATGCCCAGCGTTCCCGGCAGTTCATCGAGTCTTATCTGCGGGAGCAAAATATTGAAGATTTTACCATACAGGAAGTCTCTCCTTCAATGGAAGACCTTTTCGTGTATCTGGCGGAAAATTAGGAATAAGGTAAGGGAACACCCCCTTGAAGTAACACGTAGTCCCGCAGGAAATAGTCCCCATTGTGTGGGTGAAGGCGGAATGTCCCGGATTATGAACTTGGCTGCAAAGCAGGTGATTAAATGGAGTTCGCAGTGGCAACTGAAGAATTGACCAGGAAATTCGGCGATTTTACCGCCGTTGACCGCCTGAACCTGCAAATTGAGCCGGGAAGCGTCTGCGGCTTCCTGGGTCCCAACGGAGCAGGCAAATCCACAGCCATACGCATGCTCTGCGGCATCCTGGAACCCACTTCGGGCAGCGGTCAGGTGCTGGGTTTTGATCTGCGTAGGAGCAGTGATCAAATCAAAGCCCGGCTGGGTTACATGTCCCAAAAGTTCAGCCTTTACGATGAACTCAGTGTGGTCGAAAACCTGGATTTCTTCGCAGGACTATACAGCATCCCGGCCAAAGAGCGTAAAACACGGATTGAAGAAATGCTCGACATGGCTGAACTGAGGGGGCTGGAAGCAGAAGCGGTTTTTACTCTAAGCCCCGGCCACAAACAGCGGCTGGCACTGGGGTGTGCCATCATATCCCGGCCTTCCATCCTCTTCTTGGACGAACCGACCAGTGGAGTAAGCCCCAAAAGCCGCCGGGCCTTTTTTAACATAATACAGGAACTGGCCGCCCGGGGCTCCACCGTGATCGTAAGCACGCATTTTATGGACGAAGCGGAACGCTGCGATAAAATCGCCTTTTTCAACCAGGGCAAGCTGCTGGCTTTGGACAGCCCGGACCAGTTGAAAAATCAAGTATTGGAAGGTGTGCTGGTGGAGTTGGAGGTGCCCGACCCAATGGGTAAAATATCCGGCCTGCAGAAGCTGGATTTTGTAAAGGACTGCAGCCTATACGGCCTCCTGCTGCATGTTCTGCTGAAAAAGGAATCAGACCTGGCAAGCCTGGAAACTTTCATTGGGGTAGTTCCCCGGCCCATTACTCCGACCCTGGAAGACGTATTTATGGCTTTGGCTAAAAAGAAGGAACAGGTGATGGCGGAATGATTAGGACCCTTTCGATTATGAAAAAGGAATTCATCCAAATGCGGCGGGATAGAATGACTCTGGCCCTGATATTTCTGATCCCCTGTATTCAACTGCTGCTGTTCGGCTATGCCATTCAAACTGATGTCAGGAATATCCCCACCGTGGTTTTCGACCAATCTCTTTCCCAGGAAAGCCGGGAACTTTTAGACGCTTTTTCGGCTTCCGGTTATTTCAAAATCAACCAGGTGGCGGGCAGCTACCAGGATGTAAACCGCTTGATCGACAGCGGCCGGGCCCAGGTAGGAATCGTATTTCCGCCTGATTTTGACCGGCAGCTTAAACGCGGCACGACTGCTCCCGTACAGGTGATAGTCGATGCCAGTGACAACATGGTGGCCAACCAGGCTATCGCCATAGCAAATTCGATTGGCCTGATCAAGTCACAGCAGGTGCTGTTCCAGAAATTTAAGGTTGCCAGTGTCCCCTACGACATCAGGGTCCGCCCCTGGTACAACCCCGACGCGATAACCGCCTATTACATGGTCCCGGCCATACTGGGGATTATTGTAACCATGACCATGGTTATCATCACCGCGGTTGCCATAGTGCGGGAACGGGAGCGGGGCACCCTGGAACAGCTTATCGTCACCCCGTTAAAATCCTATGAATTGATGCTGGGCAAAATCATCCCCTATATTGCCCTGGGCTACATTCAAATAACCGTTGCCCTCCTGGTGGGGGTGCTGATTTTTCATGTTCCGATAAGGGGCAGCATCCTCGAGCTTTATCTATTGACTCTTTTCTTTATAACCGCTTCACTGGGCCTGGGCCTGATGATTTCCAACCTTGCCCAAAACCAAATGCAGGCTTTTCAAATGGCTTTTTTCGTCATGCTGCCCAGTATACTGCTGTCGGGGTTTATGTTTCCCCGCGCCGCCATGCCGAAATTCATATTTTACCTCAGTTATGTGATTCCGCTTACCTATTATCTGGACATAATCCGCGGTATAGTATTGAAAGGCATCGGCTTCCCTTATTTGGTGGGCCAGGTAACGGCTCTGCTGGTCTTTTCCCTGGTTTTTGTAACTATCAGCACTTTGAAATTCAAGAAGAAAATTGCTTAATACGGAGTTGAGACAATAATGAAAATCGAAGCGAGGATATTGAACGCCTGCACCGAACTGGCCCAAACCAGGGGATTACGGAACTTTACGGTCGATGAACTGGCAGCCCGGGCGGGAATCAGCAAACGCACGCTTTACCGCTACTACCACAGCAAAGATGAAATAATAACAGCGGCCGTGGAAAATTTTATAACCAAAACCGCAGCCGAAGGCGACCGTATTATGAAGTTGGAATCCAACCCGGTTAAATTAATCAACCACATGCTTAGATACCTGTTTGTCAATGGACGCTTCATCATCAGCGAACCGGGCTTAAATGACCTGCGTCATTATTATCCGCACCTCTGGGAGAAAATAGAGCGCTTCCGCAGTGAACGAATTGCCATGGTTATCGGGATGGTGAACTGCAGCCGCCAAAAGCAAGCAGCCGACGCTATTGACCCGCGAATTATGACTGCCGCTATTCTCGCTTCCATCCAGGCGGTCCTTAACCCTGATTTTATACTGGATAATGGCCTGAGCTTCGAAAAAACTGCCGAACAGCTCATTCGCTTCCTGTTGGGGGCAATAGCGAAAGAATAAAAATCAAGAAATAAGTCACTTTCTTTTTAATATAGAATTTAGCCTCTCCCGGATAAAACAGTTCCCTTCACGACTGCGTCGCGCATAACCCAATCTATCCGGGAGATGCGGAGGACATCTTTTCGCCTCGTTATATCGTTTTGCCTAACTTAAAATTTGATCATTTCATATAATTTTTTTCTTAAGCTCAGGAACTGCTTCTTTAAGGTCTGCTATCAGAATATAATCTGCCATTTGGTTCATAAACGCTTTTTCATCATTATTGATTGAAACAATAGTATGAGAATCGCGAATTCCGACTGTAAACTGCACCTGCCCGGACACCCCCAGTATAACAGCCAGTTGTGGTTTACATATCTTCCCCGACAAACCCACTATTCTTTCTTCCCCAAACCATTTCTTGTCACTGGCGACCGGCTTTGAACAGGCTACCTCACCCCCCAGGGCTTTAGCAATTTCATTAACCGCAGGCAAATCCTCAATATTCTCTACCCCCTGCCCAACCACCAGAAGAACCTCAGCATCTTCAATTTTCACGTTATCTCCAGCTTTTTCTCTGGTTTCCACAATTTTCAATGAAGGTTTAGTATCTACTTTAAACTCGATAATCTTGCCTTCGCCATGCTCAGTAGAAGCAGGAAAAGATCGCGGCGAAACTGCAATTACTTGCTTATCAACAGTAACGCGCTGAGTGGCTACCGCAGCCCCTCCCAGTATGTTTCTTTCGCACACAACCATACCTTGCTCGCACGTTATGGCTTTAACATAGCTGAGGCATCCGGCATCCCAGACCTGGGCTAACCTGCCTGCCAGTTCCTTGCCTCTGCGATTGGAAGCCAAAAGGACTATATTGGCTTCACTTTGTCCGGCAGCTTGTTCAAGTGCTGAGGCAATTGCGGCAGCATCCGCCAAAGTCAAGGCTGGGGAGTCAATTGCATAGACCGCCACTCCCCGCGTCGATAATTCTGCAGCTTGATCGGGATTATTGATGGAGACGGCCGATATCGTTAAACCGGCGTCTCCGGCCATGGTCCTGGCTGCAGTTAGCAGTTCCAGTGTTAAAGCAGTAGTTTCGCTGTAAATTATTATCCCTGCCATACTATTTCCTCCCAATAAAGCCCTCGGTTTCCAAGGCTTTGATTAATTCATCGACATTGCTCAGGGTTATTTGCTTCCGCTGCATCTCCGGAGCCAGGCTGCTCATGGTTTCTATTTTGCCGACTGCAGGAGGCGCCAACTCCAGAACTTCTTTGGGCTTCTTGCCGGCTTTCAGTATTTGTGTTACAGATGGAATTCTGGGTTCATTGATATCAGCCAAAACGGTGATAACCAGCGGGAGTTGAGCTTCCAGAATTTCCTCACAATCTTCTAAAGAACGCATAACCGTAGCCGTTGTTCCGCTGATTTCCAGACTCTTGACATAAGCTGCCTGAGGCAGACCCAAAATTCCCGCTACTCTTGATCCCACCTGACCGGAGTAGTTATCCCCGCTTCCCTCGCCAAAGATGATAATTCCCACATCATCCAGCTTGCTAATAACCTGGGCAATGAGTTCAGCGCTAACGGTACTTTCTACATTTTCAAGCAGGTCATTTACTATTAGAATCGCCTCATCTGCACCAGCCGCCAGCGCTTCTTTTATGGTGTCTTCAAGCGCTTCGCTTCCGGCAGCTACAACAATTACATTTCCTCCTACCGCTTCTTTTAGCTGTACGCCTGCTTCCAGGGCATTCTTATCAATATTGCCAAAGGTTAATGGGACATCATCCAGTACCGGCTGCCGATTTCTGAACCGAATCTGTTTTAGATCGGGTATTTGCTTCATGGCAACTACTATATTCATTGTCAAACACTCCTTAAGTTCATAACCTTTAGTATCGGAAGAAACTGCGGAGCAGTTTCTTCACACCGCTGCAACGAGTTGGGGGATTAGAACCCGCCGCCTGTTTTGTTAACAGGAACCCTAACGTTTAAAGAAGCGGGGGACATCTTTTCGCCTCGTCATATCTCTAGCCAAAACGGAACTGCACCCCTGCCCCGCCGGAAGGATAATTCCATTCCAGAACCTCCGGCCCGCAGGCCAGCAAGCAGGTACCGCATTCCAGACAGCCATCTACGCTTAAAACAACTTCTTCTTTTTCATTTTCCGTATACAATCCGGCCGGGCACACCAGTACTGCCTTCGTCAAACAAATGTCCTTTTCCCGGCCTGCTTTAATTCTGATGTGGAATTTCTTGTCTTCTTTGAAAACATTCAGCCCCAGTTTAGCCTTAAGTCCGATGCTTTCATTCATATTCTCATCATTCTCCTTCCCACCTTTACCAATCCCCATATCTCAGCCAGGTTCATATACTTCCTTACGGTGGGAAACAATCTGTCCTTGGGTCCTGCCGGCACTTTATAAAGGTCTTTCATTAGATTCCCGGCCAATTCGGGGTAGTGAGCAAAGAAGCCGGGATACTCAAGCACGTCAAGAGAATCCTTAAAATTTTTAAAATCTTGGAGTACAAAGCTGTCATTTAAGAATTGTTCGTAACATGCCAGGCTGTTCTCGCTAAAATCATTGATCTGGCGAGCCCTGATTACCGTCTGGGCTGCATAATAGCCACTGGCCAGGGCATATTCCATTCCCCGCACGCTTACTCCGATGTTCATCGAAAAGCCGGCCGCATCTCCGGCTACCAGTATTCCATGCCCATAGAGTTTACCCATGGCCTTCAGCCCTCCTTCGGGTATAACATGGGCGGAATACTCCACTGTGTTACCGTCTTTAATGAGGCTTTGTACTTCCGGGCGCTGCTTAAAACGCTCCAGAAGCTCCGGCGCTTTTATTCCGGGAGCTTTTGTAAGAGCATCGATTCCCACTACTATGCCCAGGCTTAAACTTTCTTTATTGGTATATAAAAAACCGCCTCCAAATTTGCCGGCCGTAACATCTCCCATAAAAAGCCGCGCCGCCCCTTCGTCACCGTTGAGGTTGAAGCGATTCTCCAGAATCTCCCGGTCCAATTCTATGACTTCTTTAAAGCCTACCGCATGGTTCGTGGGATTTCCCGCTTTTCTCAAACCGGCTTTTTGAGCTAAAAACGACAGCACCCCGTCACAGGCTATAACCACATTTGCCCTTAACTCCTCTCCCCCGGCCATTACTCCCACAACTTTACCTTCTTCAATTATCAGGTCGTCTGCCCTGCTTTTACAGACCAGCATGGCACCCTTTTTTTCAGCTTCTTTGCTCAGCCATTTATCAAATTTCCCCCGCAAAACACTGCAGCTCTGATGGGGGTCATCTTTAAGTTCGTTACCAACATAACGCAGAGTTATTGAGCGTTCCTGACCCATAAGGCAAAGTTCTTCATGGGCTATATATCTTTCCAGGGGGGCTTTTTCCCACAAATCCGGGAACATGTCTCTTACCGGATTTATATACATGCGCCCTCCCGTTACGTTTTTCGCCCCGCAGTAATCCCCGCGTTCCAACAGCAACACCTCTAAACCCTGCGAAGCCAAGGTGTAGGCGGCGGCAAGGCCAGCCAGACCGCCACCCGCAATTATGGCATCAAATACTTCTTCCGGTTGACTTCCCATTATAAAACCTCGTTCCAACTGGTCGTTAGATTAAAGTTATCTTTAATCTAACGACCGTGATTTTTATCCGTTAAGCACAACACCGGCTACAATCATCTTCTGCATGTCGGCTACACCTTCCACTTGAGGGCCGAGAATCGCATCGCGATACAGACGAGTTACCAGATAATCGCTCATCAAGCCGTAGGAGCCATGGACATCGATCGCCACCCGGGCTGCTTCCACAAAAGTGTCGCATACAAAAGTTTTGGTCAGCGCTGCCTCTTTGGCAAACAGCATCGGATCTTTCGCATCATTGGCCAAGCATCCTAAGCGATAGGTTAACCAGCGGCAGGCTTCATATTTCATAGCCAGATCAGCAATTCTTAACTGTATGGCCTGAAATTTAGCTATGGGCTGGCCGCGATGAGTTTTTTCCTTGGCATATTTGGTAGCTGCTTCAAATGCAGCCAGTATTCCGCCCAAAGCAACTGAACTGATGCCGACCTTGCCGAAGGCAATCCCATAGGTCAGCACCGGAAATCCTCCGCCCAGCTTACCTAGAATATTCTCTGCCGGCACTTTTACATCTTTGAAATACACATCCAGCAGGTTCCCGCCCCGGTAGCCGATCTTGTGCCAGGGTTCCGAAATGGAATAGCCTTCACAAAACTTGTCAACTATAAAGGCAGTCGGTTTGCCGCTCTCGTCATCCATGGCAAACACCACCATCGGACCGGGATAGTCCGCATTGCTGATAAAGCGTTTGGTACCGTTGATTACATAGCAATCTCCTTCTTTGACCGCCCTGGTTGTAATCTGCTTGGGATCAGACCCGGTACCCGGCTCGGTAAAAGCGAATGAAGCCAGATGCTCACCCCGGCAGGCCTTGGGCATATACTTCGCTTTTTGTTCAGGTGTGCCGAATTTATCGATAGCACCCAACCCGAGGCAGTTAACCGATATGGTTATGGCCGGTCCGCTGGATACTTTACCCAACTGCTCCATGGCTAAAACGTAACAATCATAGCCGGCGCCGGCTCCTCCGTATTCCTCTTTGAAGGGAAGTCCGAAGAGATCAAGCTCTGACAGGCCTTCAATTATTTCTTTAGGTATAATATTATCCCGGTCTATCTGTTCCGCTGCAGGTTCCAGCGATTTATCGCAAAAGTCCCGGGCCATTTTTTGTATGAGGAGTTGTTCTTTGCTTAATGTAAAATCCATCCCCATGTTCTCCTTTCAATCGCTCATGGCAGAGGAGATCAGATTTAATCTCCATCTCCCCCGCCGCATTTATTTCAACCTTTTAATAAACAAAATAGTCGCTGTCAATATTTAAAACTGAAGTATCCGCCAGTTTGATTATTTCAGCCAGATTGGCAACGTGCGGTACTTCATTCAATAGATAATACCGGGTGGAAAGAATTTTGCCGTTATAGAACTTGTAGTCGTAATGTTCAGTACCCAGCTCTTTTATCTTCCGGTCAGCCAGCAGAGCCTGCTCCAGGAGCAATTTGCCGCCCATCATCTCAGCCGTCGCCATCAGTATTCGTTTGGCAAAGGTGGGGATAAGGCCACGTTTCTCATTATCCTGAGCAAATTCGGCCATGGTTTTTTGAATCTCAGCGTAAGCCGCTAGTGCTTTACCCAACTGGGCAAATTCCTTTTCAAATCCCGGGGTATTTTTGTTGGCCTCGTAAAATTCTTTATTATCCTGCATCCAGCGGGCAAACACGGCACCTTTTTCCATATTCCATTTCCTGCCTACCAGGTCCATGGCCTGGATATAGGTGGTGCCTTCGTATAGAGTGTTTATCTTGGTATCACGGGCCAGTTTTTCACAGGGATAATCCGATATATAGCCGTAGCCGCCATATACTTGAATGGCTTCGGTGCCGACCAGATCCCAGGATATTTCGCTGCAATAAGCTTTGGCCAGCGGAATCATAACCGCCAGTTCATCATCGGCTTTCTTTCTTTCGTCCGGATCGGGGTCCCAGTGATTGACATCAATATTGAAGTAGCCTTTGTAGGTTATGGCCCGGCAGGCCTCAGTGATGGCTTTGCATCTTAAAAGAGCTCTTTTAATATCCTCGTGTTCAATAATAGGAACTCTTCCCTTCTTGGGATTGGTGAAGGGTGTTCCCTGAATTCTGGTACAGGCATATTCGTGGGCGTTATGATAGGCATTGGCAATCACACTGATGGAGAGAATTCCGCAAACCAGGCGTTCCTCGTTCATCATTTTGAACATGAGCGCCATGCCGTCACCTTTCCCCTCGTATTCCAAAGGGTTGCGGCCCAGCAAATAACCGCGGCAGCCATCATTATCTCCAAAACTCAATGAAACGGTGGGGTTGCCGTGCATCCCCATTTTGTGTTCGATTCCGGTGGCGGCAACATCGTTGAATTCCTGGCTGCCGTCATCATTGATCCAGTACTTGGGAACAATGAACAAGGATATTCCGCCGGTTCCAGGCTTGGCCCCCTCCACCCTGGCCAGGAACAAGTGCACGATATTCTCGGCGAAATTGTTGTCGCCATTGCTGATAAATATCTTCTGCCCTTTGATTTTGTAAACCCGGGGATCGTCGGTAGGGAAAGCCTTGCTGCTGATTTCCCCCACGTCGGAACCGGCCTGGGGCTCGGTCAGGCACATGGTTCCGGTATAATCACCGGAGAACATCTTGGGCAGGAACTTTTGCTTAATATCCTCCGGGGCCAGTTCGTTGATCAGCATCGAAGATCCCTGGGCCATAGCCAGGAATGGCGGCACAAAGGCCGGATTGGCGGCCGAGAACATTTCCCATAGGGGAAACATCATTACCTGAGGCAGCACTACTGCGCCCTCACTGGTATCGTTATTGCTGCATCCCCAGCCTTCAGAAATAAGCTTCTTATATACCGGCGGAACCGTCGGTGAAATGATGACCTGCCCGTTTTCAAACTTAATGGGGTTGATCTCCCCGTCATCGGAAGTCGGTTCGACTACATCCTTGGTCATCTTCAAAACCGTATCCAGAATCATGTCCACATCATCAACACTGTAGTTGTCTCTATACCTCTGGTAAGCGAGCACTTTATCCAGAGGAAGCCATTCTTTTAAAATAAATTTAAAGTCTCTGGTGTTCTTATAGGCAAAATTAGAAGCCACGATTCATCCCTCCATTATCTGTTTTTATCTTTTCTATACTTGCAAACAACCATTCTAGTACGGAATCCTGTTGGTAGGTGACCAGATCTTCATTTCCCTGGCCGCTTTGATTAAATCGTCACGGAAATCAGGATGAGCAATACTTATCACCCCTTCAGCCATACCCCAGACCGAACGGCCTCTCATATTAACGGCACCGTATTCAGTAACCAGCCAATTTACCAGGACCCGTGGGACAGTAACAACTGCACCTTTGGTCAAGAAGGGCTTAACATTGGAATACAGCTTGCCGGCTTTATCGGTATAGGTAGAATTGAAGGCCATAATTGCATGGCCTCCTTTGGATTCCCATGCGCCTATATGAAAATCAAGCGAACCTCCGGTACCTGATATTTGCCTAGTCCCGTTAGATTCTGAACATACCTGGGATAAGAGATCAACTTCAATGATATTGTTGATAGATATCATATTGTTTTCGAGTGCAATATTTTTGGGGTTATTGGTATAATCACAATCGTAAGCGGCTACAAGGGGGTTGTGATCTAAGAATTCATGGGTCTTCTGATTTCCAAAGCAGAAGGTAAAGGTGCTCCGACCCACATCCCTGGTTTTGAACTTGTTGGTTATTTTCCCGGCTTCGTACATATCCACCATGGCATCACAAAACATTTCCGTGTTGACACCCAGATCTTTAAGATCTGATTGGGCTATTAAATACCCAATAGTATTAGGAACTCCGCCTATTCCCAGCTGCAAACAAGCCCTATTGGGAATCATGGGCATAATATTAGCCGCGATTTTCTTTTCTACATCATTGGCTTCTTTAGCAGGCGGCATGGTAAATATCGCTTCGTCGGTTTCAATTATATAATCTACATCTTTTATATTGATGCTTTCCATGGCTCCGCCCATGCAATAAGGGTTTTTCTCATTTACTTCAACTATAATTAAATCCGTATTTTTCAGCGTTGCATAGGTATTTGAAGCGGCTATACCAAAATTGAAATTGCCATGGGAATCCATGGGACAGGTCGTAAGACACATAACATTTTTTTTGTCAAAAGCCTGGTCCGCATCACGCCGGATTTTCTGCAGTTCGTGATACGAGGTGGGAACATAAGCAATACGATTTATATCTCCCAGCTTCCGGTCTATACCGCTAAAGTGGTTACTGTAATAGGTAAAGGTCTTCATATCCGGATCGTTCTTTACAACCTCAGGAAACCTTACCGATCCTGCAGCGTCTATCGTTACGTTTACAAAATTTTCTTCGCCAGCCCTTTGCCCCAGGGCTTTATCAAAGGCAGCCGGGAACAAGCCGAAATGGCCATAGGCTACTAAATCTCCGGACTTTACTTGCTGAGCTGCCTTTTCGGCAGAAATCAATTTGCTTTTGTATTCATCTAAAAATGTCATTTTATCCTTCCTTTCTTAAATAATTGGGCCGTAAATTTCTAAAAAAGATTCCTTATAAAATCGCCTCCTTCTTTCTCGTCCACAATAATGGCATCCGATTCATTTGGTTTTTGAATTTTCAACGCTCTTTTTCATTCGCTACTATTTAAATAGCAATAATCGTGCCAACTCTTGAAAATATGCAGAAATTTAAAAAAGGACCGTTCAAATCGCGGTCCTTCCGGTGTTTATTAATTATGCTTTTAAAAAATATTAACCGGCTTAATATGAATCACAGTGTTCGCTTTGTGCCACATTGTTTCATGCGAAACAACGTGGCACAAAATTGACACCCGGTATTCTAAATCCCAATTTTATAATTCCTCATCTTGCGATAAATAGTACTTCGTGAAATACCCATATAACGAGCTACATTGCTTACATTGCCTTCAAACTCATCTAGCAATCGCAATATTTCATCCCGTTCCGTTTCGGCCGAAGCCTTCTGATTTAGTCTCCTGGCTTCATCGATCGTCAAACCCCACATGTTTTCAGTCCTGACCACCGGCTCCAATTTTTTCTTGTCAGGTAAAGACTGGAGAGCAGGAGCTGAATCTTCGCGCAAATAAGCGGGCAAAAGATCCTCGGTTATCAGGTTTCCTTCGGTAAATACGATAGCATTTTCTATGACATTTCTAAGTTCCCGTACGTTTCCCGGCCATCTGTAAGCACAAAGAATATGCATGGCCGCATCGCTGATACTCAAAACATCCCGTTTGAACTGACGGCATATTGTTTCGATGAAAAACCGGGTAATCGGTGGTATATCAAGCACTCTTTCCCGGAGTGGGGGGAGTTCAATATTAATAACATTTAACCGGTAAAACAGGTCTTCCCGGAAACGGCCCATGTTCACCTCGTTTTTCAGCTTTCTATTAGTAGCCGCGATTATCCTGACATCCACTTTACGTGGTGTGGAACTGCCTATCCTGGTGACCATCTTATCCTGCAGAAATCTGAGTAGATTTACCTGCATATCAACCGGCATTTCGCCTATTTCATCCAGAAATACGGTTCCTCCATCACCGACTTCCAGTTGACCTATGCCCCCGCCCTTCCTGGCCCCGGTAAACGCTCCTTCTTCATATCCGAATAGCTCACTCTGCAGCAGTTCTTTGGGAATAGCACCGCAGTTAATAGCTACAAAGGGTCCTTTTAACCCGCTTTCACCATGAATAGCCCGAGCCACCAACTCTTTTCCCGTTCCGCTTTCTCCTTCAATCAGAACACTGGATGATACCTTCGCCGCCCTTATAATCAAATTCTTTATTTCGTTCCATCTTTCGCTGTGCCCTATTAAACTATTGAGGCTGGAACTATCGTCTCCGTATGGGCCGGAAAACCGGTATTTCATCTCCGGCTCTTGCCCTTCGCAGTCTACTACAAAGCCCAGCACCGTTTGTTGAGAACCATCCGGATTTCTGGTAATACGCCTGCGCACTAATGAGCAGGGGATTACTCCGTTAGCACCCTTTAAAGAAAACTTACTGACAAACTCACCGGGATCACTTGATAAAAGGTTGTCGAGTACCCGGTTGTCGTCGGCGAGTAAATTGCCAAGGTACTCTCCAATCAGTGATTCCCGG
Source organism: Syntrophomonas sp. (assembly GCA_036677685.1). Lineage (GTDB taxonomy): Bacteria > Bacillota > Syntrophomonadia > Syntrophomonadales > Syntrophomonadaceae > JAQUBU01. The sequence goes on along the minus strand of JAVBWA010000020.1, from coordinate 41,075 downwards.
TCGCTAATACCCAGCATCCTGCAACAGCTTTGGTTTACGTTGATAAGATTGTCCTGGGCATCAACCACAAAAAAGCCATCATCGAAAAAGTCTATAATAGATGAGCAGGTGTTATGGTAGATATGAGTAATCTGCGATTGCTCAACCTTGTAGTAAATCTGGTTTTCAATTACCTTTACGCCCAGTTTTAATGTTTGCAGAATCCCAGCCGGAAGGACTTTCGAGTAATTATACACGGCTAAAACCCCGATGATTTTTTCTCTATTATGCACCGGTACAGCTGCACCGCATGCCGAATGGTAACCCTGCCGATAGTGCTCAACACCGGCAACTTCAACAGGGTTGTCTTCAACCAATACAATTCCAATAGCATTTGTACCGATGTCCTGCTCCCTGAAGCGCAATCCCTTGAGTTTATCGAATCTTGTATCACCGGCTACATCAACAGCATAACCGTCGGGGTCGCAAAGTATAACCGAATCAAGTCCTTCAATCTCGCTAAGTTCGCGCATTACCGGCCTGGACAAAGACACCAGCTGCAAATTCTCGGCCAATTTGGCTTGAAGAAGGCGGTTAGGCAATTGATGCTGATGTTTGGTAAATGGATCGACCGCCCGGCTCCGTTGCCAGGATTCAATAATTTCAGGTCTCACCTTTCCCTGAGGAACAGCCGAGGTATTAATGAAACTCTCCCAGGAACCGAGTATATCTGCATTTTCCTGCATAAATTTATCCCTCAAATCTAAATCAATCCAAAGTGTATACTATATTTATATATTTTATTTATATATTTTGTCCAAGGCAGAATCAATATAATAATAAAGAATTATTAATTTACCATGGGAAGACTGTTTTGTTTACTTAGAATTATCGGCAGTGGCAAGAGGGTCTTAATTGCTGTATACGGGTATACATGAATAATAGGGCTTGTTTACCATTGATTTTTTCAATTTGGGCTGATAGTATTATCAAATAATAACAAGTTAATTATTGATTTGTGGCAAGGTCGCCTTCTGAGCAGCGCTCGGAAGGCGTTTTTTGTTTTTTCCTGGCCCAACAAAACTAAATAATAAGAGCTGAGCAATGGTGCTTCCGGAGAGAATTCTCCGGAAGCTCTTTTTTGGAGAGGAGGTACCCGGATATGAATGCTGAGCCGCAAGCAAAATCCCATTAATCAAACCTGTAAAAATATTAGCCGTAAAATTCCATAAAAGAGGGAGGAAGGATTATGAGACAGATAGCAATTTATGGCAAGGGCGGGATTGGCAAGTCCACCACCACCCAAAATACGGTGGCAGCCCTGGCGGAAGCAGGAAACCGGGTCATGGTGGTCGGCTGCGATCCCAAAGGTGATTCCACACGTTTGCTGCTTAACGGGCTTACCCAAAAGACCGTCCTTGATACCTTGCGTGACGAGGGTGAAGATATCCTTCTGGAGGATATCCTGCTCAGCGGTTACAAGGAAACCCGTTGTGTGGAATCAGGCGGTCCGGAGCCGGGTGTAGGCTGCGCCGGGCGGGGAATTATAACCTCAATTAATATGCTCGAATCCCTGGGGGCCTATACCGATCAACTGGATTACGTATTTTATGATGTCCTGGGCGACGTGGTTTGCGGAGGTTTTGCTATGCCTATCCGGGAAGGCAAGGCCAAGGAGATATATATTGTCGCTTCCGGTGAGTTGATGGCCCTTTATGCCGCCAACAACATATGCAAAGGGATTCAGAAGTTCGCACAGAATGGCGAGGTCCGCCTGGGGGGCATCATTTGCAACAGCCGTAAAGTCGATAATGAACTGGATCTTCTGCAGGCTTTCGCAAGCGAACTGGGATCACAATTGATTCACTTCGTACCCCGCGATAATATCGTGCAAAGGGCAGAAATTAACCGTAAAACAGTAATTGATTTCGACCCCGCAGCTGCTCAGGCTGATGAATATCGCGCCTTGTCCCAGAAGATCCATCATAACCAAATGTTTGTCATCCCCAAACCCATGGTACAGGATCGCCTGGAAGAATTGATGATGGAGCACGGAATACTGGATTCTATTTAGGAGGAGGAATCTATATGTTGATGATTAGAGCTATTGTCAGACCCGAGAGGAGTAATATCATTCTATCCGAGCTCAACAGCGCCGGTTTTCCGGCTGTAACCAAAATCGATGTGGTGGGCCGCGGCAAACAGCGCGGCATTAATGTAGGAGCAATAATCTATGATGAAATTCCCAAGGAAATGCTGCTGATAGTAATCCGCGATGAGGACAAGGAAGACATCATCAGTATTATATCCAAGTATGCCCGCAGCGGTGAAAAAGGCGCTTTCGGTGACGGCAAGATTTTTGTTACACAGGTAGAGGAGAGCTATACCATCAGCAGCGGCAGCAAGGGGCTGTAGGCAAGATGCTTTTTATGCTGTAGGAAGGAGGAATGCGAATGAAGGAAATTATGAGTATTATCCGTATGAACAAGGTTAATGAGACTAAACGGGCTCTGCTGGATATCGGCATTTTCGGTATGACAGCGATCAAGGTCATGGGCCGCGGCAAAATGACCATGGACCTCGGCAAACTTGTTGACAGCGGTGAGGAACTGCGCGGGTTGATTGAAGATACCCTCTCTACCGGAGGCCGGTTGATACCCAAACGTTTATTCTCCATTATAGTTCCGGATGAACAGTTAAAGGAAGTAATTGATGTCATCATCCGGGTAAACCAGCAAGGAAGCCGTGGGGACGGTAAAATCTTTATTCTACCCATCCAAGATGTGGTAAGACTGCGCACCGGAGAACGGGGTGAGCAGGCTATTTAGCATTGGGGCAACTGCCCCGAGGGGAGTTGAAAACAAAGTGATTAGTGAAAACAAATTGCAGGAAATCCTGAATCAATATCCGTCCAAGGCAAAAATAAACCGCAAGAAACATATCGTTATCAAGGACAGCGGCCCGGAAGCGCAGGTTATCGAGGCCAACACCCGCACCATACCAGGAATTATCACCAATCGCGGCTGCGCTTTCGCTGGTTGTAAAGGCGTGGTACTGGGTCCGCTTAAGGATGTGGTTAATATTGTGCATGGCCCGATTGGCTGTGCCTATTACAGTTGGCTGACCCGCCGAAACAAAGCCCATAGTGATGATCCGGCTAAAAACTACCTGGCTTACTGCGTATCAACGGATATGCAGGAGAGCGATATCGTGTTTGGCGGCGAGAAGAAATTAGCCCAGACCATCGATGAGGTAATGGAAATATTCAAGCCGCAGGCAATCACCATTTCTGCCACCTGCCCGGTAGGTCTGATCGGAGATGATATTCAAGCCGTTGCCCGACAGGCGGTGGAAAAACACGGCATCAGCATTACAGCTTACAGTTGTGAAGGCTATAAAGGGGTAAGCCAATCCGCCGGCCACCATATCGCCAACAATATCCTTATGAGTGAAGTCATTGGTCAGGGGGAAATGGAAGAACCCCTCAGCCCATACACCATAAATATTTTGGGTGAGTATAACATCGGTGGTGATGGCTGGGTGATCAAAAAACTTTTGGAGGAGATTGGTTATACCATTCAAGCGGTGATGACCGGTGACGGCTCCTATGAGGAATTAAAAAACGCTCATATAGCCGAGCTGAACCTGGTGCAATGCCATCGTTCCATCAACTATATCGCTACGATGCTGGAAGTAAAATATGGTACTCCCTGGTTGAAAGTCAATTTCATCGGTATTCGCTCGACCATTGAATCACTGCGCAACATGGCTCTTTACTTTGGAGATCAGGGGCTGATGGAAAAGACCGAGGAGATAATATGCCGGGAAATCTCCCGAATCGAGCCGCTTTTGGAGCCCTACCAGCGCATCTGCAGCGGTAAAACTGCCTTTTGTTTTGTAGGCGGCTCCCGCGGCCATCACTACCAGGGACTTTATGAAGAACTGGGGATCGAGACGATCCTGGCCGGTTACGAATTCGCTCACCGCGATGATTATGAAGGGCGCCAGGTTATACCGGATATAAAATCCGATGCCGATAGTAAAAATATTCCGGAGTTGCGCATTGAGCCGGACCCCGAGCGTTTCCGTATAAAAATGTCCCCTGAAAAATTGGAGGAACTGAAAGCTAAAATCCCCCTGGGTTATTATGACGGTCTTAACCCCCATATGAAAGAGGGAAGCATCATAGTGGACGACCTGAATCATTTTGAAACCGAAGAATTTATCAGAATCCTGCAGCCGGACATCTTTTCTTCAGGGATTAAGGACAAATACAGTGTGCAGAAGATGGGTATACCTTCCAAACAACTGCACAATTACGACTACAGCGGTCCATATGCCGGTTTCGAGGGAGCTGTCAATTTCGCCCGTGATATAAGCATGTGTTTTACCACCCCGGCCTGGAACTATCTGGTCCCTCCCTGGAGGATACGTCCCTTGCTGGAGGGCAGCATTGCCGAAGGAGGAAGCTAAAGATGTTAAACTGTACACCTAAAGAAATCAATACCCGTAGCGGAGCAGTAATAAACCCGGCCAAGACCTGCCAGCCGATCGGTGCGATGTATGCTTCACTGGGCATCCATCGCTGCCTGCCGCACAGTCATGGTTCCCAGGGTTGCTGCTCCTACCACCGTTCGCATTTGACCCGTCATTTCCGGGAACCGGTGCTGGCTTCCAGCAGTTCCTTCACTGAAGGCGCCTCGGTTTTTGGCGGGGTAGCCAATCTCAAGGCGGCTATCAAAAATGTATTTACACTTTACAATCCGGATGTGATGGCTATCCATACCACCTGTCTGTCGGAAACCATTGGTGATGATATTCCCACAATTATTAAGTCCGCCGAAATCCCCGATGGCAAAGTGGTTATTCACGCCAACACCCCCAGTTACCAGGGGTCGCATGTAACGGGTTTTTCCAATATGACCAAGGCTATGGTGAGCTACCTGGCTACCAGTAATACGGAAGCCAAGAAAGAGCAGGTTAATATTCTGCCCGGCTTTGTAAATCCCGGTGATATGCGGGAAATCAAGCACCTGCTTAAAGCAATGGGGATTCCATTTATAATGTTTCCTGATACCTCGGGGGTTATGGATTCTCCGATGACTGGACACTTTAATATGTACCCGCAGGGCGGAAGCCGGGTGGAAGCTATCCGTGATTCCGGCAATTCCCGGTTGACCCTGGCTTTGGGGAGCTACGCTTCCAGTGATGCGGCCTTCCAATTGGACCGCAAGTGCCAGGTTCCGGCTCTGGCTCTTAAGACCCCCATCGGAATCAAGGCCACTGACGAACTGCTGATGGCCCTGCGCCAGAGTTTTGCCTGTGAGGTGCCTTACTCTTTGGAGGAGGAGCGGGGGCAGTTGGTAGATATCATGACCGATACCCATTATCACTTTGCAGGCAAGCGGGCGGCCATTTTTGGTGACCCTGATATTGTAACATCCATGACCGAATTTGTTATTAGCCTGGGCATGAAGCCCATCCATGTACTTACCGGCACTCCAACTGGAAGCCTGGGGGCAAGCCCGGGCTTTTTTGAGCAGGTAGTACGGTCCATGCTTGATGAAGCCGGGATCAAGGGGCGGGTTAAAGCCGGAGGCGACCTGTTTGAACTGCACCAGTGGATTAAAAACGAGCCGGTAGACCTGCTGATCGGCAACAGCTACGGTAAATTCATAGCCCGGGCGGAAGAGATTCCCCTGGTTCGCCTGGGTTTCCCCATTCTGGACCGCAGTGTGCACAGCTATTTGCCGGTGCTTGGTTATCGCGGAGCTTTACGGCTTTTGGAAATGATCAGCAATGCCCTCCTGGATCAGCTTGACCGGGAAGCCAGTGATGAAGACCTCGAACTCATTATGTAATTCGCCGAAAGGAGGAGAATGTATGGCCGCCATTTTTGAAGCCAGCCCCTTGATCAAGGAGAGAATACCTTCCATTACCACCAAGGGCAAGCGCAAGCAGAGCCTGAAATGTCAGGCCGACAGCGTGGCCGGTTGTGTCAGCCAGCGGGCTTGTGTATATTGCGGTGCCCGAGTGGTCTTAAATCCCATAACCGACGCTGTTCATCTGGTACATGGCCCCATCGGCTGTGCTGCCTATACCTGGGATATCCGGGGCAGTCTGAGCAGCAATTCTGATTTATACCGTTTCAGTTTTTGCACCGATTTGCAGGAACAGGATATCATTTTCGGCGGAGAGAAGAAGCTGGCCCGGGCTATCGATGAACTGGTGGATAAATACCACCCGCCGCTGGTTCTGGTCTATTCCACCTGTATAGTCGGTGTAATCGGTGATGATCTGGAAGCGGTTTGCCAGCAAGCCCGCCTAAAACATGGTATAGAAGTCATACCCGTGGAATCCAGCGGCTTCAGCGGCAACAAGTCCGAGGGCTACCGGGCCGCCTGTGCGGTATTGCTCCGCCTGATGTCCGGTGAGAATTATTCGCTACCCCGGGAGGGGATCAACTACCTGGGCGACTTTAATCTGGCCGGGGAAGTTTGGATAATAAAAAATTACCTGCAGGAAATGGGCATCCAGATTAATTCCGTATTTACCGGTGATTCTACTTACCAGAGCTTGAAAGCTGCCCCTCGCTCGCTTTTAAATATTGTTCAGTGTGCCGGTTCCATGTTTTATCTGGCGCAAAAAATGGGCGAAATATATGGCATACCATCGCTTCATGTTTCCTTCCTGGGCATGGAGGACACAGCCCATTCTCTGCGGGAAATTGCCCTGGCCCTGGATGATTTTGTTGCCTGGGAAAAGGCCGAAGCCATCATTGAGCGGGAAAAGCAGCGCTGCCAGCCAGCTATCGATTACTACCGTTCCCATCTGGAAGGGAAAAAAGCCGCCATTTATGTGGGGGGTGGTTTCAAAGCTATTTCCCTGATCAAGCAATTTCGGGAAATTGGTATTGATGTGGTAATGATCGGCACCCAAACCGGCCGCCCGGAAGAATACCAGACCATTGATGAACTGGTAGACGACGGAACGGTTATTCTGGATGATGCCAATCCCTCCGAGCTGGAGAAATTCATGCTGGAGCAGGAGGCTGATTTGCTGGTAGGGGGGGTTAAGGAAAGGCCCCTGGCTTATAAGCTGGGCAAAGCCTTTATCGATCACAACCATGATCGCAAACATCCGCTGAGCGGTTTCGAAGGTGCTGTAAATTTTGCCCGCGAAGTTTATGCAACGGTATGCTCTCCCGTATGGATGTATCTGAAGCAGCCGCCAGCCTGGAGGGAGGAAATACTTGATGGAAGCAAGAACTGAACACAGCCGGAACGTTTCCGAGAACCCCTGTCAGATGTGCATGCCTATGGGCGCCATTCTTCCCTTCAAGGGCATTGAGCAAAGCATGGTAATAATTCATGGTTCTCAGGGTTGCAGTACCTATATGCGCCGCCATATTGCAGAGCATTTTAACGAACCAATTGATGTGGGCTCCAGTTCCTTGAACGAAAAGGGCACCATCTATGGCGGTGAGGACAATCTGATCCGCGGCCTGGACAACATCATGCATATGTACCGGCCTAAAATGATTGGGGTTCTTACCACCTGTTTAGCCGAAACCATCGGCGAAGATGTGGGGCGCATCTGCCAGGATTATTTGCGTGCTAGGGATTTGCAAGATTTCCCGCTGCTTAGCGTGGCGACTCCTGGTTACGGTGGTTCCCACAGTGAAGGATATTTTCGCGCGGTGCGGGAGATTGTAAGCCGTCTTAGCAGAGCGACTGTCAAACATCAGAAAGTCAATATAATCGTTCCCAACCTGAGCCCTGCTGATTTGCGGGAAATAAAACGGCTTTTGGCCATGATGGAACTGGAGTATATCCTCTGTCCCGATTTTTCGGATACTCTGGATATGCCTTTTATCCATTCCTATCAAAAGATTCCCTTGGGAGGCACCAGGCTTGACGATATCAAGGCCATGGGCGGAGCCCAGGCCACTATACAACTAGGCCTGACCGTGGAGGATGATTTTTCGGCCGGGCATTACCTGGAACAGCAATTTGGCGTACCCCTTTACAATCTGCCTATCCCTATGGGCATTGCAGCTACTGATCGTTTTCTGGCTTTGCTCCAGGAATTGAGCGGGAATCGAGTTCCAGCACCGTTGCTGCTGGAGCGGGGAAGGCTTTTGGATGGGATGATCGATTCACATAAATACAATGCCCAGATTCGTTGTGCCATCTTTGGTGAACCGGAACTGGTTTATGCTGTTGCCAGCACCTGTTTGGAAAATGGTCTTATTCCAGCGGTAGTGGCCACCGGTGCTAAAAACGGAACCTTGAGGAACCTCCTGCAATCTGATGGCAGCATTTTTACCGAGGACATCTCGCTTATACCGGAGGCTGATTTTACCGGGATCAGGGAGCAGTGCAAGAAAAAAAATGTCAACCTGGCAATCGGCCATTCTGATGGCCGCTACCTGACCGAACGGGAAGGCATCCCCCTGGTCCGTCTCGGTTATCCCATTCATGACCGGGTAGGCGGGCAGCGGATCTTATCGCTGGGATACCAGGGAACCATGCAATTTCTGGACCGGGTGACCAATACCTTTTTAGATAATAAACAACAGCACTACCGCCAAAACATCCTGCAGAATTACTATGCCGGGTAAGGGGTTTTCCCTTGCTGGTGGAAAGGTATAGGTTTTTAAATATGGAAAATACATGTGTATGCACATCGAAGCAACAGAGCTGTTTACAAGAAAAGGATAAAAGCAGCAAACACCCCTGCTTTTCTTTGGCAGCCCATAAAAAGTACGCGCGTATGCATCTTCCGGTTGCTCCGGCCTGCAATCTTTCCTGCAACTATTGCAACCGCAAGTTTGATTGCCCCCATGAAAGCCGCCCCGGGGTCAGCAGTGAAATCCTTAGCCCCCGGCAGGCTTATGAGCGTTTTCTCTATGTAAGGGAACGGATTCCCAATCTAAGTGTAGTGGGAATAGCCGGACCCGGGGATGCCCTGGCCGACTGGAAGAATACCCGTCCTACCCTGGAAATGATTAGAGAGGCTGACCCCGATGTGGCTTTTTGCTTATCGACCAACGGCTTGCTGCTGCCGCAATACGCTAATGAATTGCTGGCCTTGGGAGTTGAACATATAACCGTTACAGTCAATGCCGTGGACCCTGCAATTACTGCTGAAATTTACCGCCTGATAAATTTTGACGGCCAGCAGTACCGGGGGTTGGAAGCTGCAAAGTTGTTGCTGCACAAGCAGCTGCAGGGCATTGGCTGGCTCACCAGGCACGGTGCAGTTATCAAGGTTAATACGGTTATGATAACTGGAATTAATGACCAGCATATTCCTGAAATATCAAAAACCATGAAAACACTGGGGGTCACGATAAGCAACATTGTCCCGCTTATACCGGTTCAAGGCAGTGCTTTCGCCAATTGGCCCCAGACCAGCATGCCGGAGCTGCTGGCCATGCGGGAACGCTGTCAGGCCGATCTGCCTCAGATGCGGCACTGCCGGCAGTGCCGGGCAGATGCAATTGGCTTGCTGGGTGAAGACAAGCGCCTGGAACTAATCGGCGGCGGCAAGCTGGTCAGCGCGCCGGCCCAGGAAGCAATATGAACCAGTTGTTACAAGTCCCAAAAGGAGGTAAAGCTATGGCAAAAAAAATTGCGGTGTTTGTGGATGCTTCAGGATGCACAATTTCCCTGCATGAACCCGGTCAAATAGTAGTCTACGGCAAACAAGAAAGCAAATGGATGGTGGAAAGAAGACAGCCCTTCACGCTGCTGCCGGAAAAGGGGATGGCAGCGCTGCGGGCACAGATCAGAAATATCATGAATTTTCTGGGCGATTGCAAGGTTTTTGCAGCCCGCTCCATAAGCGGGGTTGCCTACTATGAATTGGAGAAGCAGCAGCTAAGTATCTGGGAGATAGATGGCTGCGCCGAAGATTTTCTTGATGATATTGATGCCTGTAAAGAATCTGTTTTGCCGGCTCAGGATAATGGCGCTGATCCACCTGCAGTAAGTGAAACCTTTCCAGGTTGTTACAGGATTTCATTGACTGATATCCAGCTCCACAATACCGGTTTCACTACCAAGCAAGCCCTGTTGCCGTTCTTACGCAGAGGAGATTTTTTATCTCTGGAGGTATTTTGCAATCACTTGCCTCCCTGGCTGGAGTTGGAACTGGCAACAGGCGGCTACCTGAGTCACCTGGAACGCATTAGCAAAGAGGAACTTAAAGTTCTGATTACCAGCACGAACTGTAATGATGGTCCTTGCTCCATTTAAAGGGAGGAGGAATAAAGCCCATCCAAGCTCAATATTCCTTCTCCCTTTTCATCACCTGGTCTTTCCTTGCCATGGGCATCCTACCACAGGGGACATTATGCCATGGGGACATTCCCCGTAGGGGTGTGTCCCCGTTCCTTATTAGGGGTGTGTCCACTTTCCTTATCAGATATTCCTTTTTACTTTGCCCCTAACCTTTTAACCCGCTCCGCCAGGCATCCTATGTTGGTAGAACTTTGCAAAACAGAGTTATTGCATTCGCCATTGACATTGCTGGTATATACCGCGCCGTAGCCATTGCCATAGATATTATGCAAATCGGCCATTACTCCTACCAGCATTAGTTCCTTTTTGGCCACCAGTTCGGCCACGTTATGATTGGCCAAGAGGTAATTAATTTGCATATCGACATTTAATTCCGCCAACTGGCTGTAAAGTAAGGGGGCTTCCTTGGTGTCGTACGCCATGCCGGTCAACCGACGTCCTTCCTCCAGGGAGTTCTTGACAATGGATAATTCGTTTCTAATCGCCATCGGTTCATCCACAAAATTTGATTCTGCAGCTTTGATAGCACCGCAGTCCGTGTGCCCGGCTACGATCATCAGCGGAGTACTCAAGTGCAGAAGGCCATAAAGAATCGAGCCTTCACTGGTCTTAACCTGATTGCCGATATTCTCCACCGAAAATATGCGGTTGAATATTTCCCCGAAAATATTCACCGGCATCCGCGAATCCGAACAGGTTAAAAGGGTTATAACCGGGTGCTGTCCATAATTGCCTTTGGCAAAAGCCTCAAGGGGGAAATCTTTTTGAAAAGAAACTATGCTCTCCTCCAGGCTTTTGATTACTTCGGCGGGGTCGATCTTAGGTCCATGATGATGACTCATAACTACACCTCCAAGAATTCATGTTCGTTTACAGATTCTTCGTTTATGATTCTAAATCCTGCAAATCATAAAATCTCATTACCATGTTGCCTTAGCGCAGCCTGCCATGAACAGCCAGCCAGATACAGGGAGGTTCCTGGGAAGTGTATTCTACCCGATGCCGTTCCCCGGCCGCTATCAACACCCAATCACCTGGATTCATATCCAGGCTCCGGCCGTTTTCCCAGGCCAGCCGGGCCTTGCCCTGCAGCAAGACCACCCATTCGTCCCGCTCCTGTTCATACCAGAAACCGGGCGGCGACACCTGCCCGCTCGAGATTATTCTTTCAATCAAAACTCCTTGATCAGGAATCAGGGCTTCAAATAATTCCTCTGTTGGTATCTCCGGTGGCAATTTAAATAGATTCAATTTCCTGCCTCTCCCCAAATACTATCAACATGGTGCCCATCTATATTAATTTTATAAACCTATTATAAAGCCCGTCTTAATACCCTTATAAAATCCGGCTTTCTCATAAAATCTTAAGGTTTCTTCTTTTTGGGAACCAGTTAAAAGCATAACCTTATAGCAATTATTTTCTTTGGCTATTTCTATTGCTCTATGCAACACTTTTGTTCCATAGCCTTTTTCCCTATGATCTGAGTGTGTAATAACATTTTCTATCAATCCATAGGGACGAAAATTTCTGGTAAGATTTTTTATTATTGCAAGCGTACAAGAAGAAATTATTTCTCCATCTTTGGCAATGATCAGATAATGCAAATTCGGGTCATTGTATATATCATTCCACAGTGATTCTACCGATTCGTTTTCTTCAAGATCAGGATCATCAGGATGTAATTGTTTGTATAAATTCATCAGTTTTCTCAGTTCATCATAATGAATTGTCCTTACCAGCTCCGACATTTAACCATCATTCCTCTCGCTGTGCTCAAGGTGTCTTATTATTATACCATTTATATACAGAAGCGGGTCTTACACTGAGTTATTTGAGCGTTGGTATGGGGAGGATTTCGAACCCGGTGTAGGAGAAAGAATTACCTCCCGCTTATGGCAAGAGCATAACGAGACAAAAAGATGTCCCCCGCCTTGTTGCAGCAGTATGTTGAAACTGCTCCGCACTTTCTTCCGATGCTTAAAGTTTTCAAAGTATACAATATTACTATCACTTAAATATTGCTTTCTTTTTTTCTCATGCTATAATCATTAAGGATAAAAAACATAAATTTTGGGGACAAAGGCGTCCTCCAACGCATACAGAAAAGTTTTGCGCTAGGGAGGCGTTTTTTTTTTGGGGCCAAAAGATGGAGGTATAATTATGGATCAAAAAGGATATCTGCTGCTGGAAAACGGTACGGTTTTTGAAGGTAAATTGCTGGGCAATACCTCTCTTATCTCGGGCGAAGTGGTTTTCAACACAAGTATGGTAGGCTATGACCAGGTGATCAGCGACCCTTCGTATGCCGGTCAGATTGTAGTTATGACCTTTCCACTGATTGGCAATTATGGTATTAATAAAAGCCACCTGGAAGCCGACACCCCGTGGCTAAAAGCGCTGATAGCACGGGAATTATGTCCCGAAGCCGGCTGCCAGCATTATCAGCAGGAAATGAGACTGGACGATTATCTAAAGGAACATAATATACCTTGTCTTATCGGAGTCGATACCCGTGCCTTGACCCGTGTAATCAGAACCCGGGGAACCATGGGCGGAGTAATAGTCAGAAACCTGGACGAACCGGAAGATCTTACCGCCCGTGCCCGTTCCGGACTGCAGCCGCCTCCCGGAGGATTCGTCATGCAGGTCAGCCGCCGGGAGGTTACACACCTGGGCTCCGGCACCAAGCGCATTGTCCTGATGGATTTCGGAGTTAAAAAGAGCATTATCACTTGCCTGCTAAAACAAAACTGCGAGGTATTTGTAGTTCCGGCTTCAACTCCCGCTTCGGAAGTTATGGCACTTAATCCGGATGGATTGGTACTGTCCAATGGACCGGGCGATCCCCTCGACTGTCCCTATGCCATCCAAACCGTTTCAGAACTGCTGGGCAAATTACCGGTTTTCGGAATTTGTCTGGGACACCAGCTACTGGCTTTGGCATTGGGCGGAGATACCTACAAAATGCCCTTCGGCCATCGCGGAGGCAACCACCCGGTAAAAAATTTGCAAAACGGTCGGGTCTTCATTACTTCTCAAAACCACGGCTATGCGGTAGACCGGGATTCCCTGATTGAACCCGGTCTGGAACTGAGCTTTATAAACCTTAATGACAATACTGTCGAAGGTATGCGCCACCAGCAATTGGCTTTAATGTCGGTTCAGTTCCACCCGGAGGCTGCGCCCGGCCCCGAAGATACCCGCTATCTATTTGACGATTTCATGGATATGATTGCCTGATGACCGGCAACATATAAAATGGGGACATTCCACGAGGGATAGCCTGTTATTAATCTGTTGATAGGTATTTCCATAAATGCAGTTGGGATGTAAATCAAAGTAGTAAGGGGTGTGTCCCCTTACATTAACGGGGGCAGCATTATGGTTAAGAACTTTGCCCGGGCTTCCACCGGCATCAACGGTTTGGATGAAATACTGGACTACCTGCGAATGGGTGACAATGTGGTCTGGCAAGTAAATTCGGTTGAAGATTACTGCCACTTTGTTCAGCCTTTTATCAAACAGGCCAAAGCGGATAAACGCCCCATAGTTTATATGCGCTTCGGGCAGCACCCGGAAATTTTGGCCAGCGACCCTGATATCAAAGTATATGATTTGGATGCCAGCCAGGGTTTCGAAACCTTTTCTGCTGCTGTACACAATATTGCGTCAGCGGAAGGAGAGGGTGTTTTTTATGTATTTGACTGCCTGTCCGATCTCCTTTCCGCATGGGCTACCGATTTAATGATCGGCAACTTTTTCAAGGTAACCTGCCCCTATTTGTTTGATCTTGATACTATCGCCTATTTCGCCATTTTGAGAGATCGCAATTCCTATGACACGATAGCCCGCATTCGCGAAACCACCCAATTATTGCTCGATGTTTATCAGTTCGACGACAAGTATTTCATCCACCCTTTAAAGGTGTGGAACCGCTATTCGCCCACCATGTACCTGCCCCATGTGGCAGTTAATGATAAATATCTTCCCATTAGCAGTAGTATGGAGGCATCCCGCCTGTTTTCAGCTTTTCAGGGGTTTGGGCCCGGCAATGTAGGCCGCAAACTCGACTACTGGGACCGGGTTTTTCTAAATGCCCAGGAATTAATGGAACGAGTTGGAGCAGGCAACCTCGCCGCCCAAGAGGAACAAGCCATAATGCTGGATCAACTCTGCAAGATGATACTCAGCCGGGATGAACGGGTTCTGACCCTGGCCCATAGATATTTTACGATTCCTGATTTATTGGAGATTCGCAACCGTTTGCTGGGGTCGGGTTATATCGGAGGCAAGACTCTGGGTATGCTCTTGGCGCGTAAAATATTACAGGCATCTCCGGGTCATGATTGGGATGCTCTGTTGGAAGTCCATGACTCTTTCTATGTTGGTTCGGATGTTTATTATACTTATCTGGTGGAGAACGAATGCTGGAATCTGCGCCTGGAGCAAAAAAAAGCTGATTGTTATTTTTCGGCAGCACAAAAACTGAAAGAGAAAATTTTAAACGGGGTCTTCCCCGCCAATATACGTGAACAGTTCTATCGAATGCTGGAATACTACGGACAGTCTCCTATCATCGTACGTTCCAGCAGCTTGTTGGAGGATGGATTTGGCAATGCCTTTGCGGGCAAATACGAAAGTATTTTTTGTGTTAATCAGGGTGATCTTCAGGACCGCTATCTGGTTTTCGAACAAGCAGTAAAATCAATCTTTGCAAGCACCATGAATGAAGACGCGCTGGCTTACCGGCTGCAGCGCGGTCTGGCCTCCAGCGACGAGCAGATGGCCTTGCTGGTGCAGCGGGTATCGGGCTCCCATCATGGACCGTACTTTTTCCCGGACCTGGCGGGGGTTGCCATGTCGCATAACCCTTATGTCTGGAGAGCGGATATGCAGCCCCAAGCCGGCATGATGCGGCTGGTCTTGGGCTTGGGAACGCGCGCGGTAGACCGGGTGGAAGATGATTATCCCCGTTTTGTGGCCTTGGATAAACCTTTGCTGCGACCTGTTTCCAGTGGGGAAGACATCCGCAGGTTTTCCCAACACAAGGTTGATGTTTTGGATACAAAGGCCAATAACTGGGATAGCATAAAAGCGGCTGAAATAGCTTCCCTTGATCCGGCTATAGCCTGCTGGAAGCTGGCAGCCGAACGCGACCATGAAACCAGCCGCCGTATGCAGGAGTTAGGCTATGCCAATTCGACCGCTTGGATTTTAACTTTTGATCGTTTGCTGACGGAAACGCCCTTGGTGATTATTATGGCTGAGATGCTGAAAACCCTGGAAAATGCCTATGAGTATCCAGTAGACACCGAATTCACGGTTAACTACCTTGATGAAAAGCAAATACAGTTGAACCTCCTGCAATGCAGGCCTTTGCAGACTGTAAAGAAGCTGGGCAACTCGTTGTCGCAGATCACTGCCGGTTCCAAACAGCGCCTTTTTTGTACGCAAGGTAATTTTATGGGCAGCGAGCCTGGATTTATAAATAAAATTATCTATGTAGAGCCCGGTCCCTATATAGCCCTGCCGTTTGCCGAAAAATACCAGGTAGCCCGTCTGGTCGGCAAGTTAAACCGGCTCCTGGCTGCCGACTCGTCCCTGGAGGTAATGCTTATGGGTCCGGGCCGATGGGGTACCAGCACCCCATCCCTGGGCATCCCGGTCTCTTTTGCCGAGATTTGCAATGTCCGGGTGCTGGTGGAACTGGCTTGCAAGGAAGACGGGTATATGCCTGAATTGTCATATGGTACTCATTTCTTTCAAGATTTAGTGGAGACGCAAATTTTTTATGTTGCACTTTTCCCTGGAGAAGATAATGTTGAGTTTTATCCTCATGTTTTAAGTGAAGCTCCCAACCAGCTTGGGGAATGGCTGCCCGAGTATGAGCGCTGGCAGGAGGTTATTAAACTCATAGATTTGAGCAGCAGCCGGCAAAGCCTTTATATAGAGCTGGATCTTCCGGAACGGCGGCTGGATGCCTGCCTTATAGGTGTTTAAGTTTCCAGCCTCAAAATACTGTATACCTCTGTATGTCATATTGACACCTTCATTACTCCAGGCTAAAATCTATATGTAATCATTGAAGATTATAAACTTTAAAAAAAGAATATAACATTCGGGCAATGAAGCCTGTTTCCCTTTCAGAGGGAAACAGGCTTTTTTAAGCATCGGAAGAAACTGCGGGCAGTTTCAACACACCGCTGCAACGAAGCGGAGAACCTCTTTCCGCCTCGTTATTATTAAGCGGCTGCCGCATGCTTTCGCTTCAATTCCAGCCCGTGGATAAACCCCGTTAAAGCAAAGGCGCTTTGAAACTCTGCAAGGTGGAGATTCAAGGTACCTTTTTAGCTTTATAAGTAGTTTTTAATCTAAATTTTAAGGAGGTGTTGGTTATGAAGAAAATAGAGGCAGTAATTCGCCCCACCAAACTGGAAGAATTGAAAACGGCTCTTAATGACCTGGAAGTACGAGGCATGACTATTTACAATGTTATGGGCCGTGGCCTGCAGCAAGACATCAAGCAATACTACCGGGGACAGGAAGTGTCCCTCGATCTTTTTCCCAAAGTCAAGGTGGAAATCATTTGCCGCGACCACTGGCTGGAAAGGATTGTCGAAGTCATCCTTAAGGTTTGTTCCACCGGGCAGATCGGCGATGGCAAAATCTTTGTCTACCCATTGGAAGAAATCATCCGTATCAGCAGCGGAGAACGCGGCGACAGTGCCCTATAATTTCTGGCCTAATTAAGCATTAAGATTGGAGCAAAGGCGCTCAGGAAACCAGGAATTCCGTGAACGCCTTTTTATAAGCATCGGAAGAAACTGCGGAGCAGTTTCAACACACCGTTGCAACGAGGCGGGAGCATCTTTCGCCTCGTTATATGGCAGCATATAATCGAGTACACGGAACTCCACACTAAAATTAGAACTTTCATTTAGGGGTGAGGAGGAATATTCATGCGAAAACTAGTAAAGGGTATTTTCAGCCTATCGGCTTTGACTGCGGCTTTAACGCTGCCATCTTCGCCCGTATACGCGGCTGAAAAGGCAGTTATTGATACAGGTGATACCGCTTTCATTATTATTTGTTCAGCTCTGGTTTTGTTGATGACCCCTGGCCTGGCATTTTTTTACGGAGGCATGGTCAGGAAAAAGAACGTTTTAAGCATCCTTATGCAATGTTTTGCCGTAATGGCTCTGGTATCGGTACAATGGGTTTTACTCGGTTATACACTTTCTTTTGGCCCTGATCATGCAAGTTTGATTGGTGGCCTGGACTTCCTGGGATTGAAGGGGGTAGGAATGGATCCCAGCAGCAGCTTTGGAACTACCATCCCCCATATGGTCTTTATAGCTTTCCAGTTGATGTTTGCCATCATTACCGCCGGATTGATATGCGGTGCTTTTGCAGAACGCATGAAGTTTTCAGTGTTCGTGGCTTTTGTCCTGCTCTGGACAACTCTGGTATATGATCCATTGGCTCACTGGGTATGGGGTGGTGGATGGCTGTTAAACCTGGGAGCTCTCGACTTTGCCGGGGGTACAGTAGTCCATATCAGTTCTGGAGTATCGGGTCTGGTCGCTGCCCTGGTTTTAGGCAAGCGTTACGGTAAAGAACGTGATACGATTCTTCCCCACAACCTGCCTTTGACCGTTTTGGGCGCAGGTTTACTCTGGTTCGGCTGGTTTGGTTTCAATGCCGGCAGTGCACTATCTGCCAATGGATTGGCCGGGTTGGCTTTTCTGGTGACCAATACCTGTGCTGCAGCCGGGGCGCTGTCCTGGGTAGCTGCTGAATGGCTCGATCATGGCAAACCCACTGTATTCGGCGCAGTCAGCGGCGCTGTCGCCGGGCTGGTAGCCATTACCCCGGCAGCCGGCTTTGTCAGCCCGCTTGCCTCCATAGTAATGGGTTTGCTGGTTGGCCCCTTATGTTATTTTGCAGTCAGCCGCGTAAAGGAAAAACTGGGATATGACGATTCACTTGATGCCTTTGGTATTCATGGTGTCGGTGGTACCTTCGGGGCTCTTGCAACCGGAGTATTCGCCAGCACAGCAATAAATCCGGCGGGGGCTGATGGTTTACTCTTTGGCAACCCTCATCTCTTGCAGGTACAACTGATAGCAGTCCTTTCAACTTATGTTTTTGCCGGGGTTATGACTTTTATCATCCTTAAAGCCATAAAACTCTTTACCGATCTGCGGGTAAGCACTGAAGAAGAGGAAAACGGTCTGGATGTATCCTTACACGGAGAAAACGCCTACGGCTACTCAGAAGAAGGTCAAAGCTTATTAGGCCTGGGGGTTTAAGCCCTGCTGCCTAACAGAAGCAAATTCCCAGATGGAAGCAATGCGCAGGTGGCTTTAAATCTAAACAACGGTTTAAAGCCCTTTTGCTTGTTAGCCCAAGCAGTATGATATTCTTAAGCATCGGAAGAAAAGCGGAGCAGTTTCAGCACACTACTGCAACGAGGTGCACCTCGTTATAACCCGCCGCCTGTTTTGCTAATAGGAACCCGACCGGAAGAAGCGAGGGACATAGTTTCACCTCGTTATACTCTGATGATTATTCAAGCACCACAGTGCTTACTTTACTTTGGTTTCTTAATACCGGAAGGAGCTATTTGCCATGAGTATGCTTCCCCTTCGCCAGTATCACGACCCGGCAGAACCGGAGCTTGAACTGCTTCTGCAATGCTTGGACCGCCTGCTGGCCGGGCATTTTGAACAAGGCATAAAGCCCGAACATTTTTCGGGCCCATATCTTCAACTGGCTTTGAAGCTTGAGATGCTGCGTCAAATGATGCAGGATTATATATCCGATATGCAGGTAACCTGCGACCAGCTGGCTTCTTCTCAGGAACCTATCGAGAAAACTATAACCACCGTGCAGGATATGGTCGAAGCCTTCAATCTGCTCGAATCCAAGGTTCTGGTTGTAAACAGTGTTATGCAGCGGCTTGAACAAACCATAAACAATACAGGCAAGGTTTTGGACACTGCCAGCAGAGCTTTTGAGTCCGCTACCAAAGCGTCACAGGATTTAAGCCGGCTTGCGGCTGAGACCACCGGGCAGTTGGAATCCCTGCACCAAGCGATAAGCGGTGTTGATCAGGTATTGTTCCATATCGGCAGAATTTCCGATCAAGTCCGTATGCTTTCCTTTAACGCAGCTATCGAAGCGGCCCGTGCCGGGGAATATGGCCGCGGCTTTAACGTGGTAGCTCAGGAAATGAAAAAACTGGCTGAGCAAAGTTCCCTGGGGGTAAAGGAAACCACTCAGTTTACCCGAATGGCTAAAAGCGAGCTATCTCGTGTAATTAGCAGCGTAAGCAGCCAGGAACAAGAAAGCAATACCCGGTTTAGTGAAGCCCAAGCGGAAGCCATAAGCAATTTCGCCTCTTTACAAGAGTCTATCAGCAGTATTTTTAATGACAGCCATCTGGCACAGCAGGAAACCCAGGATTACATCAAGGATGCCGCCCACAGTTTAAGCCTCTGGAAGAAAAACCTGGACGGCCTCAACCACACCGGCAGGTTTCTTAATGATATAGCTTCATCTCTGGCGGCTTCCCTGGCCCGGCTGGATAGAGTAGAGCAGAATCGGGAAA
Source organism: Syntrophomonas sp. (assembly GCA_036677685.1). GTDB lineage: Bacteria > Bacillota > Syntrophomonadia > Syntrophomonadales > Syntrophomonadaceae > JAQUBU01. Next base: position 21,175 of record JAVBWA010000020.1, on the reverse strand, counting down.
TAGACCAAAAAACTGTCACGCAGATTCTGGGCGAATTGCATGCCCTTGCTGATTCACCGGTGATTCTATCCCTGGACCAGGCCAGCCATAAAAAACTATTGACCACTTTGTTGGGCAAACGTCCTGAATTTGAAGCCATATACAGTGCCAACGAGGATGGCGGGTTTATTTTCAGCCAACCTCCGGCAGCGCTGGCAAGCGCTCTTACCCGGCCCTGGTGGCAGGAAGCCATGTCCGGGAAAAACTACCGGTCTGATATTTATATTTCCGCAATAACCCGGAAGCCCTGTTTGACCCTGGCAGTACCCATTCCAAACGGGAAGGGAAAAGCCTGTGGAGTGCTGGCAGCCGACCTGTGCATAAATTAAACTATCGAAAGGATGATAGTTGTGTTAACCGCTGGTGTAAAAGAAGATATTTTGCCGTTTTTTCAACCGATAATTTGCGTCGACAGCAATAACGTTTTTGCTTATGAAGTATTGGGAAGGAAAAACAATTGCCAAAATATTGAGAGCTTGGGTTCCTTTTTTCATCATCCGGAGATTTCCGCCGAAGAAAAGCTGCTGGTTGACCGTAATGTGAGATATAAGGCTCTTCAGAAAGTTGAAGCTATGCCCAGCCATACATCTTTGTTCATTAACATCCAACCGAAGTGGCTGTTCCCATTTATTAACAGCGACCGGCTGTTTCCGACTATTCAGTGTTTGGAGCAGTTCAATATCAAGGGTAAGCAAATAGTCATAGAAATAATTGAAGACGAATTTTCCGCCGACATTGCTCTGCTGCAGGAACTGGTGCACCGCTACCGGGAAGCCGGCTGTAAGATTGCCATAGATGATTTCGGCGAAGGTTTCAGCAATCTTGAAAGGATCGCTGTCTTACGTCCAGACTTTCTTAAAATAAGTGCCGGGCTGATAGAACGCAGCCAGCAAGGACTAATTGGCTACAATGTTCTGGAGTCGATGGGGCTGTTGTGCGAAAAATCCGGAGCCAGCTTGGTTTTGGAGGAAGTAGAAACCATGAGCCAGTTCTTGATGGGGCTGGAAGCGGGGGTCCGTTATTTTCAAGGTTATCTGTTTGCTCGCCCCAGTCCTGATTTCATCCCTTCGGGGAGTTTTAAAAACTTAGTTGATAGTGCTTTGGCCAGCTTCCTGGATAAGAAGCTCAGCTTAAAACAGCGGCAAATAGACTCCAGCGACAAGATGAACCAATATATTCGGGAAGTCCTCAATGAACCGCTTGAATCTTCCTTTATAAACCCCGAATATCATATCAGCCGTCTCATCTTTTCAGCTCCAGCCGAGTGGTTTAGAATATACGCCTGTAATGAGCGCGGATACCAGGTCACTCCCAATTTTATTAAAATCAGTAATGGGAAGTGGCATATGGAGCATGAATACCTGGGACGCAATTGGTGTTGGAGACCTTATTTTCTGCCCCGGGTGCTGGACACCTCGAAAAGGGGGGAGGGAACGCTGTCTACACCTTATTTGGACTTGGAAACCCACCAGCAAATATCTACTTTCGTCTATCCATTGGACAGCAAGCTATTTCTCTTTGTGGACTGCCGGTTTAATAATAAATAGTTTTTAATCCTGATTTAAGCATCGGAAGAAACTGCGGAGCAGTTTAAACACACCGCAGCAATGAGGCGGCGCCTCGTTATAAATGCCAAACCAGAAAGGTGGTTGAGATATGCGAATCTTGATAATACAACATGATCCTGCCGAAGGCTTGGGCCTGCTTGAGGAAACCTTGCTGCAAAAAGGCTGGCAACTGGATATCCGTTTGGCCCATATTTCAGGAGATAATCTGCCCAAACATCTCAATCCCTATCGGGCTATGCTCATACTGGGCGGCCCCATGGGGGCCTACGAGGACCAAACCTATCCTTATTTGAAAAATATTCAGGATCTGGTGCAGGAAGCAAATACCATTCAGGTTCCCGTACTGGGTATCTGTCTGGGCGCCCAGCTCATTGCCCGTGCCCTGGGTGCACATGTGGGGCCGAACCCGGTTAAGGAGATTGGCTGGTATCAGATTGAGCTGACCCCGGCAGGCCGGCAATCCTTCTTATTTAAGGAATTACCCGGCCGTTTTCCCGCTTTCCAATGGCATGGTGATACCTTTTCCGTTCCGGAAGGAGCCGTATTATTGGCCGAGGGTAAAACCTGTAGAAATCAAGCTTTTGTTTATGGCAGTCATATATGCGCCCTGCAATTCCACCCCGAGGTCAACCCCAGTATGATTTTCAAGTGGAGTCTTTTATATCGCGAGGAGTTGGAGAAGTTCGGCGGCACCCAGGAAAAACGGATCTTACAGTTCGACACCCTCAGTAATTGGGACAGTATGGGCCAGGTTAGGGAAAAAATACTGCAAAATATTGAAGAAGCCTTACGGGGCACCAATCCTTTTACTTTATCGGCAATAAATTAAAAGCTCTGTTGCATTTCAACACACTGCTGCAACGAGGCGGGGGAAGCAGAACCCTCCGCCTGTTCTGTTAATAAGATCCCGACTTTTTAAAGAAACAAGGTATATTTTCGCCTCGTTATATCAATTTGAACATTTTCTTGAATACATGCAGTGGAGATCTATAGGGTGGGTATTTGACGGGAAAATCAAACATGAAGGTTTGGGTTAAGACGCTTTTCTGATGTGAAAAAACCTCAAAAGAAGCGCGGCCGTGGTAACTGCCGGTTCCGCTTGCTCCCACCCCGCCAAACGGCAGTTCCGGGCTGATGATATGGCTCAGGGTATCGTTGATGCAAACCCCGCCGGAAGTAGTCTGCCCCAGCACTTGTTCCTGCCTGGCCCGGCTGCGGGAGAACAAATACAAGGCCAGGGGTTTGGGACGGCGGTTGACAAAACGAATGGCTTCATCAAAATATTCATATTCCAGAACCGGCAGCAGGGGTCCAAATATCTCCTCCTGCATAAGCGGGCTGTCTGCCTCGGCAGCTTCAATAAGAGTAGGCGCTATATATTTTGCTGCCCGGTCCCTTTCTCCTCCAAAGATTATTTGCCCATCATTCATCAGGGCTTCCAGCCGGTCAAAATGCCGCTCGTTGATTATCCGCGCATAATCCCGGCAATGGCGTGGGTCCGTTCCGTAAAACCCGTGAATGACTTCCTGCAGTTTAGCGCACAAAGCCTCCTTTATATCCTTATGCACCAGCAGGTAATCGGGAGCTACACAAGTTTGCCCGGCGTTCATAAATTTGCCCCAGGCAATGCGCCGGGCCGTGTATTCCAAATGAATATCCTTATCCACTATACAGGGGCTCTTACCGCCCAGTTCCAGGGTCACCGGAGTGAGGTTGCGGGCGGCTGCCTGCATGACCAGCTTTCCTACCGCTGTTCCGCCGGTAAAAAAAATATGGTCAAAGGGCTGCTCCAACAAAAGCTGGCTGGTTTCCACACCGCCTTCAACCACAGCAGCATATTCTTCGTCAAAAGTCTCATTAATAAGTTTATAAAGTAAGCGGGACGTATACGGGGCAAGCTCGGAAGGCTTCAAAACCGCGCAGTTGCCTGCGGCCATAGCCCCTAAAAGCGGAGCGATACCTAAGTAAAAAGGATAATTCCAGGGGCTGATGATTAAGACCTGTCCCAGCGGTTCAGGATAGATCCGGCTTTTCCCGCCAAAAAACATTAAGGGGGTCCTTACCCTTTCCGGCCTTGCCCAGCTTCGTAAGTTTCTGATGGTATAGGCGAGTTCAGCTTTGGATATTCCGACCTCATTTAAATAAGCTTCCGCTGCCGATTTACCCAAATCAAGCTCCAAGGCCTGCAGTATTTCGGCTTCGCGCTTGTCCATGGCACCGGCCAGTTTATGCAGTTGCTCGATTCTAAACGATATATCCCGAGTTTCACCACTGTCATAAAAATCCCGCTGCTTTCCCAGTAAATGCATAGTCTGCTCTTTGTTAAACATATTTCATATCCCCCAGGCTTTTAGAGTATTCCTAATATATAATACCCCGGCCCACTTCGATTGCTTGCACAATTATTTCCCATGAGGAATATGGGCCGCAATCGGCATCCTTCGCCCCAAGCCGAAAGCTTTGGTGGTTACTTTAAGCCCGGGGGCGGCCTGCAGTCTTTTATACTCGTTGCGGTCAACCGCCCGGACCACCCAGTTTACAACTTCCGGGTCAAATCCAAGCTCGATCATCCGGCTCACCGGCCAGCCCTCCTCAATATAATAGTGGAGAATTTGATCCAGAACATCATAAGGAGGCAATTCATCCTGATCGGTTTGCCCCGGTTTCAGTTCAGCGGAAGGAGCTTTGGCAATAATTGCAAGAGGAATGATTTCCTCTTTACGGTTAATATAGGCGGCCAGTTCATAAACCACGGTTTTAGGCACATCGGCCAGCACACTTAGCCCTCCGCTCATGTCTCCATAAAGAGTACAATACCCTACTGCCATCTCACTCTTGTTGCCGGTCGAAAGCAGCAGGTAACCATCACGGTTGGAATAGGCCATTAAAATATTGCCGCGAATACGAGCTTGAAGGTTCTGTTCCATTATGTCGCAATTCGGCTCGGCTTCGGACCCTTCCCGGAGGTTCTGCATATAAGCCGCAAATATATTACTGATGTTTATTACTTTGAAAGGCAATTCCAAATTGGCCGCCAGTTGGCGGGAATCTTCAATACTGCCGGACGAAGAATAGGGTGAAGGCATGGAAACCGCCAGAACATTTTGCGGCCCCACCGCCTGGCTGGCCAGGCAGGCCACCAGAGCTGAATCAATACCTCCCGAAAGTCCAAGCACAGCTTGTTTAAATCCGCATTTGCCCATATAATCCCGGATGCCCAGGACAAGGGCTTGATAGATGGACTCCACCCGGTCCTGCGGAATATAAGGTCCTGAATCACTCATACTATTGGAGTCAAGGGTTTCCATAGCTTCCTGAAAGGCAGGGCCAATCCACACCAGCTGTCCTTCCCGGTCCATACACAGGCTGCGTCCATCAAAAATCAATTCATCATTGGCACCCACCTGGTTGATGTAATAAAAAGGCAGCTTGTGCCGGCGGGCATGACTGCTGATAAGGCGGTAGCGGATGGCCTCTTTTCCCACATAAAAAGGTGAAGCGGAAATATTGATCAAAATCGTGGCACCTTTTTGGGCCAGGCGATCTATGGGGTCCAGGGTATACATTCTCCGCTGCGGCCAGAGTTCGGGATCGTTCCAGGCATCCTCGCATATGGATATTCCCAGTATTTCATCTTTGAAAGCAAATACCTGCACTTCTTCCGCCGAATCAAAATAACGGGCCTCATCAAAAACATCGTAAATAGGCAAAAGCGACTTATGCTGGCAGCCCAGCAGTTCGCCGCGATAAACCAGCACCGCCGAGTTGTACAGTCCCTTGCCGGTAAGGTTGGGGTGGGGGCGCGGCATCCCAATAATTATTCCGGTTTGGGGATAATTCCGGGAAATATTTTGGATGTCCTCCAGCGCCGATTGGGTTTTCTCTATAAACCAGCTTCTCTCCAAGAGATCCCGGGGAGGATACCCTATCAGAAAAAGTTCGGGTAAGACCAGCAGGTCGCTCCCCTCCAGGCTGGCCCGCTCCATATAATCATTAAGCTTTTGCAGATTTCCCGCAATATCTCCGACTATCGGGTTCAACTGGGCAATACTTATCTTCATTGCTAAAATTCCTTTCGATTATAACGAGGCGAAAAGATTTCTCCCTCTTCTTTTAGCGGTCGGGTTCCTATTATCTAAACAGGCGCCGGCTTCTTTCCCTGCCTCGTTGCAGCGGTGTGTTGAAACTGCTCCGCTGTTTCTTCGATGCTTAAAGCAACGGACTGTTTCTCAAATTATAGCTAAAATCTGATTAATGGCAAAGCAATGGGGCAACAATTCCCAGTAACATTTCGGGCTGTCTTTCATATTATTTCATAGGCAATGGCGCCGGGGTTGAAAACCCCAGGGGCCATTTATTTTCTGCGGGAGAGTGAATTTTATGTGTGGAATCAGCGGATGGGTAGATTGGGAGTTGGACTTGACCGGAGAGCTTAAAACCATTGAGAATATGAACCGGTGCTTAAGTCATCGCGGTCCGGATGCGGATGGAATATGGCGGTCGGCTTCGGTTGCCCTGGCGCACCGCCGTTTAGTGGTGGTCGACCCGGAAGGTGGTGCCCAGCCCATGACCCGCAGCCGCCAAGGCTCAATCTATACCATCGTTTATAACGGGGAATTGTATAACACTCCCGAATTGCGCCGGGAACTTCAAGCCCGGGGCTGTATTTTTGAAACGGCAAATTCCGATACGGAAACTCTGTTGCTGGCCTACATGGAATGGGGCCCGGCCTGTGTGGAGAAATTCAACGGCATATTCGCTTTCGCTATTTGGGACGAAGACCGGGAAAGCCTGTTTATGGCCCGGGACCGCCTGGGGGTCAAACCGCTGTTTTACTACCGGCGAGACACCGGATTGCTTTTTGCCTCTGAACTGAAAGCCCTGCTGGCCCACCCTTGGGTAGAACCGGAAATAGATGAAGAAGGCCTGGCCGAACTGCTTTTGATGGGACCTTCCCGCACTCCCGGCCATGCGGTTTTTCGAGGCATTAAGGAACTGCGGCCGGGGTACAGCTTGATTTTTAACCGCGGCGGCATAAATATCCAGCGCTATTGGGCCTTGGAAAGCCATCCGCATGAGGATGACCTGCTCAAAACCGCCGACACCGTCCGCCAGCTATTTATAGACACGGTGACCCGCCAGTTGGTAGCTGATGTTCCCGTATGCACCCTGCTTTCCGGAGGCCTGGATTCCAGCGCCATAACCGCAGTCGCGGCCGGGGAATTCCGCAAATCAGGGCGGGACCGGCTGCACAGCTTTTCCGTGGATTATCAGGGCAACCAGGAACATTTCCGGCCCAGCCATTTTCAGCCTGATTCCGATGCGGCCTGGGTTGAGTTGGTTTCAGCCCATTTGGGAACCGAGCATCATCAAATCAAATTGGGCAACAAGGAGCTTGCGGACGCGTTGGAAGCCGCAATGATTGCCAATGACCTGCCAGGTATGGCTGATATAGATTCCTCGCTCTATCTTTTCTGCCGGGAAATTAAAAAGCAGGCTACCGTTGCTTTGTCAGGAGAATGTGCCGATGAGATATTCGGCGGTTATCCCTGGTTCTATGACCGGCAAATGCTTGGTTCCGATACTTTTCCGTGGATCAGAATGATCGATGCCCGGATGGATTTTTTATCTCCGGAGATCGTGGCCCGGATCCGGCCCCGGGAATACCTGGCCGATCGTTACCGGGAAGCGGTCGCCGAAACTCCTCTGCTGCCGGGTGAAAACACACAGGCAGCCAGAACCAGGCAGATGTTCTATCTTAATATAACCCGCTTCATGCCCACCCTTTTGGACCGCAAAGATCGCATGAGCATGGCTTGCGGGCTCGAAGTCAGGGTTCCTTTCAGCGACCACCGGCTGCTGCAATACGTATGGAACATTCCCTGGGAAATGAAGACCTGTGACAATATGCCCAAGGGCATTCTGCGCCGGGCTATGCGGGGAGTGCTGCCCGAAGCCGTGCTTAACCGGCCCAAAAGCCCCTACCCCAAGACCCATCATCCCCAATACCTGGCCTTGATGCGGGAGCGGTTAAACAATATCCTTAACGATTCTTCATCGCTTTTGCTCGATATAATAAACGCCAACGCCTTGAAGGAAATTCTGGCCGGTTCGTCCAATGTCATGCCCAGGCCCTTTTTCGGGCAGTTAATGGGAGAAGCCCAGTATCTGGCCTTTTTAATCCAGCTTGACACCTGGCTGAGAATGTACAAGGTGAAAATTCGCTAAGCAGCGGATTCCTGTTATAATAGCTAAAAGAATTTGATTTATGCGTCGCCAGCGATGAGGAGGTTTGAAAAAATGCCCAATACTGAACCTGTCGGGAACAGTGAAGAAAAGTCCGGTAAATTCCGCCGGGAAAAAGATCTGCTCGGAGAATTGGACGTGCCTTCCGGTGTTTACTGGGGCATTCATACCCAGCGCGCCCGGAGTAACTTCGCAGTTTCATCCACCCGGGTTCATCCCGAACTAATCCGGGCTTTCGGAGCGGTAAAAGCGTCCTGCGCCCGGGCCAACCTGGAGTTGGGTTATCTTGAACCACCTATTGGCGAAGCCATAATTGCCGCCGCCGAGGAGCTGGCTCAGGGGCAATGGTATGAATATTTCCCTCTGGATGCTATTCAAGGCGGGGCCGGGACTTCCACCAACATGAACGCCAATGAGGTCATTGCCAACCGGGCTCTGGCCATCATCGGCCATGCTCCCGGCACCTATAATATAATCAACCCTTATGATCACGTTAACCTTCACCAATCGACCAATGATGTTTATCCCACGGCTTTAAGGATAGCGGCCATAAAAATGGTTTTATCGCTGTCGGAAGATATAGCTTCTCTGCAGGAAGCCATTCAGGAGAAGGAAGCGGTTTATGCGGGAACCTTAAAACTAGGACGCACCCAACTCCAGGATGCGGTGCCGGTGAGTTTTGGCCAGGTATGCAGCGCCTGGGCCCAAGCAGTTGCACGTGACCGCTGGCGGCTCTACAAGGTTGAGGAAAGGCTGCGCCAGGTAAGTCTGGGTGGCACTGCCGTAGGCACCGGGCTCAATGCCCCCCTGGCCTATGTATATCTGGTTAACGATAAACTGCGGCAAATGGTGGGCAGAGGTATAGCCCGTTCCGAAAACATGATCGATGCCATTCAGAATGCCGATGTTTTTGTAGAGGTTTCGGGATTGCTGAAGTCCGCTGCGGTTACGCTGACCAAAATCGCCAATGATATCCGCCTCCTGGCTTCCGGACCAGTGGGAGGGCTGGCGGAAATTAAAATACCGGCGGTTCAGGCCGGTTCTTCCATCATGCCGGGCAAAGTCAACCCGGTTATCCCGGAAATGCTTAATCAGGTAGCCATAAGAGTGCTGGCCAATGACCAGGCGATAACCCTGGCGGCTTCCATGGGCCAACTGGAGTTAAATGCCTTCCTGCCCAGCATCGCCCATCATCTCCTGGACTCGCTGGAAATCATGAGCAATGGGGTAAGAATTTTTAGCGAGCGCTGTATACGGGGACTAAGTGTAAACAGTGAACACTGCTCCGAACTGCTGTCACACAGCATCGCTCTGGTAACCGCCCTGACTCCCTACCTGGGCTATACTGCGGCCCAGGAACTTTACCTTAAGGCCCGGGCTGACGGTAAAAGCATTCAAGAAACGGCCTTGGCAAGCGGTTTGCTTGATAAAGAACAATTGGAGCTGATTCTTAATCCCCGGGAAATGACCAAACCGGGCATTGCCGGCAGTAAAAAGCTCAAACCAGTTGCTCCTGCAGGCATCCGTCAAGATTAGTCCTGTTCTTCTGAGAAGGCCATGCGGGCCAGAGGGAAAGGCAGCAAGGCACGATCCAGAATACCATGCACAAAGGCCAGTAATACTCCATAATTGACGATCGGGACCGCACTCTCACGAGCCATTTGAATCCGGTAAAGCATTTGCCGGCGGTTGATCATGCAGGCACCACAATGCACCACCAGTTTATATTCTTCCAGATTTTCCGGGTAGCCGCTGCCGCTCGACCAGTTAAAGTCCAGTTCCCCGCCTACATACTGCCGCAGCCAGCGGGGTATTTGTACCCTGCCAATATCATCAGCCTGGGAGTGGTGAGTACAGGCTTCGGCAATCAAGACTTTGTCGCCCGGCTGCAGATTTTCTATGGCTTTGGCACCTCGGACCAATTCAATCAGATCCCCTTTATAACGAGCAAACAGAATGGAAAATGAGGTCATCATAACATCATCCGGGGTGTCGGCTGCCACCTTGAGAAATGCCTGGGAATCGGTAATCACCAGGCGTGGCTTTTTATTAAGCCCACCCAGGGCTTCGCGCAATTCCCTTTCTTTTGCTACCATGGCAATAGCATCGTTATCCAGAATATCACGAATAGTCTGCACCTGCGGCAAAATCAATCGTCCTTTGGGAGCTGCAAGGTCAATAGGAACCACCAGCACACAAATATCCCCTGGATTAATCAAGTCTCCCACAATATGAGGCTCTTCGAAATTGACCGGAGCCACCTGGATGATTTTTTCTTTAAGTTGTCTGAATCCGGCGCCGGTGAGCGAACTAACTGGAATCAGGGATAAACCTAATTCCTTTTCCAGCTTTTTAAGATCAAAATTCCCCTGATCGATTTTATTCAGAACCGCAACTACCGGTATATTTTTATCTTTAATTTCTATCTTCAATTCCGTTTCAAAATCTGTGATACCTATCTCCGGGTCGATTACCAGCAAAGCCAAATCCGCTTGATTCAGGACTTCACGGCTTTTTTTAATCCGCAGTTCACCGAGCATGCCCACATCATCTATGCCGGCCGTATCGATGATCATACACGGCCCTATAGGCAGAATTTCCATAGCTTTGAATACCGGGTCGGTAGTGGTTCCCGGAACATCTGAAACCAGTGCAATTTCTTGATTGGTCAGGGTGTTTATCAGGCTGGATTTGCCGGCATTGCGACGGCCAAATATCGCAATATGCAAGCGGTTGGCTTTGGGGGTATCCTGCATAATTTCTCTCCTTTATGGTTGGTGGACAACTCCCCTTCAATCTTGACCCTGCTATGGTCAAACAACGCAACTTTAATTGTGTCCAACTGGAACACCACAGTTTCCTAAAAGGGAGCAATCTGTTTGCTTTCGGAATCACCAATTGTATAATGGGTAATGGCCTCATTTTATGAGGTTTATAGGCGAGGGGGAAGGGGTCCTTATTGTTCCTTTTAGCTTCTCAACCCTAATCCCTTCTTAAACCTCACCCACCATAAGTATACAATATTCCTTCAATATACTACTTGTAAAGCAAAATGCCGGATTGTAAAATGAACTTGCAAGTTTGAAAAACTATTGCAATGATAAATTGGATATTGGGAGCGGGACAAGGGCGTCCTTGAGGTTAAAGTTGCAGGAATATCTGGCGAACTTTATCTCGAGGCGTTTTTTTATGTCCTTAAAAACTCTAATTTCGCCAAACTGATCCTAATACCAGATTAGTTTTGAAAGATTTAATCAAAACTAAAACAACTGCTGTTTAATCCGGGCTCCACTATCCACATAGAGAAGGCAGGTGATGCTATTGGGCGGAAAGATTATTGTAGCCAGCGCTTCGATTCCTGAAAAGAACCTGGTTGTAGACTGCTTGCGCCGGGCCGGTCATCAGGTAGTGGCCGAAACCAGCGACATGAATCATACATTCAGGCGGGCACGTTCCCTATTCTGCGACCTGGTTATCGTTGATGCCAACCTGGATGGCGGGAAAGGCTTGAAAACAGCCTCGATTATAAACGAAGACCATTTGGCGGCCGTCCTTTTGCTGGTAGACAGTGAAGTTTTTCCTTCGGCTCGCAGTTTTCATTATCTTATAAGACCGATATATTATTATACCTTGATCCCGGCGGTAGAAGCCGCCCTCCTGCACTGGCAAAAGGAACTGGCCCTGCAGGAGCAGATCAAAAAGCTGGAAGATAAATTGGAAACCCGCAAAATTCTGGATAAGGCGAAGGGAATTCTCATTGATAGGTTAAAAATTACTGAGAATGAAGCCCACCGCTTTATTCAAAAAGAAGCCATGAAGAGGGGGGCCACGCTAAGACAGATCGCAGCTGAAATCATTAAACATGAAAGACCACAAGATTAATGGTTAGGTTATTAAGTTGAAACTGATTATAGGGAAGGAGTAGGTATTATGACAAAGGATAAGAAACTGGAAGTTATGGAGAAAGTTAAGGCTAATGGGGTTCGCTTCATCAGGCTGCAGTTTACCGATATCGGCGGGGTTTTGAAAAATGTGGCGATCCCGGTCAGCCAACTGGATAAAGCCCTGGATGGGGAATTGATGTTTGACGGTTCATCTATCTCCGGATTCGCGGAGATTGACGAATCAGATATGTATCTGGTTCCCGATCCCGACACTTTTTGCGTATTCCCCTGGCGCCCCAGCAACGGAGCGGTAGCCCGTATGATATGCGATGTCTATACTCCCGACCCTGATAAAAAACCGTTTAGCGGAGACCCGCGCACCAATCTCAAGCGGGTAATAAAAGAAGCGGCGGACATGGGGTTTGTTATGAATGCCGGTCCTGAAGGTGAATTCTTCCTCTTCCTGGTGGATGAGAAGGGCAATCCGGTCTTAAATACCCAGGACCTGGCCGGTTATTTTGACCTGGCTCCGTTCGATCTGGGCGAGGATGCGCGCCGCGATATGGTTTGCACCCTGGAAGATATGGGCTTTGAAATTGAAGCCTCCCATCACGAAGTTGCCCCGGGACAGCATGAAATCGACTTTAAATATGGTCCGGTCGATAAGATCGCGGACGATATCCAAACTTATAAACTGGTAGTGCGCACCATCGCCGAGCGCCACGGGCTGCATGCCTCTTTCATGGCCAAACCCATAGCAGGAATCAATGGTTCGGGTATGCATACCCACCAGTCGCTCTTTACCCTGGATGGCAAAAATGTCTTTTATGACCCGGAAAAACCCAACCAGTTGAGTGACATTGCCCGTTGGTACATGGGTGGAATTATGAAGCACGCCCGGGCACTGACCGCCATTACCAATCCTTCAATTAACTCTTACAAGCGGCTGGTTCCCGGCTACGAAGCCCCGGTATATATAGCCTGGTCGGAACAAAACCGTAGCTGCCTGGTCCGCGTACCGGCCAAACGCGGTATGTCAACCCGTATCGAGGTCCGGCATCCCGATCCCATGTGCAACCCTTACCTGGCAATGGCCGTTATGCTGGCCGCCGGACTTGATGGAGTCAAAAACCAAATCGAACCCCCGGCTCCGGTCGATACCAATATCTATCACATGAGCCAGGCCGATCGCGACCAAGCTGGAATAGCCAGCCTGCCCGGCTCCATTATGGAAGCCCTGGCTGAACTTGAAAAAGATGAAGTAATTAAGAATGCCCTCGGTCCGCACATTGTCAGCAGGTTTATCGAAGGCAAGAAAGCTGAGTATGAACGCTACAACATGGAGGTCCATGCCTGGGAAGTCAACGAGTACCTGCGTTCATTCTAAGGCAATAGAACACACCGCTAAGGTAAGGGGACACACCTCCTCCGGAGGAATGTCCCCATGGTGGGAATATCTTTTGTTGGATAATTCTGTCACCCTGAGGTGAACATCGGGGGAATATCCCCGATTTAAGCACCGGAAGCAACAGCGGAGTAGTTTGAACACTGCTAACAACGAGGTTGGGGATTAGAACCCGCTACATGGTTTGCTAAAAAAGCGGGGGATATATTTTCGCCTCGTTATTATTTAGAGATGGGAGGGAGCCAGGATGTTGTTGAAAGAGGGACAGGTGCGGATACCCAGCGGCTGCGCCATCGCCGGGATTTTAAACCAGGCGGGAGCAGTTTTTGACGGGGGTAAAATTATTTCCTGTATCGCCAACATGCACCAGCGCTCCAACGGCCTGGGGGGAGGATTTGCCGCCTATGGCATCTACCCCGAATTCAAAGACTACTATGCCCTGCACATATATTTCGATTGTAAAGAAACCCGGGCCAATTGTGAAAGTTATTTGAATAAAAACTTCGATATTCGTCTCCAGGAACCGGTACCGGTCAGGAAGCATGCCCGGATAAAAGACGCACCCATTATCTGGCGTTATTTTGCCCGGCCCCGGGAAGGGAAACTGGTCCATGAACAATTGGAGGAGAATGAATTCGTAGCTCAAACCGTAATGCATATCAATGCCTTGATACCCGGCGCTTTTGTAGCCTCCAGCGGTCATAATATGGGGGCTTTCAAGGGAGTGGGATATCCCGAGGATATCGGTGAATTTTTCCGTCTGGAAGATTACCAGGCATATCTGTGGACGGCACATGGCCGTTTTCCCACCAACACTCCGGGCTGGTGGGGCGGTGCTCATCCCTTTACCCTGTTGGACTGGTCGGTGGTGCATAACGGGGAGACATCCTCCTACGACACCAATCTGCGCTTTTTAGAAATGTATGGGTATAAATGCACACTGCAGACCGACACTGAAGTCATTGCATACAGTTTCGACCTGCTTATGCGCAAACATGAATTAAGCTTGGATGAAACGATCAACGTTATAGCCGCTCCTTTTTGGAGCGATATCAATGAAGAAAAAGCCAGGCGGCTGCGCCGGGTATACTCCAGTATGCTGCTCAACGGCCCGTTTTCGATTATAGTTGCCACCGGAAACGGCCTGGTAGCTGTGAATGACCGTATAAAACTGCGGCCTCTGGTGGCAGCCCGTAAAAACGATTTGCTCTATGTGGCCAGCGAAGAATCAGCCATCCGGGTTGTGGAACCCCATCCGGATGAAGTCTGGTCCCCGGGTGGCGGGGAACCCGTAATAGGTTTATTGAAAGGCCGGGATAAACTGCTTGAAATCCCACAGTATGGCAATCAGGCAGCCCGGCCGGCTTAGGGGAGGTTTAAGTATGGCCCATAGTATTATGACTCCTGCTTTTAAAATTATTAGAGATGAGAACCGCTGTATTAAGTGCGGGGTATGTGTTCGCCAGTGCGCCAACGATGTTCACCATCTGGATGATGATGGCTGGATGTGGGTGGATGACGATAAATGTGTGGCCTGCCAGCGCTGTGCGGTACTCTGCCCCACCCAAGCCTTGAGCATCATCGAGTTTCCCATGGATTTTCGGACCAACCAGCACTGGACCAGGTCCACTATACGGGAAATATACGCCCAGGCGGAGAGCGGAGGAGTTCTGCTTACGGGCATGGGCAATCCCCGTTCTTATAAAAATTTCTTTGACCATTTGTTGTTAAACGCCAGCCAGGTAACCAACCCTTCCATCGACCCTCTAAGGGAGCCAATGGAACTTACCACTTACCTGGGAAACAAAACACAACCGGGATGGGAAGAGAAGCCTCAATTACAACTGGATCTCCCCATAATGTTCTCGGCCATGTCTTTTGGTTCGGTGAGCATCAATGTTCAGAAATCACTGGCGGCAGCCGCCCGGGAAATGGGAACCTTCTGGAATACCGGCGAAGGTGGTCTGCATCCTGATCTTCGGGATTTCGGCAAAGGTGCCATTGTTCAGGTAGCTTCCGGACGTTTTGGAGTCAACCCTGATTATCTTGAGAATTCGGCAGCAGTGGAAATCAAGATCGGCCAAGGGGCCAAACCCGGAATAGGCGGACACCTGCCCGGTGAAAAAGTAAGCCCTGAGGTTTCCCGGGCGCGGATGATTCCCGCCTGGTCGGATGCTATTTCCCCGGCTCCCCATCATGATATCTATTCTATAGAGGATCTGGCCCAGTTGATCGAAACTCTGAAAGTAGCCACCCGCTACCGCAAACCGGTAGCGGTAAAAGTAGCTGCAGTCCATAATATCAGTGCCATCGCTTCCGGAGTAGTAAGAGCCGGGGCGGATATTCTGGTTATTGATGGTTTTCGTGGCGGTACCGGCGCTGCTCCTATGCGCATCCGCGACAATGTAGGAATCCCCGTGGAAATGGCTTTGGCCCAGGTTGATAGCCGTTTGCGCGATGAGGGCATCCGCTCACAGGCTTCGCTGGTAGTAGCCGGCGGCATGAGAAATAGTGCCGATGTATTAAAAGCCATAGCCTTGGGAGCAGATGCTGTTTATATCGCAACTTCAGCCCTCCTGGCTCTGGGCTGTCATATGTGCCAAATGTGCTTTACCGGCAAATGCAATTGGGGTATCGCCACCAGCCGTCCGGATTTGAGCAAACGTTTGAACCCGGTACTGGGAGCGCAAAAAGCGGCAAACCTGCTCAATGCCTGGAGTCATGAAATAAAAGAAATGATGGGCGGCATGGGCATCAATGCAATAGACAGCCTGCGCGGCAACCGTTTAATGCTGCGGGGAATCGGTCTTAGCCGGGAAGAACTGGATCTGCTCGGTATAAAGCCGGCAGGGGAGTAGAGGTGATGATTATGAAAGTTGTGGCTCTACCCGAATATTGTCTGGGCTGCGGCCTTTGCGAGATATATTGCGCCGCCCGGCATGACGGCTGGAATGGCAATGTATTGAAGGCTTACAAAAAAGGGAAGCCGGTTAGTCGTTCCCGGCTTATGGAATCTGCTCAGGAATCATGGCTCAACACTTGTATGCACTGCACCGAGGCCCCCTGTGTAAACGGCTGTATAAGCGGGGCCATGCAGCGAGATACCAACGGTACGGTTTATGTCGATACCGATCGTTGTGTCGGCTGCTACACCTGTGTAATGCTTTGCCCTTACGGGCATGTTCGTCCCTGGCCGGAAAAGCATCAAGTGATTAAATGTGATCTATGCCGGGGCCAAAGCGATATCCCGGCTTGTGTAGCCAACTGTCCCAATGGAGCCTTACAACTGCTGGGCGAGGAGGTGGAAGCGGTATGAGATATGTGGTGATTGGAAGCTGTATTGCCGCTATGGGAGCTGTAGAAGGTATAAGGAGCACCGACCGGCAAGGCAGCATAACCTTGATCGACGGTGAACAAAGAGGCGCCTATAGCCGCCCGCTTATCTCCTATTACCTGGCCCAACCTTATAAATACAAGGATATCAGTTATCGTTCACCTGAATTTCTGGCGGCGAATGGCGTCGAAGTCCTAAATGCCACGGCTGTGCAGATAAATCAAAGCCTTAAAGAAGTAGTCCTGCAAAACAGGCGCACTATTCCCTATGACCGGTTGTTGATAGCCACCGGAGCATCACCGGTTATTCCTGATATACCAGGAATCCAAAAATCCTGGGTAAAAACCTTTTATACCCTGGCTGATGCCGAATCGCTAAACAACCTCCTGACTGAGGGACAGGAAGCATTAATCATCGGCTCGGGATTGATTGGGATGAAAGCGGCCGAAGCCCTCTGGCAGCGCGGATTAAAAGTAAGCATTATAGAAAAGGAATCCCATATTCTACCCCGGGTTCTAAATCCCCGTTCAGCGGCAATTATCAATACCCTGCTTCAGGGTACGGGAATAAGGATAAGATGTAACGAAGAGTTGACTGCGGTTTTACCCGAACACCAGGTTGAGTTCGCCAGCGGCCTGTCCCTCCCGGCCAACCTGTTGATATTGGCCTTGGGAACCCGGCCCCGTACCGAGTTGGCTGCCGATTGCGGGATTGCCATAAATAGAGGCATCGATGTTAACCAGTACTTGCAAACCAGTGATGAAAATATCTACGCGGCTGGTGATGTAATAGAAAGCAGCAACCTTTTAAATGGGGCCAAAGAGCTTATGGCCTTGCTTCCCCAAGCCCACCAGGAAGGCTATCTGGCCGGCTGTAATATGGCCGGAGAGCATCGGGGCTATACCGGAGGAATATTCCAGAATTCCGTAAACATCCTGGGCACCAGCATTTGTTCAGCGGGCAACCTGATAAACTCCCACTATACTTCAGTGGTCTGGCAGCAGGATGATAAATACCTGGAGCTTTTCATTGGTGAAGGCTGTTTATACAAGTATATTGCAATTAACCTGCCGGAAATCACCGGACCTCTAACCACTGCAATAGAAAGAAAAATCGCGATTGAGGAAAATGCCTGGAGGCTTTTTATGGATTCCCCATCCCTGTCCGCCATTCCGCCTGCCTACTGGCATAAAATTGGGGACATTCCCCAAGCAAATGCCTGAAAGCAATAATTAACAGGTAGGGCCATTGAAGCAGTTGTTAGGTTAAGGCAAATAAAGGGGTGTGTCCCCTTACATTAAAGGAGGTAGTTGCATGAATGTGCTCAATGCAGTTGATTTTGAAGACTATGAACTGCTGCAGATACTTGATGAAATACCCCAACAAGAAATAGAGGTCAATAATTTAAACGGCCAGCGTTATATAGCCTGCGGCTGGAAAAACGCCAAGAAGCTGGTGCTCCGGGGTACCGCCGGCAACAACCTGGGGGCCTTTGCGGAAGGACCGCAGATTATGGTTTATGGCAACGCCCAGGAAGGTGTAGGCAATACCATGAGCGGCGGGCAGATTATTCTGCATGGCCGCGCCGGTGATATAGCCGGTTACGGCATGCGGGGAGGAGTTCTTATGATCCGGGGTGACGCCGGATACCGGCTGGGCATTCACATGAAAGCTTTCCAGGAGAAGAAGCCGGTTATTGTGGTAGGCGGAAGTACCGGCGCTTTTACCGGCGAATATATGGCCGGAGGTTCTATTGTTGTACTGGGTCTTGAATCCAAACGGGACCTGATCGGCCCCTATTGCGGAACCGGGATGTATGGCGGAGCTATTTATCTGCGCGGTTCATTCCCGGAGCAGAATCTGGCATCCAATCTGATCCGGGAAACTTTAAGCATCCATGAGTTATCTGAAATCATGCCCTATTTGGAATCCTTTGCAGATTCCTTTGAATATCCTCTGGAAAAAATCCTGGAAACTCCTTTTACCAGGCTAAGGGTTTTGGAGGAGCGCCCTTTCGCTCATATCTATACCGGTTTTGTAAGCTGACCCGGGTTGTCATACTCCCAGGCCCGCTTGCTTTAGAGCAGCGGAGACAGCAGACGGCACAGGGCTTCCTTTATTCTCACCCGTACCGGGCGCTTCAGGTAATCATCTATAAGTATTTCATATGAATTTTCCAAGTCTCTCAAAAATCCTTCTTCCAAATTCATGGTCACCTGTTCATCATAAATAAAAGCGTTGACTTCAAAATTCATTTCAAAACTACGGATATCCATATTAGTCGTACCCACCGAACTCACGAACCCATCCACCAGAAGCATTTTGCTGTGCAAAAACCGTTCCCGGGAATAAGCAAAACAACGCGCCCCGGCTTCCAGCAATTCACCCACATAGGAAAGATTGGCCCAGTGCACAAACAAGTGATCAGCTTTGTCGGGAATCATCAAAATAACATCAACACCCGAAAGCGCGGCGATCTTTAAAGCTTCCAGAATACTGTCGTCAGGGACAAAGTAGGGTGTTTGAATGTAGACCTTCTGCCGCGCACTGCTGATCATGCGCAGGAATCCATCCTTGATTGAATTCCATTTGGAGTCCGGCCCGCTGGAAACTATTTGCACCCCGGTCTTGCCTTGGGCAGTTCGTTCCGGGAAATATTTTTCATCCACCATAAAATCATAACCGCAGGTATATCGCCAATCTAGTAAAAACCTGAGTTGCACCCCGTCCAGGGCGCTTCCCCGAATCCGCAGGTGGCTGTCGCGCCAGTATCCATATTCCTTGGAAAGGCCCAAATATTCATCCCCGATATTAAAGCCCCCGATATAACCCTCCCGGCCGTCCACAATGCATATTTTACGGTGGTTGCGATAATTCAAACGGAGATTGATATAGGGAAAGAAGGGCGGAAAAAACTGGCTGACTTCAGCACCCGCTGAAATCAGCGGTTTAAAAAACTTGCGCGGAACGCGCAGGCATCCCATACCATCATAGAGCAGCTTTACTTCCACCCCGCTTCGAGCCTTGGCTGCCAGGATATCGCGAACAGTCCTGCCGATATTATCATTGCGTATAATGTAATATTCCATGTGAATATATTTTTGAGCGTTTTCCAAGCTGTTTATCAATTCCCGAAACAGGTTTTGACCATCGTCAAACACCTCTACGTCGTTGTCCTGGCTGAACAGGGATTGGTTGCTGTTGAGATGCAGGTGGATTATGTCGCGGTACTCTCCGACCTGAGGATTTATAAAGCTCAACCGGTTGTTGTGCAGTGATTCATCCTGCTGGGTGAGCTGCGGAAAGAATTTTTGTTCTTCTTCCTCCTTCAAGTAAAACAGCTTTTTCTTCCGCAAATCCTGCCCCAAAAATATATAAAACAAAAATCCTAAAACCGGCATAAAAAATAACACCAAAAGCCAGGTCAAAGTTGCCGTAGGGTTATGTCTTTCAAAAAATATAAGCAATATCGCAAACACAATATTCACGATAAAAATATAATCTATAACCTGCCATGCGAAGTGAACTGTTGTCATGCTTCCTCCCCAATCCCTCGTTAGTATAACGAGGTGAAACATATCCATCGTGTTTTTAAGCGGTCGGGTTCCTGATTGATTAAACCGACCCGGGGGTTCTAACTGCTCTGCAGTTTCTTCCGATGTTTAAAGGAACTTCAGGTCATTTACTATAGTGTATTAGATTCAATATCCATACAGCCTATCCTGCCTTTAATTTATTTAATAAGTAAAAAGGCCGCCTGCCGGCGGCCCCAAGCTATATTTATTCTGAGTCTTTAAGACAAGGGGGTTTTGCCGACTCCTTTTTTTATATGCTCACGTTGCTTTTTGAACACATAACCTACGATTCGTTCTTGATTACGCTCATTAATTTCCTGAAAACATACTCCGACTCTTATAATCTTATTCTCATCCAAACATCGGGTTACAATTCCATTAGTTTTTAATACAAATTTATCCGGAAATGTTATTTCCACTTCCAACAGGGTATCCTTTTCAATACGATCATTCGACAACATACAGATGCCCCCGCCGCTAATATCTATAGCATTAGCCTCAATGAATTCGTTTTCGGTTCCAGCCAGACGGTACAACACCGGAAGGTTGGTATCTACTCTTACCCAGTTGCGCATTTGGATCTTGGTAATTTTAAGAGGCAGGGATAATTGCAAGACCGGTTGGTGGCCGGCGATTCTCCCTGTTACCTTGGTATGAAATAAGTAATAGGTACCGTCTTTCCCGATCCGTATTTGTACTTCTTCGCCAACCGGCACCGGCACTACCGTACCTTTTTTGTAAGGGGCGGCTACTATAATCGAATCTCTTCTCATATCTTCTATTCGGCTTGCAAATACTTCTTTTTGCTCCAGATTTCCTTTATCAATATTTATTTCAATCTCAATTAATTTATTAATCTTAATATAATCTTGATAACTTATACTTGCCAAAACCGCCCCTCCTAATATAGAGAATATTTCGATAAATATAATTTTACTGTACCGAATATTTTTTAAGTTAGTCCCTGAACCCTTCATATAATATAATTATTAACTTATTTTCGTCACATTTCAACACAAATCGCCTAATATGATAATACTGGCTAATATTTATTTAAAGATCATCTTTCTTTAAATCCAGAGATAGAGTACGTTGTTGTTGATAACTCGCAAGCGAGTTATCAA
>JAVBWA010000019.1:0-146290 GCA_036677685.1 Syntrophomonas sp. | reverse complement strand
TGCCTCTCTTGCCTACTTTGAAATAGGAATAAAAGGTTGCTACTCCATAAGCTTTGGCTTTGGGCATATCAAAGGCTTCGGCAGCTGCTGCTACCGCCTCCTCGGGTATATAGCTGTATTCCTTCTGGATAGCATGGTAAGCCTGGATGATTCCTCCCGGCAGGTCTTTATAGGCACTGATAATCGCTTGGTAGTCTGCCATTTAAATTTCACCTCCTGTATGCTTGTTCACACCTTCCAAGGTGTTGTAAGACGGTTTGTCATGAGCGCCCATGGTTCAATTAAAACTCCGCCCATTAGCGAGCAATATAATATTTACCTTTGCTCCTGCTTCGACCGGTGGATATCCGGCAGGAAGATCAATCAGAGCATTGCAGTTGATTAAAGATCTTAACATGCTGGGTTTCTGTCCCGCTAAAACTTCTACTTCCCAGCCCCTGGCAGTGTAACTGGCATGCCCCCTCACAAAACGCCGCGATCCGGATTTCTTAGGAAACCCATTGACACAGTTGGCCCGCAAACTTAAAGGGTAGGGGTTCATGCCTTGCATGGCGCGCAGGGCTGGAGCTACAAAAAGCTGGTATCCTACCGCACAGGCGGCGGGATTTCCCGATAAGGAAAAAAGCAGCTTTTGGCCAACGCATGCAGCACCATTATGACTGCCGGGCTGTATATTCACTCCCCAGTAGAATACTTGAGCGCCAGTAGATTCAAATAGCTGGCGCGATTCATTTTCTCCATCCGAATAGGTCCCACCGGTGGTAATAACCAGGTCTGCTTTGGCAAGCAATTCTGACAGCCGGTCTGCGGGCTCATCATTTGCGATTCCTCCGGCCAGTTCCGAAGCAGCCAGAATAGCCCCCTCCTGTTGCAGCAGGGCGGCTAATAGAGCTTCGTTGCTGTCCCGGGTTTGGCCCGGTCCTGGAGTTAGGTGGCAGGGGATTATGTTTTTCCCCAATCCCAATATGGCAACTCGCGGACGGCGATAAACCGGTACTTTGTCAATACCGAAAGCAGCCAGCAAAGCCATACAACCCGAATCCAAGCAAGTACCTGTTGGAAGCATCAGAGTTCCGGTCTCAAAGTCTTCTCCGATCTCTTTGATGTTATTACCTGGTTTGGCCTTTTCCAGAATGGTTATTTTATTTCCTTTAACTATGGTTTTTTCGTGGGGTACTACGGCCTGGGTTCCCGATGGTAAAGCACCCCCCGTTAATACTCCCATCGCTTCACCACTATTTAACGAAAGTGCAGGATAATCACCTAAGGCTAAATGACCGGTAACTGTGAAAGACGAATTCAAATCTGCCAACCCGTTGCTCAAGGCATAACCGTCCACTGCCGACTGCCGGTACGGCGGTAGATTTTCGCCTGCCATTAAATCTTCAGCCAGAATTCTACCGCCGGCTTCGAGTAAGGACACATGTTCAAAGGATAACAATGTGATATTGTTCAGGATTAGTTCCTGAGCGGTTTCCAGAGTCAGTTCAAAAGCCAAGTGATTATTCCCCCCCCATTTATATATGGGTTGCCTTGCCAAAAGAACAATGCGGGAAACGACAGTCAGCACATTCTTCGCAGAGACCGCCATGACCCAGGGCGATTATATCCGCCCGGTTGATTGTTTCCCCGGCAAATATACGCGGCAACAAAAGGTCCAGAGTGGTTTTGCGGCTGAATAAAGCGCCGCCCGGAACTCCACAGATGGGGACATGTCCCTGATAGGCCAGCAAAAATTGCGAGCCCGGTAAAACTGGAGCACCATAAAAGACTAAATCCGCTCCGGTGGATTTTATGGCATTGGGTGTAGCATCATCGGCATCTACCGACATTCCGCCGGTTACCAAAATCAAATCAGCACCCTGGATCACAAAATTCTGGATTTCTTCGGCAATGAGTTCGGGAATATCGGGAGTAATGGTTTGACCCATCCAGCGCCCGCCAAAAGGATTGATTTTTTTCCGGACTATTTTGCCAAAGCCATCCTTGATCCGTCCGCTGTTTACTTCGCTGCCCGTGGTTACTACTGCTACCCACAGCGGTTTAAAGGGTTTAACGGTAATCAAGGGTTGCGGTAAGCCAGCAAGATGTTCAGCTTCCTCAAGTATATAACTTTCAATAGCCAGGGGAACCACCCGGGTTCCAGCCAAGATCTGGTTTTTAGCAACAACACGGTTATTATGCAAAGTAGCAAAAATAATATTGTCGAGATTGTTTATCCAGCTCAATTGTTCAAAACGAACCTTGAGCAGACCATCATACTGTGCTTTAAGGTTAACCCGTCCCTGATTGGGTTCAGTACAGCATACTCCTGGACCTGATGCGGCTCTTGCCAGGCGAATGGCGGCATCATCTTCATGGACCAAATTATCGCTTGGTTCCCAGGTATAAATATGCTCTTTGCCCAGATCCTTTAATCGGGGAAGATCCTGGGGCGCAATTACATGTCCTCTGCGAAAAGCCCGGCACTTTTCCTTGCCCGGTATGATTTTGGTAATATCATGACCCAGGGTCAAACCTATCGCATCGTCTACAGATACCTTGCGCATAAGTGGCCTCCTAAATAAATAACCTTAAATCTTTTCTATTTTTACTGCCGCGACCTTGTATTCACCGGTTCCCGTAATCGGGTCCAAATGATGGCTGGTCAGGGCATTGGTTGGAGTAGCATTATAATGGAACGACATCCAGATTACTCCGGGCAATACCCGGTCGGTAACCTTGACCGCAGTTATAGCTTCGCCGCGTCTGGAAGTAACCTTGACCTGGCTGCCGGTGACGATACCCAGTTTTTCAGCGTCAATCGGATTGACTTCGGCCATTTCCTTGTCCCATATACTGCTGATGCCCTTGGAATAAGGGGTAGTAACATTATAATGATATAGAATACGACCGGTGGAAAGCAGGAACGGGTACTCCTCATCGGGCATTTCACCAGGCGGTATATGCTCTGAAGGCTGGAACAAGCCTAAGCCACGGGTAAACTTGCCGGCATGCAGGAACGGGGTTCCCGGATGCTCCAGAGTCGGGCAAGGCCATTGCAGGCTGTTGTTTTCATCTATTCTATCATAATTGATACCGGCCATGGACGGTGTCAGGGAAGCCATTTCATCCCAGATATCTGACGGGCTGTCGTAGTTCATGGGGTAACCCATTCTGGTAACCATTTGGCAAATAGTTTCCCAGTTGGCCTGACCTGGAATTGGCTCGATTGCTTTGCGAACTCTCTGTACCCGGCGCTCGGTATTGGTAAAAGTTCCTTCACACTCGGCGAAACTGGCGGCGGGTAGAATTACATCCGCATATTCCGCAGTTTCGGTTAGGAAGAGTTCCTGAACTACGAGAAATTCCAGATGCTCCAGGGCGCCCCGGATATGATTGGCATCCGGATCGGTTAAGACCGGATTTTCACCCAGGATATACATGGCTTTAACTTTGCCTTCATGTGCTGCGGCAAACATTTCGGGAATCTTAAGACCAACCTTGGCAGGAAGCTTGGCTCCCCAGGCTTTTTCAAATTTTTCCTGGTTAGCTTCCACGGTTACGCTCTGGTAGCCGGGATATACATTGGGCAGAGCAGCCATGTCGCAGGCACCCTGAACGTTGTTCTGGCCCCGCTGCGGGCAAACTCCGGTTCCGGGGCGTCCCAGATGGCCGGTTAACATCGCCAAATTGGCGCAGCTCATAACATTGCGGGTTCCGCAAATATGCTCGGTTATTCCCAGGGTATAGAAAATCATGGCTTTATCCGTGGTTGCATACAATCTGGCGACGGCATACAGGTCATCCACGGCAAGTCCGGTGAGCTCAGCGACTCTTTCGGGAGTATATTCAGCTACAATTGACTTGAGTTCTTCGTAGTTTTCCGTACGTTCCTCGATGAACTTTTTGTCTTCGAGACCTTCTTTAATAATGATATGCATTAAGCCGTTGAGCAGAGGTATATCGGTTCCTGGTTTCTGACGCAGCCAGTAATCGGCTTCATCTACCAGGTCAATATGACGTGGATCACAAACGACCAATTTCGCACCTTTACGAGCCGCTTGCCTCATTTTATAGCCTATGACTGGATGGGCTTCGGTAGGATTTGTGCCAATAAGGAACATTAATTCGGCTTCAGTGGTGATGTCACTTATGGGATTGGTCATTGCGCCGCTTCCAAATGTAGTAGCCAGACCGGCTACGGTAGGCGCGTGTCAAGTACGGGCGCAATGGTCAACATTATTGTTGCCCATGTATGCGCGGGTAAATTTCTGTACCAGATAATTTTCCTCGTTGGTACAGCGGGCTGAACTCAATGCGGCAAAGGCTTCAGAACCATATTTTTCCTTGATATCATTAAACTTGGTGGCGATCAGATCAAAGGCTTCGTCCCAACTTGCCTCTTCAAATTTACCGTCTTTTTTAATCAATGGGGTGGTAAGCCGCTTTTCATTGTAAATGTAATCCCAGCCAAAACGTCCTTTGACACAAAGCATACGCTGGTTGACAGGGGCGTCCGGGTTGGAAAGAACGCCAATTACTTTGCCGTCTTTCACAGCCAGATCGAAGTTGCAGCCGGTGCCGCAGAAGGGACAGGTGGTCCGAACCCGATCGATATCCCAGCGACGGGCTTGACCTGCCATGGTCTTTTCGGTTAGGGCACCGGTCGGGCATACGGCTACGCATTGTCCGCAGAAAACACAATCCGAATCAATGTAGGAAACATCTCCTGCAGTAGTTGCCTTGCGGTGGAAGCCCCGGTTCAGATAGGACAGGTTGTCCGCGCCGGTTAATTCCTCACAGGCTCTTACACAGGCACCGCACAAAATACATTTGTTGAGGTCGCGAATAATAAAGGGATTGCTGTCATCAATGCTGTATTGGTGTTTTTCTCCGACAAAAGGACTTTCCTTGACGCCGTACTTGTAGCAGTAATCCGCCAGCTTGCATGCGCCCAGCTTGTCGCAAGTCATGCAATCCAGGGGATGATTGGCAACCAGGAGTTCCAGAATCGTCTTGCGGGCTTCAACAACCGCTGCGGATTCCGTATCTATGGTCATTCCCTGAAAAATAGGCGTTACGCAGGAAGCGGGCAATAGCCGATTGCCTGCAACTTCTACTACGCATAAGCGGCAGGCGCCCAGAGCACTGAGATCAGGATCGTAACAGAGACGGGGAATCTCTATTCCCGCCAATTCTGCTGCCTGAAGAACGGTACTCCCTGCCGGAGCTTCAACCTCCTTCCCATTGATGATGATTTTGACCAGTTCCACTACCATCACTCCTTTCAAATACTTATGGCTACTACCTCAGCCATTTAGGCATAGAAAAACCCCCGATACATTTCAGGGGTCCAATAATCACCATTTCGGAAAAGTTGCCCAATCCAAAACTCAGCCAGAAATGGTGATTATCCGGCCTCTAAGTGGATACAGGCTCCTTTCCAAATAAGGGAGGCATAAGCGTTTCCATTTATACCGCGGCCATGAAACCATAGATTAACTCCTTAGGTTCATAGGCTTGGAGCAAAATATTATT
The DNA here is from genome assembly GCA_036677685.1 of Syntrophomonas sp. Taxonomy (GTDB): domain Bacteria; phylum Bacillota; class Syntrophomonadia; order Syntrophomonadales; family Syntrophomonadaceae; genus JAQUBU01. Next base: position 140,770 of record JAVBWA010000019.1, on the reverse strand, counting down.
TAATTGTATAAGGTGTAAGGATAAACCCCCATCCAATCATCTTAAACCCTACAAAAAAAACAAGTGTGCCAGCAAAAAGCACACCTGTCAAGATATCAAAAAACGAATAGTTTTTTTGGTGCACTCGTTCTCACAATTCGGGAAGGCAAAGTCGTTTCCAACTAATCCCATCTGCCGTAGAACCATAGATTAACTCCTTAGGTCAACCGGCTTGGAGCCAAAGTTAATTTTAAATTATAATCGTTGAGAATATTTTCCACTATCAAATTTATCAATTTATATTCGCGAGAAGACGACTTACACATTACACTTTACGAAACAAAAAAACAGGTGTGTAAGCAAGCAAGCACACCTGTTAAGTATCAAAACCGAACAGTATTCAATGTACTCCTTCTCACAATACGGGAAGGCAAAGTCGTTTCCCACTTTACCCATCGGCCGCAGGCCCATAGCATAAAAGCATTAGGTCCACCGGCTTGGAGTGAAAATATTAAATTAGGTAAGGCGTCAGGGGTGAGGAGTAAAGGGCAAATTCTATAATTAAACAGACCTAACGCCTGCACACAACTCCTTATCAAAACAAAAAAACAGGTATGTCAGCAAGCAAGCACACCTGTCAAGTTATCAAAACCGAACAGCATTCAGTGTACTCCTTCTCACAATACGGGAAGGCAAAGTCGTTTCCAACTCAACCTATAGGCCGCGCTTCCATGGCTAAACGCTTTAGGTGGGGCGGCTCGGAGTATATTAAACTATTATTGATTCGTGAACTTAAATATTAAATAAAGATTCATACAGTTTATGTTCTAATTCTATTTATTTAGCATTTTTCCTGCTAAATTTTAAAAAAATCGGAGGATTTAGAGATGTATTAAAAATAAGAATAATAATACTAAACAACGGTTATTGCATTTTGGAGCTTTTGCCTAATTATTTATCGACGGTAAAATATCCAGCAAATAATCAGCTAATAAATCAAGCTGGTCAAAAGAAAAAAGGGGGATGTTAAGATTAAAATCAATATCACTATCACTGACTACCGCCAGGGCTTCATTGTTTATTTCAATTCGCTCGGTTTGAGCTCCGTCCCGTACTATTACAACTTTAGGTACCGGTTCAGTTTTGAAGCCTTCCAGGAGTATTATGTCAACATCGTTAACAACGTTCAAAATATCGTTTAAGATGGGGGGGGTGGAACAACGCTGATGAATCGTAAACGATGACGGACCGACTACTACAACTTTTTCCGCCCCTGATTCATAATGCTGCCAGGAGTCTTTGCCTGGGGTGTCTATGTCATAACCGTGGCTTGCGTGCTTTAGGGATGCCACCCGATATCCCCGGCTGCTCAGTATTCTGATCATATTAGCTACGACCAATGTTTTACCTGAATTTGAATAACCAACGAAGCCAATAACCGGTATCATTTCTTTCCCCTTTCTTAAAACTATTCATTCATTATATATTAACCCCCGCTGTCACTGGGTACAAGCAAATATGAAAATGTTTCACGGGATACAATCTATTTTTTATCATAAGTCAAAATTCGATCCTCAACAATAAATTTCCAGTTTTATATCTTGCAGAAGCATTGTGAATTTCTTTTAAAGTGCGTTTTAGAATTTTGTATTAGCCAAATTCATATATTTTGGTGATAGGTGTTTCAAATTTAAGGAGGGAAGATAATGGACCGGCGAAGAGAAGTAATAAAACGCGCTATGACGGAATTTTTGGAGATTCCCAAAGACCTGGTCTTAGACCTGCCCAAAGTTACCTTACTGGGACGGAATGAATTGTATTTGGAAAATCATCGGGGAATTATTGAGTTTAGTGTTAATCGCCTCAGAATAAACCTTAGCCGGGGATACCTGGAAATCGAGGGTGACAAGCTTGAGATAAAGAATTTGATGCCGGACGAAATGGCCGTCCATGGCGAAATTTATTCGATTAAATATCTGGATTAAATTGAAAAGAGGTGAAATATGGCTAAACGCTTTTTTGATCAACTGGGAGGAATCATTGGGGTTAAGATAAGCGGGGAGAAACAAGAGAAGGTAATTAATATGGCTCTAAGCAGAGGCGTATATATATGGGATATTAAAAAAGACTATGACAGCACCATTTTAAAAGTCAAAGCCAGCGGGTATGATGCTCTAAAGGGTATTTGTGATGAAAATGGCTATGTACTGGAAACCACTGTGAAACAAGGATTTCCATTTTTTAAGGGAGTATTTAAGCGGCGCTTGGGTTTTCTGGCGGGTGCTTTGCTCTTTGTAGGTGCTTTATATTTCTTATCATCTTTTATTTGGTTTATTGATGTAAGCGGCAACCGGCAGGTAGATAAAGCAAGAATACTTAATACTGCTGCCAGGTATGGTGTTTATGAGGGCGCGGCAACATGGGGGTTTAGCAAAAGTGAAGTTGAGAAAGCTATGTTAAAGGAACTAAGCCAATTGGCTTATGTAAAAGTTGATATAAATGGAGTAAAAGCCAATATTGAAGTAGTTGAAAAGATATTTCCAGAAGATGAAATAAGCGGGGCATGCCATATGGTGGCGGCCAAGTCGGGGATAATAAAGGAAGTACTGGTTTTGGACGGGCAGGCGGCGGTTAAGGAAGGGGATGTCGTAGCCCGTGGTGATATACTGATTTCCGGTATTGTTTTTCCTTCAGTCAACCCATTTATGGAGGCGGAAAACATGCCGCCTGAAAAACCTTATACAGTTAGAGCGCGGGGAAGTGTTAAAGCTCAGATTAGTTACCAGAGCTACGGCGAGTGCCGGCTCAAGTATGAAAAAACCAGGCTTACGGGGGAAAAAACAGAAAAGATATATCTTGAAATTCCCGGCCGGAAAATTCAGCTTACAGGAGGGAACAGTGGAAGTTTTCCGCTTTACCGGGCGAATACAAAAAGAAAAGTTCTAAAAACAGCATGGGGCAGCTTTGGCTTATCAAGAATTGTCATAGAGGAACAAGTTAAAGAAAGAACCGAATATACTGCGGCTGAGGCTGAAAAAATAGCCAAAAACAAAGCCTTAAAAGGGCTGTCCGCTAAAATAGCCGGACAAAAAATTATAAGCAATAAAGCTGAAATCATATCTTCACCCAGCGATTCGATAGTACGCATAAAGATATCGGTAGATACCCTGGAAGATATTGCGGTAGCCCGAGTTATAACGAGGCGATAATATATTCTCTGCATATTTGAGTGGTCGGTTTCCTATTACCAAACCAGCCGGTGAGTTCCAAATTCCTGCCTCGTTGCAGCGGTGTTAAAACTGCTCCGCAGTTTCTTCGGATGCTTAAAAAAAGGGTGCAAATGGAATTTAAACGCCATCATATGATATAATAAGCTTGGTGTTAAATGCAAACTGGGAGGATAATTTTTTTGGAAGAAAAGGAAGCTAAGCTAGTCCTTAAAGATAACCAGCAAGCCAGCATATTTTTGGGGACTGCGGATGAGAATTTTCGATATTTGAAAAACCTATGTCCTGCGGAGATATTTGCACGGGGTACGGAAATAACGGTTAGAGGCAAAATCGAGGATGTTGCTTTCACTGTGCATTTACTGGAAAACTTGATTGAAATTGTTGAAAGCGAAGAGCATTTAACTATCGGTGATATCAATTACATCAGCAATTTAGCCCAAAAGGGCGATATGACCAGGCATCAGGATATTGTTTCCGGGAATATCTTAAACACCGCCCGGGGTAAAAGCATTAGGGCCAAGACCCTGAGACAAAAAAGATATATACAAGCTATTTTAAAGGATGATGTAGTTTTTGCCATTGGCCCGGCCGGTACCGGAAAGACTTATTTGGCGGTGGTAATGGCCGTGCGGGCATTGCGCAACAAGGAAGTTGAAAGAATAATCCTGGTTCGTCCGGCCGTGGAAGCCGGCGAAAAACTGGGGTTCTTGCCCGGTGATTTTATAGAAAAAGTAAACCCTTACTTGCGCCCCTTGTATGACGGGCTTTTTGACATATTGGGTGTAGACATTACCCAGCGTTATATGGAGAAAAACATCATCGAAGTTGCACCTCTAGCTTATATGCGGGGGAGAACTCTTAATGATGCTTTTATAATTTTGGACGAAGCCCAGAATACTACTCCCCAGCAGATGAAGATGTTTCTGACCCGGCTGGGATTTGGTTCCAAGGCGGTTATTACCGGAGATATAACGCAGGTGGACTTGCCCAAGGAAGAGTATTCCGGATTGATTGAAATTCAAAAGATTCTGGGTAAGGTCAAGGGTGTTTCCTTTGAATACCTTAGCAAAGAGGATGTTATCCGGCACCCATTAGTGCAAAAAATAATTGATGCGTATGAGTCTTATGAGGAAGCCGGGCAGTAAATGACGGCAGGTTATTGGTCATTAGGAGCGTTAAGATGAAAATCAGCAGTATCGTTGCTTTTTTATGGGACAAATTATATACCCTGTTAAACCGTTCTGTAACCCGGAAGGTTCTAGGCTTGTTAGTTTTCTTCTCTATTACTATATCTATCTTGTTTAGCAGCTTTTCCCCCACTCAGGTTATGCTGCGGCCGGATGAAGTCGCCGAGCGCAATATCCAGTCAAATATAAATGCAGTCATTGTTGATGAAAGACAAACCGAAGAACTTAGAAAACAGGCAGCAGTAAAGGTCCAGAAAGTATACCAGGAGGAAAAATATGCTTTATCCAATGTGGAAAACGAGATTAACAATTTCTACAACAATTTGCTTGATTTGTTATCTGCCGGCGATAATCAAAAAAAACAGGTGCAAGAACTGCTTAACAGTTTAAATGTACCGAAATATAAAGGTGAAAGAAATTTTACCAATACTCAACTTGCGGAATATATAGTCAATACTTCACCCGAGGATTTGGCAAAAATGCGGCAAAACTCGATAAGCTTGGCCGGATCGGTTATGGATAAACCGCTGACTGTGGAAACCATGCCGGACGCCTATGAGCAAATTCAGAAGCAGGTCGATGCTGTGGCATTTGCGCCTCAGGCTCAGGAAATTATGAACTTGGTCATTATCAGCAATCTGAAGCCCAACCTCATATTTAACCAGGAGGCTACTGACAAGGCGATTGCAGAAGCCCGGGAATCAGTACAGGCAGTTCAAAAGACTGTAAAAGCCGGAGAAATAATTGTCCGGGAAGGCGATCGGGTTACCGAGGAACAGATATCCATCCTGGAACAACTGGGCATACAGAGAACCAGAAGCTATCCCTTGACGATTCTGGGATCCGGGCTTTTTGTACTTCTAACTTTTTGGCTGATTATAGAGTTTCTGAGACGGTATTATCGCTCTATCTATGAAAATGAACGTTTGATGCTTTTAATCGGTCTAATATTCATTATCATATTGTTAATTACCCGTTTTCTAACTATAATCAAGATTAGCAACCAGCCGGAAATAAACACCCTGATGGGTTATCTGGCTCCGGTAGCGGCCGGTTCAATGCTGATTGCCATATTGCTGGACAACCGTTTAGCCTACTTCTTGACTATGATAATGTCAATTTACGTAGGGTTGTTAAACGAAGGCAGTCAACTGTTCTATGGAATCACCGCTTTTTTTGGCGGAACAGTTGGCGTTTTTCAGGTTTACCGGCTCAACCAGACCTCGGATTTAGCCAAATCGGGACTTTATATAGCTTTAGCAAATGTAATTTCGATCATTACGCTCTCACTTATCAGCGGTAATCTGAATTTGGATACGTTCTTGGTAGGAGCTATAGTAGGCGCGGTAAATGGAATTCTTTCAGCGGTTTTGATGATCGGCGCCCTGCCTTATCTGGAGACGGCCTTTTCCATTACCAGTATGAATAAGCTTTTAGAATTATCAAATCCCAACCATTTTGTTTTGAAACGTCTGCTTCTGGAGGCACCGGGAACCTATCATCACAGCCTGATGGTAGCTAATCTGGCCGAGGCGTCTGCCGAATCCATTGGGGCAAATCCCCTTATGGTAAGGATTGGCGCCTATTATCATGATATCGGTAAAATAAAAAGGCCTAATTATTTTGTGGAAAACCAACAGGTATTTGAGAATCCACATGAGAAAATAGCTCCAGCGTTAAGTGCGTTAATTATTACATCCCATGTCAAAGATGGGGTTGAAATAGCCCGGGAAGCCCGTCTGCCGCAAGTAATTATTGATTTTATAGAGCAACATCATGGCACCAGCCTGACCAAATACTTTTATAACCGGGCTCTGGAAGAAGACCGGCAGGGTAATTTGGGGGAAGAAACTTTTCGTTATGAAGGACCGAAACCACAAAGCCGTGAGGTAGCTCTGGTTATGCTGGCTGATTCTGTGGAGGCAGCAGTCAGATCACTTACCAATCCCAGCCCGGAAAGAATTCGCAATATGGTGCGGCTTCTGATCAAAGATAAACTGAATGACGGGCAGCTGGAATTGTGTGAACTCACATTTAGAGATTTAGATACTATTGGCAACTCGTTCTGCAAATTGCTGGAGGGAGTATATCACAAACGCATCGAATATCCGGAAACCATAGTAAGAGAGTTTGAGAAAAGGAGAGAAGTACGTGGAGACCATGATAATCAACCATCAGAACAAAATTAACTACACTAGGGAATTACAACAATTAATTATAAATGTAGTAAATACCGCTGCGAAACTGGTGAAGCTGGCCAAAAACACGGAACTGAGCATTATGATTGTTGACAACAGCTATATCCAGGAATTGAATTTCATTTATCGCGGGCAAAATAATCCCACCGATGTTCTGTCCTTTGCCATGAATGAATTAAGCGAAGCAGAGGTAGAATTTGATGTTCCCGGTGAAGTCAATGTCCTGGGTGATATTGTAATCTCCCTCGAACAGGCTGCCGCCCAATGCGAGGAATACGGCCATAGCTTGGAAAGGGAATTGGGATTTTTAGTGGTCCACGGTATGCTGCACTTGTTGGGTTATGATCACGAAACCGAAGAAGAACGCAAGGCCATGCAGGATTTGGAAGAACGTATAATGAAGTTAGTAAAGCTTGAGAGGTAGCTGCCAATGCGCGGTCACAAACTTTTGGCTGGCTTTTCTTACGCTTTGGCTGGCATTGTTTATGCTTTTATAAGCGAAAGAAATATGCGAATTCATGGTCTGGCGGCCATAACATCAGTAAGCCTGGGATTTATTCTGCATCTGGAACGCTGGGAATGGGGATTGCTTATTCTTACTATATTTATGGTTTTAGTTGCAGAAACTATTAATACCGCTGTCGAAACCAGCATTAATCTAATTACGGACAGCTACCATCCCCTGGCCAAACTGGCCAAGAACCTGGCAGCGGGGGCAGTGCTTTTAACAGCCATTAATGCGCTTATTATGGCGGGCATAATTTTTGGCCCGTATTTTTTGCCTTAATTTTGGAGGTTAGACATATTGCAAGATATTGATTTAATAGAGTTGGCCCGGAAAACGAAAAAACAAGCATATGCTCCTTATTCCGGGTTCAGCGTGGGAGCGGCCCTTTTGACTAAAGGGGGAAAAACTTATACGGGAGCCAATATAGAGAATTCCTCCTATGGACTCTCAATCTGTGCCGAACGGGTGGCAGTTTTTAAAGCCGTCAATGACGGGGAACGCGATTTCGCAGCCATATGCATATGCGGCAGCGGTGAAGGCTTCATTTATCCCTGTGGTGCATGTTTGCAAGTATTAGCCGAGTTTACCAAAGATTTAAAAGTAATAATTACCGATGAAAAAAACCAGCATAAAGAATATAATTTGAATGAAATGTTACCTCAAGTTTTTTCTTTGGGCAAATAGGAGGAGTAAATCGAATGAAGTCTGGATTTGTAGGCATAGTAGGCCGGCCCAATGTAGGCAAGTCCACTCTGCTTAACACCCTGATCGGAGAAAAGATCGCTATCGTATCAGATAAACCCCAGACTACCAGGACTCGTATTCAGGGAATATACACCTGTAAAGACGGGCAGATAATTTTTATTGATACTCCAGGTATTCACAAACCCCGGCACCGCCTGGGCGAATATATGGTCAAGGTATCCTCGCGCAGTCTGGAAGAAGTTGATATTATTTACTATATGACTGATGTCACCAGGCCCTTTGGCGGTGGTGAACAATTTATTTTGGAGCAGTTGAAAGATGCAGCCGTACCGGTATATTTACTGGTTAATAAAATCGATCTGGTCAGTGAAGATGAAGTTGATGAATATATCAAGACCTTTACCAGCCATATGAGTTTTTCCGAAGTTATTCCGCTTTCCGCAGCTTGCGGAACCAATCTCCCGCTGCTGCTGGAAAAGACTTTTGGGGGCTTGCCGGAAGGACCGCTTTATTATCCCGAGGATGATTTAACCGATCAACCGGTTTCTTTTATTGTTGCCGAGCTTATTCGTGAAAAAGCTTTGATTTTAACCCGGGATGAAGTTCCCCATTCGCTGGCGGTTGAAGTTGAAGAGTTTAAAAATCCCCCCGGAGGCAAAATCTATATCAGAGCCGCCATTTATACGGAGAGAGATTCACAAAAGCGCATTATTATTGGTAAGAACGGGCAAATGCTAAAGACGATAGGCGCCCAATCCCGCCAGGATATTGAACGGATGCTGGAGTCTCCGGTTTATCTGGATTTATGGGTAAAGGTTAAAAAGAACTGGCGGGACAGCGAAAGTAACCTCAATCAATTGGGATACCGGCTGTAAGGTCAGGGTACACACCTTAAAGGTACGGGGACACACCAGCTAAGGTATGGGGACACACCAGCTAAGGTATGGGGACACACAGGAATGTTCCCATGGCAGGGCTATTCCCCTAACATAAATTTTGTGCTGAATAGAGGTAAGCGATAAAGTCATATTAGTGGAGGAAGGTTTATGCTGGCGGGGTATATTGACAGTACCAATTTAAAGGCTGATGCCCGGGAACAGGATATAAAACTCTTATGTGAACAGGCCGCCCGCCATAAAATGGCGGCGGTTTGCGTTAATCCCTACCGGCTGCCGATGGCTGCAGAGTATCTGTTGGACAGCGAAGTGAAGTTATGTACGGTTATCGGTTTTCCTCTGGGTGCGGAGCAAAGTTCAACCAAGCTTTATGCGGCCCGGCTGGCTTTACAGCAAGGTGCTCAGGAACTCGACCTGGTCATGAATATTGGCGCTTTTTTAGAAGGTGACTATGAGCAATTAAGTGAAGAAATCAAATCCTTATTGATCTTGAAAAATGATTATGACTTTGCCTTGAAAGTAATTGTGGAAACTGCCATGCTAAGTGAAGTTGAATTGAGGCAGGCCACTGAATTAGTAAGCAGTACACAGGCTGATTTCATTAAGACCTCAACCGGCTATGCCAGCCGTGGAGCCAGCCTGAAAGACATAGAGATCATTAATGCGCATAAGCGCATAGATCTAAAAATAAAAGCCAGCGGGGGAATAAAACAATTGGACTTCGCCTTGCAGCTTATAGCTGCGGGAGTTGACCGTATCGGCAGCAGCAACGCGCTGCATTTACTGGGGGAGTATAACGAGGCGAAAAGATGTCCTCTGCTTCTATAAGCGGAGGGGTTCCGATTAGCATAACAAGCGGCGGGTTCTAATTTACCGCGCCTCGTTGCAGCAGTGTGTTGAAACTGCTCCGCAGTTTCTTCCGATGCTTAAGTCAAAGGGGAGGACTTGAAGGGAGATAGTCCTCTTAATGTGGAGAAAAAGCCTGTATCTGCTGCTTATAATTACCGCCTTTTATACCCATCTTATGATAAACTACCCTTCTGATACCTTAAAATCCATGGGTTATAATCAAGCTCTGGATTGGTACGCTGCCCAAGTATCCTCCCGGGCTGATTGTCATATATTATATAATCCGGGACTGCGGCCTCTGACGTTTTCCGATTCCAAGCTAAAAGTTGGAACCTTGCTGCCCGGGAATAACAGCAATTATGCCGGCCAGCTTGAACAATTACTGGGCAGACACTGTCAGGTTATAGTAGAATGTTCGGCCGCGGACACCTGGCATACCAGTCAGGATGGACAAGTTTATTTGGAAAAGCTTCGTGCCCAGGCCTATCGCGCAGTGGTTTTCGACGGCGGGCACCATCTTCCAACCCTGGGGATGGCCCCCGATATCATTATTGTTCCGGATATTGCGGGTTATGCTGTGCACAGCTACATGCTGGATGGCATGAAAGTGGCGAAGATTCGGGAGCTGATTAAAGAATCAGGATCCAACACCATGCTGGTGAGCGTACCGCGTTGGGCTCTGATTAAAAATGAGCATGCTCTGGGCTTAATTGTTCAAAAAGCTTTAGCCGGAGCCAGCTACCAGAACAAGTCGGCAGCCTTCCGTCCCGCAGTGCGGGAGCGAATGAGCAAGACTCGGGGAATGGCATTTGCCTGGGTCAACCAGGAGTCTTTGGACAACAGTTCCCATTTTATTAACAGTCTGAAGTCAATGGGAAGCCTCGATTTAGTTAAAATATACTTGGCTTTTGATTATAATTACATTAGCCGGGATCAAGCTGTATTTTTTGCGGCCAAGCTCCGGAGGGAATTTGGAGTACCGGTGGAAACAGTTAACCAGCCAGTTAAAGTAGCCAATGTTTTTTGGGGTGGATATAATGTATTATCGCAGCCGGGGCATAATTTTAAAAAACATGGATCTTCGTGAAGCAGATCAACTGGTTACCATATTTACCGAACAAGCTGGGAAAATCAAAGCGGTAGCCAAGGGAAGCAAGAAACCCCGCAGCAGCCTGCGCGGCTGTATTCAGCCTTTTTGTCACTCCCAATTGTTTTTTAGCAGCGGCAAGGATTTGGACCTCATTACCCAAGGGAAGATACTGGACTTCTACGGCAATACCAGGGAAGATTTTGACCGCACTCTTTATGCGCTTTATATATTGGAACTCCTGGATAAAAGCTTGATGGACCGGGTGGCCTTGCCCGGTTTGTACTTGCGCAGTATTGCGGTCTTGGATGTTTTGAACCGCAGTGGATATATTCCGCTTGTTATCAGATACTTTGAAATGAGTCTCTTGGGCTCGCTAGGCTATAATCCCATCTTAGGTCACTGCGTTAAGTGTGAGAATACAAAAGTCGCCCTGCTGGGGATGGATATGGCTGAAGGGGGTATGCTGTGCAGCTCCTGCATGCATCAGGGAGAGCATTTCTTCGTTTTATCCCCCGAAACTCTGGCTCTGGCTAGAATGCTGCAAAAGGCCAATATTAAAGCCTTGGACCGGGTAAGAGCATCCGAAGCCGCCTTAAAACAATTGGAGATTCTATTGGAAAGATACCTGGAATACCACCTGGAGCGCCGATTTAAAATGAAAAATACCATGCGCACTCTGAAAAAATTGATGCCTTCAAAGGATGTAAACAATAAAAGCACAGGTGAATAACGGGGCGACAGCAGGAAATAAATCGGCTTGAATTTGACAATTAGCCCGTGTAATTTGTATATTATTAAAGTCAGTAGTATGCTTATTATAAATACAAGTTTTGCTCTTAACAGAAATTTACAGCTTTCTCGCGCCTACTCCGTCGCCAAATGATATCATCTGCTCGTTCGGCACTCAAGGGGTACCGTGCTAACCTCCCATCCATAGTCGGCAACCTTAGTGGCGATCGGCAGGGAGCATCAGTAGTACCCGTAGGGTAAAGCACGCTCGCGATTTCCTTAACGGTGAGCACTACGAACACAGTGATGCCCGTAGGGTGCGTCCTGTCGCTCGATCCCTTACCCTGCCTCCCGTTTGCAGGGTATTACAAGGCTCCTGCGTCAAGTTTCTCAAAAGCTATAAATTTCTGCCAATGTCAACTGCAAAAGTTGAGTTATAGATTATGCCCCGCAGCAATTGATACGGGGAGAATTTGCAAATGAAAGGCGGTGGTGAAATGGAACCTATACCTGGGCGATTAAGAAAATCGTTTAAACAGAATAATAAGGGAAGGGTTGCTTTTTACTGCCGTTTAAGCCGGTAACCCTTCTGCTGGAGGAGGGATTACACTGTGATCAAAACCTATTTTTATAATCAGGAAGACCACTCCATGTATCATGATGTGGATTTATCCAATTGTTCACATCTGCTGGAGGCTTCCGATAACCTGCTGTGGATTGACCTTTATGACTGCTCGGAAAGTGAACTTCAATATATCGGAGATATATTTAATTTCCATCCCCTGGCTCTGGAAGACTGTTTGCAGGAAAGTCCCCGGGCTAAGATCGATAAATACGACGGTTATCATTTTTTTGTTTTTCATGCCCTGAAATATTTCGAAGAAGCTGAAGAAGAGGACGAAATCTCAAGTATTGAACTGGATGTTTTTCTGGGACCCAATTATATCGTAACCATACATCCGATTGCTTTATCGGCGGTGGGCAAAGTGGCGCGCATATCGCTTAAAGATACCCAGTTGATGAACCGCGGGCCGGAATATCTTCTATATAAAATAGTAGACAATATCGTTGACGACACTTTCCCAATCATCGAACGTTTGGGTGAAAGAATCGACGACCTGGAAGATAATATATTTCTGACCAAAGGCCGGGAAATTACCGAAGAGATTCTTACTTTAAAAAGAACCCTGATACTTTTAAGAAAAGTCCTGATTCCCCAGCGCCACATATTTGCCAATATTTCCGGACGCTACTCGTTTTTTGTCCATGGGGACAATGTTCCTTATTATTTGGATTTGGCCGATAATCTTAATAATATTCTGGATACCGTCAATACTTTTCGCGATCTGGTCAATAGCTCGACTGAAATATATTATTCGGTACTGTCGGGGCGCACCAGCGAAATAATAACCGTGCTAACCATAGTATCCATTATCATGATGTCTCTTACCGTCATAACCGGATTTTTCGGAATGAACGTCCATCTTCCCGGCAGCAGTTCTCCCCGTGCCGCAACTTATATTTTTATTGGGATGTTCGCTTTGTTCCTGACCATGTTGGGTTTATTCCGTTATCGAAAGTGGATTTAAGACAAAAAAGCACCAGAGGCAAACAAGGGGACGGTTCTCCTGTCAGGAAGTTATTCCTGACAGGAGAACCGTCCCCTTGTTTGCGTGACTTGTTTGACTCTTACACTTCTACAACTATCCGCCCAGTTTCACTCAAATCGTAATCTCCCAAGCCTTCAAGCTCAGCCTGGAAAGCCTTGGATGCCAGGATTTCAAGCACCGCCTGGAAGGGTGGAAGCTCCATATCCTCCTTGCGAATTACCAGTTCATAACGCTCCTTTTGCAGCGGGATAAAATCAATACCTCGAACTTGTAAAGCCGCCTTTTCATTGCCCAGTGCGAAATCCGCCAGTCCCCGGGCGACCTTGCTGGCTACGGCCAGATGAGTCGATTCCTCGTTTCCATAGCCGTTTATTATATTCCGGTCAATTTTCAGGCGATGCAGCTGCTCATCCAACAACACCCGGGTACCGCAGCCGGGTTCACGGTTGATATAAACCAGGTCGGAACGGTTCAAATCATCCCAGCCTTGAATGTTTTTGGGATTGCCTTTGGCGACATAAAAGCCCTGCATACGAAAAGCCAGGTGAATAATTATGGTTGGGATGCCCGGAACCAGTCGCCTCACATAAGGAATGTTGTATATTTCGCGGTCTCCGTCCCAGAGATGAATAGCGGCCATTTGCGCCCGGTTTTGATAAATATAGGATAAACCTAAAAAACTCCCTACATTATGACGGAAAGCCCGGCACCCCTGCGGATGCGCTTCCAAGTGATGGGCCAGAATGTCCAGAAGTATATCCTGGCCGCAGATGACTAAACCCTGGGGAGGAGCCGTGGCTGCAGGCCTCAGGTGGGCACGGAATTCCGCCGTAGTTTGGTTGACCTTGCTACTGGGCTCAGGCAATTGCTCCAATTTCTTGCCGTGCTGCTTATAGGCCTCAAGATCGGCCGCTTCAATACGAATTTTACGACCGATGCGATAAGCTGGCAGTTCACCGCGTTTCACCATTTCATAAACTGTATGTTTAGTAATTTTTAATATACTGGCCACTTCTTCGGGGGTTAGCGAATTATCTTCTTTCACCTTCATTACCTCCCTGCTTATGCAGATTGTAGCATAAATACAACGAGGCGAAAAGATGTCCCTAGCTTCCTTGAGCGGTATGATTCCTATCAACAAAACAGGTAGCGTGTTTCAATCCCACGCCTCGTTGCAACGGTGTGTTTAAACTGTTCCGCAGTTACTTCGGATGTTTAAATACTATTGCCTAGTTAAGTTATGTTGTGTTAAATTAATTTATATCGATGAATTAGTTGCGTTTTGTCTGATAAAATAAGAAAAAAGTTAATGAGTATAGTTATGTATAGTATTGTTTGCCTGTGTGGAGATATTGCAGGAGGATTAAACATAGTTGCAGATTTTTTGATTAAAGACAGCTTTGGGGCTAATGGGGGGATGTTTATTACAAATCGTAATATATTAGTACATTAATTGCTGCGATGTTTAATCCTGCTCTTTACGAAATCATCAAAATAGGGAGGGTAATTTAATGCATTTTAATAGAAAATCAAAAACCTTGGTTAGTATTATAACAGCATGTTTGTTTATATTAATGGCAGCAGGAATGGCTTTTGCCGCCCCGACATTAATGAAGGCCGGGGATCAGTGCACCGTTAATGTAAAAACCGCCTTGAATCTTCGTTCCGGTCCGGGTACTAATTATGGCGTTTACAAATCCTTGGCCAATGGAACACCCCTGACTATTGTGAAGCAAAGCGGAGACTGGTATCAGGTCAAGGGTACCGATGCCAAAAACGGATATGTATATGGCAAATATTTGGCATTGAGTGCAAGCAATGCCAATGCTCCCGCTCCTGCTGCGCCTGTCCAGACCCCAGCTCCGGTTGCACCCGCTGCGGTGAATACTCCCGCCGTACAAGTTGAATTGACTATCTCAGCAGCCTCCAGTTTAACTGATGTAATGAAGGATATTGAAAAACAATATGAGAACGAGTATCCAAATGTCAAACTAACCTTAAATCTTGCGTCATCAGGATCACTGCAGCAGCAGATTGAACAGGGAGCCCCTGCCGATGTATTCTTTTCAGCGGCTACCAGTAAGATGAAAGCTCTGCAGGACAAGAAATTGATTATTGATGAGACCAACAAAAATCTCTTAAAGAATGGTATTGTTCTGGTGGTTCCTAAAGACTCCGAAAAGATCAAGGGTTTTGATGATCTTAAAAATGCCAAGGTTATAGCTATTGGGGAACCGGAATCAGTGCCTGCCGGGCAATATGGCAAGGATGTTTTGACCAGTATTAAAATGTGGGATTCCCTAAAAGATAAAATGGTCTTTGCTAAAAATGTTCGTCAGGTACTGGCATATGTTGAGAGCGGCGATGCTGAAGCGGGAATTGTTTATGCTACTGATGCCAAAATATCCGACAAGGTTAAGGTGGTTGCAGTTGCCGAAGAGTGGACCCATACTCCTGTAGTTTATCCGGTCGCGGTGGTAAAAAGCAGTAAGCAGGTCGATGCCGCCAAGGCCTTTTTAGAGTATTTGTCCGGGGAAAAAGCCAAGGCTATCTTTGAAAAATACGGTTTTAGCACTATAACGAAGTAGAAATAATTCCTTCGCTTCTTTAAGTGCTAGGGTTACTATTAAGGTAACAAGCGGCGGGATCTGATCCCCCATCTCGTTGCAGGGGTGTGTTGCCCCCTACGGGGACCAATTATATTGATTCCCTTCGGGAATGATTAAATTGTGTTGAAACTGCTCCGCAGTTTCTTCAGATGCTTAAAGCAAGTAGTATGAGGGTCTCAGCAAAATTCTGATAAAGGAATACAAAAATGAATGAACTAGATTTAATTCCGGTTTGGATTTCCTTAAAAACCGCTGCTACGGCAACAATAATTACTTTTGCTCTGGGAATTGCTGCTGCTCGCTGGATGGCGGGCAGCAGTTTCCGGGGCAAGACCATAATTGATGCCATATTCATCCTGCCCTTGGTATTACCTCCCACGGTGGTAGGTTTTGGGCTATTATTCTTATTTGGACGAAATGGACCAATTGGACAAGTATTAATGCATTTTGATCGTAATGTAATATTTTCCTGGTCGGCAACGGTAATTTCCTCAACGGTGGTGGCCTTTCCTTTAATGTATCAGGCTGCTCTGGCAGCTCTGGAACAGATTCAGCCCAATATGGAAGATGCGGCCCGAACTCTGGGTGCCACAGAATGGGAGGTTTTTTATAAAATTACCATACCCTTGGCCTGGCCGGGAATTGCCGCCGGGACCATTCTGGCTTTTGCCCGTTCGTTAGGGGAATTCGGTGCTACCTTGATGCTGGCCGGGAATATTCCTGGTAAAACCCAAACCATTCCCTTGGCTATTTATTTTGCGGTTGAAGCCGGGCATAATACCCAGGCATTATACTGGGTACTGGCTATTCTCCTGATCTCATTCGCCAGCATTGCAGCCTTGAATTATTGGAAAAGACGGCAATACTCAGTAGGTGGAAACTTGGCTGGCGGTAAAAAGGAGGTGGTGTTCGATGCTGAATATAAAGCTTAAGAAGGTTTGGCCGGAATTCAGCTTGGATGTAGCTTTTGCGGTAGACCATGAGATACTTGCTATTGTGGGGCCTTCCGGTTGCGGCAAGACTATGACCTTAAAATGCATAGCGGGCCTTTGCAGGCCTGATGAAGGTCAGGTGGTTCTTGATAATAAAATGCTGTTTGACTCGAAGAATGCGGTTAATCTTACTCCCCGGCAAAGAGAAGTGGGATTTGTTTTCCAAAACTATGCTCTTTTTCCTCATATGACTGTCTTTGAAAACATCGCTTTTGGTATTCAACAGTTGAGAAAAGAAGAGATAGGGGAGAAAGTTAACACTCTGCTGCAGAAAATGCATCTTGGAGAATACGGACAGCGTTATCCTGGAAACTTATCGGGCGGGCAGCAGCAAAGGGTAGCCATAGCCCGTGCTCTGGCCACGGAACCCAAGGTCTTGCTATTGGATGAGCCTTTCTCAGCCCTGGATTCGATTGTTAAGGAGAGCCTCCAGGATGAGTTATTGGATCTGCAAAATTTTTTTGCCGGGCATGTGATTTTAGTCACACACAATCTGGCTGAAGCCTATAAACTTAGTTCGAAAATAGCTGTATATGAAGCAGGCCGGGTTCTCCAATGGGGAGACAAAAGGGCCGTAATTGAACAGCCCGTAAATAACAGGGTTGCTCGTTTAACCGGGGTGAAAAACATATATAACGCTGTGGTCAAGGAAACGGATGACCATAATACAATGGTATATATTTCAGAGTTTAATGGATTATTTAGGATTAACGGCCAAAAACCTAATCCGTTGTTAAAAGGGCAGCGGGTGGGGGTTGGCATCAGATCTGAAAATATCAAAATAGCGGAAGGTACTGGAGAAAACACTTTTGCCGCGACACCGAACAGGATTTATGATGAGATTTCAGCCCGGGTTTGTTATTTCAGCCCGGGTGCCATGCAGCCGGAGTTGGAGGTCAGGGTACCCCGTCTGCGAAATAAGGAACTCAAAATAGGTGAGAACTATTACCTGTACCTGCCGCCGGAAAATCTCTTTCTTATAACGAGGGGAAAAGACTGAAAGAATTCTTTTCATTACCTTTTGTGCCTTGAATGAAGCGAAAGGACTGATTATAAATATGTCTCACGCCTCGTTGCAGCGGTTTCTTCCGATGCTTAAACCGATGAGATGTTGAAGGAGGCTTAAGTTTCTGTCCCCTTTGACTTTTTCTCATATTCACTCTCTTTTTTGGGGCTCCTCTAAGGAGCCCCATTTTTTCATATTATATTAAGCAATAAATAATAGCCTCTTAAAAGACAAATAAACAAATTTATATAGCAAAAATTATATTAATTTTATTAAAAGTGAACGAGACTCTCTGCTTGCTCGGCTGGCTAAAAAATTATTTGACTCCGACCTTAGGTCCGAGTTTATACTTGCCTTAAGTTGGCTTGAACTTGAAAAATCGTTCAAAAGCTGGTAATTATCTTAAAATTAACAGTTGAATGATTTCTCTTATGGATATAAAATGAAATAAATTGACTGACAGTCAATCAATTAAACGAAATTTCACAAGGGGGTAAATTATTGGCCCGCCATAAATTGTCACCCGAGGAACGCCGCCGTGAAATAGTGCTGGCGGCCCAAAAGCTCTTTAACGGCAAAGGCATAAAAGCTACCAGCGTAAGCGATATAGTTAAGGCGGTAGGAGTTGCCCAGGGCACTTTTTACTGGTATTTCAAGTCCAAGGACGATGTAATCAATGCGGTGGCACAGGAGTACGCCCGTGAGTATTTTGCTTCCCAGATCGAAATTGCGAAGATCCCGGGCTTGAGTGCTTTGGAAAAAATGCACCGGATTTGGGACGATTCACTTAAAAAATATGCCGACAACATTTCTTTAACCAATTACCTGCACAGCGAAAATAACCAGGACATGCACGCGCAACTGGTCAAAGAAAATATGGGGTTTTTATTCCCGTTGATGAACGATATCATAAGCCAAGGCAATGAGGAGGGCGTTTTTCAAATCCAGGATGTTGAGGAAACAACCCTGATATTTATTGCAGGGCTGCAGGGTGTTCATTTACTCTTTGATTCCTCCCTGAACCAAGCCCAGTTTGAAAACAGGATCAAGCTTATAAGTGATTTCTTTTTAAAAGGGCTGGGTTGTACAGATAGATCTTTTGTGGATGAGCTTCACGTACCCAATATTATACCCATGGAATAAAAGCCGGATATTTTTAGGAGCTTATTTATTTTGCCGACGGGGAAAGGAAAATAATATGGAAAAACCGGTTTTAATGCGATTGGAAAACGTAAGTAAACAATATCATATGGGTGAGATTATCGTTGAAGCCTTGAAGGAGACCTCTCTGGATATTTTTGAACAAGAGTTGCTGGTCATATTGGGCCCCAGCGGTTCCGGGAAGAGTACCCTTTTAAACCTGCTGGGCGGGATGGATAAACCCAGCAGTGGTCAGATATTCTTTAACGGGAAAGAACTCAGCACTGCCGATGAACAGGATTTAACCATGTACCGGCGCCGGGAAATCGGCTTTGTATTTCAGTTTTACAACCTGATTCCCGACCTGACGGCTGCTGAAAATGTGTCCCTGGCCTCCGAACTCGTCGATGATGCATTACCGCTGGATGAAGCTCTCCGGGGGGTAGGACTGCTGGAGCGCAGCCGGCATTTTCCGGCTCAGTTGAGCGGCGGCGAACAGCAGCGGATTTCAATTGCCCGGGCTTTGGTCAAGAAGCCGCGGCTTCTGCTTTGCGATGAACCGACTGGAGCTTTGGATTACCAGACCGGAAAAGGCATACTGGAACTTTTGGAAAAGGTCAAAGAGGAGTTTGGCAGTACGGTGATTATTGTAACTCATAATACGGCTATTGCCGGAATGGCGGAGCGGGTTATACGTATGCGCAGCGGTATTATAATTGAAACCATTGCCAACGAAAATCCCCTGCCTCCAGAAAGGATTGAATGGTAGTGCAGGTCCTGGAACGACGCTTGTTAAGGATGGTAAGGGGCACCTGGGGTCAATTTCTGGCTCTGGTTTCCATAGTTATGCTGGGCGTGCTCATTTATATATCCATGACTACCGCTTATATGAATTTGAGTCGTTCTCAGCAGTCTTTCTATCAGGAAAATGAATTTGCTGACTATTTTTTACAAGTGGTCAAAGCTCCGCAAGCTGAAAGCAAAAGACTGGCTGATATACCGGGTGTTGTAAAAGTCAGTGGGCGAATTCAGAAGGATATCTCTTTTATTAAGCCGGATGGCGGTCGCGGGACCTTAAGATTAACCAGCTACAGCCTGCCGGTGGAAAATGAATTGAATCACATCCAGGTGGTCAGTGGACGGATGTTTGCTCCGGAAGGCGGACAGGGAATAGAAGTGCTGGTTGATCCCAAGTTTGCACAGGCCAACCATCTGGAGCAGGGCGGACGATTGACGGTTATAGCCGGGAACCGCGAGTTAACCCTAAATGTAGTCGGAACGGCAGTCAGCCCGGAGTTTATATATTTGATGAAGGACGCCGCTTCCTTGATGCCCGAACCTGAGGAGTTTGGTGTGCTAATGATGCCATACCAGCAGGCTGAACAGGTTCTTAATATGCAGGGGCAGATCAACCAGGTACTTCTTAAACTGGCACCCGGAGCCGATGAAGCACAGGTTAAAGCGCAAGCGGAAAAAATGCTCGAACCGTACGGCAACCTGGCCGCTTATAACCGGGATAAACAATTAAGTCATGTTACTTTGAAAGGCGAGTTGGAAGGGTTGCGGGTTTCTTCCCGCTTTCTGCCCTTGATTTTTTTCCTGGTCGCTGCGGGAATTCAGTTTCTTCTGCTGGGCCGCATGATCAAAGCCCAGCGTTCTTCAATAGGAGTTATGAAAGCTCTGGGTTTGAGCAATATCAGGATTGTTATTCATTTTGTTTCTTACCCGGTATGTGTATCGCTTATCGGTTCAGTATTGGGCAGTATTTTTGGTATATACCTGGCTTCTATATTTTCCCAAATGTATGCCATGTTTTTCAACCTGCCGGCTACGATTGGTGGTATTAATAGTACAGCCATCATCTATAGCCTAGTTATCACCCTATTGGTGGGTATCAGTTCCGGCCTGCTGGCCTGCCGGGGAATTCTTGGTATACAGCCGGCCGAGGCCATGCGGGCCCAGGCTCCGACCAGGGGAGGAAGCATTGCTCTTGAAAAATGGAGCTTCTTTTGGAATTCTCTTAGCAGTGCCTGGAGAATGAGCCTTAGAACCATGTTTCGCAACCGCACTCGTTTTGCCGTCACGGTACTGGGGGTGGCAGGTACGGTGATTATTTTAATTATGGCCTTTTTCAGCAGTGATGCTACCGATTACATGATGGAGCGCCACTTTTCCATGGAAAACCGTTATGATTTCCTGGTAACTTTTACTGCCCCGCTTAAACAGAGCGAAATAATGTACTGGCAGCAGTGGGGAGAAATTGAACAGATGGAACCGTCTCTGCAAGTTCCGGTAAAGGTATTGAACGGTTTAAACAATCATGACGAGGGAATACCGGAGGAAGACGACAGCCTGCAGGGCTTGAGGGTAGGAGAGAAACTATTGGGCATATATTCGGTGAACGGCGAAGAGTTAACGATTCCCGAACAGGGTGTTTTACTTAATGAAAGAACCGCCCGGAAACTCAGAGTTCAAACCGGAGACTGGATATACGTTGAAAGCAAGCTGGGGATAGGCCCCAGCCACCGGGCGCGGCTTCAAGTAGCAGGGATAAGCCAGGCCTTGATGGGCGGCGGGTCATACGTTTCCTTGGAGACTGCCAATCGTTTGCTTGACGAAAGCAAACTGTTCAATGCGCTAATGCTCAAGGTCGACAGTGAAAAGACAGAGCAATTTAAAGACCGGCTGGAGAAAATGACTGCGGTAAGTTCAGTCGTAAGCAGGGACAAGGAACAGGCCAATTGGAATAAAATGATGGCCAGCATGATATTTTTTGTAGGGGTAATGATATTATTCGGCGCTATTCTCGGCCTGGCTATTATATATAACTCGTCTCTGATGAACTTTAATGAGCGCAAAAAGGAATTGGCTTCTTTAAGGGTAATTGGTTTTACCCGGCGGGAAATAGGAAGCCTGCTGTTTAAAGAGACCGCACTTCAGGCCATAACCGGTATCGTTATTGGTTTGCCGCTGGGCCGTTGGCTGGGAGCCTTGTATATCGATGCGGTAAGCACCGATTTATATACTATGCCGGTCATTATATATCCCCAAACCTATTTTATAGTTGCCGGCTCAACGATAGCTTTTATTCTGGCCGGTTTTGCCCTGGTTGTACCTAAATTGAAACAGCTTGATCTTGTGGAAGCCCTGAAAAATCAGGATTAAAAACAGGTGAGGGGGGAGGTGAGAATTCCTCCACCCTGCTGGTACCAGTGATCTGAACTCAGGTTCAATTTTAATAATGCTGCAGGTTACGAAGAAGAAGGTAAAAGACCATAGCTTAATGATATGCAATGAAGGGAGAGAGTGGCTTGAAAAGGAAGTTCTGGCTGGGTGGCGGAGCGCTTCTTATTGTGGTATTAGTACTGGCCTGGATTTACGCAGGAGGCGGACAGGAAGTGGAAGTGCTGACCGTAGAGGAGGGCAGCATCGCCAAACTACTGAATGAGACTGGTTATGTGGAAGCCGGGGATGATTATGAAATGCAAGCCCAACAATATGGCAAGATAAGTGAAGTAGCAGTTCAACCCGGAGATAAGATAAGCAGCGGCCAGCTTATTTTAAAAATGGAAAGCCCGGAACTGCAAGTGGAAATAAAGCAAAGCGAATCACAGTTGGCCATGACTCAAGGAGAATTGAGCACTGCCCGCCAGAGCTTGAGTACTCTGCAAATTGACCGCGAAAATGCCGAAAAAAATCTGGCCAGGCAGGAGAAACTGTACTCATCCGGGGCCATTTCAGAAGCCGAATATGAGAAGGCGGAATCGGCCGCTCGCAATCTACGTGAACAGGTGACCCAACAAGAATCGTATTTACAAAGCCTGCAAAGCAAAGTTCAGGCCCTGGAAGGTATGGCGGCACAGTTGAATGCTAAAGAAGCTGCACTTCAAATCCTAAGCCCTATTGATGGAATTATCCTGGATTTGCCATTGAAAGCCGGGGCCTATGTTTCCCCGGGAACCTTGCTGGCCCAGGTGGGTGCGGCTGGAAGAATAAAAATCAAGGTAGAGATTCTAAGTGATGATATAAAAGATATCGCTCTGGGGCAAAAAGCATTTATAACGGCGCCGGTTTTGGGGGAACAAATTCTGGAAGGGGCAGTAAAAGAAATCCGTCCCCGGGCTTTTGTCAAAATTTCCGCCCTGGGGGTTGAACAAAGAAGGGTTCCGGTATTTATAGCAGTGAATAAAAGTGAAAAATTACAGCCTGGCTATGAAGTTGAGGTGGGAATAGAAACCGCCCGGAAAGACAAGGTGCTGGCCCTGCCCCGGGAAGCGGTTAAAAGCACCGGTGACGGCAGCTATGAGGTCATGAAAGTTCAAGACGGCAAAATTGTGCACACGGCAATTAAGCTGGGCTTAAAAAACGAGGAAGATGTGGAAGTCTTATCGGGGCTGCAAAAAGGCGACAAAGTTGTCCACGATGCCAGCACCGATCTCAAGGAGGGTACGCGGATCAAAGCACAAGCAAAATGATTGGAGATCTAGAAAAACTAGGGGGATATCATGTCAAACCTGCATGATCTTTTCGTTGCTATACTAATCCTGGTGCTTTCAATGGGAGGCTTATATTTTGCCTACAAAACCGAAAACCTGGGTAAGGATAAGAAATACAACCGAAGACTATGAATCTGCACAAAGCAGAATAACGCGCTGTCAGCCGGGAAAGTAGCTTTCCAGCAGACTATACTATAATTCGGTCGGGAGATTATACTCGCACATCCTAATACAATCGATATTATTCATCAAAGCAGATATGGTTTTGGGATGGGGCTGCTTATAAATAACCGGATAGTCAATTTCATCATATTCGCTTCTGATCGGGAAGGCCAGTTTTTCCTGATCAATGGAGAACTGTGCATCGACCCCGGGTTTATTGCCCCGGGCATCCAGCCTTATCCAGCGTTGTAATGATTGAAGATATACAGCGTTTAAAGCGTGAATGCAATAGCCCGTTTCCGGTGTGTCGCCCAAGGTAAGCCGCTGATAACAAAACCCGGTGGGTATGCCCCGGCTTCTTAAAATAGCTGCCAAAAGGTTGGATTTGGCATAGCAGATACCCTCTGCAAAATAAAGGACTTCAGATGCTTTGCAGGTAATCCGGGAGCTTTGGATGTCCCATGAATGAGCGATATTATCGCGGACAAATTCGAAAGCAATTTTTACTGTTTCAACTTCATTTAACGGGTGGGGAAACAATTCCTTAACTTTACCGGCTATTAAGTTGTGGTGGTAGTCCACAACTTCAAGCTCCTGTAAATAGTCCTCAAAATTCTGTGATTCGCAAATTAATTCCATATAGTCTCACCTTTCCGATTACTATGCATAAAAATGCAAAGTGTTGTATAAATATAATACAACACTCCAGGGAAGCTAGCAAGAGTTTATGGATTTTCAAAATGCCGGTTCATTCTAGATGAGCATACCAAACGGAAATTTAACACGCTAAAGGGATTTTATATTTCCCGGCAATTGAACTGTTGAGCGGTTTTTAACAAAATCGGGTACGTCATCCCGGGTGAAGCCGCCGTAAAGTGAATTGCCGTTTTTCAACAGGAAGACAATATCATAATCAGATTGCCCGTCATAGGTGTATTTGCGCAGGCAAATTTCCAATTGCTCGGGATTGTTTATTTTTATGGTGTCCGGCATCTGTTCCCAGGCCAGAATTTCCTTGGGACTCAGGCTGGAGTAATAGCTGCGCACGGTGTTGTCAGCTTTTTCATCCGCCACATGTTTCCTTACCATGGCATAAGCCAGATCATCACCGGGTATAATGCGGCATTGCTTGTATTTACCGGTAGTTTTAAGCCAGCGCTCAAAATCGGCATAGGACTTGTTCCAGGCCAGGCTGACCACATGGTGATCGTTGGTCCGGATATCTATGCTTGACCAGGGTTTCCGCTGTTCCTCTATGTCTTCATAACTTTCCTTCAATACCTCATTTTGCAGAATGCCGACGGCCTGTTTAATCTGTAGGGGATCGGTAAATTGCGCGAACTTAGCCAACTCGTACGAATGAACTTCAACCAGATTGATATCGCCCGGGCTTAAATCCAGTATCTTATTATTAAACCGCTTATATTCCACCGATTCATAAATGGGTTTTAAAAAATGCTTGTAATCACCAGCGCTTAAAAAGTATTGCCGGTACATATGGCTGCCGTTGTTAAGGGTGTAGGCCAGGCTGACAAACTCTCCTGACGAGTCGGGCCGTCTTGATAGATAGGCGCTTTTTTCCTTATCCAAATTTTTAATAATACTCCGGTGCAGGGCATAAATACGGGCCATATTGGCCTTATCGGTATAAATAGGCTTGCCCGGCGGATAAGAGATTTCATAAGCATAGTACTCCGAATCCTGAAGGCGAGGTTGTTCGCGATAGTTTAAGGCGGTAAATGAACTATCCAGGTAAAGGCTTTCCACATCTGCCAATTCGGGCAATCTTTGTTCAAGACCAGTCAAATCAAAATGCAGCCCAGCTATTAGGATAATAGTTATAATTGCATAAATTCCATAACCCTTTAAGCTATTTAAGCGAAAGACATTTAACGATTTATTGAGCAGAATCTCCATCAGGAAATAGGCCAGGATCGAGCCCAGGAAGTAACCCAAGTAGGTCCAGGCCGTGCCTCCAAGCCGGATGTAATAATAGCTGCCTATGATCAACATTGTACTGAAAGTAACCCCATACTTGAATATGGGCCGTAAAATATCAAAAGCTATAGCATTGCCGGCTTTCTCCAGTTCGCGCCGCTGGTAAAGAAAGCGGCCAACGAAATACAAGAATACAGTTATCAATAAATAGCATATGATTTGAGTATTCTGAATAGGAGAGGCGGGATCCATCATCCTCATTACTGGTGATAAAAATATACGATTAACATAGTAATCAAAAGCAAACCCGTAAATATATATCCCCAGATTATGCAGCATGAGAACCGATAGGCCGGTGGGCAGGAAAAGAAAAATATAGGTCAAGATGCCCTGTACGCTTGACATACCGGTTATCATGGCTGTTGCCACACTAAGCATGAAAAAGAGCAGATTTATGAGCAGGCATATTCCCAGCCAGCTGAGAACCGTCATGCCGCTCAAAGCATCAATCCCCAGCCCGGATATTACGGCCCAGGACAGTAAAGCAGTAATAAGCAGCGGAACCGACAGGATGATGATACCGGCCAGTATATGTGTATTATAAAGAGTATCCCGTTTAATTGGCAGGCTGTGTTCCATATCAGCGGCCTTGCTGCTCTGCAGATAACGAAACAAGAAGAGGCCCGTAAGTACAGGAATAATCATTATAAGCATGAGCATAAATGGTGAATAATCAATATTAAATTGCATGACCCGTAAATAACTGAGGTATTTATTCCCTATCTTATCCGCTGTGTTATACAACAAAAAAAGGTTTAAGGGAACTGTGAAAAACAGTCCCAGCAGGTAGGTAATACTGATCCAGGTGAAACGCTTAAAATCGTTAAGCAGTACACCGGAACTAATAAAGGATGTTGTTGGTTTCATAACCGTTGACCCCCATTTCATAAATGAATATCTCCTCCAGGGTGAGGGGCAGGACATCTAAAATAGCCGGTTTATAGGCTTGCATGCGCCGGATGATCTCGTCATAGGCGCCCCGCACGATCAGAATTAAGATGCTGCCTCTTCTTTCCTGATATAAGGCCGGTGTTTCCTGAAGCAGCAAGGTTGGAATTTCCCCGGTAAAAGCAAGTTGGATTTTATGGATGTCGGCTTTAAGATCGTCCAGGTCCTTTTGGAGCAGCATCCTCCCCTTATGCAGTATGCCGATATGATCACAGACATCCTCCAAATCCCGCAAATTGTGTGAAGATATCAAGACGCTCATATCTCTTTCCGCTACATCCTGAATAAGCAGATTCCTCACTTTTTGCCGCATTACCGGGTCCAATCCGTCAAGTGGTTCATCCAATATCATCAGATCAGGTTTCAAAGCCAGGCCCAGCCAAAAAGCTACCTGCCGCTGCATACCTTTGGACAGTTTTTTGCAGGATCGGTTAAAATCCAGATTAAAAACTCTTTGCAGCTTCTCAAAACGTTCCTGATCCCAGTTCGGATAAATCCGGGCGTAATAAGCGGCCATATCCTTTATGGTGTAATTGGCAAAATAGTAGGGATTATCGGGAATGAAAACCATGCGTGCTTTGACGGCATTGTTTTCGTATATTGCTTGAGAATCAATCATGACCTGACCGGAATCCTGCCGGTAAATGCCCGCCAGGATTTTCAACAGAGTGGTTTTGCCTGCTCCATTGGAGCCTACCAGTCCATAAATTGAACCCCTGCGCACAGTCAAACCCACATCGTGAAGAGCTTCCAAATCCGCAAAGTGTTTGCTAACTCTGCTTAATTCAATCATAGTTCTTACCTCCTTCACTTTTAGCCAAGGCTTGCTGGATAAGACTATCTATGCGTGAGGGAGCCATACCCAGATAAAGCATTTCAGATACGATTCGCAAAAAATCGTTTTCCAGATTCTGAAGACGGATCGAGTTGTTTTCCGGAACCGCAGCGCGGACGAAATTCCCTTTACCGGGCAGGGAATATATATAACCGCGGTGCTCCAATTCACGATAGGCTTTCTGCACAGTATTGGGATTAATGGTCAGACTGCCGGCCAAAACCCTTACCGTAGGCAATTGTTCATCAGGCTTAAGTACATTGTTGACAATCAGTTCTTTTATTTTTTCCACCAGTTGCTCGTAAATGGGAGCCCGGCTGCGCAGATCCAGTTCAAACATAAGAAACCCCCCTTTCCGCAAACTGTACTACATAAAATAATACAGTTAGTACACTATAATAATATAGCTATTATTTGCCATTTGTAAAGAAAAAGTTTGAACTGCGCTGCGGTTTATTCCGATGCATAAATATGAATACGGCCGGTGGGGGGCGTCATTAATGCTTATTGGCGAGCGAGCCAGCAAGACCGGAGTAAGCGTGCGTTCCCTACGGTACTATGAAGAGAACAACTCTTGCATGCCAGGTGTCTGACCAACGGCTGCCGGGTTTTTGCGGAGACGGATACTGCCAGAGTAGAAAAAAAACAGAAGAATTTAGATTTAGATTTTCCATTTACCAAGGTGGTAAATAGTAAGATATCATCATTAAAGAAAATCCTGCATACATAAGTAATATGTTAAATATATTCATGCAGGAGAAAATATATGGTAAATAGTAACAATACTACCGGCGATTATGAACATGCTCGCAGCTTGTATAGTCAAGGAGATTATGAACAGGCTCAGCAATATTACGCAGTAATTCTTACTCGGATTCGGCCCAGAGATGAACATGCACTACAGCTGTACTGGGAATACAGTTTGTGTCTTTACAAACTTGGGGAATTCGCAAAAGCTCTATCAGCAATCGAGGAAGGATTAAGCTACTATCCTGACTGTCGGGAACTGTTTTATATCAGAGCTAAGATTAACTACCAGATGGGGTTGCTAAGTCATAGCCGGGCATCCTTTTTAAAGTGTATCAGTATAAAAAAGAGCTTTCTGAACTACCCGGAAGATATTGATGAGAATAATAGAGCATATTGGTATCTGGCCCTGATTTCTGCGCATGAGGGAAAATCGGAAGAAGCCTTTAACTTCCTTAAGCTGTTTACCAAGGAAAAGCCTAGTCTTTATAGTCTTAAAGCATTTTGCTTACTATTATTGCAATCCGGTTTTGATAAAGCATTGTTGGCTGAAAGTCTTTTGACCAGCAACGCAATCAATGAGCCCGGCCTTGTTCAATTACTCCTGATAATTGAGGAATATGAAGTCTGTTTGGATTTAATAAATCGTCTTAATGAAAAATATCAGCTTTACTTGGAATGGATACAGTGCCAATTGCATTTAGGCAGGTACGATGAAGTTCAAAACATGATTGAAAATAAAGATTCCCTCATTACAATAGATAAAAACCTTATTATATATTACTGCATTTCCAAATGGCTGCAATTACCACGGCAAAGTGCCGGTCGGCTCCTGGCTGGTTCAGGTTATAACTCACCATATATTCATGCATGTTTACTAATGGATGAATTTATAATGAATAACACCCGAGAATCTATGGACACCACAAAGTTAAGAAACGAGATTAAATCGATAATAATGAAAAGTTCATTGGAATTATTCAGTTTGGGTGCAAGCGCGTTAGCCTTGGATATAATACAGCATTTTTATTCTTGTGATAGGATTGAAGCCTACCGGCAATTGGGGAAAAAAGCCTTTGAACAGGACTGCTTTTGTGAAGCCAAGATCCTGTTGGAAAGAAGTCTTTTTCAGGCAAATGAGCAGGCCGAAGACTATTACAGGCTCGGTCTGGCATCATCAAAATCAGGATTCCATAAACAGGCTACAGAATACTTTTTGCAGGCGGTGGTTCTTCATCCGGAAAACCAGTTTTACCCATGTCTGGTTATTGAATCACTGGCTATTCATGCCATGGCCATGCTCGTCCAAAAGTTGGATTCTCTTATAGACAATCCGCAAATGATAAATGAACTATTGCGTTTGTGTACCCTTAAATACAAGTCAAAACGATTAAGGCAGTTGCTCCTGCCACAAGAACATAACGGAGATATTTATTCGATTGATCACAGAGGTGAGGAGGATGTATGGAACCTAAACGTTTAAGTCTGTGTATGATAGCAAAAAACGAAGAAGAAAACATCAGCCGTTGTATTAACAGTGTTATAGGATTGGCGGATGAAATTATAGTCGTAGACACTGGCTCAATGGATCGCACCTCTGAAATAGCCCTTTCCCTGGGTGCAAAAGTCATTACCGGTAAATGGGAAGATGACTTTAGCAAGGCACGTAATATCTCTCTTGAACACGCGACCGGTGATTGGGTGCTTTATCTGGACTGTGATGAGGAGCTTAGTGCGGACAGCCGTTCGGAGTTGAAGAAAATTATGGCTGTTGAAGGCCCCGAGGCCTATTTTCTTCAGATTGTCAACACCACTGCCGAGGGGGTGGAACTAACCGTCCCCGGGCTTCGGATGTTCAGGAACCGAAAAGAATACCGTTTTACCGGAAGTATCCATGAACAAATCCTTGCGGCAATCGCCCAGCATTGTGACCAAAGCCAAATCCTGCAAAGCAGTATCCTGGTTTTCCATTTTGGTTATAATCAAAAACTGGTCAATATACCGGCAAAAATCCAAAGAAATATCAGGATATTAGAAAATATTCCGGAAGAGCAAAGAGATGGCTTTTATTATTACAATCTGGGCACCGAGTATTTGCGTCTTGGTCAAAGGGAAGAAGCTTTGGCTCAATTTATAAAGGCAGCGTCATTAACCCATCCCGGGCAGGGTTATGGCCCTATAATGATAAAAAGGATTATAACCTTATTATTTGAACTGGGGAAATATTTGCAAGCTCAAAATTATACTGAATACTACCGGAATATATACAGTGACTATTCAGATTTGGTACTGCTGAGCGGGGTATGTCACTTTATGTGCGGCCGTTATTCCGAGGCGAGAGATATAATCAAGGAGTATCTGCAGTTACCGCCTCCGCCACCATGGTATCCGATTGAAAGCTTTTTTCTTAACCAGTCACCTGAGGAATTGCTGGAAACAGCTTCCAGGCATGCTGTGGAAAAAGACTACCCCGAATTGAGTATCTGCATCATTGGCAATAATGAGGCCGGAACTCTCCCCACCTGTATTAAGAGTGTAAATGAGATAGCCTCACAGGTAGTATATATAGATACCGGTTCAACTGATCGAAGCCTTACAATTGCCCTGGAGTTGGGGGCAGAGATTCATAACTTGCCCTGGCAGCATGATTTTTCTTCTGCCCGCAATTACGCTTTAGACCAGGCACGGGGAGAATGGATTCTGGTATTGGATGCGGACGAAGTCTTGCCGGAGGAGAGTGTAAAGGTCCTTGTCAGAACCTTGAAAAGTAATGCTTGCCCGGCTTATCTGCTCAAGATTCATACCCCTTTAGATAAGAATCAGTCTACCCAAAATTGGCAAATTTCCGGCAGTGTACGCCTGTTCAAATCTCAAACGCGCTATAGGGGAGTTCTTGCCGAGGGCTTGTATTGGGAGGAAAATAAAATTAAATCTGAACCGATTGCTGACCTTGAAATAATGCATTTGCACTTCCAGTCTCCTTGTGAACAAGTTGCCGCTAAAAGAGAAATATGGGAGGAAATTATCAGCAGGAATTGGCTGGATGATAATCCGCAAAAACACTTTTTGCTTGGGAAGGAAGCATTTTATGCTCAGGAAACCAAAAAAGCGCTTGTGTATTTTGAACATTGCTTTGAGCTTGGTTTAAAAAATGAAAGCGCTGTATTTTACTATTATACGATGTCTCTTATAAACCTCGGTCAATATGAACAAGCTATTAAGATTGCCGATGCCGGCCAAAAAGCCTTCCCTGATTATACGGATCTTTTTTACCTGCAAGCGATTGCCCATGGCCTTGTCGGACAGGTAAAGGAAGCGGAAGCTCTGCTCCTCAAGTGCCTTCAAATGGGGGAGACGGCCTGGTGGAATTATCTGTGCAGTCCTGGAACAGGACACTATAAAGCTCTGCTCTCTCTGGGATCCATATATGTAGGCCAGAAGAGATTTCAAGAAGCTGTAGGAGTTTTCCTGCAAGCAGCAAAGATCTCGCAAAGTTGTGAACCGGCCATAGAACATATTACAGCCCTGCATGGTGGCAGCAGCGTTCCGATTGATATTTTACTTAAAGACCAGGGTTTGTTTAATTGGAAAAATATAATTATAGCAGCTCGGACCTTCGCTAAAATGGGTAAACGGATGGAAAGCTGGGAATGCTTGAATTTTCTTGATGAACTAACAGTAATCGATCAGCCGGAATTTCTTGAGCGCATGATTGGATTAGTTGAAACCCATTTACTCAGTATTAAAGGCCATATAATGAAATATGCGCCTGGCCATCGCATTTTAAATTATGTTTAAAAGGGTGGGGGCTTGAAACTTGATGAGGGTACTTATATCCAGCAGCGTTCGGCAAAAGAAAGCAATTCTGGAGCAGTTTTTACTATCCATTTATGATCTGAATCTTAATGGATTAAAAGTTGATTATGCTTTTGTGGATGATAATGATAGTGAAAGTGCATCAAATCTGCTTAGAAACTTTTGCCCGCTGCAATCCAAGGTTTGGCTTTTTGAAGCGAAACCCGACCGGGAGCCCTATGTATGTGACGATAAGATTCATCATTGGAACAACCGGCTTATATCCCGGGTGGCAAACAATAAAGATTTACTGCTTCAACATGCATTAAAGGAGCAATACGATTATATTCTGCTGCTTGACTCCGATTTGCTTTTACATCCCGAAACGATATTACATCTGCTTTCATCCCGGCGTGATATTATATCCGAGATTTTTTGGACTCGCTGGAACTATACGTATGAACTGCCTAATGTCTGGGTAAGGGATGAATATACCCTCTACCGGTCTAAACGTGGGGAGATTCTGGCTGAAAGCGAGGAAAGAAAACGTATTACAGAGTTCCTTAAAGAATTGCAAGAACCCGGAATATATAAGGTGGGAGGCCTGGGAGCCTGCACTCTCATTTCGCGCCAGGCTTTAAGCGAGGGAGTTTCTTTTCAGGATATTTATAATATCTCCTTTCAGGGTGAAGACCGTTACTTTTGCATTCGGGCTGTAAGCCTGGGTTTTGAATTATTTGCTGATACTTACTATCCCTGTTATCACATTTACAGAGATAAAGACCTGGAAGGGGTACCCGCATTTTTAAGATCTATTCCATACCGTTCAGCAATAGCCTTCTCCAAAATAGCCGGTCATATGCTCAACGATATTTTAAATTCATCATGGGATACGGCTCATAACCTAAAAAACGGTGATTTACCGGCTGATCGGTATTTTACGGAATCCGGACGCTTGTCTTTTCTAGGCTGGTTAGAACGTAAACAGGAAATTTTCGGGGAAGATGAAAAGAAAATAAAACTAATCCAGGCCGAAAAAGCAGTATTTGCAAAGGACGGTTGCACAGCCACATTACCAGTTAAACTGCATTGGCATGATTCAGAACAAAGCCTGGAGAATAGCCGCGAAGAAACTGTCGAACTGTTCTTGGTTCAAAATATAGGCTGGAAAATTGACGGATGGCAGGCCAAATACTGATAACGAACTGACCTGTTCATATAAGAATTGCCTTCTAAAACAAAGGCCGGCTCCATTACCTTGGGAGCGCCTTTGTTTTTTGCTTTAAGTGTGGTTTTGTAACACTTCCAACTTGCAGCGTCATATTGTAACAAAGAACGCTTGAAGGACTGGAAATAATAGCTCGGTTTAGAATGAGGCAGTTAAGCCAGGTGTGAGAGAGTAATATATTACTGAGAATCCGAGCAATGGCGTTTTTATGGGGGGCAAACAAGTTGTTGGGAAAAAAAGCATTGATTACGGGCATAACTGGTCAGGACGGTTCATATCTGGCCGAATTTCTTTTGGCAGAAGGCTATGAAGTGCATGGTATTATACGGCGGGCATCTACATTCAATACCTATCGTATTAATCATATTTTTCAGGAACCACATGATTCAAAGGTTCGTATGTATCTCCATTATGGTGACCTTAATGATGGTACCGGCTTAAGGCGCATCTTGCATAAGGTCTGTCCTGATGAAGTCTATAACCTGGCTGCTCAGTCCCATGTCAGGGTTTCTTTTGACCAGCCCGAATACACAGCTGACACGGTTGCTATTGGAACCCTGCGTTTACTGGAAGCTATAAGGGATTATATTGATGTTACAGGCCGAGAAGTTCGCATCTACCAGGCCTGTTCATCGGAGATGTTCGGGATGGTTCCGCCTCCGCAGGATGAAACAACTATGTTTCATCCCCGCAGTCCTTATGCAGTGTCGAAGGTCGCCGCCTACTGGTATGCAGTAAATTACCGGGAGGCCTATGGAATGTTCATAGCCAACGGCATTTTGTTCAACCACGAGTCACCACGCCGCGGAGAAACATTTGTAACCCGGAAAATAACCCGTGCCGCCAGCCGTATAAAGCTGGGTTTGCAGGATAAATTGTATCTGGGGAATCTTGATGCTAAAAGAGATTGGGGATTTGCCGGGGATTATGTTGAAGCTATGTGGCTGATGTTGCAACAGGAAAAGCCTGGTGATTATGTAATCGCAACCGGTCATTCCCATTCAGTTAAAGAATTTTTATATGAAGTTTTTAATCAATTGGATTTAAACTGGCATGATTACGTCATTATTGATCCCCGCTATTTTCGCCCCGCTGAAGTGGATTCGCTTCAGGGGAACGCATCGAAAGCCCGCGATGTATTGGGATGGACCCCCAGAGTAACGTTTAAGGAACTGGTGAAGATGATGCTGGACCATGATATGGAAATGGCCCGGCAGGAAAAAACCCTGCGGGATGCCGGGCATGCAGTTGAAGCGAGGGGGGCTTATGAATAAGCTCAGGGCAAAGCATAAAAAATGTATTGTTAGCTGGCGGTGCCGGGTTTATAGGAAGCCACCTGGCGGATAGATTAATAAGTGATGGATACCGGGTTGTAGTGGCGGATAATCTCCTATTGGGCAGGGAAGATAATATACAGCATTTGTTTTCCAACCCTAAATTCACTTTCATACCGAGTGATTTATCTTTGCCGGCGGAGGCGCGTGAGCTTTTTCAAATTCAGACATTCGATGTGGTGTTTCATTTTGCCGCTAATTCCGATATTCAAGCAAGTGCTCATGATCCAGCCAGAGACCTGCAAAACACCTTTTTAACCACTATCAATATTTTAGAATGTATGCGATTGTTCCAGGTAAAAGAAATCATATTTGCCTCCAGTTCGGCCGTATATGGATATAAGCCGGGAGTTAGAATTAGTGAAGATAGTGGAAATCTCCTGCCGGTTTCTTATTATGGAGGGGCTAAACTGGCTTCGGAAGCCTTCATTGTATCGTATTGCTATATGAATAACCTCAAAAGTTGGATTCTTCGTTTTCCCAATGTGGTAGGTGGACGATTAACCCATGGAGTAGTGTGTGACTTCATTGCAAAATTAAAAAAGAACCCGACAAGTCTTGCGATATTGGGAAATGGGCAGCAAAGCAAGCCGTATCTGTATGTTGCTGATTTAATTGATGCGATATTGTATTTATGGCTTAACCGCCGGGAGATGATCAACTGTTTCAATATCGGAGTGGATTCACAAACTACGGTCACATCGATTGCTGATATGGTATGTAAAGAAATGGGTTTGCAGAATGTTAAATATTTATATACCGGTGAGAATGTAGGATGGAATGGCGATGTGCCGGAATTTCAATATGATCTGACCAAAATTCATACGACTGAATGGAAATCCAAATATACTTCAGATGAAGCAGTGTGCCTGGCTATAAGAAAAATGCTGCATAATTAAACGGCAGTCCCCCTTATTGTGGTGGACTGCCGTTTAATTTGGGGGGTTAGAGTGGATCTGGCAAGTCCAAACAACATACAGTAGGTGAGCACAGGTTCGAAAACGTGAAATCTAAATTAACAAAGCCCTGGACCATAGTCGATGTTGTGGTGATTGAATTGGGATTGCAGCTATGTGCAAACTGATAAGTAGGAGTAAGCCCACATTCACACATGGTTATACCTTCTGGCATTGTAATGAATCCAATTTGAGGTTGTGTTGCATAACTGGCAAAGGTTACCCCATGATCCAAGTAATGATATTCAAATCCAGTATCAAACATAAAGGTTAAAATCATAGGGCTGTTACTGGTATCGAGCACTACGTCGTAAACCACCATCTGGCATTGATTACCTGCGGCTACAGGTGTAAAAGGCAGTCAACAACAAGTAACGGTTGTAGCATAAGTCTGGTTCACACTGCTTACTTGGTCAGCACATATTTTTACAATAGGCATTAATAATCACCCCCTATATAGTTTTATTGTATGAAAATGGAAAATAAAAGGTTAAATCCGTACCGTTTTCCCGGCAAGATTGCTTTCCGCTTTCTGATCCTGCTGTTCCCGGCTTGATAAGACTTTTTACCGTCAAATCACACCTATGTAAAGCAAATATCATATATTAAATCAATCCATATTGCTCAGTGAATGGGGATGCACATTTAAGAGTGAAACGATTGAATAATTTTGAAAAAACCAATATGAAAGCGGTAGTCCTGGCAGGAGGAGAGGGGCAGAGACTAAAACCACAATTTCCTGATATCCCCAAACCTCTGGTTAGTATTGGCGGGAAACCCGTACTTCAATATCAAATTGAAAATCTGTGCAGATATGGGATACTGGATATCGTACTGGTGATCGGACCCAGGGGTGATATGATTCAGCAGTATTTTGGAGATGGCAGTGCCTTTGGGGCCGACATTACCTATTTCCAGGAGTCGTCTCCGTTGGGAACTGCGGGAGCCCTTTTTTACCTGGCAGATAATCTAACATCGGATTTTATTTTATTGTATGGTGATTTGGTCCTGGATCTAGATTTCACACGACTCCTCGACTTCCACAGAAGCCAGGAGGCATTAGCTACTCTGGCAGTTCATCCTAATGACCATCCTTATGACAGCGATTTGATAATACTGGACAATAAAATGCAGGTTAGCGAAATATTGGGAAAAAATGATAGACCGGATGGCTGCTATGCCAATTGTGTTAATGCAGGTGTTTTTGTTTTTAATATAAAGATACTTGATTACATCAAGGAAAATAAGCAGCAGGATCTGGAAAAAGATATTATTGCTGCTGCGCTGACCAGCAATCGGATATTTGCTTACCGAACCACTGAATATATAAAGGATATGGGAACTCCGGATCGATATGATTCGGTTCAGGAACATATTAATAAAGGGGTTGTCAAAGCGAGAAATTTGTCCCGTCCCCAAAAAGCTGTTTTCCTGGACCGGGATGGAACCATTAATAATTATAAAGGCCTGATAAGCAAGTCCGATGACTTGGAAATAATACCGGAAGTATTCGAGGCTTTGAAAAATATAAACAATTCCAGTTTTTTGAGTATTATTATTACCAACCAGCCGGTAGTAGCTAGAAACCTCTGTTCAATTGAGGAGTTGGAAACAATCCATATCAAAATGGAGAGCGTTCTGGGGGAGCAAGGTGTATATGTAGATGAAATCCTTTACTGTCCTCATCACCCAGACCACGGCTATCCGGAAGAAAACGTTGAATTTAAAATAGAATGTAATTGTCGTAAACCAAAGACGGGATTAATCAATAAAGCAGCAGCCCAATATAATATTGATTTAGCTCAGTCGTATATCATTGGAGACAGCACGGTGGATGTGAAGACCGGAGCTGACGCCGGTTTAAAAAGCATCTTATTGGCTACCGGTCAAGCCGGAATGGATGGTAAATTCAATATTGATCCGGATTTCCAGGCTGATAATCTGCTTCAGGCCGTACAAATTATCCTATCCAGGGAGGAAAGATTCAATAAAATCGAGACCTACCTGGACGAATTAAGAAAAATCTTTGACCGGTTGGATCGTAGTAAAATCAGCCTTTTGATAGATGCGTTGATTAATGCACATACTCGTGGGGGTACCATTTATATTTTTGGCAATGGCGGCAGTGCTTCCACTGCCTCTCATTTTGCTAGTGATTTCAATAAAGGAGTAAGCGAAAATCTTAGCCAACGTTTTCGCTTCGTTTGTCTGAACGATAATGTCCCGTCTGTATTAGCAATTGCCAACGATATCGGGTATGAGCAGGTTTATAAATTTCAACTGGAAAACTTTTTGAAAGCCGATGATCTTGTTATCGCTATCTCGGGAAGCGGAAATTCGAAAAATGTCCTTAGAGCTATAGATTTTGCCAATGGTAAAGGGGTAAAAACCTTTGCCTTAACCGGCTATAATGGCGGGAGGCTCAAGGAGATCGCCGGTGATTCTATTGTTGTACCTGTTGATGATATACAGAAAGTTGAAGATATACATTTGATTTTAAACCACCTGATGATGCAGATTATTAAGGAATGGCTGGAGGAAAATAAGAATTATATTTAATATTAAGGATTAGTAATATTGCATATTCGGGATACTTCAATCCATAGGTATTGCAGAGATCTGAAAAAGGCAGGTTCAGGATAGTAATGACTGGTTCGGTTGGCTTTTTCAAGTTTAATCAGCCATTGTTGACATTTGGCGGCAAAACTAACACTGGGTTGAAATTTAAGAATGCTTAGAGCTTGATGCAGGGCAAATTCCTGTTCACTTGCCTCAATGCCCAGTTGGCTTAATTCTGATAATCTGACCAGGCCGGCGAATTTTTGATGCTCGGCAAAATCAAGCTTTTGAGTATTTCTTTTATGTATCCGGTAGAATAATAGTATTTCGTTTAGGTTGGAAAGGGGGAAAAAACGAGAATACGTACTCCAAAGCTTATAATCTTCCGCCTTAACAAAAGCCGGATCATAGGATAAATTATACTGCTCTATTAAAGATCGACGTATAATAACAGTGGGATGAGTTATATGAGGTTGAAACAACATAAAGGCTCGTATCATTTCCGAGTCTGGAGTATGGTTTATGACCATTCCAGCAGGGTTGCCAATAGTTTTAACCGAAGTACCGGATATGCCGATGCGGGGATTTCTCTCCATAAAATCGAACTGTCTTGCCAGTCGTTCCGATAAACTTATATCATCGGCATCCATTCGAGCCACATATTCCCCCCGGGCGATAAGCAAACCCTGGTTAAGAGACCTGGCTAAGCCCTGTTTTACATCATTTTGTACTAGAATAATCCTTGTATCAGTATAACTTTCAACAATATTTTTACTATTGTCATCTGATGGGTCAAGAACAATAATGAATTCAAAGTCAGATAGGGTTTGATTTATAATACTATCAATGGCTTCCCGTAAGTATCTTTCTCCATTGTAAACCGGCATTAGAACACTGACCTTTGGATTTTCCATGCTTAAATCTCCCTCTTAGGCAAAGAAACGCGATAACCCATTGATACTATACTTTCCGGGTCAGTACGCCAAATTCTATATATTCATTGGGAACGCTTATTTTAGCTCCCTCCTGAAGTAATGAAAATCTCTGGAACTTTCTTATAATCCCGGTTCAGTTCAAAAAATTTTAATAATAATAATTCTTATACCATTGAACAAATTTTGTTATTCCTGTTTCAATAGAGGTAGAAGGCATAAAGTCCAATTTTAACGTCGAATATTCTATATCGGCATAAGTTGTCACCAACTCTCCGGGTTGTGAAGGCAGATATTTTATTTTTGCTCTTATCCCCAGACTATTTTCAAGGCATTCCACCAAGTATATAAGGTCAACCGGGCTTGAACAGCCCAGGTTGAATATTTCAAAATCGTAATCCCTGTCCAGTGCTGCAAGTATACCGGCCACGATATCGTCTATAAAGGTAAAATCTCTTTTCATATTTCCATTATTATATAGCGCAATGGTTTTTCCCTCTCTAATGGCTTTGGTAAATTTATAATAGGCCATATCCGGTCGGCCCCAGGGGCCATAAACCGTAAAAAAACGCAATCCGGAACATTTCAAGCCATAAAGGTAATGATAAGTATAAGCCATTAATTCATTGGCTTTTTTAGAGGCGGCATAAAATGAAACTGGATGATCAGTTCGATCATCTATATTAAAAGGCAGTCTGCTATTCTTGCCATACACTGAGGATGATGACGCATATACCAGATTCTTAATATCGAAATGCCTGCACAATTCCAAGATGTTTAAAAATCCTTCAATATTCGACTTCTGATAAGTAAAGGGATTTTCCAGGGAATATCTAACCCCGGCCTGAGCAGCTAGATGACATATTTTCTTGAATCTATAATTCTTAAATAGTTTTTTTAAAAAGCCATAATCCGTTATATCTCCTCGATAAAACTGAAAATTGTTAAATGCTTTGAGTTGCGCCAACCGGTCCAATTTTAATGACGGGGCATAATAGTCGTTAAGGTTATCCAGCCCTACTACTGCATCACCTCTTGACAATAGCGCCCTGGCCGTATTATAAGCGATGAAGCCTGCTGTTCCTGTTACCAAGTATGTCATCTAATCTTCCTGCTTTCTTCCCAGGGAATAATATTTGAACCCTAAATTACGGATATACGAAGGTTTATATAGGTTTCTAAAGTCAAAAATCATCGGGGTATTCATCACCGTTTTGAGTCTGCTTAAATCTAAATTCAAAAACCGCT
Source organism: Syntrophomonas sp. (assembly GCA_036677685.1). GTDB lineage: Bacteria > Bacillota > Syntrophomonadia > Syntrophomonadales > Syntrophomonadaceae > JAQUBU01. The sequence goes on along the minus strand of JAVBWA010000019.1, from coordinate 100,804 downwards.
CCCACTCGGTCAATATCAGCAGTGCATCGACATTCTCAGCGGTCTGATATTCATTTTGACAATAAGCAATGTCCTTGATATATCTTAAGCTTAACCTGGCTTCTTCCATCGCATAGGGATCATAAACTTTGATTTTTGCACCTTTTTCATGGAGTTTTGCGATTATATTGAGTGAAGGGGATTCCCGCATATCATTTGTTCCAGCCTTAAAAGCCAGACCTAATACTCCAATTGTCTTATTCTCAAGGCCGGTCATAAGATTCTCAATTTTGCCAAACATCCTTTGCTTATGTCTTTCATTGGCTTTTATCGTAGCTTCCACAAGTGTCATATTTAGTCCATATTTTTTCCCCAGACCGGCTAATGCACTGGTATCTTTAGGAAAACAAGACCCGCCATAGCCAGGGCCGGGATTTAAAAACTCCGGTCCAATCCTGTCATCCATTCCCATTCCTCTGGCGACATCAGTGATATCTGCGCCAACTTGTTCACAGAGGGCAGCCATCTCGTTGATAAAGGTTACTTTCATGGCCAGGAACGCATTAGATGCATATTTAATCATTTCTGCAGTTTCAATATCTGTAAAGAGAATCGGTGTCTTACTGATCCTGAAATGCTGGTAGATGTTCTTCATGGTTTCTAAAGCTCTTTCAGTCTCAAATCCGACAATTATTCGGTCCGGATACATAAAATCATAAACTGCTCTGCCTTCGCGCAGAAACTCGGGATTCGATACTATATCAAAGGGATGTGTTTCACTCTGGTTACGGCTTATTATGTTTTTAATTAATTGCCCGGTGCCAACCGGTACGGTACTCTTAACCACGATAGTTTTACCGGTATTCATATATTTGCCAATGTCTCGCGCAGCGCTGTTTATTTTCTCCAAATCAACCGAACCGTCGGGTCGTGACGGGGTATCTACAGCTATCAGAATTACTTCGGATTTTTCAATGCCATATTTCAAATCTGTAGTAAAGGTCAACTTTCCTGCACGGTAGTTTTTCTCTACCAATTCATCCAAATCGGATTCATAAATAGGTATGACACCGTTAATTAAGCCTTCAATCTTACTTATGCTGTTGTCGACACATATTACATCAAATCCCAAATCCGCCAGGCACGCACCGGTTACGAGGCCGACGTATCCAGTTCCTATGATGGCTATTCTATGAATCATTTTGTTCCTCCTCGCAACTTAAACAGTATCCAGATCATCTTAACTTCCTCAATTCCTTCGACTATATAACGAGGCGATGTCTGAAAGAGAGCTTTTCATTATTTTCTATGCCTTGTGTAAAGCGAAAGAATAGTTATAAATATGTCCTCCGCCTCGTTGCAGCGGTGTGTTGAAACTGCTCCGCAATTTCTTCTGATGCTTAAACGAGGCGAGAAAACGTCCTTCGCATCCTTAAATGGTCGGTTACTATTAACAAACTGGGCAACGGGTTCTAATCTCCCGCCTCGTTGCAGCGGTGTGTTGCCCCCTACGGGGACCCCTTATATTGCTTCCCTTCGATAATGATTAAATTGTGTTGAAACTGCTCCACCGTTTCTTCCGATGCTTAAATATATGCGGTTATTCGACTATAAGTTCGGGTTTATATCATTGCTTTCTCTACTAGGATGAATATGTCAACATAAGTACTTCTGTATCGTTTCTAAATCTTTCAACCATGCTGATAATATTTTGATTTCATCTTTTTCGATAATATTATTCATCAGTAAAGATTCATAAACATTAAACAAGTTATCCTCAATTGAATAACTGGAACTGACCTTTCTGGCTGCGATGTCAATTATTCGCTGAGCATTAAGGTACATAGGGATTTCCTGAACAAAATCATCCATATAATTGTGAGGGTTTCGTTTTTGATGAACAGTTGCAGTTAAGAAACCAATTTTGTAACCAAACTGCCACATAATTGGTTGGGCCACCAAACCGCGTAAAATATCAGTAAAGCGAAATGTGACCAGAGCGGGCAGGTATAAGAGGGGAAATAATTCCGAACGGAAGGCAGTGTTTTGCGAATTGAAAGGACAGATAGTACCTTCTCCCAGGACAATAGGAGGCCGGTTTTCAAAATAGCACGGTTTATTATCTACTAGCCGATAGATAGCATCTATATCAGGATCTCCATCGGCCAAGCCCTGCCAGACTCCCACTTTTACAGGTTCCTTTTTTATTTCCTGTTCATTTATCACTACAGATTGACTGTTAATGAGGCTCAGGTCAAATCCTCTGGGCCAGATATGCTTATTGGTAAAAGATTTATATATATTTATAAATCCCAGGTTACTTGCAATCAAATCGTAATAGTCATCAAAACCAGGGAACCCCCAGTTATCTTTAGGTATGTTATCATCATCAGTGTCTACGACTATATTACTTCCCATTTCAATAGCATACAAATAGCCCAGCATTTTACGGCAGTAATGATTCCATGGCAGCAGTTTAGCAATTTTATAGTTTAGCTTCTCCTGTTGTTGTGGTGAAAGATAAAAAACATCTTTGTAATTCCAACCCGCCGGTGATTTTTTATCACCTGCTACAATTAAATTCCATGTTTTAAACCGGGCGTAGTCTCTAATCGCTTGGCTAGGAGGATATATACTGGTAATAACAATAGAGCCGGTATTATTTTTCATTATTTATCAACTCCCATTGTGACAGCTTTGCTATAACATATTGGGAAAAATGTATAATTGTGACTAATGCAAGCAATGTAAAGGCGGCTTTCATTTATATTCAGCAGATAATAGTCTTTTGGGGGATGTTTTTGATAGCGACGGTGTAACAAAATGGATGCTATCTCATAATTTGTAGTAATAATGGAGTTTAGTATGGTTTGGAGGTTGAGCAGATTTGAATGAAGAAATAAAATCAGCACTTGATACCAGGCCTGGAGTAACTGTGATTACCCCAACTAACCATCCCGGATTTATGGAACAGGTATTTGCCAATTATCTTCGACAAAGATATGAACCCCGTGAATTAATTGTTGTACTTAATAATAATTCCATGAATCTCAAAGAGTGGAGGGCCAAAGCCGCACAGTATGAAAATATCAGGATATATCAACTTGATGAACAGGTTACTTATGGCCAATGCTTGAATTATGCTGTCGAACAGGCCAGGTTTGATTACATTGCCAACGTTGATGATGATGATTACTATGCCGCACCCTATCTGGAAAACGCTATGGCAACTTTTACTTATATCAATACGGATGTGGTAGGCAAAGGCAGCCTCTATGTTTATTATGAAGCCATTAAAACCCTGGCTAATATGTGGCCGGAGCGTGAGAATCATTATGTGACTGCCGTTGCCGGAGCTACCCTGGTATTTAAAAAAGAAGTGTTTAATAAGTTGAGATTTCCAGACCTAAACTGTGGACCGGATAGCGGTTTTACTGCTGAATGTATTAAAAAAGGATATAGAATTTATGCGAATGATAGATTTAATTTTGTTTATATTCGACGGCAAAACAAGGATCATCACACCTGGCAGATTGAAGATGATATTTTAATGAGATGTTGTAAGTTTGTATCGCAAACCGATGACTATATAAGCCCAACCACCTCCTATAACTTGATTATTCCACTGAGGACTTCTATTTCAAGCATAGAGAGGTGAACCGGGAAAATGGTAATTGTTCAATTAGTAGGCGGATTAGGTAATCAATTATTTCAATATGCAGCCGCCAGGAGACTGGCAAATATGCATGGGTCATGTCTTAAATTAGATATATCTGCTTTTCAAAGATATACTTTACACCCCTACCACCTTGGTCATTTTTGCATTATTGAAAATATTGCTACCACGGATGATATTATACAGGTTACTGGTAACAAATTTCTGGCCCAGGATTCACGGGGACCGGTAATAAAAGAAAAAAACTTTAATTTTGACCCTGATTTACTAAATATTCCGGACAATGTATATCTAATAGGATACTGGCAGAGTGAAAAATATTTTGATGATATCAAGGATATAATTCGCAGTGAATTTTCTGTGAAATATGAACTGGATTCAAAAAATAAGGAAATTGCTGATTGTATTAGAAATTGCAATTCAGTATCTCTTCACATCAGACGGGGTGATTATATCAATAATCCCCAAACTAATTTGGTGCATGGTACCTGCAGTATGGATTATTACCAGCGCTGTATTTTTAAAATTGCAGAAAATATCCATAATCCACATTTTTTTATTTTTACTGATGATCCAGAATGGGTTGCGAAAAATATGAACTTGGAGTTCGCCATGACATTAATCGATCACAACGGGCCTGCCAGAGATTATGAGGATCTTCGATTGATGAGCATGTGTCAGCACAATATTATTGCCAATAGCACTTTTAGCTGGTGGGGCGCATGGCTTAACCCTAACCCCGATAAAATCGTTTTCGTCCCGGAAAGATGGTTTCAACAGGAAACAATCGATACACGTGATCTTACCCTCGATAAATGGGAAATAGTTTAGGAACCCCCATTGTTTTATAAAGAGGCATAATTGGAGGTAAAAGAAATGATTGATTTAACTCAAAGCCAGTGGTGGTCTTATGAAAAATTATTAGAATTTCAAAATAGTCGACTCCATGAAATTATAGATTATGCGTACAACAATATACCTGCTTATAGAAAGAAGTTTGAAGCAGCCGGTATAACACCTGTAGATATAAGCAAACAGGAGGATTTAATCAAGCTCCCGGTTACGACCAGGGAAGAAATGCAAAATAATCCGGAATTCATTAATACTCACCTTATTAAATCCAGGCTTTATACTGGCGGTTCAACCGGTTCATCACTTGAATACTATGATTCCGAAGATAGTCAAAATATCCGGGCCCAAGCACATTTGCGAGGCTGGTCCTGGAATGGTTATATACCTGGTAAAAGGCTGGCGGTAATTGCTTCGGCCCAAGGTACTCTGGGTAGAGGAAATACAATCGATCTGGTTGGGGAGCTTACTTCAGAGAACCTGCTCAGTGTGGTGGAAAAAATCTATGAGTTTAAGCCCCAGCATTTGAGAGGCTATGTAAGTTCTTTGTATATCCTGGCCAAGTACTGCCTTGATAACAGAGTAACAATTGAAGGTATAGAATCCATTAACCCTATATCTGAGAATCTTTATGATTATCAACGCGAAGTTATGGAAAAAGCCTTTGCCTGCAGCGTTTTTGAAGAATACTGTTGTAATGATGGAGGAGCCTGTGCATGGGAATGCGAGGCTCACGAAGGCCTGCATTATTTTATGGAACGAGCTATCATTGAGCAAGTTGATGGAGAAATGATTGTTACCGATTTATGGAATAAGGCTATGCCCTTTATTCGATACCGAAATGGTGATGCAATCACCTTTTTGGAAAAAAAATGTTCCTGTGGCAGGCAATTACCGCTTATTCGGGCAAAAGGCAGAACAAATGACATAATAATAGGCAAAAACGGTCCTGTTAGTCCGAGCTTTCTGCTGCATCACGGTATAGGGCTGGTAGGCCCGGATAGGGGTGAGAGTCATTTCAGATCGGGTATGCGAACGGTGCAATATATCCAGAAGCCTGCTTATGTCCTGGAAGTAAATATTGTGAAAAATGATTGGTGTACAGATGCGGAAATATCGGAATTTATTAGAGACCTAAATACGATTGCTCCGGGTATGCATATAAAGGTGAATTTTCTTGATGATATTCCCGCTACGGTCTCGGGAAAAAGAAGTTTTATAATCAACGAGGACAAAGAATTATTAAAAACCTGGGGACTCTAAAATATCTTGTACAGCTTGAAATCATTAAGGAGTGATAGCATGACAGCACCGGTTCTATCTGAGCTTGCATTAATTATAGCATTTAACCATAGATATGATCGAAACATTGAAAAACTGCAGCAGATTTATGAGAAGAGATTCAGTAATATTTTTTATCTAATGCCTTTTTATGATGGTAATAAGGAGGGTGTCATACCTGTCTATGAAAACTCTCGCCAATTTCAGGGCTTTTTTGCTCAAGGGTTTAATGAGTTTTTTCAAGAAAAATTCAGCCATTATATTTTTATTGCTGATGATCTGATTTTGAATCCAATTATAAATGATACAAATATTATTGAAATACTGCATTTGCATAATCAGGCAGCTTATATTAAACGTTTAACACCATTGACTGCAATAGGACCGAGCTGGTCAAATTTAGCAGGGGTTTTCAAAGTATTTCAGGATTATAACGGTGTTGAGTTTCGCAAGGAATTGCCTCCAGCCAATGAGGCTCTAAAGTTAATGGAGAATCACGGAATAAAGATGGATTTAGATAATTTTGCTCCGAAATATCCCCTGGTAACGGGATATTCCGATTTTGTTGTAGTTGGGCATGAATCAGTAAGACGATTCTGCAGGTTGTGTGGCATTTTCGCAGCTATGCGACTGCACGCGGAAGTGGCTACACCGACTGCCCTGGCGTTATCAGCTAAGAAAATTATCAGGGAAAATGAAGTTGATTTGAAGGGAACGGAACTGGGGGCAAGGGAGTCCCGCCTAGAACTGGAAAGAACATACAATAGAGACTTTAATAAATTGATGGAGTCTTTTCATAAAGAATCTTTGTATATTCACCCGGTAAAACTAACCGGCTGGAGTCTTTAATTTATGAAATGAAAAAACTATATTAATGCATGGTGTACAAAAGGGGTGAATTATTTATGACATATGACAATAAAATCAGTGTCGTGATGTCTGTGTATAATGGGGAACTATACCTGGCAGAGGCAATGAATAGTATTCTGAATCAAACCTTTACTGATTTCGAATTTATTATTATTGACGATGGTTCAACAGACAGCAGCCGCGAAATAATTGAAAGCTATAAAGACCCAAGAATTAAATTACTTACTAATGATTATAACCAGGGCTTGGCTCAATCTCTAAACAAAGGAATCAGCATTGCCAGAGGGAAGTATATTGCACGAATGGATGCCGATGACATTAGTCTTCCGGAAAGACTGGAAAAACAAGTAGCTTTTATGGAGGAAAATACCGGGATTGGAGTTTGTGGGACATGGGTCAAAATAATCGGAGTCAATCCTGAGTGGGTTAGAGAACTGGAGACTGATCCTGAAACTATGAGGTCTAATTTTATCTTCGGACACCAGATAGTTCATCCTTCGGTTATTATGAGCAAAGACCTACTGTTAAAGCATCAACTTTTTTATAACCCGGTCTATAAGAAGGCACAGGATTATGAACTATGGTGCAGGTGTTCAAGGTATTCATCAGTGAGCAATATTCCCGAAGTATTATTACTATACAGGCAGCGAAATGATAAACAAAAAACAACACATTTGCTGGAACAACAGTATTATGCAAGTTTAATACAAGTAGAAGAACTGGAAAGATTGGGGATGAAACCAACAACCGAAGAAATTGAACTTCATAAAGCAATATGCCTATGGATGATTCCAGCCAAGGAAAGCTTTGCTGTTGCAAGCAGGCGATGGTTTGACAAATTACTGGAGGCCAACATCAGGACACATTATTATCCGGAACCTGCTTTTACTGAAAACATTGAGAAACGGTGGCTGAAATTCTGCGAAATATCAAAAGTTGTTATTAAATCATCTTAGTTAGAACGGAATGTAATACTAATAATTGCTCCTTAATGTCAATGGAATGATTACCTACATAAAATCCATTTTCATCAATCCACCGGGCGTTTTCCAAAATTCCATGGACCTCATAATCGATCCAGCGAACAACCTCATTCTTGACAAAATTCCCTGCAACTACCGGACGACATTCAATACCATTTTCCTGCAACACTTTGACAATAGATCCCCGATCCAGAGGAACCCCTGGCCGTATTATCAGGGCAAAACCCATCCAGCTGCTCTGCCCAATTTCTGCTTGAATCATGAAGTAGGGGTGGCTGCTAAAAAGCTTCTGGAAAAAGGCGGCATTCTCGCGGCGAATACGGATAAAACCGGGTAATTTCTTTAATTGTTCCAGGCCCACCGCACCGCTGATTTCCAGTGGCCGCAAATTGTACCCTGGCAGAACAAAACGAAAAGCCTCCGCGAAATAATTGCTGCTTTTTATTCCACATACCCGGTTTTGTTCGGGTAAGTTGCGGGTCCAGCCATGAGCACGAAGGGAAAGCAGTATGTGATAAAGTTCTTCATCGTCAGTGACTATAAGACCACCCTCCATAGTTGTAATATGATGACTGAAAAAAGTGCTAAAGGTACCCATAATCCCAAATGTGCCGGTATATTTTTCCTCGTACACCGCTCCCATGGCTTCACAGTTATCTTCCAGCAAAATAATGTTTCGTTTTTCTATAAGCCTGTTGATGATATTAAAATGATTCGGGTTGCCGAGGAGATTTACCGCCATGATTAGACGGGTCCGGTCTGTGATGGCTTCAGCCAGGGCCTGCAAATTGTAGTTCAAGGTAGTACTGTCTATATCAACAATTTTTAATTTAAGTCCATACTGGTGCAGAGGAAAATAGCTTGTTGACCAGGAAACTGCGGGGACAATAACCTCATCTCCCGGTTTCAAAAAATTATCCTGTCTGTAAAAGAGGGCTGCTACAGCCAGTAGATTGGCTGAAGAGCCCGAATTCACCATTATACAGTAACGGCTGCCGATAAACCTGGCAAACGCTTGTTCAAATTCAAATACATATTTACCCATGGTAAACAATCCTGAATCTATGACCTTTTGTATGGCAGATAACTCTGCATCGTCCCAAGTACTGCAGGCTAACGGATATTTTATGGCCATCTAAATTTCCCCCTGTTTCAGGTAGAAATTATAAGTTGCAGCCAGCCCTTTTTTTATATAATTATTTTTTTGCCATCCCCATTCTATTTGTTTTGTAATATCCACCAGCTTGTTTTGCATCCCAACCGGTTTGGATGTATCATGGCAAAAGAAACCGGAATAACCCATGACTTCGGCCGCTAATTCATAGTATTCATTAATTGTATAATCCCGTCCCACTCCAACATTCATAAGATAAGGCAAGCTGTCAAAGTGTTTGATGGCATTGATGAGACAATCTGCGAAGTCACCGGCATACATGAATTCCCGCCGAACATGGCCGTCTCCCCATATTTCTACTTGTTGGGCTCCGGTTTTCATTGCTTCATGTAATTTTACGATGATTGCGGCTATTAAATGCGAATCCATGGGGTCAAACTTATCCCAACGCCCGTAAAGATTACATGGTATTAGTGTTTTGTATTGATAACTCGGATCTTCTTGATGTATATATTGACACAATCTGCTGGCAGCAATTTTAGCTAATGCATATCCTTCATTACTTGGCTCCAGTTCACCGGATAAAATAGCTTCCTCCTTTAAGGGATTGAGCGCATTGCGAGGATACATGCAGGAACTGCCCAGGTTGATCAAAGATTTAATCCCATTCTGTCGGGATGCCCAGATAATATTGCGGCTCATATCCAGGTTTTGTATAAAAAACTTAACCGGGTTTCGTAAATTGGCATGAATCCCCCCTACTATTCCTGCTGCATGAATAACCATATCCGGATCGCAAAAATGCAGGTAATTATCCACCATTTCATAATCCAACAGATCAAGTTCGGATTGGGATGGGGTGATTAGTTCGAATGAAGTTATGCCCGGGTGTTCCAGTAGATTACGTCCCACCATTCCATGAGCTCCAGTTAGCAGGATACGCATAAAAATCCATTCCCTCCGTAAATTTACCTGATAATACTTATCGCTGTGCCGTATACTATCGATGTCATTTAAGTTAACATTGTTTTCTGATCAATATATGTTTTTGCGACTTATATAAGATATGCGGGTTTAGGGTTATTGGTTAAATTAAAAAAACCATCATTTCCATGATGGCTTCAGGGCGATGACAAAAGCACCCTCCGGGTACTACTGATGTTCGCTTTCGCTTACTATTTAAGGTAGCGAATCTCTGCGTTATTGTGAAAAGCCCGCTCAATCAACGTACTCAAGTACGCCTCAATCGCGGGCTTTTCACAATGCCTTGATCTTCACTCTTGTCATCGCCCTGGGATTTAACGACTTTGTCTACACTCTGAAACAATTATTTCCATGATGGTTTCAGACCATTGGTGTTCCTAAAATGGCGCTGAACTTATTTAAAAATTCTTGATATACAATTTGATGCGTAAATAAAGAAAGGGCTTCCGGTATTCGGGAAGCCCTGACTTTAGAACATATCAATGATCCTTTACGGACAGTCTACTGTAGAAACACAAAATACTGTAGGTGTGCACAGGTTGGAAACAGTAAAAGCCAGATTAATAGGAGTCTGAACCATAGTGGATGTGGTGGTAATCGATCCGGCATTACAGGTATAGGCCACCTGATATGTGGGGGTAATCCCGCAATCGCACAAACTCAAACCTGTGTCTGGCAAGGTCACCGATCCTGACTGATTGTTTACTACACAATAGTCAGCAAAGGTCACTCCATGGTTAAGGAATAAATACTTCAACTCAGTATCAAAAGAAAAAGAAAGAGTCATCGGGCTGGTAATAGTATTAAGCGCTACGTTGTAAACAACCATATTGCAGTGATCACCAGCACCAACCGGTGTGTATGTTGGGTTGCTGCAGGTAACCGTTGCAGCATAGGTCTGAGCAACACTTGATACTTCCTCGGCGCATATTTTTACAATTGCCATTAAAATTTCACCTCCTTAGTATTATAATATATGGTATATTTAATCAAAAGTTACAAACTGGATTCTTTATTCAGGCACAGATCTACCTGCTGCAGCCACAACAAGTTTCAGTTGCCATACTGCCATTTAAGGGTATGATATCCCGGCTTTTCAATTTTTTATTGATTTCTTCAAGCTTTAAAATCTCACTTTCCAATCGCAAGATTCGTTCTTCCAGGGCTTGAATACGATTTTGCATCTCCGTCTTCGCTTGCACCTCCTGGTTAGTATTTTCGCAAGGATCAAACACAATAGTAGACTGGGAACCGGGTTTCATTTTCTCTTCCACCTCCAATTCTCTTAGTAGGTCAAGTGCCTGCAGATATAAATCCCTGGCATCGACATCAAAGCTGTTATCATGGGTTTCAAATGAAGCAGCAGATTCCCAATAAGGTTCTTGTTCCCATACCGGGATAACAATATTCTCTTTTGCAGTCTTCACGGATTCGCATACAGTAATATTTTCGGCCTCGTCTGATCCTTTTACATACTGCTCCTCATATACCGGGGTTGGACTCAATTTCCAGGTTTCAGTGTTTAGCGTTTCAATACTATGGCTTTGTAGTCCATTAGCTTTTAAAAGAAAATGTATCCCTTTTCCGTCTTGGGGGACATATTCCGAGGGTTGGCCCAAAGTACCGGAAATATTGTAATTAAGATTATTTGAACAAGCTTCATAGACATCACTCGAAATACAGGCGCAGTTACAACAAACCGGGTCTCGGGTATGACCGGGTTTAATAATATTAATGGTAGATGTGTCCACTGCCTCAACACTGTTATTCTGGCTCTGCAATTTGTCAAAACCCTGCACTGATTCTCTCTCCCTTCCTTAAGAACACAGGTCTTCTCTTTCTCGCTTAAATAATATATGCAATTGAATGCAAAGCTGTTCTTGCTTACTCTGTCTTGAAGAAGCGTTTATTGAATTGTGTCACTTAAACCAGACAATACATACCATAAATCAAAGATGCTGTACTGCAGAAAACATCATTAATTTTTATATTCCAACTTGAGGGGGGCAATTTAATGGTTGAAAAGGATTGGAAAATCAGCAGGTTGGCACATGATTATCCAAGCAGTGTCAAGGTATTTCAGCAATATAATATAAATGTAAGCTGTTGAGGAGGCGATGGTCGTTTGACCTTGGAGCAGGCTGCTCTAAAGCGAGGAATCAATCCTGATGATATAATGTTCTCAATAAAGAAGAATATTCAGCAGGGTAAATAGACTCAATAGCTGCCCGTGAAAAACTGAATTAAGTCTTGTGACTTTCGAAAATCCGAATAAATATGTATGTTCCACCCAACCTGCCGACAGGCAAATTGGGTGGAACATTTACTTCTTAGCAGACTCTGACCCCTATAAAGAGAACAATGTCCTTTTTAATAGTGCGTGGGTTTATCAGATGGTGTTGCTCGTGTTCAACCAGTATTACCGGGCATAGACAGTCATTCACTGAAATTTCGGGGCAGAGCATCATCCCTGCGAAGGGCAGGGAAAAACCGGCATAATGCTCAGTTTGTTCTGTATCAGTTGCGCTATAGGTAACCCCTATATCGAGAAATCCGGCAACAATTATCTTGGTGCCATTAATAGTATTAAAGGCTTTGATATCGTTAACCGTCCAGGTCAAATCGAAGGAGATAATATACTCAGCATCCGGTTTTTGGGGAGGAATTGTCAAATAGCCGTCAACCAGTATCTGGGTAAAACAATCGGGCAGATTATCCACAATATAAGTGTGCTGGGTTTGCGCAGTTAAACCGGCGCAATCGGTGGCGACTGCAGTTACTACGTGAGGACCTTCATCATAGGCGGTAGTATCCCACTCGTAGATAAAGTCTGTACTCAGGCCTCCTCCTACCTGGTCGGTATAAACCAGTACACCGTCAATATATACATCCACTTTGCTAAGGCACTCATTATCCGCAGCATTAAAAATCAAATTCACCAGGTCATAGACTGTCGATCCATCCGGTGGGGATACAATTTCCACGGTTGGCGGAGTATTATCCACTATCACATTCCTGGTAACCTGACTCTGATTGCTGCACCCGTCTATGGCGGTTGCCCTGAGGGTATAGGCTCCGTCTGCTACGGTAAGTGTGTTCCAGGGTAATGCATAGGTAGTGCCTATCGGGGTTGTGACCGTGCCGATGAGGAAATAATTAATTCCGTCACTTGAGTACTCAAAGGTTACTCCAAGAACTCCAACATTATCGGTTGCTGTAGCACTAACAGTAACAGTACCGCTAATATAGCTGCCACTAGCGGGAGAGATAAACTGCACCACCGGCGGAGTGTTGTCTATTGTAAAAGGACCACTGACATCTTCCGCCGTAAGATAACCGTCAGAAGCCACTACTCTGACATAATAACTATTGCTGCTGGACAATGCGGTAGTATCCCAGTTGAAAGAAGGAGTTGTTAGTCCGGATGCCAGTAAAATCCAACCACCCGGTCCGCTGGGGGAGTAATATACCGTATAGGTAAGGGGATCAAGGTCCGGGTCTGTTGCTACCCAGGTAATGGTAGTGCCTGGCGGGCAGACTATATCTCCTGCTTCTGGGTTGGTAATGGTAACTTGGGGAGGACGGTCTACGATTACATCAATTTGAGATGCGGCATTATTACCGCAACTATCATAGGCGGTAGCCCTTAGCTTATATTCCCCGCTGGGGAGAATTCCGGTATTCCATACTGTACTGTAAGTTGTACCGACAGGTACAGTTTCAGTCCCGATTAAAAAATAAGTTATTCCATCAGGTGAATATTCAAAAACTACCTGGGTTACACCAACATTGTCTGTAGCCGTAGCGCTTACAACAGTTGTTGGAGCGGATAAAATGCTGCCATTGGCGGGAGCAGTCAGCAGTACAGTAGGCGGTGTGTTATCAATCGTAAAGGGACCGCTGATATCTTCTGCTGTAGCGATACCGTCAGAAGCAACCACCTTAACATAATAATCGCTGCCGCTGGCTAAAACGGCGGTATTCCATACGAAAGAACTGGCGGTCAGATCAGACGCCAGCAGAGTATAGGAAATTCCCCCCTTGGAATAGTAGACATCATAAGTCAAAGGAGCCATATCCGGGCTGACTCCAACCCATGTTATAGTGGTGCCCGGCGGGCAGACCAGATCTCCAGGGAGGGGATTGGTAATATTTACTTCCGGAGGCAGGTTAACCAGTACTTCAATATCGTCAATGGCGGTTTTCCCGCAAGGATCATCTGTGGCTTCTGCCCGTAGGATATAGGTTCCCTGAGCAAGGCCGGTCAGCTCCCAGTTAACACTGTAAATATTTCCCGGGCCAGGTGTGCTGTCGATGCCTATACTGGTAAATATAATTCCGTCGGTGGAGTAAAAAAACTCAACATTCGCAACAGCTACATTATCCGAAGCAAAAGCCTGCAGGGTGACCGGAGTAGTGCTTAACAGATCCCCGTCATCGGGAGATACCCAATATACCATTGGAGGAGTATTGTCAATGGTAAATGGCCCGTCGGAAACATCTTCCGCACTGAGTTCACCATCAGTGGCAATAACTTTGACCAGATAGTTGCTGCCGCTGGGCAATGCAGCGGTATTCCATAAATACGATGTAGTGCTGATCCCGCTTGCCAGAGTAGTCCATGTACTGCCTCCGTTCCCTGAGTATTGTACGGTATAGGTGAGCGGGTCTCCATCAGGATCAGAAGCGGTCCAGGTGATGGTAGTTCCGTTGCATATGATCTCTCCGCCATTGGGGTTGGTTACGGTAATGGTAGGCGGGCGGTTGACCACCTGCACCTGGGCACTCGCGCTTACACTGTAGGAAGCCGGGCTGGTATCCGTACCGGTCAGGGTAACAGGATTGGTGTAGGTAGCTGTAGTAGCCGGCGGAGCCTTAGCAGTAAGCGTAATAGTAAAGCCAATCGGAGTCAATGGCGGAATATTCGGCAAATTCCAGGTGATAATATTGCCGACAATTGATGATGGAACCGGTACAGCGGAGACATAAGTCAAACCTGTTGGAAGAGTATCGGTTACCACCACGTTTTGCAGAGCCAGGGTGCCGTTATTTCCACCTGTAATAGTCCAGGTGATATTGGCGTTAGGATGCGCAGTTTGATTCAAGGGAGTTTTTAATACAAAAGGAGCAGCTCCGGGGGTTGCGTTAATTGAAGCACAGTATGCCAGGCCATAACTTTCATTAAATTCATCGCCCCAGGCAAAATTATAAGTGGCAGCACTCTGAACGCCACTGGCTGGCGGGGTTACTTGAGCTGTAAAGGTTAAAATAGTTCCCGGCCCGGTATTCCCGGTCAGGGCCGCTGCGTTCCAGTTCAGGGTCTGCCCTACAATACTTGTTGGTGGAATAGATGCGCTTCCCACATTGTATATAGCCCAGGGAGCCAGAGTAATACTCGCAGTTGCGCCGGCAGCATTACTTCCACCTTCGTTTACCAAGGTGAAAGTAACTGTAGTGGCAGAACCGGCAGGAATGTTCTGAGGGACAGGGATGAGCGTTATACGTGGCTTGCCTACGGAAAAAAGCACAGAATCCAGGACATAACGCAGGTAAAGCATATCCGTATTGCCGGAATCCGTATAAGGTTTACTCATATCATACTTGTATTCATGCCCGCCTTCATAGACGATTTTTCCTGCCCCGGTTCCCCCTTTATACGACCCGGCAGCCATGAAGTCATACTGAAGGCTGTTTTCAATGAAATGGGCCAGTTCCCGGGCTGAAGGCCTGTAAGTTACCGAGGTGTGCAGCCAGGTCTGTTCCGACCCTCCGGGGAGGCTCTGGGGACTAGGGGTTGAAACTCCCTGAGCGGATGGAAAATCTGGCTCATCCACTGTGAAAGTACCGGTAGTACCATCGTTGGGAAAAGATGGGAAACCTGCTGTGGTTATAAAAGGCCCGACGATATTTTCTATGCTGCCGATAGAGTGGCAGGTGGCGTGCATCATGCCGCCAACCCGCAAGAAAGTATCCAGTGCGTCACGGGCGGCTACCTCGGTGGGATTGCTTCCCGACCAGTCGCCATCACTGGTATGGGGGGAAAGGAAGATATCATACTTAAGTTTTTTACAGGGGTCGGTGGCACTTGTAAAGAATCCGTAGTTGGCAATTTCAGTATGATCCAGAACACCAGGAGAGGAAGCAGTCCAGGGTACTCCGTTGGAATCGGGGATGTCGGCATCATTCAGGTAGCCTCTCATGATCTGATTGTTCTGATCTTCTATGGAAATACGGGGAGCCCGGTTTAAAGTCATGGCAATCGGCGCTGAGAAAGCAGCGGTAGCCCGGTGGACGGTAACCGAGTGAGTTGACTGCCAGGAGGTTATAAGGGGCAGAGCTGTAGCCGCATATGCTGAATCAATGATGAACGGCCCCCCGGAATAACCATGGTTGGTGATAGTGGCAAGGGTTTGGATATCCTGGGCGGAAGCTGTGAAATCAGCAGTATCAATGGTAGCTTTATTGGGCAGGATAGCCCATTTGACCGGGATGCTGTTCTCCATAAGATGATACACCAGACCATAGGCAGTGATCATACCGTTGGGCTTGGCACCGGTGGCCAGGTTTTGATAAGCGGTATCCATAGGGATAATTAATGTGCCTATGGCAAAACTTTCAATTGCCATTTTCTAACCTCCCCCCGTTTCAGATTCATTTATAGTTATATCAAGCTGAATCACAATAACCTTAGAAAGACGCCGCTCATCCAGCATGTGGATTTGCACGTGTTCCTCTGTTATTTCCACACATATTGGTGTCCCCGGTGGCGGACCGTCGGGCCACTCAATCAGGGTGGAAAAGGGTTCGTCAAAGTGCGCCCCATGAACCTGCTGGTCATTGACCAGAGCAACGTACTTTATGACAATATGGGCAATTCCATCCACGATAACCTTTCTTATCGGCAGCGGCGGATCATCATCTGTAACCAGTTTAGTGCTTATTACTTCTGCTTTGCTTATTTCATATTCAATTCTATACTCCAGCAGGCGCTCCATGGACGGCTTGTTGTCAGGGATTACCAGATGGTGGTTTATTACGATTTCAGTAGAAACTGAACCATTACTCATAAGAATCCCTCCTGACCTAAAGGTTGTTCTGCTGGAGCCATGTGAGAAGCACTACATCATAAACGATGGTTGTTTCATTTAGCTGGCTGTAATCCTCGTACTCAACACATACGTGAACATTATACTGAGTTATATCAAAGTCCAGGCTTAAAAATGAACCATCGGTATTTTTAATCAGAGCTTGGAACGGGAGGTCCCAATGTACAAAATGAATTTTTTGATCCGGAACATTGGCAATGTACTCAATGCCCACCATAATTTCGCCTGCCACCAGGACTTTCTGGCCGGGTGGTTTTTTTACCATTATGCTGGTATATTTGCTGATGCTTATTTCATGAACACTATTGAAAATCCGTTCAATGGGCGGTTTAACCACAGGTATTTCAAGCAGCCCGTTTAACATAATCTGCAGGCTGTAGGCCACCATGTTTTGCGAAGTTGGACAAAGTTCAATAGCATTTAGGGCTGATGGCAGACATGTTTTATTATTATCTTGACAGAACCTGGACATATTTTTCACCTACCTTGGTTCTAGTAATTAAGGGGATTTCCTGACTAGAAATCCCCTATCGTTTATATAACAAGGCGTTGCCTCGTTGCAGCGGTGTATTGAAACTGCTCCGCAGTTTCTTCTTATGCTTAAAATAATCCAGAAACTTTTTAAACAATTCAATTAATCTGCTTAACCCCTTTTTCTCAACGAAACACTTCCAACAGCAGAAGAATAGCTTTGAAAATCCGGCGCGTGTCTTCAGCTATAAAAATCTGCTTTTCAATAATGGGAAGCACTGAAATGGGCGTACCCTGGGGGGGACCATCCGGCCACTCAATCAGGGTGCAGAAGGGTATATCAAAATGGGCCAGGTGAACCTGCTGGTCAGGTACCAGTGCCGAGTATTTAACCTTGATATGAACTATTCCGGTAACAATAACCTTGCGCAATGGCAGAGTCGGATCTTCCGGATAAAGCAAGGGGGTGTCGATTACTTCCTGTTTGGTGATTTCCACATCGACAATAGTATCCAGAATACACTCAATATCAGGTTTCTGGGGCGGAATGATTAACTTACTATCGATGGGAACCTCAGTGAAGACTCCCGTAAATGTTGCCATGTTTTTCCCTCCTTAATTAAAAACTCACTTACGGTTTTAACTGCAGCCAGATGAGCAGTACAACAACAGCCTTGATTTCGCGGGGGCTGAGCTGGTGGTATTGTTCATGTTCAAGGCAAACAAAAACATTATAATCCTCTATATCAAAGGCCGCTCCATTGAGTCCCCGGTTGTAAGCGGGGTCAGCGGGGTCGGATACGCAGGGCCGGTAGCCGACAATTCCCTGGAAGGGAATACTGAACTGGGCAAAATGGACCTCCTGTTCTTCAGTCAGGGCGGAATATTCTATACCCAAGAGGATGTCACCGGTGACAGCCACTTTTTTATGAACCAGATTGTCACCCAGGTCAACGGTTATTTCTTCTATATCAGTGACTACAAAATTTTTAATAACATTGGTTATCAGTTCCTTATCAGGTTTTTGCGGCGGAATAACCAGGGTTTCACATACGATTACTTCTGTAAAACGGTTTAATTCGCTGTTATTGGGGGGGCACAATTCCTCTGCCAGACTCACGGCATCATTAAGACAAGCCACGGACTTTACCTCCTTTTCGATAAATTATTTTCCTTAAATCTCTTGAACCCAGAGCAGCAGCAATAGTTCAAAACATACGGTTCTTTTATCACGAAGCTGCTGCAGCATTTTTTCCACGCATACATGAACTACATAGCCGTTGGTAAAGATTGTATCCGTTGGATCGATAAGCAAACCGCAGTCATTAAGAATAATGTCTTCAAAGGGAACCTGGCAGCGGAAATAGTGTACTTTCTGGGTGTCGCTCAAGGCTGAATACTGGATTCCCAGGTAGATATTGCCGGCGGCAAAAATCTTGTTGCCCGGATTGGGCTGGTCAATAACCGGATCTCCCGGAAGGGTAACGGTAACTGTTTGCACATCTAACAGTTCTATTTTCCGATCCACGTTTACGATTATTTCTGCATCTGGTTTTTGCGCAGGAATTTCGCAGCAGCATGAAACGAAAACTTCTTTGAAATATTTGGCCGGTCTGTCAGGATAAGCAGGACAGAGCTCAACCACACTGGACTGCATAACCGCCATTTTTTTACCTCCTTATAAGTAAAATAGATTTTAGAGTATTTGATTTTTTTACAAATCATATCTCCTTGCAACATAATATTTATAAATACATAAAATGGTTCAAAAAATTAAAATTATCAATATTGGAAACGGTTACTAAGTATATGCATTGTTAATCATAATGCATTTGAACCAGACATGTCCCAAGGAATCATTTTACAGATATGGCGGGCCGGCGGGGTGAACATATAATGGGAGTATTGAATATGGTGGGATAAGAGGCTAAACATTTCCAGAGTAAAATACTGACAAACCGGAATCCATTTTAATAAAACAAATCTCCTTAGAAAGGATGGATATAATGCTAGATGTTCTGGAGCAATATGGCAATCCGGCTCATTATCCACAAAAAGAAAAAATATGCCATTATAAGCAGATAAGCATACACGAAAATCTGCTTATACCTTCTGTTAAACCGGAAATTGAGCAAATACTGGAAGTTATTGCCCGTCCATTTATTGACGAGTGCAATATAATAGATACACCGGTTGGGAAGAAACAAGTGATTAGAGGACATATTTACCAAACCATTATTTACGTAGCAGATGTTCCCTGCCAATCGGTCCATGCCGCCCATTTTAACGTTCCGTTTTGTGACTTTGAGGAATTGCCCTGTACGTCAACATGGAGCCATTGCGAGTTGTCAAATCCCGGAGTGGTAATCGAATACCTGAGTGCCCGCAAAATTGGTCCTAAAGAAATTGCCAAATGCGTAATCCTGTTTGTATGGTGGCATAAAAAAGGGGATCATCCGCATCCATATCCACCACCGCATCCCTGTCCACCGCCTTGTCCCCAACCCAACCCGTGTCCACCGTGTGGCCCGCAATCCGATGATGATAAGCATTCTTGGCCGGGATGCCAAAACTGTAAATTCTATTCAATGTGTCCCTTGGGGCATAACAAACAAGCTTAATAGCACAGGCATATAAAAATTTATAAAAGACACCTGAAGTGTATAAAAATTCGGGTGTCTTTTTGTGATTGTGAAAGCAGGCAGTTAGATTATCTGTAATGTGTTAAAGACTGATTGTGATTACATGGCTATTATAATTGGTAACATATTTGGCTACTGGTTCATAAAATATTGAGAAATTAAGATTATTATTAGCTTCCCAAAAAAGAGTTAATAATCGAAAGAAATGAGGGGCGCGAGAAAATGGCTGCAGTAATTGAGTATTTGTGTAATCCTCAAAGCTTTCCGGAAAGTAATGATATTCTTTGCTCAAGGCAGTTCATGGTCGAGGAACGTTTTCTAATCCCTGCTCATAAACCGAATATAGATCAGCTAATAGATGTAAAAGTAAAACCATTAATAGATACGTATAAATTTATTGACAGTCCCCAGGGGAAAAAAGTATATATCCGGGGAAGACTGGAGCAGGAGATATTATATTCTGTGGATGAGGCTTGCCAGCCGGTTCATGCTATTCAAACTGAATACGTATTTCATACTTATATGAAATTATGTGACTGTACCTCAAATCTGACTGTTCTTCAAACTCATTCGCCCAGGATTATGGTCGAATTCATGGAAGCCGTAAAAACCTGTTCCCGGTCCATAAGTAAGACCATAATACTATTTACATGGTATCCCCGGAGTCTAATAATTCCGCCACGGCCTCAAGCAATCCAATTTATCAATCAAATTCCCGATGCGTTTAAAATGCCGGATCATTATGGCAATTATTGTATGCATCATTGTTTTGAAGAAGTATGTCGACCAAGAGTCAAAACACACCGAAATCATAAAAAGAAATCTGCTCATAAATCATACTTGTTTGAATAGTATACCAGGCTTATATTTATTCTCTCGAGCAAAACGAGAAGGTTTATCGTAAGTGATTCACGGATAAGAGGAGAGACTTCATTGACTATCAATATTCTTATAGGCAGTACGGTGCGGCAAAAGCCCGCAATTCTGAAAGAATTTTTGCAAAGCCTGGCTGAGCTTGATCGTAGCTCAATAAGCTGCGATTTTATTTTCTTTGATAACAATGAGGCAGATGAGTCATCCGAATTACTCAGAACCTTCCAGATATTAGGTTCAAACACTTTTCTGGCCGGGGAGCCGCCAGTGATCTCATATCAGTGCACAGATGAAACCCATGTGTGGAATACTGGCCTGATATGGAAAGTGGCAAGCTACAAGGATTTTATTCTTAACTATGCATTTCAACAAGGATACTCGCATGTTTTTCTGGTTGATTCAGATCTGGTTTTACACCCATTCACACTTCAACAATTACTGGCAGCTAATGTGGATATAGTTTCTGAAATATTTTGGACTGAGTGGACAGTGGGAGCGGGCAGGCTGCCCCAAGTATGGATGGCCGGGCAATACAGCTTTGTTCCCGGGGTGGACCCGGTATTGCAACCGGATATATATAGAAATGAAGCGATGAAGGTTGTAAATACTTTTATGATTCCTGGGTTATATGAGGTTGGGGGATTGGGAGCATGTACATTAATCTCCCGCAAGGCTATTGCAGCAGGAGTGCGGTTTGCCCGGATTGCTAACGTGGATTATTGGGGTGAGGACCGGCATTTGTGTATCAGAGCTTCGGTACTGGGGTTTAAACTCTATGTGGATACCCATTTTCCCGCTTTCCATATCTACCGTGAAAGCGATCTTAACGGCGTAAATATTTATAAAGCAAATTCCCAAAAGAAAGTTAGTGAAGACAGGGTAATCTACTTTCGGCACAGAAAAGAGAAAGAAAATACCCTGACACTTTCGATGGTTGTACGCAACGAGGCAGATCGCTTTTTAAAAGAGATTTTGGAGCATGCCCGTCAGTATATTGACAATGCAGTCATTATAGACGATGCCTCGTCAGACAACACTGTAGAATTATGCCGTGAAACCTTAAAGGATATACCTCTAAGATTAGTTGAATTAAAAGACAGTATATTTGGTAATGAATATCTGCTGCGCCGTCGCCAGTGGGAGGAAACCATAAAAACAAACCCTGATTGGATTCTAAATTTGGATGCTGATGAAATCTTTGAAGAAGATGCAGTATTGAAAATTAAGGAATTAATCAATCAGGCGGAAATTGATGTTTATTGTTTTAGACTGTATGATTTTTGGGATGAACAACATTACCGGGAAGACCAGTTCTGGCAGGCTCACTTTTTTTACCGTCCCTTTTTAATACGCTACCTACCGGGATTTCCCTATCGTTGGAGAGAAACGGCCCAACATTGTGGCAGGCTGCCTGAAAATATATTGAACCTTTCATATGCCAATTCCGAGCTCCGGGTTAAACATTTTGGTTGGTTAAGAGAGGAAGACAGAAAAAGCAAGTATGAACGATATATGAGATTTGACCCCGACGGGGTTTACGGCAACCTCAACCAGTATAATTCGATACTTGATTCTGATCCTATGCTAATAAAATGGTGTGAATAGTTTTTCGAGATAGCAGCTGAGATTGGACTTGGCCCAGGGGCAGACAAGCCCCGGGAAGATTAATAAACCCTGATTCTATATAACAAGGCGAAAAGATGTCCCCCGCTTCATTAAATGGTCGGGTTCCTATTGACAAAACAGGCGGCGGGTTCTAATCTCCCGCCTCGTTGAAGCGCTGTGTTGAAATTGTTCCGCAGTTTCTTCCGATGCTTAAAAAATTATAGAATTGCAGGGTTATTTCAATTTTATTCGTTATTATTAACAGGGGGAAGGAGGTGGTCAAGGTTTGCCATGATGAACAGTGGATCGAGAATTTTCTGGCCCGGGACCCGCAAGCGTTTGAAGAACTGATTAACCGCTATAAGGCTTATGTTTTTGCCATAATTCTGCGTTTGGTAAGCGACCCGGACGATGCCCAGGATATTGCCCAGGAAGTATTTTTGCAGCTTTACCGCTCGCTTTCAGAGCAGCCAATTGACCACCTGCAAGCCTGGATTGGGCGCGTTGCCGCCAACAAGGCTATAGATTGGAAACGAAAGCGAGCCCGGCAGTTCGAATTGATGGAAAGCGATATGGATAGGCAGGTGCTTTCGGCAGCGACCGATATCAGTCCCGAGCAAATGCTGCTCAAGCAGGAAAAGGAATCGCATTTAAAAGACCTTTGCCAGAGCCTGCCCCCCCGATACAGCCGGGTTATGATTAAGTACCATTTTGAAAACAAGCCTTACCAGCAAATTGCCCGTGAAGAAGGCATAAGTTTGAAAACCGTGGAGTCACGACTATACCGGGCGCGAAGAATCCTGCGCAAACGATGGGAGGAGGGAGCAGAATGAAACATTTCAGCAGCGAAGAATGGCGGGCTCTAGGGCAAGGCCCGGATGAAGAAAAGAACAATGTCATGGAAAAACACTTGCTGGAGTGTGATGCATGCTTGCAGCTATTTTTGAAAGGCATTGACGAGACCGCCCTGGAACAGGCCAGGACGGTAATCCCTCCGGATTTTACGGCCCGGTCCTGTGCTTTGATTGAGGCAGATGCCAGGCGGAAAGAAAAATATCCGGCCCGTTTTCAAAGCAAGGGGTTTTTAGCCTACTATGCGGCTGCGGCAGCTATTACGATTATGCTCACCAGCGGTGGGGCCTTTCAAGCTCTAAACCACACCGCTCTGAGGAATTTACCCTCGCATTCGGCGGTGCAGGCTGAAAACAAATACGAAGCCATGCTTTTCAACTGGCCTTCCCGCTTGCAGGAAAAGACCGCAGGTTGGTTAGGCGCTATAGAATTAGATAAACGTAAGGAGGTTAAGTAGTGAAGAAAAAAAGCAAGTTCCTGGTATTTATTTTATCTCCGCTTCCTGGTCTCAGCCATCTTTACCTGGGCTGGACCAGACGGGCACTGGTTTTTTTTGGGGTTTTCCTGGGACTCTGTGTAGGAGCCATGACGGTTGAGCATATAAGTTATCAAACCAGTAATATGATTGGCCCTTTGCTGTTTTTTGTTATAGCCTTATTGTGGTTTATTGCTCTGGCCGAAGCTCTGAGTCTGGCTGGACGCAATATAGATCCCGCGGTTGATGGTGAGGAATACCAACAATTAAATAGTGATGACAAGGGTTTGCTTTTTATCAGCGACCGGAAAATGATTGCCTTGGCCTTTTCGGCTATCCCAGGTGCCGGACATATGTATTTGGGTCTGCTTAAGCAGGGTGCACAGCTAATGGCCGGGTTTTTCTTCATCCTGCTGCTGTCCGGTTGGCTGGATCTCAGCCTGTTAAGCTTTGTAATACCGGTTGTCTGGTTTTACAGCGTTTTTGACATCTATCATTTACTGGAAGATGAGGAAGAATTGCAGTTGGATTCTTCAAGCCTTTTCGATTGGTTTTCAACCCATCCAGCCTGGCTGGGCTGGGGTTTAATTGCCCTGGGCATGCTGGTCCTGGCCCAGCGCATTGTCGGCCCGGCTTTGACTAATTTCTTAAACAATGAGTTGCGCAGTTACATTGAAACTATCTTTGTAGCCCTAATTCTGATTGGCGGCGGGATAATGCTCTTAATGGGCAACAAAGTAAAAGATTCTCCAAAGGAAGCTGCCCGACAGCCGGTCAGGCTGGTTGAAGCAATAGTAAATGAGACCGCCCATAAAGCAGAACCTCCCAGGCCGGTTGAGGAAGCAAGAGAAGAACCTTCCCCGATAATCATTGAGGAAGAAAGGCAAGCAGACAAGGAGGAATTATCATGAGACAATGGCGGGTAGGCACCTTTTCCATGGGTCTGCTTCTATTATGCACCGGGGTCGGACTGCTCTATGCCCAATTCCAGCCGGGTATGGTGGTCAGCGGTATTATGAAATGGTGGCCGGTAATATTCATCATTTTGGGGATTGAAGTATTGCTGCAAAGCTACCTGAAAAAGGATGAGGAAAGCAAAATCAGATATGATGTTTTTAGCATTTTTATTATATTCGTTATTGTTATGACCGGCCTTGGTCTGGAAGCTGCAAGTAAAGTGGGTTTGAATGACCTTATCCAGGAAAATATTACTGCAGAGCATTATAACTTACAAAACAACCGGGAAATCGCTATGGATAAGGATGTTAAAAAAGTAGTAATTGAAGTTGATGAGGCCCCGCACTTGAAAATTCGGAGCGGGTCTGGTGATTCTCTGCTATGCAGCACCCGGGCTAAAATACGAGCCCAATCTGAAGCCCAGGGGCAGCAACTACTGTATGAGAAAACGCAATTTAATACCCGTAAAAACGGCAGTACACTATACCTAAACTTGGGTTCGGATATGGGAGACAATTGCTATGATATAAATTATTCCTTGATTTTGCCGGAGCGACTGGCGGTGGAAATTGATCATCGTGATGCATCCCTGCAAATAATGGCGGGTCAGGTTGCCAGTGATTGGCTTATTCAGGGAGATGGGGAATTGGACATTACTCTGGCTTCAAAGTCCGATCTTGCATTATATGCTCTGGCCCCTCAAGCTCTAAATGTAAAGGGTAATTTGAATTGGATTACACCTGAAGGGAAGCCGTTAAAAGTAAAGCTCGAGAAAGGTGAATCTTCAAATGTAGAATACCAGGCCAATGTCAATGGCAACCAGATAACTATTAATGCCAGTGAAGAAGATGGGGAAGAAACGGTCCGGGCGCAAGCCAAACTGGGTTCAGGACGCCACAAGATGACAATTATTCATCAGGGCGGCGAAATAAGCGTTAATCAGCTTCCATGAACCAAAAGTCAAGTTTACGTGTATATAGGGTGAAAGTTTAAATAGTGATAAACGTAAGAAAAGAATATATAGCATTTTTTGGTATAAAATGAAGCGAAAAATGTCCCCCGCTTCTTTAAGGGTCGGGTTCCTCTTACCAAAACAGGCGGCGGTTCTAATCCCCCGCCGCGTTGCAGCGGTGTGTTGAAAGTGATAGGAAGTAAAGTTTGAGGTAGAAAGCCGCTTGTCTATCACAAATCCTATTCATGTTCAAAATATTCTTAAAAAATTATGCAGGATTTGTAATAAAACCATGCAGTCAAATGTCTAAGAATAAGAGCTTTTGGTATATAACGAGGTGAGAATATGTCTCCTGCTTCATTAAGCGGTCGAGTTCTTGTTGCCAAAATAGGCGGCGGGTTCTAATCCCCCGCCGCATTGCAGCAGCGTGCTGAAACTGCCGGGAAAAACAATGTGACCAAGAAACGTATATATATTACATATGGAGGTTAGACTTGTGAAATTGGAGTTTAAGGGAGTGGGGGCAAAATGGAAAACCAAAATCAAGAACATGTCGAAGAAGAAGAAATGGATAACAGGAATAGCAATAATTGTATTAATAGCCCTGGGGATATTTCTGTCCACCAGAGGCGAACAACCCTTAGCAGTTCAGATCATGGACTTGAAAAAGGAGGATATCGAAAGAACGGTGGTAAGCAATGGCCGTTTGGAAGCGGCTACCCGGCAGGATTTCTTTACCCCAGTCGACAGTACTTTGATGGAATTAAAGGTTAAAGCCGGTGACCGGGTTAAGAAAGGTGATGTTTTGGGCCGGCTGGATAGTCTGGAACTTGCGCGCAAATATAAGGATGCATTAGCTGTCCTGGCTGCCAGACAGGCTGATCTGGCCAAGGCGGAGGCAGTAAGTGATGACCTGAACTTCAAAGAGGCTGAAGCTCAGTACCAGAAGGCTAAAAACCATCTTGACCGTATCGACCAATTATATAAGGCAGGGGCGGTAAACATAGAGGAGCATGAGTCAGCATTAGCTGAGGAGGCTAAAGCCAAAACCCTTTATAATGAAGCTAAAGTAAAAATGGAACAAAACGCCGGCAACCGCGATAAAGCATCTCTGAAAGCCCAGGTGGAATTGGCCCAGCAGGAAGTGGATCAAGCCAAGGAACGCATGGAACTGGCTACCTTTGTAGCTGCTTTCGATGGTGTGGTGACCGAAGTCAATGCCAAGGAAGGGAACCGGGTACTGGAAGGTACCTCGGTAATGGAACTGGGGAACGAGGATGTTCTTGAAGTTACGGCAACTGTAAACGAAATTGATGCAGGCAGTCTGGAGATCGGACAGGATGTTAAAATAAGTTGTTTGGCTTTACCGGGCCGGGAGTTTCACGGAAAGGTATCGCGAGTAGGGGCGGCAGCCATTATCCAGAAAAGCAACAGTGGGGAAACCGTTAATGTACCGGTTACAATTCAGATTGAGGGTAAACCCGGGGATCTTAAAATCGGATATACCGTTGACCTTACGATTAGCTTACAGAAAGAAAGCAAGGTTCTGGCAATTCCGGTTGAAGCTATTATGGAACGTGACGGCAAGAAATCGGTCTTTTTGGTGCAAAATGGCTTGGCCAAGGAACGACAGGTTAAAACCCGAATGGGCAACGAATTAAAAGATATTGTAACATCCGGTCTTAAAGCAGGTGACAAAGTAGTTATCAATCCGCCATCCAGTTTGAAACCGGGACAAAAAGTCATGGCCATGCCAGCAGGAGCAGCAAATGATCAAAATATCTAATCTAAGTAAAACCTATTCCACCGGAACCTTTACGGTGCCTGCTTTAAAGGGAATCTCGCTGGAGATTGCCAAGGGCGAGTTTGTGGCTATCACCGGGGCTTCCGGTTCGGGAAAATCTACCATGATGAACCTTCTGGGTTTGTTGGATCGCCCCAGTGAGGGCAGTTACATACTGGATGGCATGGATGTATCTGATCTTAATGATAATGAATATGCCAGCATGCGGAACCGTAAAATCGGGTTTGTATTTCAGGCTTTTAATCTCCTGCCGCGGCTTACCGCCTTAAAAAATGTCGAGTTGTCGATGCTTTATGCCGGAGTTAAACTTGAAGAGCGCCGCAAACGAGCGATAGAAAGCTTGACTCGGCTTGGACTGGAAGACCGGCTGCATCATTTCCCCAATGAGCTCTCGGGAGGACAGAACCAGCGGGTGGCGATTGCCCGGGCCCTTTCCAACCAGCCGGCCATTATCCTCGCCGATGAACCTACCGGAGCCCTGGACAGCCAGACCGGCATTGAAATAATGAGTATATTTCAAGAACTCAACCGCCAGGGGACAACCATCGTTTTGGTGACCCATGAACTAAATATTGCCCAACATTCCCAGCGCATACTGCGTATGGCCGATGGGGTGCTGGTGGCTGATGAGCATATTGCTCAGCCCCTTGACGCACGTGAAGAACTGCGATTATTGCGTGAAATGGAGGCCGAAGCATGAATATAGGAGAATTAGTCTTGGTCGCCATTGAAAGCATAAAGAGCAACAAACTCAGGTCTTTCCTTACAACGCTGGGAATTGTCATAGGCATTGCCGCAGTAATCGCCGTAGTGGGCATCGGACAGGGCGGACGGGCCATGCTGATGCAGGAAATGGAGAAATTTGGTACCAATCTGTTTGGGTTATGGGTGAATTACCGGGATGGTGAAAGCTTTCGTATTGATGATCTAACGCTTAACGACATAAATGTTATCAAAGAAAATGTTCCCCAGGTGAAATACCTGGCTCCATTAACCTATCAACAGTTGCCTTTAAGGGGCACAAAATCACAAAAATCTGTGCAGGTGATAGGAACTACTGCCGATTACGCTTCAATTCGGAACTTCGAAATGGCTTGGGGAAGGTTCATACGGGATGATGATGCTGCAGTAGGACGAAGGATTATAGTTTTAGATGAAAAAACTGCGATAAAGCTATTTGGACCGGGCAACCCGGTGGGCAAAAGAGTAATGATTAACAGTAATTCGGCTATTGTGGTGGGAGTTATTAAAAGCGACAGTTCCATGCTGGGTTTTAATTCCCAGCAGATTGCCTACATGCCCTGGTCATTTCTGTGCCGGCTTACCGACTGGAAAGTAATCCACGAACTGAATGGCAGTGCTACCAGCAAGGAAGAAGTAGAAACTGCCATGAACATGAGCAAAAAAATTCTGGAAAGAAGACATAATGCCCCAAATCATTACTATGCTTACAGCATGGAACAGGAGATGCAGTCAGCCAACAAGGTTACGGGGATTATGACCCTGGTTATCGGCTGTATTGCGGGTATATCCCTGCTGGTAGGCGGAATTGGGGTAATGAACATAATGCTGGTGTCAGTGACCGAGCGCACCCGCGAAATCGGGATCAGGATGGCCCTGGGAGCCCGGCGTAAGGACATTTTGATTCAGTTTATCATAGAATCCATTGTGCTCTGCCTTCTGGGAGGATTCATCGGCATAATCATCGGCTACGGAGGAGCTCTGCTGGTAGCCAAGCTGGCCAAGTGGCCGCCTCTGGTTTCAATATGGACGGTAGTCTTAGCCGTAGGATTTTCCATGGCGGTAGGCTTGTTCTTTGGCATCTACCCGGCCAACAAGGCCTCCAAAATGGACCCCATCGAAGCATTAAGAAGAGACTAGGTAGTCCTTCTAGATCGGGGCCAGGTGGAAAAAGGTCTTGGCCCCTACAATTCCATCAACTTTAAGACCCGCGTCTTCCTGCAGGTTCTTTACCGCTGCTTCGGTTTGGGGACCGAATATAGCATCGAGCTTGCCGCTGTAATAATTCAAGTCTTTAAGATCTTTTTGCAGCCAGTAAGCATCATAACCCTGGTTCCGATCCCAGCGGCCTCTCTGCAAAACCCTCGCCCCCATCCCCGCATAGTTGTAAAGCTGGTAAAAGGTTTCGGGCCCGACAATGCCATCGGCCTCAAGATGAACATCCTTTTGGAACAGCTTGACCGCGTCTTGGGTCGTTGTATCAAAATACTTGCTGGCGGGCTGCTCAAGGGCCTCGGCAAAATTCTTGGAGGTGGTGGCCAAACGGTTTTGCAGCACCCATACATCGTAGCCGTAGTCGCCCTTGCTCAAGGTGCGCTCCCCGAATAAACTGCCGCTTGGCGGAAGATACTTCCCGGTCGGGACTCCCAGAAACAAGTAGGTATTTTCTTCGACTATCCCATCTGCCGTAAGCTTAAAATAGCGCTGAAATTTTTTTACCGCAGTTTCGGTTTCAGTTCCCAAAACACCTTTTTCCTTTATATTAGAACCTATGGGTTCGGGTAGAACCTTTAACAGGTTTTGCAAAAGCCTGACATCACTGCCTTCATCACCGCGCATTAAAACACGGCTGCCCAGATTAATGTAGGTTGCCATAATACTAGCCCTCCTTTTATGTTGCTTATCTAAGTTATGCCTTTAGATACTATAAGGTTAAAAAAGTATAACGGGGCCAAAATATATCCCCCACATCATTAAACGGCCGGGTTCCCATTGGTAAAACAGACGACGGGTTTTGATTCCTCCCCGTTGCAGCGGTATGTTGAAACTGCTCCGCAGTTTCCTCCAAATGCTCAAAATTTCTCTAAATAGTTCTTATTGGTTTGACAAGGTGGTTTTGCTCCGTTAAACTAATTATGAATTTTATAATGGCGATGATAGAGAGTAGTAAAAAGGGGTATCCTTTACAGAGAGCCGGAATTGCTGGGAACCGGCAGGTAACCTTTTTGAAGGCGCTTTGGAGCTGTCAGGAGGAACGCCTATCAGGCAAGTAAAACCTGAATCCCTAAGAGGGCTTGAAGCCAATCAGGGTGGAACCGCGGGTAATCCCGTCCCTGTCCATAAGGACAGGTTTTTTTATTTTGGAACCATATTAATGCTAAGGAGGAAAGGCCATGAATTTTCAGGAGTTAATCCTGCGTTTGAACAATTTCTGGGGCAAGCAGGGTTGTATTATTCAACAGCCCTATGATATTGAAAAAGGTGCTGGAACCATGAATCCCGCCACATTTTTGCGTGCTTTGGGTCCGGAACCGTGGAATGTTGCCTATGTGGAGCCTTCACGCCGCCCCACGGATGGCAGATATGGTGAAAACCCCAATCGTTTGCAGCATTATTATCAATATCAGGTAATTTTAAAACCGTCACCGGACAATGTAATTGATCTCTACCTGGAAAGCCTCAAAGACCTAGGCATCAAACCGGAGGACCATGACATCCGGCTGGTTGAAGACAACTGGGAGTCACCGACTCTTGGAGCCTGGGGACTGGGCTGGGAAATCTGGCTGGATGGTATGGAGATAACCCAGTTCACTTATTTCCAGCAATGCGGCGGGATTGACTGCTTCCCGGTATGTGCGGAAATAACCTATGGTATTGAACGCATTGCCATGTATATTCAAAACAAAGAGAGTGTTTTTGATATTGAATGGGTGGATGGTATAACATATGCGGATGTTCATCATCAAAACGAGGTGGATTATTCCCATTATAACTTTGAAGTTGCCGATATTTCATCTTTGACCACCATGTTCAATCTCTGTGAGAAAGAAGCTATAAATGTGGCAGCCCGCCAACTGGTGCAGCCTGCTTATGATTATGTTCTGAAATGTTCACATCTTTTCAATCTCCTGGACGCCCGGGGCGCTATCAGTGTTACCGAACGCACCGGCTACATCGGGCGGGTTCGAAACCTGGCCCGCATGGTAGCCGCTGAATACCTGGAGCAAAGGAAACGCTTGAATTATCCCTTACTCAAGGATGAAGCCTTAAGAACTCGGGTTCTACAGGATAATGAAAAGGAGGTGCAGTAGGATGGCAAGAGACCTTTTGCTGGAAATTGGAGTGGAAGAAATTCCTTCAGGCTATATGCCGGGGGCCATTGCCGATCTTAAGTCACTGGCCGGGCAGAGATTCGATCAGGCCCGTTTGAAATATACGGATATACTGACCTACGGCACGCCCAGAAGGCTGGTTCTCCTGGTAAAGGAACTTGACGAAGCCCAGGAGGATGCCTTGATTGAAAATCGAGGACCCAAAAAGGCCATAGCATTTGATGCTGATGGTCAGCCGAGCAAGGCTGGTTTGGGTTTTGCCCGGGGGCAGGGAATTGACTTCAAAGATTTGGAGGTTCGGGAAGTCGCTGGAGTTGAATATGTATTTGCCATTAAAAAAGAAAAAGGTAATAGCAGTGAAGCCGTACTTCCTGAAATCCTGCTGGGCATTATTAACTCACTGGTTTTCCCCAAGTCAATGCGCTGGGCTTATTTCAATACTCGTTTTGCCCGGCCTATAAGATGGCTGGTAGCTTTATTCGGTGATAAAAAGATCGATTTACACATAGAGAATATTAAAAGTGTTAGTTATACCTACGGACATCGGTTTCTTTCTCTTGGCCCGGTGGGGCTTTTCGATGTGGATAGCTATTTCCAGGCTCTGGCCAATAACTATGTGGTGCTTGACCAGCAAGCCCGCAAAGATATGATCTGGCAGCAGATTGTTAAGGTGGCTGCCCAGGCCGGGGGTAAGGCCATGGAAAATGAAGAATTATTGGAGGAAATAACCTACCTGGTAGAATATCCTACCGCTTTTTATGGACATTTTTCTCCTTCTTACCTTGATGTTCCATCCGAGGTTTTGACGACCAGTATGATTGAACATCAGCGTTATTTCCCGGTTTTTGATGCCAATGGCATACTCTTGCCCGGGTTTATCGGAGTCAGGAATGGCACCGATTTCAGCTTGGATACAGTTATAGCCGGTAATGAACGGGTGCTGAAAGCCAGGCTGGAAGATGCCTTGTTCTTCTGGAAGGAAGATACCAAAAAGAGCTTAAATGAGATGGTCGACGGCCTGAAAAACGTGCTGTTCCACGAACGGCTGGGTTCCACCATGGATAAAGTGGAACGCCTGCAGAAACTATCCATATATATTGGAAGGGAAAATAATTTGAGCAATGAAACTGTTCTGCAAAGGGCCGCCTATCTCTGCAAAGCAGATTTGCTCAGCAATATGGTTTATGAGTTTCCCGAACTGCAGGGAGTAATGGGCAGATACTATGCGCAAAAGAGCGGGGAGGAAACGGAAGTAAGCGAGGCTATATGGGAGCATTACCTGCCGCGCTTTGCCGGCGACATATTGCCATCCACGGCCACCGGGACGGTGCTCAGCCTGGCTGAAAAGCTGGATAATCTGGTGGGCTGTTTCTGTATAGGTATTAAACCTACTGGTTCACAGGACCCTTACGCACTAAGACGTCAAGCAATCGGGCTGGTAAACATTATACTGGACAGCGGACTGCGCATTGATCTAAACGCTGCCTTGGCGGCGGCTTATGATGGTTTTATCGCTATAAAGCCGGATATCCCCAAAGAACAGACTATTATGGAAGTAATGGATTTCATTCGCCAGCGGATGCGCGGAGTCCTGCTTGAACAGGGGATTGGTTATGATGTGGTGGATGCGGTTTTGGTACAGCCGAATTCCGACCTCAACGATATTATGATACGGGTGAAGAGTGTACAGGGATTTAAGCAAGCCCAGGAATTTACCGATTTTATGGTAGCTTTTAACCGTTCCTATAATTTGAGTAAGAAGTGGGATAAAGAAGCAATAGATCTTAATTTCCTGCTTGAGGACAGCGAAAAAGAATTATACAATAATTTCGGTGAAGTTCGCGATGCTGTTCAAAAAGCTTGTCAAAGCCAGGATTATACGAAGGCTATGCAAGAACTGGCAGGCTTAAGACCGTCATTGGACAAATTTTTTGCTGCGGTAATGGTAATGGTCAATGAGGAAAATATTAAAGCGGCGCGATTGGGACTTTTGAAGGCAATATCCAATCTATTCCAAATAATCGCCGATTTTAGCAAAATTGTGTGAAAAAATTCTTATGTTAAACAGGATTTTTTTAATCAATATAGTATATATAATTTAAGATGTTTAACCCAAAAAGTATAGCATAATTGGGTGGTGAATATTATCGAACTTAATGAACGACAAGAAAAAATCCTGGGCATAGTTAAACAGTATGGACCGATTACCGGAGAAAGTATAGCCGAGATTTTGAAAGTAACCAGAGCGGCGCTAAGGCCCGACCTGGCTGTTCTGACCATGTCAGGCTTTCTGGAAGCCAAACCCCGGGTTGGCTATACCTTTAAAAGCGATGGAGTAGACAATGAAATCAGGAGAATTCTTAACCAATACCGGGTAAAGGATATTCAGACCAAACCGGTAATATTAAAGGAAAACTGCAGCATTTATGATGCGATCGTAACCTTGTTTATAGAGGATACCGGCAGTATATTTGTGGTGGGAGAGGATAATTATCTGGCCGGTATTGTGTCCCGAAAGGATTTTCTTAAAACTACTATTGGGCAGGCGGATATTCACAAGGTTCCGGTTAGTGTAATAATGACCCGGATGCCTAACATTGTCACTGCTGCCCTGGATGAGACAGTGGTGCAGGCAGTCAGAAAAATAGTTGAACATGAAGTGGATAGTCTTCCGGTGGTTCGATGTTTTATCTGTGATGAAGGGGAAGAAAAGTATGAAGTAGTCGGCAAAATTACCAAAACCAATATCGCCAGGTTGTTTCTGGACTTGGCCGGCAAAAAGATCGAGGGGGTTTAGATTTTGACTCATCATTTACCTGGAGTTTTTATTGTGTCAGACTCCATTGGTGAAACCGCTGAAATGGTAGTCAGAGCAGCGGCCAGCCAGTTCAATTCCGGCAGTATGGAGATCCGACAGATTCCCAATATATCGGATACCGATACCATTGAGGAAATAGTACATCAGGCGGCCGCCAGTCATTTTCTAATAGCTTATACCCTGGTTATAAATGAACTGGCCGAATATCTGAAATCTGAGGCAGCCAAGGCCGGAGTAACCTGTGTGGATATTCTGGGACCGGTCATCGAAGCTTTCAAAAACGTCAGCGAAATAGAGCCCAGGAGAGAGCCGGGCTTACTGCGGAAAGTTGATGAGATGTATTACCGGAGAGTGGAAGCGGTAGAATTTGCGGTTCGCTATGATGACGGCAAAGACCCGCGGGGCATCAGCCAGGCTGATATTGTTCTGGTCGGTGTT
Organism: Syntrophomonas sp.; assembly: GCA_036677685.1. Classification (GTDB taxonomy): domain Bacteria; phylum Bacillota; class Syntrophomonadia; order Syntrophomonadales; family Syntrophomonadaceae; genus JAQUBU01. The sequence goes on along the minus strand of JAVBWA010000019.1, from coordinate 66,002 downwards.
TCGCGAACGTCCAAAACTCCTCTTTCCATGTATTTGGCGCACAAAAGAATTAAAGTGGCCAATATACCTCTGGTACCCGAAGTTGCACCGCCTGAGGAATTATTCAAAGTGGAACGGGGCAAGGTTATCGGTCTGGTATTGAAACCGGAGCAACTGAACCACATACGCATGGAACGCTTAAAGACCCTGGGATTAAAGGGGCAGGCCAGTTACGCCAACCTGGAACGCATAATGGAAGAGTTGGAGTTTTCCGAAAAGATTATGAAGAAACTAGGTTGTCCGGTAATTGATGTAACCAACCGTGCGGTCGAAGAAACGGCCAGCAAGATACTAGAAATATATTATAGGAGGTTAAGTCATGTCTGAGCAAAAATATGTTTACTTATTTGAAGAGGGAAATTCAGATATGCGTTCACTATTGGGAGGGAAAGGCGCCAATCTGGCAGAGATGACCAACATCGGGCTGCCGGTTCCAACTGGTTTTACCTTGACAACTGAGGCATGCAACGCTTATTTGGCAGCCAATAAGGAATTCCCGGAGGGAATGCTGGATTCAACTTTTGCAGCCTTACGTGTTCTAGAGTCCAGAACCGGCAAAGTTTTTGGTGATCAGGACAATCCTTTATTAGTTTCGGTGCGTTCGGGAGCAGCTATTTCCATGCCGGGTATGATGGATACTATCCTTAATTTGGGCTTGAATGATGTTTCAGTTTTAGGACTGGCTAAACTTACAGGTGATAATCGTTTTGCCTATGATTGCTACCGCCGTTTTATCCAAATGTTTTGCAATGTGGTTTTAGATATTGAACATAACAGCTTTGATGATATCGTAGAAAAACATAAACGCAAGCTGAGCCTGATATTTGACCATGAAATACCGGCTGAAGAACTGAAAGGCATTATTGATGAATACAAAGCCCTGGTTAAAGAAGAAAAAGGTTACGATTTCCCTCAGGATGTAAAAGTGCAGCTAACCATGGCGATCCGGGCGGTATTTGATTCCTGGAATAACCAGCGGGCTATAGTTTACCGCCGCTTGAATAAAATAGAAGATAGCTTGGGTACTGCCGTAAATGTTCAATGCATGGCATTCGGCAACATGGGTCTGGATAGCGGTACAGGTGTAGCTTTTACCCGTAATCCCTCGACCGGTGAAAAGGCACTTTACGGTGAGTTTCTGGTCAATGCCCAGGGTGAGGATGTGGTAGCCGGAATCCGCACCCCGACTCCGATAGCTAAAATGAAAGAGGAACTGCCGGGCGTATACCAGCAGTTTGTAGATACCTGCACGAACCTGGAGAACCACTATCGCGATATGCAGGATATAGAATTTACCGTCGAAAAAGGCAAGCTCTACATGCTGCAGACCAGAAACGGCAAACGTACGGCCAAAGCCTCGGTGAAAGTTGCGGTTGACATGGTTAATGAAGGCTTGATCAGTATTGAGGAAGCATTGTTAAGAGTCGATGCCGAACAAATCAACCAGCTTCTGCACCGGCAGATTGACACCAGTGTCAAGCTGGAAGCCATAGCCAAAGGTTTGCCTGCTTCGCCGGGCGCAGCCTGCGGTAGAGTGCTGTTTGAAGCCGACCAGGCTGAAAAACAGGGTGGAGCCGGGGAAAAGGTAGTTTTGGTAAGAAGTGAAACCACCCCCGACGATATTCATGGAATTATCTATGCGCAAGGAATTCTTACTGTTCGCGGCGGTATGACCTCGCATGCTGCAGTAGTTGCCCGGGGAATGGGTAAACCCTGTGTATGCGGATGTGAGTCTATAAAAATAGATCTTGCCAACCGCTTGTTTACCGTAAATCAACTGGTTATTAAGGAAGGGGATGTTATCAGCATTGATGGAGCCACCGGCAATGTCATGCTGGGTGAAGTTCCTATGATTGAACCCACCCTTTCGGATGAATTCGAAACCCTTTTAGCTTGGGCTAATGATACCAAATCCCTGGCCGTACGGGCCAATGCGGATACTCCGATTGATGCAGCCAAAGCCCGCGAATTTGGAGCTGAAGGAATAGGCCTTTGCCGTACCGAGCATATGTTTATGGCGGCCGAACGCCTGCCAATTGTTCAGGAAATGATCTTAGCGGAAAGCTTGACCGAACGGGAAGCAGCTTTAAGTGAACTCCTGCCCTTCCAACGGGATGATTTTTACGGAATATTAAAAGCGATGGCACCATACCCGGTAACCATACGTTTACTGGATCCCCCCTTGCATGAATTTCTCCCGGACCATGAAACTTTGCTTCTGGAAATAGCCGAGATGAAGCACCAGAAAGTAGAAGGCAAGGAACTGATGGAAAAAGAAGAATTGCTCAAGAAAATACATAGCTTGTCGGAGGCCAATCCTATGCTGGGGCATCGCGGCTGCCGTCTGGGGCTGACCTACCCGGAGATATACCGTATGCAAGCCCGGGCTATATTTGAAGCGATGATTCAACTCCAAAAGGAAGGAATCAATACCTTTACCGAGGTTGAAATACCGCTGGTAATGGATATTGCGGAATTATCCCTCTTGAAAGCGGAAATTATGGATGTCTATGCCACCCTTCAAAGGGAAACCGGATGTAATTTGGATTTTGCAGTCGGAACGATGCTGGAATTGCCCAGAGCCTGTGTTACTGCTGATGAAATTGCCCGGGAAGCCGAATTTTTCTCATTTGGAACCAATGATTTGACCCAGACTACCTTTGGATTCAGCCGCGATGATGCGGAAGGTAAATTTATACCGGTATATTTGGATAAAAAAATAATCAAGGATAATCCTTTTGCAGTGCTGGACCGTAAAGGAGTAGGCGGTCTGATGAAAATGGCCGTGGAAAAAGCCCGGGGCGTTAGAAAAGATGTACTGATGGGAATCTGCGGCGAGCATGGGGGAGAGCCCAGTTCGGTAGAGTTTTGCCATCTGATTGGCTTGAATTATGTAAGCTGCTCACCCTATAGAATACCGGTGGCCCGCCTGGCTGCGGCTCAGGCCAGGTTAAAAAATAAATAGAATAAGGTAAGGGGACACACCTAATAAGGAGGAATGTCCTCATATAAAGCAAATAACCCCCTGATTATTGTAAATAATCAGGGGTTATTTCTTTAATTCAAAACTAGATTAATATTATCCGTTTGGATTCGGGATCGTAATACATCCGGATACTCTTTACATGGCTCTCCAATTTGAAGGATTCCTCTTTGATACCAAAAACCATGCCTGCTTCCAAATTGCCGCCAATTTCGATCATACCTTCTCCTAAAGTGCTGTTAAGCATACTTACCAGGGATTTGCGGTCATCGTTGAACTGATCCAACTCTTCATTCATTTTCATATATTCCGGTAGGAGCCTTTGCAGCAGGAGTATGGCCTGGGGATCGGAAACATTATCACGGAGATTCCTGATGGTTTCAGCAGTCTTCTTAAGCTGTTCCTCGAGCTGCGTAATGCGGGAGGTTAACTCCCTAATCTGCTGGTGCAGTTCTTTGCGCTGAATCCCTTCGACTTTAAGATCGAGAGATCGTGAATTCATTATGCCTGAGGCTTTAATTCTGGTGCGTGCGGATATCACATTATTGCCCAGGATGCGGCCTTTACGCCCTTGAATGAGAACTGCGTCACCGGCTTTTAAATTGGAGCGGATGGTATATTCGTTGATAACAATGTTTTGCCCGGCATCTACGTTTGCTTCTTGGATAAAACGGGCTTCAACGTTTTTTGCGGCTTTGATAAAAGCATTTTCTTTACCGATAATTCCTTTTTGAACAAATATCGAACCTTTGTGGGAGATTACCTGGGCGTTCTCAATTCCGCCCCTTATTTCAATATCGTCGGTTGCTTCGACCTTAAAGCCGTCTTTAATGCTTCCGGATATTATTACTTTGCCTATGAAGTCAATATTGCCCTGGGAAAAATCAACATCGCCATTGATAAGCAACAACTTGCTGATTTGTATCTTGTCATTGGTCCATGACAAAGCTCCATCATATTCGGCTATGGCTTTATCATCATTAGTTATAATACCTTTGCCCACATTAAAATACTTGATCTTACCAGAGGCAGCGGGAATTTCTTCCGAAAAAATATTTAAGCCCGGCCGACCAGCCGTGGGAGGAGTTCTTTTAGCTATGATCTGGCCGGCGCTTATGGGAATGATTGAACCCAGTTCGTAATAATTGACCGAACCATCGTCACATAGTACCGGTTTTATTTCAGGGGGCTGATAAAAATACTGTACATCCCCGTCTTTGCCTGATATAGGGTATTTACCGGCGGCAGCTACCATTTTATTGCCTGGCATATGGGTGGCATAGTAGACCGAGTTTTCATCAATTCCATAGTCTACGCCAAGTTGACGCAGTTTGAATAGAATAGCGTCCTTGCTTACTTTTGTATTCAGTTCAGGGTTGACCGTAACATGAGCTTGCATTTTATCCGGTGAAATTTCGATAATAAATGGCTCCGAAGAAGAGAACGAATTGTAGATGGGCTGAAGGTTTTGTTTGTCAAGCAATTTGAGTTCAGTCCCCAATGGGGCAGTGATAATTTTAGTCATTAGCTGCGGGCTTATATTTATCCCCAGGCGGTCCAATTCCGCCAATAACAAGCTGGAATCAGGGTTGGACTTTAAAACCTGAATATACAGGCCATTATGCTTATCAACAAGCTTAAATTCGCTAGATATATCCAAGGACATTTCATCACCCTGCCCTGCCAAAATATGTTTATTCTATGAATACCTATTATAACCTATTTCTCTAAATATTTAAACAAATTATGGCGATGGTTGCATAAAATATAACAGCTCTGTATTGAGACGGAACTAACTGGTATATATGGAAAAATTAATTGACGAACTACCGTTTGCCAATTAATTTTTCCCAAAATAGAGGATTCCTGATTCCCGCTGTAGTATATAACAAAGTGAAAAGATGTTCCCCGCTTGTTTAAACGTTGGTATTCTTATAAACAAAACAGGCGGCGGATTATAACGAGGCTCCGCTCGTTGCAGTAGTATGTTGCCCCCTACGGGGACTACTTATATTGATTCCCTTCGGGAATGATTAAATGGTGAAGAAATGGGAGGTGAAACAGGTGTCCCAACTCTTAATTATTGGTATTAATGGTAGTCCGCATGCTCGCGGCAATACTGCTTTTTTGCTTCGGCAAGCCCTGGAAGAATGCAGAAAACTAGGGGCGGTTACCAAGCTGCTTAACTGTCAGCAAATACTAAAAGATCAGAAAAATCCTTTTTGCATAGCCTGTACTTCTCCCTGTTCAGGTAAGTGTTTTAATGGCAAGCAGCTGGCGACCGCTTATGAGCTTATTTCCCAGGCTGATGGCTTGCTGGTAGGCAGTCCGGTGTATTTCGGAACTGTATCTGCTCAATTGAAAGCCTTCTGGGATAAAAGTCGTTCATTGCGGGGCGACAAAAAATTATTGAATGTGGTCGGGGGTGCTATCGCGGTAGGAGCTTCCCGTTTTGGAGGGCAGGAAACGACTTTACGGGCCATACATGATATGTTTCTGGTTCAGGGCATGATAACAGTGGGAGATGGGTATTTTGAGGATGACTGCGGGCATATGGGCGGAGCCGCTCAGAAACCTGCCGCCGAGGATGAAAACGCCATCAACCGCTGCCGGATTTTGGGCAAAAGAATATTGGAAGTTGCTGGAGCAACTAAGAGTTTAAGAATACGATGAAGGATGACATTTTCAATGCTAATACGAGAATGAAAAATCCTTGAGCACTTGGGCTAAAGGATTTTTTATTTATAATTTTAAGGTAACTGGGGTGTTTATGTATTTGAAAATGGAAGGCATACACATGCTATTCCCCCCTGCGGGGACTACTGATGTTATTACGGTCATTATTAATGTTGCTGAAAAGCACGGACTATTGGTTGAGGAGAAAGTTTTACCTCAAATATCTGGTATAGTTTAGAAGTTTTTTGAGCCACATCTCCCCGCCTTTACCTCTTTTCAACTATATAAAATGGGGACATTGCCGCGTAGCGGGTTGTCCCCATACCTAAATAAATGTGTATGCCTATCCAAATGTATACAAGATCATTATGGCCGGTTGAACCTTCTGGCGAGGAGTGAGTGTGAACATGAATATAAGGGAAGAAATTGAACAAAGAGAATATGCCATGCTGGCTCCCTGGGCTACCCGGTCCAGTGATTCAAAAGGAAGGGAAATTAGTGAAGAGCCGGACCCGGTGCGTACTTGTTTTATGCTTGACCGGGACAGGGTGATCCATTCCAAATCCTTCCGGCGCTTAAAGCATAAAACCCAGGTATTCATTGCTCCTCCGGGTGATCATTACCGGAGCCGCTTAACCCATACCCTGGAAGTCAGTCAAATCGCCCGAACCATTGGAGCAGGGCTCAACTTGAACCTTGATTTGATTGAAGCCATTGCCCTGGCTCATGATGTCGGACATACGCCTTTTGCTCATTCCGGCGAACAAATCCTGAACAATTTGTTGAGCGGGGGTTTTCGCCATAATGAAAACAGTATAAGAGTGTTAACACGGGTTGAACAGCACAAAGGCAGCAATGGTTTGAACCTAAGCGCAGAAGTCTTAGATGGGGTCCGCAAGCACAGTGGGTTTGGCAGCAACGAACCTGGGGCATTTACACTGGAAGGCCAGGTAATCAGACTTAGTGATAAAATTGCTTATGTTCAGCATGATATCGACGACTCCATTCGGGCCGGGTTATTAAAAATGGAAGATATCCCACGTGAATTCTTGGAGGTATTAGGTTATACCCATAGCCGCAGAATTGCCACACTGGTAATCAACACCATAGAAAACAGCCGCCGCTTGCTTGAAAACGGTAAAAATCCTGGAATTGAGCCTGAGCTTCCGGTGGAAAATGCACTGCGGGGTTTGCGGGAATTCATGTTTGAGATTATTTACAGGGGGCCGGTATGCCAGGCGGAAAGAACCCGGGCGGTATTTATAATTGAGCATCTTTTTGACTATTACATGAAGCATCCGCATAGGATGACGCCGCTTTTCCGGACTATCGCCGATGAGGAGGGAATGGAAAGGGCAGTGGCAGATTATATATCGGGGATGAGTGACGAATATTGCATTTCATTGTTTCAGGATATATATGTTCCCCAGTCTTTGGTTCCCAACGCATGGAAGGTGTTGGATTATGAACTGTGATACGAGAGATAATTATAAATGCCAAAATGACAAATTTCGAATATTTAGAAGGATTTTAATTATAAACATAGAATAGTAGGTGAAGACTATGACAGCTTTTTATGATGATAAATTGCTTATGGATATCCAATCCCGCTTGGATATAGTTGACATAGTTTCTGAAACCGTAAAACTAAACCGAAAAGGGAACCGCTACTGGGGATTATGCCCTTTTCATGAGGAGAAAACCGGATCATTCAGTGTAACTCCGGATAAAAATATGTTTTACTGTTTCGGCTGTCATGCCGGCGGTGATATGTTTAGCTTTGTGATGAAGCGGGACGGTACCGACTTTAAAGAAACAGTTGAAATGCTGGCAGCCAAAGCGGGAATAGAAATTGTCAAGTCAGTCAATAAAAAGAAAATTGACCATAGAAAAAGGATTTTTGAAGTCAATAAGGCAGCAGCCGAGTTTTATTTTAAAACGCTAAGTAGTTCAAGCGGTGGATTGGCTCATGAATATTTAATCAAACGGGGATTGACTGAGGCCACCATTAGCAAGTATCAGTTGGGATGGGCTCTGGATAAATGGAATGTCCTGGAGGAGTATCTGTTGCAAAAGGGCTTTTCCCAGGAGCATTTGAAACTATCAGGTTTAATTAAGCGCAGCGATAAACAGCAGCGATTTTATGACCTTTTTCGCAAGCGCATTATATTTCCGATTTACCAGTATAATGGAGATATAATCGGTTTCGGGGGACGGGTTCTGGATGACAGCCTGCCTAAGTATTTAAATACTCCTGAAACCGAAATTTTTTCCAAACGTAATAATCTTTATGGTTTATTTCAAGCTCGAGAGGCTGTTCGTCTGCAGAATGAAGCCATCATTGTTGAAGGTTATATGGACTGCTTGAAATTACAACAAGCTGGCATAAAACATGTGGTGGCTTCTCTGGGTACCGCCCTGACCCGGGAACAGGCCATGCTTTTGCGCCGCTATACTGAAAAAGTCACCATGATTTATGACAGTGATGAAGCCGGGCAGCGGGAAACCTTAAGGGCTATTGAAATATTGGCAGGGGAAGGACTTAAGGTATCGGTAGTTACTCTCCCGGGTGCAAAAGACCCTGATGAGTATTTGGAATTGTGCGGAAAAGAGGAATTTCTATATTATATACAGAATAATAAGCTAAGTGATATTGAATATAAAATTAACCGCTACCTCCAGGAACAGAAAATGCTGAATCTTGAAGCAAAAATCAGAACCATAAACCTGGTAAAAGATGATATTGGGCAATTAAACAATGAATTGGAAAAAGATTATTATGTAAAATACCTGGCCAAAAAGCTGATGATTGAAGAAAATCTGATTAATCGTGAGCTTAATAACCAGGATAAGTATAAAACAGGGATAAAAAGGAATAATAGCAAAATAACCAGGGATAATATTAAATACGGCAATTATGGTGTGCAGGATAGAATTTTAGCTGCTATGCTAAGTCACCGGGAAGTATTTAATAGAATCAAAAGCACTATTGGTTTGGATTTCTTTGCTAATCGGGATTACCGGACTCTGGCTAATACCTATGACAAACTTCTGCAAGGCTCAGAGACGGATTATTTGAACAAACTCGGGTTGGCTGCAGCCGAGCAAGGATTGGGTCCAACCCTGGCCAGGATCATGTTTTTAGTTGAAGATGAGATTAAAATAGAGACTATTGAATTAGAGGAATTTATACGGAAAGTAAAAGCATTAAAACGTAAATTGCAATGGCAGAGGATTTATTCCGATTTGAATAACTTGGAACAAGAAGGCAATTTTAATTCCTTACTGAGATTTATCATTAATTTGGACCAATTCTTGAATCAAACCCGGGAAGGGGGGAAAAGATGAAACTGGACAGAAAACTAGCAGAAGCAGTTGGTGTTTTAGCTGAAAAAGGCAAGAAAAAAAGAGTTTTAAGCTATGAAGAAATAATCGATGATTTGCAGGGCTTTAATCTGGAAGCCGATCAAATAGAAGATATATTTGAACACCTTCAGACACTCGGTATAGCTGTCGGAAACGATCATGAAGCCGATGAAGATCCGGAACATGAAAGCATCGAAGTTGAGGAAGTAGTTATTCCAGATGGGATTGAAATAGATGATCCGGTCCGGATGTACCTAAAAGAAATTGGCCGGGTACCGTTGCTGACCGCAGCGCAGGAAATTGATCTGGCCCTAAGAATCGAACAGGGTGAGGAAGAAGCCAAAAGGCAGTTGGTTGAGGCCAACCTTCGTTTGGTAGTTAGTATTGCCAAACGTTATGTAGGTCGGGGTATGCTATTCCTGGATCTGATTCAGGAAGGGAACCTGGGCTTGATGAAAGCTGTAGAAAAGTTCGATTATCGCAAAGGCTTTAAATTCAGCACTTATGCCACTTGGTGGATCAGGCAGGCTATTACCCGGGCTATTGCCGACCAGGCCCGGACGATTAGAATTCCGGTGCACATGGTTGAAACCATCAATAAGCTGTCCCGGGTGCAGAGAAGCTTGCTTCAAACTCTGGGAAGAGAACCATTGCCGGCTGAAGTTGCCGAGGAAATGGAGATTCCCGTAGAGCGGGTAATTGAAATAATGAAAGTAGCTCAAGAACCAGTTTCTCTGGAAACTCCGATAGGGGAAGAAGATGACAGTCATCTGGGAGATTTTATTACCGATGAAGATGCTGAATCTCCAGAGGAATCTGCTTCATTTGTGCTGCTTCGTGAGCATCTGGATGGAATTCTCAACACCCTTACCGACCGCGAAGAAAAGGTATTAAGGCTGAGATTCGGTCTGGATGACGGACGTCCCCGGACTCTGGAAGAAGTGGGACAGGAATTTGGCGTAACCCGGGAGAGAATACGTCAGATCGAAGCCAAGGCTCTGCGCAAACTCCGGCATCCTTCGCGCAGCAAAAAGTTGAAGGATTACATCGAGTAAGGGCATTTTAGGAAAAGATAATCATTTAGCATATTGACAGTTATGATGTATCGCTATATAATATTTTTCGTTGGGGCATTTTCCTCGATAGCTCAACGGTAGAGCATCCGGCTGTTAACCGGAGGGTTGTAGGTTCGAATCCTACTCGGGGAGCCATGAAAACATAAGCGGTAACCCTCAAAAAGTTACCGCTTTTTAGTTGCACTATCAGAACGGCGCGAGCCGGGGTTTATTTTAAAGAAATTCTCGCAGTAATCAGGTTTTTTCTCTTGACCTTTAGGTATATTTTTTATATACTAACTCTTGCGGGGTTTCAGAGTATTCCGGGCCTATAGCTCAGTTGGTAGAGCTACCGGCTCATAACCGGTTGGTCCCAGGTTCGAGTCCTGGTAGGCCCACCATCTTAGAAGTCAGAAGTCGGAGATATTAGAACCCCGGCTTCCTAACGAAGTTGTTAGTCAGTTAACATTTATATTCTAAATCGGCTTTCGACTTCCACTAAGGCCCCTTGGTCAAGCGGTCTAAGACACCGCCCTTTCACGGCGGTAACGGGGGTTCGAGTCCCCCAGGGGTCACCATTCGGGCGATTAGCTCAGCTGGGAGAGCGCCTGCCTTACAAGCAGGATGTCGGCGGTTCGAGCCCGTCATCGCCCACCATAAGAAAACAGGGCTTCCTTACATCTTAAGGAAGCCTTTTTTGTATGCTTTTTAACTGGTGCCTGCTGCTTTGACGAGGTTAATTGTTCAAGGGAAGCTTATACAAGGGTTTGTTTATTGCTCTTCCAGGCTCAGCTCTTTGATTCTCCAGCCCTTGGTGCTATGGTTCAGGGTGACGGCAAACAGGTAGCAGTCGCCTTGGCTATAACAGTCTTCATAACAGCGTTGAAATATAATAGTGTTTTCGTCAGGCTGAGAGCAGCTTAGGGCCTCTTTATCTTTATCGCTTAGCGTAGGGATGCCATCGCAGGGAATAACCGACATCTTTTGAATTTCAGGGACCCTCTGCAGGTAGGCTTCTATTATAGAGTCGGTCAGTTCAGGTTCAAAACCCGTATCCAGATAATCCACAGCCTCCTGAAGACTTTTGCCGTGAACGGCAATACGGTATTCTCCATACTCATAGACATCGCCCAGCAAAGATTCGTATAATTTAAAGCTCTTAACCATGGAGATAAATGCCTGGTTTTCCTCGTCAGACCATTTGAGTGATGGTTTTACGCCCTCGGCTTGCAGGCTGATTTCTTCGGCCAAGGCCGGAGTATAGCTAAAGATACCAAACACGACAAGGAGCAAGCAGATAAAGAATCGCCCGGTCATAGTACCACTCCAATTTGCTGTAATATAGCGAGGCGCTGCCTCGTTGCAGCGTGTGTTGAAACTGCTCCGCAGTTTCTTCCGGTGCTTAAATCATTATAGCAAATTGTAAAAAATTTACAATAAAAAAAGAGCCCGATTGTTCCTGTAATCCGGCTCTTTTTTTACATATATTTATTTTATCTCTTACCCCTGACGCCTCATTTTTCGTATTAAACTTCGTAAACGCATACTCCCAGCAGACCAGGACCGGTGTGAACGCCCAGAACCGGGCTTATATCGGTGGAGATTATTTCCTTGATATTTGGAAGATGGCGAACCTTTTCCACCATAGCCTCACACTCTTTGAGGGCTCCGCCATGAACCACGGCCAGGTTGATCGCTTTATCCTGAACCGCTTCTTCAACTATTTGGAGCAGTTTTTCAAGCGATTTACGGCGGCCTTTGGCTTTGCAATACGTGAAGTATTTTCCCTCGGGGTTTACGGAGATAATCGGCTTAAGATTCATAAAATTCCCCAGCATACTGGCAACCAGACCTATCCTTCCGCCTTTGCGCAGGTACTCCAGGGTTTCAATAACATAATAAACATGAATTTTGGATTGTATTTTTTTTAAATCATCAATAATTCGTTGGAAACTCCAACCACTGGCTATGTTACGGGCTGCTTCCAGGACCATCCAACCGGTGCCCATGGAGAGGGTGCGGGTGTCGATTACTTCAATAATCATATCGCTGAATTCTTTGGCGGCCATCTCCACCACATGCGCAGTGCTCGAAAGACCAGTTGAGATATGGACTGCCAGCACATGGGTAAAACCATCCCGCCGAATGGCTTCCAGAGTATCTCTGATTTCTTGGATGGGGGGCATTGCAGTGGTGGGAATTTCGCCGGGCATACGATCATATACCTCGTAAGGTTGAATATCGACCCGATCCGCATATTCTTCATGGGGATAAATAACCCGTGCGGATACGACTTTAATATCATAATTTTTAGTAAAATCGGAGGGCAGGTCACACATACTGTCACAAAGTAAAGCTATCTTCTCTTCCACTTATTAACTCAACTCCTAAAAAATCTAACGAGGCGAAAATATATCCCCGCTTTTTAAAACAGTCGTTTCCTATTAACAAACCAGGCGGCGGGTTATAACGAGGCGAATTCTGAAAGAAATCTTTCATTATGTTTTGCCTGGCATGAAGCAAAAGGGTTAACTTAAATGTGTCCTCCGCCTCCTTGCAGCGGTGTGTTGAAACTGCTCCGCAGTTTCTTCCGGTGCTTAAACGAGGCGAATTCCGAAAGAATTCTTTCATTATGTTTTATGCCTTGAGTAAAGCAAAGGATTAATTTAAATGTGTCCTCTGCCTCCTTGCAGCGGTGTGTTGCCCCCTACGGGGACCACTTATATTGATTTCGGGAATGATTAAATTGTGAAGAAACTGCTCCGTAGTTTCTTCCGATGCTTAAATAACATTGTAGATTATTATTTGTGATTAAGCAAAAAATTAATATCTCATTTACTTGACTTTAATGCTCAAGAACTTTAATATAATTCTGTAAAGTATTTGACCTTTACAGGGAGAAGAGCCGATGCTGGAGAGAATTGAACATGTAGTTATGCTTAAGGATTTTTATGGACCGTTGCTAACCGAGAAGCAGCAGAACGTTTTAATTCTGCACTACGAAAATGACTGGTCGCTTTCCGAGATTGCCGATCATATGAAAATTAGCCGGCAGGCGGTTCATGATTTGATAAAAAGGGCGGAAAATTCTCTGCAGGAATATGAAAATCGTTTGGGACTGCTGCAGCGTTTTCTAAATACCCGCCAGGAAATAGAGGAAGTATATGTATTGTTAAATACTGAAGGAAGCATCACAAGCGATACTATTAATAAGGCTGCCGGTATTCTAAGGAGAATTAGCAATTCGCTGTAACGAGGCGGCTGCTTACAATCCCCGCTCTGTTGCGGCGGAAAGTGGAAATGGCTCCGCAGTTTCTTTCGTTGCTTAAAAAGGAGGCGAAATTTCGTGGCTTTCGAAGGCCTTTCAGACCGACTTCAGGATATATTTAAAAAGCTGCGCGGTAAAGGCAAAATAAGTGAAGACGATGTAAAACTGGCTATGCGCGAAGTTCGCCTGGCTTTATTGGAAGCGGACGTTAACTTTAAAGTAGTCAAGGATTTTGTGGAACGGGTTCGTTTACGGGCAGTCGGGCAGGAGGTTCTGCAAAGTCTGACTCCCGGGCAGCAGATTATCAAAATTGTTCATGATGAAATGACCGATTTAATGGGCGGAGCGGAAAGCAAGCTTAGCGTATCATCAAAACCCCCTACTATTTATATGGCAGTGGGCCTGCAGGGTGCCGGCAAAACCACTTCGGTGGCTAAACTGGGCAGAAACCTGATTAAACAGGGGAGAAGACCCTTGCTGGTGGCGGGGGATATCTATCGTCCTGCAGCTATTAAACAGCTGCAGGTATTAGGTGAACAGGTAGGAATCCCCGTATTTTCGATGGGGCAGAACAATCCGGTGGATATTGCCAAGGCTTCTCTGGAATTCGCGCGCAGCCATAATCGCGATATTATAATTCTGGATACGGCTGGCCGCTTGCATGTAAATGAAGAACTGATGGATGAATTGAAGCAGATCAAAAACGTGCTTAGCCCGGATGAGATATTGCTGGTGGTTGATGCCATGACCGGGCAGGATGCCGTTAACGTTGCGGAGTCTTTTAACCAGCAATTGAGTCTGACTGGGGTAATTCTTACCAAGCTGGATGGCGATACCCGTGGCGGTGCCGCTCTTTCCGTTAAAGCAGTTACAGGCTGTCCCATCAAGTTTGTAGGTATGGGTGAGAAACTTGATGCCTTGGAGCCTTTTTATCCTGATCGTATGGCATCCCGAATTCTGGGTATGGGTGATATACTCAGTCTGGTTGAGAAAGCCCAGGCCAACATCGACCAAAAGAAAGCCCGGGAAATGGAACAGAAAATACGCAAACAGGAATTTACCCTGGAGGATTTTTTGGAGCAGATGCAGCAAGTTAGAAAAATGGGTCCCTTGGAAGATTTGCTGGGTATGATTCCCGGGATGGGCAAGCAGATGAAAAGCTTAAAGGGCGATTTTGATGAGAAGGAAATACTTCGGATTGAGGCCATTATAAAATCAATGACCCTGGCTGAGAGAAGAGATACCACCATCTTAAACGGCAGCCGGAAAAAACGCATTGCCAAGGGCAGCGGAACCCGGGTGCAGGAAGTAAACCGCTTATTAAAGCAATTTGAAGAGTCGCGGAAACTTATGAAACAATTTGCGGATATGGCGGGCAAGAAAGGGAAAAAAGGCTTGCCTCCCATGAAGTTTCCGTTTTAACCCCAAACCATAAATTTATTAATATATGGAATTTTATAAGGAGGTGATTACGTGGCAACAAAAATCAGACTTAAGAGAATGGGAGCCAAAAAGAACGCTTTTTACCGGTTGGTAGTAGCAGATGCCAGATCCCCCAGGGATGGAAGATTCATCGAGGAAATTGGCTATTATGATCCGGCAACCAATCCGGCAACCATAAAGATTGATGAAGAAAAGGCCCTCAAGTGGTTGGCTGATGGAGCTAAACCTACGGATACCGCCAAATCCCTTTTGCAAAAACAGGGAGTTATGGCACGCTTTGCTGAAACTCGCAAGTAATTAGGACCAGCAGGGGGGGAAACAAGTGAAAGAACTGGTTGAATTTATTGCCAAGTCCCTGGTTGACAGCCCTGATGAGGTTGAAGTAAGAGAAGTTGAAGGTGACAGATCCATCATTTTGGAATTAAGAGTAGCAGCGGATGATATGGGCAAAGTTATCGGTAAACAAGGTAAAATTGCTAAATCAATTCGCACCATAACCAAAGCCACGGCAGCCAAGGAAGGGAAGAGAGTAGTAGTTGAGATAATGAGGGAGGGCTAATTCTTTAGCCCTCAGACCGCGTAAAAGGAGCAAATAGCTGCGTTATTCAAGAAGCCCGTTCAATCAACGTACTTATGTACGTCTCAATCACGGGCTTCTTGAATGCCTTGCTCTTCACTCCTTTTACGCGGTCTGTAAACCTCGCGATTTTATTGACATGGGCTGTTTAGTTAGCCTGCTCTGGGCGCTTAACGATTTTGTCTGCGATTTCGGAGGGCTAATTTTATTTTGGGTGGTGAAGTATGAACTCCGAAGACTTAATCAGTGTAGGAAGAATAGCAGGAACCTATGGTTACGCAGGTATTGTTAAAGTTATGCCTTTGACTGATTTTCCCGAACGTTTCAAAAATATGACCAAAGTCAAACTGCAAACCAAGGATCATATTTATGAGGTTGATATTGAGTCAGTCAAGCCTTATAAAGAAGGATACTTATTCAAATTCTCAGGTATAGACAGCCGCGAGCTTGCACGGGAATATCAAAATGCTTATTTAAAAATAGACGAGAGTGAACTCAATCCCTTGCCGGAAGGATATTATTATCATTTTCAGCTTCAGGGCATGGAAGTATATGATGAAACAAGGGGTAAGCTGGGTATATTAAAAGAAGTTCTGGAAACCGGGGCCAATGATGTATATGTAGTAAACTCGCCTCAATACGGCGAGATTCTAATTCCGGCTATAAAAGATGTTATTATAGATGTCGATGTCCAGGCCAAAATCATGAAAGTCCGGCTTTTGCCGGGACTGGTTAATGATTAATAATTTAGCGGGATTGTGGAAAAATTTTAGATGGCATACGCATTTTATGGAGGAAAAGAGATAAAGGCGGGGGGAAGTGGCTCAGATGGCTACTTATATTGAGCTTACGGAGATTGGATATATAGCGTGTCTTCTCAACCAATAGTCGGGCTTTTCCGCAATAACATGTGTATGCCTTCTACTTTCAAACATGTAAAAGACATTACTTTAAGCTTTAGGAGGTTGCATGAGAATAGATATATTGACTCTTTTCCCCGAGATGTTTATCTCACCTTTGGGGGAGAGTATTATAAAACGGGCTCGCGAAAAAGGATTGGTTCAGATAGAGACCATCAACATTCGTGAGTTCGCCTATGACAAGCACCAGCAGGTTGATGATTATCCTTTTGGCGGCGGCGCCGGGATGGTTATGAAAGCTGATGTGGTTAATGCGGCCATTAAAAGCGTTAAAAAAGCAGATTCCTGGACTGTTTACATGTCGCCCCAGGGAAAGCCTTTAGGTCAAAAAAAAGTTATTGAATTATCAAGAAGAAAACATTTGATCATTCTTTGCGGCCATTATGAGGGAATAGATGAAAGAATAATGGATATGGTGGATGAAGAAATCTCCATAGGTGATTATATTCTTACCGGAGGCGAACTACCGGCCATGGTTTTGATTGATGCTGCGGTTCGCTTGCTGCCCGGAGTGCTGGGCGGTGAAGATTCGCCTCTGGAGGAATCATTCAGCCAGATCTTGTTGGAATATCCTCAGTATACGCGGCCTGCTTCTATTGAAGGCCAGGATGTTCCCAAGGTGCTGATCTCCGGTCATCATGAAAACATCCGGCGCTGGCGGAAGCAGCAGAGCCTCTTAAGGACATTGCTGAAACGCCCCGATTTGCTGCTGGAAAAAGAATGGGACCGCGAGGAAAAAGAATTAATGAAAGAAATACTTTTTAAACAGGGAGAACAAAAGTGAGAAAATCACGGGTATATATAGCTTTGTTGCATTATCCCATGTACAACAAACGGATGGATATAATTACTACTTCCATAACCAACCTGGACTTGCATGATATAGCCCGCGCCGCCAGGACTTATGAAGTGGATAAATTTTTTATTGTCCACCCCTCACCCAGCCAGCATCGCCTGGTTGAAGAAATCGTATCCTACTGGCAGGAAGGTTACGGCGGCCAGTACAACCCGGACCGCCAGGAGGCCTTTAGTATTCTAAAGACTGCTCAAAGCCTGGAAGAAGTTAAAAAGACTATTGAAGAGGCGGAAGGGCAAAAGGTTTATATGGTTGCAACCGATGCCCGCTTGTATCCCAACAGTGTTTCCTGCAAAAAGCTCCGCGATTATATTGGTACTGAAGAACGTGTTTTCCTGCTGCTTTTTGGCACTGGCTGGGGAATGCAAAAAGAACTCATGGAAGCCTGTGATTACATAATGGAGCCTCTGGAAGCCGGCAGGAGCTACAATCATTTATCGGTTCGCAGCGCCGTCTCAATTATACTCGACCGGCTGTTAGGAGAATTATGGTTTGAGGAATAGTTTTTTCTTGAGATTCTGAGGCCGCTGTGATACAATACTTTTGTTCTGTGTGAATAAGGGTGGTCCGCTGCATTTTAAGATAATGTATGAACACCTTCTGGAAGGAGGTTGGAATTGGTGCAAGACATAATCAAAGTTATCGAAGAAGAATACTATAAAAAGGACCTGCCCCGGTTTGGCCCTGGTGATACAGTTAAAGTTCATTATAAAGTTGTTGAGGGCACCCGGGAGAGAATTCAGATTTACGAGGGAACCGTCATTAAGATCAGAGGCGGTGGCCTTTCTCGTACTTTTACAGTAAGAAGGACTACTTATGGGGTTGCAGTGGAAAGAACCTTCCCCATTCATTCCCCCAAGATTGCAAAGATCGAAGTCACCAGAAGGGGAAAAGTCCGCAGGGGACGTTTGTTCTATCTGCGTGGTTTGACCGGTAAAAAGGCCCGGGTTAAAGAAAAAGGCAGAGTATAACGAGCTTGACCCTCGTTGCAGCGGTTTGTTGAAACTGCTCCGCAGTTCCTGCCGATGCTTAAATATCTACAAAAGAAATTTGGGAGAGAGAATACCGGTGGGTATTCTCTTTTTTTTTAAGGAAAGGGGACACACCGAATAAAGAATGGGGACACACCTCCATCGGAGGAATGTCCCCATCGTGGAGGAATGTCCCCATCGTGGAGGAATGTCCCCATCGTGGAGGAATGTCTCCATCATGGAGGAATGTCCCCTTGCCAGTTAGGGCCTTTATAAATTAATCAAAAGGAGTAATTATTTTGAGCATTAATTGGTATCCCGGGCATATGGTGAAAGCCCGGCGAGAAATCGAAGAAAATATTAAACTGGTCGATGTTGCGGTAATTCTGCTGGATGCACGGGCTCCTTTCTCTTGCCGCAATCAGGATCTTGAGCGGATAGCCCGCAGAACTAAAATGGTTTTTGTCTTGAATAAAAAAGACCTCGCTTATCCAGCCATAACCAGAAAATATATAGCCAGTCTGAAAAAGCAGGGTCACCTGGTTGCCGCCATGGATTCTGCTAATGGCAAGGGTGCTGAAGAAGTCTTGGAGATGATAAAGCAGGCCTATCAGGAACGGGCTGAGGCCATGCAAGGCAAAGGCCGAAGGGTGAGGGCGGCCCGGGTAATGGTGATGGGAGTTCCCAATATTGGCAAATCTACCTTTTTAAACTGTCTGGTTGGCAGAAAGATGGCGCGAACCGGAGCCAAACCGGGTATTACCAGGGGCAAACAGTGGGTGAGAGTTCGCGAAGATATAGAATTTCTGGATACCCCCGGTCTTATGTGGCCCAAAGTCGAAGTCGAGGAACAGGGTTTGAAACTCGCCCTGCTTAATATAGTCGGTGAAAAAGCATATAGCGAATATGAAGTCAGCCTCTATTTAATCAGGGTATTAAAAGAAAAATCACCCCAAACCTTGCAGGAAAAGTTCAAGATTGATGCGTTTAATTTACCCGATGAAGAAATCCTGGCACAAATATCCCGGAGGCTGGGACATCTGTCTAAAGGGGGGAGTCTGGATTTAGATAAAACCTGCACCGCATTGATACAGGATTTTCGTAAAGGCAAGCTAGGGCGTATAAGCCTGGATTAAAGTTACCTGCGATTTTTCTTCAGGTTATCAATTCTCGCCTTGGCTTCTTCAAAATGGTTTATCTGTTCATCATTTTCTAGTTTGAGCGGAGGAACCGTGGCGGGACGGCCGTTTCTGTCCAAAGCCACCATAAAAAAATAACCTTCGACTACAGGTTTGATTTCTCCCCGATTTAAATTTTCCGCTTTAACGCAGACATAAACCTCCATAGAAGTTTTTCCGGCATATCTTAATTCAGCATTACAAATAACCAAATCCCCGAGAAAAATAGGTTCCAAAAAGGATAGATTGGTTACACTGGCGGTTACTACATTGCAAAGCGAGTGACGCTGGGCCACTACTCCAGCAGCCGAGTCCATAAGCTTCATTACCTCGCCGCCATGCATGTTGCCGGCTACATTGGTTTGAAAGGGCAGTACGATTTGATTCATGGTAACACTTGATGCTGAAGCAGGCTTGGGTTCCATCAGATACATCATCTCCCTATAATTAATGGGCTTTCCTTTCAAGTATTTTAGCATGGAAAAGTCAATTTAGTATGAAAATATCTAACAATTAGACGCTGATTTACGAAGAGAAAAATAGTAAAAAGAAAAATCTTATTAAATCTCTCGTCAAAATGGTTCCCATTTATAACGTAAACGTATTTTCATAGACGCTTATACCCTGCGGGCATGAAGGGTTAGCTAATTAACATTACTTAATATAACACTTATGGAAGCCTTAGTAATCTTTAACTGAGCAGGGTACTTCCCTTATGGACCTAAAAAATAATAGGTCAATTTTCTCAAGACGGCAGTAAAATTTAGCAGTACAATAATCTGAGGTATTAGGCTAAATGATATATTGACAAAAAGATTTTGCCTTTTCAGATTGATACATAGCTGGAGTGAGCTGCTTGTTAAGAAGATTTTTAATAATTACGGTCCTTATAGCCATAGGCATCTCGGCCTCATTAAATCTATATACCTATACCCAGCCAAATAGCGCCCTGCCCGTCGTCGCCGAAACCAATCCGGTTGTGCCCGACCATCGAGAAACCATTATCCTTACCGCCGCCGGTGATTGCTTAATGCACAACACTCAAATCAGTTCCGGGCTTCAACCTGACGGCAGCTATAATTTCGATAACTTTTTTACCGAGGTAAAGGATTTGATTGCCGAAGGAGACTACAGCAGCACAAATTTTGAAGCTGCGATGGCGGGGCCGGAGACCGGTTATACCGGCTATCCTTTGTTCAACAGTCCTGATGCAGCGGCCAAAACCTTTAAGGATGCTGGTTTTGATCTGGTAGTTACGGCCAATAATCATTGTTTGGACCGGGGAGTCAAAGGGGCCTTGCGCACCTTGGATGTGCTGCGGGCAGCTGGGCTGGAAACAGTCGGAACTTATAAAAGTGCTAAAGAAAGCGAAAAATTTTTAATTAAAGATATAAGAGGAGTTAAGGTAGCGTATCTTGCTTATACCTATGGCACCAATGGAATACCGGTTGCTCCCCAATACTCTTTTCTGGTTAATTTCATGGATAAGGACAAGATACTGGCAGATATAAAAAGCGTACGAAAAAATGCTGATATTATAGTTCTTATCCTGCACTGGGGGCTGGAATACCATCCCCAACCCAGCGCCGAACAGAAATTGCAGGCTAAAGAGTACCTCGAAGCTGGTGCTGATATTATTCTGGGAAGTCATCCGCATGTTATTCAAACTATGGAAGTTTTAAAAGTTAAGGGCAAAGACAAGTTTGTCATTTACGGTTTGGGTAATTTCATAAGCCACCAGATCGGACAAGAGCGCAACAGCGGCATTGTTTTAAAGATGAAGTTTATTAAAGATTTTGCCGGCAATACAACGATTCTGGATTCCGTTTCTTATACGCCGACCTTTTCCCACAGTTATCGTGACAACGGTAAACTTAAGTTTCGCGTAGTACCTGTGGAAGCCGCTATTGAAAAGATAAAGGCTGGTCAGGAACCCCATATGAACCGAGAATATCTGCCGGTTCTAGAGTCGGTACTGGCTGATACCCGAGGCCGTTTAGGGCAAGGTTTTTCGCGGGCAAAATAATTTTTGGCAGCGGGCCTCGTATTATTTTTCGCTTTTGTATAAAACTAATGTTAATAAACAGTCACTTAATAAGCTAATAGGAGGAATTGCTTGTGCTAGATTTATGCTGGGATTGTAGAACATGCGAAGCTTGCGGAGTATGTGGCAGGAGCGAAGCGGAATGCAATGTTTATCATGAGTATTATGAAATTGGAAAAGGGTCGAATCGTGACCAGTATGCAACTAATGCTGTAGGAGTCCTGGATAAGAAGGAAAGTAAGATTGCCAGGCAGATGCAGGGACCAAGCGAAGCCAATATAGGCCTGATAAATCGTTTAAGCGGCCGTATTGTAAGTATAATTGAAGGTGATGAAACAGCTATACTTACAATAAAAGCCGGGGAGAAGAAGGTTAGTTCCATGATACCCCTTGCTAATCTTAGAGAAAGCGGGAAAAGAGAAGGGGATATAGCCACCTTGGTTTTTAAAGCCAGCAATGTAAAACTTATGAAATAATTTTTAGTCAAAACATCAAAGCGCTCTGTGCTAAAAACAGGGCGCTTTTTTTCTTGCTAAAAAATGAAGGATTTAATCCAAATAGTATATTTTGTACAGCCAAATATGTTATGGTAAATATGAGGTGATATGGATGAAACTGGAAGAAATAATGACACCCAACCCGGTATTGTTGAAACCCAAGCAATCGATTCAGGAAGCTGTTGTGGTTTTTTTGGAGCATCATATAGACGGGGCCCCGGTAGTTGATGAGAACCATCAATTTATGGGGCTCTTTTGCAAGAGTCATGTTTACCGGGCGGTAGCTCAGGGTATGGATATGCAGGAACCGGTGGAAAAGCTTATGAACTGCAATATTGTCATAGGCAGGGTGGATGATGAGATTGACGATGTTCTTCATCCTGGTATTGGTCGTTTGCCAATACTTGATGATAACGAGATTGTTGGCATGATAACCCGAACTGATTTGGCGCGAGTATTTTTGGAATCTTATCGTAATATATCCAACGAGTTTGATACCATTATCAATTCAACCCACAATATGATTGTTTCGGTTGACGAAAAATCCCGTATCCGGGTGTTCAACCATTCAGCTGAAAAACTTCTGGGAGTCAGTGCCCAGGAGGTCAAAGGCAAAAGCATCAATGATGTTTTCCCTACCAGCCGGCTTACCGGAATTATTCAAACCGGGAAAGCGGAAACCCTTCAAAAAATTCTGCTCAACGATCACTTATTTATATCGAACCGTTCTCCAATTATTAAAGATGGCAAGATAATCGGTTCGGTAGCTGTACTTCAGGATATTTCCGAAATTGAAGAACTATCGCGGGAGCTTTTGCATGTCAAGGAACTAAACGAAGAATTGGATGCAATTATCGAGTCCTCTTTTGATGGATTATACATCACCGATGGTGACGGGGTAACTTTGCGGGTTAACCGGGCCTTTCAGAATATCATGGGTATTGATGCCAAAGAGTTCATGGGGCGTAATGTGGATGACATCGAAAGTGAAGGATTGGTGTCGGAATCAGCGTGTTCTCTGGCCATAAGAGAAAGAAAAATTGTAACCATAATGCAGGAATACCGTAATGGTAAAACGACTCTGTCAACCGGCAATCCCGTACTCGATAAAAAGGGCAATATATTCAGGGTGGTTTGTAATGTTCGAGATATTACCGAACTAAATATGCTGAAACAAAAACTGGAACAGGCCCAGGGTTTAACCCAGCACTATGAAAGTCAATTGCGCACCCTGAGGATGTATAGCGGAAGCGATAAACTGATAATCAAATCGACACGGATGAAAAATCTTATGGATATGGTGATACGACTGGCGGGTGTAGATTCCACAGTTATGATCAACGGGGAGTCGGGAACCGGCAAAGAAATGATCGCGGAAGCCATACACAATAACAGCCCGCGCAGCAAGGGCCCGTTAATAAAAGTTAATTGCGGGGCGATCCCCGAGAGTCTTTTGGAATCCGAATTATTCGGTTATGAATACGGAGCCTTTACCGGAGCCAATAAGGAGGGCAAGCCCGGATATTTTGAACTTGCTTCCGGGGGGACTTTATTTTTGGATGAAATCGGTGACTTTCCTTTGAATTTGCAGGTCAAATTATTACGAGTGCTGCAGAGCAAGGAAATCAACCGGGTGGGAGGCCGGCAGGCGCTCAAAGTGGATGTGCGTATAGTGGCCGCTTCCAACCGTGATTTACAGGAGATGGTACAACGCAAGCAGTTTCGTGAAGACCTATACTACCGGCTTAACGTAATTCCGGTCAGTCTACCGCCACTGCGTGAACGTAAAGAAGAAATCCCTTCCCTGGTGGTGCATTTCATGGAAATATTTAACCGTAAATACAAGCTCAATAAACGAATCTCCCCCGATGTAGTGGAAGCCTTTATGGCTTATGAATGGCCGGGTAATGTCCGTGAGGTTGAGAATTTAATTGAAAGACTGGTAGTTATAACTCCCAAAGATATAATTTCATTGGATGATCTGCCGGCTTATCTGGGTTCAGCTTTAGCTGCCTCTCCTCAGGTTTCGGTTTCAGCGATCCTGCCTTTAAGAGACGCCATTGAAAGTTTGGAAAAACAACTTCTGCAAAAAGCTTATACCCAGTGCCGTACAACGCGCCAAATGGCCAAGGAACTTAAAATAAATGCGTCTACTATAGTTAGAAAAGCCGCTAAATATGGAATATCAAACTCTATAAACGAAACCCGCACCGGAAAATAAATATTGCCAAAACGCAACATGCCGTTGCATTAGAGCAACAAATTACTGTTGAAAACTGTTGCATATATACAACGCGTTTTGAGTCGGCAAAAGTAAGATATGGAAATTAATATTTGGAAAAACTATAAGATCGGGAGAGTCGGCGAATGGTCAGGCCAATAAAATGACTTTATGTTTTTTAAAAGAAAAAATAAACCCAAAAAATTGGCTGATCAATTAACTGACATTGTTGCACTGGTACAACGATTGAAATATAGTACACAAAGCCTGACCCCTATATTTCAACCAATCAATAAGCTTTCCCAGGTTACTTGGCATACATATTGCATAGTATTAGGTTGAGTAAGTTGAAATAGAATTTGCGAAAAGATAAAGAAATAGGCATGTAGCAAATACTTTTGAAATATCTTTAAAAAGATTCCATGAATCATGGACACCGGAGAACGATCAAGTTTGAATGCAAAAAGAACATCTGGGTAATTTAGTAATTTAATATAGTATTCAGCCTTGTATATGAGAGCCATTGAGCCCCGCAAGAATATTATTCAAGCGGGATTTTTTATTTCAAAGATTGGCGAAATGGGAAGGAGTGGACAAAGATGAAGGATTTTCGCTGTAAAAATTGCCGGAAACTCTTAGGAAAATATCGTGAATGCGGAGAATTGGAGATCAAGTGCCCGCGTTGTGGCCAGACCAATATCTTAAAAAGGAAAGAGATATCTGAGTTTGACCTAATCAGCAATTCTCAACCATTGGAGAGTATGGCTAAGTAATATGTGTCCCAAACTTGTTCAATATAACGAGGTGAAAAGATGTCCCCAGCTTTCTTGCGCGGTCGGGTTCCTATTAACAATAGAGGTGGCGGGTTCTAATCCACGCCTCGTTGCCGCGGTGTGTTGCTCCATACGGGGACCACTTATATTGATTCCCTTCGGGAATGATTAAATTATATTGAAACTACTCTGCAGTTTCTTCCGATGCTTAAATGAAATTTAATAGGTTTTTATTCTGCAAAGAGAGCCAATAGAGCCCCGTCAGATCAACATCTGCCGGGGCATTTTTTTGTTGGAGAGGAGGTGAAGCTAAGAGTTCAAAATGCTTTATTTGCAGATCCATTTTTATTTTGGCGTAAAACAGATTAGCCAATAAATTAGAGCTTAATTAGGAGGGATATAATGTCTGATTATGTACAGAAATTAGAAATGAAAAGGGCCGATTACCCCAAAAGCATACCGGTTACTGGTTTTGGTGAGAGAAAGCCTGATTACCAGGGAATGGGCCGAAAAATTGGCAATGTATATAAAAATTTCCGGGAAGTTGTATGTGTTGAGGCATGCCGGACCCCTTATGGGGTAGTTGGAGGAAAGCTTAAAGAATATGATGCTCCGCAACTGGGTGCACTTGCAATTAAAGAGGTGCTAAGGCGTACGAACGGCAAGGTTAAACCTGAAGATGTAGATTATCTCTACATGGGACAGGTGGTGCCGGCCGGAAACGGTCAGATACCTGGCCGCCAGGCAGGAATATTGGGAGGACTTCCCGAGTCAACTCCAGCCATTTCCGTTAACAAGGTTTGTTCCTCAGGAATCAAGACTATAGATTTGGCGATCCAGGCCATTGCACTCGGAAAAGCCGACATAGTAATAGCCGGCGGACAGGAAAGCATGAGCAACTGCCCCTATGCCCTCACCGATATGAGATATGGAAAGAGAATGGGCCTCTTGAATGCCGATTGTGTAGATTTAATGGTTTATGACGGACTTTGGGATGCATTCTATAACCGCCATATGGCCATTCATGGTTCGGAAACCAGTGATGAATTTGGGTTTACCCGCCGGGATAATGATGAATGGGGCTATATATCCCAGTCGAGAGCAGTTGCGGCCATGGAGGCCGGTCGCCTGGATGATGAGATATTCCCGGTAGAGATTAAAAGAGGAAAAGAAGTATTCTCCAAAGATGAAGGACCCAGACCGCAGACCAACCTGGAAACCTTGGCCAAGCTGCCGCCGGTCTTTAATCACAAGAGCACGGTTACCGGGCTGCCGGGCAGTGTCACGGCTGGTAATGCACCAGGGGTCAATGATGGCGGAGATGTGTGCCTTATGATGAGCCGGGAAAAGGCGGATGAATTGGGTCTGAAGCCATTGTTTACAGTTATTGATTATGCCGAAGTTTCCCAGTGGACCAAGGATATCGCTACGGTTCCCGGACTTTCCATTAAAAAAGTCTTGGAACAGAACAATATGACTTATAAAGACATTGACCTTATTGAAATCAATGAAGCTTTTGCGGCAGTGGTTCTGGTAAGTGCCCGGGCCATATTGGGAATGAGCAAGGAGGATATGCTGGAAAAGGTTAATGTCAACGGAAGTGCGATTGCTTATGGTCATCCCATTGGTGCTACCGGTGCCCGCATCGTGATGACCCTGGCTTATGAACTGAGACGCCGGGGAGGCGGAATCGGGGTGTGCGGCATCTGTTCCGGCCACGGTCAGGGTGATGCCATGCTGATAAAGGTTGAACCATAAAACACTGTTACCGAGTAATAATCAGGAGGGATGTTTTAATGGAGATTAAAAAAATCATGGTCATTGGCGCCGGCCAGATGGGTGGAGGTATAGCCCAGGTATCGGCCCAGGCCGGTTATGCCACTGTACAATATGACATTAATATGGATCTGGTGAAGAAGGGAATAGCTCTGATCGACAAAAACCTGACCCGGGATGTGTCCAAGGGCAAACGTAGTGAAGATGAGAAAGCAGCAATTTTAGGAAGAATCAAACCCTCGATCAGTTTGGCCGATGCAGCCGATTGTGATTTGGTAATTGAAGCTATTGTAGAAAATTTTGATATCAAAAAAAAGGTATTTGAGGAACTGGATAAAATAGCTCCGCCCCATGCAATCCTGGCCAGCAATACTTCCTCATTGCCTATTACTCAGATCGCCGCCACTACCAAGCGGCCGGAACAGGTGATTGGCATGCACTTTATGAATCCGGTGCCGGTTATGAAATTGGTAGAAATAATAAGAGGGTTGGCTACTACGGATGAAGTATATCAGGACATCGAAGCAGCTTCCCTCAATATGGGTAAAGTTCCGGTATGGTGTAAAGATGTGCCGGGTTTTGTTTCCAACCGGGTTCTGCAGGTTATGATCAATGAGGCTCTTTGGGAACTGTATGAAGGGGTAGCCCCGGCCGAAAACATTGACAGTATCATGAAACTGGGCATGAATCATCCGATGGGGCCTTGTGCGTTGGCCGACCTTATCGGTCTGGATACCATTCTGTCCATATTAAATGTAATGTATACCGGTTATGGAGATCCCAAATATCGTCCTTCCCCTCTGTTAAAGCAGTATGTACAGGCTGGATGGCTGGGCCGCAAAACCGGCAAGGGGATATACGATTACAGTAAATAATGTTTTGGTAATCATAGGGAAGACAGGTGGGATTTTGAGATGGAATTTAAAAATATCCTTTTGGAGAAAAAGGAGCGAATTGCAAACCTGATAATTAACCGCCCCAAGGCCTTGAATGCTTTGAATCGCGATACCCTGTTGGATATCCAAAC
Source organism: Syntrophomonas sp. (assembly GCA_036677685.1). Lineage (GTDB taxonomy): Bacteria > Bacillota > Syntrophomonadia > Syntrophomonadales > Syntrophomonadaceae > JAQUBU01. The sequence goes on along the minus strand of JAVBWA010000019.1, from coordinate 38,332 downwards.
TGCGGTGGAGGATATAAGAAATGATAATGGAATCGATGTTCTCATAATCAGCGGGGCTGGAGGAAAGGCATTTGTGGCCGGAGCCGACATTACCTTTATGTTGGATATAAACGCAATCGAAGGCCGGGAATTCGGCCTTTTGGGCCAGTCGGTTTTACGATTGATTGAGTCGATGGAAAAACCGGTAATTGCCGCTATTGATGGTTTTTGCCTGGGTGGAGGTTGTGAACTGGCCATGGCTTGTGACTTTAGAATTTGTACCGATAAAAGCAAATTCGGCCAACCGGAAGTAGGATTGGGAGTAACCCCAGGTTTTGGCGGAACCCAGCGCCTGCCCAGGTTGGTAGGGACCGGGATGGCCAAACAACTCCTTTATACGGGTGAAATCGTTGATGCGGATGAAGCTTTAAGGACTGGTTTGGTCAATTATATGGTCCCTGCCGAAGAACTGATGGTTTATGTTATGCAAATTGCCCGTAAGATTTCATCTAACGCTCAGTTGGCGGTACGGTTTTGCAAAGTGGCAGTCAATGAAGGAATGCAAACCGATATTGACCGGGCCCTGACCGTTGAGGCGGATCTATTCGGACTTTGTTTTGCAACAGAGGACCAGAAAGAAGGAATGGGTGCTTTCGTCGGCAAGAGGAAAGCCAATTTTATTGGAAAATAAGGAGGAGGATTTATGGATTTTGCATTGAGCGAAGAATCTTTAATGATGCGAGATATGTTCAGGAAGTTTTCCAAGAATGAGGTCGAACCAATAGCGGCTGAAACCGACCGTACACATCAATTCCCAATGGAAACCTTCAAGAAAATGGCCGACCTGGGTTTGTGCGGGCTGCCCATCCCGGAAGAATGGGGTGGTGCCGGAGCCAGCTACCTGGATTTTGCCATGTTTGTAGAAGAATTGGCCAAGTGCTGTGCTTCCACCGCGGTCATCATGAGCGTGCATACCGGGCTGGGCTGCATGAGCACCTATCTTTACGGCAGCCAGCGGGTAAAAGAAAAATATTTGAAAGCACTGGCTACCGGAGAAATAGTTGGAGCCTACGCTCTGACCGAACCTAACGCCGGTTCCGATGCCGCGTCCCTGAAATGCAAGGCTGAAGACAAAGGAGACCATTTCCTGGTCAACGGCAGCAAAATATTTATAACCAATGGGGGAATCGCCACGACATATTGCACTTTTGTAAAAACCGATTCCAGCCAGGGCTCGGGAAGAGGTATAACCTGCCTGGTAATAGAAAAGGACACCCCGGGATTCTCCATGAGCAAACCGGTAGCCAAAATGGGTATGAACGGATCGCCAACGGTTGAGCTGTATTTTGAAGATGTCAAAGTGCCGAAGGAAAATGTGCTGGGAGAAATAAATGACGGATTCAAGGTTGCGATGGGTCTGCTGGCCGGCGGGCGTATTACTATTGCTGCTCAGGGGCTGGGTGTTGGGGAAGGTGCGCTTGACTTCACCGTCCAGTACATCAAAGAACGGCAGCAGTTTGGCAAACCTCTGGCTGCCAATCAGGGAGTCCAGTTTATGGTAGCCGATATGGCGGCGGCACTTGATGCTGCTCAATTGCTGATATATCGGGCTGCCTGGCTTAAGGACAATCGGCTGCCCCACAACAAGGAAGCTTCCATGGCCAAGAAATTTGCCACCGATACCGGTATGGAAGTTTGCACCAACTGTGTTCAGCTAATGGGGGGATACGGCTATTGCAACGAGTTCCCGATTGAAAGAATGATGCGGGATGTTAAAATAACCCAGATTTATGAAGGCTCCAATCAGATTCAGCGGATGATTATCGGACGTGAAGTAATCGGCCGTTTCTAGAATACTGTCGTATCAGGATTATTATGGATGCCAGGCAAAAAATATCTCTTCACTTAAGCATATGGATTACACAAAATGGGGACATTGCCCGAGCATATGCCTGGAACCATTAAGCTGGCAGGTAATACAATAAAAAGCAGTTGAGCAGTAAATTAAAGTAATAAAGGGGTGTGTCCCCTTACCTTAAAGGAGGAGGAAACGATGGGCAAACCACAAAAAATAACCCTCAAAGAAGCGGGTGCCCTTATTGGTGATGGCAGCATGCTGTCTTTCAGCGGTTTTACAATATGGCGTCGCCCTATGGCATTAATCTACGAATTGGTGCGGCAGGGTAAGAAAGACTTGCATCTTTTTGAGGTAAACGGCGGGACCCACACCGAAGTTCTGGCCGGAGCAGGTGCCGTAAAGATATGGGAATCGTGCTGGGTAGGACATGAACTTTATGGGAAACTTGGTGAAGGTGTGGCCCGAGGGCAGTGTGAGAATACCATGATCGTTGAAGATTATAGTCATGGTCAGGTGGTGGCTCGGCTTTTGGCCGGAGCTTATGGCTTGCCGTTTTTCCCCACGGCCCTTTCGATGGGAACTGATATCCTTAATCCGAAATTCGATATGCTTGAAAAAGCGGGACTACGTGATGGCTCGAATCCCAAAATACCACTGCAAAAGTATACCGTGGCTGAAGACCCCTTCTATGGAATGGGTGAAATTCTCTTGATGCCGGCTGCCAAACCTGATTGGGCTATAGTCTATGCCTCTCAGGCAGGTGACGAGGGTACCATTCGCGTAAACGCTCAGACCTATACAGATGCGGAGGTTATCAAAGCTGCCGATCAGGTTATCGTGCTGGCCGAAGAGATAGTTCCCGACAGCTATTTGCGGACCGAGCCCGAAAAGAACATTTCTCCGGGATATGCTATAGATTATGTGATTGAATTGCCATGGTCTGCACATCCCACCGGTTCACAAGGATATTATGATGTGGATGCCGACTTTATCAGAAACTTCTATGCCGCTTCAAAAAGTAAAGCCGGCTATGATAAATGGGCTGAGGAATGGATATATGGAGTGGATGGACATGAAGAGTACCTTGCCAAACTGGGGATTACCCGCTTGGAAAAACTGAGAGCCAACAAAGTACTGGGTTACTCAACCAGAGCGAAGAGGGGGTCGAGATAAATGGCAGCCAGTTATGATTTAGCAAAACCCGGTGAATATAAACCGATTGACCTGCTGGCAGTTGCGGCAGCCCGGGAGGTTAAAGACGGGGATATTGTTTTTGCGGGAACCGGCCTGCCAATGCTGGCTATTATGCTGGCCCAGCAGTCTACGGCACCGAATGCAGTCTGTATCTATGAGGCAGGGAGCATAGACGGCAGACCTATTGATCTGCCCACTTCCGTCGGGGATGCCCGCTGTGCCTATCAGGCTTCTGTAGCGGCCGGACTAACCGAGGCCTTTTATGGACAGTTGCATTGCGGTTATGTAGATCTGGCTTTTCTGGGTGGGGCTGAAATAGATAAATATGGAAATGTAAACACTACTGTGGTTGGTGACTATTGCAGTCCTGAAAAACGTTTTACCGGCAGTGGAGGCAACCCTGACATAAATGCCCTGGCACGCCGCACCGTGTTTATAATGGTTCAAGAAAAACGCCGCTTTAAGGAGAATGTGGATTATATTACTTCTCCCGGCTGGCGACTGCCCAAATGGCCCAGTGGTGAAATGGCACCCAAGCAGGAAATCTATGGCAAGTTTTTCAGGGGTGGGGTTGAAGCAGTAATAACCAATATGGGTGTATTCCGTTTTGATGATGAAGGAGTAATCTATCTGGATACTGTTCATCCCGGCTTTACCCCTGAACAGGTTAAAGATAACTGCTCTTTTGATCTTAATATTTCCCGGGTCACCGGAGAAACCAAGCCACCCAGCTACTACGAGTTGGAACTTCTCTATACCAAGGTTGATCCCGAGGGAATTTTCCTGCCTTAAAGAGATGGCGGCAGTACTAATCCGCCGCTTGCCCAGCTACGGAAAAGTGAAACATTAACTGTTTAGTTCAAGCCGGGGGGGCGTGTTAACTTGACATAATAAGTGCCGGTACGCGCTCCCCTGCAGCTTTAAGGGAGGGTGAATATGAGTCTACCTTTGGAAGGTTTAAAAGTACTCGATTTGTCGAGATATCTCCCTGGACCGTTTTGTACTCAGATACTCTCGGACTTTGGTGCTGAAGTGATAAAAGTTGAGGACCCCAATGGCGGAGATTTGGGCCGGCATCTGGCTCCTATTCTCGAAGACCAGAGTTCACGTTTTTATACGGTGAATCGTAATAAAAAGAGCATCTCACTGGATTTAAAAAAGGAAGAAGGAAAGGTTATTTTCAGAAGGCTGGTACATGATAGCGATGTGGTGGTGGATCAATTCCGGCCCGGAATAATGGATAAAATGGGACTTGGCTATGAGCATCTTAAAGAAATAAACAAGCGGATAATCTATTGTGCCATAAGCGGATACGGTTTAAGCGGCCCTTTGCGCGATTCTGCCGGACACGATCTTAACTACTTGAGTTTATCGGGAGTAACCGGCTTAACTGGCACCTGCCAGGGTATGCCGGCTATGTCCGGGGTACAGATTGCCGATATATCCGGTGGAACCCTTTACTCGACCATAGCCATTCTTCTGGCTTTGGCCAACCGGGAAAAAACCGGCAAAGGGCAGCTCTGTGATATAGCCATGATGGATGCTTCGGTAAGTCTTCTCGCTTACACGCTGGGAGAATGGTCGGGTTGGGGAGTCCTCCCGGAGAGGGGTGATGATGTTTTAACCGGGGGATATGCCTGTTATAACATCTACAAAACCAAAGACCACAAATATGTAAGCCTGGGGGCGGTGGAGGAAAAGTTTTGGGCTGAATTCTGTCAAAAAATTGGCCGGGAACACTATATAAGCTTCCAATGGGATAAGAGCAAACGTTTGCAGTTTATCGAGGAAGTAAAAGAAACAATTCTGGAGAAAACCAGGGACGAGTGGGTTGACTTCTTTGCTGCTAGTGACATTTGCTTTACCCCTGTTCTTACTCTGGAAGAAATGTGTGAAAACCCTCAGGTTGCAGCCCGGGAAATGATAATAAAAGTGCCGAATGTGAGAGGCTCGGGCAGGGAAGTGGTTGTAACCGGGGTTCCTATAAAGCTTTCGGATACTCCCGGAGTAATTAAAATCACGTTTCCGGAATTGGGTGAACACAACCGGGAGGTATTACAGGCAGTCGGCTATACCCTGGCGGAAATTGAGGAGTTTCGCAAAAATCAAATTATATAGTTTAGTAACCCCCTTATATATAAATTTAGGCCTCAAGATTGCATCCGGTGCTGGTCTTGGGGCCGATTCTTTAAGAAAACCGTAAAAATGGTTTACAATTAGATAAATTCAGTAAATTTATCTCTCATATTATTCAAAGGGAATTAAGGAAGAGGTGAGGCTTTTGAGGCGGCTGACGGAGAATGTCATACAATTGGGCAACCGGCATTTCAATTATTTCATAGTAGGCCAAAGGACCGCAGCTGTTGTTGAATGCGGAGTTAGCGCCGGGGTTCTGAGCTTTCGAAAGCAATGGGAACAATGGCAGGGAAAACCGGATATTCAGTATTTGATGGCTATGCACGCTCATTTTGACCATGTATGTGGAATACCTGCTCTCCGCCAAATATTCCCGGAAGCGATGGTTCTGGGAAGCAAGGAAGGACAAAAGGTGCTAAATAATCAGAAAATCTTGGAAGACTTCTTTTTTCAAGATTTATGTATGTCGGAACGGCTAATGCGGGAGGGGATAATTGCTCCCGGTTTTCAAGCGTTTTCCGAGGAGAAGATTATTCTTGACCGGATTATTGGAGAAGGCGATGAAATAGAGTTTGCCGGGGGGCTGAATTTAAAAATAATCGATGCCCCCGGTCATAGTCCCTGTAGTCTAGCTGCCTATTTGCCGGCTGATCAGGTTATGTTTCTATCTGATGCGGCCGGTTTCCAAATTAGTGATGAAGATATTTTCCCGGTATTTTTTCAAGGCTATGAAGTCTTTATAGAAACCATTAAAAGATTGATGGGTTTTCCCACGCGCTTATTGGGAATACCTCATGAGAGGATTTGGAGCAATCAGGAAGAAATACAAGCGTTTTATCAACGGGCGCTTAATTCAGCCAAGCAGGCTTTTGACAGTATTCATTCGATGCTGGATCAAGGAATGGATGAAGAGGATATAAAGGCTGCTTTGTTTTCCCGTTATTATCAGGGATATCTAAGGATATATACACCTGCCAATATCAAGATTTGTGTGAATATTTTATTGCGACGGGTAAAAGAATGCCTTTAAAAACCTGTTTGGTTTTATACCGCATTTTAAAAAGATGGGGTACCATCTAATATGTTATAATTATTCTAAAATCTTGAACAGGGATGGTAATCTTTATGAAGAATTATCCAGAGCTTTTTGCTCCTGGCTATATAGGCAGGGCCTTGGTAAAAAACCGTATAGTTATGGCGCCCATGTTGGTTTCCTATGCCAATCCGGATGGTGAGGTTAGTGATGCTCTGGTGGAATACTATGAAGCACGGGCACGGGGAGGCGCGGGCCTGATCATAGTGGAAGCCGCCTGCGTAGATGCTCCGACCGGAAGAGAAAGCTTCCGGCAATTAAATATTGACGGTCTTCGTTATCTGGCTGGTTTGGATCGCTTGGCGCGCAGCATTAAAGCCTATGGCACCAGAGTATTTTTACAGCTTTTCCATGCCGGGCGGCAGACTTCCCAACTTTTTACCGGAGTTCAACCTGTAGCCCCATCTCCGCTAGCCTGCCCCATGGTAAAAGAAGTACCCCATGAATTAAGCATAGATGAAGTAAAAGCAATCGAAGACAAATTCGTGGTTTCAGCACAATATGCATACAGAACCGGTTTTGACGGGGTTGAACTTCATGCAGCTCATGGCTATCTTATCAACCAGTTTCTTTCTCCCCATAGTAATCAGCGAAAGGATGAATATGGGGGAAGTTTGGAAAACCGGATGAGGTTTTTATTAAATATAGTGGAAAGGATTAAAACTTCCTGTCCCGCCTTGATTATTTCCGTTCGTCTTAATATCGATGATTTTGTAGCCGGCGGACTCACTCCTTCCGCAAGCGTTGAAATCTGCCAGCACCTGGAGCGGACCGGAGCGGATGTTATTAATTGTTCTTCAGGTACTTACGAATCAGGTCTTAAGAGTATTGAACCGGTTTCCTATAAGGAGGGCTGGCGGGTATACCTGGCTGGTGAAGTTAAGAAATGGGTTAAAATTCCTGTTATCGCTGGAGGAATGCTAAACAATCCCGCTTTCGCTAATCAGTTGGTGGCTGGTAAAGAAGCCGATTTTGTTTTCTTTGGGAGGACTCTGCTGGCCGACAGTGAGTGGCCGAATAAAGTACGGGAAGGGCGGGTCGATGATATTCGTCCCTGTATAAGGTGTAACAACTGTATTGACAACAATTTCAAAGGAATGATGGTGGATTGTACCGTAAATCCCGGTACCGGGCGGGAAGCTCAGTTTAAAAACCATATTGTAAAAAGTCATCCGTCAAGCGTAGTTGTAGTAGGAGGCGGACCGGCCGGAATGCAGGCGGCATTGTCCCTGGCACAAAGAGGATTGGAAGTTGCGTTATATGAGCAGGACAGCAAGCTGGGGGGACTTTTAAATCTGGCCGGGATACCTCCCCATAAGCATCGGGTAATTGAATTGCGCGACTATCTAATCAGGCAATTGAATAAGAGCAAGGTGCAAATTTGTTTAAACACCCCCTACAGTATGGAAAAAGTACAATCCCATAAACCAGATCATTTGGTTATAGCTTCCGGCTCCAAACCGATTTTTCCGAAAATCCCAGGATGGAATGAAAGCTATTGCTTGGGGATTGCCGATGTATTGGAAAAAAGGGTAGATATTAAACAAAAACAAGTAGTTGTGTTGGGCGGAGGAATCAACGGTTGTGAAGTAGCCGATTTTCTGCTGGCCGGGGATAATCATATTGCTATTATTGAACAAAAGAACATCCTGGCGTCCGACATGGAAAAGAAAAACCGCCGCGATCTCCTCAATCGCCTGGAAAAGGGACAGGTGCAAAAGAAAACCGGCTTCAAACTGCTGGCAATAGAAAATGGGAAACTGCTTATTTCCGCAAAAGATGGCTCATGTGAAAGCCTGCCGGCAGATTATGTAGTCCTGGCGGTAGGTTTTACTTCCTGCAACGACTTGTATTTCCAGGCGCAGCAAACACACCATAGTGTATTCCTGATCGGTGATGCCTTTGAAGTAAAAGGTTTCAAAAATGCATTTCTGCAAGGTGAGATCGTAGGATACATGATAGCGCGGAAGGAATAGTAAAATTGACACAGTCAAAAGAAAAGCAATTTTGGGAACAGGAACAAAAAAGAATAGCAGATATGAAGGTTTACGAAAATCAGGCCTACCAGGAGGGTTTTAAATATTTGGCCGGGCTTGATGAAGTTGGACGAGGGCCGATTGCCGGACCTGTAGTCAGTGCAGCGGTAATTCTGCCCCCTGATTTTTTTCTGCCGGGTGTAGATGATTCCAAAAAACTAAGCGCAGCCAAGCGGCTCAAACTGGCCGCACAGATCAAAAAAGAAGCCATATCATGGGCTTCGGGCTGGATTTTTCCTCCCTACCTGGACCAGGTGAATATTTTGAATGCCACTCGCGAGACCATGAAAATGGCTTTGCGGCAACTTTCCCCCCAGCCTGATTTTTTACTTATCGATGCGCTGACTTTACCCGATATAAAAACCAGACAGTGTTCTTTGATCAAGGGGGACTCTTTAAGTATTTCCATAGCCAGTGCTTCGATATTGGCCAAAGTGGAAAGGGACCTGGCAATGGAGAACTTCGATTTACTCTATCCCGGATATGGCCTGGCCAAACATAAAGGTTATGCCACCCGGGAGCATATTCAAGCCCTCTGGCAAAAAGGAATCTCAGAGATACATAGAATTAGTTTTGAACCGATAAAATCCATGCTTGCAGGAGGAAAATATGGAGAGCAGCCAGGTCTTTTTGAACAAGGTGATGTTGAATATAGCTACATCCAAAGACCAGGGACTAAATCTGGTAAAGGGTGAGGTATTACGGGGGGTAGTTCAGGAGGTAAAAGCTGACGGCCTGGTTTCACTGCTGATCAAGGGCCAGGTTATTGATGCAGTAAGTGAAGTCATGGTGCAAAACGGGCAAACCCTGCAGTTGATGGTCGAGGATTTCAAAGATGGACGCGCCTATCTTAAAGCACTTACACCACAATTGCTGGAGCAGATTGAGAATACCAATCTGTCGGTCAACCTGACGGATATTGGTGTGTCCGCTAAAGAAAGCAATGTAGTTATGGCTAGAAAGCTTCTAGCCCACAATCTCCCGGTGACCGTAAGTAATCTCAATGAACTGAGTAAAGGCATGAACATTTTGGGGGGGAGTAATGCCCGAAATCTTGAATTGGCAGCTTTTGCTCTGCAGCGCGGGATACCCCTTAACCCGCAAAATCTAAATTCATTGGCCCAATTTACGGCGCCGGGAAATGCTTTAGTCCAATTGATGGATGAAATTATGAACAGTCTGGCATTGCTGGGCCGTATTTCAGCCGAAGAACCGGCAGTACCCGGCAATTTGGGAGGAGAACCGGCAGCGGCTGCTAATAAGTCTGTAGCCCCGGAGTCTTTGCCGACCAGCCAAAACCAGGTGCAGCCGGAGAACAGTAATTTAAAAACTACCGTTGATGCCAATGCTTCCGCAAAAGGAAAGCAGGAAGCTGCATTAAGCTCCAAAAGCACTATAGCTGGAGAAACTGCTCCTGCTGCATCAAGTATGGGGAAAGCTGCTGCTGCGGAAACTGGAGCGCTTGCAGCCAGGCTGGAAGGCGAAGCAAGTGTTCAACCTGGCAAAGAGCTTTCAGAAACTAAAACAAATGCGGCGGAAAAAGTGGCTGCGGAGAAAACGGAGGCCAGTGCAAATAAAACCAGCCCAGAGCTAAGAACTCAGACTACCGCAAATGCCGGAAGCGAAAAGCTTAAATCAGCGGAAGCCAAAGCTGTGACCACAGCCCCGGTTCCGGTTGATGAAGAGCTTATTCAAAGCAAAACTACCGGTGGTGATAAACCTGCCGCAGATATCCGGGCAGCAGTTAAAGCAACTGCCGCCGGAAGTACTCCGATAGCCGGAGATGGACCGGAAATTACAACTGAACTTCCTAAAGAAGGGACCGGAACCCGGAATATTACAACCGGCGAAAGGATGACAACGGAAACAGCCCAGCCAACTGCCGGCAAAACTGCCGGAGAGCCGGCAGCTTCAACAGCAGGCAAAGCAATCACCGAACAGGTCAATCAACTGGCTGGCAAAGAAGCTCAAGCCTTGCCCAATGCAAGTGACGAAAAACTTCCTGCCGCATCCGGGTCCCAGGCTAATAGATCTGAACCGGAATTTAAGCTGCCTTCAGGAGCAGGACCGGAGAGGAGCCTTGGGGACAAAGCAAACAACCCCCAACCCTCGGCCTTGATTAAACAAAGCGACCTTACGGCAGGCAAAGAAAGCGTTTTGACTCAGGCAAATACCGATACAGATGCTGGAGTTCCAGGTGATAAAATAGTAAAACATCTGGAATTGCTCAAACCTTTACTGGATATTCTGCGAATCGATGCCGGTGAACCCAAGGGGACCATGGGCTCCAAACTGGAGAATGCGCTATATTCTGAGAAAGAATTAATCAAGGGGCTGATGCTGCTTGAGGACATAATTAAAAACGACAGCACAGCCGCCAAGAATCCGCTTGTCAATGATTTATTGCAAAAAATTGACGGTTTGGAAAAAGACCTTTCCGGGCAGAGAATTCTGAATTTCGCCAGCCGCAGCGCGGTTGACTCAAGCCTCAATTACTTCTATTTTTCATTCCCGGTGCAGATGGGCAACGAATGTCGTCTGGGACAGATCAGGATAAACAAGGAAATTGGCCGCAGGGGCCTGAAAAATCAGGACAATATCCGATTTATCGTATCTCTGGATACCAGTCAAATGGGTTTGGTGCTTTTCCACCTGAATTGGAAGCGCAGTAAAGAAATCGAGGTTCAGGGCGTGGTGGAAAATCAGAAAGTATGCAATCACCTGAACCGCAATATGGAAGTGCTGCTGCAGGGCTTAAACGGTTTAGGCTACAAAACCAAGAATTTGGGAATAAAAATCGCCGAGGCTGAAGAAGATCTGGGCAAGTTGAAACTGACCCTGGAGGAGGAAGCACCTCTCAATATACGCCCTCTGGGCATAGATATAACCGTTTAATCGTGAAAGAAATACTGTCATTTAAGGTCAGGGGACACACCACCTGCGTGGGAATGTCCCCATTACATAAAAGAGGTAAAGGCGAGGAGAGGTGGCGCTAAGACTTCGTAAAATTACCATGCTGGACTATAGTTTTGATATCTTTTATCAATCAATAGTCCGGGCTTTTCGCACGCTTAATCGCGAACGAAGTTGGCATCGTTGTCCCCCTGGGGGGGAATATTACAGTATGGATTGAACGAAATAAATCTTTATACAAATTTTGGGTATAGATGTTTAGGGAGGAAGCAATGGAGGATAAGAAGCTGGAAAAGGCGGTAGCCCTGCGTTATGACAGGGAAGTAGATGAGGTCCCGGTAGTGGTTGCCAAAGGCCGCGGGCTGATAGCGGAAAGAATCAAGGAAGTAGCCCGGGAAAGCGGAGTACCTTTGAAAGAAGACCGGGAACTGGCGGATTATCTTATGGCTCTGGATTTATATGAGGAAATACCCCCGGAACTTTATGCGGTAATTGCGGAAGTTCTGGCCTTTATATATCAGATGGACAAGAAGTTTATGTAGGTGAATCACCGTGAAGAAAAAACTGGGGCAATGGGGTGAAGATACCGCAGCCCGCTATTTATTAAGCAAAGGCTACAAAATATTGGCGCGAAATTACTTTACCCGCTACGGAGAACTGGATATAATTTGTGAAAGAGGGAACACGCTGACTTTTGTCGAGGTTAAAACCCGCCGCAACAGCAAATTTGGTTTTCCCGAGGAGTCGATTACCAGTCGCAAAAAAGAGCATATCAGAAAAGCAGCTTTGAGCTATATGGAAGCTGCCCGGCATTCCTACCGGGAAATATCTTTCGATGTAATTAGTATTATGTTGGAAGCCGGGACGGAGAAACTAAACCATATCAAGAATGCATTTTAAAATGGTCCTGCAGATGCTCAAATTTTGTAATTTAGGAGGAAATGTTTTTGCTTATCTACGGAAAAGAAATTAGAGATCGGATTCAGGCTGAAATCCGCCAGAAAGCCATGAAAACCCCTATGAGTATGGTTATTGTGCGGGTGGGAGATGACCCGTCATCACGCTCATATGTAAGAGGAATAAGCAAATTTGCTGAAGAAACCGGGGTTAAGGCCGAAATCCTGAATCTTCCCGAAGACGCCAGCGAAGATCAAGTAATACAATGCCTCAGGGATTTAAACAATGACCCCAAACTTACAGGAATAATGCTGCAGACCCCTTTACCCAAGCACCTTGATGCCAGCCGCCTGGTAAATGCCATAGACTATAACAAAGATGTCGAAGGAATCCACAACTATAATCTTGGTAAACTGATAAGCAAAGAGGAGGGTGTAAAACCAGCTACTCCCAAAGCCGTTATTACAATGTTAAAAGCACATGGCATTGCTCTTGAAGGCCAAAAAGCAACCATTATCGGGAGAAGCATGACCGTGGGTAGCCCGCTGGCGGTTATGATGACTGCTGAAAACTGCACTGTAACCTTATGCCATTCCAAAACCCGGGAACTGAAAAAGGAATGCCTCAATGCCGATATTTTGGTAGCTGCCATTGGCAAGAAAGAGTTTGTAACTCCAGATATGGTGAATGAAAACAGTGTAATTATCGATGTTGGCATAAATTTCGATGCTCAGGGCAAAATGTTTGGCGATGTGCACTCAGAAGCTGCTGCCAAAGCCCGTATGGCGAGTGCGGTGCCGGGCGGGGTCGGCATAATCACGGTTGCCGAACTATTTGACAATCTGTGTACCTTAAGCCTAAAGTAAAAATGGTTTAAGCTCTTACGGCTTGTCCTTCAAACAGTAAGGGCTTTTCCAAATCCTTTGAAACCTTCGGAACTTTCCCGGGCTTTGCCTTCAAATTATTCTTTTCGCTACTTCCACAGACATTGCTATACCTTTCCCCTTTATTAAAGAAATATTCGCTTATATAAAATGAGTAGACCTTTTTAGGGATAGGTGGGGGAGTTATTTGGAAACTATTATTATGATTAACTATTTAAGTATAAAGTGCTATAATGATCCGAAAATATGTTCCCCGCTTATTTAAACGGTCGGATTCCAATTAACAAAATAGGCGGCGGGTTATAACGAGGCGAAAGTCTGAAAGAAATCTTTTCATTACGTTTTGTGCCTTGAGTGAAGCGAAATGAATGGTTATAAATATGTTCCCGCCTCATTGCAGCGGTGTGTTGCCCACTACGGGGACCACTTATATTGATTCCGTATTTTGTACCGGAAGGTGGAAGTAATGAAGGATAAACAATTTGCGGTTATTGGGATAGGACGCTTTGGTGAAAGCCTGATCAAAGAACTGAGCCGGATGGGTTTTGAAGTGCTGGCTATTGATGTAGACGAAGAAAAAGTTAATGACGCCATTGGGATTGCCACTCATGCGGTCCAGGCTGATGCCATGGATGAGGGGACTCTGAATGCACTGGGCATCCGTAATTTTGACACGGTTATTGTGGCTATTGGCAATAATGTTCAGGCCAATATTCTGACTACCATAATTCTTAAAGAAATAGGGGTAAAGAAAGTAGTGGCCAAAGCCCAAAATGCCCTGCATGGCAAGGTCCTGGAAAAGATCGGCACCGATGTGGTGATTTATCCGGAGCGGGATATGGCCATAAAGTTGGCTCGGTCGCTGGTCTCACATAATTTCCTGGAACAAATTAATCTGTCGCCGGACTTTGGCATCATCGAGCTATTTACTCCCCGGATGTTTAGAAACAAGAGTCTGGCCGAAGCCGGGCTGCGTAAAAATATGCGGGTTACGGTACTGGCTATTCGGCGCGGGAATGACATTATTGTGGCTCCCATGCCGGAGGAAAAAATGTTCGAGGGTGATATCCTGGTGGCCTTGGGGCATAACGAAGGCCTGGAACAGTTGAGCAATCTGGAATAAGGGAAACAATTGAGGTTGGAAAAAGGATGAAAATTGAAAGATTAAGCGGCCCGCAATGGATGGTAATTAGCTTTTTAGCGGTTATTATTACGGGCAGTTTGCTTTTACAAACCCCCTGGGCCGTACAAAACGGCCCTCGCAACTATATCGACGCCCTTTTTGTCGCCACTTCGGCAGTTTGTGTGACCGGCCTGGTGCCGGTCGATACCGGAACCCACTGGACTATATTCGGACAGATGGTAATTATGCTCCTGATTCAAATCGGCGGATTGGGAGTGATGTCATTTGCGGTTTTTTTTGCTATGATTGCCGGCAGGAAAATTCAACTCCGGCAAAGACTGGTTATGCAGCAGTCAATTAATGTTTCAGCAGTGGGCGGAGTCGTCAGGATTTTTAGATACCTGCTGGTTTTTACATTTTTAATTGAGGCTCTGGGTGCTCTCATTTTAACTATTCGCTGGATTCCAGAGTTGGGTTGGGGAAAGGCTTTATGGTTCGGTGTTTTCCATGCCATATCGGCATTTAACAATGCGGGTTTCGATCTTTTTGGTGGTTTTAAGAGCTTGACCCAATACAGTTCGGATATAACGGTCAATCTGGTTATAAGCACGTTAATCATCAGCGGTGGTTTGGGCTTTTATGTATGGTATGAGATAATTAATTACCGAAAAACGCGCACCCTCTCGCTGCATTCCCGAGTGGTGCTGATTACCACGGCAATACTGTTGTTAACAGGTACTATGCTGCTTTTGCTGGCTGAATACAATCATGCGTTTAGAGGAATGTCTCCCGGAGTAAAACTGATGGCCGCTTACTTCCAGAGCGTTACTCCACGAACCGCCGGTTTTAATACCATAGATCTCAATTCACTGTTTCTTTCATCCCAATTGTTAATTATTTTATTAATGCTTATCGGCGCTTCTCCAGGTTCGACCGGCGGCGGAATGAAAACTTCTACCATAGCTATCCTGTGTATTGCGATAAGCAGCCAGTTAAGAGGGAAAAAAGACAGTGAGATTTTCGAAAGGCGTATCGAGGAAAAAGATGTTTTACAGGCCTTGACTCTGGCAGCGTTGTTTGCCGCTACTTTCATCTTCATGACATTTCTGGTCTCGCTTACCCATCAAGGGGAACTGGCCAAAATTGCTTTTGAAGTGGCATCAGCTTTGGGAACCGTGGGCTTGACTCTGGGTTTGACCCCGGCCTTGACCACTATGTCCAAACTGCTGATCATCATAACCATGTTTTTAGGCCGGGTAGGGCCGCTGACTCTGGGATTTGCCCTTGCTTATCAAGTCAAACAACCCGATATCCGGTATCCCAAAGGCAAGATAATGATAGGGTAGGTGAGGCGTGAGGGGTAAGGAGTAAGGGGCAGAAAACCTTTCCGCTTGAACTTAATGAATGCTTGCAAGTAATATTTCAGGGTCTACAAGATAATGCTTTATATTACTGAAAACTATGCGTGTGGTTGAAATACTATTCGGGTTTTGGTGCCTAATGGAATGATGAAAATTGAGAAACTATTAGTTAATAGTTATACTCCTAACTCCTAACCCCTCACGCCTCACCCCAGAATCATTTAGCGGAGTAGAATTCGATTTCTTCCAGGTCATGTTTGGCACCCACTAAAATAAGCATATCACTGGGCAATATAATATCGTCACCTCTAACATTCATCAACACTTGTTCATTTCGGATTATAGCGATAATGGTAGCGTGAATTTCTCTTCCGCCGAAAGCGTTTTTAATAGCCTGGTTGGCTAAAGGAGAAGATTCAGTAACTATTAACTCTTCCAATTGAAATTGAAAATTGCTGGAGGTAAAAAGGTTTTCCACCAGATCTACCGTAGTTGGTTTTAAAATCGCGGTGGCTAACTGAAAACCTCCCACCTGGGTAGGGGCAATTACTTTGTCTGCTCCAGCCCGGCGCAGCTTTTGGATGCTTTCCGGCCTTTCAGCCCGGGCGACAATTCTTATTTCCTGGTTAAGGTCACGGGCGGTAAGCGCAATAAAAAGATTGAAAGCATCCTCGGCCAGAGCACAAACAATTCCCCGGGCTTGTTTAACTCCCAGGTCCATCAGCACCTCATCCTGGGTTGCATCACCTAACATTACCAGATGGCCTTTCTCTTCCATTTCCTGAATTCTGGGCGGGTCATTATCAACCAGCACATGCGGTATACCTTCAGCTCTCAAGACATGGGCAACATTACTGCCTACCCGGCCGGCCCCGCAGACGATGATGTGGTTTTTCAATTGTTGAATCGCTTTTTGCATTTTGTTTCGCTCCATTATTCTTGTTATTTGGTTTTCCAGCAACATGGTGGTTACAGCTCCCAGACAATAAGCAACAACACCGACACCGCTGCAAAGTATTACCATTAGAAAAAGTCTTCCCCCGAGGGTCTGAGGAACAATATCGCCGTAACCTGTGGTCGTCAGGCTAACCAAGGTGCACCATAAAGCATCAAAAACAGACCAGTTTTCAAAATAGGCCAGGCCCATGGTTCCACATAAAGTTACAGCTATCAAAGCCAATATGGCACTAAATAGTTTTAACCTAGCTTCAGACAAAACCATTCCCCGATTCATAAGTGTTATTTAGCAACAATTCTATTATAGGCCAGATACGACGTATAGGCCAAGTAGTATCAATAATAAGCGTATTCTCTATTTCAAAAGCTTCATCCTGCAAGTTAAATTTCAGCGGAAGGCAGCCGTACTCTTACGGTTTTACGAATCAGTCCCAGGCGCACATAGTTCTGTAAACGAAGCTTTAATACATCGGTAATTATGTGAGGATGGGTAATCAGAACCCGGCCATCCTTGTCAATGATTTTTTCATCAAGAACCATACCTGCACAAATATCATTTATGTCCAGAACTTGAATGCTTGAATGGGGGATTTGTTGGACGTACGTGGTAGCAGAACCGGAGTCGGAGAAATCTATTTCGGCAAATTTTGAATCCCATCCTGAGAGGATTTCCTTTGTTAAGGCAGACATAATTAAGGGGTCATAATTCCGTTGGTTTTGCATGGTGCTAAGTGCCTGACTTGCACTGCTGCCACCCTGGGAAAGCTGGTCAAAGTCATTGAGCATTATGATAATATTAGCTGCTAATGAGCGATTTTTCAGGGTCTCCGGTTTACCGGCCGATTCAATTTGAGCTGCTATGGCAGAGGCTATACCATCAAGACGTGGAATATTCATGAGCAGTTTTTGACCAACCTGGGGATGCGAAGCAAAGATTTCTTCCTCGGTGGGAGTAAGAGCTTGATTATCCCATTTCTTTTTTAAGACTTCTTCAGGTACGGTCACACAGCCAATCTGTGAGAGCATGGCCGTCAGTTCAATTTCCCAACTGTCTTGAATTTTCATATGTTCAGCGATTTTTTTGGACATAGCCCGAAATTTCTCAGCCTTACTAAACGCCAAGGGATTAACAACCGCCAAAATATCCACCAGTACATTGATACTGCCTTTTAACGTTTGATCCAGCAGTTCCCGCTCTGCGTTAATCAAACGGAATTGCTCTATGGCAGTATACAGGGTTTCCATAAGTAAGTCGGGGGGACAAGGTTTACTAAGAAAACGGAAAATGTTTCCTTGATTAATAGCATCAATGGCTGCTTGCATATCCGCCTGACCGGTTAACATAATTCTTATAGTGTCGGGATATAAGGATCTGGCCTGGGTAAGGAACTGAATGCCATCCATGCCCGGCATACGAAAATCCGAGACAATAGCGGCAAAAGGCCCGTTGTCCTTGAGAATGTTTAGGCCCTCGGAGCCGCTCTGGGCAGAAAACAGTTGAAATTTGCGGTGCAAAGTCCGTTTATACGCTGAAAGGATATCCGGATCATCATCTACCAGTAGAACTGAATTATTCACGATTACCCCCCTTAATTGGTGAAGATATGGGCAAAATGATAGTAAAACAAGTACCTTCACCCTCCTTGGATTCGACTTGCATACTGCCCTGATGCTTGCTGACAATAATATCATGGGCAATTGCCAATCCCTGACCGGTACCTTGGCCCACTTCCTTGGTGGTGAAAAAGGGGTCATAAATCCGGTGTATGATATTAGCTGGAATCCCCAGACCGTTATCTTTTATCATAATCAGTATGCTGTCTGATTCCCTGATGGTAGATATAGTGATACACCCTTTTTCATAAACCGACTTTTTGATAGCGTCTTTAATTGCATGACTGGCGTTTACAATCAGGTTTAAAACCACCTGGTTGATTTCATCTATGGCACAAAGCAGCGGAGGCAGATGGGGATCGAGTTCCAACTGTAGATTGGCGTAATATTTCCATTCATTAATTGATATATTTACGGTACTTTCAATGCCTTTGTTAAGATTGGCAAAATGCTTTTCGCCTCTTTGGTGGTGGGCAAAATCCTTCATAGTCAGAACCAGCTTTTTTACTCGTGCAATTCCCGCCAGTGATTGCTCGATAGCTTTAGGGATTTCGTCCAGCAGGTATTTCAGATCTACTTCTTGTTCATGGTTTTGGAGTGATTGAATACCTGCCGCCAATTCGTCGTTATGCTCAAGGTCTTTTATCAAATGCCGGTACTCCAGTAACAATGATTGGAGATCGGCAAATGCTTCCTTTAGAAATTGAGTATTATCACCTATAAATTGCATGGGAGTATTGATTTCGTGTGCGATTCCTGCGGCAAGCTGTCCTATGGCCTCCAATTTTTGCGAGAGCGCTGCCTGGGTTTCCTGCTTTTTTTGCTTGGTAACATCCCGTAAAACCAGAACCATCCCGATCATTCGATTTTCCCGGTTCCTAATTGGGTTGGCGGTACAAGTTATTATTTTTCGAGAAGTATCCCTGCTTAACAGAGTCAAAGATTCAGGAAAATTATTTAACGGCTGACTGCTTTTGATTAAGTCTCTCAGAATATTGTCATTTTGTTCTGAACTGCCTATGATATGAAGTACCTCGCAAATGTCTTTACCTTGGGCATCGGCTGCTGGCCAGCAGGTTATCTCTTCCGCCGCCCTGTTCATCAATATTACCTGGTAGTTTATATCGCAGGTTACAACCCCATCACCTATGCTCTGTACGGTAACCGCAAGCTGTTCTTCATGGGCCATCAGTTTTCGCTGAACGCGTCTTCGTTCCAAGGCCCAGTTAAATATCTGGCCGACGGTTTTTAATATATCGATATCTTCCAAAGGCCAGAGCCGATGGTAGCGGCATTCGTCGAAGCTTAGAAAACCATAGTATAATGAACCCACCATAAAGGGGACTACCAGCAGCGATTTTATTTCCTGGGTGCGTAAAATTGCTTTTTCCACTTCGCCGGGGATGTCCTCAATATCGCTGCAAATAATCGCCCGGTTGTTGAGCATCATTTCGGTCCACCAAGGGATAGCCTCGGCAGGGAAATTTTCCGGCATTTCTTTTTGGGGGTAGACTTCATTTCCCAGCCATTCATAAGTTTTATCGTAAGCATGACGTTTGCTGGAGTATTCAAAAATGTAAATCCGGTTGATATTTAGAGTTTCACCAAGAATGTTCAGGGATTCCTTCAAAAAGTCCTCGGTTTTGTCAGTAGCCACAGCACGCATGGCAATAAGGGAAAGCATATTTTCATAGACCATTCGTTTATTAAGGGCATGCTCATATTCCTTTTGCAGGGTTATATCGGTATAAATTCCTATTAGGCCTACAATTTTATCTTCTTCATCACAAATGGAATCAACCCGCAAGCTAACCGGGAAGGTGTCAAGGGAGCTTTTGCGCATCTCAACTTCGCTAATCCATGAATGGCCGGTTTTTAAACTGTCAAGAATTTGCTTAAATACCTCCGGATTAACAAAAAGCATGCTCAAGCCGTCCATGGCATTTATTTCTTCTATATAGTAGCCAAACAAGTTGGTAAAGGCATTATTATGATAGACAAAAACCCCATTGATATCGGTGATGGAAATGGCATCACTAGAACTCTCAATGGCCTTTCGGATGCGCAATAATTGATCATAGGGGGATTTGGAATAACTATCTGCGGTTGGCAGTTCTGATGTCATCGGACACCTCCATGGATCCAGGATGGTTTCATGGTCCGGGTTAATAAACTATTTACTATGATATATATGCATTACAAATTCAAATTCAGAAAAACCTCAACCAATTTCGGATCGAATTGGGTGCCCGCATACTTTTTAATTTCCTCGCGGGCATCCTCCGGGCTGCGGGGATCTTGATAGATACGGCCCCGGGTGATTACATCGAAAGCATCAGCTATGGATAAAATACGGGCCGCCAATGGTATTTGCTTACCTTTGAGCCCCAGCGGATACCCGCTGCCATTCCAATGCTCGTGATGGCTCAGAATATCTTCAGCTATTACCGCCAGTTCGGGAGTAAATTGGACTATACGATAGCCTATTTCACAATGCTTTTTTATACTTTCCCATTCTTGAGGGCTAAGCGGACCAATCTTATTAAGCAAACCCTCTGGAAGTGCTATATTGCCTATATCATGTAACGAGCCCAGCAAAGCCAGGCGTTCCAATTCACTTTCCGGCAGGTCTAAGGCCGAGCCGAGCATAACCGACATTTCCCGTATGCGAATAGTATGTTCCAGGCTTTCCTGCGTTGTTGATATCAATTTGTTTTCCAGGGAAAGAATAAAGGCGCTGCGCGTATCCTTATTCTCCAGCAGCTTGTGGCTGTACATCAATTCATCGGCTTGTTGAAAAATCCTCATAATGTCTTGCTCTGCACGTTCTTTGGTGGCAAAGCCCGTGGCGATACTTAGTTCTATGGGTTGTTTATCAGTTTGGGAACAGGCAGTTTTTATGCGTTGGCATATATTCTCGGCGGTCGGTGCAGGTGTTAAGGGGAGCAGCAGAGCAAACTCATCACCGCCCCAGCGGGCAATTATATCGCCTTTGCGACAACAGTCGTGCAAGACTCCGGCTGCTTTTTTAAGATAAAGGTCGCCTTCCTGATGACCAAAAACATCATTAATAAGTTTTAGACCATTCACATCCCCGACTATTATGCTCAGCGGCAGATTGCGAGGGGTATCCAGGCGATGCAGTTCTTCTTCAAAGAAGGCCCGGTTGTAGAGCCCGGTTACTTTATCAGTAAAGCTCAGGTGGCGTACTATTCCTTCCGATAGCTGTTTTTCCCAATAAAGACCTAACATTTCCGAAACTACTCGCAGAGTATCAATATCATCGCTTTGCCATTTGCGAGTATTTACGGTGTCATCAAAACCCATAAAACCGATTAATTCAGGCTCGGATGAGAAAATAGGAACCGCCAAGAGGGAACGAATGCGTTGCTCCTCCAAGATAGCCTTTTCTGCATCCGCTTCAGGAGGCAGTTCGTTGATGTCCGTAATTATTATCGCTTGATTATTATTCAGGGTTGCCATCCACCATGGAAAAGCATCGGGCTCCAGGTTCTGCAAGGTATTAATTTGTGAATCGGTTTGTTCGTCACACCATTCATAGATATTATCTATTTTGCAGCTGTTAGTTTGCTTTTTAAAAATATATACTCTATTGGCAGCTACCGCTTGTCCC
The DNA here is from genome assembly GCA_036677685.1 of Syntrophomonas sp. GTDB lineage: Bacteria > Bacillota > Syntrophomonadia > Syntrophomonadales > Syntrophomonadaceae > JAQUBU01. The sequence goes on along the minus strand of JAVBWA010000019.1, from coordinate 16,653 downwards.
AGTAACCCCAATATCTCTTTTAAAGGAGGACCGCCGGGAGCTATAAAAAGGCGGGCTGACCGGGCTACCGCAGCTTCGAGGCGGAGGCGGTAATTGACTTCTTCTTCGAAACGTTTGCGCTCGGTAATATCCCGGGAGTTCATTAATAATGCTTCGGTGCCACCTTCATCGGCAATTATCCGGCCTGTGGATTCCAGCCAAATATACACCCCATTTTTAGTTTTAAAACGGTAAGGACCGCTATTTCCTCCATTACTGGTGATACCATTTTTAATAGCCTTAAAAATACGGGCCTTATCTTCGGGATGAATGAAATCCAATGCACTTTTGCCTAAAAGGTCGTTGGGAAAATAGCCAAGATTAACTTGGACAGTTGAATTGACATAGATATAGCTAAGATCATCGGTTTTGTGCAGGGATATTATGTCATATGAATTCTCCGCCATATAGCGGTATTTTTGTCCATAGTGACGCAATGCTTCATCACATGATTGGATTAAGTTTAAAACATTTTCAATTGGTCTTTCCTGGTTCTGCTTATCTGCCAAAATATTGCCTCCTATAGTAATTGTCCGGTGATAGGCACAAGCTAGTTTTTGCATTCGCTATTTTAAGTCGCAATTCCTGCTTCTGTGTCCCAAAATTACCTAAAATTCTTAATTTCTTGCCGGCTCTGTTATAATGATAACGAGATGGAAATATGTCCCTTGCTTTTTAAATGGCCGGGTTCCTATTAACAAAACGGGCGGCGGGGTCTAATCCTCCGCCTCGATGCAGAGGTGTGTTGCCCCCTACGGGGACCACTTATATCGATTCCCTTCGGGAATGATTAAATTATGAAGAAACTGCTCCGCAGTTTCTTCCGATGCTTAAATTAATTTTACTAGCGGAGGATGCGTATGCGAAAAACGTCTGCATTTGTTCGGTTCTTAACGGTAATAACTCTATTTATCAAAATATTTTGGAATTTTTACTCGATCAAATATAAAAAAATATGGCATCGCCATAACTGGGCAGAAGCAAGAAAACGCGAACTTTATGTTACGGAAGCCAGAAGATTTCGCAATACGGCGGTTAAACTGGGTGGCCTTTTAATCAAGCTTGGCCAGTTTTTTAGCACCCGGGTGGATATTTTGCCTCAGGTTAGTATTGCTGAATTGCAAGGGCTGCAGGATGAAGTTCCTGCGGTGGCTTTTGAGGAAATTCGCGGGGTGTTTGAAAACGAGTTTGGACAGAACCCTGAGCAAATTTATGCTGAGATAGATGCATTACCTCTGGCTTCTGCCTCGCTGGGGCAGGTTCATAAAGGGTGTTTACCCGATGGACAAGTCGTTGCTATCAAGATTTTACGTCCGGGAATCGATGATTTAATTAGAATCGATCTTCATGCAATCAGAAGAGTAATAGACTTGATAAAAATTTTCACCGATTGGGAACGATTTATCGATCTTGATGCCATTTATGATGAATTCTACAATACCCTGCAGGCAGAACTGGATTATGTTCAGGAAGGTCGTAATGCTGAACGGATTGCCGGCAATAATCAAGATAATGCACTGTTAATACCCGGGATAATCTGGGATTACACCCGGAAGCGGGTTTTGACCATGGAATTTATGGAAGGGATTAAGATTAATGACTACCAATCTTTACGCGAAGGAGGGATAGATTTTCCGGGCATAGCCAAAAAGCTTTTGCAGACTTATGTAAGACAGGTCTTGGTGGATGGCTTTTTTCACGCCGACCCACATCCCGGCAACCTATTTGTTACCGAACAGGGACAGCTGGTAATGGTCGATTTTGGCATGGTGGGTGTGATACCAGCCGAACTTCGCCAGCAGCTTGTGGAAATGGTATTTGCCATGGTAAGACGTGATTATCCCGAAGTAGTCGAATACCTGAAAAAGGTAGGGTTTTTGCGTTATGATGCCGATAATGCAGTGGTTACAAGAGCCGTAGCCTTGTTTATAGACCAGACTTTGGGCCGTGAGGATAAGCCGTCGAACTTCGATTTGAAGGTTTTCCTCGATGACCTGGAAATTCTTCTCTATGAACAACCTTTTCAAATACCGGCGAACTTCACTTTTTTGGGCAGGGCTCTGGGCACCCTTTATGGTCTTTGCATATCCCTCGATCCAAAAATCAATTTTTTGGAAGTTGCCAAACCCTATTTGGATGAAATTGGACCGGGGAAAGCAGGCTTTTGGGACATAATTAAGGACAAAACAGCGCATTTAGGGACTTCGCTGCTGGAATTACCTCCTTTGCTGGCCCGGGTTTTGTCCCGTGCCGAGCGGGGAGACATCAATGTAAAAATACCCCTGCGCAGTTTAAATCAGGCAATCGAAGAAAATACCCGGGCAGTTAAACTTCTGACATGGGTCTTAGGTCTTGGGATCTCTTTCCTAATAACGACCTATTTTTACGTAAACGATTTTATCGAAGCATCAAGGTATTCACTTGCCGGGGGCTGCGCCTTTCTATTAATTATGCTGCTGAAGAACCGAAAAAAACCTAAACGAAGGGCGCCTCACCCTCCTGTGCTGGTCAAACGAAAATAGAGTTTAATAAAAGGAGAATTGAATTTTAAAATAAGTAAAATGGTTTTGCGAATATTTACACTATTATGTAGAAATATGTGTTAATATTTAAGTAATGATGGAAAATTAGGACTAAATGCTTATAATGTTCCATATGGGATTATATGATTAATAAAGGGACTTTCGGGCAGTTTTCTTGAAATTTAGTTTGAAAATGCATGTAAAAGGGGGGGACATAATGTCGGATAATGTCGAGCTAATTAAAGCCTTGGAATCGGAAGATGAAAGAGATCGGGCATTTGCAGTAGAAGACATTGTTTATGAAGGGATTCCAAATTGTATTGAACTATTGGTTGAACAGTTGAAGATTGAAAAGTCCCAATATGTGCGTGAAGTGATAATAAGAAATCTGAAAACTTTGCCGGGAACCGAACTGGTGGAAAAGATTATTCCCCTATTGCGCAGTGATGATGCCTTTATTCGCAATGCGGTTATAGATATTATGGCCGAACAAGACGAAGAATCAGTATCCCTGCTGCGTCCATTATTGAAAGATGAAGATAAAGATGTAAGAAAATTTGTGCTGGATATTCTGTTCCAGCTCAACAGCCCCTTTTCAGCGGCAATGATTGCCGAATCCCTTGACGACAGCGATATAAATATGATTATCACTGCTGTGGAATACCTGGGGCGAATGGAAGCACAGGGAGTAGCAGTTCAGGTAAACGATCTATTTACCAAAACCCAGAATATCCTGCTTCGCTGTACCTGTCTGGAAGCCATGGCTTTGCTGGGTGATGATGATTCGCTGGCCATTGTAGCTCAATTCTATTCCGAACCTGAAGCTATTGCCGACCTTGAGTTGTATTCTTACTTGAAATTTCTAGCCAAAAAAGGTAAAGAAGAATATTTGCCCTGGGTTATTTCTTTAATCAAAACCAAGGGAAAACTTATGGCAAAAGAGATTATTAATACTATCGAGGGTATATTGGAACGAGCCAAGCTGAGCATGCTTCCTGACGGAATGGTTCAGGCGTTGTCTGATTATATCGCCACTAATATCAATCCTATCAACAAATACGAACTCCTGATTTTCCTCGGACAGTTCAAGAATCCGGAAATACTGCCGTTACTCCTGGAGTACACTAAGTCTTCCGAAAAACTTCTGTGTCTGGGTTCGGTGGAAGCTCTGGGCGGGTATGGCGAAAGTGAGGGGCTTGACCGCCTGAAAGAATTGGCTAATCAAGTTGAAGATGATGAAATCCTTGAAGCCATAGAAAAATCAATAAATCAGATAGGTAGATGAGGTGAGATAGTTGGATTTATCGACAGAAGATTTTGTAAGTGTTAGAAACCTGATTTACGAACGAACCGGAATGCATTTTGGAGACAATAAAATTTACTATTTTAAAAAGCGTTTACAAAAGCGTATGGAAGAAAACAACTTAGGCAAAGTTTCTGAATACATAAGACTTCTGAAATTTGGAGACCGAAGTGAACGTGAATTTCAGGAATTAATCAATCTGATAACGGTTAATGAAACTTATTTTTTCAGGGAATTCAACCAGCTTGAAATATTTGCCGAAGTATGTCTTCCAGAAATTCTTGATAAAAAGGCTGCCAAAGGGGATCGCAACTTACGTATTTTTTCCGCTGCTTGTTCGACCGGTGAAGAACCATATACTCTAGCCATAATTGCCAAGGAAATGCTTGAGGATTATGGCAGTTGGAATGTTCTTATAAAAGGCGTGGACATTGATGAAAATGTGCTAAAGGCAGGCAAACGGGCGGTATACGATAACCGGTCGGTCAAGGATGTGCCCCCTGCTTACTTGGAGCAGTATTTTAACCGTCCTGCGCCAGGACAATATATGGTTAAACCTGAGATCAAGGAAATGGTGATGCTGGAGCACCTTAATTTAATGGATCGCCGTGCTTTGCGCAGTGAAAGACATTACGATTTTATCTTTTGCCGCAATATGCTGATATATTTTGATGATCAATCACGCAAACAACTGGTTGAAAAGTTCTATGCGATGCTTAACCCTGGAGGTTTTATCTTCCTGGGTCATGCCGAGTCTTTAAGTCGAATAAGTACCGCCTTTAAAGTGAGGAGAATGAACGGTTATCTGGTTTATCAAGCATAAGGAGGTTGAAGCGATGAAGATATTAATTATCGATGATTCGGAAATGATACGTAATTTCCACTGCTACATTTTAAAAACCGCAGGATTTGAGGTGATAACCGCCATTGACGGAGCGGATGCTCTGGAGAAAATATATGGCAGTGATCAAGACATTCATTTGATAGTTACGGATATTAATATGCCTAATATGGATGGTTACACTTTCATCGAACGGCTTCGTGAAGACGAGCAGTTTGAAGATTTGCCGATAATCATAGTTTCCACCGAAGATGAATTAAAAGACATGGAAAGAGGCTACCAGGCCGGAGCCAATATCTATATAGTCAAACCTACTGAACCGGATGTTTTGGTGGAGAATATTCGCATGTTGTTAATGTCCTAGATAGAAGGGAAAGGCAGGCCGGGATGCGATGATATTTACCTTTGAACCCGATGATTTGGAAATTTTACAGGGAATTGTGGAAGAATCGAGCGAGCACCTTAATGGCATTGAAGAAGGCATACTGAAAATGGAGGCCGAATTTGACAGCAAGGAACTCGACTCGGTTTTTCGCGCTATGCATTCGGTAAAAGGAGTTGCCAGTTTCGTTGATTTTATACCTATAAAAGACACCGCCCATTCTCTGGAATCGTTTCTTACCGATCTTAAAAAAGGATCTTATGAGGTTAATTCGGAAATAACTGATTTACTTTTGCGGGGCGTTGATATACTAAATCTCCTGGTGGGGCAACTGGGTGTCAGGCTTAAGGACCTGGAGAACAATCCTCCCCGTGAAGCATTTGAATTGGAGATAAACGATTTTGGCTTCACCGAGTTTGTGGCAGAAGCGGAGCAAGTACGGGAGAAGGTCTCCCAAGAACCAGAGGGTGGGTCGGAAAGCCCAACTGCGGAAATAGGCCCTGAAAGCCCGCAACCGGGAGCCAGCATGATGAAGGTTGAGTTGTCCTCTTTTTTGAGCCAGGCTTTGGAGGACTTTATGGAGGAATGCAACGAACATCTCGACAGCATTGAGAAAAATTGTGTTGAAATGGAACGAAACCCCAATAATACTGAATTATTAAACGCAATTCTGCGTGGCTTCCATAGCATTAAAGGTGGGGCTGGAGTTATTATAAGCATGCAAGACCAGGATAAATCCGGTGACCCCTTCCAGAATATTAAAACCTTGACACATGCTGCCGAGACCCTTCTGCAAATGCACCGCAATCAGGACTTGCCCCTGTCCGCACAGGAAGTTGACATAATATTAGCTACTGTGGATCGAACTGCCGCTTTATCCAAGCTGGTGATGGAGGAAAACGATGATGTACCGGGAATAGATGATCTGCTGGTACGAATCGAAGCTTTAAGCGAAGATGAAAAAGAAACGCCTGCCGGGACTGCTGCCAGCGCCCCCATAGACAACAATCTGCCCAAGCAATTGGCCGCCTTTGTGAATATAACCAACCAGGGACTGGAATCCATGGAGAGTATTATAAACAGCGCTCGAGTTGATGTGCCGGTTAATAGCAGAAGGTTGAAGCAATATGCACGGGCCTTGAACAGTATTTCCTCTTCCTGCCGTTATCTGGATTTTAATGACGTGGTGGATATGGTTGCAAATCATTTAAGCTATGTAGATTCGCTGCACCCGGACAAGCATATGGTAGCCAGCGAAGTTATCGAATCTTTAAGAAACGGGTACCGCAATATCAAGCAACTGCTGGGAGAAAAGGTCGAAGCGATTAAAGCAACACTTAACCAGGTGCCGGTAGAATATGCGGAGAAAAAGGTCGGGGAAATTCTGATCGAGCAGAATAAAATCAGCCAGTGCGATCTGGACCGGGCACTAGCCCAGCAGAAAAGAATCGGCGAGATTCTCATTGATTCCGGGGCGGTTAAATCAAGTGATGTTGAAATGGCATTAATGGAGCAGGCCGTCGCCAAGGAAAAGGTTAAGGCAGCCCCGGCCGAGCCGGCCCGGCCTTCCACAGAAATCAGCGGCCAGTCGATTCGAGTGAGCCAGGATAAAATGAATCGACTGATGAATATGATCGGGGAGCTTTTAATATCCAAAAATCGAATATTTCACCTGTCCAGTAAAATTGGAACCGAATATGAAATACCGCCACTGGCCAGAGAAGTTAAAGATGTCGCATCTGAAGTATCGCGAATTGCGGATGAACTTCAGGATGCCATAATGTCGGCACGGATGCTGCCTCTGCGAGTATTATTCCAGCGCTACCCCCGGACTATTCGGGATATCTCCCGTAAAGCCGGCAAGGAAGTTGATCTAATAATCGAAGGGGAAGAGACCGAACTTGACAAAACGGTCGTCGAAGCCATAAATGATCCGCTCGTACATATGCTGCGCAATGCGGTCGATCATGGTATTGAATCACCGGAAAGCCGAAGAGCTTTAGGCAAAAATGCCAAAGGCAGTATTTATCTTAAAGCACGTTACCAGGGAAATCATGTGGTCATTGAAATAATTGATGATGGTAAAGGTCTCAATCCCGAAGAAATCAAAGCCAAAGCTTTGAAAAAGGGCTTGATACGACCGGATCAAATTGAAACCATGAGCAATGAGGAAGCTTACCATCTGGTATTCCTGCCTGGTTTCAGCACAAGAGACGAAGTCAGTGAACTGTCCGGACGGGGTGTGGGTATGGATGTTGTTAAAAGCAATATTACCCAGGTCGGTGGTTCGGTAAGTATGTCCAGCAAAATAAATGAGGGTACTACTTTTAATTTGAAAATCCCGCTCTCTATGTCGATTATCAGAGGGCTTATGGTTAAAACCGGGGGGCAGAGTTATATTATTCCCCTGGATACTATCGAGGAAACTGTTAAATTGCCGGCCAAGGAAATACGGAGATATAAAAACATGCTGCTGGCCGATGTCAGGGAGGAAATACTCCATTTAATCAGACTGCAGGATATCCTCGATCCGGATAATCCTGCTTATCAGGAACTCACTCAGCAGGACCAAAGAGTATCAATAGTGGTTATGGAAGTTGATGGCAACCGCTTTGGCCTTATAGTCGATTCTTTCCAACATGAGCAGGAGTTCGTGGTTAAAGCATTGGTTGAAGAATTAGCGAGCCTTAAGATCTATACCGGTGCTACCATCATGGGTGACGGCAGTGTAGTTCTGATATTGAACTCTTCTCAGTTGTATCAAGCTTTCCTGACCGTGAAAATAGGAGGATAAATCATGGCAACTACCATTGCTCTGGCTAATCGCAAAGGGGGCAGCGGCAAGACTACGACGGCCTTGAACCTGGCTGATGGATTAGCCCGGCTTGGACATAAAGTATTACTAATTGATGCCGATTCCCAGGCTCAAGCTACCAGTGGTTGTGGAGTCCTTCCCTATAATTTAGACATGAGCATTTATGAACTGCTTCATTTGGCTGCCCAGGACCGGCTTTCGGAAAAAATACTGCGCGAAACTCTGATTAAGAGCAAGAAATTCGATCTCCTGCCTTCAAAACCGGACCTTTCAGCCTGGGAATTGGAAGCCAGCCAAATCAACAACCGTGACTCTTTGCTGCGCAATCTCCTCTTGGAGATAGAAAGCGAATATGATTATATATTGATTGATTTACCGCCATCTTTGGGTCTAACCACCGTAAACGGTTTGGTTGCTGCCGATTGGCTGATTATTCCCATAGAATTAACGTTTCTTTCCATGGATGGACTGGCGCAGATGATGGGCATTTTATACCGAATAAATGCTGAGTTAAATACCAATCTCAGGCTTATGGGAATTTTGCCCGTGAAATGTGATTTGCGGACTAATTTGGCCCGCAACGTAATTGATGAAGTTCGCCAAAACTTTGGAGAAAGCAAAATATTTCCACCCGTGCGCAACGACATTAAACTTGCCGAAGCTCCCAGCTTTGGCAAAAGCATATTTGAATATGCTTCACAGTGCCGCGGCGCATTTGATTATCAGCAGGTTACCAACGCAATTATTGCCAGGAGTGAGCAATAAAGATGGGAAATAAGAAAAGTTTGGGAAAGGGACTGGACCTATTACTAAAGGCTACTTCAAACCAGGTTAATAAACCTGAAGACATTGACTTAAGTCGTATTCAGTTATTATTTGAACAAGCTATGTCCGAAGATGAAAAGGGACACTTATTTGAAGCCTATTATCTTTTTCGGAAGGTTATTGATTCCCTGGAATCTTGTCTTGACCTCAAGCTCCCTGGCTCCGCAAAACTCTGCTCAGAGGCCTGTAATAACCTGGCGATTATCTTATATGAAAGCGGAGATGACCAGGGTGCGGTTAATTATCTTGAACAGGCTCTTAAGATATGGCCGGATAACGGCACCGCTCGGGAGAATTTATCTGCATTAAGCAAATAGAGGGGGAAGAAAATGTGATAGTGGGAATTGATCTGGGGACCACCAATTCATTGGTAGCCTGGGTCAACCGGGAGGGCAAACCCGAAATTATAATAAACGAAAGGGGCAATCGGCTTACTCCCTCAGTAGTTCATTTTAAAAATGACGAAGAGGTGATAGTGGGTGAAATGGCCCGCAACCAGGCACTTTTACAGGCTGACCGCACCGTTAGCTCCATCAAACGTCATATGGGTTCTGACTATGGAGTGAGTATTTCAGGCCGCCAGTATACTCCGGTCGAGATTTCTGCTCTTATCATCCGTAAACTAATCCAATATGCCTCAAAAGTATTGAACGAGAAAATTGAAGCTGCTGTGGTTACCGTTCCAGCCTATTTCAATGACAACCAGCGCCAGGCAACTTTTATGGCCGGTGAACTGGCCGGGATAAAAATAGTCAAATTGCTGAACGAGCCTACCGCTGCCGCCCTGGCTTATGCCTCCGAACTTGCCAACCAGGAACACATACTGGTTTTGGATATCGGGGGAGGAACCTTTGATATAACACTTATGGAATACGAAAATGGTGTATGCCGGGTCTTATGTACAGGTGGCTCCAGCAATCTCGGCGGTTTGGATTTTGATCAAAGGTTGTGTGAAGATATTTGTGCGACTTTCCAGGAGAATAATGGAGTTGATTTGCAGCAAGATTTGGTGGCCATACAGCAGATTCAGATTAATGCCGAAAAATCAAAACTTGACTTATCAACAGTCAAAGAAACCTCTATTTTGATACCCTATATTAGTATTTCCAGCACAGGCCCCTTACATCTTAAACAGGTAATTCAGCGGGAACAATTTAACTTCCTTTGCGGACAGCTATTTAAAGAGATAGAGGATCTGATCCGGCAAACCCTGGAACGGGCCGGGGTGGATGAAAAATGGGTGGATGTCGTGGTTTTTGCTGGTGGTGCTTCACGTATGCCTGGATTTACGGAAAAGGTATGCGAAATCTTTCCTGAGGTGCCGATCCGTACTGAAATCAACCCTGATGAAGTGGTAGCTTTAGGTGCGGCTCTAGAAGCGGCTATGCTTTCAGGGCAGGTCAATGATGTGGAACTGCACGATGTAACCAGCCATACACTTGGGATTGAGGATGATCAGGGTGAATTTGTGCCGTTAATTGCAGCTAATACAACCTATCCGGTAATGGATGCTAAATTATTTACTACTGTTGAAGATCAGCAAGAGGAGGTGATTATTCACATACTGCAGCGTGATGAAATGGGTGATGTGGTTGAAGACCGGAGTATTATCTCCCTGGGCAAATTTCATCTATCCGGCATCAGAAAGGCGGGAGTAGGAGAACCGAACATTGATGTAACTTTTGAAATTGACAAGAATGGTATGCTTCATGTGTCGGCTATGGATATTGATACTGGTATGCAAAATCAAGTAGAAATTGATGATTTGGGATACTTAAGTGGAAGCCAGGTTCTTGCTCGTCGGGGCAGGAATTTGAAGGTATTGTAAAACTATTATATTGGGAGGGGTAACAATGGCTAAGAAGCTTCAAAGACCAGCCGCAAACAGTGGCGAACGGACAGGTATTGCTGTCAAGCAAGAAAGCAGCGATGACATCACCAAAAAGAGGGAAGTAGCCCGTAAAATGGCACAGGAAAAAGCCCGGGCCCGCACTTTGGCCAAGCAGCAGGCGATGGCCGAAAGAATTGCTTCCGCCTCTGAACAGTTGCTGGCCGGCATAGAAGAATCCAATGCCGCCGGGCTGGAATTCTCCAAACTTGTTGAAGATGTGGCCGCAGGTGGTGAACAAGCCGGCAGCAGTGCGGAGGAGATGCGGGTAGCCAGTGTTCAACTTAACAGATCGGCAGCGGAACTGGAGAGAAATTTGGCAATTCTTAGTCAATCAGCCGCCAATGGCAATGTAGGAGCCAAAGGGTCGGTGCAGGCTATGCAAACCATGCAGGCGATGATTAAGGAAGCCGGCGAAAAGAACCTGCAATCTGCCAACCGTATAGGGGACCTGGAGAGGCAGTCAAGCCAAATCGGCGATATCGTCCAGGCAGTTGTAATGATTGCCGACCAGACCAACCTGCTGGCTTTAAATGCTGCCATAGAGGCTGCCCGGGCCGGTGAACATGGCCGTGGTTTTGCCGTGGTGGCCGATGAAGTGCGGAACCTGGCGGAGATTTCTGAAAGATCAGCCCGGGATATAAGGGGTGTGGTAGACGAAATCCGCGGCGGCGTAGAAGAGGTTGTAAAAGAAATAAACCGCATTGTGGGCGAGTTTACCAACATGGAAAAAGAGCTGGAAGAAAACGTTACGGGATTCGAAAACATGGGGCAGCTTTTTGGCCAATATGATGTGCACATAAGTGATGAAGTAAAAAATTCGAAGATATTGGCCCAAAATGCCAACGAATACCTGGGGGCCAGTGAAAATATCGCATCGGCATCGGAAGAAGCGGTCAGCGGCACTCACGAAATAGCCAAGGCCGTAGCCGAGCAGAGCAAGGCTCTGGCGGAAGTTAATGTGGCCAGTCAGGAATTAAGCGAAATGGCTGAAGATTTAAAAACTTCCACCAATATCAACAAATCGGCTGAAGAAGTTGCAGCCACTGCCGAACAGTTATCAGCAAATATTGAAGAATTAAGTACCTCAGCAGCTCAGATCGCGAGCGGTTTGATGCAAATGGCCGACGCAACCCGGGCTGTAGATGAGGAGACCCATAAGGCAACGGTCTTAGGTGCACAATGTACTTCTGCTAAAAATGAAATCAATGCCACTGCAGCCGCTGCTGGAGAAGTTATAGTAGAAGTAGAAAATACCTTGGAAGCAAATCGAGCCAGAGCCCGGAGTGTTTGGGCCAATTTGCGGGAATGTATTAAATCCTATGAAAGCACCAATATCGCAGTTGAGGAACTGCAGGATAAAATTCGCCGCATCGAAAAAATAGTTGATACCATTGAAAACGTTTCCATCCAAACCAACATGCTGGCGGTAAATGGCTTTGTAGAAGCAGCCACGGCCGGCGAACACGGCCGCGGATTTTCGGTAGTTGCCGGGGATATTCGCAACCTGGCTACCGAATCTGCTGAAAACGCCGATAAAATCAAAGATCTGGTTCGTGATATTCAGATCCAGATGGGCAAAGTTATTGCCGAAGTGACCCAATCCGAAGCGGCTTCATACAAAGCTGATGAAACTGCAGGAATGGCGGCCCAAAGGAATCAGGTGGTAACCGGGGAGCTGGAAGAAATAGACAAGGCCAGGAACGCTGCCAAAACCATTTTAGATGAGATAGATAAGGCAGTTACGGAAAATGAAAAGGAATGCAAGCGGGTTGCAGAAATCGTAAGCGAAGTAAAAATACAGGTCGAAAACGCCTCCAAAGTAGCCGATGAACAAGCCCGGGCGATAGATGAACTGGCCAACTCAATTGAAGAGATTGCTTCTATCGCCGATGAGATGCAGGCAAATTAGTTGGGAGGAGAAAATTCCAACAGAACAGGAGGGATTGGCATGAGCGCAGACAATGTTTTCTCCTCTAGCGAAATGCAATTGGTTACCTTTGCCCTTGATGAAGAAATATATGGAATAGACATCATGAATGTTCAGGAAATTATTCGGATTCCGTCAATTACCGTAGTCCCGCAAGCCGCAAAATATGTGGAGGGCGTTACCAATTTACGAGGTCATATACTCCCGGTAATTGACACCCGAACCAAGTTCGGTATGGAAAAGATAGACAGAAGCGCATCAAGCAGAGTGATTGTAGTTGATGTGGGCGGTAAAAAAGTAGGCTTGAGTGTTGATGGAGTGTCAGAAGTATTAAGAATTGACAGCAGCCGTATTGAAGATGCTCCAGCCAGTGTTTCAGGTGTTGATTCCAGCTCCATTACCGGAGTGGTAAAACTAAACGATGACAAGAAACTGGCCATGATTTTAGATGTTGTTAAAATATGCAGTATGGATCAGGCGCAAGCTTCGGATGCCAAGGGCTTAGCCAAAGGAGCAGATCTGAACGTAAGGAAAGAAGAAAAGAAACTGGAGGAGGTTCAACTGGTTTCCTTCCAGTTAGGCAATGAAGAATTTGGCCTGGAAATCGAAAGTGTGCGGGAAATTATTCGTTATCCGGAAATAGTTAAAGTGCCCAATGTATCTCCATATATTAAGGGCCTTATTTCCTTGCGGGATACCCTGATGCCTATAGTCGATATGCGAGTTAAATTGAATATGGGTAATGAAGAGGTTACCCATAGTACCAGGGTTGTCGTGGTCGATCTGGGCGGAATACTGGTTGGCCTTATTGTGGACAAGGTCTATGAGGTAACCCGGGTTCCCAAAGACACCATATTCGCGCCTCCCCAGGCCATAGGCGAAGGCGGGGAACGTTTGAAAGGAATTGCCCGTCTGGATGGCGGCAAACGCATTATAATGCTAATGGATCTCCAGGATATCATTAGCAGTGAGGATCTTAAGCAACTTGAACAAAAAGATGATACTAATGCGTTTGAGGAAAAAGACGATAATTATGTTGAGGAAATGGATGAGGAACAGATGGTGGTATTCCGCTTGGCTGGTGAACAGTTTGGAGTTCGGATTACCCAGGTCCAGGAAATAAACCGGCTTTCCAAAATAACTAAAGTTCCGCGGGCTCCCGGCTATGTTGAGGGAGTTGTTAATCTGCGCGGTGATGTGATTCCGGTTATTGACCTGCGTAAACGCTTTGAACTGGAACGCAAGGAATATACGGAATTCACCAGAATAATTGTAAGCGATATAAACAAGAAAAAGGTCGGACTTATTGTTGATGAGGTTCTGGAGGTTCTTCGGGTTCCCAGCAAATATTTGGAGGATACGCCCGATATACTGCAAGACCAGCAGGTACAGAAGTTTATGGATGGTATTGCCAACCTTGAAAAACGTATGATTATGATGCTAAATCTGGAAAACGTACTGCTGGAAAAGGAATGGCAAAAAATAGCCCAGATTTCAAATCCCAAACCTGAACCGGAACCTGCCAAGAGCAGTCCTCCCAAGCTAAAAAAACAAGGTAAGGGGACTAAGAATGATTAATGTATTGATTGCCGATGATTCCGCACTAATGCGCAAAATGCTCAAAAAAATTCTGGAGAGTGATCCCGATATCCAGGTAATTGGGGCGGCTCGCGATGGGGAAGATGTAGTAACCAAAGCTCGTGAAATAAAGCCAGATGTGATTACCATGGATATTAACATGCCCAAGTTGGATGGAATCACGGCTCTGCAATACATAGTAGGTGAGAAGATATGCCCGGTAATCATGGTTTCCTCCCTTACCCAGGAGGGAGCCATGACTACATTTGAGGCCTTGGAACTAGGAGCATTTGATTTTGTGGGCAAACCCGGAGGTACAGTTTCGAGCGATATGGAAAAAGTAGCAGCCGAGCTTATCTCGAAAATCAAAGCGGCGGTAGACAATCGCGGCCGGCTTAAAACCCGGCAAAGGTCGGCCCGGGTGGCTCCTGCCGTAAAAAGTAGAATTACCTCCGAACCTAAACATAGAAAACCCATGAAAGCTGTAGCTATGGGGATTTCCACCGGGGGTCCCAAAGTTATCTATGAAGTATTGCCCTTAATTCCCCCTGATATTAATGCCGCACTTTTTCTGGTGCAGCATATGCCGCCTAATTTCACATCATCCTATGTGAAACGTTTAAACGACAACAGCCCGATAGAAATTGTGGAAGCTCAGGCCGGGACCAAGGTGGAAGCCGGCAAGGTTTACGTCGGAAGTGGGGGGCGCCATCTCAATCTGATAAAAAATACCATGGGAGATGTTATAATCAGATTGACTTCCAAGCCTGATCACCTCTTTATTCCCTCCGTAAGTGTAATGATGGATTCAGTTTTAAATGTATACGGAGATCGCACTGTCGGGGTTATCATGACCGGGATGGGCAATGATGGAGCCGATACCATGGTTAAAATCCGCGAGGCTGGCGGTATTACCATTGCTGAATCTGAAGAAAGCGCTATTGTTTTTGGTATGCCGGGGGAGGCCATCAAACGCGGGGGAGCGGAAATCGTCGTTCCCATTTGGGATATCGCGCGGGAAATTATTCGCGCTGTTAATCGATAACAAGGAGGTGACAAAATGAAAGGTATAAAGGCAGATGGCACCGCTATCCAGGTTATGTCCGTAGATGATTCTGCCATATCCCGCAAAATGATAAAAAAGGCTTTGGAGCCGGAAGGTTTTGTGGTATGTGCCGAAGCCGGTAATGGCAAGGACGCGGTGGAATTATATCCTAAAATTAAGGCCGACGTCATTACCATGGATGTGACTATGCCGGTAATGGATGGTTTGGATGCGGCAAGTGCCATCAAAAAAATCAATCCCAAGCAAAAGATTATTATGTTAAGCGCCATGGGCGATAATGATATTATAAATGATGCCAAATCGCGGGGCATTGACGATGTTTACTGCAAGCCCTTTAAGGCCCCGGAATTGGTCGAACGGATATTAAAACTTATGTAAGAATGAGGTGAAGCTTTGAGTACATCCCACATAGCACCATTTGTTAAGAGCAGTGTTAATATCTTTAAAGATATGCTGGATCTTGATGTAAAAAGTGGTACTACTGAGAACGAAGGTGATTCCTTTGCCTCCCGGGGTTTTTCTGTAATAGTAGGCTTTACTGGGGGATGGAAAGGACGTTTCTTTTTGGACATGACAGGAGAAACTGCCATACAAATAGCCAGTGCGCTTACCGGTGAAGAATATTCCTCGGTGGCCGATGAAGAAGTGCTTTTATCAGGCGCGGAGTTAGGTAATATTATTAGTGGTAACGCAATTACCGACATTAATAATACATATCCGGGATTGAACCTGCGGCTCACCCCGCCCAGTGTTTTTGCCGGGAACGACTTGAGCATGTTCAATGTACGCCTGAATTCCAGTTCCGTACTTATAGATACCAGTGCCGGACCGATAAAAATTAATGTTGCTGTTGAGGAGGGGAAGAAGTAAATGGATATTAAACACATAAACCCCTTTATCGGTGGTTTGCTGAATGTCTCAGGCACGCTGGGCCTGGGCGGCATGCAAAGAACCGGGATAAGCAAGCGGGAAAAGCTGCAGACCGACCATGATGTTAATATTATCATTGGTTTGGTAGGAGGATTAAGAGGCAATATCGTATTTTCAATGCATGAAGCTACAGCCTGTAATATAGCTTCGACCATGATGGGTGGTTTGCCGGTCAGCCAGTTTGACATGATGCCCCGCAGTGCAATATGTGAAATGGCCAATATGATCGCCGGGAACAGTGTCAGCAACCTTGAACAAATGGGCAGTTTGGTGGATATTACCCCCCCAACTCTGGTAAGCGGCAAAAATATGATATCATTGATAAGCCAGGTGGAAACCCTGGTTGTGCAGTTCAACGCCAAAGAAGGCCCGCTGGAACTTAATATTGCCATTGAAGAATAATAAAAGTACGTAAACGGGAGACCGTTTCAGATTTTGTGTAAACCAACCTCCAAGAGATGTAGAATAAGAGCATCTCTAGGAGGTTTTGTTTTATGGCAAAGAGGAGAATCACCCCTGAAAGAAGAGAACAAA
>JAVBWA010000018.1:0-19333 GCA_036677685.1 Syntrophomonas sp. | reverse complement strand
ACTGCGTGATCCATGGTATCTGGGAAGGTACCAACTTCATTCAGTCACAGGACTATACCGGCCGTAAGTTCACCATGAGTGGCGGCGAACCCTTCAAGAAGTGGGTTGCAGAAATTGATGAATTCGTCGCCAGTCAGAAGACTGACGAATTTGCGGCTGAATTTACCATGATGGCGGATGCCATGACTTCTTTCAAAAATATTGTTGATATGAATACTGCCTGGACAGCCGGCGATAAGCAAATGAAACAGCTCTTCGCTACCCGGACCATGCATTCCGGCGCGAGAGTCTACTGCGGCAAGCTGTTGCTCTCCCAGGCCCTCCTGGCTGCCAAGAAGCTGGCCGAACTGGGCGAAGACCACTTCGATGCCAATTTCTACAAGGGCAAAATCGCCAGTGCCAAGTTCTATATTATGAACCATGTTACCGATGTCTTCGGATTCGAGAAGTCCATGAAGGCCGGCGACAAGAGCGCTATTGACATA
This sequence comes from Syntrophomonas sp., assembly GCA_036677685.1. GTDB lineage: Bacteria > Bacillota > Syntrophomonadia > Syntrophomonadales > Syntrophomonadaceae > JAQUBU01. Next base: position 18,848 of record JAVBWA010000018.1, on the reverse strand, counting down.
GCCGAAGAAGGGTTTATGTAAATCGGTGTTTTGATGACAAAATGTCATGGAAGTAAAGCTTTTAGCTATAAATATTAACCCGGAACTCGGTCAAGAATCCCCATTACGTTATTAATACGGCGGCGGCAGTCCTGTAAAGGACTGCCGCCGAAATTTATTTATTTTATTTATTCAACTATCCGCCCATCCCTACGCCGAATTCCATATTTTGAGGCTTTGCGAATAATGGTGGACTGGTTTACCTTTAAAGCTTCCGCTACTTGATAGCTGGAACGATACCGCGCAAAAGCACTTTCCAGCAACTGCCGTTCGGTGTTTTCAACAGCCTCGCGCAAAGGTATCAATTCATGTTCACTGCTGATCTTGGCCGGGGGAATTTTAAATGAAGCCGGTAAATCCTGCATGTTAATAATATTGTTAATACTTGTAACTACCAGCCTTTCCATCAGGTTTTCTAGTTCCCGGACATTGCCCGGCCAGTCATATTCAGTTAATACATCTATTACCGTCTTGTGCAGTCGTTTGTTCATCTGGTATTTCCGGCTGAAAGTCTTAATAAAATAGTTGATCAGTACCGGAATATCCTCTCTGCGCTCCCGCAAAGGGGGTACAAGAATAGGAATTACATTAAGCCGGTAATATAAATCAAGTCGAAATTGATGGTTGGCAATCATCTCAACCAAATTGCGATTGGTGCCTGCCAATATCCTTATATCTACCTTAATCGGCTGCTCGCCGCCCACCCGGTTTATCTCTTTGTCCTGAAGCACCCGCAGCAATTTAACCTGTAAGTTCAAAGGCATATCGCCAATCTCATCCAGAAATAATGTTCCACCCTGAGCAAACTCAAAAAGACCAACCTTGCCGGTCTTGCTGGCTCCGGTAAAAGCCCCCGCCTCATAACCAAAAAGCTCCGACTCCAGGAGGTTTTCAGGTATAGCACCGCAGTTAACCTTGACCATTGGGCCATCCTTACGATTGCTGTTGGAATGGATAATCTCTGCAATCAATTCCTTGCCCACCCCGGACTCCCCTTGAATAAGCACTGTGGAATCAACTCCGGTAACTCTTAAGACCGTATTTAGCAACTCTTTCATTTTGCTTGAATTGAACACTAATTGCCGGGAGGTCTGGAGTTTTAGCGATTGCAGTTCAGTCAGGTAAAAACGGGTTAAACCTTCAACCTGTTCCAACTTGCGCTCCAAATTATTCAATTCCGTGATATCACGGACATTGGTTACCACCAGAATTATATTACCTTCTTCATCAAAAATGGGATTGCTGGTTACCAGAAGTTCATTGCCGGTACGGGCTACCATCGAAATAGTCACCCGCTCTCTTTTTTCCAGAGCCAGCAGCGTACCGGAGCGGGAAAACACCCCTTCTTTTACCAGATCTGCCATGTTGCGTCCCAGACACTCTTCCTCGCTTATCCCGGTAATTCTTTGAAAACCGCTGTTCAGCATCAGGGTGTTGGCTTCCCCATCAGTTACATACAACCCATCAAAAGAAGATTCGATAATAGCATCCAACTCACGATTGAGCTTCTTGGTGTACTCCGATTCCTTGACCAGAGCTTCAAATTCTGATATCTCCCGCAGCACCATGACCGAGCCGATCACATTATCCTTTTTCATGACATTATTGCGATATGGCAAAAAACTGCGGGTTCCGATCACCATTTTGTTGGATGGCAGCGGATTGTGTGAGCCATAGATCAAGGCATCAAGGACTTCACTTCCGGCCAGTATTTCGTGTGCATTGGCGCCACGGGCTTTTTCCGTCTCTATACCCAGGAGTTTGGAGGCTTGCCGGTTGAATACCTTAATCTTATAATCACTGTCAATTTCGATTACCGGGTTGTATACTGCATCGATAGCCGCTTCTATCTCTTCTTTTTCCTGCTCCAATTGCAGAGCCCGTGCTTTGAGAACGTCATTGTAATATAGCATTCCCACCAACTGCCCATTCCTTAATACAGGGCGACAGGTAAATTTCTGTTTTCGTATATCGGGAACCTCATCGTCATAATAAATGACTCCCTGATGTTTTTGCATTATTTGGTTTATCTCGGTTTCTCTTGACTCCTGCTCAGCCAGAACTTCCAACAGGCGGTTTTTGATGATTAAGCCAATAGGTTCGCCATCATCATTAATAACCGGAGATGCATCCAGTTCAAAATCCACAAACAAACGATACACTTCGCCAAGTGTCTGTTTCGCTTTTAAAGGCAGTATTCGCGGGTTCATCACTTCATATACTTTCAAATGCATATCCTCACAACCCATTTATATTTGTTAAGTTAAGAATATCTAGGTAGATTTGTACAAAGTAGTTTTATCTCTTCGGCAGTAATAAATTCAGTGCAGGTGAGAAAGAAGCATACAGGCGGCATTGAGCATTTGTAAGATTAAAGCTGATTATTATGTTGCATTTCCTGAATTATTTCTTTCAAAAAAATCAAGTTGCATAATATATCAGGTTTAGATTAAACACTCCCGGCTTAAGCACCGGAAGAAAGTGCGGAGCAGTTTCACCACACCGCTGCAACAAGGCGGGCGATCAGAATCCGTCGCCTGGTTTGTTAATAGTACCCGACCACTTAAAAAGTGGGGGACATCTTCTCGCCTCGTTATATTCACATAATAGGTAATAAAAGCTGTGTAAGCAAGACAAAATTGCATATTCTAAAATAATAATTAGGGCTAGTACTCTGTTAAACTTAATTCTATATATTCTCGTCGGTTAAATTTTCATATGACTGCGTTGTCGCCAATCGCAATACGTCCAGTATTACTCATTCCTCCGCCTTTCCTAGAAAATTTCCCTCGCCGATTTATACACAGAATTAGATTTAACAGAGTACTAGAACTGCTTAATTACCGGGAATTCGCTGCATAACCGGCAAGGTTTTTAGATTGTTTGAATCTGCAGCGGTCGTTCGCGATGGCGAATTTATTTCCACTAAATAAATGACACGCTGTTTTTTAGCTTCGCTCGGAAACACAACCCGGGATTTGAATAAATGTTTATGGAAGTTTATAATTTGACTCCGGTTATTTAAATAGGTGTCCTGGTTCATCACTATTAGAAGCTTTTGCCCATCGTATCGGCCCAGCAGTTTGGCGAAATCCCAAGTACCAGGATCAGCTTCCGTTTCCTTGCTTTTAAACCAGCCGTATTGCTGCTGGTTTATCGTTAAAAGATAGGGCAAAGGCGCGTTTTCCAAAGGCAGGTTTTCATCAAGCAAGACCAGCGTTTTATCCATCCCGTAACTGTCGATAACCGACATAATTTGCAGAGCCAGGCGGTTGGAAAGATTGGTACTGTCATTCTGCCGGCAATAATTATAGAAAGGAAGCAACTGCATAATAATAAACAGGCATAAGAGCAGACTGACCGGCGCAATGATGAATCTGCTGTTTTTTAGTTTAACGCGGGCAGCTTGCAATAGATAGACCACTGCAACAGCAACCAGCAACAAAGCACAAATAATTAATGGCATTATATACCTGGTTGTCACATAAAAAACAAAGCGCTGATTAATCCAGGGCATGGTGAGCATGCCCCCCAGTATCATCCAAATCAGAAGTTTTTGCTGTTTTTGCCAGGCTACCCAAAATCCCAGCAGCAAAAGCAGAAGAGCCAGAACAAAAATGGGATGATTTAGGTATTGCCAGATATGCTGATGTGCTGCATAAGTGGAACTGATGCTGCGCAGCAACTCAATAGTCATCTGCTCCAAATTTTTGATAAAAGACCATAAACCGGGCTCCTGCTCCAAGGCATAGGCTTTGTTGGATAGCCAGCGCAGGCTGCCACCCAGGCTGCTGATGTTGTAATAAATCATGTTGGCGTAGCCTGCGAGAAATAATCCTGCAGCACCCCAGTACCATCGTCTGCCAATTCCTGCTTGAGAACGGTAAGCGGAGAATAAGATGTATAGAACGGCAACCAGAACATAAATAATGGCTGAAGAATGGGTTTGCAGGGTAGCTGCCCAGAGCAGGGCCGCCCCCAACAGCCAGCGGCCACTTTGCTTTAAGCGGGCCTTTTCTGTGGCTATAACCGCCATGACAAAGAAAAAGGGCGTAGTACAGTTGCCCCAGGCCATGTGATTGACCATGATATGCATGCCGCTGGTCAACAAGAAACCAGCAGCCAGCAGAGCCGTCCAGCGGTCAAAAAGCAGTAAACCCAGACGGTAAACCAGAACCACCGTCAAGGCTCCGGTTATGGCCACATATAAGCGCGGCCAATAGATGTTGGGGCCAAAAAGTTTAAAAATAGCTGCCAAAATATAATTGTGCAGGGCACCCATGTCATGAGCTGCATTATGCAGGGGCAATGCCTGACCAGCATAAATGGCATAAGCAAGTTTTACTTCCTTCAGTTCATCGATATAGCGAGGCACCAGCCATAGCCAGGGCAGACGCACCGCCAAAGCTGTCAAAAACAGCCCCATTCCGGCAGCCAATGACAGCCATGGTTTCGGTTTGTTCAATTGATAAAGATTGAAAATCATGGCTGCCTTAATCCTTCCTAGATCCCAAGCCATCTGCAACGGAGCGAAAATAGGATGAACCGTTGAACCCTGACAATCCTGAACCTGCAGCGGCAATTCATAGATATCTGCATCAAGCATTCGCGCCAGGGAAAGAAGCTCTACATCAAAGGCAAAACGGGCCACACGCTGCCGGGGAAATATCTGCCGGGCTAACTGGCGGTGAAATCCTTTAATCCCGCATTGCGTGTCTTTAATGCCGGGCAGCAGCAATACCTGCACCAAAATATTGAATGATCTGCCTTGAAAATGGCGTAATGAAGATTCGCCAATAACTCTCTCACCCTGCGAACAGCTTCGTTTGCCAATTACAACCCGGTGGCCTGCCCGGAGCTTTGCAAATAGTTTTTCTATATGCTCCGAGGAAAAACTATCATCAGCATCAACAAAAACTATATATTCCCCACGAGCAGCCATTACCCCGGTCCGTACTGCCGCGCCTTTTCCCTGATTTCTTTGGTGGCTTAAAACCCGAATAAATGGATATTGCCAAGCGATATCTTCAGCTATTTGGCGGGTCCGGTCCACACTGCCGTCATCAACCACCAGGATTTCCAGCGGAAAACGCCCGCCCAGTGCAGCTGCTAAGTGCTGCAGGCGCCGGGGAAGGCGGGCAGCTTCATTGTAAGCGGGAATAATAATGCTTAACAAATCTTTTTGGACTTCATCTTCAATTATAGGTATTACCGGGGCTTGTCTTCCAGAACTAAAAACCCACTGGCGATAAAGCACAAAGTTCCAAATGGCCGAGAATAGTGCCCCCAGCAGTTTGCCGGCATTCAAAATAACAAATAGTGGTACCGGCAGTTCCGAGGCCAAACCCGATACCGTAACCACCAGCAAGCTGTTAATAATCATCCCCAACCCGGTAACCAGCGTAAACCGGGTGAGTTCCCCGGGAATGTTATCATCCCGGGACGAAAACGTCCACTTCCGGTTCATAAAATAACTGTTGGCTGCCGCCGTCCCAACCGCCAAAAGGTTTATCAGACCCAATCGCCATCCGCTATTTATACCGGTGTTTGCAACCAGTATATTAAAAATACCATAATCAATACAGGTATTAAGAATACCTGTAAAGCCAAATCTTGTCAGCTGCTTAAATATATTAGCCATACAGCTAATATTCCCGGCCTTTTAGGGATTTAAACGGGATATACGAATAGTTTGGGCGCTTGGGGGTATTGTTTTTTCCTTAAACATGAAAAACATTGGGAGGGATATTTTTCGGATAGATCAAAGGTTGCGGGCTTTTAATTCTCTAGAATTCTCTTAAGAAAAATGCGAGTTCTTTCATTACTGGGGTTATTAAACACTACATCGGGAATATCGTCTTCGACAATGATGCCACTATCCATAAATACAACCCGGTTGGCTACATCACGGGCAAAGGCCATTTCATGGGTAACAACCAGCATAGTCAAGCCGCTTTTGGCTAAATCCTTCATTACTTTGAGCACTTCGCCCACCATTTCGGGGTCAAGTGCACTTGTAGGCTCATCGAACAGTAATGCTTCAGGTTCCATGGAAAGCGCCCGGGCAATAGCGACACGCTGTTTTTGCCCGCCCGATATTTGGTGGGGCTTGGCATTGATAAACTGTGACATACCCACCAGTTCCAGGTAATCCATGGCCGTTCTTTTCGCAGCTTCAGTATTCTTTTTTAATACCTTAACCTGTCCAATAACACAGTTATCCAATACAGTTAGATTTTTGAAGAGATTGAACTGCTGAAAGACCATCCCCATCTTGGCTCTATATACGGCATTGGACATTTTCTGCTCCAGAATGTTTTGCCCATGATATACCACTTCTCCACAGGACGGAAGCTCCAAAAGATTGAGGCAGCGTAACAGGGTTGATTTTCCTGAACCACTGGAGCCGATTATACAAACTACTTCGCCTTTGCCAACTGAGAAATTAATATCTTTCAATACTTGATTAGTTCCGAAACTTTTCTGCAGATGGCTTATTTCAATAATTTTTTCCATTATTCTAACTCCCTGTCATAATCTTGATTTCTGCCTCCGGTATCGTTTGCGACCCATGGATGGTATAAACCGATGGACCATCCAATCTGGTTTCAAAATATCTGAGTATGCGTGTTATGGTAAATGTCATTATGAAATAAATTATACAGGTAATCAAAAATACTTGGAAGTAGCGGAAGTTATTGCCTGCCGCCGAATTAGACTGGAAATAAAGTTCGGTAACCCCGATAACATTAAGCACCGAAGTGTCTTTAATATTAATAATAAACTCATTGCTTAAGGCTGGCAGAATATTGCGAATGGCTTGAGGCAAGACAATACCGGTCATGGTTTGGGTATGAGTCATACCTATGGCATGAGCTGCTTCAAACTGGCCACTGTCTATGGAAATAATGCCGCCACGGACAATTTCCGCCATATAAGCCCCGGTATTTATGGAAACAATAAACACACCGGCAAAAATCGGGGGCATACGTATACCATAAACCATTGCGGCTCCATAAAAAATAACCATAGCCTGTACCATCATAGGAGTGCCGCGAAATACTTCTATATAGCAGAGCAATATAAAATCAATTATCTTCAGGACGAATTTTTTAAAAGGATGGGTATTGTGAGCAACGGGAATGGTGCGGATGATACCGATTATTATACCAATGGCAAAACCTATAATCGTTCCGCTCAGCGAGATTATAAGGGTAACCTCGGCCCCTCTCAGAAAGAGGGGCCAGTAATTGTGTAAAATATATAATACCCAGGCAATAAAACTACTGTTTGCATCCACCGCCATCAAATAAATACACTCCTATAAGCTATATCGTTTATTTCGCGACAGGCTGGTTCAAAATAGCATTTTTCATTAGCTCATCACGTTGTTCCTGTGATATGCCGGGCAATATCTTGTTAATGTTCTCCGTCAGTTCAGTGTTGCCTTTTTTGATGCCGACTGCAATAGCTATATCATCAGCGGTAAATTTAAAGCCCTTGCCTTCTGCAAACTCAGCCATACCAAATTTGGCATTGGCAGTAGTAGCCGAAACCCCTTCAGGCTTTTCCGAGACATAGCCGTCAATGATACCGGATTCCAAGGCTACCCGCATCGCCGGGAAATCGCTCATGGCGGTTTGTTTTTTCACATTGGGGATCTGGTCGACAACCGTATAGTGGAAAGTATTTTGCTGGGCGGTGATTTTAGCTCCGGAGAAATCCTTGATGCTCGTAGCTTTCTCGTATTTCGACCCCTTCTGGACAACAATAACCAGATCAGAGCTGTAATAGTTGTCAGAAAAATCGATAGTCTTCTTCCGCTCGGCAGTTGGAGACATTCCGGCAATAATGGCATCAATGGTCCCGGACTGTACCGCAGGGGTCAAGCCGTCCCACTTGGTTTTAACAATAACCAGCTTTTTACCCATTCCCTCAGCCAGTTGTTTGGCAATTTCAACATCGTAGCCACCGGCAAATTCCTTGCTGCCTTCAATGGGAACCGCACCATTCGAGTCGTCCAGTTGGGTCCAGTTAAATGGAGGATAGCCGCATTCCATGCCCACCTTTAATTCACCGGACTCGCTTTTACTGCAGCCCACAATGCTCATGCACAGAGCCATCATCAGGACTGCGCATATTCCTAGTTTTACAATTTTCTTCATTTTGTCTCCCCTCTCAATAAAATATTCTGTGTTTTCGCACTCTTAGATAAAGATATTGTAACATTTTATCGAATACCATTCCCAGTGCATTTATGCAAATTTTGCTAACATATTTGAATTATTAACCTTAAATACCAAACTTGCTTCCATTAAAACATAAAAACCCCCTCCTGCAGATTTGGGATTAGAACCACCTGCTAGAGGGGAGTAAATCTTTTAGAAACTATATGGGATTGTTCTTAGGCATTGATTTTGCTTTTGAAACAGTTAATTATCTTATATACCGGTTAATCAAGAATAATACCGGGGATTTGCTACTCCTTCCCGTTCCAGCAGTAGGTGCAGATTTTGTCCTTATCTATGCCGATTGCGTCAAGCATGCTATGAATATCCTGGTATTTTAAGGTTGAGAAGTTGAGTCGTTTGCTGATGCAATTCACCATACAATTATATTTCTCAGTGGCCGGATCACAATATGCTTCAAAAGAATCCGGTTCTTTCCCTTCCAGTGCGATGATCGCCTGCCGGGCTGCCAGATCCATTTCGGACCGCGAAGTTGAGAAGTTTAAATATTTGCAGCCGAATACCAGAGGAGGGCAGGCTGATCGAATATGAACTTCACGGGCATTGCACTTATATAACAGATTAACCGTTTCCCTCATCTGGGTGCCGCGAACAATTGAATCATCGCAAAATAGTAGTCGTTTGCCGGAAACCAGTTCAGGAATGGGCATCAGTTTCATTCTTGCCACCAGATTTCTTATTTCCTGATCCTGCGGCATAAAGCTTCTTGCCCAGGTTGGGGTATATTTTATGAAAGGACGTCCAAAGGGTATTTTGGATTGGTTGGAGTAACCTATGGCATGTCCGACACCGGAATCAGGTATTCCCGCCACCATATCGATTTCTACATTATCTTTTTTGGCCATTGCCGCGCCATTTCGGTAACGCATTACTTCCACATTCATTCCCTCGTAGGTTGAGGATGGGTAACCATAGTAAACCCAAAGAAAAGCGCAGATTTTCATTTTATCTCCGGGGGGAGCAATTCTCTCAATGCCATCCGGGGTCAGAAGAATTATTTCTCCCGGGCCAAGCTCATATTTGAAATTATACCCAAGGTTGGTAAATGTACAGGATTCAAAGGAAACGCAGTATGAACCTTCTTTTTCACCCACAATTAAAGGTGTCCGGCCCAGCTTATCCCTTGAAGCATAAATACCCTGGGAGGTTAAAAGCAGAATCGAGCAGGAACCCTCAATCAAGTCCTGCGCTTTTAACAAACCATCCTTGAAAGAATTTTCCTGATCTATAATCACCGATACAAGCTCGGTAGGATTAATGGTACCCTTGCTCGTTTCCAGGAAATGCATATTCCGGTTGGTAAATGCTTGATCGGCTATTTCATACAAGTTATTGATTTTCCCTACTGTACTAATTGCATATTGGCCCAGGTGTGAACGCACCGTTAATGGCTGTGGTTCAATATCACTGATGCACCCTATGCCCATATTGCCTTTTAACTCCGGGAGATCGACTTCAAATTTGGCCCGGAACTGAGTATTTTCAATATTGTGTATTTTACTGTTAAAACTTTTTCCGCTCCAAACTGCAATTCCGCCCCTGCTGGTTCCTAGGTGCGAGTGATAATCCGTACCAAAATACACATCCTTAACACAATCTTCCTTGGAAACCACACCAAAAAATCCACTCACAAAAATCCAAGCCCCCTTGCTTTGATTTTAAACTGCCATGTTGTTGTGTAAAATAATTAATTCTTCTAAATAAGGTGAAGAAATGTTCTTGCTAGAACTCCACTAATAAGAATACCTCATACATCCCCACGCGTCCACGAAAATACTATTTAAAATCCATGGAAACCATAGTCAAAAGATTTCAGTTGAAAAATAACCTGCGGTTTGGTTCTGATCCAATTTGCAATCCCCTCCTCGTTGAAAATATACGCCCTCCAATCAGGGGTGTCTGAATATGTCATTACCTCTTTTTAATTTTATTTTGCTATTAAACACTAGCATTCAGTTTGTATTTAGTATATAAAAGCATTAATAGGCTGCTACCAAATTTCGCCTCTCTCCATGCCTACCCAATACCTGTCATGCAATAGAAGCTGCTCGAAATGAAATTGATTCTTAATTATAGCGGAGCCGGGGAACTTTGAAGGAAACAATAGCTTTGCAAGGTAGCTTTACAATTTTCTAAGAAGGGGGGATTTATAGATTTTAGTTAAGCAATAGATCATTTGGGCCAATTCAGTTTTGAACTTAGCCGGTAGGAATGATGTTAAGACAAACAGCAAAGGGAATATAGAGAAGAAAGAGGGGGGTTACATAAATGGATTTCAATTATACCAAAGAACAGCTTATGTTGAAGGACGCGGTGAGGAAGTTTTCCGAAAATGAGATTGCTCCAATGGTCAAATGGATGGAAACGGAAAAGAGAACACCCATGGACCTGATTAAAAAGATCAAGGACCTGGGCTGGTGCGGCATCCAATACCCGGAGAAGTACGGCGGCTCAGGAAACACCTATGTTGAGTATGCTATTATGCAGATCGAGATGTCCAGGATATATTGTTCAACTGCCTGTACAATTTCGGTCAATGGCATGCTGGGAGCCAATATCATGAAATTCGCCACCGAAGAGCAGAAGATAAAATTCCTGCCGGAACACCTTAATGGCGATGGGATCGGCAGTTTCGCTTTTACCGAGCCATCAACCGGTTCCGACCCGAATGCGCTGCGCACCACCTGTGTCCGCGACGGAGATGAATGGGTCATCAACGGGGAAAAGAACTTCATTACCAATGCATCCCTGCCGGGGTTAATGGGTATATTCTGCAAGGACGTCGAAATGGGAGGCAAATGCACCAACATACTAATGCCTAAAGGCCTCCCGGGATATTCCACCCCGAGGATTTATGACAAGATGGGCATGCACGGACTGGAAGTCTGTGATGTGGTCCTGGACAATGTCCGGGTGCCCTATGAAAACACCACCGGCGGCGAAGAAATGCGGGGCAAGGGGTTCCAGGTGCTCTTAGGTTCAACCCAGATCGGCAAACTCTCGGTCTGCGCTCAAGCCGTCGGTATGGCCCAGGCCGCCCTGGAAGCGGCGGTCCAATACTCCAAGGAGCGGGTACAGCGCGGCAAGCCCATCGCCAATTTCCCGACCATCCAGTCTTTAATTGGCGACATGGCCACCGATGTTATGGTTGGACACCAGATAGTTCTGGCCACCGCATTCAAGGCCTCGGAAGGCAAAGAACTGGCCGCCGATGCTGCCAGAACCAGGTTGTTTACTTCCGAGGCATGTCACCGGGTAGCCAGCAAAGCCATGCAGGTCATGGGAGCTTACAGCTATACAACCGAGTTCCCCATCGAGCGCATCTTCCGCGATGCCAAGCTGACCGAGATCTACGAGGGCGTAAATGAGATCCAGCGGCTTATATCTTCTACCGACCTGCTTCGCTAATTAATGCCCGGTAAATAAAATTGCAAAAATGACAGACTATGTGATAACATTAGTCAGCAAACAAACATTTTAGTTAGTAAATTTTTTAACATGTCTGCTAAATTAAAAGCGACTGGTTCAGCCTGTGCTGGAACTAGTCGCTTTATTATTTTCTCGATTCCTGATGTTGATTAAAACCTTCACAGCCTATAAATGAACTTGTCGTAATAGATGCTTTTTAGGTTTAAATACTGAATCTGCTAGCTGCTTGTGAATATGGATTTGAAACTGTCCTGGGCAAAGCAGAGGATTCAGGAAGAAAGCTAAGCCCGGGGAGTAGATAAATTTTCTATTTACCGGAGTTGGGGCCATTATTTCCTAGCCATTTTTTGTCCGGCCTTAATTACTTTAATCTCCTCCTTGGGATTGTCGGCCTTCGTATCGTTTTGATAAAATATACCTCACGAGGATAAAATGATGAATAAAACTACCAAGACTTGGCTGTCTCTTAGCTTGCCATTCCTTATATTAATACTGGCTTACCTGAGTTTAATTAAAACCAGCAGCCTGCCCCCCTGGTTAATCGGAATGATCCCTTTTGGGTCCTACCTGCTTTTACTGATAACCGGGGTTCTGGCATATCATTTTAATCAGAGCAAAGTCTTCTATCTGGTCTTGATCTTCCTCTCTCTCCAGTTGACCCTGGAATCAAATCTTTATCAGTGGCATCACTTTGATCGTGTTCATCTGGAATTGATTTATTCACTGATTCTTTTAATAGTACCGTTTAATCTGCTTATTTCCGGTCTCTTAAAAGAAAGGGGTATATTAAGCCTATGGGGATTTCTGAAACTGTTCTTCATCATCGGACAGTTTTTTGGCGCGGCCTGGGTCGTTCATTCCGCACCACCGGCTATCTTGAATATATTAAATGTCCGTTTTCTTCCCTGGACTATTCAGTATAATTTTCTGCCTGGAATAGCTCCGCTCAGCGTACTGGTGTTTAGCCTGAGTATCCTGGTCATCCTGTTGCAGCTACGATTCGCGAATTCGTACTTCAGTACGACTACGATTGGGATCTTGTTCGGTTTGGCCCTGCTTATCCACAACCGTAATTTGCCTTTAGCTGAACCAGTCTTTATAAGCTGTATCGGTCTTATGATGACTATCTATATTATCCAGAACTCATATATCATGGCCTATCTGGACGAACTCACGGAAATCCCGGGCCGTCGGGCCATGCGTGAAGAAATGATGAAACTCAGCGGGAATTATGTTATCGCCATGGTGGATATCGACTTTTTTAAAAAATTCAACGACAAGTATGGTCATGATGTAGGTGACCAGGTTTTGAGAATGGTCGCCTCCAAATTAAACCAGGTTACCGGCGGTGGCAGAGCTTTCCGCTATGGCGGGGAAGAATTCACCATCATATTCTCCGGGAAAAAACTCGCCGGGGTAATGCCCCATCTTAAAAAACTACGCGAAAATATTGCCCAAACGGAGTTTTCCGTCCGGGGTAAGGATCGCCCGAAAAAGAAGCCGGGGAAAATTAAACCGGCCCAACAGGCCAAAAAGGTTTCCGTTACAGTAAGCATCGGTGCAGCCGAGAAAAGCCATGCCCGGGAAAAGGTCCAGGAGGTCCTGAAATCAGCCGATAAAGCCCTTTACCGGGCCAAGAAAAAAGGGCGTAACTGCGTGTGTAAATAAAGGAGGGACAGACGGTTATAAAAAGGCGCCCGATTGTAGAACAATTGTTCTTTTTGAACGAGTATTGTGATAAAATATATTTCAGAATATATGTTCGGAGCGGGCAATATGGATACCATTGAAAAGCTGAAAATACTGGCTGATGCCGCCAAATACGACGTATCCTGTTCGTCCAGCGGCAGCAATAGAAGCAACCAGCCCGGCGGAACGGGAAATAGTGCCACCATGGGCATTTGCCACAGTTGGTCGGATGATGGCCGCTGCATCTCCCTGCTCAAAATACTGCAAAGCAATGACTGCGTCTACAACTGCTCTTACTGCGTAAACCGGGTTTCCAATGACATTCCCCGGGCCACTCTCACCTCAGAGGAAATATGCGACCTGACTATGAACTTTTACCGCCGCAATTACATAGAAGGTTTGTTCTTGAGCACAGCAGTGTTTACTCTTCCCGACCATACCATGGAAATGCTGCTGCGGACGGTTAAAAAGCTGCGCGAGGAACACTGCTTCAACGGCTACATCCACCTTAAAGCCATACCTGGAGCCGATACCCGTCTGATTGAAGAAGCGGGGCGCTATGTGGACCGCATGAGCGTCAATATAGAATTGCCTTCCCAGCAAGGGCTGAAGCTTTTAGCTCCCCAGAAGAAAAAGGAAGCCATAATCAAGCCCATGTCATTCCTGAACTCACATATTAAGGCTTCCAAAGAAGAACGACGAAAATCCCGCAAGGCACCCCTATTTGTACCCGCCGGGCAGACCACCCAACTGATTGTGGGGGCTACTCCCGACCCCGACTTGCAGATATTAAGGCTTTCCGAGTCTATCTACAATAAGTTTCATTTAAAGAGAGTGTACTATTCGGCTTATGTCCCAGTGGCCCGCCACCCCAACCTGCCAGACCTGGTCAAACCGCCCTTAATGCGCGAACACCGTATCTACCAGGCCGACTGGCTGATGCGTTTCTACGGGTTCGGTGCCGGAGAGCTGCTCAATGAACAAAATCCAAATTTTGCCGAAGACTTCGACCCCAAGACCGATTGGGCCCTGCGCAACCTGCATTGTTTTCCGGTAGAAATCAACCGGGCCGATTATGAAAGGCTACTCAGAGTACCGGGAATCGGAGTGAAATCAGCCCGGAGAATCCTGGCCGCCAGAAGGGTTGCATCGCTCGGCTTCGACGACCTGAAGCGCATCGGGGTCGTGATGAAACGGGCCCAGTATTTTATTACCTGCCGGGGCAAATATAATGGGCAGGCGGCTATGGAGGAACACCTGCTGCGTCCCCTCCTGTCTCTGAATAAAGCCCCATCAGTCGTAAGAAACAACCAGTATGAGCAGCCCACTCTGTTTTCATCCTGGCTTGAGCAAATTGCCAACGAAACTGCTCTATCTTTGATAACAGGAGAATTATGATACTTTGCTACACCTATGACGGCAGCTTCAACGGATTATTGACAAGCATATACGAAATCTACTACCGGCGGCAGAATCCCCAGGAAATTGTCTCTGCCGAATCATCCAACCTGCAGCTTTTTTACCGGCAGGAATACATTGCCTGCGATGAAGACAAAGCGGCCCGTGTATACGATGCTATTGATTCCAGGATAAGTTCCCGGGCCCTGCGCAACGTCTATTGCGCCTACCTCAGTGAGCATCCCCGGGCCGGTATATGGATATATGAATACCTCAGGCTGGGCTGGAAGCTGGGCCCCAAATTGGACCTGCATCTCGCTGATGAAAGGGTCCATCGGATTCACCGGTTACACAGGAAAGTAAAATCGGAACAGCACCGTCTGCTCGGCCTGGTACGGTTTCAACGCTGTCAGCGCGATATTTATTATGCTGCTATTGAACCCGACCATAACGTGGCAGAACTCCTGGCCCCCCATTTTGCCAACCGGCTTTCCGGTCAGAATTGGATCATCCATGACCTGCGCCGCGACCTGGCAGTGGTTTTCAATCGCAAAGAATGGGTTTCCACCGGTTTTACCCTGAAACAGAAACTGGAGCTGGAACAGGATGAACAATATTATCAAAGGCTCTGGAAGCAGTATCACGACAGCATTGCCATATCCAATCGCAAGAACCCCAGGCTTCAGAAACAATGTATGCCCGAGCGCTATTGGAAGCACCTGGTTGAAAAAAATACCGGCCTTGATTAAATGTCTTACCCAATAGTATACTATGAGTTTATAGATTTTTTAAAAATTCCCTTACAATAGTTTTGTAAATGGGTGGCTGTTCAATATGGTGCATATGGGATGAATTGGGTATAACAGCTAACTGAGCATTAGGAAAGGCCATCTGATAATCCTTCATAGTTTTAACCCCGGCCTCATCACTATCTCCGCAAATCAACAACACTGGTGCAGATATTTTGTTTAAATCTGGATACAGGTCAAAATTTTTCAATTTACCGGTAATTGTAAATTCACTTGGCCCCCACATAGTTAAATATACATCCATACTGAGTTTTCCAAGGGCCTCTTCTAAATAATCTGGCCATGGGTCCATTTTGCAGACATGTTTTTTATAATATTCCATCATAGCTTCCTGATACTCATCTCCATAGTCTTTTCCCTGTTCGCCTTTTTCAATGCTGTTAATAACCGACCGGGGCATTCTGGATATGTTTTCTCTCTGATCCTTGTCCCACATTGGCGTGCTAAGTAACGGTGCTGATAATATTAATGCCTTTATCCCCTCAGGATTCTTTTCCAGCATGTAAGAACAAATTAGTCCCCCACCCCAGGAAAATCCCATCAAGATAAGTTCAGCAAGGTTCAGTTTCTGTCTTATTTCGTCTAGCTCCTGGATATAATTCTTTATTGAATAAAATTCAGGATTTTTTGCCGTGTCCGATCTTCCGCTCCCCAATTGATCATAAAAATAAACCGGTCTGTCATCTGCCAGTTCATCAACTACCTGAGGCATGCTCAAAAATCCTGGCCCTCCGTGAACCACAAGGATCGGAGTACCAGACTTCTCTTCACCGTATACTGAGTACCATATTCTCCCCGATGTTGTTTCAATAAATCTCTCTTGCATTGCATTTACCTCCTCTGTTAACATCTTTAACCATTAGATTATAGTGAAAAGGCTATTTTCCCATTAGTAGATAGGAATTTGCTTTTTCCAGATCAGTATAGCACAAGGTTAAAAATAATGGTTTAAGCATACTTGAGAAGGTAAATGGGGTCGGGGTTTTATGATATTGCGGAATGTGCAGCTGGTGAGGGAAAGACAAAAGGCAGGAAAAGGCAGGGGGACGGTTCTTTTGCCTGCCGAGCCATTTTCCGATATATTGAGCGTTTGCGGGAAACGCCCAAGGCTTCCGGTACAAAACCGACTGCGCCGATGCCGCGGTTGTGCATCTGTATCGAAGGCTCAAAGATGTTTTTTCCGGTAACCGGAATTAAGCTGATATATTCGGTAACTTCACAGCCGCCTTCCTCTTCCGTGTCAGGGGCCAGCGGCGGTACCTGACGTAAAAGCCCACTACGCGATTCTAACATTTTGTCAGCTTTATCCATGTTAATCCCACTCCGTTTATTTACTGTTATCGATATGTTCCAGTCAGGGCTGTACGGCCTTCAAGGTCTTGGACATTCTTCAATCCTCATTAATTATCGAAATTGCAAAAGCTAGGCCATATTACCTAATTACAAATTAATACACGACTTGTAAAATATAAGACAAGTCATATATCGAGGCGAAAAGATGCCCCCGCTTCTTTAGACTGTCGGGGTCCTGTTAACAAAACGGCGGCGGGTTATAACGAGGCGTGGCTCGTTGCAGCGGTGTAATAAAACTACTGCGTAGTATCTTCTAATGCTTAAAAATAGGAGGATAAAAATGTCGCTTGAAAATGGAATATTAGGATATTTATCGATAAAGCCGCTGTCCGGCTACGATCTTAAAAAATTGTTCAACATGTCGGCCGCTTATTTCTGGCCGGCCGACCAGGCCCAGATATACCGCTCCTTAAAAAAACTGGTGGCAGACGGTTCGATCGAACTAACAGAATATTCCCACGGGGAAACGGTGAACAAGAAGATATACGCCATCACCGCCAAGGGGCGCGAAACGTTGCGGGACTGGCTCCTTGTTCCCAAACGGTCGGATTTCATAACCCATGCTCCTTATTTGATGCAGCTGTTTCTGTCCGGCGCTTTGAGCCGTGACGAGCAAATTACATTTATCGACCGGCAGCTTAAAGAGATAGGGGGACTGATACAAAGGCTGCGCGACAATTATATCGAAAACAAAAGCGCCTTTGCGGTAACCACCGGACTCAGCAAAGACGACCGGCGTTTTGAAGCAGCCGTATATGCGCATAGATGGGGCATTCTCAGCTACCAGACGTATGCGAATCTTTTGGAGAGCATTAAGGCGGACATCCTGGCGGAAAAGGACGATCAGCGGGAATAAACGGCAAAAGGGAAATGTGTTTGGTGAGAATTTGGGGAGGGATGTTAATGGATAAGAAGAAGTGCAAAAAATTTTTGATGACGGTTTTGACGCTGGCGATGGCGGTATGCCTGCTGCCGGTGATGGTGCCGCCAGCGGTGGCCGCTGATACCACAACGTCATTAAGTGGAACATTAACCACGGTCAACAGCTTTTATCGTCCGAATCTTGGCAGTACTGGAGGAAGCATTACAGATATTCACGTCGGTCCGGAGCTTGTCCCTACTACCTATCTGGCAGACAGTGGTGCCATATATCAAGCCGAAGACAGTTTGTTTAACTACTTCACGGTGAACTTCACTCCGGCTGTGACAGGAAATTACACCTTAACGGTAACCTCAGCCTCACTTTCGCCAGCCGCATCGGATCATGGTTATGGAACTTCCACCGGTGCAGCTGACGATACGACGATGTTTATTTACCTGGCAGGCAAATTCAATCCCGATGGGACGATCACTTTCGTCAATGGTACCGATCAAAATGATGGCATATCGGATTCCAGCGGCCCGCTAAAGGGACTTATGTACGGACAGGACGATATTGCTGCGTCTGGTAGTCTTTATAGCGATTTAAACAACTTCAGGTCACAGATCGCCAGCGGCGCCGCTACGGCAGATAGCAACTATCCCACGGTGGGTCAGTTCAGCGCCGGAACGACCTACACACTTGTTCTTACCAGCTATGTGTCCGGCGTAACCGGTACAATCAATGTGGATATAACCGGTCCCGGCTCGGTCTCTATTTCGTCCAACAGTTACACCTCAGGCTACGACACCGCCTACACCGCCACCATAAATACCAGGACGGACGGAAGCGCAGCCGACGTAACCGGGAGCGTCGAACTCAAACAGGGCGGAAGCACCATAGCCACCGCCAGCAAAACCTCGACCGGAACATATACTGCTTCGGCAAGCAACGGCACCTACGACATATTTATCAACAATGCCGACACCGGAACCGACATTACCATAAACAACGCTGCCAACA
>JAVBWA010000017.1:0-50491 GCA_036677685.1 Syntrophomonas sp. | reverse complement strand
ACTGCGTGATCCATGGTATCTGGGAAGGTACCAACTTCATTCAGTCACAGGACTATACCGGCCGTAAGTTCACCATGAGTGGCGGCGAACCCTTCAAGAAGTGGGTTGCAGAAATCGATGAATTCGTTGCCAGTCAGAAGACTGACGAATTCGCGGCTGAATTTGCAATGATGGCGGATGCCATGACTTCTTTCAAAAATATTGTCGATATGAATGCTGCCTGGACGGCTGGCGATAAGCAAATGAAACAGCTCTTCGCTACCCGGACCATGCATTCCGGCGCGAGAGTCTACTGCGGTAAGCTGTTGCTCTCCCAGGCCATCCTGGCTGCCAAGAAGCTGGCCGAACTGGGCGAAGACCACTTCGATGCCAATTTCTACAAGGGCAAAATTGCCAGTGCCAAGTTCTATATCATGAACCATGTTACCGATGTCTTCGGATTCGAAAAGGCTATGAAGGCCGGCGACAAGAGTGCTATTGATATTCCCGAAGAAGCGTTTGTGTAATATAGATCCTGCTGAAATGCAGGAAAATAATCCCTTAGTTTAATAATAGAGCGGAATTCTTAATGAGTTCCGCTCTCATTATAAATAGCATAAAGGAGGAGACGAAATAAATGGGTCAGTACATGGACGAGTATAACAAGAAACTGATAAGTGCAGAAAAAGCTGCATCTTTTGTAAAGTCCGGCGATTGGGTAGACTACGGCTGGTGCGTATGCCATTCTTATGCTGTTGACAAAGCTATTGCAGCCAGAGCCAATGAACTCACTGATGTTAAGCTTTGGGGCGGGGTTACTATGTGGATGCCGGCTGTAATGCAAGTCGAGAATGCTGGAGATCATTTCACCTGGAATTCCTGGCATTGTTCAGGGGTTGACCGCAAGATTAATGATATGGGCTGCGGTTTTTACTCCCCCATCCGTTATTCTGAAGTCCCCAGATACTACCGGGAAAACGTCGATCCTATCGATGTAGCCATTTGCCAGGTAACACCGATGGATGCGGCTGGCTATTTTAATTTCAGCTGCTCACCTTCTCACCAAATGGCAACCTTTGATGTAGCAAAAATCAAGATCGTTGAAGTTAACAAGAATATGCCCCGGGGACTGGGCGGCAGTGATGCAGATATTCATATCTCCCAGGTGGATTTCATCGTTGAAGGTCCCAACCAGCCTTTGCCTCAATTGGGATCTACCGCTGCTACTGATGTAGATAAAAAAGTAGCCCAATTGATTGTGGAAGAAATCCCTAATGGTGCCTGCCTGCAATTGGGTATCGGCGGGATGCCGAATACCGTAGGTTCGCTGATTGCTGAATCAGACCTCAAAGATCTGGGTGTGCATACCGAAATGTATGTTGATGCATTCGTAGACATTTCCAATGCGGGTAAAATTACCGGTTTAAAGAAGAACATAGACAAAGGGCGCCAAGCCTACGCTTTCGCCGCCGGTACTCAGAAACTTTATGATTTCATCCACGACAATCCACAAATTATGGCCAGCACTGTTGATTATACCAATGATCCTTGCGTCATAGGCTTGCTTGATAATTTCATGTCAATTAACAATGCTGTAGAAATCGACCTTTATGGTCAGGTTAGTGCCGAATCCTCCGGATTTAAACAGATAAGCGGAACCGGCGGTCAGCTAGACTTCGTTATGGGCGCTTACCGCTCCAAAGGTGGAAAGAGCTTTATCTGTCTGTCTTCGGCTTTTGGCAAGCCGGGTTCAGAGAAATCACGTATTGTTCCTACATTAGCTCCGGGGACTATTGCCACTGACCCCCGCACCACTACCATGTTTGTAGTAACCGAGTATGGCAAGGTTAACCTTAAAGGTAAGGCTACCTGGCAGAGAGCCGAGGCTCTTATTTCCGTAGCTCATCCGAATTTCAGGGATGATCTTGTAAAAGAAGCTCAGAAGATGGGAATTTGGAGAAAGACTAATAAAATAGGCTAAGATCTGCCAAAGACGGTAGGGGGCTAGTGTGGCGCTAAATCCACCCTGCCGTCCCGGCATAGTAAAGACAAATGAAGCAAACCGAGAAACATAAAGGTATCTGTTTCCCGGTTTGCTTCATTTTATTGGGCTATACCGAACTTAATTCCGTATTTAGCGGCTTTTCTTACCACCGTAGGCTGACTGATTCCCAATGCCTTGGCTACTGCATAAGTGGAAGAATATAATGAAAAAGCATTTTCCAAAACCCGGCGTTCGGTGTTTTCCAGTGCATGCTGCAATGGAACCACCCCTGAATCATCGATATTGGGCAAAACTGGTCCCAGTTCTGACCAGGAAGATAAATCACGTAAGGTAATGGTATCGTTAAGAGAGGTAACGACTAGCCGTTCAATGAGGTTTTCCAGTTCCCGGACATTACCCGGCCAATCATAAGTTATAAAATAAGCCAGCACATCGTTGGAAAGCCTTTTGTTTAGCTGGTGGCGCTGATTGAATTTCTCCAGAAAATGCAGACTAAGTACCGGTATATCATCCCGGCGTTCTCTTAACGGAGGTACATGAATGGGAATCACATTCAAACGATAGTATAGGTCCTTGCGGAAAAGCTTCTTTTTTACCATTTCGCCAAGATCATAATTGGTTCCGGTTAAGATGCGCACATCAATATCCATAGTGGTGGTTCCCCCCACCCGGCTAATTTGTTTCTCCTGAATCACACGCAGTAGCTTTACCTGCAAACTCAGCGGCAGGTCGCCAATTTCATCTAAAAACAACGTACCGCCGTTGGCAAGTTCAAACATGCCGGGTTTGCCCTGTTTACCGGCACCCGAAAAGGCGCCTGGTTCATATCCGAAAAGCTCGGATTCCAACAAATTTTCGGGAATAGCTCCGCAGTTTATCTTGATATATGGGCCATCCTTACGGTTGCTGTTGGACTGGATGGTATTGGCGACCAGTTCTTTACCGACTCCCGATTCTCCCTGGATAAGCACCGTCGAATCAACTGATGCCACGCGCACCGCCAGGGTTACCAGATCCCGCATCTTGCTGGAATGCACTACACACTGGGTGCGCAGTTTTAATTCCTGTAATTCGGTCTGGTAAGCACGGGTCAAACCTTCAAATTGTTCCAGCTTTTCCTGAAGCTCGTTTAATTCACTGATGTCACGTACATTTGTAACCACCAGGATGATATTGCCCAGATCGTCCCTGATCGGCGTGCTGGTTACCAGAGCGGTGCGCCCGGTTTTGGCCTGCAGGGTGATGGTAATTGCATCGTCTTTTTCCAGAGCCAGGAGGGTCCCTGAGCGCGAGAATATGCCTTCATTGACCAGATCTTGCATATTGCGCCCTATGCATTCCTCTGCTTTAACACCCAGAACCCGCTCAAAAGCTTTGTTGAGGCGAAGGGTGTTGGCTTCGCCATCGGTAATATAAAGACCATCATATGAAGAATCAAAAATAGCATCCAGTTCCTTTTCACGCAAACCTTCCATATGTTTCAGCTTGCGTTCTAATTCGTTCAGTTCGGTTATATCCCGTACATTGGTAACAATCAAAGCAATATCACCGTTATCGTTGAAAATGGGAGTGCTGGTCACCAGAATTTCCTTACCTGACCTCGGGGTTAAGTTGATAGTAACACTTTCTCTTTTTACCAAAGCCAAAAGTGAACCGGAATCTGAAAAAACGCCTTCTTCAACCAGTTCCGCCATATTGCGGCCCACACACTCCTCGGAACTAACTCCGGTAATGCGCTCAAAACCTTTGTTGAGCCTAAGCGTATTGCCATAGCCATCGGTAATATAAAGACCATCAAAAGAAGATTCAATAATGGCATCCAATTCACGGTTTAGCTCCTTGGTCCGCTCCAACTCTTCAGCGATCTGCTCCAAATCGGAAATTTCCTGAAGTACGGCGACCGCACCTATAAGCTGTCCATCCTTAATAATCGGGGTGCGGTTGGATATAAAGGCTGTGCCCACTTCTTCAATACGCTGGGTGACCTGGGGCTGCAGGTTTTTTAAAACATCAACCAGCCCGCTGGTGCGAAAGAGGTCGTTTATATTACGGCCTAGGGCATCGGCAGCCGATATTCCTGTAGCCTTTTCAAAAGCTTTGTTGAAATAGTTGACATTACCGTCATTGTCAATAGAAACCAAGGGGTTGTAAATGGAGTCGATACAGGCTTCCCAATAGCTTTTTTGTTCTTGAAACAACTCGGTGAAGGACCAGAGAAGATTTGAAAACTTCCTGCTGTCAAGACATTCATTCATTTCTTTAAAGGCCAGCCGGTGCTTCAAATCGTTTATTATTGCCTGGAATTCATTTGCAAATTTAATAATTTCCTTATCGGTTGACATCAGATCTTTTACCGGGCATTTGGGGGCAACCCCGTTGCCAATAGCTTGCAAAATCTGATTTTTGGTAATTACTCCGATTATTATATTGTCTGAATCGTGTATGGTTGCACCATTCAGACCGCAGTCCGAAAGATAAGTATAAGCTTCGTCGATGCGCATCTCTAAATCGATGGACAAGGAATTTTTAAGTAATTTGTTAACGACATTCATCGTTTCACGCTCCTAATTATACTTTTCACATTATAGCACAAATAAATATGTTCTGTTCAGGAGGGAAAATACAAAAGCCCAAAGCACCGGTTAAAACCGGTCAGCTTTGGGCTTTTGTATTATTAATTTTTAGATTCTTATTTAGGCATCAGGCTACTTTGGCCAAATTTTTCCTGGTACTGCTGCTATCTTCCCTAAATAATCTTATCCATTCCGCATTCAGCTCATCAATGCTGAAACCGGACTGCAGGTTAATGGTTCCATGCAATTCTTCGTTGCTGGCCAAGTAGGAGATTGCCCATCCTTCCTCAAACTCGAAGTCTTCGTCTACACTGGCAGTGTAAAAACACCTTATCCACTCCTGGTTGATTGCTTCAATGGGCATTATCGTCTCTTGTTTTGCCTGTAGGATCTCTTGTAGATCCAGATAAGCACTGATCCAGTTCTTGGTCATTACATCAACTTCCGGTTCCTGGCCAGGGAAAAAGCACTCAATCCATTGCTGGTTAATGCTTTCAATAGAAGGAACCACTTCGGTGCTGATAAATCCATGTACGAAGTCAAGTAATGCCAGATAGAGATTGATCCAGCGGCTTAAACCCTGATCCGGATCTTGAGGTTCTGCCATGAAGTTATTAATTAAAACTTCATTTATCTCCTCGATACTTGGGGTTTGTTCCTCCACTAGCGGCCCATACAAGGATTCCATTGTTTCCACATAGGATGGCACCCAATCCTCTTTGAACCCTTCTGAATTTTTGTAGGTCATCATATATTACCTCCTCTTTTCTTGCGGCACAGATAATACCTTTGCCGTTGATTTACTTTGGCGGCTAGTTTGGCAGATGACCGTGGTGCATTTCTTAAAATGATATTTTATCAAATATTAGTTAAAATAAAATGAATAGAATACTGGATTAATGTTAGTTATATTTCGTATTTGGTCTCTACATCTTATTATTTGCAGTAGTATATAAGCAAAAATCGTGCCAAAATTAAGAGCCCTTGCACAAAATTATTAAAGTACGGGTATTATGGGGATTTTCCAGCTATATTTACCGGGGCCGTGCTGAGAATAATTTTGAAACAATACAACAATGAATCAAAATAATACAATAATGTATCAAAGTGATTATGAAATGAATCCGGACTGGGTAATTTGATTTCTGTGTATTCTTCAGTTAACCTGTTTTCAATAAATTCTATTTCCTGCTACTAAGCTAATTTACTATGGGGGTTTGAAAGTGAGTAAATATCTTTATATATTACTGCCTGCGCTTATACTGAGTTTTTATTTCCGATTTAGCGGCAGTGAAATACTTATGTTTTTTACGGCCTGTCTGGCTATTATCCCTTTGGCAGGTATTATGGGAGAGGCTACCGACAACCTGGCATGTTATACCGGGGAAAAAGTAGGCGGGTTACTGAATGCTACCTTTGGCAATGCCACAGAACTATTAATAACTATATTTGCTCTCAAAGCCGGGCTTTTTTCAGTGGTTAAGGCTTCCATCGCGGGCAGCATATTGGGCAACATTTTGCTGGTTTTGGGTTTGTCCATATTGTTGGGAGGACTGAAAAACGGTCCGCAGTATTTTGACCGTACTCATGTAAGCAACCAGACCAGCCTGATGTTCCTTTCGATTATAGCGCTTATCATTCCAGCGGTATTTTTCCATGGCAAAACTAATTCTTTAGCTCTGGAGGAATTTAGCATCGGGGTGGCGGTCATATTATTTATACTTTATTTCGCGGGGATAACCTTTTCCATGCGCCGCAACAGCGAGGTTTGTGAAATTGCCGAAGCCGAAGGGAAGTGGAGCAAAAATAAATCTATCCTCATGCTGGGTTTAAGTACGGTTTTTATAGCTCTGGAGAGCGAACTGCTGGTCAGCGGCATTGAGCCGGTGACCAAGGCTTTGGGTTGGTCGGAATTTTTTATCGGCATAATTATTATTCCTATTATAGGCAATGCTGCGGAACATTCCACGGCGGTCTTAATGGCTTATAAAAATAAAATGGATCTGGCTTTCGAAATTGCGATTGGGTCCAGCGCTCAAATAGCTTTACTGGTCACCCCGGTTCTAATTTTTCTAAGTTTGCTGTTTGCCAGGCCAATGAGCATTATGTTTAATTACTATGAATTGGTGGCGGTCGGGCTGGCGGTACTAATTGCCCAGTTTATCAGTCTCGACGGGGAATCAAACTGGCTGGAAGGCTCCTTGCTGGTAGGTGCTTACCTGATTATTGCTTCTGCATTCTTCTTTATCTGATCAGACCCCTTACCATCTTACGCCTTACCTATTTCAAATAATAGGTTTCGCCGTTCTGTTCCACCTGGTTCAGGTTAATCAAGCGTTCCAGATGTTTGTAGACAGCCATTTTTTCCATCCAAAACATAAAGGGGCTTAATGTAACGTGGGGTCCATAGAAGATTTGCCGCTGGGCCAGTTGTTCAATATTGGCCGGTTGCTGCAAAGCACTCAGGACTTGTTGTTCTTTAGTGAAAATAATCTGCTGGTATTTTTTTAGTCTAGCAGGGATGTCTTCGCGAATAATTCCTTTGTGTGATGAAACAATAAGCCGGGGATTAATTTCAATACATTTTTGAATTGAGTTTATAAAATCATCTATATTGCTGCAGAGATGGGCATACCAGGGACCGAATCCGCTAAGGTCAATATCGCCGCTGAATAATAGGCCGCTTTTTTCTTCGTAAAAACAGCAATGCCCCGGGGTATGCCCAGGGGTATGAACTACCCGCAAATGAACGCTGCCGAAATCCAGAACCTGCCCGTCATCAATTTCGCGGTGTACCGGGGAAGCATGCAAATCTATCGATTTGATAAATCTCCTGCCCAGTTGCCGACCACCGAATTCCTGAAAACCATAATACTCCTGGAAAACTTCCAGCGAACATGCGGCCGGAGCATCCAGAGCATGCAAGCAGACTTGAGCCGTGGGGAAAAGATAATTGTTTAGGATATGATCCTCATGAAAATGTGAATTCAGAATCACCTCGGGGCGATTCTGAAAAAGCAAGTCCAGGTTTTGCTCGCCGCAACTGCTATCAATTACTGCCTTTATATCATCATCAATATATAAACAATTGCAATAAGGAAATCTGGCTCGATTGGGAGCCTCCAGATATTTAATTTTGGGGTAGAGGGTAATATACATGCAATATCCTTAAGCAATATTTGATAATGAGTAATTATTTAACAGTATATTGTTTCCAGGGAAGGGCCATGTAATCAACGGTTTTAAGGAATCTTACCAGATCCGCGCGGCCGTGACAAGAGGGAAGGGTTGCATGATCCTGCGCCATTAATACAATTGGCAGGGCCGGAAAATACTTGGAGAATATTTCGCGGGCTTCGTTGATCGAGTAATCATGTTTAAAAACCTCGGGCTTTACCAAAATTACGACAAAAGCCAATCCCTTTTCAGTGACAATTGCAGCATCAAAATTCATTTCCTTACCTCCTGATGTAAAAATATTTCATATGGTCAAGAAGGTTATTACATCTGACCTATGCAAAAAATAAATGCATTAATTATCTATATTGAGGCGAAAAGATGCCCCCGCTTCTTCAAACGGTCGGGTTCCTATTAAAAAAACAGGCGGCGGTTCTAATCCCCCGCCTTGTTGCAGAGGTGCGAAAGAAAATGTTCCCTAATTTCTTCCGATACTTAAATTAATGGTAATTAAAACATTAAGCTTTTGCAAGGCAAAAAATATATATCTTATGGCTTAAGAGCAATTTTTAAGAGGAAAAACAAGCAGCCCATCCTATCGGATGGGCTGCTTGAAATAAAACGATTAGGACGTTTCTTTTAATTCGGCAAACCATTTGGCATTATGGTGAGCGCTGATATCGGCATCAATATAGCCGTCCAGCATCATCGAAGAGAATTCCACCCGGGATTTGGGATGGATGGCAGCCAGGAAGAAATGACCGCCCACCAGTAAGATCATGATTATAGCCGTCCAGAAATGTACATTGTAGCAGAAACTTAAAAATACGGCGGGAACATCGTGCCGCCACAGCCACATGGGAAATCCGGTAAGGATAATCAGAATGCAGCCAAATATAATCAGCCAGCCCAGCATCTTCTGACCGGCGTTATATTTATCCTGGGGTGGGACATGGTCGGCTTTGATAAAGGGCAGATAGCCTCCCATACAAGCCAGCCAGCCAAAATCATCCTTGGAGAAGGTAGCAATGGTAGACATAAACCGAGAGAAACGATCAAAATTGAGCAGTATATAGAGGGCCGGTCCCACTGTAAATACTACCCCAGTCCAGCGATGAACCACTGAGGCGTTGGCGGGTCCGCCAAAAATGTTGCTGATAAGATTTATATCCCAGTAGAAAGCAATGCCGGTCAAACCGAGAATAGTGAAGGCCAGCAGGTGAACCCAGTGCATGGTTCGAGTTTGGGCCCCGTGTTTTAATACTTTTCCATTAAGATTACTCAATTAATTCTCCTCCTTCCTAAGCTGCGGGTTCAACCTTGGCTTCATTTTCAGCCTCAGCGTGGGGATTTTTCAGTTCTTCGATAAATGCCGGGATTTCTCTGCCATATTTGGTATGCAGCAGATGATGAGCTTTGGGACTTACAAATTGAATCTCACCCGGAGATAGGAAATCCTTATATATCTGGAGTATTTCAGGATTTTCATGGGACTTTCTTAAAGCCATGCTTTCATCCAAGGTGTACAAACCGGCTGCTCTCTGGGCTATATAATTGTCGCTGGCCGCAAAAACATCAACGCCAAACTTGGCAAAAACACCGCTGATTACTGCCGTAACTGTGAGCATGCCCGCGCCGATAAAAAACTGGCGGCGAGTAATACCTTCTTTTTCCGTAAAGAATTTCATTATAATATCCCCCCTCCTAGTAAGTGTCTCTTCTGATGGGCTGACCGCCGCCATTTATGCAGCCGCCCGGACAGTTCATTACTTCAATAAAATGGTACTTGCTGCGCCCGGCCAGCACATCTTCAATCACTGAGGCAACATGTTTAGTACCGGTTACAATACAAACACTGACCGGCAGGGATTTACCCAGAGCCTTGACCGGTACTTCAACTGTAGCTTCCCGAACAGGATCCAGGCCTCTTACAGCCTCGAAATTTAATTTCTCCAGGGTTTGCCCACTTAAGACTTCATAAGCGGTTCTCAAAGCAGCTTCCATAACTCCGCCGGATGCTCCAAATATAGTGGCGGCACCGGTGGAAAGACCAACAAACTTGTCAGCTTCTTCATCAGGCAGGTTATTAAAGTCTATGCCTGCTTCTTTAATCATCGCAGCCAGCTCACGGGTAGTGAGTACCAGATCTACATCCTGGAAGCCGCTGGCGACAAACTCAGGGCGCTCGCACTCGTACTTTTTGGCGGTACAGGGCATAACCGATACCGAGACCATATCCGCCGGGTTAACGGCAAGCTTTTCAGCCAAATAGGTTTTAGAAACCGCTCCCCACATTTGCTGGGGTGATTTGGCTGATGAAATATAAGGCAATATCTGGGGATAATTATCTTCAGCATATTTAACCCAGGCCGGGCAGCAGGAAGTAAACTGCGGCAATGGACCCTTACCTTCGAACCCTGGAACCCCCAAAGCGCCATAGACGCGATGGATGAGTTCGGTGCCTTCCTCACAGATGGTCAGGTCAGCGGTAAATTCGGTATCATAAACTTTGTCAAATCCAAGTTTACGCAGTGAAGCATACATTTTATTTTTGACATTGGTACCCACCGGATAGCCGAACTCTTCTCCCAGGGCTACCCGCACCGCCGGAGCTTCCTGGACTACCACAATTTTGCCGGGGTCGCCCAGAGCTTGTTTCACTTTTTCCACCATGGAAACATCTTCAATAGCCCCAAAGGGGCAGTTAACCAGACACTGGCCGCAATTGATGCACTTTTTGAGGTTAATCTGGTGCTTTTGTCCAAGTTCGCCGTGGATTGCACCGGTAGGACAGATAAAGGTGCAATGGTCACAGGCTTTGCAACTGTCAGTAACGTGGATAACACCATTAGTTAGTACTGTACTCAAGTTTTCTCCCTCCCAAAAAATATTAATTATAAAAGGTCAATAAAAAAGGTCCACCTCCTTCTAACCTTAAAATCCAATTAACATCTACCGGTAAGCAATAGAATAACAATACCGATATCCTTCATGGATAAGGTTAAAAGAGAAATCCGGACCAAACATGTCTATTAATTATTCTTCATGAATAACTTTATGTAACAAAAATATAATTCGCCAAGTATGTACTATATTCCTTTTTTTAAAATATAATGATAAATATTCAAAAAAAGACCCGCTAATATTTCAAGCGGGAAGAAAAAGATTGGGATTGTATGTAACAGCTTTTCAGCTATTAGCCAAATAAAAAAGGTTGAGCCCTTTGAGAAAGGACACAACCACTCAGACCTATAGAAACATAAGCCTATAAATATGTTGCATCTCCTTTCCACAATACGGGGAGGCATAGATCTTTCGCTCTATACCCATCGGCCTGCTAACCATAGTATTAACCTTAGGTCCACCGGCTTGGAGAAAAGTATTCAATTAAATAAAAAAACAGGTGCATTATGAATTAGAACACACAACACCTGTCTGTTAACAGTTGAAGTATCTCCTTTCCACAATACGGGGAGGCATAAATCTTTCGCTTTATACCCATCGGCCCGGGAACCATGGCTTCATACTTTAGGTCCATAGGCTTGGAGAAGATATTCACTTGCGGATAGTTTAGCACACGAGCTACATAAAAGCAATATGTTTAATTATGCCAAACGATGTTTTTAATTTGTATTTTTAGTATTCTATAGATGCCTTTTTTCTAAAGTATATACCAGGTACTGCTTTTAATTCCTTAAGCAATTTTAGTAAAGCAGCATCCTTATTTTTGGCTTCAACCATCACATCAAAATCAATGTCAAACTTTTTAGCCAGTTTCAAAAAGTCAAGGAAAAAGGCCAAATCAATTTGGTCCGCATGGCTGCGAAAATTCTTTTGGCCTTTAGGGCTGGACAGGTGAATTTTAGGCGGAAGCGTTTCGTGGTTCCAGGTGGCGAATATGTCAGATAGATAGTCTGCAATATCATCCTCTTCATTGTTGCACCAGTGGTGATGAATATCCAGCACCATCGGTATGCCTTCCGACCGGCAGATTTTTAACACATCCCGTACGGTATAAGTTTTATCATCGTTTTCCAGTACAATTCTATTCTTTATCGGTGGGCGGAGTTTATTGAAGTTTTCGATAAATCTTGCTATCGATTCATTTTTATTTTTATAACAGCCTCCTACATGCAAAATCAGTTTAGCCTCTGAATCAAGCCCCATCCCGGTAAAAATTTGATGGTGATATTCGAGATCCCTGAGTGATGCATCGGTAACTGTCTTTTGGGGGGAATTAAGCAGGGTGAAGTGATCAGGATGAGCGCTAATTCTGAAACTATGCGATTTTGCGTAATCCCCCAGGCTTTTCAGTTCAGTTTCCAGTTCTTTTAACCAATTCCAGTTCGTACTTATAGGATGGGTGGCCAGTGGTATTAGCTTTGAAGTCAGGCGGAAAACCTTGATATCGTGGGCCGAATTATACAGGAATAATCGACGGGTGTTTTGCAGGTTGGTTCTGGCCAAGGCGGTCAGGCGGAAGCGGCGGGCTTCTTCGGTTTCGATTTTTGCCAAGTGTTTTACGGTAATGGTTTTGGAAGGAGAGCAGTTCTTGAGTATCGCGGACATGGCCACATAACCAAAATTAATCAGCAAATCATCACCCGCTTATCCTTTAAATTTTCATATCCTTAGTATCTCCCAAAATTAAATAGGGAATCCTTCCGGATGTTCGACCTGAGATTAAAACAGCATATGGAAAAGTATATTACATTCAATAAACTTTCAGCTTCCATTCAGGATGGTTTCAGTTAAGCACTGGATAATATATGCAGTAGGTTGTTACATATATTAATACAGGTAAAAAATACCGAAAAATGCATTTTGGAGTGAGGTTTAATTATGGAGGAATTTACTAGTATGGAAAAACAGGATGATATTCAAGTCAATGAAACAGCTTCCAGTAACTTGGATGCAGAAAATGTGCGGAAGATGTTTGTGCAAAACCGTATGAAAAAAATGTCGGTAAAGAAGAAGTTAACCTGGATTCTGGGCATCTTGCTATTATTAACAGCCGGAGGATATTTTTTATACAATTACTTCGCGAGCAGTAACGAAGCAAATTATCTTACTATGATGGTTGGTCAGGGTACACTGACTGATTCAATTGAGGCAACCGGTACTTTGAGTTCGGTAAAAGAATCCGCCATGGGTTTCAAAAAAGATGAAATTATTACGGCTTTAAATGTACAGCCCGGCGACCATGTTAAGAAGGGGCAGATTCTAGCCACGCAAGATGCTACTTCGCTGAATTCGACTTTACAGCAAGCTATAAGAACTGTTGAACAAGATGAAATAAGTATAAAATCCACCGAGTTAACTCTCAAAAATAATACCAAGACTCTCGAACAGCAGCAAAATTTGTTTGATGCGGGAGTTATATCTGAAAGTGAGCTGGATACTGCCAAAGACAATGTGAGCAAGAGCGAGTGGGAATTAGCGACTGCCAAATCCAAAAAACAAAATGACCAGGCGAAAGTTGAGCAAGCGCAATCCGATCTGGATGATGCAACCCTGGTGGCGCCCTTTGATGGCATCATCGGCGCGGTGAATGGTCAAGTGGGGCAGATCAATGGAATTAACAGCAATAGCAGCACCCTGCTTACGGTTATGAGTGAAGATTTGGAGTTAAGCGCCCTGGTCAATGAGGCGGATATCGGGAAAATCAAGGTCGGGCAGGATGTTGAATTTACCAGCAGCAGTTACAGTGATCAAGCTTTTAAAGGCAAAGTCTTAAGAATTACCCCTCAAGCCCAAAGCGTAAGCAATGTTCAGTACTATCCAGTACTAATTTCCTGTGTTGATCCTGAACATAAGCTTTTCTCAGGTATGTCGGTTTCCGCTAATATAATTATTGCGCGCAAGAGCAACGTCTTAACCGTGCCCATGATGGCAGTAAGCTATGCCCAAACCAGTATGAAGAGCAATGCGGCCATGGCTGGTCAGGCTTCAGATGCCAAAAATCAAACAGGGACCAATAAGCAGAAGTCTTCTGCAGATGGTAACCAGAGCTCAACCCAACAAAATGCACAGAATACAACACAGTCAAAGGCACAGGATTCAACTCAGCAAAAACGAAGCCAAGTAATGGTGCTGCAGAACAATCAGGCCGTGGCCAAAGCCGTTGTTCTAGGCTTGAGTGACGGGTCAAATTATGAGGTCGTTGAAGGATTAGAACTTGGTGAACAGGTTATCGTGGGTACCAACCAAATTAATACGACCACTGATTCTTCCAGTTCCAATTCCAGCAATTCCCGCTCAAACAACAACAACCGTAATCAAGGTGGCGGGATGGGTGGCCCCCCTCCCGGATTTTAAAGATGCCACAAGGGAGGATTGAATATGTCTAATAATCTTATTGCCCTGAAGGATATTAACAAAACCTATTATGGAGCTGGAGAACCTGTTCATGCCTTGCGTTCAGTGTCATTAAATATTAACTCTGGTGAAATGCTGGCCATCATGGGGTCTTCCGGCTCCGGAAAGTCAACCTTGATGAACCTTCTGGGTTGTCTTGATAAGCCGGACACCGGCAGCTATGTTTTTGCCGGACAGGATGTTATGGCTCTGGATAAAGACCAGTTGGCTTATTTTCGCAATATATTAATCGGTTTTGTCTTTCAAAACTTCAATCTCCTGGGGAGAGCAAGTGCTCTGGAAAATGTATGTCTGCCTTTAGCCTATGCCGGAGTTGCAGCCAAAGAGCGCAACGAGAGAGGACGGGAAATGTTAAGCCTGGTGGGTTTGTCAGGCCGTGAACACCACCTGCCCCGGCAGTTGTCCGGGGGGCAGCAGCAACGCGTAGCCATAGCCCGGTCGCTGGTTAACCGCCCCGGCTTATTACTGGCGGATGAGCCTACCGGAGCTTTGGATACCAAAACCAGCGTAGAAATCATGTCGCTGCTGCAGCAGTTGCACCGGGAACAGGGCTTGTCAATTGCTATAGTAACCCATGAACCGGATATTGCGCTTTATTGCGAAAGTATTGTTCGCCTCAGCGACGGAGAGATTATCAGCCGGGAGAAAATAGCAAATCCCACCCAGGCCCAGGTTAAGGCCGGATAATAACGAGGTAAAAATATTCCCCCCGCTTCTTTAAGCGGCCGGGTTCCTATAAATAAACAGGCGACGGGTTCTAATCCCCCGCCTCGTTGCAGCGGTGTGTGTTGAAACTGCTCCGCAGTTTCTTCTGATGCTTAAAAGGATAAGGTGGAATAATTCTATGGATTTACTATCAACTCTGCAAATGGCTTGGCGAAGCCTTTTAGTTAACAAAATGCGCTCCTTTCTTACCATGCTGGGGGTCATTATCGGGGTGGGAGCAGTTATCACCATGGTAGCCTTGAGCCAGGGAACAGCCTCGGGAATCACCGAAAGAATCTCCAGCATGGGCGCTAATCTGCTTACTGTATCGGCTGGAGGCAGCAGCGGGCCGATAAGGGGAACCAATACAGCCAAATTGACCATGGGCGATGTTGAAGCTATAAAATCGCTGCCTCTGGTCAAATGCGTAGCTGCAGAATCTAGTATAAGCGGTGCAACCATAGCCAGAAACAGTGACACCTGGACAACCACGGTGGATGGAACCGCACCTGAATTACAGACTATCAAAAATTGGCCTACCGTACAGGGCAGCTTTTTTGAACAAAGCGATCTTGACAATCTTAACCGGGTGGCAGTACTTGGTCAGACGGTGGTGGAAAACTTGTTTTTGGACGGATCCAATCCGTTAGGGCAAGCTATTCGAATCAACGGTCTTACCTTCACCGTAATTGGGGTATTGGAGGAGAAAGGCAGCAGTGGCCGCGACGACCAGGATGATATAATATATGTTCCGTTAACCACAGCCCAGCAGCGGTTGCTGGGTTCCGCAACCGTTCGTTCCATCAATGTGCAGGCCAGCAGTGCGGAAGCCTTGACACCATTGAAAGAGTACCTTACCACATTGCTCCGGCAGCGCCATCGCCTGGCAGATTCGGCTGATGATGATTTCCGTATCCGGGACATGGCAGAAATATTAGCAACAGTTGAAGACACTACGAAAATGCTCACCTTTTTACTTGGGGGCATAGCTGCTGTATCCCTGCTGGTGGGGGGGATTGGCATAATGAATATTATGCTGGTTTCCGTAACCGAACGGACCCGCGAAATTGGGATTCGCATGGCTATTGGAGCCACTACCCGGGCTATCCTGACCCAGTTTTTAATCGAAGCCTTGTTGTTATGCTTTATCGGCGGAGTTATAGGGGTTTTGCTTGGATGGGGCACCTCACAGATAATAAGTGCCGTGGCTGATATGAAAATGAAAATCGCCCCCTGGCTGGTTGCTGTGTCTATGGGATTTTCGATAATGATTGGATTGTTTTTCGGATACTATCCAGCACGTAAGGCCGCCAATGCCAACCCGATTGAAGCTTTACGATTCGAATAATATTGAAGGAGGTACTATGGTGATTAATATGCTTGCTATTAAAAGAAAAGTCTTTACTCTGATTATCTGCTTTATCTTACTTGGCCAGACTCCTCCGGTTTCGGCAGCGGAGACTGCAGATACCGGCAGTTCAGCTACATCCTCGGATCTGGTGCTAACTATTGAAGACGCTCAAAAAAGAGCCCTGGCGCATAGCAATAGCATAAAGATGGCCGATTATAGCATCGAACAAAGTGAGTTAAACAACGAATCAGCATCAGACAACGTGAAATTTATACCTGCTGACGGGAGCAACTCGGAGGCAAGTTCAACATACCTAAAAGCAGTTCAAAGCAATATTAGTCTACAAACGACCAGGAAAGAAAAAGAGACATCGATTGATTCTTTAGCCAAAGATGTCTTTCAAAAGTATACAAATTTACTTACAGCCCAGGAAAAAGTCAAAGTAGCCGAAAAGGCCTTAAAATATGCGGATTTTCAGCGGCTGGCGGCTCGGGTAGGCTATCAGGTTAAAAAGGAAAGTCTAATCAGTAAAAACACTGCGGAAAGAAATTATACCGCCAAGGAACTGGCTCTGGCCAAGAGTAAAAATAACCTGGAGGACAGCTACCGGAGTTTAAACACCCTGCTGGGGTTGGATGCCAAAGAACGCCCGGTCTTGCAGGATGATCCGCAATTTTCGGCTTATGAATTTGACGACCTGGATTTGGAAGTATTGCGGAGTATGGATGTTAATCCGGATGTCTGGCTGGCCGGCAAGCAAGTCGAACAAGCGCAACAGGCCGCCAACCTTTATACGTGGAATAGTGGGGGCGATTCATATGAAATCAAAAAGCTGGCTGTTGATAAAGCAATATTAAGCGAATCCAATACCAAAGAACAGGCTCGAGATAACGTAATTTCAGCTTATAACAATATATTTAATTTGGAACAACAGTACCAGAGCACAACACAGGATATCGCAGCCGCCGAAGAAACTTTAAACACCGCCAAATTGAAGTATGAAATGGGAACCGCCAATAAAGGTGATGTCTTAAAAGCGGAAGCGGATTTGGCCAATCTGCAGCAAACCTTGAAATCCACGGCTTATGAGCATGAACTTGCGGAAATATCCTTTGAGAAACCCTGGGTAAATTAATTAGAACTCTAAATTTTAACATTACAGATTGTGGAGTGGTAAGCTTGAGTACAGTTTTTGCGATAGACGGCGAGGTTAATAGCCGCAAGACCATAAAGGAATACCTGACCCGGGAACAATTCAAGGTTGAAACCTTTGCCGGGGTGGGAGAAGTCCTGGAAAGGTTGCAGTCCGGTTTTCCGGATATGTTTATTCTGGATATGGCCTTGCCAGTTGAAGAAAGCCTGGAGTTTTACCTGAATATTAAGAATCGCAGCGGTCTGCCGATTATTGTCATATCCGAACAAGGTGAAGAAATAAAGCGTATCCCTGGTTTGGAATTAAGCCCTGAAAATTATCTTAACAAACCGTTCAGCCCCCGAGAACTGATATCCCTGGTACGATCCATATTAAGATCCTCCACCCAGCCAATAATCGAAGAAGAACCGGTGGAAATTGGCAATCTCAGAATTAACCCCAACTACCGCCATGCTACGGTGGATGGGCAGGAAATCGGGTTAACGCCGATGGAATATGAATTTCTGCTTTTGTTAGCCCGGCAGCCGCAGCGGGCTTTTAACCGACAGGAACTGCTGGACCGGGTATGGGGCTGCGATTATGTGGGGAGCAGCCGGGCGGTTGACGATCTGGTGAAACGGCTGCGCAAAAAATTGGCCGAAAGCAACTCCACAAATAATATCAAAACCATCTGGGGTTACGGATATCGCTTTGAGGAGTAGTTTTGAGAAGTGAAGCATGAAGGGGATTAACTCACACTACTGTTTATCCTATCTTACACTATATCTTGCATGGCTTGGAAATATTCCTTTTGTCTGCATTTCGATTAAATAATCCCTGCATAAAAATCAATCCAATTAAGTGTAGAACAAAAATATTAGACCTATTGATTCACCGGAAGGAGGGAAGCTTTTTTATTATTTTTTTTAAGAAAACGATTACTTTTTGAAAGGATGATGATTGTTGAAAATACGCTATTTAATTTTGTCGATTATTGTGTTTACCTTGATGATTGCCGGGACGGCCATTGCAGCCGATACAACTTCCCAACCCGATAAAGGCAGAGGCGCATCCCAGCTTAACGGACAATTGGATGCTCTGGTAACATCCGGAACCATAACCCAGGAACAAGAACAAGCAGTTCTGGAGGCTCTGAAACCCGACGAAAATGCTCCAAAACCTGATGCAAACGCAGTTAAACCTGATGCAAACGCAATAAAACCTACCGAACCAAAACAGGGTCTATCAGAGGACATGAATACCAAGCTGAAAAGTCTGGTAAATTCCGGTATTATTACCCAAGTCCAGCTCGACAGTATCCTGGCTGCAATTAAACCCCCGGCAGGAGGACCTGCAAATCCATCAGGCGATGGAGCACCCGGGAAAACAGATTCAGCAAATACCAAATCAACCGAGAGTATTTCCGGCAACATAGTGCTAAAAGTTGGCAGCAGCAAAATGACTGTAAAAGGTGTTGAAAAGGATCTTGATCCGGGTTATGATACAACACCACTTATCGTAAATGACAGTACATTTGTTCCGGTCAGAGCTGTTATCGAGGGTCTTGGCGGAACAGTAGAATGGGATAACAGCAGTCAAACAACTACTATTAGTTTGGACAATGCAAAAGTAGTTCTGCAGATGGGGAACTCCTCAGCAACGGTCAATGGTGTTGATAAGAAACTAGAGGTTAAGCCTTTTATAGCTAAAACCGGCAGAGTTATGTTGCCGGTGCGGTTTGTAACAGAGAACTTGGGTCATAGTGTTGAATGGGATGCTTCAAGTAAGAGTATCATTATTAACTAATTGGATTACTGGCATCAATAATCCAACTAATAAGGAGAGGATATTTTTGAAAAAGCGTAGTTTTATTAGCCTGATTCTTTGCCTATTACTGCTGCTATCCCTGGCGGGATGCAATAGTTCAAACACCGAAACCGCATCTAATAAAGATGATGTGCAGACCTCCCAGAACAAAGATGATGGTAAGAACAACGGGAATGGGAATGCCCAGGATACCGCTAAAGCCGAGACCCCAGACGGGACACAAGCCAAATCGGATGCCAGTGACAAATCCGGGAATCAAATTAAAAGTTCCAACCTTTTTGGGCAGGTACAAAACATAAATGAAAATAAAATAACTCTTGCAGTAGCTCAGAAGCCGCAGAGGAAAGTCGGTGACCCCCAGGGTGAAAATCCCCAGCCGCAGCCTCCGGCGCAGGGCCAGCAAGATTCACAGACTCAGCCCCCGGCACAGGGAGAAAAACCGGCAGGGCCTCCCTCTGGAACAAGTGCCTCCCCCGAACTGACCGGTGAAACCAAAACCATAACCGTGCCGGACAGCGCCAAAATCGTAACCGGCGGGCGCGGTGAAAGCCAGGAAATCACTATAGACAAGATAAAAACCGGGGATATGATAGAAGTATTCTTTAAGGATAAATCCGATGAAATAGAACTTGTGAGAGTAATGCAGGCTCAATAACCGGGTGATATAGCGGATCTCCGCCTGATTATGAACAGTATAAACAAAAATAGGTGGCATTTAAGTGCATACCATCGGTCCGAACAAAAAAAGGAATATCTGTGTTATTAAAGAAGCCCGTTCAATCAACGTACATAGGTGCGTCTCATTTGCGGGCTTTTTGATTGCCTTGCTTTTTTCGGGCTGCCGATATAACGAGGTGAAAAGATGTCCCTCGCTCCTTTAAGCGGTGGGCCTAATTAACTAAGCAGGCAGTTATAATTACCCGCCTAGTTGCAGCGGTGTGTTGAAACTGCTTTATTGACAAGCAGAGGAGACTGTTAACCGGAGTTAACAGTCTCCTCAATCGCTTTATTTTGATGATGGTTTTAAAGCCTCAAATATGGAGGATTTTTGCTCCTCGGTAATAGTTCCGGCCTTAACCAGTTCATCCAGTTTGCTGGTCAGCAACTCTTCAAAACCGCCATCCTTAGGTGGGGGCGGAGGTGTGTCCTGAGCATTCCTGCTTGGAGGTTTCAAGGCATCCAATACGACATCTTTCTGCTCCTCAGTAATGGTTCCGGCCTTAACCAGTTCATCCAGTTTGCTGCTGAGCATTTCTTCAAAATCACCTTCAGAAGGTGGCGGTGGCGGTGCAGCCTCCTGGATTACCGACTCCAAGGAAGTTTGAATTGCGTCCTCCTGCTCCTCGCTGATGGTGCCGTCACTTACCAGGGCATCGAGTTTGTCCTGGATTATCTGCGCCATATCATACGTGGAAGAGGAATCATTCTCTGAAGAGCTGCTGTTTTCTTCAGCGGATAACAGGGCATTGAGGGCAGCCTGGCTTATTTGCACCGTGTCTGTGCCATTGAACCAGGAGCTTACAGAACTACTGCTCTCTGTACTTTTGGTTAAAGAGCTGTTCGTGCTGTTGTTTTGGAGAAAGTACGATAAGATACTGGGGTTCAGGCTTACATTCATTGGCATCACTCCTTATAATTTATAGGTTTATTATCGAAGCTTGGACATTAAATAATTATATTTTTCCATAAATAACAATATATAAGATTTATGTCGGAAATGTGGCGAAAATAAGTAAGAAAATAGGGGTGAATGTTTCACCCCGATGATTGCTATTTATATCTGAAAATT
Source organism: Syntrophomonas sp. (assembly GCA_036677685.1). Taxonomy (GTDB): domain Bacteria; phylum Bacillota; class Syntrophomonadia; order Syntrophomonadales; family Syntrophomonadaceae; genus JAQUBU01. The sequence goes on along the minus strand of JAVBWA010000017.1, from coordinate 29,575 downwards.
GTTATCTTATGGATGATATATCTGTTTAATATAGAGCCCGTTAATTGTTGCCCGGATTTATGGAATTAGTTGGGCGATTTTTCAGCATTTATTCAGGGTGTTTTCAGTTATAAACACGATAATTTAACTAATAGGAAGAGTCTGAAGGTGGTGGCCATATGCATGCCATAAAAGGTATAAAGATATTGGTGGTTGACGATGAACCTAACATCCTGCAGTTCTTGGAGCTTGGCTTGCAAAATGAAGGCTTTGAAGTCCAGTGCGCCGGGGATGGTATCGCTGCTCTTGCCCATTTAAAGCAATTCCAGCCCCAGGTGGTTATATTGGATGTTATGATGCCAGGCATGGATGGCTTTGAAGTTTGCCGAATGCTTAAGAAAAGCGAAAATGTAGCGGTAATCATGTTGACGGCCCGGGATGAAGTAGATGACCGGGTGAAGGGCCTTAACCTGGGGGCTGATGATTACATGGTCAAACCATTCAGTTTTGAAGAACTGCTGGCAAGGATCTATGCCCGCCTGCGCAACCAGTTTCCCAACCTTTTTGGGGAGGTATTAATCGGGCCATTTAAAATCGATGACCGCCGCAAAGAAATAAAATTTAAAAATCAAGTGTTAGAGTTGTCGCCAACCGAATATGAACTGCTTAAGTACCTTGTGCTTAATCAGGGCTTGGTTTTAAGCAAAACCACAATTTTGGACAAAGTATGGGGTTATGATTTTGGCGGGGAGCAAAATATTGTGGAAGTCTATATTCGCTCTTTACGGGATAAATTGAATGATAAAGAGCATCAATTGATACGCACCATACGGGGAGCCGGATATCGGGTTGATCTTTATGAATGAAAAGCAAAGCATAAATTTTAAAACCCTGTTCACCGAAAAATCACTGCGCATCCAGTTGCTGTCCCGGTCGCTGCTGGTGATGGCGGCTTTGCTGGCTCTAATCGGAATTCTGCAATATGTTTTTATGAAGGATGTAATCTACCACAATAAGGCGGTTAGCCTGGAAAGCCAGATCATTTCAGCTTCCCCCGAAATTTTTAGGCAGACTGTTGAGAAATCAGATAGTTTTGCCAAAAAACCCCGCTTTTTTATTCCTGAAGCGGCTGTAGCCTTTATTGATACGAAAGGTAATTACTCCATTTTATCGGAAGGCCGCGATGATATTGTTCCCCCGCGCTTAGACGCCCGGGAATTGCAGAAATATCTTAACATTTCGGAAGAGAAACCGCCGCAATGGGATGAGACAAGCAAATCCAAACAGCGCGGACCCCGCTATTTGATTGTAAACATTGAGGGAATGGAGCATTTAGTCGTGATGCAGCCAATAATTTCCCACAGTGAACATAAAGTTATGGGAATTATTCAAATAAGCACCTTGACTGCTCCGCTCAAAGAGTTGCTTTTGCGTCAACTGCTTACCTTTATTTTCTTATCGTTTATTGCCTTGTTAATGGGCCTGCTGGGTTTTCTGCCGGTGCTCCGGAAAACTCTTGACCCCTTATCCAATATGGTGAGCACTGCCGAACAAATCGATGCCGGTAATCTTGACAGCCGTTTTCCCAGCAGTCAAGGCCAAATCGAAATAGACCGGCTGGCGGAATCCTTCAATGGAATGCTGGAACGTCTGGAAAAATCTTTTGCCGCCGAACAGGAAACCAAAGAGCAGATGCGACGTTTTATTGCGGATGCTTCGCATGAACTGCGAACTCCGTTAACTTCGATTCAGGGATTTGTGGAGGTGCTTTTGCGCGGGGCGGCCAGTCAACCGGAGCAGCTTGAAAAGGCTTTGAGGAGCATGCACAGTGAATCGCAGCGTCTTAATAAACTGGTTCACGATTTACTGCTTCTAAGCAAACTTGACCAGACTCCCAATATTGAGCTTAAGGAAGGCGACCTAAGCGAAGTTATTCACGACATGGAAGCCCAGCTTCACATTCTGGCCGGCCAGCGCGAGCTTGGATTGGCTGTTGAACCGAATGTAAAATGCCAATATGACCGAGATCAAATCAAACAAGTAATCTTAAACCTCTTTCAAAATGCGGTGCAGTATACCGACCCTCAGCAGGGCAAGATCCAATTGTCGCTTGGCAAGGTGGAATCCGGAGTGCGGTTAGCCATTAAAGATAATGGCGTGGGAGTTAGTGCCGATCATATCCCCCACATATTCGACCGTTTTTATCGAAGTGATTCATCCCGAGCCCGTAGATATGGCGGTTCCGGTTTGGGCCTGGCGATTAGCAAATCCATTGTTGAAGCACATGGCGGCAGCATTAAAGTAGAAAGTCAGGAAGGGCAGGGTACGACTTTCACGGTATGGCTCCCGGAATAGCCAGATAGCTCAAATAATATAGCTAATACTTGAATCCGGAAACATATCTTTTATATTTTTAGTGAAGAAAGAATGAATCGATTTCATTTCTTCATCTGGATATAAAAATTTACCATAGCCGAACTGACCATATTTGAACCTGCGCTCATCTTCATTCATGGGAAGGGTATTATCAGGGTATATTTCATTAATCACCGATTTAGCCCGGGGAGTAAAACGATGCGAAATTACTTCAAAAGCCAAAGGTCTGGGGCTTTGCAAATTATCCCGCAGATTTTCCAACATTCGCCGATACTGCTGCTCCCATTCCTGAAACAGGATCACCGGTCCAATTATAAATCCCATTGGGTATCCGGCTTGAGCCATCTGGCTGGCTGCCTGAATTCTTTGTTTTAAGCCGGGGGTGGCATGTTCATAGCTGCGAATAACACTATCTGCATTGATGCTAAAGCGAATGGTGGTTTTTTGGTAGTGTTCGATACCCAGAAGTGAACTAATATCCGTATATTTGGTGACAAATCTGAACTTTGCATACTTCTGACCGGCAAAGAATTGGATAGCCCGGGACAGAGAACCGGTATAAGGTTCGACCGGGACCGGGTCGGATACCGCAGCACCCTCAAATATAGTGACATCCGGTTGCCTCTGCCCTATATAATCCGCGGCTTGCTGGAGTATTTCTTCAATATTCACATATATCCTAATATAAGGATTCTTACCGAACTGGGTATTTAGGTAGCAATACTCGCACCTTCCCATGCAGCCGGTTATCAGGGGAAGCTGATAATCTGCGGACGGTTTGCAGGTCTGAAACTTAAGGGTCTTTCTTATTCCCACTACCAGAGTTCTTTTTGCCTCTTGATGGGTTTCGCTTAAGGTTTTACCCGTAATTCCTCTGATCCTTTTCCCGCTCTCAATTACTTCAACTTTTACTTTGGGATTAGTACTAAACCGTATCCACATTTGCTGTGCCATGGGGTAGTTTAAAGCCGCTTGCTCGAAGACAACCCGCTGCGGTATGAATGGCATAGTTTTAACCTCCGATTTTAAATGCTTATGCCTAATATTCACAGTAGCAAATGATTGTATACGGCCAACTAAAGAAGGTTATGTGGCTGGGTTTTATGCTGGCTTAAAAGAACCAAGGCTTTAAAATGGCGGAGGCTTTTCAGATATTACGAAGATTTTTCATCAAGACCTGATTAACTGCTTATGCAGCACGGTATTTCCCGCCAGATGCTCATTCCCGGTCCGTCCTCCAACCCTGATGTATACCCTTGTCAATTAACGATGCGAAAAGATGTCCCCCGCTTCTTTAAACGGTCGGGTTCCTATTAAGAAAACAGGCGGCGGGTTCTAACCCCCGCCTCATTGCAGCGGTGACTGCTCCGCAGTTAGTTCCTATGCTTAAGACTTGTACTTCAAAAGATATTGAAAGAATTAAAAACAAATGAATTTATTTTAAGTTGATAAAAAATTAAAAAATGGAAAAGCTATTTGAAAGAGAAAGCCGGTGATTGGTTATTAATAGTAATCGCTCGCCATGGATGGCACTGCTTTGGTCTCTTACTATTCCTGGTTTTGGACAACTGTATAATGGTGATTATCTTATCGGATTAGCTTTGGTTTTACTTGAATTTATCATCAATGTAAAATCGAATCTAAACCTCACTATCCTCTACTCCTTTCGCGGGCAATACTTTCAAGCAACGCAGATTACAGACTTTCAATGGCTGCTATTCTATCCCTGTGTTTATTCTTTTTCCCTATGGCAGGCTTATAATAAGGCTAAAGAAATAAACTATAGTTCCGGAAAAGACAAAGCAGTTCATCTGAAAACCTATGGCAACGGAATATTTATTGGTTCTGCTATGGGGGGAACCTTGGGGGTAATCTATTGTTCCGTTATTGGTCCGGTTTTAGGCGGGCTTGCGGGAATGGCAGTAGGAGCAGTAGCTGGCTTCGCTATTGATAAATATATCAATAAGAACATATGTAATGAAGGTTAGGTCATTCCGTTGAACAATGATAAGCTTTATTTCGATTTATAACTGTTTGGGCAGAATCATTTCATTGAAAATCTGCACCCAATTCTTAAAAACAAGTGTAAGCGGAACCTGGTACATCGTTATTAACATGGAGATTGTTAATTAATTATTGTGGGCTATAAAAAATTCTGCCATCGAAATTATTTAAGGGGAGAAATCTTGAAAATTTCTCCCCTTTTGAATGCCTATATATAGGAACTTTATTGGTAGCATAACTGCGATTTTGCCCTATACCCGGAAATTCCTCCGGTCGAATCGCTTAGGCTGCTACTCACTATTAATAACCTTGCGCAAAAACACCAAGGCATCGCTATATAACTATTTTGCCATCGGCATCTTGGGATCTCCGCCCCATTCGTAGATTGAACCTTCGTAGTTTCTAACTTTATCAAAGCCCACGGCTCTGAGGATCATGGATGCATATCCAGATCTTATGCCCATGGTTCAGTAAACAATGAAGTCATCAGCTGGCTTTACTCCCTTTGAAGCCATTAGGGTTGTTATCTCTTCAGGCGATTTAGGGGTGCCGTCCTCGTTGAGCAGATCCAGCCAAAGCATGTTGACCGCTCCTTCAATGTGACCTCCCCGGGGTTCGCCGGCTTTCTGAGAACCCTTGAATTCACCTTCCGTCCGAACATCCAGCAGAACCTGTTTCTTTAAATTATCAAAGACGTAATCTTTTGTGGCTATGTAGCTTTGGTCATAATCCTTTAACACGACTCCGGCCGCAGGTTTAGGTTGAGTAAGTTCAGCAGTTACCGGGTATCCCAGGCTTTTCCAGTAAGATAAGCCTCCAACCAGCATTTTCACATTATTCATTCCGGCAATTTTTAACTGCCAAACAGCCCTTCCATCGGCACCCGGTCCCTTAAAGACATCGGAATAAAAAACTACGGTCTTCTGGTTGTCTATTCCCAATGATTCAAGGGTCTTCTGCAAATCTTCCTTTTGTTTAATGGTACCCCAGCCCGGATCCCCGGGACTGCCTATCTTATCCGAAAAGGCATGGAACCCAACTTCCAGAGCACCGGGGATGTGTTCCGATGCGTAAATATCAGGCTTGTTGCAGTCCACCAGCACTAGATTTTCGCTATCCAGCATGGCTTTAAGCTTTTCCGCTGTTATCAGAAAATCGTTATTCTGATAGACTGAGATGTTAAATTCTTTTTCCGGTACATCTGAAGATTCGGGCTGACTTTGGCAGCCTGCGATTCCCAGAAGCAATGCCAGGCACAGCACAATGCTCAGGAAACGTTTCCTAGATCCCTTTTTCAAAAGCAATTCCCTCCCTTTTCTTCTTGTCCTGCCATATATTTTTGAAGAGTACAATCAATGCACTCAGAGCAAAGAGAATCAGGAGCCCCGTTACCATGGTTTTTGTTCCCCCGGTCAGCATGCCGCCTATATAGGAATAAATAATGGTCGCGGGCATTTGTCCGATACCGGTAGCTATAAAAAACTCCCAGAAGCCCATGGAAGTCAATCCGGCAGCGTAACTTACAATATCAAATGAGACGAAGGGCAGGAGCCGGGCGATAAGGATAGCGTATTTGCCGTAATACTTGAAGAAGCTGTCAATACTGTTAAGTGCTTTATTGGAAGTGAATTTTTCAACCACGTCCCTTCCCAGGTACCTGGCAATGTAAAAACAGACCATTGCTCCTACCATGGCACTTGACCAGGAGAGAATCGCTCCATAAATCCACCCAAACAGACCGGCGTTGGCAAAAGTTATTATGAAAGCGGGCAAAGGTGCTATTACCGATTGAAAAACCATCAACAAAAAGGATACGATAGGGGCCCAGATTCCAAACCCTAAAATATAGCCCCGGGCCAGTTCAACATCTACATTGCTTAAAATGAAAAAGGCCTGATTGACGTTAACCTTAATGAAGGGAACAAATAAATATAGACAGGCTAGAATCAGCAACACCAATATTTTTCCCCAATATCCGCGAAATATGTTCTTCATAAACTACTCACCTCCAATAAACTGGGAAGGACCGTCCAGGACAGGTCATTTACGTCTTGAAAATCTCCCTGCATTTAATGGGATCGAACTCCGGGCTATTCTCGGTATCAATTTTTCTATCCCGAGGACCGGATTCAGCCCAAAGCAGCTTGGAAACAATCTTCATCGTATTTTATCACAATGTGCCGAAAATTATAAATAAATAGAATGAATGGTTTTATTAATATATAACTATAGGTTATGATTCCTTGGAGGGCTTAATCACTAATTGCTTGTTTGTTTAATAGCTTGCAGCGGTAGAAATGTATAAACTGGATATGGGTTTTAGCTTATTTCTTAAGGTCATATTTTATGTCTTAATATTTTTCTGATTTCATTACTGTTGGTGCACCCGGGCTAAACTCGCTAAAACCCTCTAAGGTCAATAACCTGAATACAAAGCAGATATTTATAAGCATTTTATTCCATTTCCGATATAATTGACATAAAGTGAAAAATACCATAGATAAACGAGAGTGAAGTGGAATAATGTCCATGAAGAGATTTAATTATATATGGCTTCCCTTCATATTAGTGTTGATGTTTTTGCTGTCAGGGTGTTCAAATCGTGTTCTCTCAAATAGTCCTGAAATAAATAAAGGCTTGTTGAATCTTCAGCAATGGGATATAGATTCAAGAAATATAACCCTGGATGGTGAATGGGAATTCTACTGGCAAAAGCCTCTTAGCTATAATGATCTTTGTAATAATAACTTAAAACCTGACTTGTATGCTGAAGTGCCCAGAGTATGGAATACGTACCAAGTCAACGGCCAAAGCTTGCCTGGCTTCGGTACTGCAACTTACCGGTTGAGGGTAAATAATACGACAGCGGGACAGGAACTTGCCATCAGAATGCCTACGGTTTCTACCGCTTATAAGCTTTACATAAACGAAAGGCTCATTGCTTCCAACGGCAAGGTTGGAATTGACAAAGAGCATTTTTTGCCGGAATACCGTCCGGTTATGGCTGAATTCATCTCACCTTCAACGAACTTTGATATAATCCTTCAGGTTGCCAACTTTTCTTATGCCCGTGGCGGGATGTGGTATCCCATTATTATGGGTCCTGTTTCCCAAATAGTTGAGTATGACAAAACCATTGGCTATAAGGACTTGTTTTTGCTTGGCACTTTCTTCATCATGGCGCTTTACTATCTCTGCATTTTTCTCCTGCGCAAAGAGGACAGGGTCAGCCTGTACTTTGTGCTAATGTGTCTGATTGCCATGGGCAGGACAGTTATATTCGGTGATTATATCATTAACAAAGTACTTCCCTGGGCCGGCTACCGCCTTATTGTCACAGTAGACTATGTTACGCTGGTTTGGTTTCCTGTAGTGTTTGTATTGCTTATAGAAGAATTGTTCCCGGAACAGGTTTCGCAGAAGCTGAAAAGAGTGTTTATAGTTTATGCCGCTTTGATGTCGCTGTTTATTATACTTTCGCCCATATATTTGTATACAAGCCTGTCTTATCCCATTGAAGGCATGTTGCTGGCAATTGTTGCCTATGCGGTAATATGCAGCGTGAGGGCCTTCCAAGAGAATAAAGTGGATTCGGCAATCATCTTTATCGGGGCTTTAGCCGCTGCCCTGGGGGGAGTCCATGATGTACTTTACCAGAATAATATTATTTCCTCCAGTTTCGGGGAGTTTTCCCCCTTTGGTTTTCTTGTATTGCTGTTTTTGCAAGCTATTATCCTGGCGAGACGGTTTTCAAAAGCCTTTGATGACAGCAGACTGCTATCGGAAAAACTAATGAGGCTCGATGAAATGAAGGATGATTTCCTGGCTAATACCTCTCATGAACTCAGAACCCCTTTGAATGCCATAGTAAATGTTGCCCAAGGTATTTCCCAGGGTGCTGATGGACCGGTCAATGAAAAACAGCAAGCCAGTCTGTCGTTGATTACAGCCAGCGGCAAACGCCTTACCCACCTGATAAATGATATATTGGATTATTCTAAACTAAAAAACTACGAGTTGCAGATGAACCTGGAACCGGTCAGTCTTAAACGAGTAGTTGAAAGCGTATTGCATATACTTGAGAGACTGGATAAATCGAAAGATGTCGGGATATATTCAGATATACCGGAAGGCCTCCCCTATATAAATGCCGATGAAAACCGCATCCTCCAGATAATGTATAATCTAGTGGGAAATGCATTGAAATTTACTTCAACAGGTTATGTCAAAGTATCAGCCAGGCAAGTAGGAGAATACGTTGAAAGCTGTGTAGAGGATACCGGAAGCGGCATACCGCAGGATAAACTTGACAGTATATTCATATCTTTTCAGCAACTGGAGGATTCACTTACCCGCAAACACGGAGGGGCTGGATTGGGACTACCTATCAGCAAACAACTGGTTGAAGCGCATGGCGGCCAAATGTGGGTAGAATCCAAGCCTGGACAAGGATCAAAATTCTTCTTTACGGTTCCAATTTATAGGGGGGCGGTTGAAGAAGAATTAAGTCATAGCGGCCCTGCCGAAATTGATCTTGGTGGATTGGATATGCCGCAATTTCCTTTGCGGCATAAGGCTGAGGGAGCCCATATAATGCTGGTGGATGACAGCCCAGCGAATCTCATCGCTTTGTCAAACATTCTTAAGATGAATAATTATTCGCTGACCGCGCTAAGTTCAAGTGACCAGTTTTTCGCGGAATTTGCCCGGGAAAAAGATGTGTCACTGCTTATTTTGGATGTTATGATGCCGGATTTATCAGGGTATGACATATGCCGCGAAATCAGAAAAACTTACTCGGTTGCAGAACTCCCGGTATTGATGCTTACTGCTAGAGTATCCATAAACGATATGCTGCTGGGTATGGACTGCGGGGCCAATGACTATCTCACCAAGCCCTTTGATACTCAGGAACTTATGGCCCGGGTAAAAACTCTGATTCAGCTAAAGGAAACGGTGGAAAAAGCCAAAACCGCTGAAATGGCGTTCTTGCAGGCTCAGATAAAACCGCACTTTTTATATAATGCTCTAAATACCGTTGTATCCATCTCTCGCTATGATATTGACAAGGCCCGCAACCTTATTATTGAGTTTGGCAACTATCTTAGAAGAAGTTTTGATTTCCGGGAATTAAGCCAGTTGGTGCCGCTTAAGAATGAACTGGAATTAGTCCGGGCCTATGTGGCCATTGAAAAAGCCCGTTTTGAAGAGCGCCTGGAGGTTGACTTCGATTTGCCGGATGAACTGGAAATGCAGATTCCCATGCTGATAATTCAGCCGTTGGTGGAAAATGCGGTTATCCATGGCATACTGCCTGGTCCGCAAGGCGGAAAGATAGATATACTGGTTAAGCGGGATGAGAAGTACTTGCATATTAGAGTTAAGGATAATGGCGTAGGCATCGATGAAGAAAAACTGAAAGACCTTATTACTCAAGACCATAAAGGCGGGGTAGGGCTCTATAACATTGACAAGAGGCTCAAGCAGCTTTACGGAAGAGGACTGGAAATTGAAAGCCGGATTGGCAGGGGAACCGAAGTCAATCTATATATTCCAATAAAAAGGGAAGTGGTTAATTATGATAAAGGCTGTATTAATTGATGATGAGAGACCGGCATTAAGAGAACTTGAATACCTGCTCCGCGATTATGATGCTGTTGAGGTTGCCGGCACATTTACCAATCCTTTGGAGGCAATAAACGAAATGGCCGCATTATATCCCCAGGTGGTGTTCATGGATATTAACATGCCCCAACTGCAAGGGATTGATGCTGCCTCCCGGATACTTGACCATTGCCCGCAAAGCGATATAGTTTTTGTGACTGCTTATGACCAGTATGCCATTGAGGCTTTTGAACTGCATGCCCTTGATTATATATTGAAACCAATTTCTAAAGAACGCTTTGATATTAGCATGCAAAGGATTTTGAGTAAGAACAGGCACGTAATACCTTCAGCAAGCACAAGGAAATTCAGCATTATTACCCTGGGTAAATTTCAGGCCGGATGGGAAGGGCAGGAAGCAATAAAATGGCGTTCGGAAAAAACCCGGGAAATTTTTGCCTTTTTACTCCACCATGCCGGCCGAGAAGTGAGCAGAGATGAGATACTGGAAACTGTCTGGGGCGGTACTGATTTGCAAAAAGCAATACATGGGCTGTATAACGGGATCTATTATATCAGAAAAGCCTTGCAGGAATACGGAGTAGAAAAAAATGTGATCAGCATAGAAGGTAATTATACGCTTAATCTGGGAGAAGTGGAACTGGATAATTTCTTGTTCAAGGAATTCAAAGAAGACAAGAACAATATTGATGCTCTTGAAAAAGCTGAGTCTTTATATTTTGCCGATTATTACGAAGGCAGTGGTTGGATATGGGCCGAACCGGAGCGCGAGGCACTACAGCAGCAATATATGGATCTTGTTCTAACCCTGGCCCAAACATATATGCAGACCGCGGTTTTTGATAAAGCGGAGAAAATACTGTTAAAGGCCTTTAAAAGAAATCCATACATAGAGGATGTTTCCAAACTGCTGATAAATCTGTACCAAGAAAGCAACAGGAAGAACCGGGCCATAAAACATTATAGGGTTTATGAGAAAACTCTGCAGGAAGAGCTTGGTTTAGCCCCCGGTGATAATATCCGGAAACTTATCAAGTAAATATAACGAGGTATCCCTCGCTTCTTAAAATGGTCAGGTTCGTAAGTTTCAAGACTGTCGATAAAGTCTAAACCACCAGAGCGAGTAAAAAGGTGAAGAGCAAGGCTTGCATGAATACCGTGATTGAGGCGTACATAAGGTACGCCGATTGAACGGTATTCATGCGTAACGTAGCTATTCGCCTTTTTACTCGCTCTGGAAACTGCTTCGCAGTGTCTTCCCCTGCTTTCAAATTTTTAAAATAAATATTATTTACATAAATTAACATATTGTCGCAAACTCGTGTAATCATACGGGTTCGCGACATTTTTTATGGGGTGTTCAGGGGAGAATTTGGGGAGATTGGTCTGATAAAGTTTATTGTTATAGGACTATCGGGTAAAACTGCTCCCTTTATGAGAAGCCAGCTTTACTGGAAGGTGATTACTTGAAGGTATACGTATTGGATGAAAACAACCGCAACCGTGAGCAGATGCTGGTATGGCTGTATGACAACCGCAATATTTCATGGGTTGAGGTCTTTGAAGATTCTTTTATTTGCGTGGAGAGAATTGAACAGTTCCCTCCTGATGTTTGTTTTATCCGTCTGGGTAGCAATACCATATACGGTCTTAAAACTGCCCGGATGATACATATTATAAATCCCGAAATCAGGATTGTGTTTGTGTCGGATGAACGGGATTATGCCATGGATGCTTATGAGATAGGAGCCTATGGGTATCTGCTCAGTCCCGTTAGCAGGGACAAGCTGGAAAGCTGTTTGGTGCCCCTGAATAGAGTTGATTCCTCGTGAATAGTTGGGCTTGAAGAAGAATTCTATCAAAATTTGATATTAAGGAGGGTAGACAAAGACGCATTAGAGTTCTCGGGAAGTTGCAAGCGGAAAATGATATGGCGAAAGGAGAGAAGAAGAAATGCGTAAAAAAAAGGAAATGTCGCTTCTAATAGTGATTACGATGTTATTGATGATAATGGCACCGATGCCGGCAGTAGCGGAGGCGACCAACTGGGCAGATTATGCTAATGCATCGGCACCGGATGATTACGAGGTTAGTGGTTACGTCTATACCATCAAAACCGCTACGGGGCTTGCCTGGTTAGCAAGTCAGGTGAACGAAGGCAATGCGTTTTCGGGGATGACTTTTCAGCTGAGCGGGGATATTGACCTCTCAGCTCATGAATGGACGCCGATTGGAAATAATAATAAATCATTCAGCGGAACCTTTGATGGATGCAATAAAAAGATAAGCGGCCTGGCGATAGGTTCTGAGTCAAATCCAAATACAACCTTGAGTTATATCGGCTTATTTGGTGAAGTATGGCCTCAAGGTGGTGGTGGTTCAACCCCGGAAATAAAGAATCTTACGATAGAGACGTCGGGTATCTACTCAGATAGAACAGGTAAGCCATTTGCTGAAATCGGTATTTTGGCAGGCCGTACCAAGGCAACTATAACAAACTGCAAGGTCAGCGGGAATGTGGTTGGTACAAACAGCTATCTGGGAGGACTACTAGGAGAAGCTGATGGGCCCGTAAACATTAGTGAGTGCAGTGCCGCTGGCAACATTACATTGATAGCAGATGCTGGTATTTGTGGCGGGCTGATTGGCTATGGAAATTCGATAGATATAAGCAAATCTTATGCTGCAGTGGGTGTCACCTACACAGGAGACAATTATGCAGGAGGTCTGGTTGGGCACCTGGAGAACATCAATAGTAAGGTATCCTACTGTTACGCTACCGGCAACGTAGTTGTTCAACCTGGCTCAGGCAGCGGGCACATTTATGCTTGCGGCGGACTGGTCGGTTTCCTCAACGGGCAATTACTTCACTGTTATGCAAGGGGAGACGTTTCAGGCAATAACAAATACACCGGCGGCTTGATTGGGGAAAGCAATGGTTCGGTCATTATTGCTTATGCAAGCGGTAAGGTAACTTGTAATGATGATTCAAAACGTGGTGCGGTAATTGGATATTCTCGAGGAAGTTCTTTAACTTATTGGAATGATGAAGTATATGAAGGAGCAAACCAAGGTATAGGTAATAACCCCAGCCCGGATCAGAACATTTCCACGGGCAAGCATCAAGCAGATATGCAGGGTGCCGACTTTGCCGGTCTATTGAACAGTGAAGAGCCAACTCCCGTATGGAAGTATGTTTCCGGTGTTAATGACGGCTACCCGGTTCTTATCGGTGTAGGTGACGGGACTGCAGCGGGCGGAAGTACCGGCCCAACTGTAACGCTGACCAGTGATTCTGCAGGGACAGCGGGCTACAAGAAGATAACCGGTCTGACAGAAGGCAAGATATACAAAGTCACTGTCGATCCTGAGGGAATTTCGCCTGAAACGATGTATACCAAAGCAGATGGAAGCTTAACGGCCAATGAAGCCGATAAAGAAGCTTTAGGATTCTGTGTTACTGCGATAACCGGCCTGACCAACGGAACCACTTATAAGGTTGAGGAATATAATACGCCTCCAGCCGGTAGTGAAGATTACACGATCACCAAGAGCGGCGGCAGCTTCCAGGTAGGCGGAGCCGGCACCTATGCAACTCTGGCAGCGGCCCTGGCAGTGTGCACCGAACAGGGTGCAGACAATAAGCTGGTAATCAAGCTGGGTGATGGCAGCAATCCGCTGGAACTAAACGCCTGCAAAAATTCAAATGATAATAACCTGAAGGCTGCGACTTACACTGGCAAGGTCAACTTTACTATTACAAGTAATACTACCGATGGTTTTACTATTCCGAACGGCATCACAGCCACGTTTGAGGATTTAGCCATTACAACATCTGTTGATTCGCCGCCGTTTTCAGCCATCAAGGTTATGCAAGGCGGTATCTTGAATATTGAAGAGGGAACATCCATTACGCCGCACTTTGCCCCTGCTAATCCCAGGTTGGATTTAATTGCCAATGTTGGGGAATTCAACATTAACGGCGGGACAATTACCGGTGATGATAATACCGGATTGCTGATCAGGAATTACGGCAGTTTGACGGTGTCGGGCGGAACAATAACCACCTCAGCAACTGGTAATTATGGTGTTGCAATAACATCAATGGCGGGCGGAAATGTAACTGTTTCAGACAATGCTGTTATTTCAGCCCCCAAATATGGCATAGCTGCAGAAGGATCGCAATCTGCTGACCAAATTGTTATTAATGGGGGTACAGTTGAAGCAACCGGTGCCAGTGGAATAGCCATTATGACCAGAGGGGCTAAGGTTGATGTTACTGCTGGGACAGTGCGGAGCACCGACACCAGCAGTTGGGCTTGCGCTATCGGTGATATTTCCAGCAACGTAATTAATAGCACAATTACTATCAGTGGGGGTACTATTTCCTGTGCCGGTGATACGGCAATAAGAGTTGGAAACACATCTTTAGGTACGGTAAATGTAAGTGGCGGAACCATAAAATCAGCCGGTGATAAGACCCTGCTCCTTTTCCAGCACGCATCAACACCGGACAATGCCAAGTTTGTAGTGCATGGTGTAAGTATATATCGGCATAATGAAGCCTTTGTAAGTATCAAAGGTGTTGTTGACCCTGCTGATAATAATAATCGTGTATTAACCGGCGCTAATAAGAATGACGCAACCGTAACTGCTATAAATATTGCCAGCGGCAAGTCTTTTATTGGCTGGATGAGTGATTCGGCCCGTGCGGCATCAATCAGCACCACCAACGGTGCAACCATTACCAGCCTGACCACCGGTGATAATGCGGCGGTGTCTGACATTTACCTGAAAGTCGGTGTACTCGTATCTGCTCCTACAGTATTGCCGACCGCCGGTTCCTTCACCGATACAGACAATGACGCCAATCAGATTGGCGGAACCATCACATGGACAGCAGCAAATCCAACCACAGACATTACCGGCTATAAAATCTACTGGGGTTCCAATGCCACCACCAAATTGGCCGGAAACAGTGCAGTTGTTTATACGGTGGCAGGTGCAGCCAGCACATCACAGGCTGTAGCCGATAACACCGACTTGCCAGCCGGAGCAACCCATTTCCTGATATACAGTTACAATACGGGTGGGGATAGTGCTAGCTGTCTGGCAATAGCTATTACAGATGGAGGCCCCGCTCAAGCGGTTACCCTGGCTGCAGGTTCATTAGGTGCAGCCGGAGACGGGAAAATCACTAATCTGACTTCGGGCAGTAGGTATAAGGTAAGCGTAGATGGAGCAAGCAAATATGTAAAAGCGGATGGAACATTATCAGACAATGAAGCAGATGCAGCCGCTCTGATTGGAACAGAGATTACCGGTCTGACCAATGGCACGGCCTATAAGGTGGAGGAATATTCCCCGTTACCAACAAATCCTGAAGTGGGGAGCACCATTACATTTGCCGGTATGGACTGGATATGTATTAGTACGGAACCCTACAAGCTGGTTTTAAAGGATTTGGTGCGGGAAAACGGAGCAGTAAAGACTGTTCAATACAACGTTTACAATCAAGATGTATATACCGGCAGCATGATTGATACCTGGTTGAATGGAACATTTCTTGATTCATTGGGGGATGATGCCGACAATATACAGGCAGTGGATTGGAATTGCGGTCCCGACTCAAATATAAGCAGCATTAAAGTGAACCGGAAAGTCGGCTTATTAAACTATGTTGAGGTTTTTTCCAATAATGCTTATAATAAGCACCTCTTAGACAGCAAAGCACCAGTTGCTGTTGATTGGTGGTTGCTAACCCCCAGAGGTTTTGAGAACAATAATGCTTATGCATGGTATATGTTGATTGGAGAGGATGGCAAGGGGTATGGAAATCCTTTTATGGTTACGGGTCTTAAAGCCATTCGCCCGCTAATTTATTTAAAGGATGGGTTTACCTTTAATCTTGTGGGTGGGAAATATGAGGCAGTTGCACCCGCTGCAAATGTTATCCTGTCACAAGGCTCGTTAGGGTTAGCCGGAGACGGTAAAATCACCAATCTGGTTTCAGGCAGTAAGTATAAGGTGAGTGTAGATGGAGCAATAAAATATGTAAAAGCGGATGGAACATTATCAGACAATGAAGCAGATGCAGCCGCTCTGATTGGAACAGAGATTACCGGTCTGACCAATGGCACGGCCTATAAGGTAGAGGAATATTCCCCGTTACCAACGAATCCTGAAGTGGGAAGCACCATTACATTTGCCGGTATGGACTGGATATGCATTAGTACGGAACCATACAAGCTGATTTTAAAGGATCTCGTACGGGAAAATGGAGCAGTAAAAACTATTCAATACAACAGTGACAATCAGGACATATATAACGGCAGCACGATTGACACCTGGTTGAATGGAACCTTTCTCAATTCTTTAGGGGATGATGCCAACAACATAGAGGCAGTGGCTTGGAATTGCGGTCCCGACTCAAATACAAGCAGCATACAAGTGAACCGGAAAGTTGGCTTATTAAACTATGATGATTTGTTTTCCAATGATGCTTATAATAAGCACCTCTTAGACAGCAAAGCACCGGTTACTGGTGATTGGTGGTTGATAACCCCTAGAGGTTTTGAGAACAATAATGCTATTGTATGGTATATGTTGATTGCTCAGGATGGCAAGGGGTATGGAAATATTTGCAATGTTGCCGAACTTAAAGCTATTCGCCCGCAAATTTATCTAGAGGATGGGTTTAGCTTTAACCTTGTGGGTGACAAATATGAGGCGGTTGCACCCGCTGCAAATGTTATCCTGTCACAAGGCTCATTAGGGTTAGCCGGAGACGGTAAAATCACCAATCTGGTTTCCGGCAGTAAGTATCAGGTAAGCGTAGATGGAGCAACAAAATATGTAAAAGCGGATGGAACATTATCAGACCATGAAGCAGATGCAGCCGCTCTGATTGGAACAGAGATAATCGGTCTGACCAATGGTAAGAACTATAAGGTGGAGGAATATACGGGCGGAGGAATGAGTGACGCTGATGCCGTAGCAGGGGCGAAGGCAGCTCTGGACGAGAGCGACATCACCTATTCCAGTGGTGACAGCAAGACCAGCGTAACCGGCAACTTTACCATGCCGCTGACGGGAGAAAACGGTACTACCATCACATGGACGGAGAACCCGGAGAGCAGTGCGGTAAGCATCAATCCTACTACCGGAGTAGTCACAGTAACCAGACCGGCCAATGGCAACGGGGATGCGATCGTAACTCTGCGGGCCACCATCACCAGGAATGGCCAGTCAGATAACAAAGACCTTACGATAACAGTTAAACAGCAGACAGGCTTGAAACTTACCGTACCCGACTTCAGCATAGAAAACCAGACCATAGCAGAAGGAGTCACCAAACAGATTACCTTGTCAGCTTCCGGCTCCAAACTCATTGTAAATCAAGTTGAGCAAACAGCAGCAATAATTACGTATAGCTATATCGAAGTGGAGGACACTGGTAATATTGCAGAGTTGTCCGGTTCAACTTTAACCCTGAGCCCGCCCGCCGATGGCAGTGCCGCTGTAAAAATCAAGGCCACAGCTGCATGGGCAGAGGGAGGAAGCAATCTGACCGCCAGCAGGATTGCATCTTTCACGGTAAGAAATGAGGGTAATCCTCCTTGCTGCTGTATAGTTACACCCCCGGCATTCAGCGTAAACAACCAGACCATTCCATATGACGAAGACAAAGTTGTAACACTGAATGCCAGCGGAGCCAAACTCATAGGCAACTGTCAAATACCAGGCCATGCGGCCGGACAGATAAACTACACTTACACCATTCTATCGGGAAGTCTGGATGCGACCGGTGCAAGCATAGCCAGTATCAACGGCAACCAGCTGACCCTTAATCCCACGATAGCAGGCACATATGCCATTATGATCCAGACAACGGCCAGTGCCAATAACAAAACCGCCGGCAAAACCGCCAGCTTTGCCGTTAGCAAGCAGCCCGGCCCGGCAGCGGCAGACTGCAAGTGCGATATTAGTGCGCCGGTTCTTGCAGGAGGAAATATTACCATTCCTGCCGGAGCCAATAATGCCAACCTGGATTTAATCGGGCAGCTCACCGCCGGCACAATTACCGGGGGATGCCAGCTTGCAGGTCATGCCAATGCTATTGTAAATCATGTTTTTGCCATAAAGACCGGTAACAGCAGCTACAATACAGCCGGCGCCAGCCTTAACGGCACAAGCCTTACTGTAACCAACAGCGGAAGTGTTACCGTCATCGCAACTGCTTTTGCCAACAGCAAATTATCGCAAACCGCCGAAGCAATGTATAATGTCAGTGATGCCGATGTAAGCGCAGTGGAAAACCAAATAACAGCCTTGCCGCTTGCCGGTAGCGATACCCCCGGTACTGATGACACAGAGATAAACAATGCCGCAGCGGCTATACTGGCGGCCAAGACGGCCTTTGAGAATCTGAGTACCGATGAAAAAGAACAACTAAGCTTAAGCAAGCGCAGCAAATTGGATACCCTGATTAACCGCCTGGGGGTCCTGCAGACCGGTATAGACGCCAGCCAGGCCGGGGCCGCAGTTACTGCCACCGGGCTTGAAACCGCAGTAAACACCACTAATGAACTTAACGCCGGCAGCAACGTAAACATTACCCTGGCAGTACAAGCAGAAGCAAATAGCAGTAATGCTGATGAAACAGCGGCGGACGGCAACCTGATTATAACCAGTGCCGGAAGCAACCAGAACTTAAGCAGTGCTTTCGATATCCGATTATTAAAGACCGTAACCGAAAGCAGCGGCAATGTAACCACGGAAAACATATCTGAAGCCGATGCTCCCGTTTACGTAACCTTGGAACTGCCAGCCGGGATGCAGGGCGGCAGAGATTACAAGGTTTATCACGTTCACACCAAAGCAGATGGCAGCAAAGAACTGGAAATCATAGAAGCCACCTATAACGCCAATGCCGAACCGCCCAGCATATCCTTCTGGATACGCGAATTCAGCACCATCAAGATTGCCTATACCAAAAGGCCGGGCAGTTCATATGATGATGAACTATATGGCGGGAATACCGGTCTTTCAGCCATTACGCCGGCTAAAGGAACTGAAGTTTATATCCTGGTAAATGGCAAAGCTGAAAACGCAGGTACTGCAACCACCGCTCAAGTTGGGGACCAGACCGTAACCACCGTTTTGTTGGACCCGCAGATATTGGAAGCGAAGCTAAGCCAGGCAGGCATGAATGCTGTGCTGACTATCCCGGTCAACAGTCAGGCCGATGTGGTGATAGGGCAGTTGACCGGCCAGATGATCAAGAATTTGGAAAACAAGCAGGCCGTGGTGGAAATTAAAACTGAAACAGCTGTTTACACCCTGCCCGCGCAGCAGATCAATATCGATGCCATTTCCGCGCAATTGGGCCAGGCTGTGGCTCTTAAAGACATCATGGTACAGATAGAAATAGCCAAAGCAGCCGATGAAACTGCAAAAATGGTGGAGAACTCGGCTAAAGCAGGTGAGTTTACCATTGTAGCCCCGCCGGTAGCATTTAAGGTCCAATGCAGCTTCGGAGACAAAACCGTAAGCGTGAACAGCTTCAATAACTATGTGGAAAGAACTATTGCCATCCCCGAAGGGGCAGACCCCAATAAAATCACCACCGGAGTTGCAGTTGAAGCGGATGGAAGTATAAGACACGTACCTACCCAGGTCATCCAGATTGACGGCAGATACTATGCCAAAATCAACAGTCTGACCAACAGCAGCTATGCGGTCATCTGGCATCCTCTAGAATTTAGGGATGTTGATAAACACTGGGCTAAAGCAGCCGTAAACGACATGGGCTCCAGAATGGTAATAAGCGGGATAAACCAAGATAACTTCGAGCCTGACCGGGACATCACCCGGGCCGAATTTGCCGCCATCATAGTACAGGCTTTGGGGTTAAAATCCGGCAGCGGAGAGGGACCATTCAGTGATGTTAATGCCGGCGAATGGTACAGCGGTTCCATCCAGACAGGTTCCGAGTATAAAATCATATCCGGTTACGGCAATGAAAAATTTGGCCCCACAGATAAAATCAGCCGGGAGCAGGCTATGAGCATGATAGCCCGGGCCATGAACATTACCGGCCTAAAAGCCGACTTCCAGACCGGTGAAGCCGAAAAGCTGCTGGCCGGGTACTCAGATGCCGGCCGTGCGGCAGAATATGCCAAAAACAGCCTGGCCGCCTGTGTTAAGACCGGAATCATTACCGGGAAGAATAAAAACATGATAGCACCCAAGGATAATATTAGCAGAGCCGAAGTAGCCGTGATGGTACAAAAACTACTGCAAAAGTCCAAACTCATCTAGTCAGAGCAGTTCAATAATTGTGACTTCGCTATTAATCGAGGGGGTTTCCCCCTCGATTAATTTTTGCAGTACAACTTACAGTCCAAGTCTATAAAGAGTGAGAAGGCAAGTGGGTTTTAGGTTTTCCATTGAGTGTTTCGCTAAAGATAAGAAATGAAATTATTTTTTGAAAAAGCTGGGCAATTTTATCAGAAAACCATCGAGGCTGATGATAAGTTTTAATAAATCAGATATATAGTTGAAGGACTTTAGGTTAGTTCCAGAGGAATAATTGAACAGAGAGTTCTTCCATCGTGATTAAACGGTAACATTTTCACTTTCACCCCAAAATACTCACAAAGATTTTCGGTACTAATAACCTCGCTTGCTGGGCCGAATAAATATTTACCCCCACGACCGAGCAAGAGAGCATAGTCACCTAGACGCATCGCATGCTCAGGATAGTGTGTGTTAATGATACAACTGAGCTTACCTTTGCGCACGACTTTTTCTAGCATACTCAGCACCAACATCTGATTCCGGAAATCTAGGTGGGATTCAGGTTCGTCGAGAATGAGCAGTTGGGGTTGTGCTGCCAGTGCTCGGGCAATAAGCACCAATTGATATTCACCGCCGCTTATTTCCGTGCATTTTTTAGCATAAAGATGGGCTATACCGACTTGTTCCAGAGCATACATGGCAATGTCATAGTCTTTTTTGGATGGGGTGGCATAAATCTTTAAATATGAGGAACGTCCTAATAAAACCATGTCAATAACTGTATAGGCAAATTTTGCATAACCACTTTGTGGTACATAGCTGACTTTTTTCCATATCATATTCTGGTTTTTACCAACCATAGGCACATTATCTACGACTGTCTGACCACTATGCCATTGCAGAAGAGAGGTTATGCAGCGCAACAGAGTTGTCTTGCCAACCCCGTTAGGGCCTAAGATGGTAAGTATTTCACCTTCATTTACAAAAAAATTGATATCGTCATATAGTAGATTGCCGGTTGTATAGCCATATCTACCATGTTCTACAACTAATTTCATGACCACTGTCCACCCGATCGTTTTAGTAAATAGGCAAAGAAAGGCGCACCTACTACGGCGGTTAATATAGAAAGAGGTATTTCGGTGCTGACCAAACTTCGAGCCAGATTATCAATAATTAACAAATAGACTGCTCCTATGGATAAACAGGCCGGTATAAGATTTTTATGATTGGGTCCTACTATAATTCGACCTATGTGTGGTATAACCAATCCTACCCACCCTACGATACCACAGACCGAAACAGAAGCTGCCGTAATTAGTGTACAAAAAATTATAACCATAATACGGGAAACATTAATATTAATACCCATAGAACGAGCTTCATCATCGTCCAACGATAGAATATTCAGTCTCCAGCGTATGACTAATAAACCAGCGATACCGACTATAATAATAGGTGTTACCATCAAGAGATCTCGCCACGCCACGCTAGCCATACTGCCCATAAGCCAGTAGGTAATTGTGGGCAGTTTGCTAAACGGATCTGCGACATATTTGATAATAGAAATTAATGCTTCAAAAAATGCCGAAGTAATGACTCCAGCTAATACCAGCATATAAATGGAGGAGTTGCCGCCTTTAACATGGCTGATCGAGTAGGTAAGAACGACGGCACAGACCCCAAATATAATTGCCATTGATTGAATCACAAAAACAGAACCGGAAAGCAGTATTGCCAGTGCTGCTCCAAAGCCTGCCCCGGCTGAAACTCCCAGTATTTGAGGGCTTACCAGGGGATTGCCAAACATACCCTGCAAGGCAGCACCTGACATAGAAAGCCCTGCACCGACCAACATACACATTAAAATGCGGGGGAATCTCAGCATCATAACGACCGAAGCATCAGTGGAACTATAAGTGCCACTGATGCCGATAGTCTTGGACAAAATTACCTCCAAAACTGTTTGAGGTGAGACTCCGTATCTCCCGAAACAAAATGAAACGAAAAACACAATAAACGGCAAAATTATTAGTATTGTTTTTATAGTTGAAGGAAGTCGATAAATACTCTGAATTGATTCTTGGTTTAGCGACGTAACTTTCATACTTTACCTATCTTTACATAATAATGATCGCTAGTTGGTACGAGCTTTGTACGAACCGGCGTCACTGGATGGATTGAGAATAAGCGCTAGTTCTTGATCGCTTAGGTTGTATCCGTAAAACATAGTGTAGTGATTTTTTATTTCGGTTTCTATATTGTAGTAATTGAAATACTTGGGATATACTTTTTGGGCAGTCCATTCCAGCATTAAAGCGCCATCTGAGGTGGGGGTAAACCATCTGTATACACCCAGGGGAATTTTATATACATGTTTTTCTTTGACAGCCTTTAGACTGCTCCAATCCTGACCGGGATACTTATTGTTATATATGTCCTCGGGTTGAGTTTCGGTGAAGTTGGTAATAAAGATGTAATCCGGGTTCCATTTATAAACCTGTTCCATGTTAACCACAGCAACATTCGATACTTCTGCGGCAGCATTTACAGCTCCGATTGTCTCACTCCAGTATTGACTATAAAGCTCGGATCCAGCTACTTTAATGGTCGTCCCATCATCCATGTAGAGGAACATAATCTTCTTTTTCTCATTGTTTGGAATAGTTGCTGCTACCTCTTTGACTTTTTTCGCAACTGCTTTGCTGCGTTCAATAATGGCCGTTGCCTTGTTCTCTTTACCCATTACATCACCGATCAGTTTTGCCCACTGGCTGAACAATTCTATAGCATCGGTCCCATTTGTTTCCATTCCAACCGCTCTGATACCCACAGCTTCGAGAGCTGCTATCTCCTCAGTATTTTTATTCAGGCAAAAGGCTACATCCGGTTTCAGTTTTAGGAGTTCTTCAACATTTGTATTATTTCCCTCCACATAGCCCGTTTCAAGATTTAGGATGCTAGGAGCAAGTACGGCCAACATGGAACTCTTGGCTGCAGTCATCGATGATGGATTGATTCCGACCAATTCATTAATGCTACCAGTTGCGGCAAGATAGACAGCGGGTATTGGTCTAACACTAGTCATGGCTACCCTCGTATACTGTTTGTCTATAGAAATCTGCCGGCCCGCTTGGTCGGGAATAGTGTAAGGATACTTACTTTCATTACTGGTATTAGCAGTATTGCTTTCGGTGACAGGTTTTCCGCAACCGACCAAGCTGATTATTAATAATACCGATAAAAGCATGATTAGATTCTTCTTAATGAATAACTTCATTTTAGCCTCCTAAAATATTATTACTTTATGAACATTAAATTTTTAGCATATTCCAACCCCAATAGAGCCTGATTATTCACATGAAATCACAAAAAACAAATCGTCAGGATCAGCTGCAATTACAGCTTCACTAAGCTCTTTGCGCAAACGATGTAAATAATCGAACTCATCTTTAGTTAAGGGGACCGAATCCTTGTTCTTCATACCAGCAAGTTCTGACATTCTTATGAATTCACTCGGTATTATACCGTCTCTAACTCCCAGGCATAGTTTTTTCCCGTCATAACCTAGCTCAAAATAGTAGTGGCCTCCGCCGGGGCAATATGCGCCAGGTTTATCCATTGACCAAGATTTATCAAGTCCCAGGCAATCCTTAGTTTTGACGCGCAAAGCCATTTCGACCGCATCAATCACACCTTGACCTCCAGGGCCAATGCCGCTATAGAAATAGAATTTACCCCGTTCGGGAACATCATCAGTCAATTTGGGGATACCCCACAGCAGGATTTTATAGGCTAAGGCTACACCGCCAATCATGTTATAGCCATGATATTTAATCAGATCTTCATAGTCTATATTTATGATGTCCTTTCCATCTCTGATAGAAATGCAAGGTAAGGTATTAGGTTTCATGTTGGCCTCCCACTCACAACTTTGTATGTAATTTAATTAAATCAAATTTGGCAATAGCTCACATCGGTGTTATTTAATCACCCCCGACATCCAAATTGTCAGTGCCCGGATACCCGCAAATTTCATAAATTATATCACATTAAAAGTTAAAATTTATATAAAATAACGTTATACAAAAATATGCTATAAATTAATTAAAGCAATGCAAAATAGTTATTAACATGTTCCTCCGGCAAATACGGGGTCGTAAAAAATAATAGATCCTCTCTTTCTCACTTTCTTTATCAGATGGCCGGAGCTGGTCAATAATTTTTATAATACTCATTCCCCGATTCTTTGCCCAAGACCAGGGTAACATTAGGCAGATGAGATATAACCATATATGACCAACCCATAGATTACTCATGTACAACCAAGGTAGGTTTTGGAAAAAGAAATAATTAGTTAAGGCCATCTCTGTACAGGGGTGGCCTTGCGAAATAATGTCATTAAATTGAGATTAGTCTAGCCTAGCCCGGAGCGCGTTTAATTAGAAACAAGATAAAGAACTGCTTAAACAATTAGACAAAAAGTTGGCCATATGGAAGGTCCTTTTGCCATTTTACCCTTATATAATACTTGGACTAATTATTATTTCTTTAGGCGTTTATACGGCAGGAATTCTTTTTGCTGCAACGCCCCGAGGTAAGTTGTTTGCTACCAATTTTCATGTTTAACATGTGGAGGAAGATGATGAAGCGGAGCATTTCTGAAAGAGATAAGCAGCAAAACCGTTCGCATTGTGGGTGAAGTAAGAAGCGGGCTGGTTTATGTACTACTCAAAACGGGATACAATTGCGGCTATAACCATAGGAAGGGTTGATGACAATAACAGAAAAATAATAGCCTGTTATAAAGTAGTCTGCTTAAAATGCGACATACTTATTATATTCTTAAAATATTAGTAATACGGTATTATTTGCAATAGAGATTTATAACATTCATGTTCTGAATGGCAGGTGACAGTAATTGAAAAAACTTAAGGCAATCACGTTATTAGTATTGATGACGGCTTGTGTATTGATCGGCTTTTATTATAGCTCAATCAAGGTGGAATCATATGCGAGAAGCGGCATTATCGATTTTAATGAAAAAAGCGTTCAAGATAAGGGTGTGATACCCCTTAACGGAGAATGGGAATTCTATTGGAACCAGCTGCTTACACCTGAAGATTTCTTGGAGAGCCGTTTGCCCAAGCCGGCTTATATGAAAGTACCTGGGATCTGGACGAGAGATATCGCCGGAGTTGCCTATAAAGAAAAAGGCCGTGGGACCTATCGCTTGATTTTGAAAAATATTGAGCCCAATGTTCAATATGGCTTGAAAAAACAGAACATCAGAGTTGCCAGCAGGATTTATGTTAACGGAGAACACTTAAGCGAAGACGGTCATCCTTCAGATGATGAAACCGGTGAGGAAATGGGTAATTTCCCGCAAATGGTGTATTTTGAGCCGAAGGGCAGTTCCGCTGAGGTCATCATACAGGTATCCAATTTTAAATACTATAGCGGCGGCATTGTTGAACCCATCCGTTTTGGCCTGCTGGAAGATATTTCAAAAGAAAATAATAGAAAAGTCGTTTTTGAGGCCATGACCATTGCCTTGGTTATAGGGATTGGATTTATGTATGTCATCCTGGCCTTTCTTATCCCGGGCTTTCGTAAAAAAGAACCCGCTGTGATCGTCTTCCCGGTTATGATAATCATGTTTGCAATAGTAAACGGCGCCTTGAGCGAAAGGATTATTAAGATCGTCTTTAGAAATATTTCCACTGAATTATTAATCAGGATAGAATATGTAGCCGCCTGCATTTTATTTGTGGTATTGGTCGGTTTTGTCAATCTTATGGAAGAACGCTTACTGCCTAAGGCTCTAAGAAATCTCATCGTATTCATCTATAGCCTTTATGCTGTCGCCATCATTTTTACACCCATGAAAAATTTTGGCATATGGATATCTTTTACATATATTACTTTTGTCGTGCTGGCCGGTATGTTACTGTGGGTTCTTTTTCTTTATATTTTTGATAAACCACTGAAAATTGGGACGGAAGCCCATTCTTTTCTGTTGGTCTTACTCTTTATTACTAATATATACAATGTTGATTTAGGGGTATTCACATTTGGGTATAAAGCGGATATGAATTTGGCTATTTTGGCAACGGCGTTATATGCGATGATCTGGTTTTATTTTGTAGCTTACCGTTATGATGAAGCTGATAAAAAAAATGAAGAGCTTTCGGTATTGCTTATAGAAAATTACTATAATCTGGAGAAAGCTTCCTATCATGCCCGAAGAAGCGAAATGGCATTTTTGCAGGCACAAATAAAGCCCCATTTTTTGTTTAATTCTCTCAGTGCTATTATTGGCTTGTGCCATACAGATTCAAAAAGAGCGGCGCATTTATTAACCCATCTGTCCGATTATTTGAAAAGCTCCTTTGATGTGGACATGTCTTCCGAATATATTCATATCGAGAGCGAGCTGAACATCATCTATTCCTATGTGAGCATCGAAAAGGAGCGTTTTGGTGAGCGGCTCAACGTCTGGTTCAATGTGGATCCGGATTTAACATCGTATCGGATTATTCCCTTACTGATCCAGCCCCTGGTGGAAAACGCCCTTCGCCACGGCATTTTAAAAAGGGAAGACGGCGGAACAGTCGGGTTATCGATCCAAAAAGCAAATAATAACATCGTAATAATTGTTGAGGACAACGGACCCGGGTTTTCAAAAAGGGCACGAGAACTAATGGATGGAAGCAGGAGCGAAAGCATGAACGGGCAAAGTGGTGTCGGAATCAGAAATGTAAAAGACAGGCTGCGGTATTTTTACAATGAGGAGCTGCATATTGAGGAAAAAACGGGAGAAGGCGTGAAAGTATGGTTTAAAGTCCCCATCATAGAGGAGGGAGATGAAATTGCTTAAAGCCGTGATTGTGGATGATGAAATCCTGGTATTAAATATGCTGAAGAACCTGCTGAAGACTGAAGAAAATGTTCAAATCATCGGAGAATATACGAGTCCCAGAACCGCATTGGAATTAATTCCGGAGTTGAAGCCGGATTTGGTTTTTCTTGATATTGAAATGCCGGGAATCAATGGGATAGAGCTGGCCGTACAAATACTTGACAGGATGGAGCACATTAGCATTGTCTTTGTGACGGCATATGATAAATATGCTATCGAAGCATTTAAACTGAACGCAATTCATTACATATTAAAGCCACCCGGCAAAGAAGACATTAAACAGGTCATATTAAGAGCTGTGAAAGAAAGCCGTTATTATGTAGAAACAAAAACGGAGAAAGTCATGGTGCGCTTATTCGGAGATATTTCCATCAGGGATGAATCGGGCAAATCTCTGGTAAAATGGCCGACGGCTAAAACCGAGGAGCTATTTGTATTACTGGTGCTGCACAGCCAAAACGGGATAGATAAATGGAGTATCATTGAAAAGCTCTGGCCGGGATCACAAACGGAAAAGGTGGAACAGGTCTTATATACCACGGTTTATCGCATTAAAAAGTCTTTGGAGGAAGCAGGCATAAAGGCAGTGATTCATAATAAGCTTGGACGATATACTCTGCATATTGAAAATGCCTGGTGTGATATTCATGAATTTGAACGGCTGCATGAGACATGTGAAAAAACCAGGCATATTACGGAAGAAATCTGCGCGCAGGTATTTAACCTATACACCGGTGAGCTTTTCGGCGGCAGGGATTATGAGTGGGGGTTGGTGCACAAGTATGCCATGCTGAAAGCTTTTGAAGATTTATATGCTGCTTGTGAACAATATTATATTAAGATAGGTAAGATGAATAAGCTGGAAAAAATTCGTGGCAAGAGAAAATTCGTTATTGAACAGTGAATTGTTATTATAGATAATCGGGAATAAATTTCATGAAATACCCTAAGGACAGCATCAAAAATGATGATTGGAAGCTGTCTTTAGGGTATTTTTGTAAGAAATTTGTGAGATTTGAAAGATAAAATGACTCTATAGGTGTTTCTATAAGAAAATATAAATTTAGAAAGGAGATTAGGGAATGCGTTTAAATAAGTATACAAAAAGAATAATTGTTTTTCTGTTGTTCACAATAATGCTATTTACAAATTGTTTGCTGGGAATCAATAATTCTATCGTTTATGCAGAGGAATCTTTATATCAACCGGTTGAAGTAACCGGCTTCAACATAGATATGATTATTAACGGAACTGGAACGGCACAAAGCGCTCTGGAGTGTGGATTTGATGATGATAATAGAAGTTATTATACAGAAGATTTCCGTTCGTCTCATACCGACCTGGTATCACGGACGGGATTGCCGGATAATGGGCAGATTATCAGTACCGGTACTACTTATACAGGGGCGGCCTACCAACTGGAAGGGTATAATGAGAAAAACGTGTTGTTTCTGTTCAATGAGGTAGCTTACACGAAAACGTACCCCAAAAACAGCGGAATATTTGGCGGAGCGAATACAAGCGGTACTTTGACGCTGGTGAGTTCGGGGTCTTATGAAAAGCTTCTGTTCTTAGCAAGCAGTGCAAACGGAGAATCCAGTTTTACTGCGACTGTGAACTTCAGTGACGGTTCGTCCATGAATAATAATTTTTATGTTTATGATTGGTGTAATACCGGTGCTCAGCCTTCCCTCGTGGCGATAGGAGACGATGCCCACCCTCTGGGAAGAATCAGGCCATCAGACAATGCTACGGAAGCTAATCCAAGACTTTATGATTGTTATATTGACCTTTCAGCTCATAAGGATAAGTTGGTTAGATCTATTTCATTCCATCTTAATAGTGCGGATAATCAAAGAACAGCTATATTTGCTGTTTCCGGAAAACGTCCGGAGGGGGCACCAGCAGCGCCTGCTTCAGCAGCACCCTCCGATGTTGAAGAAACCTCTTTTACTGCAAATTGGAGAAATGTAGCGGGGGCGACAGAATACCATCTGGATGTAGCTGCTGATGAAAACTTTAATACTTTTATTGACGGTTACAACAATCGGAATGTTGGAAATACTACCAGTCAACAGGTTGACGGCCTTGATACGGATACAAGTTACTACTACCGTGTGCGTGCAGTCAATGCAAGCGGTTCCAGCTTTAACTCAGATGTCACAATGGGTCATACCACCCTTGGCGCGCCCGCCTTACAGTCGGCAACTCCCGGGGACGGGCATGTCACCTTAACATGGAGCGCAGTCTCCGGAGCAAACGGATATAAAATATACAGCGGCACCAGCACCGGCGTTTACGGAGCCGCGCCCACCTCGGTGGCCGCCTCGGTATACAGCCACGATGTGACCGGTCTGAGCAACGGCG
>JAVBWA010000016.1:0-166856 GCA_036677685.1 Syntrophomonas sp. | reverse complement strand
TTTGTTCTCTTCTTTCAGGGGTGATTCTCCTCTTTGCCATAAAACAAAACCTCCTAGAGATGCTCTTATTCTACATCTCTTGGAGGTTGGTTTACACAAAATCTGAAACGGTCTCGGGGTTGTTGACAGCATGGCCGTCAACAACCCCGTTTTTTGACATTTAAATGAATTGACTATTTTTTATATTTTTCCGGAAGCCAGCTATTCACCAGGTCCTCATTTTCGCTAACCCATTTATGAGCGGCTGTTTTGCTGTCCATGCCTTCTTCAGTTGCCATTAGCATGGCACTGCCGATGTCATTAATAGTCCAGCTGAAGTTGTCGAAGAGTTCATATACTTCCGGCATATCCTCTTTAAGTCCTTGCCGCACCATAGTGTTAATCGTTTCTGCTTCTCCCAGCACCTTTTTAGGATCTTCCAGGTCTTTTAATTTCCAGTTGGCATACATCCAGTGCGGGCTCCATCCGGTAACGACAACCGGTTCCTTTTTGTCGATGGCGCTTTTTAAAGCCGCTATCATGGTGGCGTCACTGCCTTCCACCAGTTCGTAATCCAGATTGTAATCTTTTATTGCTTGTTCGGTAAGCTTCATTAATCCGGCACCGGGATCGATACCAATAATCTGTCCGCCAAATTCGTCCTTATTAGCATTTAATTCTTCAATTGAATTGACGTTCACATAATCGGGGACTACCAGAGCCAGCTTGGCCCCTTCGCAATTAGGGCCTAAATCTTCCACCTTGCCGGCAACTTTTTCCATATAACTCTTATGGGTTATCGGCAGCCATGCAGTTGTCATTGCATCGGCATCTCCGTTGGCCAGGCCTTCAAAGAGCAGTGGTGCCGAAACCGGAGTCAATTCGACTTTGTAACCCATTTTGTTTTCCAGAATATCGGCCATTACATGAGAAGATGCAGTGGCACAGGCCCATTCAACATAAAGGATCTTCACGGTGCCCTTATCAGCTGTCGTATCTGCCGGATTATCCGCAGTTTTTTGACTGCTGCCGCAGCCCATTAATCCGATAGATAGAACAACTAATATTGCCAGCAGTTTAATTAAATTCTTGTTTTTTAACACTCCAAACATTCCTCCTCTTTTATTCGTTGGGTTTTCCAAAACTCTGGGTAATTCGATCCAGAACTATGGCAATTACTACAATAGCCAATCCTGCTTCAAAGCCGGTGCCTATTTCCATTCTCTGAATCGACCGCCATACTTCACCTCCTAACCCTTTGGCCCCAATCATGGCAGAGATAACCACCATAGACAGAGACAACATGATACACTGGTTGATACCGGCCAAAATAGTGGGTCTAGCCAGTGGGAGTTCAATTTTAAAAAGCATCTGAAAAAAGGTTGAACCAAACGAATCCCCTAATTCCACCAACTCATGCGGAACTTGCTTTATGCCGAGATCAGTCAGTCTTATTACCGGAGGCATGGCAAAAATCAAGGTTGCTATTACCGCCGGAACTACTCCCAAACCAAAAAAGGTTACAGCAGGCAGCAGATAAACGAAAGCCGGGAGGGTCTGCATGAAATCCAATATGGGGTTGATAATCCGGTGGGCGGTCTCTTTTTTTGCCGACAAGATTCCCAGTGGGACCCCAAACAGGATACAAATTGCAACCGAACCGATTACCATTGCCAGGGTTTGCATGGTTGCATCCCAAAGCCCTACATTATATATAAGGAACATGCCAATTACGGAGAATAAGGCCACTTTCTTGTTGGCAAATTTCCATCCCAGCAAGGCAATCAGGGTAATTAATAATGCAGGAGGCATGAAAAGGAGAATATCCTGCAGTGATAAAATCATGCTTCTAAGCAGATTGCTCAGAGAATCAAAACTGGTGCTAAATTTAAGCTGAAGATAATTAATTCCTGTATCGGTCCAATCATTAATCGGTAATCTCGGTATTAAATCCATTTATACCTCCTTTCTTTGTCCAGCCAATCCGGCAATTACCGAACCTCTTACCAGTACGCCCTTGAGTTTGTTTTGCTCATCAACAACAGCCACCGGAATCTGGGTATGCGCAATTACTTCCAAAATATTGGCCAGCGATGTATCCGGGGCTACGGTGGGAACATCCGGTAAAATAATGGAATCAAGCTGACGCTCACCCGCATCGG
Organism: Syntrophomonas sp.; assembly: GCA_036677685.1. Classification (GTDB taxonomy): domain Bacteria; phylum Bacillota; class Syntrophomonadia; order Syntrophomonadales; family Syntrophomonadaceae; genus JAQUBU01. The sequence continues at coordinate 164,715 of JAVBWA010000016.1, read as the reverse complement.
AAATTCGGCCGGCATCATCGGCAAGCACATAACCCATTAAAATTCCGTTACGATCGGTTACAAACAAGCCCGACATCCCGAACCGTTCCATAGTATGAAGAGCCACCCGGGGTCCGTCTTTCGGGTATACTACTGATCGGGGCTTGACCATTACTGAAGAAGCGGTAAGAGCCCTGCTGCGATCTACATTTTCAACAAAACGGGCTACATAGTCGGTAGCCGGTGATAACAGGATGTCTTCCGGCTGACCCATTTGAACAATTTCCCCGTCCTTCATCAAAGCAATTCGATCCCCGATTTTAAGTGCTTCATCCAAGTCATGGGTAATAAAAATAATGGTCTTATGCAGCTTCTTTTGGATTTCAATCAATTCATCCTGCATTTCTTGACGGATTAAAGGATCCAGCGCACTAAAGGGCTCGTCCATCAGCAGAATATCGGGATCATTGGCGAGAGCACGGGCAATTCCAACCCGCTGCTGCATGCCGCCGCTTAGATTTGCCGGATAATAGTCAGACCAGGCATCCAATCCCACCATGGAAAGTACGGATTTTACCTTATCATAACGATCCTGACGGGAGATGCCCTGTACTTCCAGTCCATATGCCACATTGTCAGTGATTGTACGATGCGGCAGCAGTGCAAATCTCTGGAATACCATGGCCATCTTCTCTCTTCTGATAGCCCGCAGTTCCTGGGAACTCACGCTGCTGATATCTTTTCCGTCAATAATTATTGATCCTCTGGAGGCTTTGTTGAGCCCGTTCAGGCAACGAAGCAGCGTTGATTTGCCACTCCCGGACAGCCCCATGATTACAAAGATCTCACCGGCATCCACTGCAAAGGAAACATTTTTTACCCCTACCACTTGTTTGCTTCGTTTGCGGATTTGCTCGCTGCTGTATCCCTTATCAAGCATATCCAATGCTTTTTCCGCAACTCCGCCATATATCATGGTAAGGTTTGCTACTTCAATTTTTGACATTAACATCATTCCTTTATTTGATACGGTTTTCCAAAAAAAACAATAGCAGCTAAATATGGCAGGAGATTGACATAAAATCTGCAATTAAATAAAAAAGGCAAGAAAAGACATATTTTTAGACAGGGATAACCTAGTGAAAGCAATAAGATTTGACCAAATGAACAAGGCATTAAACCTAAAGAAAGGTATAATTACAAATCTTCATTCACCCCTGTGGCTGCTTACGAGGTTAGCTGCCGGATTTGGGCTAGGGAGCCCTACCAGATATCTGGATTCACCCCAAAAATGGTTCCCCCGCTCCTGAAAGAGCTTTCAGGATTAAGCATACGAGAATTTCGACTGTATTTAATTTTTAGCTAATTTGTAAATAAATTAACTGACAATTTAATTATAATCCAATGAGAATAGCTGTTCAAAATCGTTTTCAACCATTTTTGAGCTTTAAAATTGATTACATCCGATTAGACAAAAGGAGCAAACATATGCCTTGAAATGATGCCATATGATGCCAAATGGTATCGTATTTGATTATAAAAGGGGATATTATGTTTGCCTGATTGTCGGCTCGCATTTACATAATCCAAAGCCAAACGGGAAAGATATGCACAATAAACTGAGAAAGGATGAAAAAGTATGGCAAATTTCCCGTTTGGACTGATAGCCCTGGTTGTTATATCAATACTGATATATTTCGGAGTAGCCCACCGGGTATTGGATCGTCTGCGTTTGAGTGACAAAGGGGCTTTGGCGGTTATTGCTTTAATAATTGTAGGCAGTTTCTTTGACATTCCACTTAGCTCACGGGTAACCATTAATCTGGGTGGAATTGTGGCCGTAGGTCTGGCAATTTACGTATGGCTGGGAGCCGGTACTGCAACGGAAAAGATTAGATCCATAGTAGCCGCAGCGGTTACCGCTTTGGCTTTATTTTTAGCCGGAAGATTTTTAGGTGCGGAACCTGAGCAAATATTTATTGATCCAATTTATATTTATCCGCTGGTAGCGGGCGTTGTAGGTTACCTGGCCGGGAGATCACGGCGGGGCGCCTTTTTTGCTGCTGTAATAGGAGTTTTGGCTCTGGATATCGGTCAATACTATTATTTAGTCCGCACCGGGGTTCGAGGAACGGTACATGTAGGAGGAGCAGGAGCTTTTGATTCCTTGATCTTGGCGGGGGTCTTGGCGGTACTGCTGGCTGAAATTGTTGGGGAAACCCTGGAACGGATGCAAGGCGGGCCTGAAACCGAGGGCAGACCCGAAGAACTGGTCAGTAATCTCAGAGAACCGGAAGCTGCTCATAAACCTCTCCCGGAAGAAGAGCATAGCAGTGAGTCAGTCGGGAATGAGAGGAGCGATGAACATGAATAAGCGGCATGCAATTAAAGTCCTGCTGGTAATGGCATTGGCTTTTACTCTGATATTTTCTTCATCGGTACTGGCTGTTCAGCAAGGTCAGTCAGCAAACAAGTATTATACGCTTCTGGATGAAAACAATAATGTTATCCATCAAACCGGAACCCAGGTTTATGTTGGTGATGAATACATTGCCGCCAACAATTCAAGATACAAAGTAACAGAAATCACGGGTGATACCGCTCGCTGCGTTTACCAGGGCCAGGAAAAAATGCCGGTTCTGAAATATGATGAAAAACAAAGTGCCTGGCGATTCGACCAGGCTGTACCGGCCGCTGCCAACAAAAAGCCTACCATAGCTGTTTACCACACCCATAGCGATGAATCATATGTTCCTTCTGACGGTAAGGAAAGTATTGAAGGCAATGGAGGTATTTACGATGTAGGTGAAGCATTGGTTAGTAAGTTGAAAACCATGGGTTTTAATGTTCAATATAGCGACAATAATCATAATCCCCATGATGTCAATGCCTATAACCGGTCGCGAAGAACTGCCGCCAGCTTGCTTAAAACAGGCCAGCCAGATGCCATCCTCGATGTTCACCGGGATGCGGTGCCTGCTTCCCAGTATCAAGCCCAGGTCAAAGGCAAAGAGGTCACCAAAGTCAAATTAGTGGTAGGCCGAAGCAATCCCAATATGAAAAGCAATATGGAATTTGCCAAAAAAATCAAAGCAGCAATGGATAAAAAGGAACCGGGATTATCCAATGGCATTTATATTGGCAAAGGGGATTACAACCAGGATCTAAGCCCCCGGGCCATGCTGATTGAAGTTGGAGCACACACCAATAAGAAAGAGGATGCGGAAAAGGGAGTCAGCCTATTTGCCGAGACTTTGCCTACGGTAATGGGGATATCGCTTAATCCTGCCGCCAATACTACCAGTCCCGCCAAGAAGCCGCTTAGCACAGGTGACAATCAGGGCGCCTGGACAAGCATTCTGGTTTTGCTGGTTATAGTTGCTGCTGCTGCAGGTGGCTACTATTTATTAAACCGGGGCACCAGCAAATAAATGGAGAAGTACCTGATTGCAATTTTTGCCGGTACCATAAGCGGGTTTATCGATAGGTGGCTTATGTTGCGGAGTGATTACCGCTACTATCCCACCTATCCCCATGCCTATCTTACCCATCTGGCCCTGGGGTTAATTGCTGCCGGCCTGGGAGCAGTAGCAGTTCCGGCTTTGGCCAAACCTGATTATGTGGCGGTAACTTTTCTGGTGTTAGCTGCCCAACAGTTTCGGGATATCCGCAATATGGAGAGGGAAACCCTAAATAATCTTGAAAAAACCAAATTGATTCAACGGGGGAATGATTATATAGAAGGAATCGCCCGGGTGTTTGAAGCCAGAAATTATTTGGTTATCTTGACCGCCCTATTAAACAGTGCGGTGGTCTACAGATGGGAATGGTATTATGTCTTTTTATCTGCTCCACTTTGCTTTATTGCATCAATCAAATTAATGGCCGGTTCACGTATAGGGGAAATAGCAAAAATAGAAGCGGCCGAACTTCATTTCGATGGGTCCATTCTCAAAGTCGATGATGTAGTAATAATGAATGTGGGGCTGGAAGCCGATCGGGAAAAGATCCTGCGGGAAGGGATGGGCGTTATCATCAAGCCGATAGATGATAATGCCCGCTTAACCCTGGATGCCCCCGGCCAACGAATGGCTATAATTCATGATGTGGTCTCTATTCTGGGCAGTAAAGTGGACATGAATGAAACCCAGTTTGCTCCGATGGCCAGAAAACAGGTTGATCAGGGCTATTTAGGATTATTTATACTGGCCAACGAACCTGATCGCGATTATATGATTGAAATAATCAAGCGGGTACCGGTTCTGGAATCGACCCGGGGAACCGCCCTCAGGAGTTTTTATGGGCGAAAGGCGGCTGATTGATGGATATAGCATTAAAAGAATATATACTGGCTATGGTCGCTTTGGAAGGCGTAAAAGTGGAAGGGGGAGGCTGTTCGGTATTCTTTGCGAACAATACCCAGGAACAGGAAAAAATGAGTCTTTATTTAGCCCGTATTTTGGGCGGAGTCGTACATGACCTGGAAAACGGGGTTTTACTAATATGCAGGCATTAAACTATCAACTTGCTCAGGGGGATTTGAATATATGAAGATTATATATCACTGTTTTGGCGGTTCCCACTCCTCAGTCCTCGCCGCTGCAATTCATTTGGGGTTGATTGACAAAGGCCGGCTGCCCTCTATAGAAGAAATGATGGCTATACCTTATTATGACAAAACCAGTGACATCGATTTTGGTTCGATAAGATTCATGGGTGTTGACGAATTTAAAAACCAAGTCTATGTTTTGGGTAAGAAAAGCATGGGTAACCGATATTCCAATATACTACTGGGAATTGCCGATATTCTGGGTGTAAGTGAAGACTTGATAAGTGTTAATTGCATGAATCAAGTAAACTGGAGTATGAAAATCGGCGGTTTTACATCCCGGAGAATGGGTCTTGAACGGCTGGGAAGACCGGTATTGGGAAGCGGCTCACGGGATGCTTTTTTCAACCTGGTCAACCTGGTGGAGTACACCCGCTTGCAATGTATGAAAAAAGTGCAGGTATCCTAAGCCATGATTATAATATTTATGGGAACTACCGGAGTTCATCACAGCTTAATTGCATCCTATATTTTCTTGGAAAAATTGAAGGAAACCGACTTTAAAATACTGCCGGGTTTTAGCGACGTCCAAAAGGATTACAGCGGATTCCCGATATTCGTTGACAGAGACAGTCTGGATAACCGTATTTATACCTTGGGAGCGGGCAAGGAAATTACAATGGCGCAAAAGACTATTGATGATCTGGTCAATGTATTGGGATTCTCAAGCAAGGATTTACTTGTAAAGCCGATAAGGATCAAAGGGGAACAATTGTTGCGCCTGGCTGAGAAAATACCGAAATTTCTCGGGCGGGATACTATCAGCCTTTTGCTGTCCGATTATATGGTTAAAAGGGAGTTTTATCAAATTCTCAGAGATGTTGAAGATTTCCGCAGCGAATTAAATGAAATGCATTAATTATTTATTTTAGTTTGGATTAATATCTTCCTTGGATAAACCCATAAGCAGGGCATAGATGATAGTAATTAGAAAAACCGCAGCTATTATCAGAAATATTCCTATACTGATTTTCCGCCCGCCGATAAGCAGAATTGAGAAAACGAATACAAAAAAACTGTTCAGAAATAATTGCTGCCTGAATTCACTCCAGTTTACTTTCCACTTGCCCGGGATTTTATTCTGTTCCCGCAGGTGGCGGTAAGGAAAAGATATCAGCCCGTAGATGAGCAGAACAAGTATAGCCGCAAAACCCAATCTGCCGGGAGTAAAAAATACGCCTATCAAGACTAAAGCAGCTAAAAACATTCCGATTTTTTTCAAAATTGCTCACTCCATTGAAAAAGCCAACTGGTACTCAATTGCAATTGTACCTTTTATTATATAACTAGATGGCTGCAATTAATAAGACTTTGGACGAAACTTGCGAACTCCAACCTTTTAAAGGATAATTGAATAAAAATGTTGAGGCAGGTAAAATGGCAGCCCGAATAAAGGAAGTTATTGAAAATAGCATTGCGGAAGAAATGGGGATTGAAGCCGGAGATCTTATTTTATCGATTGACGGTAACGAGATCCAGGATATTATAGATTATGAGTTTTACTCCCAGGATGACTGTATAGAAGTGGAGCTTAGGAAAGCCAACCATGAATTATGGTCACTGGAAATAGAAAAGGATTATGATGAGGAACTGGGTATTGTTTTCGAGGACTTAATCTTTGACAGGATGAAAGTCTGTAAGAATCGTTGCATTTTCTGCTTTGTTGACCAGCTGCCTTCAAAGATGAGGAAAACCTTATATATAAAAGATGATGATTACCGCTATTCCTTCTTGATGGGCAACTTTATTACTCTTACCAACTTGAAAGAAAAAGACTGGCAGAAAATATTGAACATGAGGCTCAGCCCTTTATATGTATCGGTTCACTGCATGCAGCCCGAACTTCGAACAGAAATGCTCAACAATCCTCAAGCCAGTAGTATAAAGGAGGATTTGCGCCGTTTATACGAGGCCGGTATTGAAGTTCACACCCAGATTGTACTTTGCCCGGGTGTAAACGATGGCGCTGTCCTGGAAGACAGTATTGAAGAACTGGTCAAGTTTTATCCATCCGTATTATCGGTTGGGATAGTCCCGGTTGGGTTGACCGGACATCGCCAAAAGCTGAGAGAGCTTAGAACTTTTACCCCGGAAGAGGCGGCCGGGATAATTAAACAAGTAGAACCACACCACCAGAAATATCGATCATTATTCCAGCGGGGTTTTGTCTACCTGGCTGATGAATTTTATATTCAAGCCGGGCTGGAAATTCCCAATGCAGAGTATTATGATGATTATTGCCAGATTGAAAATGGTATAGGATTAACCAGGATTCTATGGGATGAGTTTGCCCTTCTGGAATCATCCCTGCCGCAGCAAATCAGTCAACGCGAGGTCACTCTGGTAACCGGCCTTTCGGCAGTTAAAATACTCCAAAAAATGGTTGACAGGTTGATTAAGATTGAAGGTTTAACCGTTAATCTGCTGGCGGTTAAAAATAATTATTTCGGTGGGGGAGTTTCGGTTACCGGTTTGTTAACTGGCCGTGATATTATTAATGCCATGGGAAATAATTATAAAGACCGGATAGTAATAATACCGGAGGTTGTTTTAAAAGACGGCCAGGAAATTTTACTGGATAATATAAGTATAAAAGACATAGCGGAAATCAGCGGAGCGAGTATCCTTACGGTGGATGGCAGCGCTTACTCTTTGGTGGAAGCTGTATTATATGGAGGAAGATAGATGGCAAAACCGGTGGTAGCCATAGTAGGAAGACCCAATGTAGGCAAATCAACCCTCTTCAACCGATTAGTCGGTGCCCGTAAGGCTATCGTTGAAGACATTCCCGGAGTAACCCGGGACCGCTTGTACGATAACAGCGATTGGGATGGCCGGGAATTTATAATTATTGATACCGGCGGCATTCGTTTTGATGAAGGCGACATATTTACACGCGAAATAAAAATGCAGGCGGAACTGGCCATTGATGAAGCGGATGTAATCCTTTTTGTAGTAGACACTCGGGAAGGCATTACCGATGAAGACCAGATGGTAGCCAAGCTCCTGCGTAAATCCAAGAAGCCAGTGGTTTTAGCGGCTAACAAAGTTGAAAACTTTGGAAAGCAATTTGAATATTATGAGTTTTACCAGTTGGGTTTGGGTGATCCCATTCCGGTATCCGCCATGCACGGTTTAAATACCAATGAAATCCTGGATGCGGTGGTTGCCCAGTTTCAACCGGGCATTGATACCGAAGAGAATAGTGATGCTATTAAACTGGCCATCGTCGGGCGGCCAAATGTGGGGAAATCATCCCTGGTAAATTCCTTTTTAGGTGAGGCACGGGTTATCGTCAGTGATGTGCCTGGCACTACCAGGGATGCCATTGATACACCTTTTGAATATAACGGCCAAAAATACATATTAATTGATACAGCCGGTATTAGAAAAAAATCACGAATTACCGAGGCTACGGAAAAATACAGTGTTATAAGATCGCTGAAAGCTATTGAGCGATGTGATGTGGCTTTAATAATGCTCGATGCAACTGAGGGAGTTATCGAACAGGATAAGCGTATTGCCGGGTATGTCCACGAGCAGGCCAAAGCCAACATAATCGTGGTCAATAAATGGGACTTGATAGAAAAAGATGGACAGACCATGAAAAAGTTTGATGAAGATATGCGGCGGGATTTGAAATTCCTGGCCTATTCACCGCTTATGTATATCTCCGCCTTGACCAAGCAAAGGATTTTTAAAACCTTGGAATTGGTAAACTTTGTAACAGATCAGTACAATCAACGGGTCTCCACTTCACAATTAAATGAAGTGATTAATGAAGCCATGATGTTGAATCCTCTGCCTGGAGGAGGCGGCAAAAAAGTAAAAATCATGTATTCGACTCAGGTGCGGACCGCCCCGCCGACATTCGTGTTTTTTGCCAATCATCCGGATATGGTCCATTTTTCTTACTTACGCTACCTGGAAAATGTTTTACGCAAGAACTTCGGGTTCGAAGGAGCCCCGATCAAGCTTATTCTAAGGGAGAAAAAATCAGAGGATTAAAGTCACTATTCAGAGGAGGATTTGTTTTGAAAGAAGCGGCCATTATAATACTTTGCTATCTTATTGGTTCAATCCCCTTTTCATATGTTTTTACCCGTCTTTTGACCAAACAAGATATTAGAAAAAAAGGCAGCGGGAATGTCGGGGCCACCAATGTACTCCGGACTTCGGGGGTTAAAGTGGGCATAATTGCCCTGGCCGGGGACCTTTTAAAGGGGGTCGTTGCAGCTTCTCTGGGCAGCTATGCCGGAGGTGAAATGCTCGCAGCTTTATGTGCTTTTACTGCGGTGGCAGGCCATTGCTATCCAGTGTTTTTAAAGTTTAAGGGAGGCAAAGGAGTGGCCACGGCGGCCGGGGCAATTCTGGTTTTGATGCCCGGTGTACTCGTTATTCTTGCACTTTCTCTGGTATGCATTACCTGGGCAACCAGGTATGTTTCCCTGGGTTCGGTTACCGCAGCCTGTATGTTTCCTTTACTGGTAATATTGTTTGATAAATCTTGGGCTTATATCATTATGAGTCTTTGTATTGCGGCTTTGGTTATATATCGTCACCGCGCCAATATTGAAAGACTGCGGCACGGCAATGAACCCAAAATCAATGACCCGGTATAGAGACATTTAAAAGCAGATGAGGGGGAGAAGGAAACCGTGAAAAAAGTCTGCATTTTGGGAGCAGGCAGCTGGGGAACTGCACAGGCGGTTCTCTTGAGCAAAAATATAGCTCGAATTTGTATCTGGGGGCGGGCTGAAGATAATCCCGATGTAATAGATAGTCTCAGGGAAAACCAGCGTTATCTTCCCGGAGTTAAATTACCGGATAATATAAAACTGACCTGTGATCTGAGCGAAGCCCTGGATAAAGCGGAATTAATTGTTTTAGCCATTCCATCCCAATCCTTAAGGCGGGTCTTGGAATTGTTGAAGCCCTTCTTGACCCCGCAGAATTATCTGGTGAATACCGCCAAGGGACTGGAAATTGCGACGGGAATGCGGATGAGTCAAGTTATTGAGGATGTTTTAGGCAGTGAGATAAAGGAAAGATACGCTGTTCTTTCCGGCCCCAGCCATGCAGAAGAGGTAGCCCGGCAGATTCCTACGGCAGTTACGGTTGCAGCATACCGCAAAGATACGGCTTCCAAGGTTCAGAGTGCCTTTATGACACCGGCCTTTCGGGTTTATACCAACCCTGATGTGGCCGGAGTGGAATTGGGCGGTTCCCTGAAAAATATTATTGCGCTGGGAACCGGCATTGCCATGGGACTTGGCTATGGGGACAATACCCAGGCAGCTTTGCTTACGCGCGGATTACACGAAATAATCAGGATGGGGGAGGCTATGGGTGGAGATCCCCGTACTTTTGCGGGTTTAAGTGGGATCGGCGATCTGGTGGTTACTTGCGGAAGCAGACATTCACGCAACCGGCAGGCGGGAATTTTGATCGGTCAAGGATACAGCCTGGAGGAAACCCTGCAAAAAGTGGGAATGGTAGTTGAAGGAGCACATACCGCCAAAGTGGTGTACCGTCTGGCGCGCCAGCACAAGCTGGATATGCCTATATCAATTGCCTGCTATAATGTGCTTTACCGGGGCAAGCCCCCGCGGGCAGAAGTGGATCACTTGATGAAGCGGCGCAAGAAGCACGAGATTGAAGAAATAGTTAATAAGATTGAAGAATGGTAAATGTACAAGCTGTTTATAAAGTCGTGTCGACTTTATCGATAATTGCACAGAACGATGACAAGAGTGAAGAGCAAGGCATGCGAAAAGTCCGCGATTGAGGCGTACCTAAGTACGTTGATTGAGTGGGCTTTTCGCAATAACGCAGCTATTCGCTTCCTTTATTGCGGGCATCGCGAGCATCAGTAGTGCCCGTGGTGCTTTTGTCGTCGCTCTGAAGTGTGAGTATTATCACACTTTTTTTCTTTTCTGGTTATATTACCGAATATTGATAAATATATTTATACTGTTATAGCGTAATTATTTACCAGGGTACCATAATCGAAGGGAGGCTGCCTTGTTTTCGAGTCTAAATCAAGGGAGGGAAAATGAGAAGTGGAAGGAAATAACATCTTAAAAGATATCGCTGAAAGAACTGGCGGCGATATTTACCTGGGAGTAGTTGGCCCGGTTAGAACAGGCAAATCAACATTTGTAAAGAGATTTATGGAACTGATGATAATGCCTAATATAAAAGATGTTTACGAACGGGAACGGACCAATGATGAACTTCCCCAGAGCGGATCGGGAAAAACCATCACAACCACCGAACCCAAATTTGTGCCCAATGAAGCCGTTGAGGTCACTACCCAGAACGGTATTACCCTGAAAGTTCGTTTGATTGACTGTGTGGGTTATGCGGTTGATGGGGCACTGGGTTATGAAGAAGATGAAGAACCGCGCATGGTAAAAACTCCCTGGTTTGACTATGAGGTTCCTTTCGAGGAAGCCGCCGAAATAGGCACCAGGAAAGTAATTGCCGACCACTCAACCATCGGAATTGTCATGACCACGGATGGAAGTATCGGTGATATAGACCGCAGCAGTTATCTGCAAGCTGAAGAACGGGTAGTTAATGAACTGCAGGAGCTTAACAAACCGTTTGTAGTTTTGCTTAATTCCACTCATCCTTATGAAAAGGAAACACTTAGCCTGGCTGAGGAATTGGGTGAAAAGTACGGAGTCAGCATAATTGCAGTTGATGCGGCCAATATGAACACTGAGCAGGTTTACGGGATTCTGGAAGAAGCACTCTATGAATTCCCGGTACAGGAAGTAAATATAAAATTGCCGCGCTGGGTGGATGAACTCGAAGAGGAATTCTGGCTGCGCAAAGATATGGAAGGCGGCATCCGTCAGGTACTGAATGGTATACGCAAAGTCAGGGACATTGATAAAGCTATCGAACAACTGTCGGATATAGAAAACATAAGCTTTGTGAGCCTGGAAGAAATGAACCTGGGCACTGGTACTGCACGCATCGAAGTAAGCGTGCCCGAGGAATTATTCTACCGCTCACTCAGCGAGGTCAGCGGCTTTAATATTGATGGGACCCATGACATAATGCGCCTAATGCGCGACCTGAGTGTAGCCAAAAAGGAATTTGACAAGATATCTTCAGCACTGGAAGAAGTCAAGGAATCCGGTTATGGTGTAGTAACTCCAAGGCTGGAAGAAATGTTCCTGGAAGAACCGGAATTAATACGCCAGGGCAGTAGATTTGGGGTCAAACTCAAAGCCAAAGCGCCTTCATTGCATATTATCAGAGCTGATATAACTACTGAGATTACCCCGATTATAGGTACTGAAAAACAATGCGAGGAACTGGTTCGCTATATGCTGGATGAGTTTGAAGAAGACCCGGCCAAAATCTGGGACTCCAATATCTTTGGCAAATCCCTGCATGATCTGGTTAGAGAAGGGATACAGAACAAACTGCATCGGATGCCGGAGAATGCCCAGCATAAATTACAGGATACCCTGCAGAGAATTGTCAATGAAGGAAGCGGAGGCTTGATCTGTATAATTATCTAAGGCCGAACGCTTTTAAACCACGAGAGAATTGTTAAGAGAGCCGGTTCATAATGACCGGTTCTTTTTGCATGAGGAAAAAATGTAATGTATTGGAATGGATTTATTTTCGCAGGCAGGATTAAGCGATGAGAATGGAGAAATACTTTGTAAAGGCTGGTCGTATATTGGTATAACTTGTTAGTAAAGCCTGAGCTTTCTTCTGAATAATCTACAAAACTCTATCATATCCGTTGAAAAATATGTTTCAAACCTAAAAAATGTAGAACTGCAGGAGGGCTTAAAGTTGCCGCTTAATAATATTATGGTGGACAAAAATGACAAATTGTCAGTTGAGCAAGTTAACGAAACAGTATGGGAAAGCGATGAACGTTACCGTCAGTTGGTCGAAGTTTCTCCAGATGCGATTATAGTATACATTGAAGGCAGAATAGCGTTCATCAACCAGGCAGGATTGGATTTAATAGGGGTTGAGAATACCGGGGCTGTATTAAACCGTCCTATAATTGATTTTATACATAATGACAGTATTTCGGATTATTATGGTCTAATAGAGGTTCTCAACAACACCGGAACATTTCCTTCAACTGAAATGAAATTATTGAGACTTGATGGCTCCATTGTTCATACCGAGGTGGTAGGAGCCTTATTAATATTTAAGGGCTGCCGGTCGGTTCAGGTTCTAGTCAGAAATATAAGTGAACGCAAGCTGGCGGAAGAGAATCTGCAGAGGAGTCTGGAACAACTGCAGAACGTATTGGATGGGACCGTAAACGCTCTGGCTACAACCACCGAAAAGAAGGATCCCTATACAGCCGGTCACCAGCGACGCGTAGCATCCTTGGCATGTCATATTGCCAGCCAAATGGGATTTACTGAAAAGCAAATCAAGATTATTAGAACCGCCTCAATTTTGCACGATATTGGCAAATTGCAAATTCCTACCGATATTCTTTCCAAACCGGGACGCCTTAGTGAAATGGAGTCACTTTTGGTGAAAACTCATTCACAGGCGGGTTATGAAATTGTCAATTCCATCCCTTTTTCAGGATCAGTTGCGAGAATTCTATTGCAACACCACGAAAGACTGGATGGCTCAGGTTATCCTTTGGGGCTGTCAGGTTCGGAAATTTTAATGGAGGCTAAAATATTGGCCGTAGCAGATGTGGTAGAAGCTATGGCATCGCACCGTCCATATCGCCCGGCCCTGGGGATTGAGCGGGCACTCGAGGAGATTAAGCGGGGTGCCGGAATAATCTATGACCGGGACGTTGTTGATACTTGTTTGGAGATATTCAAGCGCGAGGAATTCAAATTCGATTGATATAAGCCTGGACCCTATCGCGAAAAAATTTTTAGCAATTTTAGAAGGGATGCTTATATGCTAGGTTTTGAAAAAAACGAATCGAGTTTTAATATGATCCAGGAAGCATTGCAGGACAGCGAAAGAAAATACCGCAACATTTTGGCCACTATTGAAGATGGATACTACGAAGTCGATTTCTCCGGCAATTTAATGATATTTAATGATGCCTTGTGCCGGATGCTGCGCTATGATCCCGGCGAAATGCTGGGCTTGAATTACAAAGAGTATATGAGCGAAGAAGATGCTGCCAAGGTATATAAGGTATTTAATGCTGTTTTTGTTTCACGGGAAGCAACCAAGATTTTTGACTGGGAGCTAATCAGAAAAGACGGGTCAAAAATATATGTCGAAACTTCAACTTCACCATTAATAGGCAAAAATGGAGATGTTAACGGTTTTTTCGGCATAATCCGCGACATATCGGAACGCAAAGAAGCAGCCAGGGCCTTACAGGAGTCGCAGCGCAGACTTGCTGATATTATAAACTTTCTGCCTGATGCTACTTTTGCAATTGATATGAATGGCCTGGTAATTATATGGAACCGGGCTGCCGAGGAAATGACCGGAATTAAATCCGAAAATATTTTAGGTAAAGGCAATTACGATTACTCCTTTGCTTTCTATGGTTATCGCCGGCCTATACTCATAGACTTTGTTAACCAAATTGAATGGTCGGACGATTATTTGTATGAATCATTCCGCAAAGAGGGCGGAATAATTGAGGGGGAAACCTTTTGCCCAGCCTTGGGGGAATCCGGCTTATATGCCTGGGGTACGGCAGCCCCGCTTTATGACAGCCACGGCCAGTTGATCGGAGCTATCGAATCAGTTCGCGACATCAGCCGCCGGCAGCAAATGGAACTGGCCTTGCAGGACAGCCTGGAAAAACTGCAGACTATGCTGAAAAGCACGGTCGATGCCCTGGCTACTACCTCGGAAAAAAGGGATCCCTATACGGCCGGACACCAGAAGCGGGTAGCCAGTCTTGCTTCGGCTATAGCCGAAGAGATGGGTTTAGACGAACAAAAGTGTGAAGATATATTTACCGCAGCTATCCTTCATGACATTGGCAAGATGCAAATATCATCCGAGATAATGAGTAAACCCGGGGAACTGAGCTATATTGAAAAACTATTTATAAGATCGCACCCTCAGGCAAGTTATGAGATAGTAAATACCATACCATTTTCACCGCAAATTGCCCGGGCTGTGCTCCAACACCATGAAAGACTTGACGGCTCCGGTTATCCAACCGGAAACAGCGGTGAAGATATTGTTCTGGAAGCGCGAATTTTGGCAGTTGCGGATGTGGTTGAAGCCATATCCTCGCATCGCCCTTACCGCCCGGCTCTAGGTATTGATGCAGCTATGGAAGAGATAATCAAATATAGTGGAATCTTATATGATGCCAATGTGGTAAAGGCCTGTTTGCGTCTTTATAACCAAGGCAAGATTGATTTCCTCTAGTCTCCTGCCTTATCAAAACCCCTTCGGTCTGGTATTCAATTGTCAATATTTTTTGGCAGTGATATAATGTCGATGTATTGCCTCTTGGTAGGTAAACTACACTGCCGATTTTCGCCGCTAAAATTTCTCGGCTTTTCCGAAGGGTGCAGTGGGGGAATTACAGCTTTGTTTCGACAATGAAGCTGCTTGACCAGCAAGTCTTAAAACTGTGAAACCGAAGATAAACTGCACAAGTTAAAATAGGGGGAAAGACCATGATAAAAATTGCTTTGTTGGGTTGTGGCACCGTTGGCTCCGGGGTAGCTAAACTGCTTGATATCAATCGTGAGATGATTGCCCAAAGAATAGGAGATACTATAGAGCTTAAATATGTTCTGGAAAAGGATATTGATAAATGCCTCGCTGTGGGTATAAAGCCCGAAATGATTGTTCAGGATTTCGACAGCATTCTTAATGACGATGAGGTCCAAATCATAGTTGAAGTAATCGGCGGCATAGAACAGGCTAACCGCTTTATCCTGGCCGCGATGGAAAAAGGCAAACATGTGGTTACTGCCAATAAGGATCTGATTGCCGTTAAGGGTCAGGAGATATTTGATATGGCCACTGCCCAAAAAGTTGATTTTTATTTTGAGGCCAGTGTGGCCGGAGGAATCCCGATTATTTACCCGCTAAAACAGTCGTTGGCAGCCAATCAGATACAAGAAGTTATCGGTATTTTGAATGGTACCACTAATTATATATTGACGAAAATGAGTTTGGAAGGGCGTGACTTCACCGAGGTCCTGACTGAAGCTCAAGAACTTGGTTACGCCGAATCAGATCCTACCGCGGATATTTCTGGATTGGATGCAGCCCGCAAAATAGCTATCCTTTCCTCGATAGCTTTTAACAGCCGGGTAACTTTAAATGACGTATATGTTGAGGGTATAACTGCAATTACTGCGGCAGACATCCAATACGGCAAAGAATTGGGTTATGTTATCAAACTTCTGGCAATTGCCAAAGAGGATGAAAATCAGCAAATCCAGGTCCGGGTTCATCCCGCATTTATTCCCAAAACCCATCCTCTGGCGGGCGTAAACGATGTATTTAATGCAGTATTTGTCAGTGGTAATGCGGTCGGGGAAATTATGCATTATGGTCGGGGAGCGGGACAAATGCCGACTGCCAGTTCAATTATTGGGGACCTGATAGAAATCGGCCGCAATATTAGGCATAATTGCTGCGGCCGAATTGGCTGTACCTGTTATGACAATAAGCAGATACTGGATATTAACCAACTGACTGCGCAATTTTATATTCGTATGACTGTGAAAGACAGACCGGGAGTACTGGCAGGCATTGCCGGGGTATTCGGCAACAATAATGTCAGCATCGCGGCGGTATTGCAGAAAACCAGTCAAGATAATAAAGCAGAATTAATCCTGATTACCCATAAAGTAAGAGAACAAGATATGCGGGATTCCCTGACCGTTCTTCAAGGCATGAGTATTGTATCAGAAATTAACAATGTTATTAGGGTGGAAGGAACAGATAGGGATGTAGACTAATATAATAAAATTGGGGACATTGCCCGGGCAGCAGCACTTGAATGAAAATAGGATGTATTGATGGTAAACCTGGTAAAAAGGTATAAGTATAGAAAAAGGGGTGTGTCCCCTTACCTAAAAAAGGGAGGACTCATGTTCACCGTAACCGTTCCCGCTACTAGTGCCAATTTGGGTCCCGGATTTGATACTCTGGGTTTGGCTTTGAATTTATTTTTACGGGTGGATGTGGAATTATCAGCCCATCCAAGGCAAATAACATGGCAAGGTGAAGGAAAAGATATAGTAGAAGATCCGAATAGTAATAACTTATTGCTGACTGCGATGAACAGGGTGTTTTATGAGGCAGGTTATGATATTCCTCAGTTAAGCTTGTCAATAAAAAATGAGATCCCCATCGGCAAAGGCCTGGGAAGCAGTGCTGCCGCTATAACAGCCGGGATGGTTGCTGCAAACCGGATTCTGCAGGGAAGGTTTTCGCAAGAAGCTTTGCTGAAATGGGCGGTTGAAATGGAAGGTCACGCGGATAATGTGGTTCCCGCGTTTTACGGGGGATTGACCGTCAGTATGATTCATGAAGATGAAGTATTGTTCCAAAAGGTGAATTTTCCACAAGAGATTCACTTGGTCTTGGCGGTGCCTGATTTTGAAATGCCGACCGAGCAATCGCGGCAGCTTCTGCCCCAGAGCATTAGCCTTAAGGATATGGTGGCAAATCTGCAGAGAGCCTGTTTTTTATTAGCCAGTGTAGTTAACGGGGATTTTGCAGATATTAACAGAGCTATGGACGATTTGGTTTTCCAACCGGTACGACAAAAAAACATACCCGGTTTCCGACAGGTTTTAGCGGCGGCCGGGGAAGCCGGTGCATTGGGAGTGGCCATCAGTGGTTCAGGTCCTTCTTTAATAGCTTGGACGAAAGCGAAAGAGCAGGTGGGAAAGGCTATGCAGGAAGCATTTGCGCAGAGCGCGATTGAATCACGGATATTTTTTCTAAATGTTTGTCAGCATGGAGTCAAATTGGAATAACGTGGAGTATAATACTTGGGAGTGAATGAACTTGGCATTACTAGTATCCAAATTTGGGGGCAGTTCAGTAGCCTCCATTGCAAAAATAAAGCATATTGCTGCCAGAATCCAAGAGATGCAGCAAAAAGGCAATCAAGTGGTTGTTGTAGTGTCGGCTATGGGTGATACCACCGATGAACTGATAACCCTGGCCAGCGCAACCGGAGGTGAACTTTGCAACCGCGAAATGGATATGCTGCTGGCTACCGGTGAACAGCAGTCTGCAGCCCTGTTAGCCCTAACCCTTAAAGGTATGGATTGCCCCGCAGTCTCGCTTACAGGCTGGCAGGCCGGCATTAGCAGTGACTCCAGCTATAGCAAGGCGCGGATTACCGGAATTGAGTCCAGTCGTATTAAAAATGAATTAGATCAGGGTAATGTGGTAGTTATCGCCGGATTTCAAGGTTTATCCCCCGAAGGGGATATTACCACTCTGGGCAGGGGGGGGTCAGATACAACTGCGGTTGCTCTGGCAGCCAGCTTAAAGGCCGAACGATGCCTTATATTTACCGATGTTGAAGGAGTATTTACCGCCGACCCGCGTATTGTAAAAGACGCCCGCAAATTAAAACAGGTTTGTTATGAAGAAATGTTGGAACTGGCAAGTCTGGGTGCGGTAGTATTGCAGCCCCGCGCCGCAGAATTCGCCATGATATATAATGTGGATGTGGAAGTGCTGAGCAGCTTCAGTTCCAATCCCGGAACCATAATTACGGAGGTAGGCAATGTGGAAAAACAAAGAATAGTCAGTGGGATAGCCCATGACCGGAATTGCGCCCGGTTTGCGTTATTTGACGTACCCGACCATCCCGGTATAGCCAAAACATTATTTAAAACTCTGGCCGAGCATAATATAAATGTGGATATGGTCATTCAAAGCGCTATGCGTGATGATGTAAATGATATTGCCTTTACCATTGAAGAAAATGATTTACCCCGGGCCATTCCGGTGGTCCAGGGCCTGGTTGAGAAAATTTGCGCATCCGGTATGTTCTATGGTCAGGGCGTTGCCAAAGTATCCATTGTAGGTGCCGGCATGCAAAGCAATCCGGGAGTTGCTGCAGCTATGTTTGAAGCCCTGGCCGATGCGAATATTAACATACATATGATCAGCACTTCCGAGATCAAGATTTCCACCATCATTGATGAAGATCAGGTGGAAACTGCGGTTCGTGCCCTGCACAGCAGGTTTGAACTGGATAAAGAAGACTAAGCCAATTACCGGCCCCGGAGCGAAAGAAGGCATATACCACTTTTATATATGGCCTTTTATCAGCAGCATCATTTGTATGTGGGCCAAGAACACCCCCAAACCTTTTACAGCGAAACTACGATCTTCTTGAACTTGAAATAATAAACGTATTATCCCCCTGCCCAGCAGGGGGATTTTCTGTGCAGCTATGTTAAATTGGCACTAAGAAAATAAACATTATTGGCCCTAAAGCAAACCACTTTCGCGTGCTATACTTTATCGAGTGCCTGAAGTCTGGGAAGTGGTGATGGGATATGTTAAACAATCGAAATGCGTTCTATTTTATGATATCGTATGTGCTTTCAGCATTTGGCTATGAGTTCATATTTTTTGTTATGACCATATATGTGTATCAGATAAATAAGAGCGCGCTTAATGTGGGAATCTTTGCGGCTTTGACTTTGCTGCCCCGGCTCTTGGCCCCATTTTACGGAATCATATCGGATAGATTCAACAGAGCCCGGGTATTGGCCTGGGGCGCTGCTCTAACCGCCGTACTGGTCGTCGTACTAGTGTATCATACCCGTATGGCTTGGATATATCCGACCTGGACATTAATTTCGGTCTTCCTGGCGATCATTGCGAATGTCCGAACCGCTCTAATGACTGAAATTATGCCGCAAAAAAATTATTTGCGAGGCAATTCGCTGGTTTTAACTGCCTTGAATCTGGCTAAGGTTTGCGCACCTCTCCTGGCCGGGGCAGTAAGCATCGTGTTGAACCTCAAAAGCCTGTTTTATCTTACCGCTTTGATATATGCGCTGGCCATGATCTCTTCGAGCAGAATTCATCTGCCGGTTCTAAAAGTCGGAAAGAATACCCGGACCGTAATAGCTGATTTGAAAGAAGGGATAAAATATATTATTAAAAACACCCGGTTAAAATTTTTAATATCCCTGGCCTTTACCCGGTCTTTGCTGATTGGCATGCAAACCTCGTTGTTTGTGATCTATGTTAAGACTTATCTGGCAGGGAATGATGCCCAATACGGCATATTTATGACCATGATCGGGCTAGGTAGTATTGCAGGAAGTATCCTGGGACCCTGGCTGCTTAAAAGAATAGGCAATTCCATCCTGATTGAAACCGGATTGTCAATCCATTATGCAAGTTTCATCATTCTCGGTTTATTGCATAACTTACAGATCGCTTTGGTGGTGGTTTTCGTAAGTTATGTTATTTTTTATATAACCGTAGTATCTCTCCATTCGCAAAGGGACATGGCATCGCAAGTAGAAGTCAGGGGAAGGGTATATGGATCGGTTACTGCCATATTAACCCCACCGGCTATTATCTCCATGCTGTTGGGCGGTTATCTGGCCAATTTGCTGGGTGTCGAAAAAGTATTGATAGGAGCCGGTGTTTTAGGTATGTTTGCAATAGGTTTTCTTCACTTAATATATAATGCTGATCAAGTGAAGGAAAAGAATATTACAGCTTAAAGTTTTCTTATTTTGGGCTGGCTTTGAACGATTTTTAATAGAGATAGAAAGGGGGATAATCATGCCTTGTATATGCCCGGCCAGTGAAGAACATGCTGATTTGATTTCCCGGATCATTCAGGAATCATTCCATGAACAAGCGAAGATTCTTAAACTGGAAGTCGACCAATATCCTAATTATGCAGGTTTTGAAACGGGGGATCGGGTTCGCATGCGGATGAGATCGGGGGACCATGCATTTCTGTTGTATGTTGGCGATATGGCAGTGGGTACGGTAAGCTATCAAGTGGCAAATGCCCCAACCGCTTATGTCAAGCGCCTGGGAGTATTGCCGGTGCATCGGGGGATGGAATACGGCCGCTTGTTGATGAAGGAAGCCGAGCAGGGACTGCGGTCACTGGGAATAGGTCGAATTGAGATTTCTATTGTGGCCCAGTTTGAACGTTTGCAAAACTATTATGAAAGCATGGGCTACCGGGTCTTTGATCGAAAAACCATTCCAGCCTTTCCTTTTGCCATCGCATTCATGAACAAGTCGCTGTTATAGTTCGAAAAGCTTGCCATCCTCTGCGCAGTTGCAAACCACGCGATCCAGATTGCCCAGCATATCCTCGCTCATATGGGTTATAACAATGGCTTTGGCTTTAAGCGACGGAAAATGTTGCGCAAGCGTTTGATAATCCAGATGATATTTAATCTTTTTGGCAAAAAAATAAGATTCAACTATGAGCAAATCAGCTCCCTCGGCTAACGCAAGTAGTTTATTGGTCCACTCCGTATCACCGGAATAGGCGGTGTTTTTTCCTTCGCATTCTATGCGCAGAGCCAGGTGGGGATCGCCCGGGGCGTGTATTACCGGGAATGGATGAATTATCAAGTCCATGAAATACCAGGTCTTTCCGGGTTCCATTTCCACAATGTCCATAGTGAACCGGGTCTTGGTTTCCGCCGAGCCGGGAAAAACTGATTCCATGACCTGCGGAATCTTGGCCTTGATGCCTGGAGGTCCGGCTATGACTAAAGGCTTCGTGCGTTTGCGGTTCAATTGCGCATCGATAACGAAATAAGGAATGCCGCCAAAATGATCCCCATGCAGGTTGGTGACCAGTATAAGATCTATATCATTCGGATCGACCTGGTGTTTGCGTAGCGCAATTAATGAGGTGGCTCCGCAGTCCAGTAAAAACCGGTGTTTGCTGGTTTTGACCAGAATGCAGCTTTGCAGGCGTCCTCCGCTGCCAAATGCGTCGCCGCTGCCCAGAAATATCAATTCGTTCATTATTAGCATCTCCTTCAACTCGCACTTGATTTTACGTTGTCTATTTTGATTACTCTGCTATTTATAATCTATCATGGTAAAATTGGTATATTGTAGTGCCAATTTGGGCTGATTTTTTGGGTGCCAATCTGAATGGAGGGTCGATTATGCTTTGGCTTTCAGTTGACAGAAGTTTGAATATTCCATTGATAAGGCAAATCTACGAACAAATACGCTTAAAAATTATCCATGGGGAGCTTCGGCAGGGCGAGAAATTACCTTCTACCCGCGAATTGGCGGAAACCTTGCAGGTTTCCCGCAATGTCATTCTGGAGGCATATGATCAATTGGCAGCCGAAGGTTATATGATAAGTTTTCAGGGGGCCGGAACTTTTGTTGCCGAGGGTGCCTCCCTGAACCAGTATCCGGCAAAATCATGCAGCCAAAAGATATCGCTTACCGAAACTGATTCGAGGTCGGTAATTGATTTCCGGTTCGGGGTTCCGGCCCTGGATCTCTTCCCCCGTAAAAAATGGGGGCGGCTGGTTAACAACATCTATATGGATGCACCCACATCGGCGTGGGGCTATGGCACTCCAGAAGGACGCGATGAACTGCGGCGGGTTTTGGCTCACTATCTGGTGGGAAGCAGGGGAGTGCACTGTGAGCCGGAACAGATAATCATCACCACCGGTGCCATTCAGGCGGTGTTTATAGCGGCTAAAATGCTGCTTTCGGCCGGGGATCAGGTGATAACCGAGAACTACCTTAATAACGGAATCCGCAAGATTTTTTCGGGTACCGGGGCTGAAATTTGCCCGATCCCTGTAGACGAACAGGGGATTAAGGCAGACCTTATATCAAATGATGCCAGGCCCCGGCTTATTTATATAACGCCATCCCACCAGTTTCCCCTGGGAGGAACTCTACCCATCCAAAGGCGCATTGAACTTTTGCACATTGCCCGGAAAACTGATTCATATATCCTGGAGGACAACTATGACAACGAATTTCGCTTTGCAGGCACTCCGGTAAGTTCTCTTCAAGGGTTGGACCCGGAACGGGTTATATATATCGGGACCTTCAGCAAGATTTTGGCTCCTGCGCTTCGCATCGGCTATTTGGTAGTTCCCGAAGACCTTGTTAAGAAAAGCCGCAAGATCAAGGATCTCCTGGATCACCATTCACCAACGCTGAATCAGCTTGTCCTGGCCGAGTTTATTGCGCAGGGATTTTTTGACCGTCATATCGCGAAAATGAAGAAAGTTTATCGAAGACGTCAGGAAACAATCATTGAAAGCCTTAAGTCGTATTTCCCCGGAAGATTTGAAGTCAGCGGCCATTCTACCGGCTTGCATTTAATTGTAGAATTTCACAATGTGGAATTCAATGAGCAGCTTGTCAATGAACTGGAGCAGGCGGGCGTCCGTGTATATCCGGTTGAAATGTACGCAGTCAATCAAGGCTTTGCTCCGAACAAGGCTATGCTGGGTTATGGCAATCTTAATGAAAAAAATATTATGGAGGGCATCAGGAGGATGAAAAGCGTTATTAAATAAAATGCATCCGCAGGACGAAGAAAAAGGCCCCGAAATGGGGCCGCCTAGGGCGATGACAAGAGCGAATCTCTGCGTTATTGTCAAAAGCTCGCTCAATCAACGTACTCAAGTACGCCTCAATCGCGGGGTTTTCACAATGCCTTGATCTTCACTTTTGTCATCGCCCTAGGATGATCGACATTCTCAGCGGCCCCTCAATGGGGCCGCCGATGGTTTAAACATCTTTGTAAATTATAGTGCCTACATGTTCTCCTGCCAAAGCCCGGCTTATGTTCCCCGGTTTTAGCCCGTTGATTATTTGTATTTCTTGAACACTATGAGAACGAAGGATCATTTCTATAACCGGGCGTTCCACAATCAAATCATCAAGGTTTTTGTCAATTAGTTCCTGAGCCCCGATACGGGGAATAAATTCAGCCTTGTCGTTAACTTTGGGGTTGTCGGTAAACAGCCCGTCTTCATCCTTGATAAATATGCATTGTTTGGCACCTACAACCTCAGCCAGCAAATATGCTCCCACATCAGTGCGGTTAGGCGGCAGGCGCCCTTCGGACGGCAAATGCTCCCAGTATCCGTAGGGGGGCATGCCATGTATAACCGGAATGCACCCCTGCGAAAAATAGGCTGAAAGCTTGGGAATATCGTCGTGCCCGACTTTTATACCGCCATGCGGCATGAGCAGCGTAGATATCATCAAGGCATTCTGTTCGGATACGCTTTGTCCCAGTTTGGAAATGACTCCGGTGGGCATTCCCAATTCCAGAGCGATGGCGTAAACATGACGGGATCTGGTCCCGCCTCCGGTGGAGAGAATCATTTTATGTTTTTGGGCATTGGCAACGATTTCCTCCAAAACCGGCAGCACCGCCTTGGCCCCCATGTCGGTAATGCTCTGGCCGCCGATTTTAAGCACGTTTACCTCCGGCAAAGCCCGGAACTGCTCCCCGTACTCCAGGCTGCTGATAAAGCTTTTGCCAACCAGGGATTCCCCCATCAGCTTGCTTTTAACATGCAGCCTTTTACTGTCTTTTTCTCGAATAAGTGGCATTTAATAAACCGCCTTCCCGCTAATCATCAACATCAACATCGAGTTCATCTTTCCCGGTCTCCAGGTAAACGACCTCGGCACCGATAGCGGCAGCGATTTGCTCAATTTCACCCTGTCTGATATGTTTAGCATGTAATTTTAAGTCGGTTCCCGCTATTCCAACAATAGCATAGCGCGGCTTTTTCTCGCCTTTGTCAACTTTACGTCTTTCTCTCACGAAAATTTTAGCCTTTTCCATAAATCCCAACCTCCATTTTCCTTTTATTTTATCTCTGTAATGCCATTATAATTCATCATAGAAAAAACTGCACAGTCATAAGCTGGGGTTATGCTAGATCTTGGAAGCCAGGAAGCCGCTGAAAAAGAATCAGCATCAATATAAGGTCTCCCTTGACTAATGAAGGCTTCTATAATACAATAGTCTTTGCGTCGGGGTGTAGCTCAGTTTGGTATGAGCGCTACGTTGGGGACGTAGAGGCCGCTGGTTCAAGTCCAGTCACTCCGACCATTTAAAAACTTAATCTTTGATACAATGAAAAGCTCTGTAATACAGGGCTTTAGCTCTTTTCTGGGATTTTTTCTAGCTGTTTTTAGGTGTGATTTTTATTGCTTTTTGCGTAAAAGTGCACCCCAGGGGTGCATTTTTTGAGAGGGATGCCAGACGGAACGGCTTATTTATCAGCAATCCACGATTTATCGTTGCCTACAAAAAGTTGCAACGGCAGGATTATTCGCTTGTAAAAAACACAATTACGGAGGCTATGCAATCTGAAAAGCCTAAAAAACTAACTCTCCTGCATAGTGATGGTGGCGGCAATTACGAATTTATGCACTAAACTGAATTTGACAATTCCAGCAGGTCAGGCAGATTTGGCTAATGAACCAACTACAGGTGTGGGTGTAAAAATTATATCAACCTCTGTATTACTTTCCCAATTTGATCGTATATACTTTAAAAAGACAATTTGAATGATGCCATAAAAAGGCAGAAGGGAGAAACGTAGATGAAAGACAGCGATATTAAAAAACTTTCGGAGGCGGAACTGGGAACAGTGCAGGGTGGCACAGCAGCAGTACTCGACGGTCAGGTTCGTGCTTGTTGTAGGCAATGCAGTTGGGTAAGTGATTGGAAATATCATGTAAGTGATTTGATACCACTCCGCGAAGCCCATACTAACGATACAGGACATACTGCTTTTGATAAGGAATCGAGATAATAAACCGGCATTACCCGAGATATCAGTCACTGAAAAGCCGGGGATCACTCCCTGGCTACCGTACTATTCCACGCTACCTATGAGTTTTCAATGTAATACGTATATACGCAGCAAAAGAATACTTATTATGGTCACCAAATACCCCCATAGCAGGGGGTATACCTTTTCGCAAAATCTCATCATACCGCGCTTCAATATCATCTTATTGCCAAAACACATTTAAAAACTTAATCTGGTCAATGAATGACCATATGTACATAATTCGCGGACAGATGAAGGAAGAAACAGCGGTGAAGATAGCGGAAGGAATAAAATATATAGATTAATTACAAGAAAAATTTAAAAAAAGTAGAAAAAATTTGTTGCAGAAAACCTTCTTAGTCGTCTTTTATTTATGAAAGATATTTTAAGGAGGTTTTTTTAATGAGAAAGATTATATGCATGGGAATTCTTGTTCTAATGGCCGTTCTCAATGCCGTTCCGGTTCAGGCCACTGGCGGAGCTGAGAACACAGGGAAACAAGGTGTGATCACTCCTCGATTCACTTACATTTCATTGTTAAATGCAGGACTGTCGATTAACTCGTCGGGGAAAGCCACCTGCATAGGGCATGCTTCAGCCTATGATAGTTCGCATACAACCAGACTGACAGTACAATTACAAAAATCCACCAGCAGTGCCTGGAGTGCAGTTAAGTCTTGGTCTGCATCATCGACCGGACAGTAGCAAATGGGAAACTGTGGGAGTCGTTATGATGCAGAATTCAAGGCGGACGCAATGAGATTGGTTAAAGAAAGCGGTCGGTCAGCAGCCAGTGTAGCTAAAGATATTGTGCTTTAGGGCACCTGAATTTGGACAGGTGCCCTAAATTTTTAATAGGAACAGGTCAAATGGCAGACCAAATATTTCGCCATAAAAAGACAAGTTGAATTTATTTTCTAGTAATAATGATAAAAAAGATGGATTTTAGTGTTTATTTTTGCCAGTAAATATTGAATAATGTTAGAAAGTATTTCCTTTTGTCAGGAGGGAAATAGGAGACTTATACGAAATTTTAAATAATAAATGAAAAGGGGTAATGTTATTGCTTTCGACTCCCCTCTGGATTCAACTAATTCACAGTTTTTTCACCGGTTTTCTATCGGCTTATATGGGCCTGGTACTGGTAAATATACGCCCTAATCTGCGCAAATTATTCTTAACGGGATTATTTTACGATCTAGGGCTTCTAATTATTTGGAGTTATAATCTGTCTATTCAAATAAGATTTTTGATATTAACGGCTTTTCTGTTGTTAATCATTAACATAATATGGAGACTGGGTTTATTTAGGTCCATAGTTGTAACTATACTCGGGACTTTGCTGCTTGCTCTGGGTGAATCGATTTTTCTTCCTATTAGTTTGAAAATGATTGACCTGAGCCTGGAAAATGTTATTTTGAGAAATATATCGATTTTATTAATGCCGCTGCCTCAGATTGTTCTTTCCATAATTGTTATATTTGTTTGCCTTAGAAGTAAATTTCATTTATTTGATTTCCAGAAGTTTCTATACGATAGGACTTCTAGTTTAACCGGTAAGAGATTTAATTTGGTAATGATTTTGGTAATAACTATGACCACCTTGATTATTTTTCAGGTAGTATGCAACATAACTGTTTTTGCTATGTATAGATACAATAGTTTATCCTGGGAATTGGTTGCATATTTATCTAATATAATTATAATTATGATCTGTTTATCGGGAGCTTTAATGGTTATCCAGATTCTTGAACTTACCGAAAAAGAAAGCCAGTACATAATTCAAACCTCTTATGTTGAAACCATTGAGGAGGTATATACGGCCATACGAGGCCAGCGGCACGATCTCATCAATCACCTGCAGGTTCTCTACGGTTTCTTGCAGATGGGAAATATTAAAGAAGTCCAAAAATATCTGGAAACCATGATCGGAGACAGTGTCAACTCAAACAACCTGGTAGACACCGGGAGTCCTGGATTATCGGCATTACTGTATATTAAATCGGGGATCGCCCTGACCAATGGCCTTAGCTTTAATATCAGTGTCGATAAACAGATTAATGATATTGCTATACCTTCCTATGAACTTAATAGAATAGTTGGCAACATTATCAATAACGCATTCGATTACGTGATGAAGCTGGATGAGGAAAAAAGAGAAGTGGACATTACAATAAGCGAGGCGGACCCCTATTATCTCTTTGAAATCAGCAATTACGGGCATATTGACGAAGCGTTTAAAGAACGGCTTTTTGAAAAGGGATTCAGCACCAAGGATGGCGAACATTCCGGCCTGGGACTGTTCATTGTAAAAAATATGATGGAAAAGTATAAAGGCATCGTAGAGGTAGCAAACAAAAACGGCAAGGTGATTTTTTCATTATATATACCTAAAAAAGGGATGGAGGTTTTTGATAATGCATTGTATCGCCGTGAGACTAGCGGAAACGCTGGCAAACCACTCAGATGGCCACTTTGAAAAAGATGAAATAAGGTATGGGCTGGAGGTCTTTCTCGGAGCTGCTTTTCAAGTGCTGATTATTATAATGATGGCGTTTTTATTGGGGATAGGCAAAGAGGTTTTCACAATAATGCTGGCCGCTGCGCTTTTGAGAGGATATTCGGGCGGGGGTCACTGTCAGGCTTATTATCGTTGCACATTATGCAGCATTTTTATATTTATCACGCTGGGATTTTTGGCGCAATATGTACAACCGGTTTATTTCCCGATCGGTTTTAGCTTCGTAATGATACTAGCACTTGCAATAATTGTTAAGAAGGCTCCGGTTGACAATCCGATCAATCCTATAACAGATAAGAATAAACGGCAAAGGCTAAAAAAGCAAAGCGTATTGGTCACGCTTATGCTGCTTTTGCTGGCAGCAGTTGCTGAATATTTCAATTATCCGGCAATTGCAGTATCAATTCTATTAGGGATTATCTGGCAGGTATTTACCCTGACAAAGTGGGGGCATATGTTTAGCAATACATGGGATCACGCTTTTATGTTCATTGAAAACATTTTTCAAAGAAAGGAGGGTTGTAATAATGAACAAATTTAAAAAATTTCTCTTTACTTCATCTGCATTCATATTCGCACTTATTGCTGCCGGACAAGCTAGTATTTGTTGCCCTATTGTTCAATACCAGCCCGAACTGCCTAGAAAAGAATAATCCTGCTTTATAGAGAGAATTTCATAAGCTTGTGAGGCTCAGGGTTTACCCCCTGAGTTTTTTTGCCTGTTTTGCTTGGCTTGGACAAGGCTGAATATTTTGTATCTTGCTTTGACATAGACTATAATTACTCTT
Source organism: Syntrophomonas sp. (assembly GCA_036677685.1). Classification (GTDB taxonomy): domain Bacteria; phylum Bacillota; class Syntrophomonadia; order Syntrophomonadales; family Syntrophomonadaceae; genus JAQUBU01. The sequence continues at coordinate 136,032 of JAVBWA010000016.1, read as the reverse complement.
GTGTACAATGACGGATATGGAGGGGAATAATTGCGCTTCTGGATATCTATGCTGTTGGTTTTTGTTCTGGACCGAGCCAGTAAATGGTGGATAACTACGCATTTTCATTTGTCCGAAAGTCATCAATTACTGGATGGAGTCTTATATTTAACCTATGTTGAGAACTATGGAGCTGCCTTTGGCATTATGCCGGGTCAATCCTGGTTTTTTCTATTATGCGGGATAACGGTAATAGCCGGACTCAGCTTTTATAATGCCCGGTACCGGGTGCCTGAGCCGGTTCGAGTCTTTATAGGGGTGCTGGCCGGCGGAGCCCTGGGAAATTTGACCGATCGGTATTTTTACGGGCATGTAATAGATTTCCTGGATCTCAGATGGTGGCCGGTTTTCAACGTAGCGGATATAGCAATAGTATGTGGCGGACTATTATTGATGGTATATTTATTCTGGGAAGAGAGAAACGAGGAAGGTCATGGAAAGAACAGATATAATTCTGATTGAAGAAGATATGGAAGGTGAGAGGCTCGATGCTCTGGTAGCCGAGCAGCTAGAACAGCTTTCCCGGTCTCTGGTAAAAGATTTGATAGAAGCCAGCAGGATTATGGTTAACGGAAATAAATGCAAAGCGAGTTACCGGGTCAAAGAGGGTGACGAGGTAACGGTCAATATCCCGGAGCCCCGGGAAATTTCACTGGTGGCTCAAGATATACCGCTGGAAATTGTTTACCAGGACCAGGATCTGGTGGTGGTTAACAAGCCGAAAGGGATGGTGGTTCATCCTGCCCATGGCAATTGGGACAATACTATGGTAAATGCTCTGCTGTTTCATATTAAAGATCTGTCAGGAATCAACGGCAGCTTGCGTCCGGGAATCGTTCACCGTTTGGACAAGGATACTTCAGGGCTTATGGTGGTGGCCAAGAATGACCGGGCACACCGCAATCTAGCGGAACAAATAAAAGAGCATAGCATTAAAAGAGAATATATTGCGCTGGTTAATGGCACCATAAAAGAAAACCTTGGTACGATAGATGCTCCGATTGGCAGAAGCAAGGTTGACCGCAAAAAAATGGCGGTGGCAGCCGATGGCCGGCCGGCCATCAGCAATTATCAAGTGCTGCAGCGCTACCATAACTATACTCTGGTCAAAGTCAGGTTGTTAACGGGCCGAACTCATCAAATAAGGGTGCATTTCGCTTATATCAAGCATCCTGTCTTAGGAGATGGAGTTTATGGTTCGGGGAAAAAGCATTTTGGACTTGAATCCCAGGCCTTGCATGCATGCTCGCTTGGCTTCAAACATCCGGGCACCGGTGAATACATGGAGTTTAAAAATGAACTGCCCGAATATTTTAAAGCCATCCTGGACCAACTGGCTGAAAAACATTGACATTGTTTGACTGCTTGTTTAAAATCTATTAAATACCTTTAAGTTGGCCCCGAGAGGCTAGCAAGGAATGACGGGATGATTATGCCTGCTGCTGGCCTTTATGGATCAATGGCGGGCTTTTGTATTACTAAGGGTTAGGAGGTTTTCGGTAGTGCAGTTGCGCGATAAAAATGCCATTATGGATGAAATGGCTATGAAAAGAGCCCTTACCCGGATTGCCCATGAAATTATCGAGCGAAACAAGGGTGTAGAAAATGTGGCCCTGATTGGAATCCGCCGCCGGGGAGGCCCCTTGGCCCAGCGTCTGGCGAACCGCATTGAAGAAATCGAAGGAATCAAGGTGCCGGTAGGAATCCTGGATATTACATTATACCGTGACGACCTGACCACATTAAGTTCACAACCCCAGGTACACCGGACTGAAGTGGATTTTGATATAAATGGCAAAAACTTGATTCTGGTAGATGATGTGCTCTATACCGGCCGAACGGTTCGAGCGGCGATGGATGCCTTGATTGACCTGGGCCGGCCGCAATGTATTCAACTGGCGGTGCTGGTTGACCGGGGGCACCGGGAACTGCCAATCAAGGCCGATTTTATCGGCAAAAACGTACCTAGTTCCAAACAGGAAATCATAGCGGTTTTTGTGGAGGAACTGGACGGAAAAGACGGAGTGATTATACAAGAGATTATAGATTCGTAGCTCATACCCTTTAATCTGGTCCAGAGAGGCTGGCAAGGGAAATGACCGGGAATTAGCATTTAAACCTTCCTTGCCTGATCGTAAGGAAGGTTTTTTATTGGATGAAACCGAGTTGCAAGCAAAGAAAGGAGGCCTGGATTTTGAAATTGGAACACCGCAAAGACTTATTAGGACTTCGTGATATGAGCCGGGAAGAAATAGAGCTTATTCTCGACACTGCCATACCCATGAAGGATGTAATCGGCCGGGATATTAAAAAGGTGCCAACCTTAAGAGGCAAGGCCATGGTTACGGTTTTTTATGAAAACAGTACCCGAACCCGGACCTCGTTTGAACTGGCTGGCAAGTATCTCAGCGCTGATACGGTCAATCTGGCAGTATCCTCCAGCAGTGTGCAGAAAGGCGAGAGCTTGCGCGATACTATCAAGACCATAGAAGTAATGGGATTTGATTTGATGGTAATAAGGCATGCTATGGGTGGAACCCCGCACTATGTAGCCCGCAATACCCGGATGCGCGTGATAAATGCCGGTGACGGCACCAATGAACATCCTACCCAGGCATTATTGGATATGTATACTATCAAGGAAAAAAAAGGGACCCTGGAAAATTTAAAAGTCGCTATCGTTGGCGACATTCTGCACAGCCGGGTAGCCCGTTCCAATATTTACGGCCTGAGCAAATTTGGCTGCGAGATCCGGGTGGTCGGACCATCAACCCTCATGCCGCCGGAAATTGAAAAACTGGGGGTAAAGAGTTATTACAGCCTCGAAGAAGCGATCAACGGGGTGGATGTCATCAATGTTTTGAGGATTCAAAGAGAACGCCAGCAGAGTGGACTCTTTCCTTCCCTGGATGAATATGCCCGGCTGTTTATGGTGGGCTCTAAGCGACTGGACAAAGCCAAGGACGATGTGCTGATTTTGCATCCCGGTCCGGTCAATAGGGGCGTAGAGATCTCCAGTGAACTGGCGGACAGCAGCCAGGCGTTAATTAACGAGCAAGTGACCAATGGAGTAGCCGTAAGGATGGCTCTATTATTCCTCATGATGGGAGGTGCCCGGGATGAAATTAATAATTAAGGGTGGAAGAGTTATTGACCCGGCCAACAATATTGACGGGCTTCAGGACATTCTTATCGAAGATGGTAGAATTACTGCTGTTGCTGAAAACATGGAAGCCGGTGATGCCGAGCATATAAATGCTACGGGGAAAATAGTCTGCCCCGGTTTCATTGATATGCATGTACATCTAAGAGAGCCCGGTTTTGAATACAAGGAAGATATAGCCAGCGGCACCAGAGCCGCGGCCGCCGGCGGATTCACCACCATCTGCGCTATGCCCAACACTGATCCGCCGGTAGATAGTCTGGTTACAGCCAGCTTTATTGTAGAGCGGGCCAAAAAGCTGGGCGTGGTCAATGTATTGCCAATCGGCACTATTACCAAAAAACAGGCCGGGCAGGAATTGAGTGCGATTGCGGATTTGGTAGAGGCCGGTTGTGTTGCTATTTCCGATGACGGCAAACCGGTAGCCCGGGCCGATATTATGCGTAATGCCCTGGAATATGCCAAGATGTTTAATCTTCCGGTTCTATCCCATTGTGAAAATCTGGATCTGGCCAAAGGCGGCTTGATGCATGAGGGGTATTTTTCCACCATTTATGGTTTGCGCGGAATTCCTGCAGCAGCCGAAGAACTAATGGTTGCCAGGGAAATTATTCTGGCTGGATTGACCGGAGCCCAAGTCCATATCTGTCATGTTTCAACCGTTGGAAGCCTGGATTTAATTCGCAATGCCCGGGCCAAGGGCCTAAAAGTTACCTGTGAAGTTACACCCCATCATTTAACCCTCAGTGATGAAATAGTTGGAAGTTATGATGCAGATACCAAGGTTAATCCGCCCTTGCGTTCCAGTGAACATATAGCAGCATTAAGAGCTGCCTTGCTGGACGGTACGGTGGACTGCATTGCAACCGACCATGCCCCGCATCATTTTGAAAGCAAGGATTGTGAATATGAATTGGCCTCATTTGGCATTTCAGGACTGGAAACCGCAGTGGCGGTAATAATGGACAATCTGGTTAATCGCGGAGCTCTGGAGATAAACCGGATGGTAAGCTTGTTTACCAGCGGACCCGCCCGGGTGCTGGGGATCGACAAGGGAAATTTGGCTTTAGGCAAGACGGCCGATATCACCATAATTGATCCTCAGGCTACGAAAAAGGTCGATCCCCGGAAGTTTTATTCCAAAGGGAAGAATACACCTTATAAAGATATGGAACTAACAGGGTGGCCGTGGATGACAATAGTCAACGGTAAAGTTGTATTTAACGAAGGAATGGTTATTTAAAAACGGAGGTATGAACATGCCCCTCAGGGAAGGTTTAAAAAAAGTTTTGGTTATTGGCTCCGGCCCGATTATCATCGGTCAGGCGGCGGAGTTTGACTACGCAGGTACTCAAGCCTGCCGGGCGCTTAAAGAAGAGGGTATCGAGGTATTGCTCCTGAACAGCAACCCGGCCACTATAATGACCGATAGCAACATAGCCGATCATGTGTATTTCGAACCTATAAATACTAACACTGTAAGCAAAATCATCGCCAAGCACCGTCCCGATGGAATAATAGCCAATCTGGGCGGACAGGTAGGCCTGAACATGGCTCTGGATTTAGACAAAGCCGGCATACTGGCCGAGACCGGAGTGCCCCTGTTGGGTATGCCCCTGGAAGCCATTGCCCGGGCTGAGGACCGGGAATTGTTCAAACATACCATGGAGGAAATCGGGGAGCCGATACCGGAAAGCGATATAGTACACAGTATAGAAGCAGCCGTTGACTTTGCAGGAAGAATAGGCTACCCGTTAATAGTCAGACCCGCCTATACCCTGGGAGGCACCGGCGGCGGCACCTGCAGCGATGAAAGCGAATTGCGCGACATCGTAGCCAAGGGTTTGAAAAACAGTCCCATCAAACAGGCTCTGATTGAGCGGAGTGTGGCGGGTTACAAAGAAATAGAGTTTGAGGTTATGAGGGATGCCCATAACAATTGCATAACCATATGCAGTATGGAAAATATGGACCCGGTAGGCATTCACACCGGTGACAGCATTGTTGTCGCACCTGCTCAAACGCTGGCTGATGAGGAGTACCAAATGCTCAGGGCAGCATCTTTGAAAATAATCCGTTCGCTGAAAATTGTAGGCGGATGTAATGTTCAATTTGCCCTGGACCCCTTTAGCAAACGATATTATGTTATCGAGGTCAACCCCCGAGTCAGCCGCTCCAGTGCCCTGGCTTCAAAGGCGACCGGCTATCCGATTGCCAAAGTAACCACTAAATTGGCCATTGGTTACACTTTGGACGAAATTCCCAATGCGGTAACCGGAAAAACCACGGCCTGTTTTGAACCGGCTATTGACTACGTAGTATTAAAAATACCGCGCTGGCCTTTTGATAAATTCGTATTGGGGGACCGCAAGTTAGGGACCCAGATGAAAGCTACCGGAGAGGTTATGGCCATTGACCGCAGTTTCGAAGCAGCTTTCCTGAAATCCATACGCTCCCTGGAAATTGGAATAACCGGCCTGCGCCTGCCGGAACTGCAGGCCATGGAAGATGAAGGACTGCGCATGCGTCTAAAATACGCTGATGATGAGCGCACTTTTATTATTGCGGAAGCCTTCGGCCGGGGATTTACAATTAACGAAGTATGGGAAATAACTCAAATCGATAAATTCTTCCTCAAGAAGATTAAAAATATTATAGATTTTGCTGAAACTATAAAACAGCAAGATTTGGATACCGGACTGCTTACCGAAGCCAAAAAAATAGGATTTTCCGATTTTGAAATTGCCGAGCTTAAAGGTTTGCAGGAATCTGAAGTACGTGAACTGCGAAAAGCGGCAGGCATAGTTCCCGCCTACAAATTGGTGGATACCTGTGCTGCGGAGTTCGATGCAGTGACACCTTATTTCTATTCCTGTTATGAAGACGAAAACGAAGCTGTTCATGACCCCAAAGCCCGAAAAGTTCTGGTGGTTGGCTCAGGCCCGATTCGCATCGGCCAGGGCGTGGAATTCGACTATTGTTCGGTACATTGCGCCTGGGCTTTACGGGATGCCGGGATAAAGGCTATAATCGTAAACAACAATCCGGAAACCGTAAGCACTGACTTTGACACCTCGGACCGGCTGTATTTCGAACCGCTTATTTATGAAGATGTAATGAACATTATCGAAGAAGAAAAGCCGGAAGGGGTTATAGTGCAATTCGGCGGGCAAACCGCCATAAACCTGGCCAACGCACTTGATCAATCCGGGATAAAAATAATGGGTACATCCAATGACAGCATTGACCGGGCCGAAGACCGGGACCGCTTTGACAGTCTGGTTGAAAAATTGTGCATCCCGCGCCCTCCTGGAAAAACTGCTTTTTCAGTTGAAGAAGCCCTGAAGATTGCCGATGGCATCGATTATCCGGTACTCTTGCGGCCTTCCTATGTTTTAGGCGGGCGGGCTATGGAAATAGTGTACAATGAAGAAGAAATTAAGCAATATATGGCAAGCGCGGTGAAGGTTAATCGGGAGCATCCGGTTCTGGTTGACAAATACCTTTTGGGCAAGGAGATTGAGGTTGACGCGGTTTGTGATGGCAAGGGAGTCCTGATTCCCGGGATAATGCAGCATATCGAAAGGGCTGGAGTACACTCAGGGGATAGTATTTCGGTTTTTCCCGCTCATGATATAAGCCCTGCGATCAGGCAAAAGATTGTGGATTACACTACCAAGTTGGCCCTGGAACTTAAAGTCAAAGGTTTAATCAATATTCAGTTTGTGGAATTTGCAGATGAACTTTATGTTCTGGAGGTCAATCCGCGTTCCAGCCGGACAGTTCCCTACATCAGCAAAGTGACCGGAATTCCGCTGGTGAAGCTCGCTGTTGAAATTATTTTGGGCAAGAGTCTGCAAGAACAGGGGTATAAGACAGGGCTGCAGCCCGAACCCGATTTTTATGCCGTTAAGGTGCCGGTGTTTTCCTTTAACAAACTAACTCATGTCGATATTACCCTGGGCCCTGAAATGAAATCCACCGGTGAAGTGCTGGGTATGGATAAATTTTTGGGAAATGCAATATATAAAGGGCTGTTGGAAGCTGGAGTAAACATTCCTGAAAAAGGCACTATAGTGGCAACGATTGCCGACAAGGACAAACCCGAAGCCATACCCATACTCACAGAAATGGCCTGGATGGGATTTAAGCTGGTAGCGACCGAGGGAACGGCCGCTGCGTTAGGCAAGCAGGGGGTTGATGTACAGCCGATTAAGAAAATTAAGGAAGGCTCCCCCAATATTGTTGATCTGGTCAGGGAGGGTAAAGTGGACTTGGTGGTCAATACCCTGACTCATGGCCGGAATTCATTTTCGGACGGGTTTCAAATTCGCCGGGCTGCGGTGGAATTAAATGTACCATGTCTTACCTCGATTGATACGCTTAAAGTTGTGAAGGATGTTGCTCTGGAAGGAAACAGAATTGAGGAAAGCAAGATAATGTCGCTTCAGGAGTATGTGCGGGAATTAAAAACTATTTAAGGAAGTCCGGAGGAGTATATAAAAATGGCTACGATGGTAAAAGCCCTGGTTTTGAGTAATAAACAGCTATCTCAGGAAATGTATGAAATGGAGTTTAAGGCCCCGAATATGGCTGTACAGTGCAGCCCGGGGCAGTTTGTGCATATTATTACCGGATCTGCTTATGACCCTTTGCTGCGCAGGCCGATCAGTCTTTACGATGTTAATAAAGACACCGGGATCATCAGCCTGTTATACAAGGTAGTAGGCAGGGGCACGGAATTGATGACAAAAATAGGGATTAACGATTACGTAGATGTTATGGGACCACTGGGCAGAGGTTTCAGTATAGAGAAAGCCTGTCGAAAGACCCTGCTGGTAGGCGGTGGGGTGGGGATGGCCCCTTTGGTTTATCTGGCCCGGGAATTACAGCGCAGTCAGAATGAAATTACAGTTGTATATGGCTGCAACAGCCATAACGAAGCCGTAGCCGCCGGAAAGCTGCAGAGCTTGGGGGCAAAGCTGCTGCTGACAACTATGGATGGCAGCAGCGGGCTTCAAGGCTTGCCGACTCCTGCCAATTTAGCCGGGTATATCAAGCCTGCAGATATTGATTTTATATATACTTGCGGACCAGAGGCCATGATGGCCGGCTGGATTGAGTTTGCCAGGCAAAACGGGATTCGCGGTGAAGTATCCCTTGAGGAGCACATGGCTTGTGGAGTAGGAGCATGTCTGGGCTGTGCCCGTAAGCTAAAAAAGACCGATGCAAATTACGTTAAAGTCTGCAAGGATGGTCCGGTCTTTCAGATCGAACTGGTGGATTTGGAGTAAAAGAAAAAATGGCCGGTTTACGGCCATCACAAGTGTGAATTACAGTTAAGTTTTTGCCAACATAGCGAGTATAACAAAGGCTTATTAACGATATGTTGGCATCAGGTTAATTTTAGGTTAAATTATCTTGATGGGAGGTCAAACTCTTTGCAGAAAGAAATCGGTTCGTCAGCCGTTAACCTGGGGGTGAACCTGGGAGGAATTATACTGCAGAATCCGGTCACAGTAGCTTCCGGAACTTTTGGCTATGGCCGGGAATATGAAGATTATCTTGATATATCTAAAATTGGTGCGGTAATTGTCAAAGGAACCACTCTGGAAGCGCGGCCCGGCAATCCGGGACCCCGGATTGTTGAGACCCCGGCTGGAATGCTGAACGCGATTGGTTTGGAAAACCCTGGGGCAGACGTATTCCTGCAGGAATACCTGCCTTATTTATATAAAAAGGATGTAACGGTTATTGCCAATATAGCCGGTAATACCGTAGACGAATATGCATTACTGGCAGCCAAATTGGAAGGCCATTTGGGGATTGCCGGAATCGAAATGAATATTTCCTGCCCCAATGTAAAACAAGGGGGACTGCAATTTGGAACTGATCCCGAGACCGTTTATCAGGTGGTAGCGGCAGTCAAAAAAGTCAGCTCTCTGCCGGTCATACCCAAATTGTCGCCTAATGTCACGGATATAGTGGCTATCGCAAAAGCTGCGCATGCCGGTGGTGCAGATGCACTTTCCATGATCAATACTTTGATGGGAATGGCAATAGATATCAAGCAGAGGAAACCGGTTCTGGGCAATGTTTTCGGAGGACTGTCAGGACCCGCGATTAAACCGGTTGCCTTGCGCATGATTTATCAGGTACACAAAGCTGTGGATCTGCCTATCCTGGGCGGGGGCGGTATCATCAATGTTACCGACGCTCTGGAATTCATGATGGCCGGAGCCAGTGCGGTTTCCATTGGAACCGGCAATTTTGTAAACCCCAGGCTCGCCGGGGAAATAGTAGAAGGACTTGCCCAATACCTGCAACAGGAAGGTATGTACAGTATTAATGAACTGGTAGGAATAGCAGTACAAAAGTAACAATGAGGACATTCCCCGAGGGAAGCCTGGAAGCAATAATTTGCAAGGTATTACATAAAAATATTTGAAAAGTTAAAGTCGAAGTAAATAAGGGGTGTGTCCCCTTACATTAAAGGAGGATGAGTTTTTGGAGGCGAAAGACAGGATTATACTGGCATTGGATGTGGATACCCAAACCCAGGCCCTGAATTTGGTCAAGGATTTGGCCCCTTATGTGGGCGCTTTTAAAGTCGGAATGCAGTTGTACAACAGCTGCGGGCCGGATATCGTAAAGCGTATAAACGATTTGGGCGGCCGGGTTTTTGTCGACCTCAAGTTTCATGATATTCCCAATACAGTGGCAGCCGCGGGCCGGGTTATGACCAGGTTAAACTGTTTTATGTTCAATGTTCATGCTGCCGGAGGGCGGGAAATGATGAGCCGCCTGGTAGATGAAGTAAATGACGAAGCTGTCAAAATAGGGGCTGAAGCGCCTTTAACCCTGGCAGTAACAGTGTTGACCAGCATATCGCAGCGGGAGCTTGAAGAAGAGATGCTGGTATCCGGTATGGAAATCAGGGAACTGGTGGTAAGATGGGCGGTAATGGCCAGGCAATCCGGGATTTCCGGCGTCGTCTGCTCTCCGCAGGAAATTTCCTATATCCGCAGTGTTTGCGGCCCCGGCTTTATAATTGTAACTCCCGGCATCCGTCCTGCCTGGTCGGAAAAGAACGACCAGAAACGAATTACCACACCCCGGCAGGCCCTGGAAATGGGAGCCGATTACATGGTGATCGGAAGACCGATCATTAAGGCCGACAGTCCGGTTGAAGCCGCCAAAAAGATAATTGCCGAATTGGAGGAGGTATAAAAATGGATAAAACAGCTGCAACTAAAATATTCACTGATGCCCAGGCGCTTCTGGAAGGGCATTTCAAACTAACATCCGGAAAGCATAGCAATCAATATATGCAGTGCGCTCAGGTTCTGCAGTACCCGCATTATACGGAGCAACTGGCCGCAGACCTGGCCGCCAAATTTAAGGATGATAATATTGAACTGGTAGTCGGCCCGGCAATGGGAGGCATAATTGTAGCCTACGAAGTTGGCCGCCAGTTAAAAGTGCCGGCTATATTTACCGAGCGTCAGGATGGCAAAATGCTGCTGCGGCGAGGATTTGAGATCAAACCCGGCCAGCGTGTACTGGTGGTTGAGGATGTGGTTACTACGGGCGGCTCCGTTATGGAGGTAATCGATATAGTTAAAGAACAGGGCGGTCAGGTAGCCGGAGTGGCTGTGCTGGTGGACCGCAGCGGCGGCAAAGTGGATTTTGGGGTAAAACAGGAAGCAGTCTTGGTCATGGATATTCAAGCGTGGGAGGCCGATGAATGCCCCCTCTGCAAGGAAAACAAGATTCCGGCCATCAAACCTGGCAGCCGCAGCTAGCACTCTGGAATTTTGAATTATGAATTTTTAATTTTAAATTGATCTGGAAATGCGCTGCATTTCTCTCATTCAAAACTCAGTTGGGATATAGTCTAGGCTTGGAGGTAAGAGTCATTTGAAGGTATTTTTAAACGGGCAGGAATTGCAATTTGCGGAAGGCGGCTACGAATATGTTTTCATGAAACCATACGAGAAGCACCAGCAGCGCGTGGTCGAACGCGAAAACGGCAAGCTTTCCCTGCAGCTCTATGATAACGGGGTGCAGATTCGCACCCTGGTAACCAAAGAAGAAGTGGCAACTCTGATTAATCGCGATGTGGCCATAGATACCAAAAACCATAAAGTGTATATCCTCGAAGAAGGCAACAAAGTTACCAAACACCCCGATGGCTCCGTTGAGGTAAGCTAATACCTTTGTTGAACATATTCGGTAAAGACATACCGTTATGTGGAGGAAAAGAGATAAAGGCGAGGATAGATGGCGTAAATATTCAGTAAAGATGAGTCAACTTGAAGAAGATTTATGCAAGTATCCTCAACCAAAAGTCCGGGCTTTTCCGTAATATCACGGTATGGATTTATTGATCGACCTCATATATAAATCACGATAATACTAAGCTAAGCCTCCTGCCCGGCTAATAATTGCTTGATCCGTTCCGCAAGCGGGTTGGCCATTACGGTCCAGTAGCTATCGTAGATAACCATGCCTGGTTTGGCTCCTCCCGGTTTGCGGACATTGGAACGGAAAGTATAATCAATGGGGACTTTTTCAGATTGACCGGCTTTGCTGAAGTAGGCCGCCAACCCAGCGGCTTCTTCCAAAGTGGCATCAGGAACATCATCGATAGACTTGATTTCCTTCGGTATTTTGATTATTACATGGGTGCCGGGAATTTGCCGGGCATGCATCCATAAGTCCTGCTTGTCGGCTTGCTTTAAGGTCAGCAGATCATTCTGCCGGTTATTCCTGCCCACCAGAATTAGCAGTCCATCCGAGGAAATAAACTGACGGGGCTGGCTTTTTTCGGCGGGGGGGCGGGTACGCCGTTCCTTCTGGTAGCCTTCTTTTTCCAATTCATCCATTATTTCATGGACTTCACCAGGGCTTTCAGCCTGTTTTACCAGTACCATAACCGATTCCAGGTAATCAATTTCTGCCTGATTTTTGGCCATCAGACTTTCCAGATGATGAAGAGCCTTTTTGCTCTTATTATATAATTTGTAGTATTTTTGCGCGTTCTGCATTGGAGTATAGCGCGGGTCGAGGGCAATCTCCATGGATTCACCGGTATAAAAATTATCTACGATAGCCCGGTTCTGGCCTTTGCTCAACTGATGCCCATAAACCGTAAGTAATTCCCCCCAAAGCTGGTATTTTAAATTTTCCTGTGCTTTACCCAGATCACCCTCCTGGTGAAATCTTTTTTTGTAGGCTTTATCCAAAATCACCTTCACGTTTTTGGAAAAATTGATTTTCATCGAATCCAGCCGGACTTTTTCCAGCTTATCATTATAAAAAAGGTCGCAGGCCTCGTTCATACTATTGCAAGGGTGGAGCCTGCCGGATGGGAAGGCCCTGGAAATCTCATAAGCTGCGTAATCCAGAGGCATATTACGCTCATATAATACGAATGGTTTTACTTGACCATTATCAATTTCATGCAATAGCTTTTTTAGCGCAGTGTATATCCGGCTCAATTCATTTTCCCCGCACTGCCCAACTGCCAGGTCGGGATCAAGACCATTGGCCACGCATATTTCCCGGGCCGAAAAAGGGCTGATTCCGGAAAACACCTGAAAAAGGGCTGATGCCATATTGCTCTGTTCAGCCTGTTTCCACATATTTTCAGCGAACTCCTCGTAACCGGCTTCCAATGGATTAAGCTTATCTTGCTTAGGGGGTATTTTATACTCCTTGCCCGGTAAAACTTCGCGGTAAGAACTAAGGTCACTCCCATAGCGTTTTATCGCATCGATAATGATATTGCTTTCCGGGTTGACCAGAATAATATTGGAATGCCGCCCCATAAACTCACATATTAAGAGCTTATCTTTCCATTCACGGAAATCATCCAAAGCCTCAATTCTAATTTGAACTATCCGTTCAAAATCAACCTGCTTAACTTCCTTGATTTTGCCGCCTTCCAGGTATTTTCGCAGCAGCATGCAAAAACCGGGAGGTCTGGCGGGATTGATCTTTTTCCGGTTGTCGATGTGCATGCGGGCCCAGCGCGCGTTGGACGAAACAAGGAGGCGCAGGCTGCCCAGCCTAAACTGTCTTATCGAAAGAGATAATTCATCTTTTTCCGGTTGATATATCTTATCGATACGAGCATCCAGCAACAGCTGGTTTAATTCACAACATAAAGCTCTGATGGTCAAACCATCAAAAGGCATAATGACTCCTCCTTTGACAGCCAAAGTATAGCACGGTCCCACAGCTATGACAAATTAATAACGAGGCGAAAATATTATCCCCTGCACTTACGTTGCTGGATTCATTTTAACAAACAAGCGGCGGGCTTTGAGCCCCTACCTCGTTGCGGCGGTGTGTTGAAACTGCTCCGCAGTTTCTTCTGATGCTTAAAGCATGAGTAATTAAAAGGAATATATATATACAAATCGAATTAAAACTATATAAATGAGGCGAAGTCTGAAAAAAACCTTTTCATTACGTTTTGTAACTGAGTGAAGCGAAAGGAAAGGTTATAAATATGTTCCCCGCCTCATTGCGGCGGTGTGTTGAAACTGCTCCGAGGTTTCTTCCGATGCTTAGAAGGATTGGGGGGTGATTCCACAATGGCAGAGACGATCAAAACTCTCTATAAGGATTTGCTTAAACAGGTTTCAGTACTGGAAACATGTAAAAAAGAGCTAAGCGGCGAAATACTGTTAACCAGAAAAGGCAAAGCTAGGCTTTCTTTAATATATAAATTTTTAGGCTATGATTTGGATAAACATGAGTTATTGGAGCATGCTGCGGTTTTGGCAATCGGTAATAAAGAAACAACAATGCTTGAAGATTTGCAGAAGCTTTATGCCCATCATGATGGTGAAGAGCTTATCGATAAAATTCGCTCTGAAATAAAGCTCATTAAGAGATTCATGCAAACAATTAACAAAGGCATAAAATATCCGGATTCCAGCACTTTTTATGAACGGAGGATGATTCAGGAAATTAGTAAATATGTCGTAGAACAGGCCCGTTTGTATAATATGTTTTGACCTGTGAGGCGTTAGGGGTAAGGAGTGAGGAGCAAAATATACTTGAACCTGCTTGGCATGGACAAAATTGAACAAGTTCACGATAAGGATTGTAATTTAATAGCAAATATTGACTATTGCAGTAAAATGTATAAAACTTATGGCTAAGAAGAAGCAGGAGGTAATTAAATGTCATTGAAGTGCAGAGTTATAGTGAGTGGAGCCCTGGGTAAAATGGGCCGGGAAACCATCAAAGCCATCGCCGGTGATATTGATTTAGAACTGGTTGGGGCAGTGGATATCAAAGCTCAGGGAGAATCGGTCTCCGAACTTACCGGTCTAAAAGATTGCAGCATTTTAGTGGAAAATGAACTCGAAACCGCTATCGATAAACTAAAACCGGATGTCATGGTTGATTTCACTAATCCCCAGGCAGTTTTCAACAATACCAAGGCTGCTTTACGCAGAGGGGTTACAAGCGTTGTAGGTACAACCGGGCTAAATGAGATAGAGCTCAAACAATTGGCGAAAATGGCTGAGGAAAACCAGGTGGGGGTTGCGGTAATACCTAACTTTGCCATAGGAGCGGTTTTGATGATGAAATTTGCCCGCGAAGCTGCATTGTATTTCCCGGATGTTGAGATAATTGAACTCCATCATGATCAAAAAATGGATGCCCCTTCAGGCACGGCCATTAAAACCGCCGAAATGATCAACCAAAATCGAGGTTTGCGGCCACCGCGCAATATCCGGGAATTCGAGAAGGTAGCCGGAGCACGGGGCGGCGATGTCGAGCAGGTCAGAATACATAGTGTTCGGCTGCCGGGTTTGATAGCTCACCAGGAGGTTATTTTTGGCGGAGTGGGACAAGGACTTAAAATACGCCACGACTCATTCGACCGGGTCGGTTTCATGCCGGGAGTGGTGATGGTAGTTAAAAAGATGCTAGATCGAAAAGAACTGGTTTATGGGATGGAGAATTTGCTTTAAGCAATAAATATTAGGGGAGGGGTGTAATTGTTAGTAAACAAAAGGGAATACCAGCGGCCCAGGTGCCCGGATTGTGACAGTTTTTTGCTGTTGGAGCAAGTAAGCCTTAAAGGGAAGACTTACCAAATTGGTGCTGACGGGTTGATATCCGATGTGAATCTTACTCCCAATGCCCCGGAAATCCCGCAATATCAATTTCTAATATGCAGCCGCTGTGAGCAGTCTTTTGAAATAAAATATGACAAGCAGGGCCGAATCTGTCGAGGTTCCAGATCGTAAATTATACATAGAGGCAGTTGCTGCCTCCCCGCTTTTCAATAAAAACAGTATATCAGCAGACCTATAAAAAGAAGCACCCCAGCAGGTACATGTATACCCGTAGGGTGCTTTTTTTGACGGGATGAAAGAGGCCAAAAAAATGGCCTCTCTTTTTATGGGCATTTGGAGCTTGTCGGAATGGTGACAAGCACCATAGATATTATGAATACATATAATGCTCATAGTTAAAGCATTTTTTACTACTAAAGGAGGCCTAAAGGGGTGAGTTCAGTACTATCAGGAACTAAAATTGCGGTGCTGGGCGGAGATGAACGTGAGCTGATCGTAATTTCCGAGTTGGTTAAAATGGGAGCTACGGTAGCGGTAACAGGGTTTCCGAAGGGCAAGGTAGCCCACGGTGCTTCTCCCGTAAACTCAGTTGAAGAAGCTTGTAAAGAAGCTGAAGTTCTCATTTTACCTCTGCCGGGAACCAATCAGGAAGGGGTTATCCGGGCGGTTTATGCTGAAGAGGAAATTCGCTTGAGTGAGAAAGCCATATCCTGTCTGGCACCCAATGCGCTCGTAATAATCGGTTCAGCACGCACTTATCTAAAGGACTGGGCTCAAAAATACGCTTTGGTCTTAATGGAAATAGTCGAAATGGATGAAGTAGCTATATTAAATTCCATTCCTACTGCCGAGGGGGCCATTCAGATAGCTATGGAAGAAACCGCTATCACCATTCATGGGAGTAAGAGCTGTGTGATAGGTTTTGGCCGGGTGGCCATAACCCTGGCCCGCCTTCTGAAGGCTATGGGCTCAGAGGTCACTGTGGTAGCCAGAAACCAGGGTCAACTGGCCAGAGCATATGAGATGGGATGTAAAAAAGCATTTTTTAACGATTTGCTTGAGGTTATTAAAAACAACAATATAATTTTTAACACGGTTCCCAGCATGGTCCTGGACAGAAATATATTAAAATATGCCAACCCTGAAACCTTGATTATTGATTTGGCTACCCAACCTGGCGGCACCGATTTCGAAGCTGCAAACGAATTTGGCTTGAAGGCGATTCTTGCCCCCGGACTACCTGGAAAAGTAGCTCCGGTTTTTGCAGGAAGAATTCTGGCGGAGGTCATTCCCCGCCTAATAATCCAAGAAATGACGCGAATGAATAAAAGTATTCTTTTTGCTTGAATGAAGGAGGTGCAAGAAGTGCAAAAAGCCCGCTTCAGGGGAGTTAAAATTGGGATAGTTATGACCGGTTCGCATTGTACGATTGGCGATGTAATTCCACAGTTAAAAAAATTTAAAGAGGAAGGTGCGGAGATATATCCAATATTATCCTACACCGTTGACGAAGTAGACAATCGTTTTTATAGGGTTAATGATTTAAAAAAACAATTACAGGAACTAAGTGACAAACCGATAATAAATACCATTGTGGCTGCAGAACCGATTGGACCCCATAAGATATTGGACCTGGTTGTGATATTACCTGCTACTGGCAATACAATCGCCAAAATGGCCAACGGCATAGTTGATACCCCTGCCTTAATGGCTGTCAAGGCCCATCTGCGCAACCAGCGCCCTGTGGTTATCGCTATATCAACCAATGATGCGTTAGGTGTAAATGCTAAAAACCTGGGACTATTATTAAACATGAAAAATATATTTTTTGTTCCCTTTAGGCAGGATAATCCACAAGAAAAAGCCAATTCCCTGGTAGCAGATATGGAACAAGTGGTGGACACTGCTTTATATGCTTTGCAGGGCAAACAAATCCAACCTCTTATCTTAGGGGCATATTAATTCCTTGAATAACAAAATTGTTGTGCTAAAATAATAGTCATACAATTTTTACAGGAGGTTAAGCTAGTGGCAGAAGGCGTAAGATTGGCAATTGTAGGAGCAACAGGTGCAGTAGGACAGGAAATGATAAAAGTTTTAGCAGAACGCCGGTTTAAGATAAAAGAGTTAATTTGCCTGGCTGATCCTCGCGAAGCTGGAACCCCGATAGAATTTCAAGGTGAAACATTCAAGGTGCAGGCGGTTAGCGAGGAGGCTTTTGGCAATGCTGATATGGCCCTTTTTGCGGTCAGCAGTGAGATAAGCAAGGAATTGGCCCCGTTGGCTGTGAAAAATAAATGCCTGGTAATTGACAACAGTTATGCATTTCGTTTACAGGATGATGTGCCATTGGTCGTTCCCGAGGTAAACCCTGAAGATATAAGCCTTCATAAAGGTATAATAGCCAACCCCAATTGCTCAACCATAATTATGACCGTAGCCATCAATCCGATTCATAAGGCGGCTAAATTAAAAAGGGTAATTATTTCAACTTACCAGGCGGTTTCCGGAGCGGGGAAGGCAGGCCTCGACGAATTGGAAGCTCATGTTCGGGCCTCTATGGATGGTTCGGAGATTAAGCCCCAGGTTTTTCAACATCCAATAGCTTTTAATCTTATCCCTCATATAGATGTTTTTGTGGAAGGTGATTATACCAGGGAAGAGATGAAACTGGTTTGGGAAACCAGAAAAATCATGCATGCACCTGGACTTAAGGTAGCTCCTACGGCGGTACGGGTTCCGGTTTATCGTAGTCATTCGGAATCAATCAATGTTGAAACCGAAGTTCCCCTTAGCCCGGAAGAAGTTAAAAAAATATTGGCATCGGCACCAGGTGTGGTGGTTCAGGATGATCCGGCTAAAAATATATATCCGATGCCGCTTTACACCTCAAATACCGATCAAGTATATGTAGGTCGGATTCGCCAGGACTATTCGGTTGATAATGGTATCGCGTTATGGGTGGTAGCTGACCAGATACGTAAAGGAGCAGCAACCAATGCCATTCAAATTGCCGAAATAGTAGTGGCAAAAGCTCTATACTAAGAAAATCCGAGAATTAAAATATATAATGGTGGTGGAAAATATGTTATTTCCCAGGTTGATGACAGCAATGATAACTCCTTACGACGAAAACTTGAAAGTAGACATAAAAAAAGCTGGAGAGCTTGCCCGGTACCTTTGCGATAATGGCAGCGAAGGAATTGTGGTATGCGGAACTACCGGCGAATCTCCGGTTTTATCCAGTGATGAAAAACTGGAATTGTATAAAACCGTGAAAAACCAGGTAGGCGACCGGGCTATGATCTGGGCCGGAACCGGGTCAAATAATACCGAGTCCACCATCAAACTTAGCCGCGAAGCTGAGAAAACCGGGGTGAACGGTATTATGCTGGTAGTTCCCTATTATAATAAACCAAGCCAGGAAGGGCTTTATCAGCATTTTAAAAGTATTGCCGAGAGTGTATCCTTACCGGTGATGCTATATAATATTCCGGGCCGGACCAACTGCAACATGAGCCCGGATACCGTAGCCAGGCTGGCGGCGGTGGAAAATATAGCAGCCTTAAAGGAATCCAGCGGCGATATGGACCAAATGTCTGTATTGCATGATCGTCTGAAAGGGAAGATTACAGTTTATTCAGGTGATGATTCTCTAACTTTGCCGATGATGGCATTAGGTGCTCATGGAGTGGTTAGTATAGCATCACATCTGGTCGGAAAGCAAATTAAAGCTATGATTGATGCTTTTGTAGCTGGTGATAATGAGCAGGCCAGAGCATTGCACAATATGCTTTTTCCCATGTTTAAGGGACTGTTCGTAACCACTAATCCAGTTCCTTTAAAAGAAGCGTTAAACATGATGGGAATGGATGTAGGAGGTCTGCGTCTGCCGCTTTGCGCAGCGGGAGAAAAAGAAAAAATATTTATCCAGGATTTGCTGGGCCAGTACGATTTATTAAAATAGCTTTGATATAGTTATTAAGAAATTATTTCACGTTAAACATTTATTTACAAAAGCCAATAATTAAATGGGTCAAAACCAAAGGATGGGCGTAATGTCTATCCTTTTTCATTGTCAAAAAATCAAAAATTAATGAAGTTGTATCAGGACCCATTAAAGTTTATAATAAAGAAGACAATGTTGTGCGGAAAATTCTTGCTTATAGAAATCGTTAACAAGTCGGTTGACCACATGGTTTTGTACGGAAATGTGCGAATAATAATTGAATAATAAAGAAGGTGTTTGAGTGTCAGATGTCGATTCTCGGCTGAAGATTATTCCCCTGGGCGGATTGGGGGAAATCGGGAAAAACATGATGGCAATCAGATATCAGGATAGTATCGTTGTCATTGATGCGGGATTAATGTTCCCAGAGGAAGAATTGCTGGGGATTGATATTGTTATTCCTGATATTAGCTATCTGGTAGAAAACAAAGACAAAATTAAGGCTATATTGCTTACCCATGGACATGAGGATCATGTCGGTGCGCTTCCCTATGTATTAAAAGAAATAAACGTACCGGTGTATGGAAGCAAACTTACCCTGGGCCTGGTAGAAGAGAAGCTCAAAGAGCACAATTTGGGTCCCATCAATCTCAAGGTAGTTGGACCACGGGATCTTATTAAACTCGAACCTTTTGAAATAGAATTTTTCCGGGTAAGCCATAGTATTCCCGATGCTATGGGCATAGCTGTTCATACTCCATTGGGCATAATTCTTCATACCGGCGATATTAAGCTCGATCAAACTCCGGTTGATGGGGAAGTAGTTGATTTTAGAAAACTGGCCGAGTTAGGTGAAAAAGGTGTTCTGGTTATGATGGGTGACAGCACCAATGCTGATAAAAGCGGTTTCACCATGTCGGAAAAAGTTGTGGGCAATACTTTTGATGATCTTTTTGGCAAGTGTGAAGGCCGTATCATTGTTACAACTTTTGCTTCCAATGTTCATCGTATTCAGCAGGTCATATCCACTGCCCAGAAATTTGGCCGCAAAGTTGCAATTGTAGGCCGGAGCATGGTGAATAACGTACGTATCTCCAATCTGCTCGGCTATATGAATGTTCCGGAAGGCATATTGATCGAAATGGCTGATATTGGAAAATATTCTGCCAGTCAGGTAGTTATTGTCACTACCGGATCACAGGGCGAGCCAATGTCGGCATTGACCAGAATCGCTACTTCGGATCACCGCTGGGTATCTATTGAATCGGGAGATACCGTTATCATTTCGGCGTCTCCTATACCCGGCAATGAGAAATTAGTGGCAAAAACCGTGGACCTCCTGTTCAGACAGGGAGCCGAGGTTGTTTATGAAAAAAGTGTTGGAGTTCATGTTTCAGGACATGCTTCCCAGGAAGAACTCAAAATAATACTTAATCTTATTCGCCCCCGGTATTTTATTCCGGTACATGGAGAATACCGCCATCTTATGAAACATGCCAAACTGGCTGAAAGCCTGGGGATTCCGCGCTCTCGTATATTTGTAGCTGAAAATGGCCAGGTAATTGAAGTAGGCAAGAAAAAGGCTGTCATTTCCGGCAAGGTGGCTGCCGGCAAAGTTCTGGTTGACGGGTTGGGAGTTGGCGACGTGGGAAATATAGTCTTGCGTGACCGCAAACAACTTTCCCAGGATGGAATAATGATTGTAGTGGTTACCATAAATAAGGAATCAGGTGAAGTGGTGGCCGGACCGGATATCGTCAGCCGCGGTTTTGTATATGTGCGGGAGTCGGAAGAATTGATGGAAAAAGCCCGGGAAAAGGTCAACGAAGCACTGCAGATTTGTTCGAAAAAGAATGTTAGTGAATGGGCAGTTATAAAGTCACAGGTAAGAGAGAAGTTAGGCAAACATCTGTATGAAAAAACCGGACGCCGGCCTATGATTCTGCCCATCATAGTCGAAGTATAGAATTAGGCTAAAGAGAAAACCGAATCTCAGCGTTATAAGAGAGGCCCGCTAAATCGATGTACTCTATACGGGGACGTGACCTTGCTGGGGAGCAGAAGGTTTGTTGCCATACCTTGGGGACCTTAATCGTGGGTCCTTCTTATGTGCCTTGATCTTCACTTCTGTCGTCGGTTTAAAATTTTTCTCAAAGGTTAAACCGGGTCTATATTGAATAATCAATGTAAGAAGCTCGCTAGTGATGTGTACTACAATAGCGGGCTTTTTGTTTTCATGATTGTTATTATCATTTTGTGTAGTTCTCTTGAAAAACTCAATAAACTGAGAACCTTATGTATAAATATCCAGCGCAAGATATTGACATGGGTAAGATCATCCGCTTTTATGTTCATGCATCATCCACTCCAAATCCGGATTTTTTGAGGGAGAACTATGTAGACAAACAAATGGACTATAGCATATAATTAATTATGATAATCATTATCAATAGGGAGCTGGAAATATGACCGACCGGCTTATATGGCAGAGGCTGGAGGAAGGAAACTATCGTTTAACTCAACAGCGACAAGCAGTTCTGGATGTTATGAGGGAGAACCGGGGCAGGCATCTCAGCGCAGAAGAAGTTCTGGCTGAAGCGCGAAAAAAGGCGCCTAACCTGGGCATAGCCACCGTATATCGCACACTGGACAAACTCTCTAGTTTTGAGGTGTTATACAAAACAGCTTTTGATGAAGGCAAGTACCGCTATGAACTATGCGAAGATGAACACCATCGCCATCATCATGTGATCTGCCTTTCTTGCGGGCAAATTATTGAAATAGAAGAGGACCTTTTGAGCAGTTTGGAAAAACATTTGGAGAACAAGGGCTTCGAAGTCGTGGATCACCAGTTGATCATTTATGCCAAATGCCCCGGCTGTAAATGCAAATAAAGTAAGAATGCATTTAAAAAAGTACAAACTATTAGAAGTGATTTTCTTATTGAAGTGATAATGATACTCATTATTTATACCAGGAGGTGCTAAGATGCATGTTGCTTTGGTAGGCAACCCCAACTCGGGAAAAAGTTCAGTATTCAATTTACTGACTGGGAGCCGGGTTTTTACCTCCAATTATCCAGGCACCTCAACCGAAATAGTACGCACTGAATTAAAACTGGGGAACCAGTTGGTAAATATTTATGATACTCCAGGCATATTTTCCATATTCGCCGATAGCCATGAAGCGCAAACATACCGGGAACTGCTGCAAAGCCTTCATTTGGAATTGCTGATTCAGGTTATTGATGCCACCAATCTGGAGCGGCATCTGGTATTAACTGCCGAACTATTGGAACTTAAGTATCCGCTTTTAATCGTGGTAAACCAGATTGATCGAGCCAGGGAAAAGGGCATCCATATCAATGCCCGGGAATTGGAACGTTTAACGGCTTCTCCGGTAGTTGTGCTTTCTTCAACCAGTGGAGAAGGCATAGAACATTTGCTTGATAAGATTAAAAGACTGCTTAGTCATAAAAGCCTGACAGCAGTGAATAAACCTGAATCCGCAGTAATAAACAAGGTTTACTGTTCGGGTTGTGCAGGAGATTGCGGCAGTTGCGGGATTAAAATTGAAACTACGACAACTCCGGCTGACCTGGACCGGGCAAGCTGGGCAAAAAAGACTGCGAAACAGGTTGTCTACCATATGAGTATTACCCGCAAGCGCAGGTTGGAACTGCTCGAAAGCTTTCTTAACCGTCCGATAATAGGGACAGCAGCTCTTTTGTTCCTGGCTTATCTGGGTTTTTGGCTCTTGTTGAATTTTATTGGTTGGAGTGAAACCACGGTAAACCTCGTTTTGCAGCCACTCAACACCTGGTTGGAGAAATTTATTATAGGGATACTGCCATCTGGTTTTCTAAGCAGCGTTTTATCCCGGGCTATCCCCGAAGGGTTGATAATTCCTTTTACCATAATAATGCCGGCCATGTTGATGGTTAGTTTACTGATGGCAATACTGGAAGACACCGGATTATTACCCCGATATACCGTAGCTTTGGAAAGAGCCGGTAATCTGCTAGGAGTTTCAGGGCAGGCAGTCATACCTTTGTCCCTGGGTTTCGGGTGCCGAACCCCTGCGGTTATGGCAACTCGCATCTTACCTGGTGATGGGCAGCGTTTTATCACCATCACTTTGTTAAGCATAGTTATTCCCTGTGCGGCTACCCTTGGTATTATGGCGATGGTTCTGGCTCATTTTCACGCTTCCTTGTTAGTGCTGGTCTTAAGTATGCTGGGTATTTTATTGGTTCTGGGTTATATTCTAAAACACCTGGTTCCTCTGGAAGAAAGCTTTATCTATGAGATTCCTCCCTTAAGGATTCCGGTGGCGGCCAACCTGTGGAACAAAATTAAAATCCGTTTTGCCGGGTTTTTTAGCGAAATTCTTCCTTTGCTTTTGATTATGAGTATAGCCGTACGGGCTTTAATAGAATCCGGGCTTTTGGAGAGAGTAAGAGAAATCGATGGTTTTACACGGCTGCTTTTTGGAATTCCAGCGGAAGCATTTGCAGCAGTATTAATTACCATATTTCAACGCTATCTGGCGCCGTTAATTCTTCTAAACCTTAAACTTAGTCCGCGCGAAGCTACTATTGCCATAACCATGGTGGCCTTGTCTTTACCCTGTCTGCCAGTTATGGTGATGACCGTTCGGGAAATTGGTTTTAAAAAACTGCTTAAAATACTGGCTATGGGTTTTGCCACCTCTTTTACTATAGGAATTATATTAAATATGGTTTTACCGGGATAAGGGAGGTTTGTTTATGAAATCAACGGCAATGAAACCGGGGCAAAAAGGGAAAATAATGAACATAAGCAAAGGAAGTAAAGCGGAAAGGAGAATGTTTGAAATGGGCATTATGCCAGGGGTTGAGATAGAACTGCTCAGTTCTTATCCTTTTAGAGGCCCATTGGTTTTTAATGTGGGGGAGATGCAGATTGCTCTGGGGCGGGGAATGGCTGAAGCTGTGGAGGTAGAGATTTTGCCTTAAATTATTTTAAAAACCTAAAAAATATCCGTGCTTTGAATAAAACCACTATTAACCGTGTATCATAAAGAGTAAATGCAAGTACTTGCATTTACTCTTTTCTTTCATTAAAATTAGTTTATTCAGGAGGTGGTTTAGTGAAAAAGACCAATTATAGGTTAATACTTATGGTAGTTTTCATCGTAGTATTAGCTGCAATTGCCGGTTGTGCCAAGGAACAAGATAAACCCAAAGCAAAACCCGCGGCAGGTGATGAGCTTACTCGGATTAAGGTGGCGGTAAGCATCGTCCCTCAGGCAAGCTTTGTCAAGGCTGTTGGCGGGGATAACGTTGAGATTATAACTCTGGTACCGCCCGGCTACAACCCGGAGAATTATGCCCCTAATCCCCAGCTTATGGAAAAGCTTAGTCAGGCCAATTTATATTTTACCATTGGCGTACCCTGTGAAAAGGCCAGTATATTGCCCAAAACCGCCAGCTTAAATAAGAATTTGCAAATTATTAATTTGGCCGCGCAGGTGGAAAAGGTTTATCCGGCTTTAGAGATAGCTCCGGGAGAAAAAGACCCGCATATTTGGCTGTCGCCCAAACGGGTAAAAGAAATGGTCAAAATTATGGCCCGGGAACTGACTGCCATAGATCCTGCTCATCAATCCGTATATGCCGAAAACGCCCGGGATTACATGGCTCAATTGGATCAACTCGATGCTGAGATTAAAGACTCTCTGAAGGATATTCCCAACCGTACCTTTATTGTTTATCACCCGGCTTTTGCTTATTTTGCCGATGAATATGCCTTGAAAATGGTGGCTCTGGAGGAGGAAGGCAAAGAGGCTTCACCGCTTGATCTGCAACGGGTTATTGATCTGGCAAAAAAGGAAAAGATAAAGGTGGTTTTTTACCAGGCCGAATTGGACAGCAAACAAGCCCGTACTCTGGCAGCGGAAATTGGAGGAAGAACTGAAATGATTGCGCCTCTGGCTCCGGATTATATTGAGAATCTGCAAAAAACGGCCAGGATCTTTCAACAGGTGTTAAAGGATAATTAAGTATTAGCTTTTTAAACGATTAACGAGGTGAAAACAACGGATAGACAAGAGATTATCAATCTAAAAAATGTAGAAGTAAATTATGGTGATATCAACGCCCTCCATGATATAAACCTTTCGGTTTCGGAAGGTGATTTCATGGGCATAATTGGTCCCAATGGCGGAGGCAAAACCACTCTTTTAAAACTGATTTTGGGGCTGATTAAACCTACTGCCGGAGAAGTCAAGGTTTTTGGCAGCGAAGCTTCCAAGGTCTGCAAGCAGATCGGTTACGTACCTCAAACTGCTGCTATAAACCGAAACTTTCCTATTTCAGTTCGGGATATGGTGTTAATGGGGCGCATGGCCGGGCAAAGACCGATTTTCCACCGGTACCACAGTGATGACCGGAAACTGGTCGAATATTATCTGGATCGTCTGGATATCCTTAATTTGGCTCATCGCCAGATTGGGCAGCTGTCGGGCGGGCAGTTGCAAAGAACTCTTATTGCCCGGGCTCTGGTGGTTAAACCGCAATTGCTCTTGCTGGATGAACCCACTGCCAGTCTGGATGCGCCATCCAGCAGTGAGATCTACAGCATTCTCAAGGAATTAAACAAGGAAGTAAGCATTCTGCTTGTAACCCACGACACTCTGGCGGTCAGTTCCTATGTGCAAAGCATTGCTTGTATTAATCACCGTCTGCATTATCACGGGGAACCCAATATCAGCAGTGAAATAGTCATGCAGCTCTATGGCTGCCCCGTAGAACTGATTGCTCATGGTGTACCCCACCGGGTATTAGGCAGGCATGGAGGAAGTTTATGATAGAGAGCATATTGAAATATACGTTTCTTCAGCATGCGGTCCTGGGCGCAGTTTTGGCTAGCATTGCCTGCGGTATTATAGGGACCATAATTGTTGAAAAAAGGCTTTTGATGATGAGCGGGGGAATTGCACATACTGCATTTGGCGGCATAGGGCTGGGTTATTATTTGGGAATTGAGCCCATTCTGGGGGCCTTGGGCTTTACTGCAGCTTCGGCCCTAGGAATTACCGCCATCAAACGGAATTCCAATGTGAATTCGGATGTACTGGTAGGTATGTTCTGGCCATTGGGAATGGCTATGGGTATTCTTTTCATTGCTTTTACACCAGGTTACCCGCCCGACATGACTTCTTATCTTTTTGGCGATATCCTGACTGTTTCCAGGCTGGATTTAGTATACATGTGTATACTTGATGCCTTCATTTTGCTGACGGTACTGGCTTTTTATAACTTAATGCAAGCTTACCTTTTTGATGAGGAGTTCAGTACTGCTCTGGGACTCAACACAGTTTTTGTGGAATACCTGGTGTTTCTGCTTATTGCCGTAACCGTGGTGGTTATGATCAGAGTGGTGGGTATTATTCTTATCTTGGCCCTGCTTTGCGTACCCCCCACCATTTCCCGCTGGCTTAGCTTCAACCTTGCTAGAATTATGGCCTGGTCGATTTTAATAGGCATTGTTCTCAGCCTGGCGGGTTTGTGGGTGTCATATGTACTGAATGTTTCTTCCGGAGCTTCTATTGTTATTCTTGCAGTTTTTAGCTATAGTCTGATATTTTTACTTAGATTGTTGGTGCAAAAAATTAAACAGCACAGAACTCAGACTGTATATTTGGATAGTGAGAAACAGTATTTTAAAAATGGGAAGGAGAATGTATAAGTGCCCAGTTTATTAACACTGAAGGGCAAACTTCTGCAAAATGGTTTAAAACTTACCAAAAGCAGGCTATTGCTTTTGGAAGTTCTGCTGGAAATGCCGGGCTGGGTAACTGCGAGCGAGATATATAAAAAGCTCGCGGAAAGGGATAAGGCAGCGCACTTTTCCACGGTCTGCCGCAATCTTGATGCCATGACCGGTATATCATTATTATGCCGGGTAGATAAAGAAAACAATGGCATATATTATTATGCTTTGCATGATCACAAATTAGAACACCATCATCATTTAATATGCAAGTCATGCGGCAAAGTAGCAGCTCTTGATTTTTGCCCGTTAAATGTTTTAAGCGCTGGTGACCTTCAGGAGTTTTCCGGGCTGGAGTGTCGTTTTGAGGTTTACGGCTACTGTAAAAGCTGCCGCTGAAATCATAACGAGGAAAAGCTGTCCTCCGCTTATTTAAGCGCTTGGGTTCCTATTAACAAAACAGGCGGCGGGTTCTAATCCCCCCGTCTCCTTGCAGAGGTGTGTTCCCCCCTGCGGGGACCACTTATATTGATTCCAAACCTAATCCTCGGTGATTTACCGATTTGATAATGGCTCCAGGGACTTAACAAAAGCTTCCTGATATCCCTGGATAATCATTAAAAGTACCGAGTCCCACCGATTGATCCTTCCTAATCTAATCGTAATCTTAATTAATAGTTAATTAAATAGTGGCACTCATTCCCGAAAATAATGTATAAAAAATAATGGAGGGAGCATTGGCCAGTGTGGTAGGGGGCCTGGTCGACAAACCGGTGATTGCCGTACCCACCAGTATTGGCTATGGGGCTAGCTTTAGCGGGCTGGCGGCGCTATTGTCCATGCTCAACAGCTGTGCCAGCGGTGTGGGGGTTGTAAATATCGATAACGGCTTTGGAGCCGGATATCTGGCCAGCATGATAAATAAGCTGTAGAGTAAAATTGCGATTTCGCGAGCTAGATTAAAAAGGAGGCATTTATTTATGAAGGTACTCTATTTTGACTGTTTTTCAGGGATTAGCGGAGATATGACTCTTGCAGCGCTGATGGACCTGGGTGTTGATGAACAGATATTCAGGCGAGAGCTTGATAAGCTTAAACTCGAGGGGTATAAGCTTGCTATAGATAAATGCATAAGAAACGGAATAACCGGCATGGATGTTAAAGTCACTCTGAGCAATGATGAAAAGGAACACCATGACTATTGTCACCATGAAGACAACAATGTCCATGCTCATGATCATTATCTCCAGAATTACGAGCATGACAGACATCACAGTCACTCACACGAACATCAGGCAAGAAACTTGAGAGACATCGAAGCACTTATTGATGAGAGTGGAATAGCTCAGGGCGCAAAAGATTTCAGCAAAAAAGTATTCAGGGAGATTGCCGCAGCTGAAGCCAAAGTGCATGATAAAGACATTTATGAAGTGCATTTCCATGAAGTTGGCGCGGTTGACTCCATTGTGGATATAGTAGGTGCAGCCATATGTCTTGATTTGCTTGGAGTCGACAGAGTATATGCATCAAAACTCCACGACGGACATGGTTTTGTACAATGCCAGCATGGCAACATACCGGTTCCCGTACCGGCGGTGATGGTAATGCTTTCCGGTAGCGGAATACCTCTGATCCAGACAGATATAAATACCGAGCTGGTTACTCCTACTGGAATGGGGATAATAAAGTGTCTTTCGTCAGGCTTCGGCAATATGCCCCCAATGTGTGTGGACAGGGTAGGCTATGGCATGGGGAAAAGGGATACCGGAAGTTTTAACGCTTTAAGGCTCGTTATGGGCTCGATGGCTGAAACCTGTAACGACACTGCTGATGAGGTAGTCCTCTTGGAAACTAACATAGATGATATGAACGGTGAAGCGTTGGGCTATGTGATGGAACAGTTATTTGAAAATGGAGCGCTTGATGTATTTTACACTCCTATATATATGAAAAAGAATCGCCCTGCAGTCATGCTGACGATAATTGCAAGAATTCAGGATGAAAATAAGCTTACCGATACGGTTTTAAGGGAGACAACCACCCTGGGGATAAGAAGGAGCAGCTTGAAAAGATATTGTATGAGCAGAGAAATCATCAATGTATCTACAGAGTTTGGCGAGGTCAGGGTAAAGGCGGCTTCGAAAAATGGTTTTACTAAATATGCTCCTGAATATGAAGATTGCAGAAATATCGCCAAAGAAACCGGGAAGACCTTTAATGAGGTTTATAATGCGGTGTTGAGGCAGGTAGTCGAGGTATAAATAAATGATCTTATCCCATAGGAGTACGGTAAATTTTACTTGTAATTCTAGTAAAATGCTTGACCTTGAGTTAACTCAAAGACTTATACTAATAGTCTAAATACTTCATGCAATTTTGAACAAAAGGTGGGGTTTATTTTGTTGTACAGAAAATTTGGAAAAACAAATGAGATGGCTATCCACGGCAGTCGCGTAAAGGACGCGAGAGAGGACATTGCGAATTGGCTGGATAAAGTCCGGGTAGCTTTTTGATAGCGAATGGAGGAATACTGTGCAATACAGGGAATTAGGACGGACAGGAATCAAGGTCAGCGAGATCGGCATCGGCGGGGAAGGTTTTGAAAACAAAAAATATTCTGATTGCGAAACGCTTATCGACTGCTCCATAAAAAGCGGGATTAATTTTTTCGACATCTACAACTCCAACCCGGATGTCCGCAACCATGTGGGAAGGGCCTTGAACCGCTATCCTCGTGACAGATTTGTGCTTCAAGGTCACTTGTGCTCCATGTGGGAGAATGGGCAGTACCGCAGAACAAGAAATATAGACGAAGTCATTGCGGCATATGAGGACTTTCTAACCCGGATGCAGCTGGACTATGTGGACGTTGGTATGATCCATTATGTAGATGATGAACGGGACTACGACAGCATCCTGCAGGGGGAAATTATTGAATATGCAAAAAAGCTGAAGGCCCAGAGTGTAGTCCGCTGCCTGGGCATCTCCACCCACAACCCGGACATCGCACTGAAAGCGGTAAAGAGCGGAATTATTGATGTGATCATGTTCAGTGTCAACGCTGCCTATGATATGCTGCCGGCCAGTGATGACGTGGACATCCTGTTTGAGGAGAATACCTTTACTGACAGGACCTATGAGGGAATTAACCCCCAGCGCAGCCTTTTGTATCATACCTGTCAGAACGAAGGCGTGGGGATTACCGTTATGAAAGGATATGCCGCAGGCGTATTGCTGGACGGAAACCAATCTCCGTTCGGAAACGCTATGACACCTGTACAATGTCTGCATTATTGTCTGACCAGGCCTGCGGTGGCTTCCGTAATGGTTGGCGTGTCCAAGCTGGATGAAATCCTGGCGGCACTTGCTTATAACACTGTGGACGATGCTGAGAAGGATTATAGCACGATTCTTGCCAATGCGCCTAAACGGGCGTTTCACGGGCACTGCATGTACTGCGGACACTGCGCTCCCTGTACGGAAAGTATCAACATTGCTGCCGTGAACAAGTACCTGGATCTCGCCCTGGTTCAGGATAAAGTGCCCGAAACACTTCGCGATCACTACAACTTGCTGGAGCATCATGCAGATGAGTGCAGCGCCTGCGGGCAGTGTATGGAAAACTGCCCTTTTGGAGTGGATATAATTGGTAAAATGGCGCAGGCCGCCGCGTTGTTTTAAAAATTAAGAGGAACTATTAACATTGATGATCAATAGATTGAATTTTTTTAAGATTTTGTATGCGAAACGTGATTTTAAACAATGGTGTTGAGATGCCTATACTTTGGCTTTGAAGTCTATCGATACTGATGCGAATGAATGTGAACAATGTGTTGATGCAATTGTGACAGGTTATCGTTTAATTGATACCGCCGCCTCATATATGAACGAGATTACATTAAGGCAAATAAACAGGTTATTAAGCTATCTTGACAAAATACCCCCCCCTGCTACGCCAATCGGATAAATCGTTAAAACCATTAAATGGTTACAGCAAATACGAGAATTGTTCAAACACGAAATCAAAGATTTTTTTACAAAAATTACTGTAAATTAAATTGACAAAACAATCCAATGGGATTATATTCACTTATAAATGAAAATATATTCACTTAAAAAGGAGGCTACCGAAATGGCTCGCATTACGGACCCCATAAAAATAGAAAAGATTAAAAAAGCCGTTATGGAAATCGTATGTGAGCATGGTTACCATCATACGTCAATTTCTCACATAAGTGAAAAATCAGGAGTGTCCAGCGGATATTTGTACCGCTATTACAATGGCAAAGATGAATTGATACAGGATATTATTGAATCAAATATGGAAGTTATAAGAAATACCGTTATATTACGTGACAAATCATTTAATACAGTTTTTGAGTATTTATACAACATGATAAATGGACTTTTTGAGCTGGTTAATTCCGATCCCATATTGGGTAAATTTATTGCTATATTAGCTCTAGATACAAATATACCGAAATGGGCAGAAGAAAAGAAGGATATTGAAACCGAAAATGTTACCAATGCGACGTTACGTATGGGAATAGAGACAGGGGAAATCAATGAAAAATGCACTGTGGATGATATTGAACTGATATTTTTTACTTTACCGCTCCGATATATTGTGCTGGAATTGACTAAAAATGAAAACAAAAAATTCTGTAAGGAGGAAGTGATCAAAATAACTACCATGTGTTTAAATGCGTTGAGATAAAATTTTTTTGTATATTAATGAAAAAACTTTCATTCATTAACTAGAATAGAGGAGGATATATGAAAAAGCATCTAACCCTATTATTTATAATTATCTTGCTTGTAACCGTAACCGGCTGTTCAAAAGACGAGACTGTATTAAGCGAACAAATACGGGCGGTCAAGGTGCAAAAAGTACAGATCAGTGAAAAGCCGGTTAAATTAAATTATGTAGGAACATTGGATGCCAAAGAGATTATTAAGTATAGCTTTAAGAGCGGCGGGCAAATCGGCCGCGTATTCGTGAAAGAAGGAGATCAGGTAAACCAGGGTGATAAACTGCTTGAATTAAACAAAACTGATATAGCCTTTCAAGTATCCAGTTCCAGGTTAAATATGATCAAGGCAGAGGATTCCCATGCAATTTTACAATCTAATCTTGGCAGGATGAGTGCATTATACGATGAAGGTGCTATTTCCAAGAGTCAGTATGAGCAGGTTAAACTTGAGGCGGATATTGCAGAGAACAACGCTTTACAGGCAAAAAACAACTATGAGTATCAATTATCGCTGGAACGGGATGCAACGATTTATGCAGAGCAAGACGGTATGGTTGTATCGATCATGAGCGAGGAAAAGGAGCGTGTAAATCAATCTGCCCCGGTTATAGCGGTACGAAGTATTGAAGAAGTGGTTAACATAGGGATTCCCCAGCAAGACCTGGTAAATATCCAGATAGGTGCCAAGGCCGAAATTGATATTGATGGGCAGAAGACCGAAGGGATTATTAGCAATCTGGCAAACGCACCTGATCAGTATACTCGAACCTATAAGGCGGAGGTAACGGTTCAAGGCCATGATTACAGAATTGGCTCAATCGCCAAAGCTGCCATTGATATTGGTCAGGAAAGTGGTATTTGGATTCCAATCACCACTGTGCTCTCCGATGGAGGTGAGGATTATGTATATACGGTAAAAGACAGCAGAGCCTTTAAAAGAACTATTGCTATTTTAAAACAATCTGAAAACAAAATCCTGGTAAAAGGATTAAAATCAGGAGAGTCTTTGACCACAAGCGGTATGAAGAATTTAGAAGACGGAGCCAGAGTGAAGATTGTAGAGTAGGGAGGACAAGAGGTGAATTCATTGGTTTTACAGGCCATCAAAAACAGCAAGATTGTTTTGTTTTTAACTATCGTTATTTCAATAATTGGGCTATATGCATACTACCTCCTTCCCAAGCAGGAAAGTCCGGATGTTTCTGCTCCGGTAGCCATGGTCATAACTCCTTACCCCGGAGCTTCTGCCGGGGATGTCAAAGATCTGGTTACAAAGAAAATTGAAAATAAGTTAGTGGAGTTGGATGGATACGACAAATGTGATGGAATATCTAAAGAAAGTGTTTCAATAGTCGTAGTGCAATTTAAGTTTACCAATGAAGTCGACCCGGATAAGGCTTTTCAGGATGTCAGAAATGCTGTAACAGATGTACAGACTGAGTTGCCGTCAGGTTGCCAGCCGAGTCAAGTCAATACAAAACTCATAGAAACAGCCGGGATGGTAATAAGCATCTCCGGAAAAGATTATACATATGAACAGCTGGCATCATTTGGAGAGCTGTTTAAAGATAAACTGGTTGATATAAACGGCGTATCTAAATTTGAAATTGTAGGTGACCTTAATAAAGAAGTAAAAGTGGATATAAATACCGCTAAACTAAATCAGTTGGGGCTTTCGATCAGTGATGTATGTAGTATCCTGCAGGCCCAGAATATAGAGATCCCTTCCGGGGCAATTGACTATAAAGATGGCAAAATTACAGTGTCTACACCAGGAATTTATAAATCAGTAGATGATATCAGTAATACGATATTGATCGGATCGCCTGAAACTGGTATCGTTACCAAGCTGGGTGATATAGCTGATGTACATATGGGAGTTGAGGAAGGCGTTGAGAAGTTCAAGCAAAATGCTGAAAATGCGGTATTATTAACCGGCTATTTTCAGGAAGGTAAAAATGTGGTCATCATCGGTAAGGATGTACGCCAAGCAATCGATGAGGTTAAAACGCAGCTACCCCAGGACTTGACGATTCAAGAAGTTGTCTACCAACCTGATGACGTCAGCAAATCTACCAATGAATTCATGCTGCATTTAATAATAGGTATATTACTGGTTACTCTGGTGGTTTTTTTGGGCATGGGACTCCGTAATGCCCTGGTGGTGTCAACTGCTATTCCTATTTCCATCTTGATGACTTTTTTGGTCATGTATCTAATGAAAGTCCCCATTCATCAGATCTCCTTGACAGCACTCATTGTCGCTCTGGGGATTCTGGTGGATAACGCTATTGTGGTCTGTGATACCATTCAGACCAATCTCAACAATGGCAAGAGCAAGATTGATGCTGCATATCTGGGTACTAAGAGATGTACAATCCCAATCTTTACAGCAACGCTGGTCATTGTGGCGGCATTCTCACCTTTAATGGGGATGCCGGGACCGGCAGGCAAATTTTTAATGCCCATCCCACTGGTTTTGATTACTTCCATTCTGGCCTCCTATGTGGTGGCGATGTTTGTAACCCCTGCCATGACAGCCCTGGTTGGCAAGCCTGAGAAAAATAACGAAAATAAAGCAAGCCGGCTTCGGGACTTCTTCGAGAACTTTTTGGGATTCGGCTTAAATAACCGAAAGACCACCTTGCTGGGTACCTTTGCCGTTTTAATTCTTGTTCTTGCACTGGTGCTGCCCAATCTCCCGGTTGAATTCTTTCCTTATGCGGACAAAGATTTATTTTATATTAATATCGATTCCGAGAAGCCGGGTAATATTGAGGCTGCGGAAGCATTGGCAGATGATGTGGCCAACCTTTTGGAGAAGGAACCTGAAATTACGAGTATAACTGAAGCAATCGGCAATGGAATGCCGAAGTTCTACTTTACGATGCCTCCGTCCTCGCCGTCAAATGACTTTGCCCAGGTGGTTTGCAAATATGACTTAAAAGTTGGAAAAAAACAGCGTTTTAAGGACAATTCAGAGTTGGCTAACTATATTCAGCAATTACTGGATCAAAATATAGCTGGCGGAAGCTGCAAAGTTAATCTCTTAGCATTAGCAAGACCTGCTGACGCCAAGGTCATTCTCAAGGTTTCAGGCAAAAATCTGGACCGGGTCAACGAAGTATCCAATAATCTTAAGAAGGCAATAAAAAAAGTCCCGGGCACAACTAATGTGCATGATGACATGCCAGGTAAGACCTACCAACTAGAAGTAAAAATGGATGAAGATAAGGCTAGTAGCCTCGGCATTGGTAAATATGACGTGCAGAATCAGATAAATATTGCTCTCTACGGTAAGGCGGCTTCTGTCTATCGCCGGAATGGAGAAGAATACACTGTCCGAGTAAAGAGTGATATTAAAGACGTAGCACTACTGCAAAACCTGAAAATCAAATCTTCCATTACCAATAATAAAATCCCCTTGAGTGAGTTTGCCACGGTTGGAGTGAGCAGCAAAACAGATACCATTAAGACGTATCAAAGACAGCAAACCATATCGGTTTTGGTTGATTTACTTCCTGGTTATAATGCAACAGATCTGGAAAATATAATTGAAGCTACCGCTTTACCCCAGGTTGATACTTCCGGTACCAAAATCAAGTTTGAAGGAGAGCGTGAAGAGGTAGGTGAAAACTTTGGTGCAGTCGGAATTCTTTTTATGGTGGCCCTGTTTATCATTTATTTAATCTTATTTGTACAGTTTAATTCCTTTATAAAGCCGGTAATAATTATGCTGACCATTCCCTTATCATTGATTGGTTCCATTACCGGCCTGTTTCTTTTAGGAGTACCTTTATCGATGACAGCTTTTCTGGGGATTATTTCTCTGGTAGGGTTGGTTGTGAAGAATGGTATCCTGTTAATTGATTACATCGAAGAAGCAAGAAAAAAAGGCCTTTCCATTAATGATGCCTGTAAAGATGGAGTTGCCAAAAGGTATAACGCTATTATTCTAAGTGCTCTTACGGTTATTTTGGCCCTTATCCCATTATATATATCTGGCAACCCATTGTTCTCCCCTATGGCGGTATCACTCATGTTTGGCTTGGCAGTTTCCACCTTCTTAACCATGGTAGTTGTACCGGTGGTTTACAGTATGATTGAGACGGCTTTGGGCAAGAGAAAGAGCGAAGATGAGACACTAAGTATAAACTGATAACGCTTTGTCAGCCTTTCGCAGCCTGAATAGTAACAAAAATAACTCAACTCTTTTCAAATCAAGAGGCACTTATTATTCTTACGGCACTGGACTACATTACAGCCACCGATGCGCAGAAGGATTACAGCGCGATCCTAGCCATTGCGCTGAAATGTGTATTCTGCTGGCACTGGCATGTATTGCGGACACTGAGCTCCCTGTACGGAAAGTATCGACATTACTGCCGGTGAACAAGTACCTTGATCTCCCCTGGTTCAGAAAAGAGTGCCCGAAACACTTCGCGACCACTACAACTTGTTGGAGCATCATGTGGATGAGTACAGCGCCTGCGCCAGTGTTTGGAAAACTGCCCTTTCGGCGTGGATATAATCAATAAAATGGCGCAGGCCGCCGCATTGATTTTGATGCCTATAGAAGAGAACTTTATCGAAGATTGCCCTGGGTAATAATTTGGCTGAAGCACTGGAAGTTGAAGCGTTTTAATCAAATAAGGTTTAAAAGGAAGTCCGGTTAATTATGATAAATCGGAGTTGAATGTATTTTTTTCTCATCCGGGGTGATGCTAAGAAAGAGATTAATTTTGAAGGGAGCAGCCATCTTGGATCAAAATCCCAATACCAACCAGAATGAGGAAGAAGCTAAATTAAACAATATAAAAGAACTGGGACAAGTAGAAATACCTAACTTCAAGAGTGACATACACTGCTTGACTATCACTGGTCAGGTTGAAGGACATATGGTTCTTCCCCCACAGAATAAAACCACTAAGTACGAACATGTTATCCCCCAATTGGTAGCCATAGAAGAAAATCCGCAAATTAAAGGCCTGCTAGTGGTCTTAAACACAGTTGGCGGTGACGTAGAAGCCGGACTGGCTCTGGCCGAAATGATTGCCAGCCTTTCCAAACCTACTGTTTCCATTGTTTTGGGAGGGGGGCATTCGATCGGGTCAAGTATAGCGGTGAGTACTAATTACTCACTGATCGCCCCTTCAGCTACCATGACGATCCATCCCATAAGATTGACAGGGTTGGTGATTGGGGTCCCCGCCACTTTTGAATATCTCGACAAAATGCAGGAAAGAGTAATCGATTTTACTACCAAACATTCAAAAATAAGCCGAGATAAATTTCGGGAATTAATGTTTCGCACCGGAGACCTGGCCCGTGATATCGGAACCGTGCTGGTGGGCAAAGAAGCTGTGGACTGCGGCCTGATTGATGCGGCCGGCGGGCTAAGTGATGCTCTGCAAAAACTGCATGAATTAAAGGACAGGGGAGTTTTGCAATGATATATTACATGCTGGAGCCCTTGGATTTGCTGAGCAATCTGCCGCAAAAAGAACGCCGCTATTACCGGCTTCCATCCGGTGGAATCTTAACTGCAGAAGTTCTGCCATCAGGTCAGCAGCAGGTTGTTGATATCTTGAGCACCGACCCAATGGATTATATTAATTCAGACTTGGCTCCCGGAACTCTGATAAGGAGCTAAAAGTCATTATGAAATAAAATTATGTTGTTTGGACTTTGTATGCTCGCTCCGTCCTCTTGCTAGTACTATTTTTCCAGCAATATGCTATAATTTTAAGCATCGAAAGAAACTGCGGAGCAGTTTCTTCCGCAACGCTGCAACAAGGCGGGGGATAGGAACCCGCCGCCTGTTTTGTTAACACGAACCTGACCGCTTAAAGAAGCCGGGGACTTCTTTAAGCTTCGTTATAGAGCATTTTTTGGGGGTGGGAGTGGGATGAATTCTTTAGAAGCCTTTATCTTAGGGGCTGTTCAGGGACTTGCCGAGTTTTTACCGATTAGCAGTTCGGGCCATCTGGTCATATTCCAACATTTTTTTGGAATTCATGAAGGCCCGATTACTTTTGATGTACTGGTTCATTTAGGTACTTTGATTGCTGTCTTTGTCGCTTTTTGGGATGATATTGTCAGTATCTGCAAACACCCTTTTGACCGTTTAACCTGGTTGATTATTATTGGCTGTATACCGGCCGGACTGGCAGGTTATTTGCTTGCGCCCGTTTTTGAGCAGGCTTTTGAATCTCTGCTGGTGGTTGGAATTGGATTGATTATTACCGGGTTGCTGCTTAAAGTATCAGAATACCTCTCCCATCAACATTTCGGACTCAAAACTGCAGATGAAACCTCATATACAGATGCTATTTTTATTGGCCTTATTCAGGCTGTTGCCATCGTACCCGGTATCTCCAGATCAGGATCGACCATTGCCGGCGGTCTGGTATCCGGGTTGGACCGGGAATTTGCCGCCCGTTATTCATTTCTGCTTTCAATTCCGGTTATTCTTGGGGCCGGGATACTCCAATTAAAGGATTTGTTCGTAAATGGGATTCCGGCGGGAAATATCCTGCCTTATATTATCGGTCC
Organism: Syntrophomonas sp.; assembly: GCA_036677685.1. GTDB lineage: Bacteria > Bacillota > Syntrophomonadia > Syntrophomonadales > Syntrophomonadaceae > JAQUBU01. The sequence continues at coordinate 97,711 of JAVBWA010000016.1, read as the reverse complement.
CTTAACTGCGGCTTTGTTTGGGTATTTTGCGATTAACGTTGTAATGAAAATGGTGCGTAAAGGCAGGTTGTCCGTATTCTCATATTATTGCTGGGCACTTGGCGGATTAACCTTGCTGTATTATTATTTCTGGCTTTAAAAAATATTGATCTTGGCAGGCAGTTATTGTGATTTCAGAAGCAGTTAAGCAGGAATAATTTATTTGCAGGCGAAGTCTACAATAAGTAATGCTTGGGAAATAGTTATATTTAGGAGAATTAGAATGCCGGAAGTAAGAAAAAGAAGGGTAAAAAAATCGAGAACCGGTAATGAAAACAATAATCTTAAAACTCCAGCGGTTGGCATAAAAAAGGAAGTTATATCCATAACCCTGTTTATGCTGGCCGTATTCGTATATATAAGTATAAGCAGATTTCAAAATATGCCTGAGAGTACACAATTTATTGGATTACTGGGTAAATACATCATGAAGGTTCTGGAACTGGTATTTGGCAACGGAGCTGTGCTGGTATCCTTTTTTCTGCTTATCTGGTCTATTGAATTGGGTATTAATAAAAAATACTGGTCGGTCCGCATGTTGGGCGTTAGCCTTTTGTATCTGGCAATACTATTATGGATCAGCCTCTACGATATACCCGGAGGACTTGACCCATGGGAGGCCGGACTCAAAGGGATGGGCGGAGGATTCCTGGGTGGTGGGCTGGCTTTAATACTTACCAAACTAGTGGGAAAAATAGGGGCTCTTATTTTTCTATGTTTAAGTTTGATTCTGGCGATTTTAATGATTATAGACAAGCCCATAGCAGCCGTCGGAAATATGCTGCTGGATTTAAGCAAATGGATTACTGCCCGGCTGGTTGATCTTTTTTATTATACACCGGTACCAACCGAAAGCAGTTCCACTCCCGCTTATGCAAGCGACCCTTTGATTATCAGCAACAGTATAGAACCTGCGGCTCTTTCGGAGACCGTTGTTGATAATGATGGCAGTCCTCAGTTAAAGCTTAACTTTATAAGCTCCGACGAAGACAATGCTGATATCCAGGCCAGTCCCCGGAGGAGCAGTATAGATTATCATAAACCGCCTCTGGAATTATTAAATACAATAAGCAGTGACCGGAGTGTGGATGAGAAAAATATTAAAGAAAGCATAAGTATTCTTGAGGATACTTTCACCAGTTTTGGCATTGGAGTTAAAGTAAATCAGGTGAGCTGCGGTCCGGCAGTTACGCGTTATGAACTTACTCCCGCGCCGGGGGTTAAAGTCAGCCGCATTTTGAGTCTAACCGATGATTTGCAGTTAAACTTGGCGGCTCCGGGAATTCGTATTGAAGCTCCAATCCCCGGTAAATCGGCCATAGGAATAGAAGTGCCCAACCACAAGATTTTGAGCGTAGGGTTGCGCAGTCTGCTCTCATCTACCGCTTTTAAGCAGCTAAACAGCCCGTTGTCCATTGCGCTGGGTGAGGATATCAGCGGCAATACCGTGGTGGCCAGGCTTAACGAAATGCCGCATTTGCTTATTGCAGGTTCTACCGGTTCTGGAAAAAGTGTCTGTATTAATTGTATAATTATGATATTGCTCTACAATTCAACTCCGGAGGAGCTAAAACTGGTTTTTATCGACCCTAAAATGGTGGAATTGGCCGTATATAATGGAATACCCCACCTTATGACCCCTGTGGTTACCGATCCCAAAAAAGCTTCGGTGGTTCTGCGTTGGATGGTAACTGAAATGGAGAAAAGATACCGCTTGTTTGCCGACCAGGGTGTAAGGGATATTCAGCGTTACAATCAAATTGCTCAGGAAAAGCTTCCCTTCATAGTAATTATTATTGACGAACTGGCTGACCTTATGATGATTGCACCGCTCGAAGTCGAAGATTCCATCTGCCGGCTGGCCCAAATGTCAAGGGCCGCCGGTATGCATTTGATTGTTGCCACCCAGCGGCCTTCAGTTGATGTAGTAACCGGTGTCATAAAAGCTAATATACCATCGCGGATAGCCTTTGCCGTTTCCTCGCAAGCGGATTCCAGGACCATTCTGGATTGTGGCGGCGCAGAAAAACTATTGGGCAAGGGTGATATGCTTTTCCTTCCGGTGGGTGCGGCCAAGCCTTTCCGGGTGCAGGGAGCTTATGTTTCCGACCAGGAAATAGAGAATACGGTAGATTTTATAAAACAACAGGTTATGGAAAACCATATTAATGATGAAGCTGCCGAAATAGCCCTATCCCTGGAACAAATGGAAGAAGACTTTGGCGACGATTTATTCTGGGATGCAGTTACGGTATTTGTAGAAAGTCAAAAAGCCTCGGTATCCCTATTACAGCGAAGACTGCGCATTGGATATGCCAGAGCCGCAAGGTTGGTTGATATGATGGAGGAACGTGGTTTGGTTTCGGAACTCGATAATAATAAAAAACGAGAAGTTTTAATAGATAAAGAGCAATTGGAAAAACTATACTCTAATCATAAACTATGTTAGTATGATTGCGAAGGACTTAATTGAGTATCAGAGGAGAAAAATATGAGACTTACTTCCCGGGAGAAGGAAATATTTGAGGTATTGAAGAATGAACCTCTAATATCTCAGGACGAATTATCCCGCCGTTTTGGTATCACCCGTTCATCAGTAGCTGTGCACATTTCTAATTTGATGAAGAAGGGTATTATTCTCGGGAAGGGCTATGTGTTTAATGAAGTAGTTTCCATTGTAATAATTGCCGAGAGCTATATGAAGATTAATATTAACACCGAGGAGGCAAACCACCGGGTAGATATCAGTTATGGCGGATTTGGCCTTGATATAGGACGGGTTTTTACCAACTTTGGTATAGGGATCAAACTAATAAGCATTTTAGGTAATGATGAACTGGGAACCAGCATACTTAATGAACTTCAGGAAAAGAATATAGACACCTTTAATATTTATAAACATCCTGAAAAGAGGAGCTGCCGCAAAGTTATAGTTAATAATGCTTTAATGTTTGAAGAAAACTTCAGTGATGATGAATATCAAAAGGCTATTGATACCCGTGAATGGGTGGCTTTCAATTGTGAGTGGCTGTTGGTTGAACCTCAGTTTCAAGAGGATATCTGTCGTCGTGCTTTGGGTAAAGATGAGGAAAAACTGCCTTATTTCTGTACCTATCGTTATATGGACTATCCGGAAGATATTCCTGAATACCTATCCAAGTATTCCTTCCTGGTTTTAGGAGTAAAAGATGCAAAAAGTCTGGAATACTATGGTGAAAAGGTCTATGATTGGGTCAAAGATGGAAATCAAAACTGCATCGTAACTGATGGCAGCAGTCGACTGTTGTGCTATAACAACAAGACTATGAACGATTTCCCATTGCTTCCTAACCAGAATTTTACCGGTAATGAAGGAATGTGTTCGTTATTAGCAGGGCTGATATATGGAATTGCCAGTGGATATCAATTGCGCCAAGCGGTTAGAATTGCTATAGGAAATGCTTCAATTCAATAAAAAGAATAATGTTAAGAGACTTTTCGTGCTCTGTTTAGGAGTTGATTAATGTGCCGTGGGGAGAAAGCTTACGGAATGAAAGGGAAAAACTGGGGTATACACTGGAAAAAGTTGAAGAAGAAACTAAAATAAGAAAATATTATTTGGAAATGATGGAAAATGAGGAGTTTGCGTCTCTGCCGCCTCAGGTTTATGCTGTTGGTTTTGTTAAAAGATATGCCAAATTGCTAAAGCTTGATGAGCATGAGATTGTAAGCGAATTCAAAAGACTTGCTTATGGCAGCGGTCATTCTGAAGAACCGGTGATTATTCACAACGAGCCGGTTAATTCAGAGAATAAGCTGCCCTGGAAAAATGTCGCAGCCGGGATTATCTTCCTTGTATTGGTCATCTGGGTGGGGAATTACCTGGCAGCATATATTGGGGAACGAGGCACCAAAAACGTGCTTCCCCCATCGGAAGTTAAGCAAAATGCCCAGCAACAAGTCAAACAGTCCTCCCCAAAAACCCCTGCCAAGCAAACTGAAGGGGTCAAACTAGAAATTAAGGCAGTGAAGAACTGCTGGCTGCAAATTGCAGTTGATGGCGTTCAAAAATATGAAGCTATTCTGGTAGCTGGTGAAAAACTAAGCTTTACCGGTAAGGAATCAGTGTACCTTAAGGCGGGTAATGCCGGCGGTATCGAAATTACCTATAATGGGGTCAAACAAGCCCCGCTGGGAAATGTAGGTGAGGTAAAAGACAAAGAGTTTATGGCCGTTAATAGAGACGCGGGACAGGAGTAAGAGTAAGTGAATATTGGGTTTGTCAGTCTGGGCTGTCCAAAGAATCGTGTAGATACTGAAATAATGATGGCTATATTAAAAAATTCGGGACATAAGATAGTAAATTCCTCAGTAGATGCAGATGCCGTTATTATTAATACCTGCGGTTTTATAAATTCTGCTCAGGAAGAAGCTATAGATACTATTATAGAAACCGGAAAACTGAAAGAAAAAGGCAAATTAAAATATTTGATCGCCACCGGTTGTTTAACGCAAAGGTTTGGCCTGCAATTACTTGATGAACTTCCCGAGCTGGATGGCATAGCTGGGATTGCTTCCTTAACCAGGATTCATGAAATAATTGCAGGTGTGCAAAATGGTGAGCGAATAGGAGCAATCGGGCCTGTACCTGAAGTTTTTGTGGAAAAAGGGCCCCGCCTTCTAAGCACTCCTCCAGGGTCGGCTTATTTAAAGATAAGTGAAGGATGTAATAATCGTTGTTCCTACTGTACAATTCCTTCAATTAGGGGCAATCTCCGTTCACGGCCTCTTGAAGAACTGGTACTGGAAACCCGGGATCTGGCAAAACGAGGGATTAAAGAAATAGTCCTGGTTGCGCAAGACACCGGTGTTTATGGTTGGGACCTCTATCGCAGGTATGCTTTGCCGGAATTGCTCAAGGAAATCAATAAAATCGAAGCCTTGGCATGGATTCGTCTAATGTACCTGCATCCGCTGCATATCAGCGATGAGTTGATAAACACCCTGACTAGTGAAAGCAAAATAATACCCTATCTGGATATTCCCATTCAACACGCTTCGAATAAAATTTTAAAGCTTATGAATCGTCAGCATGATACCCTGCATTTGCGGAAGCTCCTTGCTGGTCTGCGCCATCGCATCAATGATTTGGTATTAAGAACTACGGTTATGGTTGGATTTCCCGGTGAAACCGATGATGATTTTAAACAATTGTATGATTTCGTGGGGGAAACAGAATTTGATTGTCTGGGTGTTTTTGCTTATGCTGCTGAAGAAGAAACACCGGCGGCAGTTATGGAGGCTCAGGTTCCCGAGGAGACCAAACTGCAAAGATTGAACGGAATATCAGCTTTGCAGCAAAAAATAAGCCGCCAGAAAAATATTGCCCGCTTGGATACACAGGCTAAGATATTGGTTTCATCCCAATCCGGGAAAAACTTGTACCTGGGTCGGGGATATTACCAAGCTCCGGAAGTGGATGGACTTACTGTGGTTAAAAGTAAATCTCGTTTAACCAAAGGTGAGTTTTATGATGTACAATTAGTTGGGGTAAGAAATTATGACATGATTGGGGAACTTGTTGATGAACCTGCCAAATAGCCTGACACTTCTGCGAATCATATTAATTCCGATATTTGTAATCATTTTGCTGGTCAGGATACCATATGGGGATTACTTTGCTGCTGCTATTTTTATTATAGCTACGCTTACCGATAGTTTGGACGGTTATCTGGCCAGGAAATGGAAGCAAGTAACCAAACTAGGGATCGTACTTGATCCCATAGCCGATAAACTATTGATTACGGCGGCCCTGATAATACTGGTAGAGCTCGGTCGGATTCAGGGATGGATCGCTATCGTTATTCTGGGCCGGGAATTTGCGGTTTCCGGGTTGCGGATTGTCAAAGCGGAAGAAGGAATCATTATTCCGGCCAGTAAACTGGGCAAGATAAAAACAGTAAGTCAGATTATTGCAGTTTTATTGATTATCCTGCAAAAAGCTTATCAACCATATATCAATATCCCCCTTGGCCTATGGGCCATGTATTTTGCGGTAATCATTACCCTGCTGTCAGGGATAGAATACTTTTACCGTTTTCAGTTACATAAATATAAGTGAAGTATTAGGTGTAGAATTTCATGCTTCATGCCTATTTAGGAAAAGGGGATCTTGCAATAGAGCCAAGCATTTCATGGCAGACCGAGAAAAAGAAGCACCCTCCGAGTATCACCTATGTTCACTTTCACTCACTAATAAGGAAATGAAGAACAAGGCATTCATAAAGCCCGTTCAATCGGCGTACATGCGTACTCCGATTGAACGGGTTTTATGAATAACGCAGCTATTCGCTTTTTTTCTCGGTCTGGGGCTCTGGCAACAGAGCTTCTTTCTTTACTAACCGCTCATGCCCGCAGGACATACTCAATGGGCACAGGCAAGCACATATGAAAAGTGAGTTTGGGGTTCAAAGGAGGGACTTAAAATAACCTTAAACCCCTCACACCTTACCCCTCACGCCTCACTTTTCTTTACTAATATATTGGCCTTTTACCAGATATTAAGGCAGGCTTTGCAGCCAAGCCCTATGTTATAATAACTGAGTAAAGGAGTGCGGAAATTGATGAAAAAGAATGAATTTAGGGTTTTAATCGCAATACTTGCCCTGATTTTGTCCTTGGGAGCATTATTGGCTGCATTTTATCTTTATAAAGAATGGGTTGTCAAAGAACCCATAGTCAATGAAATAAAGACCATTGAATCCGTACATGATGTAAACATTGAAGATAAGGGTCAAAAGTACGAAATCGAAGTTCATTTAAATAAGGCAAGTGATATTCAAAAGCCCTACCAGGCAATAGTTGATAAAGTGGAAGCCAGTCTGCCCCCGGAAGATTATCACTTAGTTATTAAGGACCAGCGCAATGCCAGTTTACAAACCATGTTTAATAAGCTGCAACCTGCTATATATGAAGCTTTGGCTAACAACCAATATATTTGGCTGGATGAAGAAATAGCCAGGCAGCTTCAAAAAACGAACATGAAACATAGGATTTTTATTGACCAAGAACATTTATACCTGCAAATAATCGATGGTAATTCCTATCTTTATGAAATAATCAATCGGAATCAGAAAAATAGTGCTTTAGGTTAATTGAGGAGGCTTTTGTCTTGAAAGAGATCATTGTAGGTTCGGTAATTGCAGTTGTGATCTTTCTGGCCATTATTGGCATTAATGTTACGCCTTTTATGTTTATTGCTTTGGTCATAGGCGGGTTTTATTTTTTTCTTCAAACCCAGGGCAATATGAAACTGGAAGATGTGGGTAATAGTATCAAAAAGAATTTAATGCTTGGCTTTGAAGATATTGGTGGTCAGGATACTGCTATTAATGAGCTTAAGGAAGCTTTGGAGTTTATCCGGAAACCTGATGAAATTAGCAAGATGGGAATAAGACCTTTAAAAGGAATACTGCTGGTAGGACCGCCGGGTACGGGTAAAACCCTGTTGGCCCGAGCGGCCGCAAGCTATACTGACTCAATATTTATTTCGGCTTCCGGTTCGGAATTCATTGAAATATATGCGGGTGTAGGTGCTAAAAGAATACGCCAAATATTTAGCGATGCGCGTAAAAAAGCTATAAAAGCTGACAAGAACAGTGCTATTTTATTTATTGATGAATTGGATGTATTAGGTGCTAAAAGAGGAAGCCACTCCAGTCACATGGAATATGACCAGACACTCAACCAGTTGTTGGTGGAAATGGACGGCCTATCATCCAATGAAGATCCCCATATGTTGATAATCGGGGCTACCAACCGGGTTGATCTGCTTGATCCGGCCTTAACTCGTCCCGGCCGTTTTGACCGGCAGGTTCAAGTAGGGCTGCCCGACAAAAAAGGCAGGATAAAAATCCTGGATATCCATACCCGTAATAAGCCACTGTCCAACCCCTTGATGCTTGAAGATATTGGCCGTGAGACTTTTGGCTTTTCCGGTGCGCATTTGGAGAGTCTGGCTAATGAAGCAGCAATCTTGGCTATGCGCGAGAATTCAGCCACTATTGATAAAAACCACTTTTTAGAAGCAGTTAATAAGGTGATAATGGGAGAAAAGCTGGATCGCAAGCCTAGTAATGAAGAAATAAAAAGAGTGGGTTATCATGAAAGCGGGCATGCATTGGTCAGCGAGTATACCAATTCCGGATCAGTTTCATCATTAACCGTAGTTCCCCGGGGAGTCGCCCTGGGTTTTATGCGCCAGGCGCCCAAGGATGATCAATATTTATATACCCGCGAAGAACTGGAACAACAAATAGTGGTGGCGCTTGCAGGAGCGATAGCTGAGGAATTGGAATTCGGCAGCCGCAGTACGGGCTCGCAAAATGATTTTAGTCAGGCCTGGAAGCTTGCCCGCCAAATAGTGGCAGCCGGGCTGTCGTCTTTGGGAATTGTAGATATGGCGGAATTGACCAGCGAGAATATTTACAATGAATGTAAGTCGATAATAAGCAACTTGGAAAGTAAAACCCGTGATATTTTGCAGGACAAGCAGCGACAGCTCTCGGCAGTAGCATCCTGTTTGATAAATGAAGAGAGTATTGACCGGGAGCGGTTTATGGAATTGCTACAATAAATTGAATTAAAATTGATTGATAAGAGCTGACAAGGGGACGGTTCTCCTGTCATGTGTCGCACATGACAGGAGAACCGTCCCCTTGTCAGCCATCCCTGTTTGATACCTAATTTTACTTTGGAGAGGGAAAATCTTTATAATTAACAGGTTAAGACTGATTGATGTAGAAGATGTATAAAGAAATACTTAAAAAGTAAAAAACTAAATAGAATAGTTAATCCACGGTAAAAGTGCTTAATTCTTAAAGGAGATGAGGCAAAGGTGTACAAGGCCTATATTATATCGACCGGAACCGAATTGATGCTGGGTTCCACCATAGACAGCAACTCGATTTTTTTATCGGAGAAGCTTAGTGCTGCAGGCATTAAAGTTATTGGCAAGAGCACGGTGGGAGACAGTGAAGAATATATACGAACTGCTTTTGAAAACGGAGTGAAGATGGCCGATATTGTTATATCCAGCGGAGGTATGGGACCTACCAGCGATGATTTGACCAAAGAGGTAGCCTGCGCAGTTATGAGCAGCGAAATGATCGTTTTTGATGCTGAAGTAAAAAGACTGGAGGATTTCTTCCGCAGAAGAAACCGGTCGATGCCGGAATGCAATTTAAAACAAGCCATGTTCCCCCGGGAAGCCCAAATACTCAAAAATTCCCGCGGAACCGCTCCCGGTATGTATCTTAAAAAAGATGGGAAAACGGTAATACTTTTGCCGGGACCCCCCCGGGAAATGCAGAATATGTTTACTAGTGAGGTTGAACCTTTGTTAAAGCAGGATTTCCCGGCAGTCAACCTGGTAGCACGCCAAACCATTAAAGTTCTGGGCCCCGGGGAATCACAGGTTGAAGAATTATTAGGTGAATTAATGCATGCTGCTGATGGATATAGTCTGGCTTTGCTGGCCCAGGACGGCGAAGTACATATCAAAATCACCGCAGAGGGCAAAGATCTGTCTGAAAGTCAGAACATACTTTTCGGGATATCTGCTCAAATAGCCAGAAAAATGGAAAATAACATTTTCGGCTATGAAGGAGACAAGTTGGAGACCATTATTGGTGATTTAATCTTCCGGTCAGGTAAAACCCTGGCTTTGGCAGAATCATGCACCGGAGGACTGCTTGGTAAAATGATAACTGACATACCTGGCAGTTCCAAGTACCTGTGGGGAGGGGTAACCTCTTATAGCAATGATGCAAAAATAAGGCTCCTGGGTGTCAATCCGGCCACTTTAGATAAATTTGGCGCGGTTAGTTCTGAAACCGCTGCCGAGATGGCTCGGGGGATAATTGAAAAATCAAAGGCCGATCTTGCCATCGCGATTACCGGAATCGCCGGACCCGATGGGGGCAGTGAAGAAAAACCGGCCGGATTGGTGTATATTGCTTTAGCTGATGCCGGGTCTTGCCGGGTTAAAGAAATGCGTTTTGTGGGAGGCCGGGAGGCCGTGCGGGTGCTGGCTGCCAAAAGCGCCCTGGACATGTTAAGAAGATATCTGCTTTTTGGAGGTCTGCAATAATGCGTACATTTATTGCCATCCCGGTTCCTGATGAGGTGAAACAATATGCCAATAATGTGAAAAAAGAATTGAGCCCGGTCTTAACCGATGTCAAATGGGTGGAATTGGCGAATTATCATTTAACTCTGAAATTTCTTGGCGATATCAACAAAAATATGCTTGAGGATATCAAGCAAAAATTAATGATGGTGGGAGAGTCCTGTCCCCCTTTTGAACTGTCTACCAATGAGCTGGGCTATTTTCCCAGCAATAAGCGGCCGCGGGTAATATGGCTGGGAGTTGAAGGAGAAATGAAAAAGGCCGTATTTTTAGGAGAAAGAGTGGATGCTTATTTAACCCAATTCGATTTTGAACCGGAAAAACGGCGGAATTTCCATCTGACTCTAGGTAGGATCCGCTCTGAGCAAGCTCAGGCCAAATATCTGCAAAAGACCATGGATATTAATAATAATAGAAGAAAAATACTATTTAGGGTTGATGAATTCTATTTTATGGAAAGCCAGTTGTCATCAAGCGGCCCAAGATATTTGACCCTGGCTAAAATTAAATTAAATGGATAGAAATTAATTGACAATATTTTGATGATAAGATTATAATGTTTAAAGCGAACATATGTTTGAGGGGGACTGATGGTGGAGAATAACGAAGTTAACAAGGGAAAGATTGAAGCCCTGGGTAACACGATAAAAAACATAGAAAAACAATTTGGCAAGGGTTCCATAATGAAACTGGGTGAAGCAGCCAATATGAATGTGGAGGTTATTTCGACGGGCTGCATGTCTCTGGATTTGGCCTTAGGGGTTGGAGGGTTGCCCAAAGGCCGGGTAATAGAAATATTTGGTCCCGAGTCCTCGGGTAAAACCACAGTTGCTTTGCATGCTATAGCCCAGGCGCAAAAGGAGGGAGGAATGGCAGCATTTATTGATGCTGAACATGCTCTTGATCCCTTATATGCCCGTAAATTAGGAGTTGATATTAATAATTTGCTGGTTGCCCAACCTGATTATGGCGAACAGGCCCTGGAAATTGCTGAAGCTTTGGTAAGGAGCGGGGCTATTGATATCGTAGTAATTGATTCGGTGGCTGCTCTGGTCCCTAAAGCCGAGTTGGATGGGGATATGGGCGATGTCCATGTCGGCCTGCAGGCTCGTTTGATGTCCCAGGCTTTGAGAAAACTCACCGCGCATATTGGTAAATCCAATGCCTGTGTCTTGTTTATCAACCAGATCAGAGAAAAAGTAGGGGTTATTTATGGCAACCCGGAAACCACAACCGGAGGCCGGGCTTTGAAGTTTTATTCATCGGTCCGCATCGAAGTTCGCAAAGGTGAAGCCATAAAACAGGGAACCGACCTTATTGGCAACCGGACCAAGATCAAAGTTGTGAAGAATAAAGTTGCACCACCTTTCAAATCGATTGAATTTGATATAATGTACGGCAGCGGTATTTCCAAAGAAGGTGACCTTTTAGATATTGCGGTAAGCAGTGATATTATTCAAAAAAGCGGTTCATGGTATTCCTTTGCAGGTGAACGTCTGGGTCAAGGACGGGAAAATGCCAAAGAATATATAAAAAACAACCCTGATTTTTATGTTTTACTGGAAAGCAAAATTAGAGAAGGCGTTAAAGAAATAGAAATCGCACCAATCCCCGCAGAGGAAACTTGACATCATTATGCAAACTAAATAAAATTAGAGCAGACTACCGGTTAGAAGTAATGCCTAATAACTTGACCGTATAGACTGCTGGAGATTAATATAGATTTTTCCACTTTAAAATATGGAAGTATACACGGGTATTTTAAGCATCGGAAGAAACTGCGGAGCAGTTTCAACACACCGTTGCAACGAGGCTAGGGATTAGATTCCGCCCCCTGTTTTCTTATAGGAAACCCACCGTTTAAAGAAGCGGGGGATGTCTTTTCGCCTCTTATAACCATGTGTTTAGCATATATTTTTAAGGTTGTCTTAGGGTTAAAGTGAGTTGCCAGATGCTCACCATTGGATAGAACTGAATATTTTTAAGGGGATAGTATGACCTATATCCACTTAATATAGGCAGATACAAAACATTGGTGAATAAATGATAACTAAAAGGCAGATTACTTCGTATAAAACCGAGTTGAACTCGGTTTTTTCTGTTGTAAGCAAAAGTAGATTATATTAAACATTGCGGTAAAAGGAGGTGAAAAATATAAATAGCGTAGCAAGTTTTTTAGTTATTACTCTTTCTTTGGCAGTAGGTCTTTTTGCCGGATATTATGCAAGAAGAACTATAGCAGAGAGTAGAATGGGGAAGGCTGAAGAAGAAATTGCCCGTATTTTGGATGAGGCAGGCAAGGAAGCGGAAGCCAAGAAAAAGGAAATTCTACTTGAAGCCAAGGATGAAATTCACCGCGCTCGTCAGGAATCTGAAAAGGATGTCCGGGAAAGACGCCGTGAATTGGACCGGATTGAAAGACGGTTAATTCAAAAGGAAGAAAGTCTGGATAAGAAAACCGAGAATATAGAGAAAAAAGAAAACATACTGGCCGAAAAAGAAAAGGAAACTGAAAAAACCCAGCAAGATTTGCAGCTTATTCTTACCCAGCAATTAAAAGAGTTGGAACGTCTTTCGGGTTTGAGTTCTGAAGATGCCAAAGAGTTATTGTTATATAATGTGGGACAACAAATACGCCAGGAAACGGCCATAATGATCAAGAATCTGGAGGCCGAAGCCAAGGAAGAAGCGGACAAACGGGCCAAGAATGTTGTGTCACTAGCCATTCAGAAATGTGCTGCGGATGTAGTTTCAGAAACCACGGTATCGGTGGTACCTTTACCCAATGATGAAATGAAAGGCCGCATTATTGGCAGGGAAGGGCGCAATATAAGGAATTTCGAAGCATTAACGGGAGTAGATTTAATTATTGATGATACACCTGAAGCAGTTATTTTGTCTTCATTCGATCCAATTCGCAGGGAAATCGCCCGAGTTGCTCTGGGTAATCTGGTATCCGATGGACGTATTCATCCAGCTCGCATTGAAGAAATGGTTGAAAAGGCCAAAAAGGATATCGAACAGGAAATGCGGGAAGTTGGAGAACAGGCCGCATTTGAAGTTGGAGTACATGGATTGCACCCCGAAATAATCAGACTTCTGGGTAGATTAAAATACCGTACCAGTTACGGGCAAAATGTGCTTCGGCATTCAATTGAAGTTGCCCATTTGGCTGGCATAATGGCAGCCGAGCTGGGGGTAGACATAATGTTGGCCAAACGGGCCGGCTTGCTTCATGATATAGGAAAATCAGTAGATCATGAGGTTGTAGGTCCCCATGTGGAAATCGGTGTGGATTTGGCCAAGAAATACCGTGAGAATAAGGATGTTATTCATGGTATAGCAGCTCATCACGGTGACATAATACCCGAAACTGTTGAAGCTGTACTTATTCAAGCCGCAGATGCCATATCCGCATCCAGGCCGGGAGCACGCAGAGAAACTCTGGAGACTTATATCAAACGTCTGGAAAAACTTGAAGCGGTTGCTGAATCTTTTGCCGGAGTTGACCGCACATTCGCCATTCAGGCGGGTAGAGAAATTCGCATAATTGTTAAACCCGATGAAATTGATGATCTGAAAGCCATCAACTTGGCCCGCGAAATTGCGGACAAAGTTGAGAGTGAACTGGATTATCCAGGTCAAATCAAAGTAGTGGTTATTAGAGAAACCAGGTCGGTTGAGTTTGCCAAATAAATAATTGGCTTGGTTATGGGAATGTTTAAAAGGGCTTTACGAAACCCTTTCAGGCCGAGCAAAAAAGGCGAATAGCTGCGTTATCCAAGAAGCCCGTTTATTCGACGTACTCTATAAGGGGACGGACCTTACTGCGAAGCAGAAGGTCCGTCCCCTTTCAATCACGGGCTTTTTGAATACCTTGCTCTTCACTTCTTTTGCTCGGCCTGACTTATTGACAAGAAGATATAGAATTAGGGTTGACAGGGTACTAGGATAGGTTCGCATTAAGGCAAGTATATAGTAGGAGAACAGGTCCATACAAGATTTGTAAAGCTGCCACAAATTCTCAATCCTATATTAAAGGACTTTGGGGTCTTTTGAAGAAAGAGTTTATATTAAATGCCTTAAGGGGAAAATGTTTAATGAATAATGATTTGGGATTGGATATTTTTATAAGTATATCTTTAAAATATCCCGAGTTAAATGCCGTGAAATACCAAACAGATCAGGAAACAATATTTTTGGAATTGGCCTTAAATCGTAATATTGATAAGGTTCATAAAGAAACTTTTATAAAAAAAATTGAAGACTGTCTGCTGATTTTCCATAAACTATCATCAACTTTGCCGTCTCTCATGAATTTATCCTTTGAGGAAAACGGGGGAATCAATTTCTTGAGAATCTACCGTGATATTAAGACCCTGGATGAAGAGGAAATTGAACTGCTGCTGCATATGGTGCGTGAAGAATTTGGAGACTCGTTATTTAAGGCAGATGAAAGAATTATAGTTGCAGATTCGGTCAAAAAACGCTTAAAGAAGGATTTGCTTAACAAACTTAATACCGGCAATGTTGGTGCCACTAGTTTTTTGGCTTATCGCCAGGAAGGCAGGGTGCTGGTATTCAATAATTAAAAGTGGAGGGTAATTTTGAATATACTGGTTTTAGGTGACATAGTAGGTAAGCCCGGCCGCAAGGCTATACGCAGCTTGCTGCCGGAGATTCATAAAAAGTATAATATTGATTTCACTATAGCTAATGCAGAAAATGCGGCTGGTGGCAGAGGTTTAACCAAAGATGTAATGCAGGAATTACTGGCTTTAAATATTGATGTGCTAACCATGGGCAACCATGTATGGGACAATAAGGATATATTTGCTTGCATAGATGATGAACCCCGTTTAATTCGGCCTGCCAACTATCCTCCCTATTGCCCGGGGCAAGGTTATCATGTGTACTCGGCTGGTTTTAACAAAAAATTGGCTGTAATTAATGCTTCAGGCAGGGTGTTTTTAACGGCTTTGGATTGTCCCTTCCGGATGGTGGAAGAAATTCTTAAGGATTTGGATGCACAGGTTGACATTATTGTCGTCGATTTCCATGCTGAGGCTACATCAGAGAAGTTGGCTTTTGGCCATTATTTCGATGGTCGGGTTTCAGCGGTACTGGGGACTCACACCCATATTCAAACCGCCGACGAGCGAATAATGCCGGGAGGAACTGCCTATATAACTGATATGGGTATGACCGGACCGGAGGATTCCATTCTGGGTATGGATAAAGAGCAGGTTATAAACAAGCTGATTACCCAGCGTCCGGTTCGCCTCGAGGTGGCTAAGGGTCCCGTTCAATTACAGGGTGTTGTTCTGGAATTGGATGATGAAACTAATAAGGTCAAAATCATTACAAGAATTTCATATCGTTCCCCTGCTTAAGTAAACATTTAAATTATAGGACCATCCTCCATCTTTACCCAAAAGGGCGATAAGGGTCAGGCGGATGGTCCCATTTTACTTGAAATAGAAAAAATAACCAAAAACCATATTGCAAAAAGAAGGAATTACCATTTAAACTTAGAATATACATAATAGAGAGCAACTAATCTACTTTTTAATTATTAAGGGAGGTTATTTAATGGAAGTATTAAAGGTTTCAGCTAAATCCAGTCCAAACTCAGTTGCAGGTGCCCTTGCCGGAGTTTTGCGAGAAAAGGGAGCTGCCGAAATACAAGCCATTGGTGCTGGTGCTATTAACCAATCAATTAAAGCAATTGCTATTGCCAGAGGATTTGTTGCTCCGAGTGGAATGGACCTGATTTGTATACCCGCTTTTACTGATATAAGCATAGATGGCGAAGAGCGAACCGCTATAAAGTTGATTATTGAACCCAGATAGATATAACAAGGCGAAAAAATATTCCCGCTTTTTTAAGTAGTCGGATTTTTATTAACAAACCAGGCAACGGGTTCCAATCTCCCGCCTCGTTGCAGCGGTGTGTTGAAACTGCTTCGCAGTTTCTTCGGATGCTTAAACAAGGCGAAAAAATATTCCCGCTTTTTAAGTAGTCGGATTACTATTAACCAAACAGCGGGTTATAACCTCCCACCTCGTTGCGGTGGTGTGTTGAAACTGCTCTGCAGTTTCTTCCGATGCTTAAGAATATGCTTAATATTGAAAGTGTTAACAACCTGCTGGAAGGCAGGTTGTTTTACGTAAAGGAGGAATACTATTGAAAATCGTTGATCTGCATTGTGACACCATCTCTGCCATTTATGAGCGAAATGAGCAGCTCTTTGAAAACACCGGTCATTTTGATATTGGGCGGGCATTAGAGGCAGGTATGAAAGTACAAGTGTTTGCCTTGTTTACCATGCCCACCGAATCAAATCTGGCTTTAAGGCAAATTTTAAAACAAATTGATAAATACCATTTTGAAATGGCGAATAACCCTAATTACTTGTATCAAGTAAATGAATATGAAGATATTGTAAAAACGGGCAATTCCTCCAAAATAGGTTGTATCCTGCATCTCGAAGGGGGCGAAGCCCTGGGAACCGATGTAGAAATTCTAAGGGTATTATACAGATTGGGTTTGCGCAGCCTGGGGTTAACATGGAATAATCGCAATTATCTGGCTGATGGCTTATACGAAAGGGAAAAAGCCGGTGGCTTGAGTACAAAAGGCCGGGAAATAATTGCCGAAATGAATAAACTGGGGATGCTGCTGGATTTATCCCATCTGGCTGAACCAGGTTATTATGAAGCTTTTGAGTATTATCAGCATCCCATATTGGTCAGTCATGCCAATGCACGGGCCTTGTGCCCGCACTGGAGAAACCTGGATGACCGGCAATTAAAAACCCTGGCTATAAATGGAGGTGTTGTGGGCATCAATCAAGTAGCTGACTTTGTAAAAGAAGACGGGGTTTGTGAGCTTCATGACCTGATAGACCATATCGTTTATATTGCTGAGCTCATTGGAATTGAACACGTCGGTTTGGGCTCGGATTTTGACGGCGCTGATCACATTGTATTGCCCGGAGTGCAGGGATATAAGGATATGGCAAAAAAATTGCTAGAGAGAGGATTCAGCCCCAGAGAAGTGGAAATGGTATTAGGAGGAAATGCACTAAGGGTTATTAAGGAAGTAATGAGTAATAACGAGGAGTTTCAGCATGAGATATGATTTGCATATTCACACTTCAGCCTCGGATGGAGCTTTAAGTCCCCCCAAACTTGTTGATTTGGCAATAGCCTCAGGTATACAGGGAATAGCTATTACCGATCATGATACCATTGAAGGTCTGGAACCGGCCATAATGTACAAAAAAGAAAAAGCTCTAAATATTGATATTCTGCCGGGCATTGAACTGAATACCGAAGCCGGGGAGCAGGAGATTCACATTCTAGGTTATTTTATCGATTATTATAATTCTAGACTTATAAGACGCCTGGAAGAAATAAAAAAAGCTAGGTACGAAAGAGCCGAAAAAATGATTAATAAAATCAATAGATTGGGAATGTCTGTTAGTTTTGCGGAAGTGCAAGATCTTGCCCGGGGGGATTTAATCGGCAGACCCCACATTGCCCTGGCTATGATTCAAAATAATTATGTTGCTTCCATGGCTGAAGCTTTTAATAAATACATTGGCAAGGGGAAACCAGCCTACGTAAACCGATATAAATTCTTACCCCAGGAAGCCATCGAATTGATTAAAGCGGCGGGAGGGATACCGGTACTGGCTCATCCAGGCTTGATAACGGACAGGAACATAATATTTAATCTCATCAAGATGGGTATAGAGGGTATTGAAGTATATTACCCACAACACAACGAAGATCAGATTGCAAGATTTTTGGACCTGAGTACGGAATATAATTTGTTGGTTACCGGCGGTTCTGATTATCATGGCAACAGTAATGATAACTTGCGCAATAGTCTGGGCTGCAGTTTCATTACCGGGGATTTAATGGCAAGAATATTGGCACATCGAACCGGAAATTAAACGAAACTGTTAAAATATTTATAATCATGCAGGAATTTTTACTACCTTTGTAGAATAAAAAGGCAAAGCATCTATGTTCTGCGAAAGGTAGGGAAAGAATGACTAAAAGTTTAAAAATAGTGTGCCTCGCATTTATTATTACGCTTTTTACTGGGACAAGCCTGATGGCTGCAGAAACTACATACACTGTTCAATCAGGAGATTGCTTGTGGACTATTGCCCAAAAATTTGGAACAACGGTTGAAACTATTAAAAAGACCAACCAGCTTAATTCAGATGCGCTCAAAATTGGCACCAAATTAATCGTACAAACCTCTGTAGCAGAACCTGCCAATATTCCTCCTCAAATTGCCGATAATAACGTGCCTACTCCATCACGAGCCGGGAACCCTTTGGATGGTAGCCGGATAATTGAGAAGGCTCAAGAATATTTAGGAACTCCTTACCGTTATGGAGGGTCGGGCCCGGGTGGTTTTGACTGTTCCGGTTTTGTCCGTTACATGTTTGCCCAGTTTGATATCGATCTGCCCCATAATGCGGCCGCCCAGTACAGGAATGGAACTGAAGTCAGCAAAGAAGATTTACTGCCGGGAGATTTGGTGTTTTTTGCCTGCGGACGTGGCGGTATTGACCATGTAGGTATTTATTCCGGTGGTGATCAGTTTATACATTCCAGTTCACCTCGCAGTGGAGGAGTAATATTCTCAACGCTCAGTTCGGGTTATTATGGCAACACTTATGTGGGCGGGCGAAGAATATTACGTTAAAATCATGCCAATATTAAAATACTAAACTAATTGCGGGGGTAAGATTGTGGAACAAAATTTTGAAGAATTGCTTGGTATACCGCCTACAGTAATAGGAAGCCCGGAATGGAAGGAGTTAGAACAAAAGGAAAATAAGATTGGCCCTGATAGTTTACTTACGGAGATAATTGAAAAGAAATTATGGAATAATGCTGAAATTATGTGGGTTATAAAAAGGCTAATATTCTTCTATGGCAAAAACGACAGCCTGTTAAAACAAGCTCCAACTGAAAGGCTGTTCACCAATATCTTGGATATATTAAGAGTATTTTTCTTAATATTTGATATTAATGATCCTGATCTTGATAATAATATGCGTAGTTATGTGTGCACAAAATTGGCAGATTCAACCTGGGGTGTAAACTCAAGAACCAGGGATTATCTCTATAAATTAAATAATAAACAATAGTTTAAGATAAAAGCAGCTGTTGACATGAAATAGGTCAACGGCTTTTTTTATCTTTGGAAAGTCTTATGAAACAGCTCGTGATCGAAAAAAAATATGGAATTGAGGAGGATTTTTAAAACCCCTGTCGAAGTGGTGAGATTAGAGATATGGAAATTATGGTTAAAAACGGTATTGCGTTGAAACTGCTTCGCAGTTTCTTCCGATGCTTAAATGAATTAGCTTGCAGGAGGGGCAATAATGGCGTTTGATAATAGGGAAACCAGTATTCGTAAAATTATTGATATGGAAGTTAGAATATCCAAGTGTCAACGCTGTTTGCACTTAAACCAGTGTGTTCTTAAACCTTCCTTGGGCAAAGGGGAATTGGAGCCGGAAATCATGATGGTTTTTGAGTCGGATAATAACTTTACCAAAAACAGCAGCAGATTAATTAACTTGCGTGATTTAATAAAAAAAGAATTAAATGTTGCTAAGATATATCATACATTCATGGTTAGATGTGAACCAAAAGTTTGCACAGTACGGCAGAATTTAAATAATTTTACCGGGGGAAATTCCAATTACAAAAAGATGCTGGACCGGGAGAATAAGTGCTTGTTAAATTCGAAAGCTTGTTCAGGAATATACGTAAAACCTACTGATGAAGAAATAATATTTTGCCTGCCTTTTTTACTGGAGGAAATGGTTATTTTAAATCCGCCTCATATTATTCTATTTGGGGAAAGAGTAATAGACTATGTGGCCAAGTCTTTTGGGGTATATGAATTAAATGGCAGTGTATGCTTCACAAAAAGGAACACCACTTTTTATTTAGCCAGCAACGAAGAGAATTTTGATATAAATTCGTGTAAGCAACTTAAATCGCATTTCACCAGCACTCTGGGCAACCAACAATTGTCATAAAATTTAAAATTGTTTCCTATTTAAAATAAAATCTATCATTTAAACGGTTTTGATGATATATTATAAAGTAAGGTTGAAATGGTATATAGCACTTCTTATCCATAATATTTCCTGTTGTTTTTGTTAATACAGCTGATTTATATACATGATATTTGTGGAGGAGGTGAAAATGCTAGAATATTCTTAGTTTTCATCCTTATTAAGAAAGGAGAGAATGAATTATGGTCAACAAAGATAATGTGAAAAAGGCAATGGCAATGGGTGAGAGTTCTACGGAAAAATTATGGGATATGTGGTTGGTAACTCTGGGCAGTATGGCTTGGACCCAAGAACAAATTGAGAACATGATAAGAAAATATTTGGATCAGAGAAAGACTGCCCGCGAGGAAACTACCAAGTTAGTCGAGGAATTGATGACTCAGGCTAAAAAGAACCAGCAACAGATGCAAAAAATGATGCAGGAAGCAGTTAGTGCTACCCTGGAAAACGTTGATGTTCCCAATTTCACCTATTTTAATGATTTGAATAAAAAGTTTGAAGACCTGAACAAGAAGGTAGAAAATTTATAAATTTGTATTATATAACGAGGTCCCCCCGCTTCTTTATGCAGTCGGATTCCTATTAACAACACAGGCGGTGGGTTCCAATCCCCTGCCTCCTTGCAGCGGTGTGTTGCCCCCTACGGGGACCACTTATATTGATTCCCTTCGGGAATGATTAAATTGTGTTGAAACTGCCTCGCAATTTCTAAAAATAATATCCAAGTATCATAGCGGTTATGGCCAAGACCATAACCGCCTTGTGCATTGACTCTTTTAGTATTGATCAAGAGTTGAAAGGAGACCTATTATCATGTCTGACGATGCACGTAAAATAAATCACTCACAGGATAATGGCAATAATATCCAAATGCCGGATTTTGCTGAGGTTTGGAAAGAGATGTACTTCAGCAATGAAAGTGATTGGGCACGCACCTTAAAAGGATTTATTGCTACGGAGACTTTTGTTTCTCTCCTGGACAAAACTCTGGAACAATACCTGGCCTATAATAAAGTATCCCGGCAACAGATGGAAAAGTTAGCCGAAAAGGGCGTTAATCCCACTAAGAAAGATATTGCCCGAGTGGCTGAACTGGTTATCTCCATAGAAGAAAAGATTGATACGATCGAGTTTCAAACATTTGAAAACTTCCGCAAAATAACCGACAGCCTTTTAAAAATGGCAGATTATCAAGGCAAGATTAAAGAGGAACTTGCTTCCTTGAAACAAGAAATGGCCCTGATTAACAGTAAACTTGACAAGCCTGAAGAAAAACCGAAAGTAAAAAAATCAGATAAACAGAGCAATAAACAAGTTAACAGAGAACCCAAAGCCAGGAAAGGCAAGACTGAATTGCTTTAATTGATGAGAGGAGGGGCTATTAGACTATGATTGAACACATATATGATGAATTAAATGTCGGAGACATGGATTATGTTGAGAAAACCATAACCGAAACCGATGTATATCAATATGCCGGTATAACCGGAGATTTTAGCTGGCTGCATGTAAATGAAGTGCGTTCCCGTCAGGGACATTTTAAAAAACGGGTGGTTCATGGTATGTTGTTGGTGGGCTTGATCTCCAATGTTGTAGGCAATCGCATGCCGGGCGCAGGCACTATATATGAAAGCCAGAATACCAAATTCCTGTTGCCCTGTTTTATCAATGATACGGTAAGAGCGCAAACCGAAGTTATTGAGAAAATGCCGCGGGGCCGGGTGAAGCTTAGAACATCCTGTTTTAACCAGTATGGTGAATTAATTCTGGATGGTGATGCAATAGCCATTCCGCCGCGCGAACATATAATTAAGCCGGCGTCATATTAAGCATTAGTTTAGGAGGGGAAAGATGAAGAAACCCTTATACTTGCATGCTTCAGCGGCAGAAGTAGGAGCCGATCTGCAAAAGAGTTATGACCGAATGCTGGAAACTACCAGAAAGTGGATGGATATTCTCTTCTTTGATCCTCTGCCCGAGACCGGACTGACACCGAAGGAAACTGTCTGGCGCAAGAACAAATGCCGTCTCTATCACTATGTCAACCACAATGGCATCAAACATAAAACTCCGCTTCTTATGGTATATGCTCTAATTAATAAAGCTTATATTCTTGATCTATATCCTGGCATGAGTTTGGTCGAGTATCTGGTAAATGAAGGTTTTGATGTTTATCTTCTGGATTGGGGAGAATTCGACTGGGAAGACCGGGATATCAGCTTCACCCAGATTGTCTCCGATTATGTGGCCCGCGCCGTCCAAAAAGTCTGCATGTTTTCCAATGTTAATGAACTTAGCATTTTAGGTTACTGCATGGGAGGAACCATAGCAACCATGTATGCCGCACTTTACCCCCAGCCTAAAGTGAAAAATATGATTTTTGTAGCATCACCTTTTGACTTTCAGGATGCCGGTTTATCGAGCATATGGCTGCAGTCGTCGCTCTATGATGTGGACAAGATTACCGATACATTCTATCTTATCCCCAAAGATTTTATTGATTTTGGAGTCAAAATGCTGAATCCAGTTAACAATTTTGTAGCCACCTATACCCGCTTATGGAAATCAATCGATGATGGAGTATCTATTGAAGCCTGGAAAGCCTTAAACAAATGGGTGAATGATAACGTAAACTTCCCGGGCAAGGCTTATCGGGAATGGATTCAGTACTTATATAAGGAAAACAGATTAATTAAAAATGAGTTTATCATGCAGGGCCGGAAAATTGACTTAAGGGCTATTGATGCAGCGCTTTTGGTGCTGACCGGCGAAACCGACCATATCGTATTACCGCCTCAAAGCACAGCGATTCTGGATGCTACCTCTTCCCAGGACAAAATCCACTGCAACTATAAAGTGGGGCATGGCGGCCTGGTCTTTGGCAGCCGGGCAAAAAACGAAGTGTACCCGGCTGTTGCTAAATGGTTAAAGGAGCGTTCATAAGAGGCGAAGTCTGAAAGAAATCTTTCATTACGTTTTGTGCCTTTTGTGAAGCGAAAGGAATGTTATAAATATGTCCTCCGCCTCGTTGGAGCAGTGCGGAAGAAACTGCTCCGCACTTTCTTCCGATGTTTAAAGCAAATTACGATTTATTCTAACGAAGGACCGGTCTTTAAGGCCTGTCCTTCGTTCTTTTATTGCCTTCTTTTGAATAAGCATTGGTCAAAAAGGTTAGGTGGAGGCAAATAAATGACAAATAATACCTGGTGCAGTATAGACATTGAGGAAATACTGGCAAGACTAAAAAGCAACCGGGAACAAGGTTTATCTTTATACGAAGTGAAGCAGCGACAGGAAATATACAATAATTCAATTGAGACAGATAAAGGCAACAATGCGATTAAAATGTTTCTCACCCAATTTACCGATACCATGGTCTTGGTTTTGTTGGGAGCTACGGTAATTTCCGGAATGATTGGAGCGATGGCTGACGCTATAACCATCATGGCTATAGTAGTTTTAAATGCTATTCTGGGTTTTATTCAGGAGTACAA
The DNA here is from genome assembly GCA_036677685.1 of Syntrophomonas sp. Classification (GTDB taxonomy): domain Bacteria; phylum Bacillota; class Syntrophomonadia; order Syntrophomonadales; family Syntrophomonadaceae; genus JAQUBU01. The sequence goes on along the minus strand of JAVBWA010000016.1, from coordinate 73,889 downwards.
AGCCGAACGCTCTTTGGAGGAAATCAAAAAGCTAACCTCGCCATTTTCCCTGGTTTTACGTCAGGGAAAAAGAATTAAGGTCTCTACTGCCGAGTTGGTGCCTGGGGACATAGTTTTTCTGGAAACCGGTGACCGGGTTCCCGCCGATTTGAGGTTACTTGAGAGTCACAGCCTGGAAGCTGAAGAATCATTGTTGACCGGCGAATCGCTGCCGGTGGAGAAAAAAACAGTGAATCTACTTGATGCCCGTACCCATCTGGCCGAACAAGTTAACATGGCTTTCATGGGAACTTCAATAAGCCGCGGGAGAGCCAAGGCGGTGGTAGTAGCTACCGGCATGGATACGGTGATGGGGCAAATCGCCAATATGATGAAAAATACCGAACGATCTATGACTCCCTTGCAAAGCAGACTGGATCAATTGGGCAAAATATTAATTATAATATGCCTGGCAGTTTGTACAGTGGTCAGCCTTATGGGTATATGGCGCGGCGAATCGATTTTAGTAATGCTAATGGCAGGAATAAGTCTGGCGGTGGCGGCGATACCCGAAGGTTTGCCGGCTATCGTGACGGTTGTTTTGGCCCTGGGCGTGCAAAGGATGGCTAAAAGAAACGCTATTATTCGCAAACTGCCTGCAGTCGAGACCCTGGGCTGCACTACGGTAATCTGTTCGGATAAAACCGGAACTATAACCCAAAATAAAATGACCGCCCGCAGAATGGCTACGGCTGATATCGAGATAAATATCGAAGGTGATGACTATAATCCGCAGGGTCGCTTCTTCCATTTAAAACGGGTTATTAATCCGCTTAATGATCCAGTCTGTAAACGGATATTGGAGGTTGCATTCAACTGCAACAATTCACAAATTGAAAAAACCGGTAGAATGTATAAAATCCAGGGTGATCCAACTGAAGCAGCTTTAATGGTTATGGCACAGAAATCTGGAATTAACGAAGGCTATCTCCGAATACGGGAAATTCCTTTTGATTCCGAACGGAAACTAATGAGCATAATAGTTGAAGTGGATGGTGAACAATGGGTTCTGGTTAAAGGCGCTCTTGATGTTTTAATAAATTCATGCACTAAATTGCTGAGCCGGGAAAGAACTACGGTCCTGGGCCAGCGGGATAAAGAAAGATTCTTTAAGCTGCAGGAAAAATGGGCTTATGAAGCATTAAGGGTATTGGGCTTTGCTTTCCGCAAGCTGCAGCCTGGGGAAGCACTTTCTTTAAGTGATACGGAAATTGAGTCCAAACTTACCTTGCTGGGTATTTGCGGAATAATGGACCCTCCACGCCCCGGGGTGGAAAAATCGGTTGCAGATTGTTTGCAGGCCGGAATTATCCCGGTAATGATTACCGGCGACCATCCAGCCACTGCCCAGGCTATTGCAAGCAGTGTCGGGATAGCAGCCAATCCCCGGGTGACTACGGGTATAGAAATAGACAGGCTTTCAGATCATGAACTCTATAAAATTGCAGTCCAAGAGCGGGTTTTTGCAAGGGTATCCCCGGAGCATAAAAACCGCATTGTCAAAGTCTTGAAAAAGCAGCAGCATGTGGTAGCGATGACCGGTGATGGAGTAAACGATGCCCCTGCTTTGAAAGCTGCGGATATTGGTATTGCCATGGGAATAAGCGGCACCGAGGTAAGCCGGGAAGCTTCATCAATGGTTTTGGCTGATGACAATTTTTCCACCATAGTGGAAGCCGTTTATGAGGGAAGAGCCATATATGACAATATCCGCAAGTTTATCCGTTACCTCTTAGGCTGTAATATTGGCGAAGTCTTGGTAATGTTCTTCGCATCCCTTTTGGGTATGCCTTTGCCGCTCCTACCTATCCAAATTCTTTGGGTTAATCTGGTAACTGATGGGCTGCCGGCTATGGCTCTGGGAGTAGAACCTCCGGAACCGGGAATAATGAAACGATCACCGCGTCCGCGAAGTGAGGGGATTTTTGCCCGCAATTTAGGGTGGACGGTTTTGGGGCGGGGGGTTTTTATAGCTGTTGCAACCTTGCTGGCGTTTATCCTGGGTATGATTTATGCCCGCTTGAATGCTTTGGATCAATTGTTGGTCGCACGCAGTATGGCTTTTACAACCCTGGTGATGGCACAGTTGTTTTATGTTTTTGAATGCCGCTCCGAAGTTTATTCACCGTTTGAATTAGGTTTCGGTAAAAACCGATACTTATTGCTGGCGGTTTCACTTTCAATTACCATGCATCTATCTGCTTTGTATTTGCCATTTTTACAGAATATATTTAAAACTGTAGCTCTTAACTGGCATTTGTGGTTAATTATTATTACTTTAAGCGGAAGCCGGCTTATCCTGAAATATATATTGTATACCTGGAGGCGAATTCTGGATTTCCGCTGGAATTATGCTAAAATTAATGCCTAAATAGTTTATTTGTTGAAGTATAAGAGGAATATTGTATTCAGGAGGAGTTAAAATGCAATTTACCAAAATGCACGGTATAGGCAATGATTTTATCATTATTGAAGCTTCATCATGGGAAGAGGCCGGCAGCTGTCAAAAATGGGCGGTAAAACTTTGTGACCGTAATTTTGGCATTGGTGCTGATGGCTTAATAATTGTCGGAAAAGACAATGATATGGATATCTTTATGCGCATATTTAACTCGGATGGTTCAGAACCTGAAATGTGCGGCAATGGAATTCGTTGTGTGGCCAGATATGCTTATGAAAACAAGCTGGTGGATAAAACTGCAATATCGGTTAAAACTCTGGCCGGCCCCCGTTATCCCGAAATAATTTTGCTTGATGGTCAATTGCGAGCAGTTCGGGTAGATATGGGTGAGCCAGTTTTGGAGCGGGGTTTAATTCCCATGAGTGGCAATGGGGGCAACATTGGAGTTCCTCTGCAGGCCGCCGGCCAGGATTTTGTGATAACTGCAGTATCCATGGGCAACCCCCACTGTATTATCTTTGTTGAAGACATGAATTCCGTACCGGTAAATACTTGGGGACCGCATATCGAAAAGCATGGGCTCTTTCCTGCCAAAACCAATGTAGAATTTGTGCAGGTGCTGGGGAACAATGAAATATTGATGCGGGTATGGGAAAGGGGGGCCGGGGTCACTCTGGCCTGCGGTACCGGTGCCTGTGCCACATTGGTGGCAGCAGTATTAAACCACAAAAGTGAGCGCAAGGTGGTTATTCATCTGCTGGGCGGAGATCTGGAAATCGAATGGAGTGCTCTAAATAACCATGTTTATATGACTGGACCTGCGATTGAAGTATTTAAAGGTTTTATCGAGCAGGACAAGCTGCTTGAGATGTAACGATATAATAAAAGGAGGAAAAATTAAATGAAAAAAGAAAGTTTAGCTATGCAGAATCTTCCCCCTTACCTGTTTGCCAGGATTGAAAGAAAGATAGCTGAAGCCAAAGCCCAAGGTATTGATATCATTAATCTGGGAATCGGCGACCCTGATCAACCAACACCGCCGCATATTGTTAAAAAAATGGCGGAAGCCATTACTGATTCGGCCAATCACCAATATCCTAGTTCAGTAGGACTGCTGGAGTTTAGAAAAGCAGCAGCCGGGTGGTATCAGAGAAGGTTTGGCGTAGAAGTTGATCCGGAAAGCGAAGTAGTATCATTGCTGGGCTCCAAGGAAGGTATAGCTCATATTTCTTTTGCCTATCTGGATAAGGGGGACATCAATCTAGTGCCCGATCCGGGTTATCCGGTTTATGGCATCGGCACTCTTTTAGCCGGCGGAATCCCTTATACCATGCCATTGAAGGCAGAAAATGGTTTCTTGCCGGTTCTGGAGGACATACCTTCGGAAGTCGCCAGTAAGGCCAAGATAATGTTTATCAGCTATCCCAATAACCCAACCGGGGCGGTAGCTGACTTAAAGTTTTTCGATAAGGTAGTGGAATTTGCCAGGTCTTATGATATCCTGGTATGTCATGATGGACCATATTCGGAAGTTGCATTCGATGGTTTAAGGGTTCCCAGCTTCCTGGAGGCCAAGGGTGCCAAAGAGGTAGGCATTGAATTCCATTCCTTGTCCAAAACTTACAATATGACCGGCTGGAGGCTGGGTTGGGCAATCGGCCAACCCCAAGCGATTGAAGTTCTGGGCCGCTTCAAATCGAATGTGGATTCAGGTGTGTTTCAAGCCATACAGTATGCAGGTATTGAAGCTTTACAGGGGCCTCAGGATTGCGTGCGGGATATGCAGTCGATATACCAGGAGCGCCGGGATGTAGTTCAGGCGGGTCTGGAGAAGATGGGCTGGCAGGTGAATCCTCCCCGGGGAAGTTTATATTTCTGGGTACCGGTACCTAAAGGATATTCATCCGAATCATTTGCCGAATTGGCTTTGGAAAAGGCGGGTGTTATAATAACCCCGGGCAACGGATATGGTGAATATGGAGAAGGGTATTTTAGAATTGCCCTGACCGTAAGCAGCGATCGTTTACACGAAGCCTTTGAACGGATGGCCCAAAATATAGGAAAGGTTGAGTTTTAAGTGGTAAGAAGTATGACCGGATTTGGCCGCAGTCAGATTATTGACAACGGCTACCAGATAAGCTGTGAGATAAAGTCAGTTAATCATCGTTTTCTTGATTTTTATATTCGCTTATCACGGCGCTACAATATACTCGAAGAGAGAATCAAGGAAGAAGCAAAAAAATATGCCCAAAGAGGTCGGCTTGAAATTAGCATTAATATTGAGAAAGTCGGTGAATCTGCGCGTAATATCAAGCTTGACAAAGAATTGGCGATGGCTTATTATAACTATTTGAAAGAATTAGCAGAAAAACTAAATATACCGCAGGAAATTAAAGTTGTTGACCTTTTTCGCTTGCCAGAGGTTTTTTCTCTGCAAGATGAAAAGGAAGATCTGGAAGTTGTATGGGCTGTACTTCAACAGTCAATTGCAACCGCCATGGACAGTCTGGTAGAAATGCGCTGCAAGGAAGGACAGAATTTGGCCCGTGATATACTGGAACGTAATGCCTTTATACTGTCCCTGGTGGAAAAGCTCGAAGCCAGATATCCGGAAGTCGCTGTAGAATACCATGATAAACTACGCCGGCGTATTAGTGAATTAATTCCACAGGAAGTTTTTGATGAACACCGAATTATCCAGGAAGCCGCCATATTTGCAGACAAAGCCAACATAACCGAGGAAATCGTAAGGCTGAAAAGCCATGTTGAGCATCTGCGTGATTTAATTGCCAGTGGTGAGTCCATTGGGCGTAAATGTGATTTTTTGGTTCAGGAGATGTTTAGAGAGATTAACACCATAGCCTCCAAAGCCAATGATTTGGAAATGAGCCAAACTGTAGTGGAGGCCAAAGCTGAATTGGAGAAAATAAGAGAACAACTACAAAATATAGAATAGCCAGGAGGTGAATCCGGGGCAACCCGGAAAGAGATGGATATTAAGCTGGTTAACATTGGTTTTGGCAATATTGTGGCCGCCAATCGCATTGTCGCGATTGTTAGTCCCGAGTCTGCTCCCATCAAGCGAATTATTCAGGAAGCACGGGAAAAGGGAGTTCTTATTGATGCTACTTATGGCCGCAGAACCCGGGCAGTTATAATTGCCGACAGCGCGCATGTCATATTATCAGCGGTTCAGCCTGAGACTGTAGCCAACCGCCTTACCTCCAAGGAAATTAGCGAAGAGGTGTAACCAGATAAAAACATGTCCCCCGCTTCTTAAGCGGTCGGGTTCCTATTAACAAAACAGGCGGCGGGTTCTAATCCCCGCCTCGTTGCAGTGGTGTGCTGAAACTGTTCCGCAGTTTCTTCCGATGCTTAAACTGCAGGGAGTGTGATATGGATTTTTTTAGAAAAGGTATATTATTTATAATTTCAGGGCCTTCTGGTGTGGGGAAAGGAACCATAAAGAGGGCCTTGCTGTCGCGGATGAGTGATATAAAACTTTCGATATCGGTTACAACACGTTTGCCCCGGGATGGAGAAGTAGAAGGAAAGCATTATTTCTTTGTCGATCATAGCAAATTCAATGCTATGCTGGAGCAGAATCAGTTTCTGGAGTGGGCTGAGGTTTATACCAACCGTTATGGTACCCCCCGCAGTTTTGTTATGGAAAACTTGGATCAGGGGCGGGATGTTTTGTTGGAAATTGATATACAGGGAGCCATGCAAGTAAAAAAGACTATGCCATCGGGGGTTTTTATTTTTATTTCGCCGCCTAATACGGAAGAATTGGCTTCCCGGCTGCTTTCGCGCGGGCTCGATTCCCAGGCTAGCATAGATTTACGCCTGGCAGCCAGTGAAGAAGAACTTAAACAAATTAACAACTATGATTATTTAGTGGTTAATGATGATCTTGATCAAGCCCTGGGAAAAATACAGGCAATAATTGTTGCCGAACGCTGCCGGGTTAGAAATATTGATTTGAGGTGATGTAATGACTCCTTCTTCAACTAAAGACCTTATGGAAATAGGGCAAAGCAAATATGCAGTAGTAGTAGCCGTGGCAAAAAGAGCGCGTATTCTATCCGAGCGCAAAAGAAATGATGAAAACTATCGATTGTCATCAATGGTGTCCAACGCTCTTGATGATGTAATGAAAGGCCGGATCAAGATAGACCATCAAGGCTAGGACACCAAAATGGGGACATTCCCCGGGGGAATACCCGGATCAATAACTAGCAGGTATTACCAGTAAGGCCGTTGAAAGGTAAATCAAAGTGATAAAGGGGTGTGTCCCCTTACATTAAAGGGAGGTAGTACATTGTCAAAAACGGTTGGAATAGGTATTACCGGTGGTATCGCCGTTTATAAAATTGCTGAACTGGTTAGCCGCTTGAAAAAAAATGATATAGATGTGGTTGTTATAATGACCGAGTCGGCAAGCAAATTCGTTGCTCCCTTGACATTTAGAACTTTATCCGGCCGGGAAGTTTTGACCGGTCTCTGGCAGGAATCAAGAGAATGGAAAGTGCAGCATATAGGGGTTGCGGAAGACCTCGATTTGCTGGTAATAGCACCGGCCACCGCCAACTTTATTGCCAAAATGGCCCACGGTATAGCCGATGATCTGCTCTCTACCGTAGTGCTTGCCAATACCGCCCCCGTTTTGGTGGTTCCTTCGATGAACAGCAACATGTATAAAAATTTTGTAGTTCAGGATAATATCAAGAAATTGATTAATTATGGCTACAAATTTATGGACCCGGATACCGGTGTGCTGGCCTGCGGCACCAGCGGCCAGGGCAGGCTTCCGGAAGTCGGCGATATTTATGAGCAAATAAACCGCATGCTTTTTATCAAAAAAGATTTGCTAGGTAAACGACTGATGGTTAATGCCGGAACTACCTGTGAAGACATTGATCCGGTGCGCTTTATCTGCAATCGCGGTACCGGTAAAATGGGTTACTGCATTGCCCAGGAAGCGATAGACCGGGGGGCTGATGTTATACTGATAACCGGCCGTTCCCATCTTGAGCCTCCCAAAGAGGCAAAAGTCGTAAATGTATGGGGAGCCGAGGAGATGTGCGAAGTAATGCTGAAATACCAGCCAGCCTGCGACATCGTTGTTGGTGCGGCGGCAGTCGGTGATTTCAGGGTGGCACAAGCTGCCGAGCAAAAAATAAAAAAGAAAAATAATCGCTCGCATAAAATGCTTGTTGAACTGGTGGGTACACCGGATATACTTAAGGAGATGGGAAAAAACAAAGTTCCCAATCAAATACTGGTCGGATTTGCTGCCGAAACTGAAAATCTCATTAAAAATGCGAAAAAGAAGCTTAAAGCCAAGAACCTTGATTTCATAGTAGCCAATGATGTTACGCTGGAAGGGGCAGGATTTGGATCTGACACCAATATCGTTTCAATAATAGAACCCAATGGCGACATAGAATCCCTGCCCAAGATGAGCAAGCAAGAAGTGGCAACAGTCATAATTGACAAAGTGGCTGAACTGCTTAACAAGAATTAGAAAGGGAGATGGTAAACATGGCCAGGACTTATTTTACATCCGAATCAGTTACTGAAGGACATCCGGATAAGGTTGCCGACCAGATATCCGATGCTATTTTGGATGCAATTATCGGCGAAGATCCTTACGCCAGGGTTGCGGCGGAGACTATTGTTACCACCGGTCTGGTGCTGGTAGCCGGGGAGATTACCACCAATTGCTATGTAGATATAGCAAAATTGGTGCGCAGTACGATAAAAGAGATTGGTTATACCAGGGCAAAATTCGGCTTCGATTCGGAGACCTGTGCGGTGATTACCTCCCTTGACGAACAATCCGGTGATATAGCAATGGGTGTGGACAAAGCCTATGAAGCCAAACAAGGGCAAATGTCGGAGGAGGCCTTGCAGGCAATCGGGGCCGGAGATCAGGGTATGATGTTCGGCTATGCCAGCAATGAAACGGATGTATTGATGCCCCTGCCGATTTATCTGGCCAGTAAAATGGCACAAAGGCTGGCAGCGGTCCGCAAAGAAGGCATAATTCCCTATCTTAGGCCTGACGGCAAAACCCAGGTGACCGTGGAATACGAGGATGACAAACCGGTTAGGGTGAGTACAGTGGTGGTTTCCGCGCAGCATCACCCGGAAATCGATATGGAAGTGCTGGCTGAAGATATTATCGAAAAAGTGGTTAAAGTTGTGGTTCCCCAGGAAATGCTGGATTCTGAGACCAAATACTATATAAATCCCACAGGGCGTTTTGTAATAGGCGGACCTCAGGGTGATTGCGGATTGACCGGACGGAAAATCATTGTTGACACCTATGGAGGTATGTCACGTCATGGCGGCGGCGCATTTTCAGGCAAAGATCCCACCAAGGTGGACCGCTCGGCATCCTATATGGCACGTTATGTGGCCAAGAACATTGTGGCGTCAGGTATTGCCGACCGCTGTGAAATACAACTGGCTTATGCCATCGGGGTTGCCAACCCGCTTTCCGTAAATATAAACACCTTTGGCACTGGCAAGATACCGGAAGATACTATTATCAAACTGGTAAAAGACAATTTTGACCTGCGCCCGGCCGCAATTATCCGCGATCTGGACTTACGGCGTCCGATTTATAGGAAGACTGCTGCCTATGGTCACTTCGGCCGAAACGATGCGGACTTTACCTGGGAAAAAACCGATAAAGCTGCCAAGTTACGGGAACAAGCAGGTCTGTAAGCATAATTTTCAAAATCAAAATTATTTAAGGCGGGAGGGTCCCGCCTTCTTTAAATTTAACTGGGGGATTAATGGTGAACACAGCCAATATCTTAATCAACCTGCCCAGCAAGAATTTCGATCACAGCTATATATATCAGGTGCCCGATCAAATGAAGGACCAAATAGCTTTTGGCAAGCGCGTTTTGGTGGAACTGGGCAGTAAAAAAGTTGAAGGCTTTATTATTGCCATAAATCAGCAAGACCAAATGAATGAAGAACTAAAGCCCTTGATCAGAGTATTGGACAGTGAACCGGTATTCGGCCAAAACATGTATGAACTGGCCTGTTGGCTGGCTGAAGAATGTATCTGCCCGGTTTCCCGGGCTATAAATGCCATGATTCCCCGAACTTTGGTTCGAAAAAGAGCGGTTAGCGTAATACCCACACTGGGCAGGGATGACATAGGCAGCCTGGAACAAGAACAACTCCTGCAGACCCATGCCGGTTTCTTTGCAATCCTTGAACAGCGAAATGAAATAAGTCTAAAAGAAGCCAGGAAGTACCTGAATGATGATTTACTGCAGGAATTGGAGCATAATGGGCTGATTAATATTAGTGGCAGTTATTCAGGATACCGGGAGAACAAAGTTGGCTATGTATACCGAATCAAAGACTTTAATCCTCTACAGGACCTGGGCGTTTTAAAGAAAAAATCACCCCGGCAGGCCCAGGCCATGGAGTTAATAATGCAAAATACGGAACTGAAGCAGGAATATTTAAGTAGTATTATTCCCGGCAGCAGTATTAAAGCCCTAATTAAAAAAAACTATATTGAACTGCAAAGAAAAACCGATGATGCCATGACAACCGCTCCCCAATTAAATAATGAACAGCAAACAGTCTGCGGCGAAATTTACCAGGCTCTGGAAGCTAGGGCCAGACAGGACTTTTTACTTCATGGAGTGACCGGCAGCGGCAAGACCGAAGTTTATTTACGTGCAGCGGAAAAAGCAATAAACCTGGGCAGGACTGTAATTGTGCTGGTGCCTGAAATTGCATTGACCCGTCACCTGGTTGGGGTGTTTGCGGGGCGCATAAAAAGCCTGGCGGTATTGCACAGCAATATGCCGGCGGGGGAGAGATATGCAGAATGGAAGCGAATTCGCCAGGGTGAAATCAATCTGGTCCTGGGCACGCGTTCGGCGGTTTTTGCTCCTCTACCGGACCTGGGATTAATTATAATCGACGAAGAACAGGAGCCAAGCTATAAACAGGATGAGACACCAAAATATCATGCCCTAAATGTTGCCCGTAAAAGAGCCGAAATGGAGACTGCAGTTTTAGTGATCGGCAGTGCCACCCCTTCGGTAGACAGTTTTTATAGGGCTCTCACACAAAAAACACCGGTTCTCTACCTTAAGCACCGGGTCAAGGATGCCCAAATGCCCTTGGTTGAGATTGAGAACATGAAAGATGCAGACAAGACCCCTCTAAAAACGATATCCTCCAGACTGCAGCAGAAACTGGATGAATGTATAAACCGGGGAGAGCAGAGTATACTTTTTATCAACCGCCGGGGCTTCGCTCCGATGACAATTTGTACCGAATGCGGCAAAATCGAGGCTTGCCCGGTTTGCTCGGTGGGAATGACTTACCACCGTGATATTGACCGTAATGTTTGCCATTATTGCAATTTCCAAAGTAAGGTCTCCATTCAATGCCCAGTTTGCGGCAGCAACCGTCTCAAGCAGATCGGAAGCGGAACCCAGAGGGTGGAGAAAGAAATCAAATCCCGGTTTCCTCATGCCCGGATTGAACGTTTGGATTTGGATAACAGCCGGAAAAGCGGGGTTCAAAAAGATATTTTGGCAAGAATGAAAAAAAAGCAAATAGATATATTGATTGGCACCCAAATGGTTGCCAAAGGCTTGGATTTCCCGAGTGTATCTTTAGTAGGGATCATAGATGCCGATAGTATGTTGAATATACCCGACTTCAGAGCTGCGGAAAGGTGTTTTCAGCTTCTGGTACAAGCTGCAGGCCGGTCCGGGCGGGCCAATTATCCAGGTGAGGTCATAATTCAAACTTATAATCCCCAGCATCCGGTTATACAGCTGGCTGCCCGTCAGGATTACATTGAATTTTACAAAAATGAAATAAAATTACGCAAGCTTTTGAAATATCCGCCTTTTACGGATATATTAAGATTATTGGTATCATCCGGAGAGGAAGCCGAGGCACAGGAGATTATCAGCCGCCTGGGGCAGCAAATTGAACAAATAATTGACGCCAGTGAGGAGGAAATAGAAATATTGGGACCAGCACCTTGTCCTATTTATAAAATTCGCAATCGCTACAGGTGGCAACTCTTAATCAAGTCTGAAAATATGCTATTATTAAAGAGTATTGGCAAGCATATAATATCCACAGCCAATTATAAACCGGCAAAATTAGAGATGGACCTAAATCCGCTCACAACTATGTAAGGAGGATCTTGATGGCTGTTTATCAGGTGGTTACATTACCGAATCCAATTCTAAGAGCCAAGGCTTTACCAGTTAAAAAGATAAATGACGGGGTCTTGCGCTTACTCGATAATATGCGTGATACTATGTATGCATTTGACGGAGTGGGTTTGGCAGCTCCGCAAATCGGAGTTTCCAAGCGGATTGTAGTTGTCGATACCGGCGATAAATTATGGGAGATCATTAATCCCGAAATAATCTTTCAAGAAGGACTAATGACCACTTCAGAAGGCTGCTTGAGTGTTCCGGGTACCGTGGGTCGGGTAAACAGAGCCAAAAAGGTGGTTGTAAAAGGCATGGACCGCCAGGGTGAAGAGTTTACGGTAGAGGCTGTAGACTTGCTGGCCAAAGCTTTTCAGCATGAGATAGATCACCTGGATGGTATTCTGTTTATAGATAAAGCTGTTGAAACCAGGAGAGACGATTAATTTAACGCTGGGTGCAGGGGTTAGGTGTAAGTATTAAGGGGAATTCTACGAATTATATTATATCCTGATATTTATATTTAATTTCTTAGGGCTATGCCTGACCCGGCATGTACAAGCTTTTAGATAATGTATATAGACAAAAGGCTACGAAACAGAGGCGGCGGTGTATATGAGAATAGTTTTTATGGGTACATCCGTATTTGCAGTACCTTCCCTGGAGGCTTTAATTGCCTCGGAAAATGAAATAGCAGCCGTAGTAAGCCAGCCGGATCGTCCCAAGGGTCGAGGTCATAAATTAAGCCCGACTCCGGTTAAATCGGTAGCCGAGTGTCATGGGATTCCGGTTTTCCAACCTATTTCCATTAAATCCGCTGAGGCGGTTCAGCAAGTTCAAGACTGGCAGCCGGATTTAATAGTAGTTGTCTCCTATGGACAGATCATTCCCCCGGCTATTCTTGACTTTCCGCGTTATGGGTGCATCAATGTACATGCTTCATTGCTGCCTCGCTACCGGGGAGCGGCTCCCATCCAAAGAGCCTTAATGGCAGGGGAAAATGCCAGTGGGGTAAGCATAATGTTTATGGATAAGGGACTGGACACTGGTGATATAATAAAGCAAAGCAGGCTGGAAATACCAGATAATATGAATCATGGCGAACTGGAGAGTATATTAGCAAGGCAGGGTGCTGAACTGTTGCTCTCAACTATCTGCAGTTTGGCAGAAAATGCTTTTGTACGGGTAAAACAGGATGACAGCCAGGCCACTTATGCAGAACGCCTGAACAAAAATGATGAGCTAATAGACTGGTCCAAACCAGCTTATGTAATCCACAATCAGATAAGAGCCTTGGATCCGGCACCAGGAGCATTTACCAGGATAGGCGACCTTAAAGTAAAAATATTTGCCAGCCGTATTGCCGAAGAGCAAGGGAACGGGGTGATTGCGGAGATTATTAAAATTGACAAACAAGGTTTTGTTGTGCAAACCGGTGAAGGAACCCTCCAGGTTTTGGAACTACAAAAAGAAGGTAAGAAAAGGATGCTTGCTCCGGACTTCTTAAAGGGACATAACCTCCTGCCCGGGACTTTGCTAGTTTAAACCGGAGGTTAATATTTTATGGAGACCAAGAAAAGGATTTATGTCGGTTTACTTATCGCCAGCCTGTTCTCTGCGGTTAGCATCATAGGGATAGTCTGGTATTTGATTTCTCAGCGCGATATTATCGTCAGTCAGATTGTGTTAATTATTATAGCTTCATTAGCGGGAATTATTTTCATTCTCCTGGGCATAGGTATAGTAGCAATTATTATTATGATTGTTCGTTCGCGGACTATACCATCTCTGGAAAACATGACCCAACTGGCTAATGATATTCTTTTTCCCTTGACTTTAGTTACCGGTCGCTTGGTGGGAATTGAAAAGGATAGTATTCTGCGCTCCTACATTGCAGTAAACAATTATTTAGTAAAAGCCAAAAAGCTTTTTCTAAAAGGTGAGCAAGTAATGGTGCTGCTTCCCCACTGTTTACAGAATTCCGAATGTCCGCATAAGATTACAGTGGATGTAAACAATTGCAAAGAGTGTGGAAAATGCAAAATAGGAGAGCTGAAAAAACTCTGCAAAGAACAGGGCGCAATTTTAAAGGTAGCTACCGGCGGCACTTTAGCCCGCAAATTTGTTCAGGAAAACCTGCCCCGGGGAGTGATAGCGGTGGCTTGTGAACGTGACCTTTCATCGGGAATCCAGGAGATGGGCAGTTTGCCGGTTATGGGTGTATTAAACTGCCGCCCCTATGGACCATGTAATAATACTGATGTTGATTTGGAGTCCATTGCCGGAGCTCTGAAGGAAATGTGCAAAGGAGGATGATTATATGACCTATTTAATATTTATATTGCCGGCGTTGATATTGTCGGTTTATGCCCAGTTCAAGGTTAAAAGCACCTTTAGCAAGTATTCGCAAGTCAGGTCGGCCCGTGGAATTACCGGTGTTGATGCTGCCAGCACTCTTTTACGCAGGAACGGGCTGGCCGGACAGGTCAATATTGAAGCGGTGGCTGGCAGTCTGTCGGATCATTATGATCCCCAGTCCCGGGTTTTGCGCTTGTCCCAGGATGTTTACGGCAGCAACTCGATTGCAGCCATCGGCGTAGCCGCCCATGAAGTGGGGCATGCCATCCAGCATAGCCAGCAATATGCGCCTCTGGAGTTAAGGCATAAAATAGTTCCGGTGACCAATTTTGCTTCATCAGCATCGTTTCCCATTTTACTCCTGGGCTTGTTTTTGAATATTACAGATTTAATATTCATTGGGATAATACTCTTTTCAGCGGTAGTAGTTTTTCATCTGGTGACTTTGCCGGTTGAGTTCAATGCCTCAAGAAGGGCAGTGGGTGAACTGGTTGAAGCCGGGGTAATAAGCAGTGAAGAGACTCCCATGGTAAAGAAAGTTCTAGGAGCCGCCGCCCTGACCTATGTTGCGGCAACTCTTTCCGCCATAGCCAATTTACTTTATTATGTGATGATTTTCATGGGCAGCAGTGATGATTAACACTGCAAAAAATCAAGGTGAGGAATAATATTGATGGAAAATGAAGCAGGGCCAAGAGTCAGTAAGGTAAGAAAAATGGCTGCCCAGCTCTTGTATGATATATTGGAAAATGGCGCCTATGCAAATTTGGCTCTTGATAAAGCACTTAGGGACTTGTCTCTAACAGCGCCCGAAAAGAACCTCTTGACTGAAATCGTAAACGGCACTGTTCGCATGCTTAAGCACCTCGACTGGGTGCTTAAACTTTTTTTGAAAACGGGTATTGAAAAACAACATCCCTGGATGCGGAATATTTTACGCATTTCGCTTTACCAGATAATATTTATGGATAAAATCCCCGATTATGCCTGTGTCAATGACGCGGTAGAATTAACGGCCCGGCAAAGCAACCGCAGCCTGGCCAAGGTGTGTAATGGCGTACTGCGCAATATTATCAGAAACCGGGACCATTTGGAATACCCCAGGGAAGGCAGTTTGGAATTTTTGGCCGTATACTATTCACATCCTGAATGGATGGTAGAATATTTCCTCAACACTTATGGGTATGAGGACACCAGGCAGCTGCTGGCTTATAACAATACCCGGCCTAAAGTAAGCTTGCGCAGCAACCTTCTAAAAATTAGCCGTGATGAGCTATTAAGTACCCTGTTGGCTGAAGGCTGCCGGGCTAAGGCCAGTGTTCTTACTCCCTGGGGAATTAGCGTGAGCAGGATGGAAAAGGCAATTCCTGAAATGAAAGCCTACCAGCAGGGACTGTTTTATGTGCAAAATGACGCTTCCATGCTGGCGACAGCGATTTTAAACCCAGCTGAAGGGGACACGGTTCTTGATCTGGCTTGCGGAGTAGGAGGGAAATCAACCCACCTGGCCGAATATATTAAAAACCGGGGAGCAATTTTGGCCTATGATCTTTATCCGCAAAAAATAAAACTATTGGAACAAAACTGCTCCCGTTTAGGGATCACTATAGTAAAAGCGATGGCTGTGAATATAGTTGATATTGATAGCGAATCCATAAAAGCGGAACATATTTTGCTTGATGCGCCTTGTTCCGGCCTGGGGGTATTAAACCGGAGGGCGGATTCACGGTGGCGCAAAAGTGAAAGTGAAATCGAACAGTTAAATGAACTTCAAGCATCTCTGCTGGACAAGGCTGGTAGAATGCTAAACAATAACGGTTTATTGCTTTATTCTACTTGTACCGTAAACCGTTCCGAAAACGAGGAAATAGTAGACGCATTTCTGACCGAACATTCGGATTACAGCTTGGAGAGCTTTGACGAGCAGTTGTCATTTTTCCCGCTGGACAACCGGGA
Source organism: Syntrophomonas sp. (assembly GCA_036677685.1). Lineage (GTDB taxonomy): Bacteria > Bacillota > Syntrophomonadia > Syntrophomonadales > Syntrophomonadaceae > JAQUBU01. The sequence continues at coordinate 57,911 of JAVBWA010000016.1, read as the reverse complement.
CCGGGAAAACGCAAAGGCTGGAATGCTAACCATCATTCCGGGCAAATATCAATGTGATGGGATGTTCTATGCATTAATGAGAAGAAAACCAGATTAATATGATGAAATGGGCGAAAAAACTCATTACAGTTTTGCAGCTTTCTCACGCTTACTCCTTCGCCCAATGATACCATATGTATTTTGTCCATACATGGAGGGAAGATTTAGTTTGAGCAGTAAAATTAAAACACAATTATTAGGCAAGAATCAGGCCGAAATCGAAGATTATCTGGTTTCATTGGGAGAATCCCGTTTCCGTGGCAGGCAGATTCATAAATGGATTTATAAAAAACAATGCAGCTCATTTTTTGAAATGAGCGATTTGCCGAAAGAATTACGTCAAATGCTTGATGTCCAGGCAACAATATCCATACCCAGGGTTTTAAAACAAAGAGTATCAAGTGACGGCAGCCGCAAATTCCTTTTGGAACTGGATGATAAAAAAAGAATTGAATCGGTCTTGATACCGCACAGCGGGGACAAGGACAGCAAATACACCATTTGCATTTCCACCCAGGTAGGATGTCCCTTGGGTTGCAGCTTTTGCGCTACCGGTCTGTCCGGTTTTCAAAGGAATCTTGATGCCTATGAAATAGCCGGACAATTTCTGGGTTCCCAGCGTGAGTTAGCCAAGCGCTTAAAACTTGCGGACAGTAGTAATCTAATTTCTAATGTGGTTTATATGGGGATGGGGGAACCCATGCTCAATTATGATGAAATGATCGAGTCCATTCATATCCTGAATGACCCCCAGGGTATTAATATGGGACAGCGTAACATAACTATATCGACTGCCGGTGAAGTAACGGGTATAGACCGCCTGTCCCACGAGAACTTGCAGATAACCCTGGCAATATCATTGCATGCCTGTGACAATGAACTGAGATCCCGTTTAATTCCGCTTAACCGCAAATACCCTCTGGAAAAGCTGATAACTGCGGTGAAAAATTATATTGCCCAAACCAATCGCCGGGTAACATTTGAATATATAATGCTGGACAATGTTAATCTTAATAAAAAAGACGCCCAAAATATGGTCCAGTTGCTAAAATCACTACTCGCCAATGTAAATTTGATTCCTTATAATGAAGTAGAAGCCTTGGATTTTAAACGGCCTTCCCCGCAGAAGATTAAGCAGTTTTACAACTGGCTGGTCCAAGCCGGGTTGAATGTAAGCATCAGAGAGGAACACGGAGCCGATATTGGTGCGGCCTGCGGGCAATTGAGCCTGGAGCGGCAAAAACGCAACACTTAAAACTAATGAAGAGTAATCGTGAATACATACTGTAATTTAAGGTCAGGGGACACCCCCCCTATGTGGGAATGTCTCCAGAATATGAAGAGAGGTAAGGCGGGAATATTAAAGTATCTATTAAGCGAAAAATATCTAAATTAAAATAGAATGAACTGAGTTAGAGAGCTTGGGTTATTTCGAGGTGAATTATGAAAGTAGTTGGAATTTCCGACTTGGGGTTGCATCGTAGAAAAAATGAAGATAGTTATTTAATAAACCAGAACATGGGCCTATTTGTAATCTGCGATGGTATGGGAGGCCACCGGGGCGGTGATATTGCATCGCAGATGGCTGTTAATACCATAGATGAAGTATGCCGGGCCGAATCCATTAACAATGCTCAGGCCGTGCTTTGCCAAGCCATTCGTAAAGCCAACGCAGTTATCTGGGAGCAAGGACATGCCAATCCGGAATGGGAAGGAATGGGGACTACTGTTACCGCGGCCTTATTGGAAAATCAAAAGCTTATAGTAGCTAATGTAGGTGACAGCTGCCTGTATATTATAAGAAACAAAAGCATAAGCAAAATCACCCATGATCATACTTTGGCCGAACAAATGGTTAAGGATGGATTATTGAGGTTCGAAGAAATGCGCAAAAGTTCCTATAATCATATTTTAACCAGGGCATTGGGCGTTGAAAAAGATATAAAAATCGATGTTTTTGAAGAACAGCTTGAACCCGGTGATTTCATGTTGATATGTAGTGATGGCTTAAGCGATATGCTTGATGAAAAAGAGATACTTAGTATAATTATGGAGGCTGCAGCTAAAGGAGAACAACTTGATATAATTGCCAGAACCCTCTTGGGGAGTGCCCTTGATAAAGGCGGGTACGACAATATTACCATTTTATTAGGCCTGTTTTATTAATAATTAATACAGCAGGCTGGAAAAATTGCTTGGGATGCCTTAAAACACGAGACCGGCAGCGAATTGTTAGTAATTTATTATATACACCTGACTTCTAGGAGGTTAAGTAATTTGAAAAGCACCGTTTTAGGTGATCGTTACGAATTGTTGGAGAGAATTGGCGAAGGCGGCATGTCTTATGTGTTCAAAGCTCGTTGCCGGACATTGGATCGTATGGTGGCTGTTAAGATCTTAAAAAGTGAATTTCTGAATGATTCAGGTTTTGTAGAAAAGTTCAATACGGAAGCATTGGCGGCTGCACAGTTATCCCATCCTAATATAGTAAATATCTTTGATGTTGGACAGCATGACGATATTTACTATATTGTTATGGAATATGTGGAAGGCAAAACCCTAAAGGAAATTATTGAAGAAGAAGCCCCTCTGACGGTGGAAAAGGCTATAGACATCGCGATTATGATTTGTGACGGCATTCATCATGCCCATACCAGGGGAATAATCCATCGCGATATCAAGCCGCATAACATTCTGGTAACCCGGGACGGGATGGTCAAGGTTGCTGATTTTGGCATAGCCCAGGCTATAAGCAAAAAAACTATAACCTTTGGCGGGGACATAATCGGTTCTGTACACTATATTGCACCGGAACAGGCCAAAGGAGAAACCATAAGTCCTGCGACCGACATCTATTCATTGGGTTGTGTTCTGTATGAGATGTTGACCGGCCGGATGCCCTTTGATGCCGAAAGTCCTATTACCGTTGCCTTGAAACATATTCATGACAAGCCGGTGGAACCAATCAATATTAATGCTAACATCCCGGTTTCCTTGCAAAACATTGTTTTGCAAGCGATGGAAAAGAATCCGGCCAACCGTTTTGCCAATGCTGAACAAATGCGGGATGCTCTTTTGGATATCCACAGCAACAAGTTTGCCAGTTACAGCCGCAAGCATATCAATGGGAAAACCATGGTAATTCCGGCTTTGAATGATGAAGGTGGCAAGGGATTTAAGAAAAGGCTCCGCTCCACCAATATTATTTTAGCTATAATTGCCGTATTTGGTTTGCTTGGGGGTATATTTGCTACTCTGGGCGGCAACTTCTTTCCTGATGAAGTAGTGGTTCCGGATATTGTTGGATTGGATATCAAGGCGGCTGACCAGGAACTGGGCAAATACAACCTTAACCTGACCGTGTCGGCTAAGGAGGCCAGTGACGAATATGAAAAAGACCAGGTCATATCCCAAAATCCGGTTAAAGGTCAAAAAGTAAAAGAAGGGCGCGAAATAAAAGTAAAACTTAGCACTGGTTCGGAATTATTTAAAGTTCCTTCAGTGGTTGGCTTAAACTCCAGTGATGCGGAAATAAGCCTCCGTAATGAAGGCTTTGTCATAGCCGGCACCGAAAAGGTGTTTGATGATAAGTATGCCGAGGATTTTGTAATCTCCCAGGAACCCGATGCGGGCAGTATGGTTAAAAAAGGGACCAGAGTAACGCTGATGATCAGTAAAGGTAAAACCCCGGAAAAAATAGCTATGCCTAAGCTGTTGGGGTCGACCTTGGAAGAAGCCACAAATAAACTGAAGGAAAGCAATTTAATACTGGGAGAAGTGAAGCATCAGGAAAGCAATGATTATTATCCCGACCAGGTTATGGCCCAGGGGGTTGCAGCCGATGTATTGGTTGAACAGCAAAGCACTATTGACATTACCATCAGCAAAGGCCCCGGTCCGGTCGCGCGTAGCAAGGATATTGAGTTCCAGCTGCCGGCAGATCAGGATTATTATAAAGTTCAAATAAAGGTTAGAGACAGCAAGGAAGTGCGTATGGTTTATGATGAAATACACCGGGGCTCGGATAAAGTATATGTCGCTGTAACCCATTATGGCAGTGGAGTGGCTGAAGTTTTGCTTAACGGCAACTCTAAACCATACAAAACTATAAAATTCTAAATTCAGGGAGCAGATTATGGGAGAAAAAAGAGTAGAAGGGCTGGTCTTGAAAAAGTACAGCGGCTTCTACTATGTTCAGGATGATGAAAAAAATATCTTCGAATGTAAATTGCGAGGCAAGCTCAAAACTCCGGTTTTGAGCGGAGACCGTGCCCTAATAATGCCCCTGGAAGATGATAAAGGTATTTTGGAAGAAGTATTGCCCCGGGTTAATGAATTATACCGCCCCCGCATTGCTAATGTTAATATCGTATTGATCGTAATGGCCAGTGGCCGTCCTGCACCCAGTTTGACCCTGCTGGACCGGCTGTTGTTTTTAACTTTTTTCAACGATCTATTACCCTACATTATCCTCAACAAATGCGATCTCGAAGCAGATCCCAAAGCTTGCATGATTCAAGATTATTATCCCCAGGCTGGCATCAATCTCATTAATACTTCAGCCATCATGGGAACTGGAATCGAACAATTAAAACAGGCCATAAAAGGTAAAATAACGGTTTTAGCCGGTCCTTCGGGAGTGGGAAAATCCAGCCTCTTAAATACTCTTCTAGCCGACAGTCAGGTTAAGACCCAGGAAGTTAGCCACAAAATTGGACGTGGCAAGCATACCACCCGGCATGTTGAATTATATCCATTGGACTCCGGAGGTTGGGTAGCCGATACTCCGGGCTTCAGCGTTTTGGACATGCCTGATCTCAAAAGCCCGGAACTTGATAAATATTTCCCGGACTTTGCGGGGTATTTGGATAATTGCCGTTTCCGCAATTGCCTGCATTTTAAAGAAAAAGATTGTGAGGTTAAACGAATGGTAGAAAATGGAGTAATCGCAGATTTTCGCTACCAAAATTACTTGAGCATGTTGGAAGAACTCATGGCTAATGAGAGGTGTTATAAATGATTCTGGTGGCTCCTTCCATATTATCGGCCAATTTCGCCCATCTGGCTTCCGAAATACAAAAAGTTGAAAAAGCCGGAGCAAATTGGCTGCATATCGATGTGATGGATGGACATTTTGTGCCCAATCTTACTATCGGCCCGCAGGTTGTAGCTGATATTCGCAAGGAGACCGGCTTGTTGCTTGATGTGCACTTAATGATTGAAAAACCGGAAAACCTGATACCTGCTTTTGTTAAGGCCGGAGCGGATATCCTGACTGTACATAGTGAAGCCTGTCCTCACCTGCACCGGGTGGTACATATGATTAAAGATGCCGGAATACGTGCAGGGGTGGCTATTAACCCTGCCACATCCATATCCGCGTTGGAAAATATCCTTGACGATGTTGATCTTGTATTATTGATGAGTGTTAATCCCGGATTTGGGGGGCAAAGCTTCATACCCGGAGTGGTAGAGAAGATTTCTGCCGTCCGTCATATCCTGAATGAGCGCGGCTTGGATGTCCATCTGGAGGTGGATGGAGGGATAAACTGCGAAACCGGACAACAGGTAGTGGAAGCCGGTGTTGATGTACTGGTAGCCGGTTCTTATATTTTCAAGGCTGTCAATCTTGAAGAGGCGGTTCGCAGTTTAAAAGAAATTACCTTGTCTTGACCATTGTATTTACAAGTGCTAATATTAACAAAATTGAATATCTTAAAACTTTCTTCGGGGATGGGTGGAATTCCCTATCGGCGGTAAAGCCCGCAAGCTCTTCGGGGCAGATTCGGTGAAACTCCGGGGCCGACAGTAATAGTCTGGATGGGAGAAGAAGGACTAGGCTGGTATGTCTGTTTTCGTACCATGCTTAGTTGCGCTTGTCTTTATTAACCCGATGAATAATCGGGTTTTTGTTTTTTGGCGTGAGAACATTATCAGACAAGATAGCCGGTATACTATTAGCAAAAACAGGCGGCGGTTTTAATCCCCCGCCTCGTTGCAACGGTGTGTAGAAACTGCTCCGCAGTTTCTTTGGATGCTTAAAGGCGAGGAAACTAAATGTTTAGTAACGAAGATAAAAAATTCATGCAAAGAGCACTGGATCTGGCAGCCACGGCCCAGGGGCGGACCAGCCCGAATCCGCTGGTGGGAGCGGTAATAGTGAAGGCTGGACAGATAATAGGTGAGGGCTATCACCGGAAGGCAGGCACTCCGCATGCCGAAGTACATGCCCTCAATGCTGCTGGTGACCAAGACCTAAGCGATGCCACCATGTATGTCAGCCTGGAGCCATGCAGCCATTATGGCAGAACTCCGCCCTGTGCGAATGCCCTGGTTAAAGCAGGTTTGCAGCGAGTGGTAATTGCCACCGGGGATCCTAATCCGCTGGTAGCCGGCCGTGGTGTAAAAATACTGGAGGATGCCGGGATAGAAACGGCAGTGGGGTTACTGGAGGAGCAGGCGGTAAAATTAAACGAAGTTTTCTTTAAATATATTCAGAGCGGCGGCCAGCCTTTTGTAAGTTTGAAAACGGCTATGACTATAGATGGCAAAATTGCCTCATATACCGGGGATTCACGCTGGGTCACCGGAGATGCTGCCCGGAATTTTGTCCATCAATTAAGGAACTGCTATGATGCCATAATGGTGGGAATAGGTACGGTGCTGGCCGATGATCCCCAGCTTAATACCCGTTTGCCCGGCGAAGATATAAAGGACCCGATACGGATTATTATTGATGGACAATTGGACCTGCCCCTGGAATCGAAGATTGTAAAAACCGCCCATACTCAGCGCAGCATTGTATTTACCGCCAAGAGCCATAATAAAGAAAAAGCCGGAATGCTCAGAGGATGGGGCGTGGAGATAGTTGAAACCGGCGGCGATGATGTTAATTTGCCATTGGAGATGGTAATGGAACACTTGGGCAAGATGGGAATCTGCAGTGTGCTTCTGGAAGGCGGAGCCCAGATAAATGCTTATATGCTGGAGCATAATCTGGTGGATAAAGTTTACTGGTTTATCGCACCCAAAATTATCGGTGGCAGGAATGCTCCGGCTCCAGTGGCCGGTCAGGGAATAGCCTTAATGAATGAGGCTATAAAGTTAAAACAGGTGGAAATAAGAAACTTCGATGAAGATCTTTGTGTAATAGGATATCTTACTTAGGTGGTGGTTTGCTATATTCACAGGAATAATTGAAGAACTGGGTACTATCCAGCGGCTTAATAAGGGAAATAATTCTTATTCATTGGAAGTAAAGGCGCGGCGAGTGTTGGAAGATGTCAAACTGGGAGACAGCATAGCGGTAAATGGGGTTTGCCTGACGGTTAATCACTACAGCAAGGATTTTTTTATTGCTGATGTTATGCCTGAAACAGTTGTCAAGACCACCATACAATACCTCAAGCCAGGAATGCCGGTCAATCTGGAGCGGGCACTAAGGCTGGGTGATCGAATGGGCGGGCACCTGGTTCAAGGCCATGTCGATGGGGTTGGCAGCATCCAAAAGAAAGATAAACAGGATATCGCCATAGTTTTCAAAATAAAGGCTCCGCCTGCAATTATCAAATATTCGGTCCCCAAAGGTTCGATAGCCATTGATGGCATCAGCCTGACCCTTATTGAGGTGGTATCCGACAGCTTTACGGTTTCGCTGATTCCCCATACCGCGAAGGAAACTACATTGGGTTTAAAACAACCAGGTGATTTGGTCAATCTGGAGAGCGACATAATCGGGCGTTATGTTGAGAGGCTAATGAAAAATGATCATGATATCAACCGGGACAGCGGTCTTAATATGGGATTTTTAGCCCAGCACGGCTTTTTGTAACCAGGTGAAAACGAAACAGGCGGCGGGTTCTAGTCTCCCGCCTCATTACAGCGGTGTGTTGAAACTGCTCCGCAGTTTCTTCGGATGTTCAAAAGGAGGGAATATATATGTTCAATAGCATCGAAGAAGCAATACAAGATGTTAGGGAAGGCAAAATGGTAATCCTGGTGGATGATGAAGACCGGGAGAATGAGGGCGACATTATAGTCGCAGCTGAAAAGGCGAGTCCTGAGATAATCAATTTTATGGCCACCTATGCCAAAGGTTTAATCTGTGCTCCCATTATCGGAGAGCGTTTGGACGAACTGGAAATCCAGGCCATGGTTAGCGAAAATACAGATAATCATGAGACGGCCTTTACGGTTTCGGTTGATTATAAGAGTACTACAACCGGCATCTCAGCATTTGAGCGGGCAGCTACGGTAAAGGCTTTGATCGACGAAAACTCAGCCCCCCGAGATTTTAGAAGACCTGGTCATATTTTCCCGCTGCGTTATAAGGAAGGCGGCGTGTTGCGGAGAACCGGGCACACGGAAGGATCTGTCGATCTGGCCAAACTGGCGGGTTTGTACCCGGCAGCGGTTATATGTGAAATAATGAATGAAGACGGTACTATGGCCCGACTTCCCCAATTACTTGAATTCGCTGCCCGGCACAATGTAAAAATTGCCACCATAGCTGATTTAATTGAATATCGCCGCCGCAAAGAAAAAATGGTGGTTCGGATGGTTGATGCAGATTTACCGACCGCTTATGGGAGTTTTACTGCGGTAGGCTATAAATCGCTGTTGGATACCAAGGAACATGTGGCTTTGGTGAAAGGGGAATGGCAGGAGGATGAACCGATTCTGGTCCGGGTTCATTCGGAATGCCTGACTGGTGATGTATTCGGGTCCTGCCGCTGTGATTGCGGGGACCAATTAGCAGCTGCCCTGAGAATGATCGAAAAAGAAGGCAAGGGAGTTTTCTTGTATATGCGCCAGGAAGGCCGGGGTATCGGCTTGATCAACAAACTGCGAGCTTACAAGCTGCAGGACCATGGCCGCGATACCGTGGAAGCCAATCTGGAACTTGGTTTTCCTGCCGACCTCAGAGATTATGGGATTGGCGCGCAAATTCTGGTCGACCTGGGGGTTCGCAAAATGCGGCTTCTGACCAATAATCCCAAAAAAATAAAAGGCTTGGAAGGATACAATCTGGAAGTGGTTGAGCGGGTGTCCATAGAAATGCCAACTAAACCCGAAAATATTAAGTATTTGCAGACTAAAAAGGAAAAAATGGGCCATCTCCTGGTAGGCCTGCAGTAATAATCGAATTAATTAGGGAGGTATGTAGTTTGGGTAAAGTTTTCGAAGGTAAATTATTGGGAAAAGGGCAGAGGTATGCAGTTATCGTATCAAGATTTAACGAGTTTATTACCAACAAGTTGCTTTCGGGTTGTCTTGATGCTTTGACCCGCCATGATGTAGATCCTGACAATATTGATATAGCATGGGTTCCGGGCGCATTTGAAATGCCGCTGGCTGCTCAAAAGCTAAGTGTGAAAGGATACGACGCGGTTATTTGCCTGGGTGCGGTTATCCGGGGAGCCACCCCGCATTTTGAATATGTCTCGGCTGAAGTTACCAAAGGCATAGCCCATGTTGGATTGAATTCGGGCATACCAGTTATTTATGGGGTTATCACCGCCGACACTATTGAACAGGCTATTGAGAGAGCAGGCACCAAGGCTGGGAATAAAGGGGTAGATGCCGCCATGACAGCGATTGAAATGGTGAACCTATTAAGAGAAATACCCTAACTAGTTATTGCTAGGAGAGACTTCTGTATTCAGAAGTCTCTGCTATTTTTTAAAATAATTATTAGTAAATTTACCGGTGGGCCTGGTCTGAAACCAGGCTTATTTTTCATATTGCAGGATGATGGCGTTTACCTTGTCATCTCTAACTTGAAATATTATATTATTGCCCGTTCCGTATACGGCGTCATAATCCTTGGGCTTGCCCGGATAGCCTACCGAGGAATAATTGGGGCCATATTTCTCAGTTACCAGGTTAAATGAGTCTCCTACCTTAACCCCCCGGTTGGTCGGGATATCCTGGCTGAATATATGGAGCTTTTGGAGAATCTCTTCATCCCTGTTAAAGGTTAAAAGACAGTCAGAGTTTTCCGGTTTATAAATGGTGCTCATTCCAAGAGTCTTGCCCTGGGGGAAGATCTTAAGAACTTCGGCTCGGGTGGAGGTGCCGATTGATAAATTATGCTGGCCGATTTTTACCAGAAAATCTTGCTCATCAAGAATCACTTGATTTTTAGCGATAACAGTTTGAAGTTGAGCATGATCTTGGGAAATATAATAAGCGGCACCAGCAATAAGGACTACAAAAAAAATAATCAGAGCATATTCCTTTTTCTTGCCTCTTTGCAATGTAAAATCTCCTCTCTGTCAGCAATAATAGTTTAAACACAACTATTTAACGCATAATTAATAAAGGGCATATCTGCATTAATTTTAAGCATCGGAAGAAACTGCGGAGCAGTTTCTTTTGAAACGCTGCAACGAGGCGGGGGATCAGAATCCGCCGCCTGTTTGGTTAAAAGGAATCCGACCGCTTAAAGAAGCGGGGAACATCTTTTCGCCTCGTTATATCTTATTATACAATGATAAGAGTTTAATAATATAGGACAGGCAGGAGAAAACGGGTGGAAAATCACAACTGGGATGGTAAACGTTATAATAGCCTAAATCATCACTTGCGGCAGCGCTTTGGGGGAAAGGTTTTCAAAGTGGCATTGGATGCCGGATTTACCTGTCCCAACCGCGACGGCACCTATTCAAGGGCAGGCTGCCTTTTCTGCAGCGCCAGAGGTTCGGGGGATTTCGCCGGAGATCGAAACTGTAGTATCCGGGAACAGTTTGAGCAAGTTAAGGGCATGATGCATCGAAAATGGGAAAACGGAAAATATATTGCTTTTTTTCAAGCGTTTACCAATACCTATGCGCCGGTTGATCGGCTGCGGCAATTATATGAAGAAGCATTAAGGCAGGAAGGGGTAGTGGGAGTCGCGGTGGCCACTCGACCAGATTGTCTGCCCCCTGAAGTCTTGGATCTTTTGAGCGAAATCAGCCGGCAAACCTATCTTTGGGTAGAACTCGGCTTGCAGTCTATTCATCATAAAACATCCAAGCTGCTTAATCTGCACTATAACATTGATACCTTTACAAATGCCCTGAAACAATTGCAGGCCAGGGAAATTGAATGCTGTGCGCATATAATCCTGGGTTTGCCGGGAGAAAACCGTGATGAAATGCTGGCTACGGGAAAGGAACTGTCTGCCCTGCCCGTTCAAGGCATAAAAATCCATGCTCTTCACCTAATGCAGGGGACTCCTTTGCTTAAGCTGTACCAAAATCATAAATTTGAATTACTGGACCGCGGCCAATATGTCAGCCTGGTAGTCGATATCCTTGAGATGATCAGTCCCCAGGTAGCAGTTCACCGCCTGACTGGCGACAGTCCGCGCGCACTGCTCGTTGAACCCCGATGGACCCTGAATAAATGGGAAATATTAAACCAAATTGACCGGGAATTGGCGGAACGAGATACCTGGCAGGGCAAATTATATTTAAAATGAGCAATATTTATTTAGTGTTATACTTCAATTTCCAAGCATGAAAGCAAAGAACCTTTTGCATACTAAGCTTGGAGGTGAAAGTAATGGGCAAATCCAAATCTTCGAAAGAAAGCGGTCAGGGTGATCGCAAGAAGGCTAAAAATAATGCCGAAAAGGTTTTAGAAAACGCCGGTCGCGAAGGCGTAACTAATGATGACAAAGGCTGGAAAGGTGTATAACGAGGCGGAAAAATACCCCCCGCTTCTTTAAATGGTCAGGTTCTTGTTAAGCAAACAGGCGGCGGGTTCTGATCCCCCGCCACGTTGCAGCGGTGTGTAAAAAACTGCTCCGCAGTTTCTTGCGATGTTTAAAATAGTTAAAGGAGGCTTATAAGCCTCCTTTTTTTTCTATGGTGCGGCAGAAGGGACTTGAACCCCCACAACATTGCTGTCATACGGACCTGAACCGTACGCGTCTGCCAGTTCCGCCACTGCCGCAAAAATTGTTCTCAGCAAAAACGATTATATTACATGCTGTTGGCTATTGTCAAGCCTTTATCCAGGCTAAGACTTATAATCTTTACCTGAAAGATTTTTTGAATGGAAAATAACCCCTTTGCATTATAATTTTGCCACAACTCTGATTAACAGTATTAATCCCAAAACAGCAATAGCTAAAGTCAAAGCTCCAAGCAAAAAACCGGCCTTATTGTTAATCCATAAACTCATAATTTTAGCCCACATAGTTTTACCTCATCTACAGCAATTAATATAAAACATTAACAATGACGCCAATATACAAAACACGAATTTTTCAATTATATAACATAATAACTCATGAAAACGATAAGACCAAGCATGATTGCAGAAAACTAATTTGTGATATCGGGTGAAAAATAAGGCTTATAAAAACCAGGACAATTGGACCAGCCATATGAGTATATTGGCTTATAGTCAAATTTCATCCGACATAATATAATCCATCATAAAGAGGAATTACATTTATTTTGTTGAATATTCTCGAAAAAAATATTGAAAGGAGCCGACAGATGAATAAAACAGAACTTATAAAAGTAATAGCAGAAGAGGCAAAGACCACACAGAAGGATGCCGCCAAAGTATTGGATGCTACAGTAAAGGCAATTACTGATTCTTTGGCCAAAGGGGAAAAAGTACAGTTTATAGGATTTGGAACATTTGAGGTACGCGAACGTTTAGCACGTAAGGGTACCAATCCTTCAACTAAAAAAGAAATCATAATTCCAGCAAAAAAAGTACCGGCATTTAAGGCAGGGAAAGCTCTTAAACAGGCAGTGGCAATTAAAGACAGCAAAAAAGGCAAAAAGAAATAATATTGAATTAGTATTCAAATTGGATAATGTTGATACATAGCAGTGGTATTGGCCCCGGGAAACCGGGGCTTTTTGCTATCATCCAATTTTATTTTAATCAAGAAATACCTTTTTACCCTATATTATTCTGCCGGGTTTGTCGATGGCTGATATCCCGGCATCCTGAATTGTCCGCCCTTTTTTGCGTTGCAGCTATTACACAGAATACGTAAATTAGCGATATCGTTATATATCATGTTTATATCTGTTTTTAAATATCCGTACCAAGTAACTCCACCAATTTCTTCTTGACCATTACGGTCAGCTTTTTCATCTACATATTGAAAAAAAGGAGTTATGTGGTCTATTTGAGCGTTTATACCTCTGGTGCACACTTCCCCGCATCCAGGACATCTATGCTGAGGATTGCCTTGATACACAGCTTCTATTGTTTCAGGGTTGAACGTTGTTGGGTACCTGCCCGAACGGAAACCATCCCAAAGAAGATTGCCGGTGTATTCCAGTCTCTGCCCTTCGCATGGCCGCGGATTTCTTAAACGCATACTAGATTGACTGGGGGGGCCGTACCTTGATGGGGGATGTGAAAATGGATTTCTTTCGAATGCCGCCCTTCTTGGGGGACATAACTGGTGCACTGCTGATGACGTTTTTGCATCACTAGCAGACAGATGCTCCGTAATTACATATTTATCTGCATGATTGGCGGCCTGTTTGGAGGAAGTATTTAATGCCTTCTTCCCCATTTCGCTAGCTTCCAATTCCAACTCTGAATTATCATTCACAGCCATCCCGTTAAATTGCTTGGTAGGCTTAACCCTCCCCTGGATTTGCTGAACCACATGCCACGTCTCATGCGGTAAATGTAACTCCTGTCCCTCTGCCACATGTATATTCGTTCCCTGAGTATATGCCAAGGCTCGTAATTCAGCAGGTTTTGATGAATTATAGTGCACCTTTACTTCATCCAATGATAACCCTGAAAGGCTCTCCACACCGGCCTTCAAATTATCCGGCAAACCGGTCTGATTCTCTTTCTTCATTTTTTTCTCTTCGGGCAAAGCTTTCCGTTGCAGCGATTTGGAAATATCCTTTATAAGCCCAATGTCCTTGAAAAGCTGAATGACAGCCTGATTGCCAATAGTCCGTTGAAGTAACATAACATCGGCATGTGTCAAGGGACTAGGATTCATCCGTACTTTTTGACTAACTGCAGATTGATGCGAACCTGTCATTAAGGAAGCCTTATTTGATTGATTCGAATCTGTCTTATTATCATTTTTTCGCGCTGTATTTATATGTACATGTTCAGACACATAGCACCTCAATACTTTCCAGGCAATAAATTTCTGTTTAACTGAAAATAATTTTTCTGCGAACTATTAAAGCCTTGCAGCTATAATCGGGAAGGAATCACGTATCTATCTTATACCATTACGACATTATATAACATAAATGTATTAAAATAATTTGTTATACAAATGAAAGACCAAATGTAATATAATAGTTGCGCTGTTAGCCGAAAAAGCAGGATCCTTTGAAAGATATGCCGGGTGGTGAGCCGGAGCGGAGAAGGACAAGCGTATATTATTAATGATGCAAAGGAATTAGCCCCATGGTATGGGTTGGTGAAATTAGTTAAAGACGGGTGCAAGCAGGATAATATAGAAGACAAGGTATGAGATGTCTGCTTCGGCGCGGCATTTTATGGCATATAGTTCAGGTGGGTGCCGGTTCCGGTTTGAGCCGGCACCTTATTTATTATTGGCGGGCGAAGGGGCCTTCCAGTTTCTCGGGTTTGGGGCCGTAGTATTGATAATAATTGCATTGCAGGCGGCCATTATAAAGCTTGCGCTTCTTATCGGCCTTGCGGTTAAAATGTCTTTCGAATTTGGGGTGGGTAGTGATTATATAAAATGACCAGCTTGGGAGGTTTTTACATGCTTCCGCCATACTTTTATATATATTTTCCACTTCACTCAATTCCGCCAGGCGCTCGCCATAAGGCGGATTGCATATTAAATACCCATAGTTGTACCTGGACCGCAGTTCTTTTATATCCTGACGTTGAAAAGATATAAGTTTTGCCAATCCTGCCTGTCTGGCATGATAGCGGGCCAGTTCAAGCACGGACGGGTCTTTGTCAAATCCCTGGATGCCCAGTGCTTGATCATGAATTATAGAATCAGAGGCTTGTTCACGTGCTCTTTTCCATAAAGAAGCTGGGATTTGCCGCCAATTTTGTGCGGCAAAATTCCGTTGCAGGCCAGGGGCGATATTGCGGCCGATTAAGGCAGCTTCGATAGGTATGGTGCCAGAACCACAGAAGGGGTCGATTAAAGCGCGGTCCGGTTTCCAGCGGCTGATATCCACCAGGGCTGCGGCCAGGGTTTCTTTCAAGGGGGCTTCCGTCGTTAACTTCCGATACCCCCGTTTATGCAGGCCGGCTCCACTGGTATCGATAGTAAGGGTCGCCACATCTTTTAAAAGACCTACCTCGATTTTATAGCGCGGGCCGTTTTCATCAAACCATTTTCGGGGATATTTTTCTTTCATTTTTTCCACTATTGCTTTTTTACAGATAGCCTGACAGTCAGAGACACTAAAAAGCTTGGATTGAATGGATTTGCCTTCTACCGGAAATTCGGCGTTTTCCGGTAGCCAATCAGTCCAGGGCAAAGCTCTGGTTTTTTCGAATAATTCTTCAAAACTTCGGGCGGGAAATTCCCCGACTCTAAGCAGAACCCGGTCTGCGCAACGCAGCCAGAGATTGCAGCGGGGAATAGCGTCCAATCCCGCCTTAAAACATACCCTGCCGTTTTCAACCCGGAGATTTTCGTAGCCAAGCTTTTTAAGTTCGTGAGCAACGATTGATTCCAGGCCGAAGGCGGCGGTGGCAATGAGTTCGATATTTTGCATAATGCCTCCAAATCTTTTTTCTTTTAAAAATCCCTTTGTAAACAACGGAAGAAACCGGGAAGCAGTTTCTTCACAATTTAATCATTCCCGAAGGGAATCAATATAAGTTGTCCCCGTAGGGGGCAACACACTGCTGCAACTAGGCGGGGGTATATTTATAACCATTTCATTCGCTTTACGAAGGCACAAAACGTAATGAAAAGATTTCTTTCAGACCTTGGCCTCGTTATAACCCATCGCCTGTTTTGTTAATAGGAACCCGACCACATAAAGAAGCGGGGGACATATTTTCACCTCGTTATCTCGTTATATTGTACTGCTTTTGTACAGGAAATTCATTTTTACTTGTATTATGGACATACTGAAACCCTAACTATAAATAATTTTTATAGAATGGGAGACAATACTATATACCTGCTTAAACATGATTGTATTATCAAAGCTTTCCTGCTAATATCCAAAATAGTATGAACGGCTTGAATAAATGCTAAAGGGAGGACTTATAAATGGCTGACAACAATGCACCGGTACTCATTGAAGTAATCAAGGGTACCCAGGTAGCAACCGGAGGTTGAAGCTGTACCAGCGACTGCGCATCCGCAGCTAGTTGTGGAACAACTATCGATTATGAAAAAGCTACTCAGGAATTGGGCGAGGAACTCAAGAAAGCCTATGGAGACAAAGTTGATGTCAAATATGTCGATGCAGACAAAGAAGGACTCGGGAACTATGCCATAGTTAACAGGGTGTTGCAGATGGGTTATCCGTATCCTATCACTTTAATAAACGGCGAACCAAAATTCGCGGGTGGTATTATGGAATCTGAAATTAAAAGCAATATTGATGAAATATTGAAATCCAGCAACTAAATTTAACTTTAAAAGAACAGGGGAGAAAATCCCCTGTTCTTTGTCTCATTTGGAAGTCCGGATCAGGCTGATGCCTGATCGGAGCGGATAAAATAAATGAACACTGCAATCAGTGATACGCTGAGGTATATAGACAGACTGCTGCATGGATAGCTAACGTCAATATTAAGTTTGTTCTGCAGTATAAGCAAAAAATCGGCGGGAATTGCCCAAGGTGAAAGGTAAGACTTATCCCAGTTGAGAGCCAGAACGTTTGAGGCAGTCCCCACTACTGCCAAGACCATGGCGGGGACGAAGTTTTCAAATAACAAAGTAATAAACATCATTAAGGGCACAAGCACCAGAGTTGCGGCTCCTACCAGGCAAAAGAAATAGACTTGATCCAGGGCGGCCGACCAGCTTACATCAACTCCGATAATCGTGGCCAGAACTGCACAGAGGATGGCTGCCAGGGCATACTGCACAAGTATAAAAATTATGACATAGATTAACTTGGCCAGGAGAATCTTGCCTCGTTGGTGGGGTGAAGTCAGGAGGTTTTTTAAAGTACCTTGCTGATATTCATAATATACGGAAATAGATGCGATAAAGGAACTAATTATGGGTCCGACCAGAAGGACGAACAATTGAGCCACATATAGGGTAAAGACTTCGTAGTTGTAGCTATTATTAGCCATAAAATCCTGTCTTTCTATTAAAAACATCCCTACTACCAGTAAAACCGGAAATAACATACCCAACTGTGAAAGGGATACTACATAAGCCCCACGGTATTTCTTATACTCATTTTGTAAAAGTCCCCGCATTAAAAAAGCCTCCATTCTATAGTTCCTATAGTGCCGACAGGGTCTGGATAAACCGTTCTTCGAGGGTAGGTGAAACGGGGGTTAGGGCAAAAACTTTGATGCCTCCTCCGATTAATCTGAAATTTATTTCATCATTTAATTGACGGCTGCAGCTTACCAGGAGTTTACTGCCGTCATATTCATAAGGAAGGTTAAGCTCCTGCAGAATTTCACCCGCACACTCCACACTGTCCACTTCCAAAATCAAATGGGTTTGCTTGAATACATCCAATGAAGCAATATCTGTTTCTTTTACCATCCTGCCTTTATCAATTATGCCTACACAATCAACGGTCTGTTGGATCTCACTAAGTATATGGCTGGATATTATAGTGGTGATTTGCTGGCTTTGCGAAAGCTGTCTCAAGAAAAGCCGCATTTCTTTAATGCCGATAGGGTCCAGGCCATTGCTTGGTTCATCAAGAATCAGCACCTGGGGGGAATGGACTAAAGCATTGGCGATTCCCAGACGTTGTTTCATACCCAGAGAAAATTCCGCGACTTTCTTCTTGCCAGCATTAGCAAGATTGACTAATTCCAGCACTTTGTCTATTTGCTTAGCGGAAACATCAAACAACCTTGTGGTAATAAGCAAGTTCTCCCGGGCGCTTAGGTTGTTATAAAAACCTGGGGTTTCAATAATGGCTCCGATTTGTCGGGCAGCCCAGCTGCGATTGCTGGCAACATTACGCCCTTTAAGCCGTATTTCTCCCTCTTCAGGTCTTACCAATCCCATAATCATACGTATGGTAGTAGTCTTGCCGGCTCCGTTCCTGCCCAGGAAGCCGTATATTTTACCTTCGGGGACATGCATCTGCAAGCTGTCAACTACGCGGTTCCGGGCGTAGGATTTGCTCAAGTTCGTTATTTCTAAAGCATAGTCAGGCACGAATCTTCCTCCTCGTAATTACTTAAAACCGTTACATTACTTAACGACAAGTAAAAGGACCAAAATGTGACAAAAAAATATCCAGTTGCATAATTATTAGCAAGGTAAATTTTATTCCATGTGGGTAAATATGCAGGTTTGCTTTTGCGATAGGGTTTGAATAATGAAAAAGAGCCTAACATATAATAAACTAAATTTTTATCCGGGAGGCCGATTATGAAATATGAATTTCAAATAGTCACGGCCCTTGAAAATCATCATTTTATTCATCATCTTGAAAATAGATTGAAATGGATAACTCAAAAAGATTATTTTCTTCAATCCAAAACCTGGGATTCCAAAGAAAATGATACCAGCACAATTTCACTCTGTTTACAAGGTAAACATGAGGATGGGGTCTTTAGAGATGAAGATATAATTTGTGTTTTCAAACATCAGATGTCAGAAGTGCTGGCTGAGCATATTGTGAACAATTGGGAAGAACGCCTGGTATACAAGGCTATCCAGCGACACTACCGGATCTTTGATGATGAGGACCGGAAAATTGTATATACCAAGGCAAGTGAGTTCTTAAGAAAGTGCCACTATAATGAAAGTATCAATATGTTAATGAATTTCGGCCGTAAGAATCGCATGGCTTATAAACTGCTGGAGTATATCGATAATAATGACCTGCTGGTAGTGGAAGGCTTTATTAATTTCTGCCTGCCGGATTATTTATCGGAGATTAAGTTTGCAGTTGAACTGGCAGTTGAAGAGATGAAAAATGAAAAAGAGTACAATGAATTTGTAAAGCTCTTGCGTTATTTTGTAGACACTCAGGTCCCTCGCGTATTTGAAGTAAATCTGCTGATGGATAAAGATGGAGTTTTTTATTTGTGGGATGGCCAGGGCGAAAAGATCGAGGAGAAATATTTGGATTATTATCTTGATGATATGCTGTTAAACGAAGTAAATCTCGATGACATATTAATCAGTATATTGATAACCATTGCTCCGCGCCGCATAGTCATTCATAATATTGAAAACATAGCTTCCAGCGAGCCTGTTAAAATGATTAAGAACGTTTTTCAGGATAAAATAATCGTATGCAAAGGTTGTGAGCGCTGTTGGCCTTATAAAGAGAATAAACTAAGACAATAGAGCTAAACTCATTTTTCTCTTCCAGTCTTTCCCCATAACTTGGCCGACATGCCGTTTTAAAGGTTCAATATAAAATACTGTCTTCACGTTCAGAGGAATTATTCCGGCGGCTAACCCTACACCCATGGGAGCACATTAGGGATATTATCTCTGTTAAATCCACGCGAATTTGCCCTTCACCCTGCCCCTTATCCAGAGCTTCCTATAATTAATCCAAAATGCTCTTTTATTGCTGTGAGCGATTAAATCTGCTATATTCTTTAGAGAAATGTGAATAGGTGGAGTTATGAGCATCAAATTGATAAGCATTCCCTTAATCAGTGCTTTGATTGGCTATTTTACCAATGTGGTGGCTATCAAATTATTGTTCTGGCCGCAGCAACCCATAAATCTGGGATTATTTAAACTTCATGGCTTGCTGCCCAAGCGGCAGGCCAATATTGCTGCAAGTATCGGGGAATTGGTGGAAACTCAGCTGTTGTCTATGGACGAATTGATTGACAAAATCGACACCCCCGAATTAAACAACAAAATCACCATTAAACTCAGTAAGATTCTGAAGGACAGGATTAACAGCCTCATACCAAGTATTATACCTGCTAAGGTGACCCAGGTTATTGGCGACAACCTGGATAAGATTTTGCGCCAGGAAGCACCGCAGCTTATAAGGCAGGTCATATCATCCGGACGCAACCACCTTAACCGCGAAATTCAGATTAAGCAAATAGTCGAGGATAAAGTTAATGCTTATGATTTGAATGAACTGGAAGCTATGATCAGGGGAATTTCATCAACAGAATTGACCTTTATCGAGATTTCCGGGGGAGTGTTGGGTTTCATTCTTGGCTTGATCCAGGTTGGGATAATTGTATTATTTCCCAGCTAACCCTTATGTATAACGAAGTTAGGCTGACAAGGGAACGGTTCTCCCGTCAGCCGTGTCTCGACAAGGATGACGGGAGAACCGTCCCCTTGTCAGCCCAGCCATAAAACGCTAAATAATCGGGAGGCGATAATAATGATAAATATTAAATTAAAAGACGGAAGTCAGCGGGAGTATCCCACCGGTATCAGTCTTTTGCAGATTGTGGAAGAGATCAGTCCCAAACTGGCTAAAAATGCGGTGACCGTGCTCTTTAACGGGGAAGTCACCGATCTGAATGCGGTGGTTAAACAGGACGGCAGCCTGGAAGTACTGGATTTTGAGGATGACCGGGCCAAGAATGTTTACCGTCATTCTTCATCCCATGTCATGGCCCAGGCTGTGCAAAGATTGTGGCCGGGAACCAAACTAGCCATAGGGCCTGCTATTGACAAGGGCTTTTATTATGATTTTGATAGTGAACACAGCTTTACCCCTGATGACTTTAAGCTGATTGAAGATGAGATGAACAAAATTATAAAGGCCGATTATCCCATTGTGCGCCGGGAGATGGACCGGGATGAAGCCCTTAATTTCTTCAAGGAGAGAAATGAAACCTACAAAATAGAGCTGATTGAAGATCTGCCGGAAGATGCGATTATAAGTTTCTATCAGCAGGGTGAGTTTATTGACCTTTGTGCAGGACCACATATCCCTTCAACTGGCCGCCTGAAGTCAGTAAAGATTATGAGCCTGGCTGGTGCCTATTGGCGGGGCAACGAAAAGAATCCCATGCTGCAGCGAATTTATGCCACTTCTTTTCCCAAGAAGGCGATGCTTGATGATTACCTGTTCAAGCTCGAAGAAGCCAAGAAAAGAGACCACCGGCGCCTGGGCAGAGAACTGGGCCTCTTTGTGCTTTTGGACGAAGGTCCAGGTTTTCCATTTTTCCTGCCCAAAGGCATGGTTCTGCGCAATGAACTGGAAGGTTTTTGGCGTGAAGAACATCGTAAAGCAGGTTATCATGAGATCCGCACGCCCATCATATTAAACCGGGAACTCTGGGAAAGATCGGGGCACTGGGACCATTACAAAGATAATATGTACTATACCACCATTGATGAAAATGACTTTAACATTAAGCCTATGAACTGCCCTGGGGGTATGCTGGTTTACAAGCAGAATCTTCACAGCTACCGGGATTTGCCCTTGCGGGTAGGGGAGATGGGTTTGGTGCACCGTCATGAAATGTCGGGGGTTTTGCACGGTTTAATGCGGGTCCGGGCTTTTACCCAGGATGATGCCCATATATTCATGCTGCCGGAGCAGATAATCTCCGAGATAAAAGGGGTTATTGACCTGGTGGACCGCTTCTACAGCTTGTTTGGCTTCCCATACCATGTTGAATTATCGACCCGGCCCGAAGATTCCATGGGTTCGGAGGAAATGTGGGAACTGGCCACTCAGACTTTGATCAAAGCTCTGGATGAAAAGGGCATGAACTACAAGATAAATGAAGGTGATGGCGCTTTTTACGGGCCCAAGATAGATTTCCACCTGCAAGATTCTCTGGATAGGACCTGGCAGTGCGGCACTATTCAGCTTGACTTCCAGATGCCTGAGAAATTCGATCTCAGCTATATCGGGGAAGATGGTGAGAAACATCGTCCGGTAATGATTCATCGCGTAGTGTACGGTAGTATTGAAAGATTTATAGGTATATTGACCGAACACTTTGCCGGTGCCTTCCCGGTTTGGCTTGCTCCGGTGCAGGTGCGGGTGCTGCCCATTACTCAGCGCAACCATGATTATGCCCAGAGCGTGGTGGAAAGTCTGCAAGCGGCAGGCATCAGAGTAGAGGCCGATTACCGCAGTGAAAAAACCGGTTATAAAATAAGAGAAGGACAAATGCAAAAGATACCGTACCTGCTGGTCGTGGGCGACCGTGAGGCGGAAGAAAATACAATTGCGGTGCGGCATCGCAAACAGGGTGATATGGGCAGCCAGAGTATAGAAGACTTCAAAGCCCTTATTCTTGATGAGATTAAAAATAAGACCTTATAGGCGTAAGGGGTAAGGTGTTAGGGGTGAGGGGAAGATACCCTTCTGCAAACCGTATTGTTTATCAATTCGGCCATTCATAGGAAACAACGATGTGTTTTTTTACCCCTTGGGCACACCGAAAGCATTATTATATTGCAAAAATGCTATTTGACTAAAGGAAATATGCTTGCAGGGGTTTTGTATTTATGCTATACTCTTTTTTGTATTAAGCAGGAGCTTGACTTCTCACCTTACAACTGCGGTTCGTGAGGTATTCAGTAACCAACGGGGATGGCTTATCCAGTCGTATTGTTATTGAATGAGCGAGTTCATGCAACTCGCTTTTTTATTTTATAGGGAGGTGGACTGATTATCAGTAAGGATTGGAGAGTAAACGAGGAGATCCGGGTAAAGGAAGTTAGGCTGATTAGTGAAACAGGGGACCAACTGGGTATTGTTCCTATTCGGCAGGCTCTGGATTTGGCACTGGAAAAGGAAATGGATCTGGTGGAGGTTGCTCCTTCCGCCAAGCCCCCCGTGTGCCGTTTAATGGATTATGGAAAATTCAAATTTGAACAGAGCAAGAGGGAAAAGGAAGCTCGCAAAAAACAAAAGATTATTTCCGTAAAAGAAGTCAAAATGCGTCCCAATATTGAAGAACATGATTTTCAGGTGAAAGCCAAGGCAGCCCGGAAGTTCTTAAGTAGCGGAGACAAAGTGAAAGTTACTGTCATGTTCAGAGGCCGCGAAATTACCCACCCGGAAATCGGCGAAAGACTGTCAATAAAACTTACTGAGCAACTGTCAGATATATCTGCGGTAGAGAAAGCGCCCAAGATCGAAGGAAGAAATATGGTTACCATATTAATGCCTAAAATTGAGACTGAAAAGAAGGAGGATGTTTGATGCCCAAGACTAAAACCCACCGCGGTGCAGCCAAAAGATTCAAAAAGACCGGCAGCGGGAAAATTAAAAGGTCCAAAGCTTATGCCAGCCACCTTTTAGGGGGAAAGAGTCCCAAAAGGAAAAGAAACCTTCGTAAATCCGGCCTGGTAAGTGAAGAAGAGAACAAGAGAATTTCTAAATTAATTCCTTATTAATGGATAGAGGAGGTTTTACTTATGCCGAGAGTCAAACGTGGAGTGACTTCACATAGAAGACATAAAAAGATATTGAAACTGGCTAAAGGTTATAGAGGCAGCAAGTCAAAACTATACCGCGTAGCCAACCAGCAGGTAATGAAATCAGGGCAATATGCCTATATTCATAGAAGACTGAAAAAGAGAGATTTTCGCCGATTATGGATAGCCCGCATCAATGCAGCGGCCCGTAACAACGGCACAACTTACAGCAGAATGGTACATGGGTTGAAAGTTGCCGGGGTGGATATAAACCGTAAAGTTTTGGCGGAGCTGGCCATCAGCGACCCCGGTGGGTTCACCCAACTGGCGGAACTGGCCAAAAAGAATTTTTAGGCAGATTAAAAAGGAGTATGGCTTAAGGGTCATACTCTTTTTTGCTTGAAAGGTAATATACATGAAACCGATTTTATCGAGAGATAATCAAAAAATTAAACATGCTTCCAGGCTAAAAAACAAAAAATTTAGGAACCAGGAGCAGGCCTTTCTCGTTGAGGGTCCCAAAATGCTGGAGGAAGCCCTTAAGCGACCGGAAAATGTACTAAGAATCTTTATTGATCAGACTAAAGAGCGAGCATACCAGCAGCTTAGCGAAAAACATAATGAACTTGAATGGTATATTATGGAATCCAAGTTAATAGAATATATAAGTGATACGGACACACCCCAGGGAATTGTGGCCGTAATCCGTCAGCCCTCCTGCGCAATGGACGATCTTATGAACAGGGCAAACTTGTTGCTGCTCCTGGATCAGATATCCGACCCCGGCAACATGGGGACCATTATCCGCACCGCATGGGCTTTTGAAGTGGATGGGATACTATTGACCCGCGACTGTGTGGACCCATACAATCCCAAAGTAGTCAGAGCTACTATGGGGGGGATATTTAATGTACCAATCATCAATGACATTGCCGCACAGGATATTGAGCGAATAAAGACCAAGGGATACCAGGTGATGTGCAGTTCTTTGGATGCGGACCGAAGCTGTTATGCGCTGGACTTCGGAGCCAAGAGTGTGGTGGTTATCGGCAGTGAATCGCGGGGTGTAAGCACCGGAATAAGATCGAAATGCGATACCTTCTTTAAAATACCAACCAATCCTCAAGTTGATTCTTTAAATGCAGCAGTTGCCTGTGCTATAATTATTCATGAAGCTTGGAAACAGAAAACAGGCTCTTTCTTGTCCGAATGATATTTGTATGTTAGAATATGAGAAAGCTCGGCCCTGCATTAATAATTGAAGGGTGGACCACCGATGAATCAAGCCGACAATTTGTGGAATCTTTTCGAGCAATCCGGTTGTATACTGTATTATCTCGTGTATAAGATGTTAATAACTCAATAAAATAAAAGCGATGAACAGGACAAGTAGCTTGCTGTTAATCCTACAGGGAAGCCGTATCACCGACTGAAAGTATGGCCAGGAAAAAGGTAAGTGAATTCACCTGGGAGCAGTGGGTTGAATTATAGTAGGTCCAACCGGTGGCCGTCGTTATTGGCAATAGAGATGATTGGCTCTTTGGGAGTTAATTAATCAGGGTGGTACCGCGAAAGCAAGCTTTCGTCCCTTTGGGGATGAAGGCTTTTTTTATAGTTAGGAGGTTGCGAAATATATGTTGAAGAAAATACAGACTATTGGAAAAACCTGTGAGGATAGCCTGGTCAGGGTTTCTTCCTTGGAAGAACTTAATGAATTCAGAGTAAAAACCTTGGGCAGGAAAGGCGAGATAACCCAGCTCTTGCGCGGTCTCAAAGACCTGAACGCGGATGAAAGGCTGGCGGTTGGCAAAGCCGCCAATGAACTTAAGGAAAAGCTGGAAAAAATGATTACGGCGCGCCATGAAGATATCCGCAGGCGGCAGTTGGAAATCCAATTACTTAATGAAAAAATAGATGTTACTTTACCGGGTTTGCCCCGGCAGTGCGGGGGCAAACACCCGCTTACCCTGATCAGTGAAGAGATTCAGGAGATTTTTTCCGGGATGGGTTTCAGCATAGCGGAAGGACCGGAAATTGAATCTGATTATTATAATTTTGAAGCCTTGAATGTTTCCCGCGATCATCCGGCCCGGGATATGCAGGATACTTTTTATATAAACGAGGATGTGCTCTTGCGCACCCATACTTCGCCGGTTCAGGTCAGGACCATGGAAAAAATGGCCCCTGCCATTCCTGTGAAAATTATAGTGCCGGGCAAGGTATATCGCAAGGATGATGATGCAACTCATTCACCCATGTTTAGCCAGGTGGAAGGACTGGTTATCGACAAGGCTATTACCTTTGGCAATCTCAAAGGAACGCTGATGCTGTTTGCTCAGAAGATATTCGGAGAAGATGTTCGGGTGCGCTACCGTCCCAGCTTTTTCCCCTTCACCGAACCCAGCGCAGAAATGGATATTTCCTGCGTAATGTGCAAGGGAGCCGGCTGCCGGGTTTGTTCGCATACCGGCTGGTTGGAGATTCTGGGAGCGGGTATGGTGAATCCCCAGGTGCTCCGGTATGGCGGTTATGATCCCGAGGCGGTAAGCGGATTTGCTTTCGGCATGGGTATAGAGCGTATAGCCATGTTAAAGTACGGCATAAACGATCTGCGGCTCTTTTTTGATAATGATATAAGATTTCTGCAGCAGTTTTAGGATTGATTATAATTGACACATCGTTCAATCCATATTGCAATGTTCCAGAAAAGCCCGGACTATTGGTTGAGGATATTAGGATATATATTGGAGTCGGGTTAGGCTATTCTCAGATATTTTAGCGCCACCTGCCATCGCCTTTACCTCTTTTCTTCCACATGGCAGTATGTCTTTCACGATGTTAAGATGAGTTCAATCCATACAGCAATGTTCCCCCCTTCGGGGACTACTGATGTGCCCCTTCGGGTACTAATAATGTAGCAGAAAAGCCCGGACTATTGGTTGAGGAAAAAGGGTATAAATCCAAGTCTGGTCAAGCAATCGAAACGATGTTAAAAAGCCACCTTTCTTCGCCTTTATCTCTTCAATACTATACAAGACATTTCCACGATGGGGTTGCACCTGAACTTGGATTACAGTATGTCTTTTACGGTTATTAATCACAATTCTTTAGGAGGTAGGAAAATGGGAGTATCAATAAAATGGTTAAAGCAATATGTGGATTTCGATTGGACTCCGGCAGAACTGGCGCACCGCCTTACCATGGCCGGGGTGGCGGTCGAGAATATAGAAGAGATTGAAAATGATGCGATCCTGGAAATGGACTTGACTCCCAACCGCGGCGACTGCCTGGGGCTGATTAACCTCGCCCGGGAAGTGGCGGCCTTGAGCGGGAACAGTCTCAAGATACCGCAAATATCTTTGCGGGAAAACGATGAAAACATAAATGATTATATAAAAGTAGAGATCGCGGCTCCCGATCTGGGACCACGCTATATGGCGCGTTTGCTTAAAAATGTTGAAATCAAGGAATCACCGGCCTGGATGCAGGAGGCCTTGCTGGCTTCCGGTATACGCCCCATTAATAATGTGGTCGATGTGACTAATTATGTGATGTTGGAAAGCAACCAGCCATTGCATGCCTTTGATTACAATCTGCTGAATGACGACAAAAGGATATTGGTCAGAAGGGCTCGCAGCCAGGAAAAGTTCACCACCTTGGACGGAATGGAACGGGAACTGAACGAGGATATGCTGGTTATTTCAGATGGAGAGCGGGCGGTAGCCTTGGCCGGTATCATGGGCGGTGAAAACACCGAGATCAAAGACGATACCAAACATGTATTGCTGGAATCGGCTAATTTCCTGGCGGCTTCTATTCGCCGGACATCTCGCCGTCTGGCTTTAAGAAGTGATTCTTCGATGCGTTTTGAAAAAGGCGCCGATATCAACGGAACGGAATATGCAGTCAACCGCGCTGCCCAGCTCATTCAGGAACTGGCCGGGGGTGAAGTGGTGAAAGGCATTTATGATACGTATCCGGTGCCCCAACCCGCATTAAAAATAGTCCTCAGGCCGGAAAGGGTGAATTTCTTGTTGGGGACTCAACTTCCAAGCGGTGATATAGAAAAACACCTGCAGAGCTTAGGTTTGCTCATGGAATGGACCGAAGGGCATTTTGTGGTGGAGATTCCCAGTTATCGGCCGGATATTACTATGGAAGCAGACCTTATTGAAGAAATAGCCCGTTTGCACGGGTATGAAAATATTACGGCCAGCCTTCCTCAGGGGGACACTACCCAGGGCGGGCTGAATACTTACCAGCGCTTCCGTAATCAGGTTAAAAACGTGATGGCCCGCAGCTTGCATGAAGTAATCAACTACAGTTTTATAAACCCCGTATTTGCGGATCGTTTGCTGTTGCCCGATGAAAGTCCTTTGAGAGAGGTCATCAAGCTGGCCAACCCGCTTTCGGAAGATCAAAGCGTTATGAGGACTATTTTGCTGCCCGGTTTGCTGGAAAATATCAGCACCAACCTGGCGCGCAAGAACCAAAACCTGGCCTTCTTTGAAACCGGAGCCGTATTTTATCCGCTTGATAACGGTGAACTGCCATTGGAAAAGCTTAAACTGGGAGCCGTAGTTGCAGGGAAGAGCCAAAGCAACTGGCTGAAAAAACAAGTGGATATGGATTTCTATTATCTAAAGGGAATTCTTGAAGACTTGCTTTGGGAACTGGGAATTCGGGATTACAGCTTTGTGGAAGGCAGGGATGATTCGTACCACCCGGGCCGCACTGCCCGTCTGCTTTGCCATGGACAGGAATTGGGCATTATAGGCGAGATTCATCCGCTGGTTCTGCAGAACTTCGATATTAAAGCCCGAACCTGTGCCTTTGAACTCGATATGGATGAGTTGTTCAAAGAGGTGGCGGGCAAGAAGATGATGGAGTCAATCACCAAATATCCGGCAGTTGAACGGGATATCGCATTGCTGTTAAGTGCGGATGTTCCTGCCGCAAAGGTCGTGGAGGTAATCCAGAATACAGAGAAAGAACTGCTGCAAAGCCAGAACATATTTGATATTTATGCGGGAGAGCAGGTTCCCAAGGGTTGCAAGAGCATGGCTTTGAAACTAGTTTTCCAATCGAGTGAGAGAACACTTACCGATGCCGAAATAAACGAGTGTATGGATAAAATAATACAGGATTTGCAGGATCAGTTGCAGGCTGTGTTGCGCTAGCCTGAGCAAAGGAGAAGATATGCTGCAAATATCGATTCCCGGCAGGGGAAATATCGAACTTCACTACCTCCTTCTGGATATGAACGGCACTCTGACCGTAGACGGCCTGCTGTCTGAAGGAGTCAAGGAGAGAATAGAGTTTATTAAGACCAAATTGAAGGTATTCCTGCTGACCGCCGATACCTTCGGTACAGGTGCGAGGGTTGCCGGTGAACTTGGGATTGAGATTTTTGTGGTAAGTTCTGATAACGGTACCAAGGATAAAGCGGACTTTACTTCTGCTCTGGAGCCGCAGGGAGTGGCTGCCATTGGCAATGGCGCCAATGATGCGGAAATGATGGAACTGGCAGGTCTGGCGATTGTAATCATCGGCCGCGAGGGATGTTCACTCGCGGCCTTGCGCCAGGCCGATATTGCTGTTAACGATATCAATGATGCCCTGGACCTATTGATCAACCCCTTACGTTTGGTGGCTACGCTAAGAGTTTAATTAATTATGAATTTTGGATTCTTAATTTTAAATTAAGGATGGAAAGCTCTGCTTTCTAGAATAACAAATTATTTCTAATCCACTTAGACTCAATTCGGATCGTTTTTCTCCTGACTTGCCGTGCTCAATCCCTGGCGGAATGCGTTGATAACTGCCGAATTCTCATCCAAACGGTAGATGCGGGCGGGATTACCGTATCCATCCACATCGGTTCCGTTGAACCAAATCGCCACTTTTATCCAGGGGTATTTTTTCATATTGGCAAACATATCGCCGATCCATCTTATTTTTTCGCCGCCAATTGAATTGCAGCCGAATTCACTGATTATGAACGGATAATCGAAAAGAGACTGGTATTGCTGATTCAACGGGTCATATATCCATGTGAATTCCCGCCAATACTCACCGGGATAATAATTGCCGGTATTGTAGCCGGTCATACCGATGATATCCACATACTCCTCACCCGGGAAATAATTTACGGCGTGGTTCCACTTGAAGCCCGGAAATGAAAAATCATTGGGATTCCAGACCCAAAGAACATTGTTGGCTCCATTATTAGCAAATATCTGGTAGATATGCCGCCATACCGCCTTATAGAGTTCCGTATCCTTGGAACTGTAGAAACTGGAGTATACACACCAATCCCCGTTCATTTCATTGTTTAAACGAAATAGGAGAGGATGCCCGAAACCCTTGGCCTTTTGGGCATAATTAGTAAAAAACCAGTCGTATTTGCCGTTAAGAATGTCGTAGGTTATGTTTGAGTTGTCCCCATTCATGAACATGGTCTGCAAAGTAAGCTGCACATATCGCTGTTCCTGGTAAGCTTTTTCAATTTCTTCCGCCGGAAACGGGGTATCAAATGTCTTGTAAATAATAAGGAAATCAAATTTATAGTCCATTTGCTTTTCGAGTTCGTCCAAATAATCCAGTCTTCCAGGGGCTGAAGGTTCGAAGATGCCCCATTTCAGCGGAGCTTCATCAGAAAAATACTTTTTGAGGAATTCGCTGGTTTCTGCATTCAATTCCCGGGGTTTTCTCTGAAAACGTAGTTTAGGATAGAAACCCCCTTGTTTGTCAATGGCTGCAAAACTTTGAATAAGCGGCAAGTAACCGTCTACCGGCAGCGCTGATTTGATAAATATGGTATAAACTTCCTTGGAGCTTCGGGGAATCTCCGCACTGAGATAATAATTATGGTCATTGGCTACTGTGAGCAGTTTATTCCTTTGCCATTGCAGCAGATGAACTTTTAAACCGTTGACGGTGATTGTTTGCTTAAGGGTGACGTAATGCGAACTGCGGTTTTTGATAAAACGATTGCTGTATTGCATATAACCGGCCGAACTATGAACACTGCCCGTAAAATCGTCATGATATATCTCAATTCTGGTCTGACTATCGGAAATTACAGTTCTAAGCTCCAACAGTGAGGAGTCTAAGTTCATAGACGCAGGATAATTTATGGAATAACCGTCGGCAAAATCAATATACTTGTTATATCCTGGCAGCACATTGTATTCGATTTTATAACTGCCCTCCAGGTAAGAATCAGCCGGTGCGGCATTCAGAGCAGCAACTCCGGGAAATGAACCCAGGAAAAGAATTGCCAGTATTGCACTGGCTATGGCATGGCGCCTTAACAACTTTTTCATCAAAAATCCTCCTTAAAAATGACCATAACTAATTCGACATTTTATAGATTATTCCTTCCTTGCATAGTAAAGACTGGCATTTTAAATGCTAGTTAAAACTCAATCAGATGAATCTATTTACAGCTTGACAATATCACCATAATTAACCGATTATGAAAAGAAGAAGAAACTTACGTGTTGAAACTGCTCCGCAGTTTCTTTGGATGCTTAAATAGAAAATCCAGGCAATAAAAATTCCAATTAAATAGGGGAAGGTGGAGTGTAAATATGAAGGTTCGAGACCGCATGACTTCCAAAGTCCTGGTTACCTCACCCGAAGATAACGTTGGCCAATTATGGCGCCTGATGATCGAGCGAAACCTTACCCGGGTCCCGGTAGTTGACCGGGGCAAGCTTCTGGCAATAGTAACCCGCAGGGATTTTGGAGCGCGTTCTGATCTGGATCTTCGCAGATCATCTCTGGCTGCTCGATTCTTTACCGATGAACAGGAAGAACAATTGCAAAAAGTAAAGGTAAGGGATATTATCCCGCCGGAACAGCAGTTAATAACCATTTACCAGGATGCCTATATCGAACAGGCGGCCAGGCTGCTGCGTGACAACAAGATCAGCGGTTTGCCGGTTGTAGATGATAACGGCAAACTGGTCGGGATTATTACCCAAAGCGATATATTTGATGCTTTTCTGGATACTTTGGGGGTAAACCGCAAAGGAACCCGCATCTGCCTGCGCATCGACAATGATCCCGAATCTATCATAAAAGTTGGAACGGTAATCGCCAAGCACAATGCCAGGATTGAAAATCTGGTCGTTATGGAGATAAAGGATGAGAAGTCCCTGCTTATTATTCGGGTTGACACCCTTGAATCCCGGCCGCTTGTAGCGGATATAAAGGCTGCAGGTTTTGTGGTGGAATCAGTTATCGCAAAACACTAGATTTCACTGAAAATATTGGTTGAAAAAAGTTAAAGGGGAGGGTAAAACATGAGCGATGAAAATGAAAAAGATTCCCGGAGTATCCTGATGTTCAATCCCTATAAGTTTTGGAAAAATGTTTATTTTGCCGGTGAAGATTCATTAAGCTCAATAACCCGTAAAGCCGTAGAAACCAACATGTTTGCCAACGGGGTTGACCTGGTCTTGAATGCTTACCTGCAATACCTGCGTATGCAAAAAGAACTCACTGCTCAATTTACCAACAACATGCCATTTGCTTCGCGCTGGGATATGGCCAGGGTGGCCAAGCTGGTTGTTTCGCTGGAAAACAAGGTTGATCGCATCGAAGAAGGCCTGTTTGATGAATTGGCGGAATTGAAAGAAACATCCGCAGCCCTCGCCGAAAACATAGACGTTCAAAGTAAATCCAGACCGGAGCACGACAGCGACCAACTGCAGGAGAGATTCGACAAGGCACTGGATAATACCAAGGAACTGCTGGCCAGAATATCCGGTATTGAGGAGGCGGTTAAAGAAGTTAAAGCCGCTCTGGAAGCAATGAATAAAGAAGCTAAACCGGCTGCCAGGAAAACCCGGAAAAGCCCGGCTCAATAGTTGGATAAAAATAATACTAAGGGGGTTGGAGTATGGAAGAGATGTTTCAAAACACCTCACCCAGAGAGATGGGGGAGATACTTCAAAAAGCTCAGGAACACTGGATTCGTACCACCTTGCGCTGGCAGGAAGTCTTGGGCTATGATCCCAAACCGGCTACCGGGTGTTCTCCCAAGGAATCAATATGGAGTAAAAATAAATCCCAGCTCTATCATTATCGTACCTCCAGCGAAAGAAAATATCGCACTCCGATTCTTTTGATATACGCCCTGATCAACAAGCCGTACGTACTGGATTTGGCTCCGGGTTACAGCCTGGTGGAATATCTGGTCAACGAAGGCTTTGATGTCTACCTGCTGGACTGGGGAGAGTTTGAATGGGAAGACCGTGATCTGGGATATGCCGATTTTATTTACGATTATATAGCACCATCGGCTAAAAAGGTGGCAAGGTTCGCCCAATCGAGCGACATAAGCATTATTGGCTATTGCATGGGAGGAACCATGTCCACTCTGTATGCTGCCCTGTTCGATAAACCCAAGCTTAAGAATCTGGTTTATCTGGCCGCGCCCATAGAGTTCAATAAGGCAGGTACATACGATGTCTGGCTGAAGGCGCGCGGTTATGACCCGGACCGGATAGCCGACGCTATGGAGCTTATTCCCAAGGATTTCATTGATTGGGGCACCCGGATGCTGAATCCCCTGGCTAATTACTGGGGCACTTATACCCGGCTTTGGAAAACCATCGAAGAAGGCAAATCAATTCAGTTCTGGAAGGTTCTCAATAAGTGGGCCAGCGACAATGTCAACTTCCCGGGAGGAGCATACCGGGATTGGATCAGGGATTTTTACCAGGGGAACAAACTGGTTAAAAATCAAGTTGTATTACGGGGCCGGCGGGTGCAGTTGCAGCGCATCGACGCCAATATACTCGCCCTGGTGGGTCTGCGGGATCATATCGTTATGCCGCACCAAACGGCCGCGGCCTTAACCTATCTGCGGGGAACCGACAAGACCTATCTGGAATTTCCGGTAGGTCATGGCGGTCTGGTTCTGGGAGAAATCGCCCGGGATAAGGTATTCCCTGAAATAGCGGCCTGGATGGCGGAGCGCTCCGATCTCTGGGAGGAAGAAGAATAGAAGTTCAGACCGTAAAAAAACGAATAGCTGCGTTATTCTGAAGAAACCAGAGCTTGTGGCAAGCTGAGAGCGAAGTCACAAGCTCTGGTTGCACTTATACTAATTTAACTGAAGGGGGTTAGTTAATAAGCACATTGCGGATTCTGCTCACCCCTAATTAATAACACTAAAAGCTAGGCGGCTATTATTTAAATTAATCAATGAAAAAGCGGACTTGTGAGAAAGACAGAGTGTAAGCGTTAAGGAAAGATTTCCTTATTTAGTGGATCTCAATTTGACTTTCAACGCAGATATTTTATAATGAAATTGTGGGCGAAGTTACATGAGGGCACGAAACCGGGAGGGATTGACGTGCAGGAAACCACTACTTTACCAGCCCCATCAAGTGTCACTGATGCATGGAATATTTTTATTAAGAACGGTGATGCGAGCGTTATTTCTGTTTCTGCGGATATCGCGGAGTCCTGGCAGAGGTGCTATGACTATGGTGTCAATCCTTATGATGGTACTTGTTACCGTTTTTTAACTAAAGAGGAAATAGACTATTGCTTGGACAAAAATAAAGACTTTATTGATATTGCCAGACCTTTTATGCGCAGGCTTTATGAATTCGTAAAAGGTTCTGGCTTTATTGTTATGTTGACCGATGAGCGGGGCTATATTATAGAATCCTTCGGTGATGAGTGTACCTTGCATATGGCAGCCACATTAAATTTTATTACGGGCGCCAGTTGGGTTGAAGAAGAGGTAGGTACCAATGCTATTGGCACGGCTCTAGTATTGAAAAAGCCAATTCAAACTTCCGGCGCTGAACATTATTGCCAAAAACACCATGGCTGGACCTGTTCGGCATCCCCGATTTTTGACAAAAAAGGGCAGCTTATGGGCATCCTGGATCTTTCAGGGCCGGTGGATGGGGCGCATATGCATACTCTGGGAATGGTAGTGGCGGCCGTAGAGGCTATAATGGATCAGATGTGGATTAATGAGAAAAACCGGCAGCTTATTATGGCTAATAATAAGATGACAGATGTATTCCAAAATATATCCGATGGGGTCATAGTTATTAATGACCATAGTGTTATAGTTCAAATTAATCCTGTGGCGGAAAAGATCATCGGGAAACCAGCTCAGGAACTGGTAGGCGACTCAATTCAAAACGTTCTGGGGAGGGGAGTACCGGCTGTGGAAAAAGCCCTCAAACGCAAGGAGGGTTATAATGATCGGGAAGTCATCCTGGATACGGTCAACGGACGGCTACACTGCCTTTCATCAGGAATGCCGATCATAGATGATGAAGGTAATGTTACCGATGTTGTTATCTTGCTTCGTCCTATTGAGAAGATCCAGAAATTAGTTAACCGCTTTAGCGGAGCGCAAGCCACATTCCATTTTAGAGATATTATCGGTAATAGTCCGCAAATGAAAGAAACAGTTCGTATAGCTGCTTTGGCCGCATCGGGGAATTCCAGTATTTTATTGGAGGGAGAAAGCGGCACCGGCAAGGAAATGTTTGCCCAGGCAATTCATAACCGCAGTGTACGTCGCCAAGGTCCTTTTGTGGCAGTCAACTGTGGTGCCATACCAAGGGAATTGATTGCCAGTGAATTATTTGGTTATGCGGAAGGTGCTTTTACCGGTGCCAAACGAGGGGGAAGACCAGGAAAACTTGAATTGGCAGCCGGGGGTACCTTGTTCCTGGACGAAATAGGTGAGATGCCGTTGGAACAGCAGGTTGCACTTTTAAGAGTGTTGCAGGATAAAAAAATCAGCCGCATCGGGGACAATAAAGTAATACCGGTCGATTTTCGGGTGATTTGTGCCACTAATAAAATTTTGTTTGAACAGGTGGAGAAAGGTGATTTCCGTCAGGACCTTTATTATCGCCTTAATGTGGTGGCTATTTCTGTGCCTCCCCTGCGTGAGCATCGCGATGATATTCCTTTGCTTTTTGAGCATTTTATTGAACACATTAGCAGGGAATGGGGCAGCGAAATCATTCGAGTGGATCCCCTGGTGATGAAATATTTGTTGAAATACAGATGGCCGGGCAATGTACGCGAGTTGCAGAACGTAGTCGAGAGACTGGCGAGTATAGCCGAGGATGGACAAATTTGCCTGGAGAACTTACCGGCCACCATTTATAAAAAAAACGAAAAGGTATTGTCTCAAGAGCCCACATCTACTGTTCAAGAAGTAAAGGTTTACTCGGAGAGAGAAAAAAGAAAGCAATTTGTGGCAGAGCATGAATGTAATGAAATTTTGAGTCTTCTGGCCAGACACGGAGGAAATATCAGTGAAGTGGCCCGAGAAATGGAGGTTTCACGCAATACTATATACCGTAAAATGAAATTGTACAATATTGATTACTGACTGCAGACTGTCAGCCGAATGGCTTCATTATTGCTGGGCGAAGCGAAGATAGTTGTAGCCCCGAAGGGTGCTTTGTTGTTCAATAAACCCCCTTTTAATCGATGTCCGTAATATACGCTTAAATTATGGGATTCCTTGAACGACTCCCTCTTCAATTTTTTTGTTCGGACTTACTTGTTTGCTAATCTGGCACAT
The DNA here is from genome assembly GCA_036677685.1 of Syntrophomonas sp. GTDB lineage: Bacteria > Bacillota > Syntrophomonadia > Syntrophomonadales > Syntrophomonadaceae > JAQUBU01. The sequence continues at coordinate 21,798 of JAVBWA010000016.1, read as the reverse complement.
CTTAACAGCCTGTCTAATACCACTTTCTTATACTATTTTTAAATCTCATTTAATATTAACCTGTAACATTCACGTCACATCAAAATGTTAATGTAGTGTAACATTTATATTACACTCGAAACACACATTTATGTAAAGGAATGCCAGACGATTAATTTCTTCATGCCCATTTCCCGTCTACCCAAATTTTTTCATATCTAATTATTACTAATTTACTTTTTAAAATATCGGTCTTTGTTCAAGGTTGAGAATTACTTCAAAGGCTTTTCATGCTTTCCTATATATTTTAATTAGTTCGTTAAATAAAGTTGGCATGATAATTGCACAATAGATTATAAATAGTATTTCAACTTGATTTATAGCATTGTGAAGGCAGTACTATTTTTGAGAAAGGAGGATATAAGGTTGAGCCTGAAACGTTTTATTGTAGAAATTGGAACCGGAGCCGATCTGCACGGCGGCGACGTAACTAAAGCCGCACAGAAAGCTATTAAGGATGCCGTGTCACACAGTTGTCTGGCTGGTTTGTTTGATATTGTGGGAATTAAAGATCCCAATGAAATGCATGTTCATGTAAAAATAGCTTGTCCTTATCCGGAAACATTAAATAATGATGAAGTTTTGAATTCCGTGCCTTTTGGTTCTACCCAGCTGGAAACCGTTCAGGGGGGATTGTCAGTACGAGGGTTGGATTTGCCGGCCCTGGGCGAGGGAGACACTATTGTAGTTGCGGTGGCAGCGCTGACAGTTTTTGTAGACATGGATTTGCAGCCGCCCGAAACATCCTAGCAGCGGTTCGGATAAGCAGACTTCAAAATCATGGGCCAGAAAGGATGAAAGGAGGTCAGAAAATACTTTTTTATTATTTAAAGTTTTTTCCTATGTTTAAGAATTTAAGCATCGAAAGAAACTGCAGAACAGTTTCAACACACCGCTGCAAGAGGCGGGGGACATCTTTTCGCCTCGTTATGACTGATTAATGGTAAATCGCCCCAATTAATAAAAGGAGGGAACTCGAATGGATCTCAAAAAAGAGCAGTTGCTTGACATGTACAAGAAAATGGTTACTATAAGAGCTTTTGAGTCTAAGGCGGTTGAATTATTTGCTGCCGGCCAAATACCTGGCTTTGTTCACCTGTATCTTGGTGAGGAAGCAATCGCCACGGGCGTGTGCGCAAGTCTGGAAAATAAGGACTTTATTGCCAGCACCCACCGGGGACATGGTCATCTGATCGCAAAAGGCGGGGATATAAAGTTAATGATGGCTGAATTGTTCGGCCGGACTACCGGATATTGCAAGGGCAAAGGCGGGTCTATGCACATAGCGGACGTAGATCTGGGAATATTGGGAGCCAACGGCATTGTAGGAGCCGGTATGCCTATAGCTACCGGTGCGGCATTTGCCTGTAAATATAAAGACACCGATGCGGTCGCGGTTGCCTTTTTCGGTGACGGAGCCTCCGACCGTGCGACCTTCCATGAATCATTAAATCTAGCATCTACATGGAAGCTGCCGATAGTTTTCCTTTGCGAGAATAATGGCTGGGCTATATCCAATGCTCAGGAAACCCACCAGAATATTACCGATATTTCTGACCGGGCCAGTGGTTATGGCATACCCGGGGTGTCTGTAGACGGTAATGATGTTATAGCAGTATTTGAAGCCGCCGGCGCAGCAATTGACCGGGCCAGAAAAGGCGATGGACCTACCTTGGTCGAGTGCAAAAGCTGGAGGTGGCGGGGACATTTTGAAGGCGATCCAGGCGCTTATAAAGACCCGAAGGACCAGGAAGAATGGCTGGCGAAAGACCCGATTCCAAGATTGGAGAAGAATCTGCTCAAACTAAAATATGCCACTCAGGCTGAACTGGATGATATAAAGGCTGCGGCCGAGGCTGAAATCGAAGCGGCGATAAAATTCGCTCAAGAAAGTCCACAGCCGGATCCCCAGGAACTTCTTACCGACGTTTATGCAGACTAATTAAGGAAGGGTGAAGAATGATGAAACAAATGACTTATGCGGAAGCCATTAGAGACGGTATGCGGGTAGAAATGCAAAGAGACCCCAACGTTTATTTACAGGGTGAAGATGTTGCCCAGTTTGGAGGCTGCTTTGGGGTAACTGCCGGATTATATGATGAATTCGGGCCTAAACGGGTTATGAATACTCCGATTAGCGAGGCAGCTATTGTCGGTTCGGCAGTAGGTGCAGCTGCCGCAGGATTAAGACCTATTGCGGAAATCATGTTTGTTGATTTTATGGGTTGCTGTATGGACGAACTTTTCAACCAGGCGGCCAAGATGAGATATATGTTTGGCGGTAAGGCCAAAGTTCCCATGGTAGTTAGAACTCCGTGCGGAGCCGGGATGGGGGCAGCAGCCCAGCACTCCCAGTGTGTAGAATCCTGGTTTACTCATATACCCGGGGTTAAGACCGTAATGCCAGCCACTCCCGCCGATGCCAAAGGCTTGATGATAGCTGCTATCCGGGATGATAATCCGGTTATGTATATTGAGCATAAACAACTGCTGCCCGTGCCCGGAGATGTGCCGGAAGGCGAATACGTTGTTCCGCTGGGCAAAGCGGATATCAAACGTGAAGGCTCCGACATAACTATTGTAGCATGGTCATGGATGCTGCACAAAGCTTTGGCTGCAGCCGAAGAACTGGCTGCCAAAGGTATTAATGCCGAAGTTCTTGATCCCCGTACTCTGGTACCCCTTGATAAAGATGCGATTTTAAAATCCGTTGCCAAGACCGGTAAGCTGCTTATCGTTCATGAAGAAGTCAAAACCAGCGGTTTCGGTGGTGAAATTGCCGCTCTGGTATGTGAAGAAGGCTTTGACTATCTGGATGCTCCCATTATTAGGGTGACGCCTCCGGATGTGCCTATTCCCTTCAATCCTATTCTGGAGGGAGCTTTCATTCCCAGTGAGGAAAAGATTATTAAAGCCGTAGAAGCTATATTCTAAATTTAAGTCGGTGGTGGACAGGTTTCGGCCCGTCCACCCGGACTCTCAAAAAAACGAATAGCTTTCTTGTTCGGTCTGATTTTTTAACAAACTTGGTGGAAGAGTAAAGATATGTCATAGCAGATTATTTTCCCGGAGGGAGGAAGCAGCATGGCTTCAGTGGGAATCATCGCCAATCCGGCCAGTGGCAAAGATATCCGCCGCCTGGTGGCTTATGGTATTTGTTTTGACAATCAGGAAAAGATCAATATTGTAAAACGCTGCCTGCTGGCATTAGCTGCCACGGGAGTGGAACGGGTAATGTATATGCCGGATTATTACGGTATTGTTCCCCGGGCGGTAGATGGATTATCGAAAAGTCACCAGCTGCCTATGAAAATAGTTGAAGCTGATATGGAAATGACCGCAACTCAAGTGGATTCCGCAAACGCTGCCATGCAGATGAATGAGGCTGGAATTAAATGCATTATCACCCTGGGTGGAGACGGAACCAATCGCATGGTGGCTAAAAATTGCGGAGATATTCCTCTGGTTCCGATTTCCACAGGAACCAACAATGTTTTTCCCCAAATGTTGGAGGGTACTATAGCAGGTTTGGCTGCAGGAGTGGTGGCATGTGGTCTGGCTGATTTCCCGGCTGTACACCCGACCAAAAAACTGGTGATTCTGAAAAACGGAATACCCATTGATATCGCTTTGATAGATGCAGTTATACTCAAGGATATTTTTATCGGTTCGCGTGCTATTTGGGATGAAGAGCGAATCCGGCAAGTTGTAGTCACTCGAGGAGAACCTGATAATATTGGGATATCTTCCATAACCGGCAACCTGCAGCCGATTGGCATAACAGAAGAAAAGGGTATGGTTATTGATATTGGCCCTGACCAAACCAGCGTAATAGTACCGATTGCTCCTGGTTTAATCAGGCCCATTGCCGTCTCCGGTTATAGGATTTTGGAGATCGGAGAAGAGGTAAAAATTAAAAATGGCCCCTTTGTGATAGCCCTTGACGGTGAAAGAGAAGTTGAAGTGGGGGAAGGCGAAGAAGTTTCAATCAAGCTTACCTTTGACGGACCCCGGGTGGTAGACGCAAGGCTGGCCTTGAGGCAAGCGGTGGTCAAGGGTTATTCGCAAGGCGAACAAGCACTAAAAAATCTACGCTGGCTAAAGGAGGAAAACTAAATGGCAACAGCAATTATAATGCCCAAACTAGGTCTGTCCATGAAGACCGGAACTCTGGGCAAATGGCTTAAAAATGAAGGCGACAGTGTAAAAAAGGGCGAGGCTTTGGTCGAGGTAATGACCGACAAAATTACCAACAAAGTCGAGTCTCCAGATGACGGAATCTTATTAAAGATTATATCTCCGAAAGGAAGCAAGCTGCCCGTGGGAGGATTGATGGGTGTAATCGGCCTGGCTGGCGAGGATATTTCCGCAATTCTGGCTGCAGGTCCGGCGCCTTCGGCAGAGGCGGCACCGCCAGCAGTTCCGGCAGGCGGCAGGGTAAAGATATCTCCGGCCGCAAGGAAACTGGCTGAAGAGAATGGGATTGATTATACCCGTATTAGCGGAACCGGCCCCGAAGGAAGGATAACCCGTGAGGATGTTGAGAAGGCCATTGAAGAAGGGGTAGGCTCTGCCGACGACCGTCCCGCATCAAAGGTTGCACCTTACGAAGGCATGAGAAAAGCCATCGGCGAGAACATGCTGGCCAGCTGGACCGGCAATGCGAAAGTAACTCACCACGTAAGCGTTGATATGTCCGGGATACTGGCCCTGCGGGCAAATATTAACGAGGGCGCCAAAGATAAAGACAAGATTTCCGTTACCGCTCTGCTGACCAAAGCAGTAGCCAGAGCGATTGAGATCAATCCTATCGTTAATATGACTTTGGACAGCGATGAAGTTAAAACCCTTCAGGATATAAATATAGGTATGGCGGTGGCTGTTCCCGACGGACTTATAGTGCCGGTGATCCGCAACGCCAATGGTAAAAAACTGGCCGAGGTAAATGTCGAGATTAATGATTTAGCCAAACGCGGCCGCAAGAACAAACTGGATCCCGATGAAATGAGCGGTGCCACCTTTACTATTACCAATCTGGGAGGTTATGGTTCGGTAGACTGGTTTACCCCCATAATTAATCCGCCTGAATCGGCTATTTTAGGAATAGGCAGAACCATTGAAAAACCGGTTGTAGTTAAGGGTGAGATTGTTGTTCGGCCTATGCTGGGACTTTCACTTTCTTTTGACCACCGCATCATTGATGGCGCTCCGGCTGCCGAATGGCTGGCCGTATTAATCAGATTAATTGAAAATCCACAGAAAATCTTTATTTAAATAGCCAAAACTAATATGAGGAGGAATAGTCAATGGCAATAGATTCAAATGAATTAATGGCGGAACTCGGCAAGGGAATGGTTGACTTAAGCGAAGAAGCACCGGAATTAAGCAATGCTTTTGTACAGATGGACAATGCTGCTTATATTGAAGGTGAATTAGAACGGAAATATAAGGAACTGATCGGTTTGGGTATAGCAGTTGCAGTTAATTGTGTTTATTGCATGAATATTCATGTTAAACAGGCTTTAAATGAAGGGGCATCCCGGGAGGAAATCCTGGAGGCTGCCGCAGTCGGGGTGGCCTTTGGCGGGTCCCCAGCTATGGCGCATGTTGCGACTACAGTATTAGGCGCTTTGAACGCATTTGAAGACTAGGATTTTGTGAACAGGGGGCGATGATGTGGCCGGGAAAGGATACTGTTTGGAACTTGGAATTGAAGAGTACGGGATGGTTTTTGAGCTGCAGAAAGAGCTTAGCCTGGCTCGCAGGAACGGAACAATACCGGATACAGTAATTTTTCTGGAGCATCATCCCTGTTTTACCGTGGGAAGACATGGCGGTTTCGATCATATTCTGGTCAGTAATGAGTTTCTGAAAGAACAGGGGATCGGGATATATGAAACCGACCGGGGCGGCGACATTACCTATCATGGGCCGGGGCAGCTGGTTTGTTATCCTATTCTGGATCTCAATGCTTATGGGCGTGATGTTCATTTATATGCCCACCGGATGGAAGAAACGCTGATAAGAACCCTTAAAACCTTCGGTATAAACGCGGGGCGTAAAAAAAAGTATCCCGGGGTATGGGTGGAATCCGCTAAAATAGCCGCCGAGGGGATAGGAGTGCAGCAATGGGTAACCATGCATGGAGTTTCACTGAATGTATGTCCTGACCTTAATCATTTTTCATTGATTATTCCATGTGGAATCTCAAGCTTAGGGGTAACTTCCATGGAAAAAATCTTGGGAAATAAGGTGGATATGATTTTGCTAAGACGGGAAATGCGAAAAGAGTTTAGTCAAGTATTTGACATGGTGCTGGAAGATATAGATCTGGAGAAAGCTAAGGAGATGGTCAACCATGATCTTAAATATAAACCGGCCTGACTGGTTAACCCTGCAGGCGCCTGATACCGACAGCCTGGATAAAATGAAAATCTTGCTGGATTCCGGCCATCTTCATACCGTTTGCGAAAGTGCGGACTGTCCCAACATCGGCGAGTGTTTTGCCAGTAAAACCTGCACCTTTATGATCCTGGGAAATGTCTGTACCAGAAATTGCCGGTTCTGTGCGGTGGGACACGGCCGTCCGTCTGCTGCCGATCCGGATGAACCGCAGGCCCTGGCTTTAACGGCCCGGCAACTGGGCTTAAAGCATGTGGTGGTAACTTCGGTTAGCAGGGATGACCTTGCGGATGGGGGGGCCGGACACTTTGCCGCAACTATCAGAGCTATACGCAGGGAAGTCCCGGAAGCCGCCGTTGAGGTGCTCATTCCAGATTTTCAAGGAAGCAGGGATGCTCTGCAACAGGTCCTGGATGCTGAACCGGATATTATTAATCATAATATTGAAACGGTTCCCCGGCTCTATCCTGCAGTCAGGCCCCAGGCCAGATATGATCGTTCCCTGGAGCTGTTGCAGAGGGTCAGTGAAGCAGGCTTGGGTATTTTATCCAAGTCCGGTTTGATGCTCGGTCTCGGAGAGGCAGAGGAGGAAGTGGTTCAGGTTATGAATGATTTGCGGACAGTGAACTGTGACATTCTAACTCTGGGTCAGTACCTGAGTCCTTCTCCCGCTCATCATTCCATAGTTTCCTATGTGCATCCGGATGAATTCAAAAAACTTGAAATAACGGCGTACAGCCTGGGGTTTGCGGAGGTCACAGCCGGGCCTTTGGTGCGCAGTTCCTACCATGCGGCCAATACTTTTTCCAAACTGGATGCAAAAAAATTAAGCAAGGAGGTCTTACAACGTGGCTAAAATTGACAAATATGAAATGCCCGATGAACTATATTACACCACCGACCATGCCTGGGTGAAAGTGGAAGGCAATCAGATAAAAATAGGCATAAGCGATTTTATGCAGCAGTTGGCCGGTGATATCACTTTTATCAGGGTACCCCGGGCCGGCAAGGATTTGGAAGCAGGCAAAAATCTGGCCTCAATGCAGTCCGGCAAATGGGCAGGGAAAATAGCCGTTCCGGTGAGCGGCAAGGTGGTGGACGTCAATAAGGATCTGGCTGCAGTTCCCCAACCATTGAATGACGATCCTTACGGACAGGGATGGATAGCGGTTATGGAGCCGGCCAATATGGCTGATGTAGAAGCTAATCTGCTTAAAGGCGATAAAGCTATTGAGTTCCTAAAAGAGGAGATAGCCAAACATGCCCAATAGGGCCATGAGGGGGAGTAACCCGTGAATAAAGATTTAGTTCAACAAATTTTGGACAAATACGGAGACCGGGCAACGGATTCGGCATTTGAAAGATCCTTGTATGCCCGTGATCTGGCGCCGGTGCCGGCTATACTGGCCGATCCGCTGGTCAAGACCATGCCCGATATCGTGGTGCGGCCGGCCAATACCGAAGAGATCGCTGAGTTAATGAAAATGGCTTTTGCCAATAGCATTCCGGTGACTCCACGGGCTGGAGGTTCTACCGTATATTTCGATTCGGTGCCTGTTAAAAACGGCATTTTGATGGACCTTAACCTTATTAAAGGCGTGGTCAGTGTTGACCAAGCGGCAATGACTGTCACTGTCAGGGCTGGTACTACCTGGAGTGAACTGGATGAGTACTTGAACCGCATCGGTCTGGCTCCCAAGTCATTTCCCAGCAGCGCTCCGGCAGCTACTATTGGGGGATGGTTTTGCATGATGGGGTATGGCATCGGCAGCATGAAATATGGCAGCCTGTTTTCACAAGTCCGCTCTATTGAGGCGGTTTCCCCCGAAGGTAATATTCTCAAGCTTACGAAGGAAAGCAAACCGGCCCTGGACTGGTATGTAGCTTCAGAAGGAACGCTGGGGGTTGTTACCCAGCTGGAAGTGGAAGTACGCAAACTCAATAATATGAGACACTTTTTGCTGCATGTGCCCGACCCTGTAAAAATGTTGGATATCATGCAAGAGCTTATTGACAGCAGAATAGTTCCATATAATATGCATTTTACCGACCAGGAATGTCTGAAAACTATGCATGCTATTGGAATATCACCCGCCAATATCGAGACCGGCTATCTTATTGGAGTCGACTATGAAGGTTCTGATGAGGAACTGCAGCAGGCTCAGGCAATTATCGAAAAAATAGCGGGGTCCAATCGCTCGGTCAATCCTATTTCAGATGAAACTGCCGAACTTGAGTGGGTGGAAAAGTTTAAAGCCATGAAGTTGAAAAGAGGCGGTCCGTCGGTTCTGGGGGCGGAAATATGGCTGCCTATAGTAAGTCTGCCTCAATACCTTGGCGATGTTCAGAAAATGGCCCGGGGATACAATCTGAATCTGTTCTCCTATGGACACGTGGTTACTCCGGAATACGCAACTGTCATGACTACCTTCTACGCCGATGAAACTCACACAATTAAATATATTATCAATTTAAGTCTGGTGAAAAAGATTCATGATATCGGTCATCGTTACGGGGGTCATCCCTATGGGGTGGGTTTATGGAATTCACCGATGGTTGGCCGTATTCATGAAGCTCCTGAATTAAGTGAACTTAGAAAAAGGAAACGGGTCATCGACAGTAAAGGGATAATGAATCCGGGCAAGGTTTATCGGTCCCCCCTGATGCTAAATCCGTTTAATTATGCACTGGGTATGAGTGCTCTGGCCGTGGTAAGAAGAATATTTGGAAAGGGGTGGTAACCGATGAGTAAAGAATCAAAAAGCCTGTATAGTACTCTTGAAAACGAAGCTTTGATTTGTGCCCGTTGCGGTTACTGCCGCAGTGATTGCCCGGTATACAGGGTGGTTGGCTGGGAATCGGCCGCACCTCGGGGCAAAATAAGCATGGCCAGGGAACTATTCGCTAAAAAGCAAGCTGGTGAGATTCCTGACGAATTTGTTAAACGCCTGTCACAATGTACTCTGTGCGGCGCCTGTGCCAACGAGTGTTCAACCGGCATCGATACCCGGAGACTATGGTTGGATCTGCGCCGGCGCATCGCCGCCCTGGGTAAAGAGCCTAAAGCTTATGATGCGATCAGGGATAATTTGCTGGCCAATAAAAATATCAGCACTTTTGACAATGAAGACCGGCTGGAATGGGCTCAAGATCTGGATGAGCCTGAACAGTTGGAGCCTCGTGCCGGAGCTGAAGTCGCTTATTTTGTGGGATGTGTTTCCGCCTTTTTCCCCCAGGCATCACAAATACCTTTGGCTATTGCTGAAATATTGACCGAAGCCGGGGTGGATTTTACCACCATGGGCGGGGATGAATGGTGCTGCGGCTTTCCGCTGATTAGCACCGGGTTTGTTGAGGATTCCGAGGAGTTTATCAAACACAATATCGAGAAAATCAAGGAACTGGATATTCATACCCTGATTGCCAGCTGCGCCTCATGTTATCATGTTTGGAAGCATGACGGCGAGAAAGCCCTGGCAGGATATGACCTGAAGGTAATGCACACTACCGAATATCTGGCCGGTTTAATTAAGGAAGACAAAATTGAATTGAACGAACTGGATGAGGTAGTTACTTATCATGATCCCTGCGATTTGGGTAGGAACAGCGGAATTTACGATGCTCCCCGGGAAATAATAAAGAGCATTCCCGGAGTAAAGTTCGTAGAACTGACTCACAATAAAGCAGCGTCCCTATGCTGCGGGGGAGGCGGCAATCTTCAGAGTGTTGATCCTGAGATTGCAGCGAGGATCACCGAACTCAGGCTTGACGAAATAACTGCAACCGGCGCCACTATCGTTGTTTCTGCATGCCAGCAATGCGAACAGATGCTGATTGCAGCCGTACAAAAAGCCAAGCTGCCGGTAAAGGTTATGGATATAAGTCAATTACTGCTGGAAGCTATGGGGTAAGAAGCAAATTAAAATGGAAAAGGAGCTGATTGGATTGGCAAGTTTAAAGGCGGGATTTATTTTTGTGGCACCGGAGGCCGACTATCAGAAAGACCGGGCGGTGGTTGAGACACCGGTAGTTGAACTAATCGCCGTTGGGGTAAAAGACTATGCTATGGCGGTCAAAGCTGCACAGGAACTGGTTGCTGAAGGTGTAGGCGCTATCGAGCTATGTGGAGGTTTTGGCATTATTGGCACTGCCGAAGTAAAAAAGGCAGTCGGTGACAAAGCGGTAGTGGGTGTGGTGCGTTTTGACCAGCATCCCGGTCTGGAATTTAAAAGCGGCGACCAGGTGTTTTAAGGACGTTTGTTAGGGAAAAGCCATGTAGTTAAGGAGGTTATCGTCGGTGGATCTATATAATCTGGGACCGGTAAGCTGGATTGAGTCGCAGAGCCTGTACCATGCTCTGGCGCTTCTGGATCGTGAAGGATTAATAATCTGTTATCCGGACTCTCCTTATGTATGTCTGGGGCTGCACGATGACCTGGAACACGAAATAGATCAATGCTTTTGCAAGAAAGAGGGTATCCCATTGTTAAGGCGGGAAACTGGCGGCGGGGTGGTTTATCTTGACCAGCACCAGATTTTTTATCAACTGGTATTGAGAAGGGACAATCCCCTGCTGCCTCTGAGACGCCAGCAGTTTTATAAAAAAATGCTGAAGCCGGCAATTTCTTTTTGCCGAAGCATAGGCATTCCGGCAGAATTAAAGCCGCCGGCGGATTTGGCCGTCCAGGGACGAAAATGCTCGGGTAATGCCTGTGGGGATATCGAAGGATGCGTGGCCTATGTGGGCAACCTCTTGCTGGAGTTTGATTTTATAACCATGAGCAGGGTATTGAGAGTTCCTAATGACAACTTTCGCCGCCATCTCCACCTGGCTATGCGTAAAAACATGACCACTCTGGCTGATTGGGGTAAGCAAGCGCTTGATTATTACTGTCTGGCCGGCGGTCTTATAACTGGTTTCACCCGCGAAATAGGGAATTTGACCCCTTGCCGGGTGGATCGGGAGTTGAAGGAAACCGCCGAACGTATGGGAAAAAGGCTTACCTCAACAGAGTGGCTGCGAATACCCGGGCGCAGGCCGGCGCAGCGCAAGGTGAAAATTGCAGAAGGGATATACCTTAGCGAAAGGATATCAAGCCCCCGTGAGACTTGTTGTGTGCTAAGCAAGGACGGGACGGAGGCAGAGATTACTTCTGCAAACTTCTCTGACCAGGCAGTAACAGTCTAAAAAAAGGTATCGCGTAGTCTTAAAAGACCAGGGATTAGGGGGAAAAACAGATGGATATTAAGAATCAGACGGTTCCCGAAGACCTATATTACGATAAAAACGATTGGTGGGTAAAGCTGGATGGAGAGTTGGCCATTATCGGGATGACCGAATACGGACAGAAAAATACCGGAGATATACTGTACCTGGAGTTGGTTGAGCCGGGTTATTCTATCCACCGTGGAGAAAAGCTGGGCTCCATTGAATCCGGAAAATGGGTGGGCAATTTAGTCTCCCCTTTGACCGGAGTAGTCGAGGAGAGCAACTATGAAGTTGAAAAAAATCCGCGCCGGGTAAACCTCGATGCATACGGAGAAGGCTGGATGTATCAGCTGCTGTTAAGCGACCCGGGCGAAGTTCGATTATTAATGACGGCCCATGAATATGCTGAATGGATTGCGGAACAAGCCAAGTGCGAGTTGGAAATGGGGTAAAAGTATGCGGGAAACATGGCGTTTGCTTGATACGGGATCATTACCGGCGGCCGATAATATGGCTCTGGACAAAATAATTTTAGATGCGCGCAGTTCGGGCTCAATACCAAACACCATACGATATCTTCAGTTTTCTCCGCACTGTGTACTGGTTGGATATCACCAGGCAGTGGAACTTGAGGCGGAAGAGGAATACTGCCGTGAACATAATATTGAAATAAACCGGCGCATTACCGGCGGGGGCAACCTGTACTGGGATGAGGGGCAGTTGGGATGGGAGATATTTGCCTTAAAGGACACTCCTGGTATTCCCCCAAATTTGGAGGAAATGTACCGGCTTATGTGTGAAAGTGTGGTGGCCGGGCTTAAAAGACTGGGAGTAACAGCCAGATTTCGTCCGACCAACGATATAGAAGTGGATGGTCGCAAGATTTCGGGTACCGGCGGTACGGAAATAGGCAATGCCTTTTTGTATCAAGGGACTCTCCTTACCGATTTTGATGTGGATACCATGCTGGGATGTTTGAAGCTCCCCATAAAAAAACTGGAAGATAAACAGGTAAATTCGTTTAAACAGAGAGTAGTCTGCCTGAAAGAGGTGCTTGGCTGCCTGCCTCCCATGGAAGATATCAAAGCATCACTGGCCCAGGGAATTTCCGAAGTGCTGGGTATAAGTTTGGAGCCCGGGATTCTCAGCGAATCTGAGCAAACCGCATATAACTACGCCTTGCCATTTTTTCAATCGGATGACTGGATAAAGGGTACACGTATTCTGCCCCAGGAGAATGATCTTTGTGTAGCGGAACACAAGACACCGGGAGGATTGATCCGGGTATCACTCCGCTTGGATCCAACCCGCCAGCGCATTAAAAGCGCTTTTATAAGCGGTGATTTCTTTGCCTACCCGGAAAGAAGCATTATGGATCTTGAAGCCCGGCTGAAAAACTCCTCCAGCAGGCCAGCGGATGTGTTAAACAATGTTAGAAAGTTCTTCGACGATTGTGAGGTTAGAATACCCGGGATCAACGAAAATGATTTTTATTATGCCTTACATCTGGCGATTGAAAAGGGCAGGTGATAACAATGCGATGTCCGGAGTATGACATAGTGGTGGTGGGAGCCGGCCCGGCAGGAGCCAGTGCGGCCCGGACCGCAGTTAAATACGGTGCGTCCGTCCTGCTTATCGATGCCCGCAATAATCCGGGAAGTCCGGTGCAATGTGCCGAATACGTGCCGGTTGCTGTCAAGAAGTATGTACCTCTGGTGCCGGGAGCGGTTATACAGAAAATTGACAGCATGTTGACTTTTATTAATGACAGATTGGCTTCAAGCCTGGCCGGACCGGGGTATATGTTGAACAGGTCGGTATTTGACGCCAGCCTTGTAAATATGGCCCGGGAGGAGGGGGCGGAATTCAGTCCGGGTACAACCGCTGTAGCCAGAACCGCTGAGGGGATAAAAGTTTGCAACTGCGATAGGGTAATGAGGGAGATCAAGGGCAAAGTGATTGTGGGAGCAGATGGGCCGTGCTCCATAGTCGGACGATGGATGAACAGCGAAAACAAGCATTTTATGATTGGACTGCAATACAGACTGCCTTTGTGCAGGCACCAGTCATCGACGGATATATATTTCAAACCGGAGTATGAAGGCGGTTATGCCTGGGTTTTTCCTAAAGGTGATTTTGCCAATGTAGGGGTGGGGGTCAATGTATCCGGCAAGGATAAGCTGAAGTTTTTAATCAGGGATTTTGTCGGTAGTTTGCTTGCCCGGGGAATACTTACAGATCATCGGCCGGTGGTGAAAACCGGAGGGCTGATTCCGGTGGGTGGTCCCCTTAAGGTTACCCAGTGTGAGAATATGCTCCTGGCCGGTGATGCAGCCGGGCATACCCATCCGGTCACGGGAGGCGGAATTATGAATGCCATTGTCAGTGGCGAAATGGCCGGAGCAATTGCCGCCCGGTCGGTAGCCTGCGGCAATCCGGGTCTCTTGGCGGAATATCCCCGCAAGTGGCAGTCATTTTTAGGAAGATATCTTGACAGAGCCGAACAACAACGCCATTACATGGATACTAACTGGACTTACGATGAGCGCCAATTTGAGGAGCTGATAAAACGCAGCTGGATAAGTTTTGGTTCATGCTCAACAATTTCCCATACAAGCAGTGCCAGTCCCGCACAGAATTAGTAAATGGAAAGGAGGGAGAGCGGTGCAGTCAATTATGGAGAGCCCGCGATATGTGCAGACCAGTCTGGCGGGGGCGATATGCCTGGGGCTGGAAGCGGGCCGGTTTATGCCCCGTACGCAGTGCACCTGCCTAAACTTGCTGCTGACATATTCCAGCGGCTGTAAAGCTTCGTGCAGTTACTGCGGTTTGGCGCATAACCGCCAGGAGGATGCATCCAAGACCTTTATAAGAGTAAAATGGCCCAGCTATTCCCTGGATGAAATTTTGATGCGGATGCTGAATAGAAATCATCCCTTTAAACGGATATGTGTTTCGATGATTACCCATAACCATGCCATGGATGACACCATTACCATCGTCAGACGGCTGCGCGCAAACACCGATCTGCCTGTCAGCGGACTGCTGGCCCCTACGGTTATGAAAGGCAAGCAGGATCTGCTGGCTTTAAAGGAATCCGGATTGGAAAGGGTCGGAATCGCCATCGATGCAGCCAATGAAGACCTGTTTATTCAGCACCGGGGAACTCAGGTCGGAGGTCCTCACCGGTGGAGCCGCTTTTGGGATACCGTGGCAGATGCTGTCGAGATTTACGGTCAGTATATGGTGGGGATTCATTTGATTGTTGGTTTGGGTGAGAGTGAGCAGTCGATGGTGCAGACTATTTACAGGGCTTACCGTATGGGGGCTCTGACTCATCTGTTTTCATTTTTCCCAGAGGGGGGCAGCTTGATGCAGGATAGACCGCAGCCTCCCCTGGGCATGTACCGGCGGGTGCAAATAGCCCGCTATTTAATCAATCAGGGTCTCATAGACATAAACGACATAACCTTTTCAACACAAGGACAAATCATTGATTACGGGGTGGATATTACACCCTGCATCCTGGAGGGAGCAGCTTTCATGACCTCGGGGTGCCCCGGGGCAGACGGGCAAGTGGCCTGCAACCGTCCATTCGGTAATGAACGGGCCAGTGAACCGATGCGTAATTATCCCTTCCCGCCGTCCGAAAGTGATGTCGATATGATTCGAAAGCAGATATGGATTGGAGTTGCTAAAGAATGAACAAGCAAAACAATTTGCTGCAACAGGCCTGGAAAGTACGCCAAAATTTTGATCCGGTGATTCATTTTTTTGCTCCCGGAGCCAAGCATTATTATAATCGCTATTATTCCAATCATGCCAATTCCTTTGTAAATATGAGCGTGACCGGGAAAACTTGTGCCTGCCGTTGTGATCACTGTAAAGGCCGGCTTCTGGAGACTATGGTGGCGGTTCTTAGTCCCCGGGAAATGCGCAATGTGGTGGATCGTCTGCTAAACATTGGCGGAAAGGGCATCCTGGTAAGCGGAGGGGCCGATGCAGAGGGCGAGGTGCCGCTGCTGCCTTATATTGAGGTGATGAAGTATGCCAAAAACATGGGGCTGAAGGTGTTGGTGCACGGCGGCTTGATCCAGCCCGATACGGCTGCCGGACTGAAAGAAGCCGGAGTGGATCAAGTACTGTTGGATGTAATCGGTGACGAAAATACTATAAAAAGAGTATACCATTTAGACCGGACTCCGGATGATTATTTGCAGTCAATGGTATATTGCCGTGAAGCCGGACTGGAACTGGCACCCCATGTAGTTATCGGTTTGCATTATGGTCAAATACGCGGAGAAAAGCTGGCTTTGGAAATGATCCGGGAGGTGGCCCCGGAAACTGTGGTATTGGTGATATTGACTCCCAGTGCCGGAACAGCCATGGCGGAGCTTATGCCGCCTCCAATTGATAAAGTGGCTGAAATCATTGCCGCAGCCAGGATAATGAATCCCTATACGACATTGACTCTGGGATGTGCTCGGCCGCCTGGATTATACAAACGCCGGGTGGAAATAGAGGCGGTTGACTGCGGTGTGAATGGCATTGCCTATCCGGATGAAGTCACAGTATGCTACGCAGCGAATCGTGGTTTGGAAGCCCGGTTTTCTGAAGAATGCTGCAGCCTGATCGCACGAAAAGAAGCTTGTGTTGTGAATTGCAAATAATTAATAGCGAACAAGTTAATAGTGCATCGGGGAGCTGATTCTTCGGCTGAGAAAGATTTAATGTCTGACCCGTCAACCTGATCTGGATAATGCCAGCGTAGGGATTGCGAAATACGCTCATGGCCTTTTACCTTTTCAGGATTAAAAGGCTTTTTTATTTGTTAAAAATAAGGGAAGACAACACTTTTTGAGGAAAGGAGGTTGGTAAAAAATGAATATAAGAAAAGCAATGACCATCGCCGGTTCCGATTCAGGCGGCGGAGCGGGAATCCAGGCTGACCTGAAGACATTTGCCGCTCTGGGGGTCTATGGCAGCAGTGCGGTCACGGCGATTACCGTTCAGAACACCCTGGGTGTTCAGGCGGCAGCCGGAGTTTCCCTTCCTCTGGTCGAGGGACAACTGGATTCGGTTTTGGGTGATATTGGGGCCGATGCGGTCAAAACCGGCATGCTGTATGATGAGGCAATTACCGAACTGGTAGCCGGTCGCTTGAAGTTTTACCAGGTTCCCTGTCTGGTGGTGGATCCGGTCATTATTGCCACCAGTGGTGAAGCTCTTCTGAATGATAACGGGGTGCAGACCTTGCGGGAAAAGCTTTTGCCCCTGGCATCTTATATTACACCCAATGTTGATGAAGCCGCGTCTCTATGTGGTTTTGCCATAGAGAATGACCGTGACCTGGAGAAAGCGGCCCGGGAACTTCACCGCTTGGGAGCCGGATTCGTAATTATAACCGGATTGCGCGACGGTCAAGAGTCTGTTGATTTTTGCTATGACGGGTATGAGTTTCAAAAATTGAAGAGTGCGTTTATCGATACCCCTCATACGCATGGAACCGGATGTTCGTTTTCCGCAGCTCTGGCTGCATTTACAGCACGTGGATACTCTTCCTGGGCGGCGGCAGCGGCAGCAAAAAAATATGTAGCAAGCGGCCTGCGCTATGGTTACAGGGTGGGACGGGGCAGGAGCCCTATTAACCACCAGGCGATTTTCTATCCTGCAAGCTTGGATGATATCGATATTTTGGAGATTCGTAGCGGAGCTTTTCACGACTGGGGAAGCAAACCCGGCTTTAAGCAATTGCCCATGCTTAATGTAATTATCGGGGGACATTTATGTTCAGGAAAGGATTATGCAGAGTTAACCCGGCTGACAGTTAAAAACGGGGCCGGAATAATTCAATTGCGGGAAAAAGAAGGAGAAACCAGGCAACTGGTAGATACGGCCGAGAAAATGCGCAAAGTATGTCACGAACATGGTGCACTATTTGTTGTCAATGACCGGGTGGATGTGGCTATTGCTTCGGGTGCGGATGGAGTTCATATCGGACAGGGCGACCTGAGCCCTCAATTAGCCAGGGCTTTGCTCGGACCTGGAAAAATCATCGGCGTTTCAGCCGAAAGCATGGCTGAGGCTGAAGCTGCGGTGGCAGCCGGTGCGGATTATTTAGGTGTTGGCCCGGTATATCCGACCATAAGCAAAGAATGCAAAATTGATGCCTGCGGACTGGATACCCTGGCCGGAATTGCCGCCAGCGTGCCGGTACCGGTTATTGCCATAGGCGGCATAACACCGGAAAACACCGCCCCGCTTCTGAAATCGGGAGCTGCAGGAGTAGCCGTAATTTCAGCTATTCTGGGGTCAGGTGATCCGGCCCGGGCAATTAATGACTTTATGAAAGTATTGATCTGAAAGCTGACAGAGGTGACAGAAGAACCATCCCCCTGTCAGCAGATAAGGAGGAAGTATTATGACCCAATTGGAAAGAGCGCTGCAAGGGGAAGTTACTCCCGAGATGCAGGCAGTAGCACAGAGTGAAGGAGTTCCAGCCGGGATTATCCGGAAACGGGTGGAGAGCGGGCTTATTGTGATCCCTTTTAATGAAAACCACAAAAATCTCAAGGCTTGCGGGATTGGATACGGTTTGAGTACCAAGGTCAATGCTAATCTGGGAACTTCCCCGGTTTTCCCGGAATGGAAAAACGAGGTGGAAAAGATGGACGTCGCACTTGAAGCAGGTACTGATGCCATTATGGATCTTAGCACCGGGGGCGAATTGAAGGAATGCAGACACGAGGTTCTGGCCAGATGCCCGGTCCCGGTGGGTACTGTGCCCGTTTATGAAGCTGCCGTAAGAACACGTTTGCAGGGGAAACCGGTGGTGGAAATGGATCCGGATCTGTTATTCCAGGTAATTGAAGAACATGCTGCTGAAGGTGTGGACTTCATAACAGTTCACTGCGGAGTTACCCGCAGTATTGTTGAAAAAATGAAAAAGCAACCCCGCCTTTTAGGCATAGTAAGCCGCGGGGGGGCAATGACTGCGGGATGGATGCTGCACCGGGGCGAAGAGAATCCTCTATATGCACGATTTGATCGCCTGCTGGATATTTGCAGGACTTATGATGTTACTCTTAGTTTGGGAGACGGGTTAAGACCGGGATGTCTGGCTGATGCTACTGACCGAGCTCAGATAGAAGAGTTAATGACCCTGGGCGAACTGGTCTTGCGCGCACGTTCGACCGGGGTGCAGGTAATGGTGGAAGGCCCCGGGCACGTTCCTTACGATCAGATTGAAGCCAATGTAAAACTGCAGAAACGTCTGTGTTATAATGCGCCTTTCTATGTCCTGGGACCGCTGGTAACCGATATTGCAGCAGGCTACGACCATATCGCCGGGGCAATCGGCGGTACGATGGCTGCAGTAGCGGGGGCTGATTTCCTGTGTTATGTAACTCCATCGGAACATCTGGGTCTGCCTGTCGCCGAAGACGTTCGGGATGGAGTCATAGCTTCACGCATAGCTGCACATGCAGCAGATATTGTGAAAGGTGTACCGGGAGCCTGGGCACGGGATATGGCCATGGCCAAAGCACGCCGGGATTTGGATTGGGAAAAACAAATGAATTTGGCTCTTGATCCGCAAAGAGCCCGCAAGGTTCGAGCCGTCCGCAATCCTGATTTACAGGATGTCTGTTCCATGTGCGGAGAGTTTTGTGCCATAGACCTGATTAATAAATACCTGGGAAATTCCTGTAAGTGTCAATAAAAGGAGCTGGGAGTTGAAAATCGATTTAATAACTACGGTTTTGCATAACACTGATAATTTAATAATACGTGATGTTCCGGTAAGCTCCACCATTGTGGAGCTGGGCGGCCATAACTTGGCCATAATTGATACCGGTTCACCCGGTAATTTAGATTTGCTCGAACAACTGGCTGAGTTGGGCTATACTCCGGCAGATTTCAAGCTGGTTTTTAATACCCATTTGCACACCGATCATATCGGAGGCAATCGACTTTTTACTCAGGCCCGGATCTTGATCAGCCGGCGCGAGCTTCAATATGAAAAAGACTTTGCTGAAAAATTATACGGAAGTGACGACCCCGTAGCTGCCTTGCGATTAATGGGCAGGCATGTTGACAACACTACCCACAAAATTGCCTGGGATTTGAAGAATCTGGTGATGAAATATCCTGTAGACACTCTAATAGGTGATGAGCGACAAATTGAATTCTATGAAGATATACCGGATTTGCCGGGATTTATATCCCTGCTGCAGGTTCCCGGACATTCAATTGACTGCCGAGCGGTTTTAGTGCAGGGGTTAACCCGCCGGGTGCTGGCAGCCGGTGACGCACTGTATCATCGTGACCTATGGCGGGAAGTTCCCATCATGGGAATTCACTACAATGATAATTTATTCCGGCAGAATGTGGAATATATTGCCAAAATCCCGGATATCATTATCCCCGGCCACGACCGGGCCTTTGATAATATTACCGGACAATACCTGCAAGAGGATTGCCTGCTGATTTGAGTACCTGATAAAGTAATTTATTTTTTGGGAGGTTTATGAACAATGATAGAAAAGTGTGCGTGCATATGGGACGAAGTGAGAGTTAAGACTCCGTTGGTTCACAGTATAAGCAATTACGTAACCGTTAACGATGTAGCCAATATTATTTTGGCCAGCGGTGCATCCCCGGCGATGGTGGAACATCCAGGTGAGGCCGGTGATTTTGCCCGTATCGCCGGAGCGCTCTATTTGAATCTGGGCACTCTCACAGGCGAACAGGAAATGGCTATGCTAGAAGCAGCCAAAGGGGCCGCAGCGGCTGAAGTGCCTTTGATAATAGACCCGGTGGCTTGCGGAGTTATACCCCGCAAAATAGCGGTAATTGAAAAACTGCATGCAGAAGGAAAGCTTGCCTGTATAAAGGGAAACAGCGCCGAGATAAAAAGTCTGGCTGGAGTAAAAGCTCAAGCCCGGGGAGTTGACTCCGTAGATCAGGGCGAGGGGCTGGAAGAAGCCTGCCGTTCTTTGGCCGAAAAGAAAAAGGTGGTTGTAGCTGCTACAGGACCGGAAGATGTTGTTACAGATGGCAAGAGAGTGGCTGTTGTAAAAAACGGCACCGGTCTTTTCAGTTCGATTACCGGGGCCGGCTGTATGGTTGGCGGCGTAGTAGCGGCGTGTATAGCGGCAGCCGCTGACCGGACCTGGCTGGCTGCCGTGACCGGCATTATTGCCTTCAATATTGCCGGAGAGCGAGCCGCCCGATTATCAGGGGACAATCCGGGCACTTTCCGCAATATTTTATTTGACCAACTGTATAATCTTCGTGGGCAAGATATACTTAAGGAAGCACGGGCCGAGTGGAAGGGTCAGTAATAATTATTGCTTGTAAATTTGGCGGGTGGAGTGATGATGATGGGTAAAAAATTTATATTGTTTACTGATTTTGACGGCACCATTTCCAGTGAAGACTTTTGCGCCGCCATGGTAAAGAGGTTTGCCCGGGAAGGATGGGCGGAGCTCAACCGTTTATGGGAGGAAAAGCTTATGTCCACCGAAGAATGCGCCCAGCGTACTCTGGAGCTTATGGATGTGGAACCGGAAGAATTGGAGGCATTCTTAAAAACTATTGATATTGATTCGAGTTTTCTTCCTTTTGTCATTTGGGCTGAAAAGAAAGGATACCCGCTTTATATATTGAGTGATGGATATGATAATTATATAAAAGAAGCGCTTGATAAATATGGATTGGCTCTTACTTATTACGCCAATCACATGGAATATGACCGGGGCTGGAAGATACGATGTTCTTATCTGGATGAAGAATGTGATAAGTGCGGGGTGTGTAAGACCGGATTGATCAAAAAGCTAATGCAGCCTGGCTATACAAGCGTTTATATCGGTGACGGCTATTCGGATATATGTCCGGCTGAGTACTGTGATATCGTATTTGCTAAGAAAAATTTGGCCTTATTGTGCAGGGAAAAAGGAATAGAATTTTACCATTACAGCGATTTCAATGATGTGCAAAAAATAATGGAAGATCTGTAGGGATGCTAGTACTCTGTAACGTCTAAAAGTTTAGGTTATCCGTCGAGAAAAATTTTCGCAGGGGAAGGCGGAGGAATGAGTAATACTGGACGTATTTCGATTGACGACAACGAAGCCCTGTGGAAATTT
>JAVBWA010000015.1:0-75362 GCA_036677685.1 Syntrophomonas sp. | reverse complement strand
CATTTATAATTTGGCTTTAGCAAAGCGATATAGCTATTGGTTTTAGAGTATAAGAACGGGTTATTATTCCTGACAAAAACTTCCCATAATTCTTATTCGCATTAGGCTAATAATGCGAAACTAAAAGAAATTTTCATTATTTAGAAGACGCGGGGACGGTCCCCGCATCTTATGATATGGAGGCAAGAATGTGACAGAGGAAGAAAAAATATTTGCGGGAAAAATGTTTGACCCAAGGAGTAAGAACTGCGGGATTTGAAACATAAATCACATAGCGCATGCCCGGTCCGTTTGATCAAAGATGCGGACAGCAAAAAAGACTTGATTCTTAAGGAGGACTTAAAGCATTTCGAATATAATCTGAAATAGTAAATACTGTTTCTCAGCCGAATTCTTGCTTAATTGGACGGACACAATGGAATGTTTTTCTTGTGTCATTCATCGATTTTGGAGAAAACGACACAGCAAAAATGTCCCCTTGTGGCCCATATAATGTGCTTATAACCTTAAATAAAGGAAGGTCTTAAATATGAACCCCAATGTCTCAATCAGGATGGCAACAGAGGCGGATGCAGAAGAAATCTTGAATATTTATTCCCCTTATGTTACGGATACTGCTATCACTTTTGAATATGATATACCGTCTATTACTGAGTTTTCACGGCGAATCAGGGATACATTGAAGATGTATCCCTATATCGTTGCTTTGGAAGAAAAGTGCATTGTTGGCTATACATATGCATCGGCGTTTAAACAACGAGCGGCATACAATTGGGCGGTTGAAACCACCGTGTATCTGAAGCAAGATTGCAGAGGCAGGGGCTTAGGCAAAAAGCTATATTTAACTTTGGAGGATATCCTTGAGCGGCAGAACATTCTCAATTTGAACGCCTGTATTGCATATACATCTGTCAAGGATGTACACCTCGACAATACAAGTATGGCTTTTCATCAACATTTGGGGTATTCAAAGGTGGCCCACTTTACGAAATGCGGTTATAAATTCGGCACTTGGTACGATATGATCTGGATGGAAAAGATGCTTGGAGAGCACCCGGACAAACCTGACCCGGTCATTCCAATAACAGAAATCAAGTATGTAGGGTGACAAGGGGACGGGGTTGTCGTCACCTTAAAGAGATTACCATTAATCCATATTTCACTAAGGCTAATAATGGGAAGCAAACGATAAGGAATAACGAAGACAATCAGGAACGGAAACGTGGCAGCCGGCCCGTCATCTTTGTGTATGATCGCCAGACTTAATATTGGGTTCTATAATCCTCTTTTGCTTTTTCTGATTATCACCTTTTTTGAAAGGATAAATTGAAGAAATGTTTGACCGTATTAAACGAAAACTGACATCTGACAGTCTTGCTGAGAGAATAATAACCACCTATATTTATTTTTTGATTACTTTTTTTACGCTTACCATTCTAAGTTATTATTTATTGCCGCAAGGTATTTTGTGCGGCAAGCACCCGCTTCATAACTGGGAGACTTCATTAAATTTGGCCATCTCAACACTGCAAATTTTTTCTTATAATTTAATGTCAGTTATAATAATAATTCTTAGCAATATCTTGGCATCCAAAAGTAATAAGGCACAATATTTTTTGCCTTATGGGTATATTGCATTTTTCACTTTGATATCAGTTAATGCGGTGTTTCTGGGAACATGGTCATTTTCGCCTGTATCTGATGCCATACCTTTAACAGATAGAATTATTAGAACGCTTGATCTTGTCCATAGGGCGGGGCTATGGGAAATGACCGGGCAGTTATTTGTCCTTTGTGCAACTGCCAAAATTTCATTAATAATAAGTGTTGGGAAAGAAACCACAACAAAAAGCTGGAAAAGTATTGTGCTTTCAAGACAAGAATTAATTGTATTTAGCATAGGCTTAATATTCATGCTATTAGGGGCAATTATCGAAAGTTTTGCCATAATAAACTCCTAATAGGTGCCGTTGATTATCAAATAGAGATTAGGGTTTACGCTGCCAACTTCATATATCCATATACTCATTAGGCTATTAATGCGAGTGCTAATCAAAATATCATTGTAGGTCTACGATAGGGAAACGAGAGTAAATGGGGGACTAAGCTTGGAAAAAAAGAGGTTGAAAAAAATACTTTTCAGCATAACCTTGGCTTTGCTGATTGTTATAGTAATTTCGGGGGTTGTTATTGGACTAAATGTAAAAACTCAAATGAAGGATTTATTCCGAATTAATGATGATTTGAAGGCTCAAGGCTACTATATGGGGGATTTTGAATTCAAAATGCTTTCATTTGCCTATTATCTTGACAAGGGACACTATGTGAAAGCACTTTCCGGAATAAACAAACTGCATCATGAGTTAAGCTTAAAAGAGGGATTGATCAAGATACCCCAATTCAGCTCCAAAGAAGAGGAAATGGAATTTTACCTGAATCTCCAAAATCCTGAGACCGGTGCATTTATAGATGATTCTTATCCATATTGTACATACAATGAGGTGACAGAAAATGTCCTGCTGCATCTGGATGAATTGGCAAAGGAAACCGGGCAGCCTTTGAAGCTGAAATATCCTTTAAAATATCTGGGTGAAATCAACACGCCGGAGAAATTGACTGCGTTTTTGGATGATGTTTCTCAGGTTGGATGGATTGCCAACAAATTTCCCCAAACCACTTATGTGTTTGCCCGCAGTTTGCTGTCCTATTGCAATGGAGAAGGTGTGATCGGCAAAAATCATTTATATGATTTTTCTCCGGAGTTCAAAAAAACATTGCTTCAATGGTTTTATCAAAATCAAGATTCTGAAACCGGATTCTGGGGACCAAAATCAAAAAACGGGAAACATCTGTTAAGGAATGATTTAAACAATACTGCTTCCATTATAAAAACTTTTGTTGATGCAAACGGAAATGACATTTATCAGGAATTTCCTTTGAGATACAAAGATAAAATGTTTCAAACTGCGCTGGAAGTGATGTCTGAGCCTATGCCTGCGGATGATGAATTGGATGAATGGCATGAATGGTCGCTTAAAATGGGAAAAGGCACTGCAATGCTGGTAAGATATTTATGGAAGGATGCATCTTCGGCAGATAAAGAAAAAGCCCAAGAGTTATTCAAGGATTTTGTCAAAGTCAGTTTCGAAAAGCATTATATTCCACAAGCAGGGGCTTTCAGTTATAACCCCAACTCAGCAAATGCAACTATTGACGGTACAGGTTCCAAAATAAGTGATCTTGCTGATCTGGGATTTTTTTCACCTGAGAAGCAAAAGGCTTTGTGGGGGGACCCGCAAAAGAATATGGTAGACCTGGGGACACATCAAATTTCCAGCTTGTCAAAGAGTGATTTTGATTTGATTGCAAATTCCAAAGAGGTAAATTCGCTTCGCTTCTACCAGACAGATGCTGATTCCGGCAATACAGCAGCCGATGCTTTTGCGGTTGTTTATCCCCATAAAACGGCTGTTTTGGATGCGCTGGACCTTGCTCCGAAAGCAAAACACTGGGTTGGAACAACCTCTCAGACCATGGGAAACTGGACTTCAAAAGAAACCGTACTGAACAGTTTGGCTTCCATAAAAGGAGAAGCAGTTCCCATATATGAAGAACTTCCATTGGAAAGAATGAATCAAATACTGCTGAAAAACACCGGAATCGTTGCGGTTGGGTATGATGTCCTGCAAGTACCCAAGTATAAAATAACATTTGAATTAAGGTGATGAGGGGACGGGGTTGTCGTCATCCAACCTTTTCAAAAAGACTTATAATACGGTATTCTAAATATAGTTTTATATTCCTTTATTATCATTGGCTTCCAGTTGCAAAGAGAAAGCACAACAGTATACGATTTTAAAAATAGGGTCAACTTTTATTTTTTGTAAGGTTTGATGAGTGGTTATGAAAAATAAAATCAAAATTCGTTGGATTATTTTGGGGTTTATATGTGTATTAGTATTATTCATGTGGATTAACAATACAAATTTATTCGCAGATAAATCAGGAACGTACAAATTACTTGCACATAGAGGCCTGGCTCAGACATTTGATGTTTCACAAGTAGAATGGAACACCAATACTGCCAGAATAATCTATAACCCGGAGCATGAATATTTGGAAAATACGATAGAGTCAATGGCAATATCATTTGAGTATGGAGCCGATATTGTGGAATTGGATGTTCAGTTGACAAAAGACGGTCAACTGGCTGTTTTTCACGACGATGATTTATCCATGAGAACAAATGGCACTGGATATCTATCAGATTATACTATGGATGAGTTGCGTAAGCTTGATATTGGATATGGATATACGGCAGACGGAGGAGAAACTTATCCTTTTAGAGGTAAAGGGATTGGATTGATGCCAGAACTTGGTGAAGTGTTGGAAGCATTTCCTGATAAGAAATTACTAATTCATATGAATCATGGCAATGTTGAAACAGCCAAAGTACTTTGGACATACATAGAAAGTATGCCGCAGGATCGTTTGTCCCAGATAACATTATATGGTAACGAAGAGGGGCTTGCTTATTTACGTGAACAGTGCGAGACAATTCGAGTTTTATCAGTCAACAGATTAAAAAATGCACTTCTTTATTATGAATTATTGGGTTGGACGGGATATATACCTAAAGAAATTCATAATATGGAGCTACACATTCCAATTTCATATGCCAAATATTTATGGGGATGGCCCAATAAATTTGTTGAGAGAATGGAATCGGTAAATACACAAGTCGTTATTGTTGAAGGAAACGGGAAATGGTCTGAAGGCTTTGATTCATTGGAATCATTGGATAATATCCCTGATGGATATACAGGGCATATATGGACAAATAGAATTGATATTGTTTCAGGAGAATAACTCCCAATTTATTATGAAAGGTTAATGTCTATGCAAATCAGCAATGATGATCAAAAAATATTCATTGACTTTATTAATTCCTATAATGAATGCTTTTACCATAAAGACATTGAACAACTAAAAAAATTTTATGATTCAGAAAATAATGTATTGATATACTTTGATAATCATAAACATAACGACACCTATAATTTAGAGCAACATTTAAATTTACTATCAGATTTTTTTAAAAATGGGAAAACAACAGAATCAGGAGATGTTGAGCCGTTAATAATTGAGAATTTACAGGTTTTTCGAAAAGGGGAAGCGGCTTGTTTGTGCTTTATTTCAAAATATAAAAGTTTTCCGGAACCTGCGGTGCGCAGCACCTTATATCTGGAATGCTTAGAAAATGAATGGAAAATAATACATGCCCATTATTCATTTCAACCAGATAAATAAATATAAATTCTTAATGCGCTAGATGTATTAAAACGGGAAAATAAGCATGGAGGACTAATATGAAATATGTGCTGCCATTTAATTTTGAATTTGAGCCGATGATAAGGCTTGCTGTTATCAGTTTTAAAGGGGATGAAGAATTTGAGGGCTACGAACCGCAGCTCTTTGATGATCCGGTTAATGGCAAAGGAATCCGCCTGCTCCGTTACCGGAGGAATGGAAAAGTGGATGTCTACTATGAAGCCGGCATCATACCGGATAAAAAATTCAGTATCGGCTCCGGGATAGCGGATTCCCAAATGACCCATTTCGAAAAAACCTTTTTCGAAATTACTGAAAACGGGTTGCAGGTCCAGCTAGTCTTCACCGATGCTCAAGGCAGAAAGAACGAGTTGAAAGTGGAAGAAAAAAGTGCTTGCAAGCATCCTGTTCCGCTTTTGGCTCCAGTTGGTGGCGGCATTGAAAAACCTAAGAAGCTCTTTTTCGTTTATATGAATGACTTCGACTTCGCATACCGCAAGACCACACAGATACACTGCTCGCTGGATGGACGCATCCTTGAACCCGCAAGCCTCCCGTTTTTGATTAGCGGGCACCGCGCTTACCTGGCAAGATATTGTTCCCGGCTGAACATCGTGGCTCTCAATCCTGATGGTTCAACTCCTTTATGTTTTGATGCAGTACCGGGTAATACTACGATGCAAAACGAAACCCAAATCCATTGTAATGCCCAGGGTGTAGTTGATCAAATTCAAATCGGGAAAGGTATAAATAGTGCCGTGCTCAATTTCCCGGACGGATTCCCCAATTTGCTGGCTTTGCCCGATAATCAAAGTATCAAAGGTTCCTTTGACATATATGTATCCTCAGATAGAGTAACCGGAGGTCAATACCGGCTTGAAAAAATTGCAGATCAGGTTCATGTCGAACTGGACCAGTTTGAAAAATGGCAGCCGGTAAAATATCCTCTAGGCTACAGACTATTATTTACATTTGTGAAGATTTTCAGGAACTGGCCAACCAACTATAGCTGGAAAGGTACGGTTGAATTAAAGGAAATCCCGCTGATGAACGGAAAGTGGGAGCACAGGCTTATTTAAGGATAATATGTGAATCTCCCAAAAGTATTCCGGCCATCAACAAAAAATTAAAATCATTATTAAGATCAGTCTATGAAAATATTCAAGATTAATCGGATGGAGTCAAAAGACCCCGATATTTTTTGGGATTTATGCAGCACGCAACGTTGATTATATCAGGAGTGACTATTTTGGAACCAAAAACTGAAGTGATCGAATCTATCCCGGTGCCCAAAACTGCCGCCCCAATCGCAATGAATGAAGCAGTTGCCGTCGCAAGCAATCGGGCAGCCGGCATCAGGCAGGTTTATCTGGGAAACAAGGGACTTATCGCTTTTATTGCCTTAATGAATATGTTCATACCGCTTTCTACGGATTTGTATTTGCCTGCATTGCCCAATATGAATTCATACTTTGGAAGCAGCTCTGCATTAACCAATTTGACATTGAGCGCATTTTTCATTTTTTATGCCGTTGGAATGTTATTCTGGGGTCCCCTAAGCGACAAGTATGGCCGCAAGCCGGTTCTGTTAGTGGGAAGCATTGTCTATATGATGAGCAGCATCGGTTGTGCGCTTTCTTATAATATATATTTTCTGATTTTAGTCAGAGCTTGTCAGGGGATAGGGGCGGGCGGCATCACATCTGTTTCGATAGCCATCATTAAGGACTCGTTCTCAGGCAAAAGAAGAGAGTCGATATTGGCTATTTGCCAATCTATTTCCGGACTTGCACCCATGCTGGCTCCAGTAGTCGGAGCCTTGATTTTACGCCTTACCAATTGGAGAGGCGCATTCTGGACGCTGGCTGCCATAAGCATAATAAACCTGACATTGTCCATATTATATCAGGAAACCTTGAAACAGGAAGAAAGGTATGAAGGCACATTGACCGGTTCCATCGGGCGGCTGTTCATTGTTGCCCAAAACAAAGGCTTTTTTATACCGGCGGTCATATTTTCTTTAAGTGCGCTGCCGTTTATGGGATATATAGCAGTTTCATCATATATTTATGAGGATTACTTTGGCCTTAGCGCGCAGGTTTACAGTTATTTCTTTGCCGCCAACGCTTTGGTTTCGCTTACCGGTCCATTCATATATGTCCGCTTCTTAAGCAGTATGGACAAGAAAGTATTCACACTGCTGTTTTTCGGAATATCAACCTTAAGCGGAGTTTTGGTAATGACGGTTGGAACCCTGGCTCCGGTATTATTTTTACTGTCCTTTATCCCGATGTCATTATCCGGAACTATAATCAGGCCGTTCAGTACCAATGTACTGTTGGAGCAGCAAAAAAGCGACACTGGATCGGCTGCTTCATTAATAAATACAATGTTCACGGTATTAGGAGCTATCGGAATGTCAATAGCTTCTGTGCCCTGGGGAAATATAATAGTGGGTCTGGGTGTACTGATTACTATTTTTTCCGCCCTTTCATTAATCGGATGGAACCTGTTTTTAAAATCCAACATACCGTGTGTAGGGGTAAAAGATAAATTTGAGCCTATGATAATGACGCATCCTTGAACCCGCAACACTTCCGTTTTTGATTGGCGGATACCGCGCTTGCCAGGCAAGATATTGTTCCCGGAGGCAATTTCATAATCCATTCCTCCATATTCATCGGTTGGCTCCAGAGCCCCCCAGACTTGCTTCTCCGGCGCTGTAATACTGGACATCTTTACCCCGCCGCTTTCCCACGTTTTTAAATCCTAGTGCACCAACCGGCTGCTAGTTCTGTTGCATCTGCTCTCCCGCAGAGCTAAATTAGCCAGAAAACGGGATATCAAAGTCTTTCTCTATCACAGGAATACATGCCTCCGCTTTATTCTAAGATAGAAATCCGGCAAGACAGCCCCTTATACCTATAAAGGGGAAGAAGTTTAAGCATCGGAAGGAACTGCAGAGCAGTTTCAACCACACTGCTGCAACGGGGCGGGGGACTAGAACCCGCCGCCTGTTTTGTTAATAGAAGACGTATTTCACATTGTTATATGAAGTGGGTAAGGCTTGGGTGATTTATAGAGGACTCAATAGATGCAAAATGCTGGGAATACCTGCTTATACATGGCTTGTTTGTCGGAAGTAATGACGAATATAATTATATCCTGTCAAAAAATTGATAAATATAATGGGAAGTCCTGGTTGTCTATTGGTTCATGGATTATTATGCTAGTAAATAGGGGAATTGTGTGGAAATGTGGGATTAAACTAGGAAAGCAGGACTATATATAATTACGCAAATGACCTTATGCCATAAACCGGATAAGTCAGAACGATAATCATAGAAAGAGACGATATTCTAGCCCCACCATTGTTCGCAGAGTGTCTAAAATGCGAAGTTGGGGATAGTGAAATACACGAAACGATGTAGTTTATTCAGCAGGAATATGGAAAGGAAATTATCGGAAATAATTTGAAGGTATATAATTAATAGAATTGAAGGGGGGAAAATTGCGAGACGGAAAAACAATTTGGCTTATTGATGCTGCATATCTGTTCAATGCTCAGCGCTCGGTTAATCCGGCATACAACTTTGATTATTTGAAGTTAAGAAACAAACTAGAGACTTATGGGCAAATTGATAGGGCGTATTACTTAAACTCTACTCCAAATCCACCTTCTGATGCCCAAAACGGTTTTCATCAATGGTTAAAAACTGCTCGCCCTGATGGACCACAATTTATTGTTAGATTATATAAACTTAAGGATGAAGAATATGAATGTCCTTTTTGTAATAAGAAATTCATTGAGAAGGTTCAAAAGGGAGTAGATGTTGGCGTTTCGACTCTAATAGTGAAACTGGCATACCAAAACAACTACGAAAATCTCATAGTTTCTTCGGGTGACGGTGATTTGGAGGATTCAATTGTTCATGTTAAGGAACATTTAAACAAAAGAGTCGAACTATGTGTCTTCCGTAATGGAGTATCCCCCGATCTTCAATCGTACGCTGATCGCATATATTGGATTAATGATTTTTCTGCAGAGGTAGCTAAGTAGGTTGCTTTGCGTTGCCACTTTGGACGAGGTTCATCGTGACAAAGTTGGCCTGGGGAAAATTGGAGGGAAATACAAATGTTTAACGAGTTAATGGAAATGTGTACACCACCAGGTCCCGGGAAGGCCTACTATAGGCCGTTGTTATGTAAGGGTAATCGAGAAAATATACCAATTTTTCTTGTTGGAATAAACCCAGCAACCCCGATTTATCCTGAGCAAATAAGCATAGAAGAATATCTGAATTTAATTCAGAATTATGATGCTTTTATGGAATTTTATAAGGCAACAAGAGAAGAAGAAGGAAAAACGCCTTCATCAAAAACAAGAAATTCCATCAATATGTTTGTTGAATGGTTGCTTTCTAAGACACCGGCTTCAATCGCGGAAACTAATATAATATCATATCCAACCGAAACCCTAGCATTATTGAAAAAGGAACCTGAAGATGTTTGGGCTAAAGGAAAGGCAATCTTTTATAAGTTAATGATGCATTATCGACCCAACATATTAATAGTGCATGGCAAATCTACAGTGCAAATGTTAGCGGATTTATTAATTGATAAGGGTCTGATTACAGATATAAAAAGAAACGATTTTTTAAATACACTATCAAAAGTGGATTATTCCGCGAATTCTCCTATAGCACAGTTTAATTTCCCTGAGGGCGAACCCTGTTCAATCATTACATATCAACATTTCATTTATTATGGTCCAAATGGAGAGAATTCTTCCCGATTCAGGGAAAGGATTGAAAAACTACTTATAGAGAGCAGGCTAATGATCGGATAATCAAAACCCTATCTTCATCTTAAGTCTTTGTATTAAGTAGGTGGTATTTCAATAAAATCAATTAAACATCATAGCAAGCGGATTGGAATTGACTGCAGATTGTAACTGGTGGTCATCGATATGAGTGTAAATTTCGGTTGTGGCGATACTTTCGTGCCCCAGGATTTGTTGAAGAGAGCGGATATCCACTTTTCCATACTTATACATAAGAGTTGCTGCAGTATGCCGAAGCTTATGAGTAGATATTGCTGCTGGATCAAGTCCAGATTCAATAACATATTTCTTAACAATATTTTGGACCGCTCTGGTTGTAATGCGACCACCGTTTCTTGAAATGAATAAAGCATTTGTGTCTATGTTTTGAGTGTTTCTAATTTGCATCCAAGAATTAATTGATTTCTTTGCAGCTGGGGTCAGGAAAATTTTACGTTCTTTGTTTCCCTTGCCAATCACGGTCAATATGTCGTTGTTCACCTGATCAATGTTTAAACTAGCTAATTCAGACAATCGTAAAGCACAGTTCAGAAAGATGGTTATTATGCAATGATCTCTCGGCGATTTTTGGCACTGTATTAACAATCGCACAGATTCCTCTAAGTTGAGATATTTGGGCATTCTCTTTGGTAATTTAGGAGTTTCTATCTCTTCGGTAATGTTGTTTTCAATAAGATGTGCTTTTGTTTTTAAATATTTCCAAAATTGACGAATAGATATGATTTTCCTTGCCCTGGTTCCAGCGGAAGACATTTGTACGTTCTGACAATAAGCAATGAAAGAGTAGATATCCTTTAATGATATTGTTTTAATGAAATCTATATCAATAATATAGAATTTCTTATCGACAATAGGGGTTCCCCGAGAACTGCATACATAGCTAAAGAACATAAGTAGGTCAGTACGGTATTCTCTAATTGTATTCCTGGATCGCCCTTTCATTACAACAAGATAATTAAGATATTGTTCGACCAACGGACAAGTTTTGATGGGTTGCATACAATCACCTCGTGTTGGAAGTATTACCCTTGTTCGGTGATTATAAACTGAATACTAAGTAAAGAGCAGGAATATTTAATAGGTTTTAATTACATCATCAATTATTGGCAATTTGCCATAAAGAGGGTTATTGATTGAAAATACAAAAAAATCTCAATGAACAACAACTTAAGGCTATATGTGATGTTTTAGCAGATACGAACCGAGGACTTACAAAAACAGAGTTAAAGCGTTTATTAAAGCAGTGTGACATTGAAGCAGTGGATGATGGAAGCACTAAAAACGGTTATACATATAGAATTGGGTTAAACAAAAGAGATTGGCTGTACAACTGTATAGTCAATGAATTCAACAAACACCAATCATTTAAAAAATTATATTTGTTGACCTATACCCGATTTGTCGGACACACAGGAGTTAGTTAGAATAACAACTGTGGAGGGAAGACAATGAGCAAAACTGGGAAACGTTATGATGCCGAATTTAAAGCATCCGCGGTCAAAATGGTAAAGGATAACGGGCGCTCAATAGCTAGCGTTGCCCGCGACCTCGGACTCGGCGAACAGACTCTGCGCAACTGGCTGAACAATGACCAGAAGAGCAAGACCTCTGACGCGGCGCGGATT
The DNA here is from genome assembly GCA_036677685.1 of Syntrophomonas sp. Taxonomy (GTDB): domain Bacteria; phylum Bacillota; class Syntrophomonadia; order Syntrophomonadales; family Syntrophomonadaceae; genus JAQUBU01. Next base: position 63,563 of record JAVBWA010000015.1, on the reverse strand, counting down.
ATGGAACTTGAAGCAGCGTTGCGAGCCGAAAAACGAAAAACAGCTGATCTGGAAGAGACGGTAGATATCTAAAAAAAAGCAACCGCCTTCTTCGCCAAGAACGACCGGAAATAGTCTACCAATTTATCGAGAAACACAGCTCCGTATTTCCGGTTGCGAAGATGTGCCAGACTTTCAAAGTATCGCGGAGCGGCTATTATGCTTGGAAATATCGTCCTCCCAGCCAGCGGGAGCTTGAAAACCAAGCGATTCTCCAACTTGCCAAACGAAGCCATACTGATAATCGGGCAATGTGCGGCCTGGATAAAATGCTGGCCGACGTGCGGGAAACCTACCCCAAATGCAGCCGAAATCGGCTTTATGAAATCCAGAAGAAAAACCAACTGTACTCAAAGCGCCAAAGAAAGTTTAAAGCAACAACGAATTCCAAGCATAAGCTGCCAGTTGCCGAAAACATATTAAATCAGGATTTTACCGTGGACAAACCGCTGAAAGTCTGGGTTACTGACATCAGCTATATTGCCACCGATGAAGGCTGGTACTTCCTGGCCACGGTTAAGGACATATTCACCAAGGAAATCGTCGGCTGGGCGGCAGCTGACAACATGAAAACTGAACTTTGCATAACGGCCTTGAAAAACGCAATAATGCGGCACCGTCCGCCCAAAGGACTCATTCACCATTCTGATCGTGGTGTTCAATACTGCAGCAAGGAATATCAGGAATTATTGAAAAAGAACCATATGATCTGCAGTATGAGCCGCAAGGGGAACTGTTACGACAACGCCTGCGCAGAAACCTTTTTCGGAACAATTAAGTGCGAACTAATCTACCATGAGCACTACAAAACCCGGTATGAGGCCAATGACGATATCTTCTGGTACATAGAGATATTTTACAATCGGAAACGGCGTCACCAGGCGTTGGGTTATCTTTCACCGTTCGAATTCAAACGTCGGTATACAGCCAAACTGGCAGCCTAAACTCAAATTCTGTGTAATCTTGCGAGTTAACGAGAAAACCTAACTCTGGAGTGTCTATTTTATCGGGGAAGCCTCACAATCTAGGTGGTTCAGTCTATTGGGTTTTTAAATAAGGGAGTGAAGCAATGGATTATCAGATGATGTTCACTTGGGTTTGGGGAGGATTATTATTTACTCTATTTAGAAAGCCGTTAGCAGGGTTAATGATGGAAACCCTTGTTAAAACATTTCGAAAAAAGAAATATACAGAAGGGTATCGAAAATTTATTGAATATTGGCTTCTTTTTGGAGGTATAATATGTTTTATTTTTGCCATTCAGGAAATTTTAAAAAAATGAAGACCGGGGGGACGGTTCTTCTGTCTATACAAAGAGTTGACGAGGGGACGGAGTTATTGTCAACTTTTTCGCAATACCACAACCGCCTCCTGCAAAGGCCATCAAATCGGCACTTTTGAGCAATTAACTAAACAAAATCTATAACAAAACACCTATACATTAAACATGAAGTGGCGTTTTTTCGGGGGCGGCTGTTTATTCAGCCATCCTGGGAAAATAATGTTCAGGAATGTGCTACGCAACAAAACGCCGCCCCAAAGCAGCAAAAGCAAAGCTATAATTCAATTATGCAAGCTGTAATTCAACTTGTCTTTGCTTTAAAACACATATTAAGCATATTAGTATATGTGCTGACCTTCTCCCGAAAAATATGGTCCACCTGTAATGAGAAAAAATGATAAATTTAATAACGAGGGGTGGATATTTTTGAAAGATATATTATTAGAATTAGTCAAAGAGTATTATTATCAGTATTCATCAACTAAACAAACTACTTTATATCCAGATATTAATGAAGAACAACTATGTCTTGTTAGAGAAGTTTTCTCAGAATACAATCCGGCAGAAGAAATTCCTTTGATTTTTTATCTTGACGGACCGAATTGGGATGATACCGTTCGATGGTTTATGCTAAGTAATAAGAGATTCTACTGTAAAATGTTTTATTATACCCACTCATTCAATGTGGTTGATTGCCTGCCTCTGTCCGGTATTAATAGTCTGGTAATAAAAAAGAATATTATATTTGATAACACAATCAAGATAAATGGACATAAGATTGGTTCACTAATTCTATATTCGCGACGTGAAGCCAGTTATCTAAATGAAATCATAGGATTAATACTTAACAAAGTTGAAAAGGAAGATATCTTAGATGTAAGTATCTGTAACTATGAAAGAGATTACTTACCCGTAGGATGGGAGAACCTCGAAAACGCACAGCTGTTTAAAATAGCACGAGATTATTTTTCGCGGACAAATCTAGGTAGGCGAAACTGGGGATTTGAAGGGTTTTACTATGGGCCTTTTATTCCTAAAGATATACTTGAACGCGCACGTAGGATTTATGCAGATTATGACTCTGAACAGGAAGTATGTATTTTTCTTGTGGACAATACATTTGTTGGCAACTTTGGATCTATTGAGCCTTCAGGATTTGTTATTACTAATAAATATCTCTATTACAAGCTTAGCCAGTCATTAGTTGGGAAATATATTATTAACAGAATTTCGTTAAATGATATAAAAAGAATAAAAATAAAATGCAGATTTACGGGTTGGTTTATTATAAATAATAATAAACCGTTAGTTTTGAATCATTTCACTCTTGGAGTAAAAACAAAAGCCTTTCAAGAAGTTATTGAAATATTTATTAAAGCTTTAAATGATAGACCTTCTTAAGATTTTGTCTGACGATTCCCATACCTATAGCGGCAAAGAAGATAAAATGCAAGCCGATCTCCGAGTTACTATACAATGGTAATAACTGGTATAGACTGCCATCATACATTTTTTGCAGGCTCAGCTTTATTACGGAGGATAGTATAGAAGGAGATATCCCCAGTACTCAAAAACCACTACGGTAGTAATACTAGAAGCTATTCATATCGAGCGGGTTTTGGCTTTGGAGGAACGATTTAGGAAATATTTACATTTTAGAAGGTGTAAGTTATGAGTGGTATTCAAGTAGTGGAGTTCATTTCAGTATTATTAGGCATAATCATGTTAGTTTTCTGTAGACGAATTGCCGATTTTACTCGATCCTTTTATGGTTTTTTCGGAATCAATTTATCCGAGTGGACAACGATTATTGGAGTAGTAATAGCCGGTATAGGATTTATTTATATAGGATTAACTAATTAATAGTCTTAATTATTTTCATGAAAACAGACAAGATCATTGACAGCGCATAGATTCTAATATGGCGGTGTACGTTAGATAGGTGTTTGTGGGAGAATAAATAATGACAGATATCAAAGTAGTGGGACTAATCATGTTGGTAATTGGGATAGTATCCCTTGTTTTTTGCAGACGAATTGCCAATTTTATTCGGCCTTTTTACAGTATGCTTGGGTTGAACATTTCTGAATGGGTAGGAATTGTCGGATTAGCCATACCTGCAATCATATTCATATATTCAGGTATACAATGGATCTTTTTTTAGTTTTCCAATCGTTAATTCAGTAGTGCATAAGTGCTGAACCAGCCTTGTCAATCATGGAATTAGTTATTATTCCATTTCCGGCAAATTGGTGCTTTGCATTCCAGATAACATTGCCCTCAATTCTGGAGTAGTAGCTTTTACAACCCATAGAGCGTTCTATAATCAACAGGTTGATAAAGTAGTTGATTTTTGCAAAGAAAACAACATTAACTATTACATAAAAAAAGGCACGATCACTTAGAAAAAATGAGCTTGTCAAGGGAACGGGGTTATTGACAGCATCCAGCTTCCCATTATCAATATACCGGTCAGGCGAATACTGGAAAAGAAACGCCCAACTTCGCCGAAGGCTAATAATGGGTAGTTATAACCAATTATCATTATGGAAGACCTTAATGTCTAATATATTGTGAAATGAAATTATTATATTTCTCATTTGTTTTGTGCTCGATAGTTTGCAATACTTCTGATTATTCATAGAAAAGAATTCCTCGAAATTATCAGAATCATGTTATATCTGGAGCTTGAAGCTAAATTGTATTTGACGGGCATTTAAAGCGGAGGATGATTACAGTGTTTAATATATTCAGGAAATCCAATGTAGTAAAAGGCACTAGAAATGAAGATTTACCGATAACGCACGATGGATTGCCTGATTCTTATAGACCTAATGGTTTATGTCCTCGTTGTGGTAAACAGTCAAGCTTTGAGCTTATAGGAGAGCTGCCGGTTACATTTTCGGGAGGAATTGTACATCCATCTGGTGGTCAACCATACCGCAGCTATTCTGATAAGGTAACCTGTTTAGTATGTCGCCACTGTAATCAAGGAGTAGTCGTTATTGAAGAAGAATGGATTGACGATCACCCCAGCAGATTGGGATTTGGAAAAGGTGGGGAAATTTCTTTCAGAGGAGTTAGCTGGTGGCCTTTGCAACAGAGCAATCTTTCAAAAGATATTCCTGATGAAATAATAGATATTTTTTCAGAAGCTACTACAACCTATTATGCAAAAGCTCCACGAGCTACAGCTGTGATGCTCAGAAGAACTGTCGAAGCCATTACAGCACATTTTGGGGAAGATAAGGGGAATTTGGCTCATAGATTACAAGTTCTCAAGGATAAAAACATTTTACAACCATCCCTCTCTGAATGGGCAAAAGAAATACGATTAATTGGCAATCAAGGTGCTCATTATGATCCGGCTAATAAAGTCACCATGGAGGATGCCAAACAACTTATGAATTTTGTCGAAGAGCTGATGAAATATCTGTTTGTATTACCCGCCGAATTAAATCGTCGTCGAAACCTACAAGAATAGTAAAACACTAACTGCCAATTATCCATATACCAGGAAGTTGAACTGACTTCGCCGAAGGTTAATCATGTGATGCTAATAGAATATATTATTATTTATATAACATACAGTTAACAGAATTTTTCAACCTTATAGTGATAGAACCCTGATGTATGATAGGAGGGTTTGCGATGAAAGATATATATGAAAAATTTGCTTATGACTATGATGAGTTTGGCCCAATAGAAGAATATTTGGGTGATGAAAAAACTTTCCTAAATAAAATCTTTTCTGAACATGGGGTCAAAACCGTTTTGGATTGTGCTTGTGGGACAGGACAGCATCTTTATATGTTGGCCCAGTTAGGTTACGATGTATGGGGATCGGATTATTCGGAATCTATGCTCGAGGTAGCAAACCGAAATCTGCAGGAGAGAAACCAGAATATTTCCTTACGTCAGTGCGATTTTCGATACTTGGAGGACAAGTTTGATATATCCTTTGACGCAATTGTATGTCTCACCACAGCATTACCCCATTTGCATACAGATGAAGATTTATTACTGGCTCTACGTTCTATGAAAAACAGGTTAAATAAACATGGTTTGCTGGTTTTGACGCAGGGCACAACACATTTTACACTATCTTTGCCATCAATAGAGGTGGTCATAAACCGGGAAGACTTTTCACGGGTTTTTATTAAAGAACATGATAACCATTTTCAAACGATTCATGTATTGGACCTGTTTCACAGTGTAAATCGCTTGGAAACCAATCAATATGATATTGTTTATAGGATACTGCTTGATGAAGATTACAGGAGATTGCTCTCACAAGCGGGTTTTATCAATATTCAGATTTATGGCGATTATGACATGAGTGCATATAACAAAAACAGTTGGCGTCTGATTGTTGTTGCTGAAACGGCTGCATAATGGAGGTTAAAGCAGCCATGGGATTTTCATTCAGATATTAATAGTTTTTGCACCATTGGCTCAACTGACAGTTAAGGTCTGATACATTGGGGTGGGGTCGCATTATGAGAAAATTATTTATTATATGTCTCTTATTTATTATTACGATATTAACAGGTTGTTCAAATTCACAAGAATCAAATAAAATTAAAGATACCGATCAAGCACTTACTCAGTCTCAGATTAAAGAAATTATTGCAGCCACAAATGACTCTCTTATCCCAGAAATGGATTTATCTCAGGTTACAAAACCTGATCCGGCTCAACAAGCCGAAAGCAATGAAAAAATGCGGCAGTTGGGGGAGAAGTTTAAAGGAAAAGTCACTACTGAAAATACAAATATCGTTGTTGCCCGAATTAACGGGGAGAGCGTTACAGCTACAGATTGGTATTTCGAAAAGATTCGGGGAAATGAACGTGTTCCTTCTAATAAGGAAATATTCGAAGAGTTAATAGAAGACAAGGTTATAAGCAGTGCGGCAAGAAACCTGGGATTATATCCCCCGGAAGACCAGATTGATGCCTACATAGCTGATCAACGAAAATATATGGAGACTGAAGAAATAACAGTTCTATTAAAAGCCTGGGATATTTCCGAGGAAGAATATTTCTTGTTAGTGAGAGATCGCTTTACCAATAGCCTGGCTAAAGCAAATTGGAATACCTACATGGAAAAATATGGGGATTTACAGGAAGATAAGCAAGGATATATTGTAAAAAGCCCCTTGTGGATTGATGATGATAAAATAAAGTCGCTAATAGAAGAAGCAAAAGTGGAAGTTACTTCAGAAGGCCGTCAGTTGGGGATTAGTTATTAGACAGTTTTTAAGATATTGAGTAATTCTTGCAGGAGGAACCGATAATGCGCAGTGCAATATTTGAGATCAGCATATTATTAGGCGCCGTCATTCTGGGATGGCTAAAAACCGGATGGAACTCCTTGTTTTATATCGCCCTTGCTCTTATTGTATTTTATGTCATTGTTATGGTCATTTATATTGTAATCAGGGGGTCAACGATGTCATGGTTGGACAAACTCCTGGGAGTAATAGCATTGGCCGGGTGGCTGGCAATAGCCTGGCTAATAATCCAGGAGAAGGGATTACATCTGTGGGGGCTATTATAAAGGAATGGTAGAAATAAACATGACAGCAACAGTTCAATTAGAAACCGCTCGCTTCACCTTACGAAAGATCGAAGCAGGCGACATTGAAACCTTACATAGTTATTGGTCGGATGATATAGTTACGGAATATATGACTGCATCCATCAAAACGCTTGAGGAAAGCCGGCAGATGGTGGAACTTTTGAACAGCCTTCCCGAAACCCAGGAAGGGATGCGCTGGGCGATTGTTGATAAACACAGTGGAACTGTTCTGGGGAGCTGCGGCTACCACAACGTGAAAGCTGAACACCGGCGTGCTGAGGTTGGTTATGAGATAGGCCGGAGTTATTGGGGCAGGGGTGTCATGCAGGAAGTGATGCATGCCGTCTTGCAATATCTCTTTGAGACCCTTTTCTTCAACCGGATTGAAGCTTTTGTTACGCTCGGGAACGACCGTTCTGTCCGTACGCTCGAAAAACTCGGATTTAAAGCCGAAGGCGTGTTGAGAGATTATGAATTTGCCAAAGGAGAATTTCAGGACCAGATTGTTCTGGCTTTACTGAGAAAAGACTGGGAAAACTCATTTGCTTATGATGATAATTGACCTCTCACGGGTTTTTAATATCCTTTTAAAGGTAAAGATATTTTTAATTTATTGAGATAGGAGAAATAATGGACAATCCGCAGGAAAAAGTATTTAAAATACTCAAGGCTTTGGATATTGAGTACCAACTTATTAATCATCCGGCGGCTTTTACCGTTGAGGATATGGATAAGCTGAATCTAAACCAATATGGAACCGGTTGTAAAAACCTGTTTTTACGTGATGACAAGGGGAAACGGCATTTTCTGCTGGTTCTTGATAAAGATAAAAAGGCTGATCTTAAAAAAATACAGGAGCAATTGGGCTGCAGCAGACTGGGCTTTGCTTCGGAAGACAGGCTTTTTAAATACCTGCAGCTTCACAAAGGGGAAGTTACCCCCATGGGGATAATTAATGATTCTGAAGCCGCTGTAGAGGTGGTATTGGATAATGATTTGGCCGGTAATGACAAGCTGGGGTTTCACCCCAATGATAATACGGCTACGATATGGATTTCATTTGATGCCCTGAAAAAAGTCATTGAACACAATGGCAATAGAATTCACTTTGTAACTATTTGATTATCTATAACCGGCAGTGGACCGCAAAGGTACACCCTGTAGCACCACTTTTAACAATTCCTCATATAATAGCTTAGCTTTATGAGAGTGGTGATGGAAAATGGAAATATCAATGAAGTTCACGGATGTAATGCCGGAACGAAGTCAGCCTTCGGAATATTTCCCGCCTGCGGCTATGCCCCGCAAAGATTCCTTCCTCGAACTGGAGAAACTAATTGGGCTGAAGGAAGTCAAACGTACTTTGGCGGAAGTTACCGCTTTTACCTTGATTCAAAACAAGCGAACCCAGTTGCAGCTTAAAGCCTGTCCCAGTGTTTTGCATATGGTTTTCAAAGGAAATCCCGGTACCGGCAAGACTACAGTGGCCCGTATTCTGGGAAGAATATTTAATGATATTGGAATTCTGAGTAAAGGCCACCTGGTAGAAGTGGAAAGAGCTGATCTGGTTGGTGAATACATCGGTCATACGGCGCAAAAGACCCGTGAAATGTTAAAAAAGTCCATGGGCGGGATTATGTTTATCGATGAAGCTTATTCATTGAATCAGGGAGGAGAAAGGGATTTCGGGCGAGAGGCCATATCAACTATAGTGAAAACCATGGAGGATTCGCGGGATAATCTGGTAGTAATTTTAGCAGGGTATTCCAATGAAACCGAACGCTTTTTGAAATCCAATCCCGGCTTGCGCTCGCGTTTTCCTATTCATATCGAGTTTGCCGACTATGATAGTGAACAATTGTTTCAAATTGCTGTGCAAATATACTCGGAGCGGGATTATGAGCTGAGCAGCCGCTGCCGCTGGAAGTTGAAAAACCAGCTCAGGGAATTTGTTAAAAACCGCCACCCGCACAGCGGCAATGCCCGTTATGTAAGGAATCTGGTGGAGAAATCGATCAGGCTGCAAGCCCTGAGGATTATCGACATTGATAATCCCAGCCGCAAAGATCTGGTGCTGATTGATGAAATGGACCTGCCGGACCCCCAGAAATAAGAGATGGTATTCAAGTATACAAGATACGAGCGGCTGATTATGTGTTTTTCAGCAGATATATGTTATAAAATAGATGTTAATGTTTTTGTGAATAATGATTGATAACGAAGCGAAAAGATATCCCCCGCTTCGTTGCAACGGTGTGTTGCCCCCCTACGGGGACCACTGATATTGATTCCCTTCGGGAATAATAAAATTGTGTTGAAACTGCTCTGCAGTTTCTTCCGATGTTTAAAGAATGTGGTGAAATTATTGTCGGCACGAGAGCTTATTCGGCAGGCAGAGGCAGTTTTGTCTGCTGTTTACAGTGCAAGGGAAGAGACCGCTTACCAGAACCAGGTGCGGGTAATTGAAGCTTTTAAGGAATACAGGGTGCGGGAACATCATTTTTATCCTTCTACAGGGTATGGATATAGTGATGCGGGACGGGACAATCTGGAACAGATATATGCCCGGCTTTTTGGCGGTGAGGATGCTCTGGTCCGCACCCAGATAGTATCGGGAACCCATGCCATATCCGCCAGTTTGTTTGCCATCCTGCGGCCGGGGGACCAATTGATTTCCATAAGCGGCAGTCCCTATGATACGCTGAGCAGAATTATCGGCCAAGGCGGAGAAACTCAGGGCAGTCTTATTGAAAAAGGCATTAGTTATTTGGAAGTAGCCATGGACGCTCAGGGAAATCCAGATCTCCCAGCTATTGCGGAGTCTATAAACAAGCAAACTAAAATGGTTATGATCCAGCGTTCACGCGGCTACAGTTTGCGCCAGGCTATAAGCATCGAAACTTTGAAGGCCATGATCAAGGCCGTAAAAGATAAAAATCCTGAGACGATTGTTTTTGTCGACAACTGTTACGGGGAGTTTACGGATGTACAGGAACCGGGGCATTGCGGTGCAGATCTGCTGGCCGGTTCTCTAATCAAAAACCCGGGCGGCGGTCTGGCTCCTTCCGGCGGTTATATCGTAGGGAAAAAAGAACTGGTGCAGCAGGTTGCCTGTCATGTTACCGCACCGGGATTGGGCAAGGAACTGGGCTCGAGTACCTTTGACAAGCGCTATCTCTACCAGGGTTTATTTATGGCGCCGCATATAGTTTTGCAGGCTATAAAAGGAGCCATATTGCTGGCCTATGTTTTTGAAAAGCATGGCTACAAAGTATGGCCGCGCTGGGATGAAGCCCGTGCGGATATCGTACAGGCGGTCCAGTTCAATAATGCTGATGAGGTTCTGCAGTTTTGCCAGGAGGTTCAGAGCAATTCACCGGTGGATAGTGATGTTACTCTGGAATATGCGGGCCTGCCTGGTTACAGCCATAAAATTGTGATGGCGGCCGGAACTTTTGTGCAAGGCTCTTCGATTGAGTTGTCAGGTGATGCACCAATGCGGTCTCCATACGCCGTTTACTTGCAGGGAGGTTTGACTTATGAACACTGCCGCTATGTGCTTGAACGATTGGTGGACAGGTTTATAACGAAGCGAAAAGATGTCCCGCCTCTTTAAGCGGTCGGGTTCCTATTAAGAAACCAGGCGGCGGGTTAAAATATCCCGCCTCGTTGCAGCGGTGTGTTGCCCCCTACGGGGACCACTTATATTGATTCCCTTCGGGAATGATTAAATTGTGTTGAAACTGCTCGGCAGTTTCTTCCGATGCTTAAATTAGTAAATAGGGACATTCCTCGAGGGAAAGACTAGCATAAACATATTGACAGGTATTATTATAAAAGCAGTAAAAGGAGGGATTGGCTATGGCAACTTCGGTATTGGTGACGATCGCGGTTTTAATCCTTATTATTCTGGGAATAGCGGGTACGGTGCTTCCGCTGCTGCCCGGCATACCTCTGATTTTTGTGTCGATAGCCGCATATGGGTGGTATGAGGGATTTCATCATGTAACACCGAAATACCTGGTGATACTGGCCGGTTTGGCGATTATTTCAGTTTTTGTTGAATACCTGGCTACGACTCTGGGCGCTAAGTATTTTGGTTCCAGCAAGAAAGGCATGTGGGGGGCTTTTATCGGTACTTTTTTAGGACTATTCATTTTTCCGCCCCTGGGCATACTTATTGGTCCCTTTGTAGGTGCGGCCATAGGAGAGTACCTGGAGCTAAATGATTTTGAAAAAGCTTTTAAAGTCGGGATAGGAACTGTTGCCGGACTCTTCTCCGGAATGATTTTCAAGCTGGTCCTGGCAGTTGCAATGGCAATATCCTTTTTAGTAGTGCTTTTTTAGAGTGTTTCAAGGGAATCAATATAGGTAGGCCCCTTAGGGGGCAACAAACCGCTGCAACGAGGCGGGGATAAGAACCCGCCGCCTGTTTTGTTAATAGGTATCTGACCGCTTAAAGAAGCGGGGAACATATTTATGGTAATCAAATAATTTTGTTAAAATAAAACGCTGGAGGTTGTGGAATGGATAGAGATTATATTTTTAAAAAGGTCGAGGAGGAGAATGTAAAATTCATAAGGCTGCAATTCACTGACATTCTGGGGGTGCTAAAAGCCATATCAATTACTTCCGACCAGTTGCAGAAAGCGCTTGACGGTGAGTTGATGTTTGATGGTTCTTCGATTGAAGGATTTGTTCGAATTGAAGAATCCGATATGTATCTGAAACCCGACATTAACACATTTCTAATTTTACCCTGGAACAGTCCTACTTCAGATGCCAAAACCGCCCGTATAATTTGCGACATATATGATTCCAACGGTGAACCTTTCCATGGCTGCCCGCGCTATGCCTTATCCAAGGTTCTAAATGAAGCCAAGGAAATGGGGTATACCATGCAGGTAGGCCCTGAACCGGAGTTTTTTATGTTCCATCTGGACGAGAATGGCCGGCCCAGTCTTAAGACTCATGATAAAGCCGGTTATTTCGATTTGCCCCCGGTGGATAAAGGCGAGGAAGCCCGCCAAAATATGGTTCAAATACTGCAGAGCCTGGGATTTGAGATTGAAGCCGCCCACCATGAAGTGGCACCCGGCCAGCATGAAATAGATTTCAAGTATACCGATGCTTTAAAAACCGCAGACAATATTGTAACATTCCGTATTGCAGTAAGAATCGTTGCCCAGAATCACGGACTCCATGCCACTTTTATGCCCAAACCGGTCTTTGGCATCAACGGTTCCGGTATGCATATGCATGTATCGCTTTTCAAGGATGGGGAAAACATTTTCTATGATCCGCAAAAGAGCGATGGTCTGAGTGATACCTGCCGCTACTTTATCGGCGGAGTAATGAAGCATGCCCGCGCCATCGCAGCCATTACCAATCCCACGGTTAATTCCTACAAGCGTTTGGTGCCTGGTTATGAAGCCCCTGTTTACATTGCCTGGTCTTACCGCAATCGCAGCCCTCTAATACGCATTCCGGCCCGGCGGGGAATAGGCACCAGGATTGAAGTGCGCAACCCGGACCCCAGCTGCAATCCGTATCTGGGGTTGGCGGCAATACTGAAGGCTGGCTTGGAAGGTATCAAGGAAAAGATTTGTCCTCCGGATGCCGTTGAACAAAATATATATGAGATGGATCTGGCAACCCGCAAACAACAGGGAATAGAATCATTGCCGGAAAATCTTTATGAGGCTCTTGACGAACTGCGCAAGGATAAATTGATTCAGGAAGCATTGGGCGAGCATATTTATTCAAGATTTGTACTGGCCAAAACCAACGAATGGGAAAGCTACAGCTCACGGGTTTACGATTGGGAAATATCCGAGTATTTGGAGAAGTTCTAAATAAATCGTAAGGCGTTAGGTGTTCAGTGTAAGGGGTATCTTAAATCAAAAAGTATATTAATATGAAGCAGCCAGTACCATGTTTTTATGATACTGGCTGCTTTTTAACCGTTGTTTAAGCAGATTTTTAACAAACCGCTATAGCGAGGCGGGGGACATCTTTGGCTTCGTTATTTTAGCGTCTACCCCCCCATGCCCGGAGGACATACCCAAAGGGCACAAGAAACATCCATCAAAAGTGAGTTCCTTTGTTTTTAAATGGTAAAATGTAGTAGGAAAAAACTTTAAACACCTCACGCCTTAACCCTCACGCCTCACTTTTCGTCTTAAATTACATTTTGCGTAGTAAACCGGCAACTTTGCCGGCGATTTGCACCTGCTCAACTATAATCGGCTGCATGGCAGAGTTTTCAGGAACTAATTCGATAAACCGATCGCGCCGGTAAAACCTCTTTACCGTTGCCTCATCTTCAACCAAGGCCACAACAATCTCGCCATTGGCAGCGTCAGTCTGTTCCTTTACGATCAGAAAGTCACCATCCATGATTCCTGCTTCAATCATGCTCTCGCCCTTTACCTTCAATATAAAATGGTTGCCTTTGCCCAGGAAATCAACCGGCACCGGGAAGTAAGCATCAATGTTCTGTTCAGCCAGAATCGGAGCCCCGGCGGCCACACTGCCGACTACCGGCAGGGCAATGGCATCACTGACATTTTCCGGTTCAGGATCGGGGATCGGGATAAGAGCCCGGGGTTTGCTCGGATCTTTACGCAGCAGGCCTTTTTCTTCCAAATGAACCAGATGGGCATGTACGGTAGAACTGGATTTCAAACCTACCGCCTGACCGATTTCTCTCACGGAAGGGGGATATCCGTTGCTTTTAATACTATCCTTGATATAATCCAGGATTGCTTGTTGTCTATTGCTTAACAGGGTATCTTCGTTCATAAGGAACCTTACCTCCCATATTCTGAGCTATTTGCATTAAATTATAACATACATTATGAATAAAACACATGTTCTTATTTAATGCCAGAAAGTATCCGGTCCCACATTTTCGATACTGGAAAGAAATTTTTTGCGGGCCCCGGGATAAGCACTTTCTATTTGCTCCAGAAGTTGACTGATTTCGGTTCGTTTGGTTTTCCCATCAGCCGGGCAGCGGTTTTTAACCGGTTTGATTTCCATGTTCTCTACAAACTGTCTCACTTCTGATTCCCCGACGTATATAAGGGGCCGGATAAAAGTTATATCCATGCGGTCAAGATAGGTTTTAGGTTTAAAAACATTAAACCGGCCTTCAAAAATCATAGATAGGAAAAGGGTATTAACCACATCATCCATGTGATGTCCCAGGGCTACTTTATTGCAATTCAGGCTTTTGCTCAGCCGGTTAATAGCTCCGCGTCTCAGATTGGAGCATAATGAACATGGATTTTTTTCTTCCCGGCGTTCAAATACCACTTGCCCTATATTGGTTTTTTCTATAATCAAGGATAAACCTAAGGATTTGCAAAAACTATCCATGGCTGCAACATCATTTTCCCATCCTAAATCGATATATATGGGCTGGATTTCAAATTTGAGAGGAGTGTACTTCTGCAGCATAGTCAGGAAATAGAGCATGGTAAAGCTGTCCTTGCCCCCTGAAAGAGCAGCAGCTAATTTATCACCATCTTCCACCAGATGATATTTTAAATTGGCATTACGAACTTCTCTAAATATATGTTTAATCAGACGTTTGCTCATTATTGAAGGACACCTATCCCTTATATTCTTGTTTATTCGGCTAATAACCTTAAAATATTTTTTGTCACGAGCTTCTTCTAAAAAGCATATAAACAATAGTTGAGGCCATTCTAATTAAGCAGGATATCAAAAAAATATACTTTCACATATCCGCGGGCATTATACTTCCGCAGTATTTAATATTTCTATTAATATATTAGAATATGTTTGCAATGTATAGTCATGGGAAAACGATCCCCAAAAAAATAGGGGAGCATTGCTCCCGCTATAATTGTTTTGTTTAATGTTTCTTAACCATATCCTTGTAACTCTGGCTGATCAGTTCAACCGGATGCATAACTTTAGCTTTCCAGTTGTGCCGCTTTACGCCGTAACGAAGCTGCATCATACAACTGGGGCAGCAGGTAGCCAGAATGTCGGCACCGGTCTCCATGGCACTATCCATTTTCTTGTCGAGAATCTGCATAGACAGGTCGTAATGAGTAAGGCTGTAAGTTCCCGAACCGCCGCAGCAGCGGTTGGCCAGTCCCATTTCCACATACTGAACCCCGGGTATGCGCTGCAAAAGCTCACGCGGAGCTTTTTTTATACCCTGGGCATTGGCCAGGTGACAGGGGTCGTGATACGTTACTTTTAATGTGTCTGCGGAAGTATTGTCCGGTATTTTAATATTAAGCACATCGACCAGGAATATGCTCAGATCCATAACCTTCTCTGAAAAAGCCCGGGCTTCATCTTCGATTTTCAGCCCGCCCAGTAAAAATTCCATATTTTTATGCGCCAGAGCTGATGAGCAGGACGCACAATCCGTAACAATGTAATCATATTCATAGCCGCCAAATATCTTTATATTATGAGCTGCCAACTGCCTTGCAGTATCAATCTTGCCGTTGGCGATATGGGGCAAACCGCAGCACTTCATATCCTTGGGGATGATAACTTCACAACCGTTCCGGGTCAAAACATCCACCGTAGCCCGTGCCACCTGAGGGTTTAATAGGTCTGTACCACATCCCAGAAAATATGCCACCGTGTATTTCTTATCACCTCTGGCGCGGCTGACTTCCGGGAGATAATGCCGGGCAGGATGTTTGGGCACTGAAGTTAAGATTTGCTCGGCTTTGGACAAATCACCGGGCAGTATTTTAGTCAGGCCAAGATTTCTAGCCAGGGTTTGCAGACCGGTTTTTTGTGCACCTCCCATTAGTTTGGTAAAGGTTTTCAAAAGGTTCGGCTTGGTCCACATAGTATCGAAAATGAGTTCTTTGGCGGCACTCGGATTCTTTTCATATATATATGAGCGGGCCGCTGCATTAAGTTCGTGAATATCAATGCCTGAAGGGCAGTTGACACTGCAAGTTTCACACATTAGACAGGTGGTCAGACGTTCGCTTACATCCTTGACGGGTTCCACCTTGCCGTCTCTCAGCATTTGCACCATAAAAACATGCCCCCGCGGAGCTGCGGTTTCATTGCGAATTTCAGCAAAGACCGGGCATACACTCCGGCATTTGCCACAGCGGACGCACTTCATTATTTGTTCTTTTACAGGAGGTAATTCCTTGAAGTTCATAATATACCCCTCCTTTCTGAGATTAGAATAGTTTGCCAGGGTTCATTATGCCTTTATCATCAAAAACCTTTTTAATACCTTCCATTATGTCCACAGCCTGTCCATGTTCAAGCCGGGCATACTGTCGTCTTACCGCTCCAACCCCGTGCTCGCCGGTTGTGGAACCTTCAAGTTCAATAGCCAGCAAATGAATATCATGCACCAGTTTTAAAACTTGTTCTACTTCTGCAGGGTTTTCCGGGTTAATTACCGGAGCGGTATGCACGTTGCCATCACCTATATGACCATAATTGACGACTTTAATTCCATATTTATCGCCCAGGGCGCGGATTGCTCTTAAGGTATCGGCTACCCGGGCCAGCGGTACACTGATATCTTCACCGGCAAAGATACGGCTGCCATCAGCCCGCACTCTGGCGGCGGCGGTAGCGGTAACACTTCGTCCTTCCCAGAGTTCTGCCATGCGTTTGGGTTCGGTTGCCCACTCTACATTACGTGCCCGTTTGCCAACTACTTCCTTAATAACATTGCCTTCATATTCAACACTGGGCGGGTTGCCGTCTACTTCAAATAAAAGTATGGCTTCGGCATCAGGCAGATTAATTTCCGGTTTAAACTGGTTAACCGCCTCGATAGCTGAACTGTCAAGAATCTCAATTCCGGAAGGCAGAATACCTGCCTGGTAAGTGTCAAGAACAGCTGCCGGGGCCTGGTCCAAATCATCGAAAACCGCCATCGCAATACCTCTGGCTTTCGGCTTGGGCCAGCAGCGCAGCCGAATTTTACTTACAATACCCAGAACCCCTTCGGAACCTATCATTAATTTGGTCAGGTTAAGCCCTGACACATTCTTGATGCATTTGGCTTTCATTCCCCCGGTAGTTATGATCTCGCCATTGGGCAATACAACTTCCAGCCCGAGAATATACTGTTCGGTACAACCGTATTTGACTGCGCGCAAACCGCTGGCATTATTGGCAACCATTCCGCCGACCGTACACATCAGGCTGCTGCCCGGATCAGGGGGGAAAAACAGATTGTATTTCGCCAGTTCTTTATTCAATTCGGCGTGAATTACACCTGGCCGTAAAATAACCTGCATATTGGCGGCATCTATTTCAATTATTTCATCCCAGTTGGACAGGTCCAATACTATACCGCCGTTTATCGCAATACAGCCACCGGTTTCACCGGTGCCAGCTCCCCGGGGTACTATATTAATATTGTTTTCGTAGGCAAAGCGCATAACTTTTTGCAGATCTTCAGTTGAACGGGGCATTACCACCGCGTATGGATTGCTGGGCTCCAGCTTGGTTAAAAAAGAACTATCATAGGAATAATACATTAGATCAAGATCTTCCGTCAGTACTTTTTCTTTCCCTAGCATTTTGATAAGTTCTGCCTTAATAGCCTTAGTATCCATATTCACACTCCTCCATTTTAAGCATCGGAAGAAACTGCGGAACAGTTTCAACACAAATTAATTATTCCCGAAGGGAATCAATATAAGTAGTCCCCGTAGGGGGCAATACACCACTGCAACGAGGCGGGAAATTGGAATCCGCCGCTTGTTCTGTTAATGGGAACCTAACCCTTTAAAAAGAGGGAATATCTTTTGGCCTCGTTTTATCATCAAAATCTTGAACTACAAAATTACCTGCCTATTATAGCACAGATAGGGAAATGGAAGCTCATGAATTTGAATTTGCCGAGAACTCCTCATCATTTTGTGAGCAAAAGTAGAATATTTATATATTTAGCGACAAATAATGCAAAAATGCTTATTATAAACTGCAAAAAAGCATTATGCATATCTGCCTTATTTTTATTGAATAAGCCTGCAACACAGGCACTGGACGAGGCAAAAAGATTAAAAATCTGAATAATGCATGAATGCCATAGTTAATAAGGCAATAATGCATTATTTTAATTGTAAATTGAAGTCTAATGCGGGCCAATGTTAGGACTATAGGCTGAATATTCTGCTTTATTATGACTATTTCAGCCTTGGCATGGTAATTGCATAATAATTAATTAACTGAAAAGTTGGAATGTTCAGAAATTACAACCAAAACTACAGTCAATTATAAGCCAAAGACGGAAATCAGATCAATTCTCGTACCTTATGAAAGGGGGGATTCAAAAGGTACAACTGCTTGCTTTAATTTTTATGCGTTATAACAAGGCGAAAAGATGCCCTCCGCTTCTTAAAGCGACCGGGTTCCAATGCTTAAACAAATTTAATAACAATAAGGAGGAGTTACATGAGTTATGCTGACGAATATAGAAAGAAATTAGTATCTGCCGATGAGGCTGTCAAAATTGTAAAATCCGGCGATTGGATAGATTTTGGGTCTTTTCTGGGACAGGTTCGGGCACTGGACAAAGCATTGGCTAAGAGAAAAGATGAATTGAAGGATGTTAAAATCTGGAGCTGTGTTAATCCTTATCCCACTGAAGTAAATGCAGTAGATCCTACCGGTGAGTCATTTATCTGGCATAGCTGGCATCTATCGGGATCGGACCGAAAAGTTGCCAAAACCAAACCGGTTTACTATTCTTCCATTATTTATTCCGAACTGCCTCGGTATGTCAGAGAACATATCGAACCTCTGGCAGTGGCCATGCTCCAGGTTACTCCCATGGATAAAAACGGATATTTCAATTTTGGTCCCCA
Organism: Syntrophomonas sp.; assembly: GCA_036677685.1. Lineage (GTDB taxonomy): Bacteria > Bacillota > Syntrophomonadia > Syntrophomonadales > Syntrophomonadaceae > JAQUBU01. The sequence continues at coordinate 44,806 of JAVBWA010000015.1, read as the reverse complement.
GTCTACTCATACCCGTGCAGTTTGCGACCGGGCGGAGAAGATAATAGTAGAAGTTAACGAGAAACAACCTCGTTGCCTGGGTGGCTACGAAGAAAACATTCATATTTCCGAAGTGGACTTCATAGTTGAAGGAGAAAACCCGGGGTTGACTCAACTGCCTGCACCCCCACTGTCCGAAGTGGATAAAAAAATTGCCAATTATATTCTGGAAGAAATGTTTGATGGATGCTGTGTCCAACTCGGTATAGGTGGAATCCCCAATGCGGTAGGCATGATGATTGCCGATTCCGACCTCAAAGATCTGGGTTGCCACACGGAAATGCTGGTTGATGCTTATGTGGTAATGAGCGAAGCCGGAAAATTGACTGGAACCAAGAAGCAAATCGATCCAGGCAAAATGGTCTATACATTCGCACTGGGAACCCAAATGCTGTATGATTTTTTGGATGATAATCCGAAGTGCGCTATGTATCCGGTTAATTATACCAATAAACCGGCTGTGTCATCATTAAATGATAATCTGATAGGCATCAACAATGCTGTGGAAATCGACATTTATGGCCAAGTTTGCGCTGAAACATCCGGAACCCGGCAGATCAGCGGCACCGGCGGTCAGTTCGACTTTGTGATGGCGGCCTATCAATCCCGGGGCGGCAAGTCTTTTGTTTGCCTGCCTTCCACTAAAGAAAGCGCGGATGGAAAGATCAAATCAAGAATATGCCCCATTCTTACACCGGGTGGAATAGTTACCGACACCCGTTCCATGGCTCCGATTATTGTTACTGAATATGGCAAGTTCTCACAAAAGGGCATGTCCGTATGGCAAAGAGCTGAAGGTTTGATTAATATATCTCATCCTGACTTAAGGGATGAATTAATTAAGGCCGCCCAAGCCCAGGGAATTTGGAAGCAGTCCAATAAAATCCAGTAGTCTTAAGGTATTATTAACCCCAATCATTGTCTGATTTTTATTACCCCCTTATTGATATACACTATCTCCGCGGTAGGCACGCCCCCTTGCCTACCGCATTTTTATTGGGCTATAATCTAATAACGAGGCGAAAGTCTGAAAGAAATCTTTTCATAACGTTTTGTGGCTTGAGTGAAGCGAAAGGCATGATTTTTAAAAATGTTCTTCGCCTCGTTGCAGCAGTGTGTTGCCCCCTACGGGGACCACTGATATTGTTTTCCTTCGGGAATAATTAAATTGTGTTGAAACTGCTCAACAGTTTCTTAGGATGCTTAAATAATAATAGATGGCAGGCGATATTCTGAAAACCAAAATAGCCTATGGAAAACAATATATAGAAATTTCCATTCCTGATGACAAACTGAACGATGTGTTGCACAGCCCTGACCATCTTATAAAGGGCAGCAATGAGGAAATAGTTGGAAAGGCTTTGCAAAACCCGCTGGGTACGGCTAAATTACCCAAGCTGATAAAAGAGAAAAATGCCGGGAATGCGGTTATCATAGTTAACGATGTAACCCGGCCAACTCCCTACCAGTTCATTCTGCCCCCTTTATTGGAGGAAATTGAAGTTGGCGGCATCAAGCCCGAAGATATTAAAATAATTATTGCCACCGGCATCCACCGGGCCAATACAGATGCTGAGAACATAAACATATTTGGTACTGATATTTGCAGCCGGTATAGTGTTGAAAGCCATAATTGCGATGTCAACCTCACATCACTTGGATATTTAAGCAATGGCATGGAACTCAGCATCAACCGAACAGTGGCGGAAGCTGATCTTCTAGTAACCACCGGGTTGGTGGGACTGCACTATTTTGCCGGCTATTCCGGCGGCAGAAAATCCATATTGCCGGGCGTAGCTGCGCGCCGGTTGATAGAGGCGAATCATCAAATGATGAGCGATGCCAGAGCTTGTTTGGGCAATTATCAGGACAATCCAGTAAATGATATTATGCTGGAAGCCGCGCGCCGGGTCGGGGTTGATTTTACCATCAACGTAGTGACCGCAGGTAAAAATACTATTGCTTTTGCAGCCGCCGGGGATATTTATGAAGCCTGGATAAATGCGGTCAAGTATTGTGAGGCTTCGTCCGTTATAGCAATTGAGAACAAAGCTGACATCGTAATTGCAGGCTGTGGAGGCTATCCCAAAGACATTAATATGTACCAGGCCCAAAAAGCATTGGATGCAGCAGTTTTAGCGGTTAAAGACGGAGGCTGTATAATTCTGCTGGCTGAGTGCAGTGAAGGTCTGGGTGAGGAAACCTTTGCTGCCTGGATAAATGAAGCTACTTGTCCCCAGGATATTAATGAACGCTTTTTTAAGCATTTTGAACTGGGGGGCCACAAAGCTTATGCAATTTGCAGGATTCTTGAAAAGGCCGAGATTATACTTTATAGCAGTCTCGATGATGAAACGGTTAAAAAGCTCTATATGACTCCGGTTCATGATATCGAGAAAGCCATCAAGCTGGCCCTTGAACGACAGGGCAGCCAGGCCCGGATCTTATTGATTCCGGAAGCTCCCAAGCTGGGAATTAAAATCAATACAGTGGTATAAAACACTGTATTCTTAAATAAAATAGGAGCATCTAATTAGTTAGGAGATATTGCTTTGGATTCTGAACTTAGGGATTTGTTTCCTGCCGATAGAATCAAAACAAAAGAACCGATGAAAGATTACACCTCTTTTAAAGTCGGGGGACTAGCCGATTTTATGGTGACCCCGGAAAGTGTTGAAGAGTTAAAGAAAGTGATTGCTTTTTGCCGAAAAAAGCACCTGAGTTTTTTTATTCTGGGACTAGGCAGCAATATTCTGGTAAGAGACAAGGGTATACGCGGTGTAGTTATCAAATTAGGCAATAGCTTCAAGAATATGACCATAGACGGGGAGAGAATATCGGCAGAGGCGGGTATCAGCCTTTCATATTTGGCCAAGGAGGCTTCCGCTTATGGACTTAGCGGCCTGGAATTTGCGGAAGGTATACCAGGCAGTCTGGGCGGCGCTGTGGTAATGAACGCCGGAGCTTATGGCGGGGAAATGAAAGACATCTTAACCGAAGTTACGGCCATAAATTATAATGGGGACATAAAAAAATACACTCCGGATGAAATGTCCATGGCTTACCGGAAAAGCATTTTTCAGCTTAATGGCGATACGGTAATATCAGCAGTAATCCAATTGCATAAAGATAAGCAAGAATCGATTCAGGCCAGAATGGATGATTATGCTTTCCGGAGGCAGGAGAAACAGCCCTTGGAATTTCCCAGTGCAGGAAGCACGTTTAGACGCCCGCCCAATCATTTTGTAGGACCGATGATTGAAGAGTTGGGCCTGAAAGGTTATAAAATCGGCGGCGCCCAGGTATCAACCAAACATGCCGGTTTTATTATCAACACCGGGAACGCTACTGCAAGTGATATTCTGGAATTGATTGCCTTTATCCAAAAACGGGTCAAAGAGCGCTACGGAGTGGAATTGCAAACGGAAATAAAGGTGATCGGAGAAGAATAGAAACGAAAAGACCGCCAAGCGGTCTTTTTATAATACATACAGGAGTGTAGCCTGTGAATATATTGCTTACCACCCTCAATGCCAAATTCATTCATTCATCACTGGCTCTGGCTTATTTAAAGGAGTTTTGTGCTGATGATCGCTGGTCTTTAAGCCTTCGGGAGTTCTCTATCAATGAAAGAATTGATGATATTATGGCTTCAATATTTCAGTTGCGGCCGGATATCCTTTGCTTTTCATCTTACATATGGAACATCAAACCCATACTTGAGATATGTAGGGATTATAAAACAATTGCTCCTGATACCGTTATTATATTGGGTGGTCCCGAAGTGAGCTATGATTCCAGGAGCTTGCTGGAAAAGCATGATGTCGTGGATTTAGTGATCAGGGGTGAAGGGGAAGCCACCATGAAAGAGCTTCTTCACAGCATATACATGAATTACCCTTTGGAGCAAGTTAAAGGTATAAGTTATCGCCAGGGTTCCGAATGCCTGGACAATCCGGATCGTGAATTAATAAGCGACCTGGACCGTATTCCATTTCCATACAAAGAGAATCTGAATGCTTATCGCAACCGTATTATATATTATGAAACATCGCGCGGCTGTCCCTATAATTGTTCATATTGCCTGTCATCAACCATCAAAGGAGTGCGTTTTTTTTCTCTGGAGCGCGTAAAAGAAGATTTGAGCCTCCTGATAAAGCATGGAGTAAGAGAAGTCAAATTTGTAGACCGCACTTTTAATTGCCACGAAGAACGCGCCCTGGAAATAATGGAATTTATATTGGGACAAGCCGGAAAAACCAAATTCCATTTTGAGATCGGGGCTGAATTGCTTTCTCCGAATTTTATTGCATTTCTTCAAAAGGTGCCGGCCGGGCGTTTTGATTTTGAAATCGGTGTGCAATCTACCAATCCGGAAAGTCTGCAAGCGGTAAACCGCAAGACTAATTGGCAAAAACTAAAGGAAAACATTAAAACTTTGCAAGCTGCAGGAAACATCCATATACATCTTGACCTGATCGCGGGTCTGCCTTATGAAGACTTGGAAAGCTTCGCTCTATCTTTTAATAATGTTTATTTACTTAATCCTGATGTAATTCAACTCGGTTTTTTAAAGCTCCTCAAAGGGTCGAATATAAGAAATCAGAGAGAACAGCATGAATACCTTTTCCAGGCCGACCCCCCCTATCAGGTTTTAAGCAACCGCTGGTTAAGCTATGAGGACATTCTCAATTTAAAAGATATTGAAAACCTTCTTGATCGATACTACAATGCAGGTAATGTGTCGAAATCGCTAAATTATATAAGCAACTGCATTCTTAAACACGATCCTTTTGCCTTCTGGCAAGGCTTCGCCGCCTATTGGCGGGAAAACGGCCTTTTCTGCTTTGCCCATAAAAGAGAAGCCCAATACAGCATTTTGATGAAGTATATCCAAACTGCTTATCCGGTCCACTCTGAACTGCTAAATGAACTGCTGAAATATGACTTCCTTTGCCATAACCAGTCCTACAACATACCGGAACATATAATAAGCCATAATCCCGATAAATCAAATGAAAAGCTTTATTCACTTTTAAAAAACAAAGACTTTATGGAAAAATACTTGGCTGAAATCAGTGTTAAAACCCCGCGCGAAAACCGAAGGCAGGTCCACCTGGAATATTTCAAATACGATCCCATTGATTGCTCGCCTGCCACTAAACCGCTCCCATTACTTTTTGTCTATGATCCGGTGGAGAAAAGAGCTTGTTCTATAATTAATGTGCCTGGAGAATTATTAAATCAATGAGGGATACAAAATGTTTAACAAACTAGCTATGTTAAAAAATCAAATAGGGGGATTACCAGCTTTAGCAGTAGCTTATTCCGGAGGCGTGGACAGCAGTCTGCTTCTGAAAGTTGCCTATGATTGTTTGGGGAATAGGGTAGTAGCTATTACTGCTGCGGGTATAAACCATTCTAATCGCGAAATTGAAGACAGCAAGGATTTTTGCAGCAATTTAGGGGTAAGACAATTCATCATTCAAACCGAACCCTTGGAAATTCCGGGGTTTTGCGAAAATTCCCCTGAGCGGTGCTACTTGTGTAAAAAAGACCTGCTGACGAGGATAAAAGAAAGAGCTTTGGAACTGGGCATAGAAGCAGTTGCCGATGGCTCCAATAAAGATGATCTTGACGATTTTCGACCCGGCAGGAAGGCCGTGGAAGAGCAGGGGATATTGAGGCCACTTTTGGATGCTGCTTTGACCAAAGAGGAAATACGGCAGCTGGCCAAAGACTTGCAGCTTGCCTGCTGGGATAAACCTGCCGCCGCTTGTCTGGCTTCCCGTTTTCCGTTCGGGGAAACAATCAATGCCGAGAAGCTAATGATGGTTGAGCAGGCGGAGAATTACCTTGCAGAACTCGGCTTCAGGCAGCTTCGGGTAAGAATGCATGGAAACCTGGCCCGGATCGAATTAGGTGTTGATGAAAGAAACAAAATTGCTGATTATGAAATTATGGATAAGATTTATGAAAGACTAAAAGAACTGGGATTTACTTATGTGACCTTTGACCTTGGCGGATATAAGTGCGGAGGTTAAAATTGTAACAGAGTTAACAAAAATAAAGAAGCTGTCCATAAATCTGCAATTGGATTTCTGAACAGCTTCTTATGTCTTCTGGAGATTTTATTTTACAGCACGAATGAAAGCACTTAGTATTGTACCGTTTACCTCCTCCAATTCGACGGCGGAAAGATCCGGAAGTAATATTTTGTCTTCAATAATGCTGGTATCATAGGTCTTGATAATTTCTATATCAATATTCTGGAAACCAGCCAGAACGAGTTTTTCTTTATATTCATCCACTATCAAAGCACCCGCCACGCAGCCGGCCCAGGCCATAAGATCTTGCTGAATCTTTAAAGGCAAAGCTTTCTTTAGCACTATATCTGCTACAGCGATCCGGCCGCCAGGTTTCAGGACCCGGAAGGCTTCGCTGAGCACTTTGTTTTTGTCTGCGGACAGGTTAATAACACAGTTGGAAATAATAACATCTACAGAATTATCAGGAAGGGGAATATCCTCAATGTGGCCTTTCAGGAATTCAGCATTTTCTACACCGGATCTATTCTGATTTGCTATGGCGGCAGCCAGCATTTCATCAGTCATGTCCAGGCCGTATGCTTTTCCCTGAGGACCCACGCGTTTGGCCGAAAGCAGCACATCCAATCCGGCCCCGCTCCCCAAATCAAGTACTACCTCGCCAGGGTTTAACTGGGCCAGCAATGTAGGGTTTCCACAGCCGAAAGATGCAGCAATTAAATCTTCCGGTAATCCTTCCAAATCACCTGACCGGTATAATTCTTTGGTAATAATGTCAATCTGGTTTGAATCTCCGCCGCAACAACAGCCGGAACCAATAGCTACCGGTTCGCAACATCCGATTTTGTTGCTTATTGCCTGGGCATACTTTTGACGAACTACCTCTCTGATCTCCTCGTTCATAATAATTCCTCCTAGTTTATTATTTCATGAGTAATTAACAGTAAATCAAAAATATTTGATGTGATAAACAAAAAAATAGGTTTATTATAAATTCAAGTCTTTTTTAAGTTGTTCAATGAAATCAGATATCTTACTGTGGTTGGCAAAGTAGTATTTCCATTTTCCGCGTGGTTCCTCATTAACCAGACCAGTTTCCACCAGTTCCTTCATGTGATAAGAAACCCGGGATTGAGACATATCCAATTCATACATGATTTCACAATTGCACAATCCCATGTGATCGTTCAGGTCAATGCAAGTGCTTACCGGGCAACAGGCTGATTCGCCCCGGGTTAGCATCATTAAAATTTTGTAGCGTATAGGATCGCTTAAGGCCTGAGCAATTTTTATATTATCCATATTTGAATCATATCAATATAATTTGATGTATGCAATAATTTTTTGAAATAGAAAAATAAAACTAGTATAAAATGAAAAAAGAGCAATTTAACTCGATGTGTTGTGCAAAATCTAATAAAGCATTATATTTGACAAAGAATTTCGTTAATTAAAGAAATAAGCCATCAAATAATTGTGAGTTATTGGAGGAAAATATGCGGCAGGAATTTTCAAGGACTGAACTGCTAATCGGAAAAGAAGCTCTGGAGATACTGGCGCGGAGTGAAGTCGCAGTTTTCGGCATCGGCGGAGTGGGGAGCTATGTAGTCGAAGGCCTGGCCAGATCCGGCGTGGGTAGTTTGGTACTGGTTGATAATGATTTCATCAACCTGAGCAATATAAACCGGCAGATCCATGCCACTGTGAAAACAGCAGGCAAACCCAAGGTTGACGTAATGAGGGATAGAATCATGGATATTAATCCAGCGGCAAAAGTTACTGTTCAGCAAAGATTTTATATGCCGGAATTGGCTGCCGAGTTGATTAAGCCCGATTACGATTACATTGTAGACGCAATTGATACGGTAACTGCCAAAATCGATTTGATAGTAAATGCCATGGAAAAAGGCATTCCGATAATTAGCTGCATGGGTGCGGGCAACAAACTGGACCCGGTCAAATTCGAAGTGGCCGACATCTATTCTACTTCTGTATGCCCGCTGGCTAAAGTAATGCGTAGAGAACTTAGAAAAAGGGGAATAGAAAACCTAAAAGTAGTCTATTCAAAGGAAGAACCCATTAAACCCGTGGAAAATCAAGAATCCGAAGAAAGATCCAGCGAGAACATGGACGCTTCTCAGGACTCAGGCAGCAATTCGGCAGCCCGCCGCCAGGTTCCTGGCAGCATTGCTTTCGTGCCTTCAGTCGCCGGGATGATTTTGGCGGGGGAGGTAATCAAGGATTTGCTTAGACTGAAAAAGAGAGGTATGTCTTAGTTTGATTTCTGCCAGGTAATGACTCTATAAATACAACTTTATTATAAAAGCTGACTACACCGGGGATTGTCCCCGGTGTAGTTGTTGAGTTCATTTAGTCAGGTTCAACGCAGCAGTTCAGATTATAACACACCCATAATTTGGGCCAGAGATCAGGATTGCTGAATTCCCTGCTGTAAAATCCTATCAGGCTGTTACACGGTTCATCGCATTTTAACAATAAGCCATTATTCTGATAGTAGCCATTATACCAGCTTTGAATTACAAAAGGATCAAGGTCCATAGTAACTTGACCAAAGTATCCTGCGGGGATATCTACATAGCCGACGGGATAATTATAGTCTACCAATGGTTTTGTATTCCAAGTTACCTGAAGTTCTTGCCAGTTATGCACAATCCGGTAAGCATAGAGTCTGGTACAGGATGGTATTTCATTCCGGTAAATATGCAGAAAAAGCTGGTTGGGATCCAGATCACTATTTGGAGGCACCTGGTTGCATCCCAGGCTGCAGAGATCAAATTTCACAAGGGATTGGTATTCATCCGTAGCACTTTTATACCGGTTGGTGTATAGATAGGGTACATCTCCAAAATTGCTGTTTGCATAGTATTGCGAAATATAAGCATCTTTTTCAGGCGTAAAATAAATAAAGGTCGGCACATTAATCAACTCCTTTCCTTAATCTTGGTACATAATACTGGCAATAAAAGAATAATGTGACTATGTATTATGATTACATACCTTGGAAGGAGCGCGGGCTGTTATTGACGGGGCCGTCTATAGCGGACGCATGAAAAAAATGAGTTTTGTTAGGATGGTAGTCTTTTCTCTAAAAGTATATAATGACTTGCATTAATCCTGTAAGGAGCAATATTAATTGTTTACGGAAAATAAATATAAAAAGAGCTTATCCCGTTGCCGGAATAAGCTCTTTTATTTGTTTTGACTAATTGCCAGTGCTTACAGGAACTTTTTGTTTTTGTTGTGATAGTGGGTATGCAGGAGTTCATGGGATTTGTGTCCCAGGGGCTCATGCAGGAAGTCTTCGTAAATCGCGGTAACCTCAGGATTGATATGGGATTTCCGCATTTCGCAGGCTTCATCTTCCACATAAATCGCATCAATACGCTCAACACGTTTGACATTGGCTTTGGTTATCGGCTGTCCGCCGCCGCCGATGCAGCCGCCGGGGCAGGCCATGATTTCTATAAAGTGGTAGGGGGACTCACCGGCTCTTACCTGGTCCATAAGCTTGCGGGCATTCGCAAGGCCATTGGCGATAGCTACTTTCACCACAGTCCCATTAAGATCCACTTCGGCTTCTTTGATACCGGTAATTCCGCGGGTAACTGTAAAGTTAACATCTTCAAGAGTGTTGCCGGTTACCACTTCGTACACGGTACGGAGAGCGGCTTCCATAACTCCGCCGGAGGCTCCGAAGATAACTGCCGCACCGGTGTACTTGCCCATCCAGGGATCAAAATTGGAGCCCGGCAGTTTGCTGAAGTCCAGCCCGCCCATTCTAAACAGACGCCCGATTTCTCTGGTGGTTAATACCAGGTCCACATCGCGATAGCCGCTGCTGCACATTTCGGGGCGGGATGCCTCAAATTTCTTGGCTACACAGGGCATGATCGATACGGAATATACATTGGCAGGGTCGATACCCATCTTGTCAGCCCAGTAGGTCTTGGCCAGCGAGCCAAACATCTGTTGGGGTGATTTACATGTAGACAGGTTGTTTAATAAATCAGGATAGAAGGTTTCGCAGAAATTAATCCAACCCGGGCTGCAGGAAGTGAACATAGGCAGGGTTCCGCCTTCTTTCAGCCTCTTCAACAGCTCGTTGCCTTCTTCCAGGATAGTCAGGTCGGCAGTGAAATTGGTATGCAGAACATAGTCAAAGCCGATTTGTCTTAAGCCCTGAACAAACACGTCCATGGGAAGATCACCGGTTTTCATGCCGATTTCCTCAGCGATGGCAACTCTGACCGCAGGAGCAATCTGAGTTACTACAACTTTGTTGGGATCGGCTAAAGCAGCCAGGAACTCATCAATTTGCTCATTCTCACCGATAGCGCCAACCGGGCAGGCATGAATGCACTGACCGCACATGATGCAGGGACTGTCGATGAGGTCCTTGCCCAGAGTCGGAACTACCATGGAGTGGCAGCCGCGATTTTCCAGACCCAGCGCATTTACGCTCTGGATTACGGAACAGGCCTCAATGCAGCGGCGGCACAGAACGCACTTGTCGGGGTCCCTGAACAGGGAAGGGGTTGAAAAATCTTTTTCAAAACCGCGCACCTTGTATTCAAACGGATTGTCACGGATAACATATTCTTCAGCCAGAGACTGCAGTTCGCAATTACCGTTGCGGATGCAGTTCAAACAATCCTGGGGATGATTGGCCAGAATCAGTTCCAATATGGTTTTTCTTGCTTCCAGGACTTTTGGGGTCCGGGTTTTTACTACCATTCCTTCGAAGACCGGTATGGCACAGGCGGCCTGTAGAAGTCTATTTCCTTCAACTTCACATACACATACCCGGCAGTTGGCTTTAACTGACTGGTCGGGATGATAACATAGTGTAGGAATTGAAACACCGACTTCTTTTGCTGCCTGCAGGATAGTTGAGCCTTCGGGAACGGACGTTTTGATTCCGTCTATAGTTATATTAACCATTTATTTTATTCCCTCCTTTTGCTCTTTCCTACATTAATTTAGCATTATAGTCGGCTGGAAAATGCTTAATAGTGGTTAAAACCGGGGCAGGAGCAGCCTGACCCAATCCGCAGAGACAAGAATAGGACATTACCCGGCCCAATTTCTCCAGCAGGGCAACATCTTTACTCGAACCATGGCCTTCATTAAGTTTTTCCATCAGTTCATGCATGCGGGCAGTACCTTCCCTGCAGGGAGCGCATTTGCCGCAGGATTCATGTTCAAAGAATTTAGCAATTCTGGTGGAAACATCAACCAGATCACGGGTTTCATCAAGAACAAAAGTGGCTCCTGAGCCCAGGGTAGCACCGATAGCTGACATAGCGTCAAAGGCTACCTGAGTGTCCAACAGGGATTCGGGAATGAAAGCTCCTGAAGTTCCGCCGATTTGTACAGCTTTAAAGTTCTTGCCGCCGCGAATTCCACCGCCGAACTTAAATACCAGAGATCTTATAGTCGTATCGGTCGGCACCTCAAAGAAAGTCCGGTTGTTTACATCACCGGTAAGGGTAAATACTTTGGTGCCTGGATATTGGGGATTCCCTATTCCTGCATACCATGCACCGCCTTTGTCAACAATAACCGGAATGTTGGCAAAAGTTTCAACATTGTTGACGATAGTCGGTTTAGCCCATAATCCCTGAACGGGCGGGAAGGGGGGTTTAAAACGGGGCTCGCCGCGGCTGCCCTCGATTGATTCAATAAGTGCAGTCTCTTCGCCGCAAACATAAGCTCCGGCTCCGCTGCGTACCTCAATATCAAAGTCTCCTAATAGTCCTTTGGCTTTTGCCTGGTCTATAGCCTTATTGAGGATTTCGATAACCTGAGGATATTCACCACGACAGTAAATATATCCTTTGGTGGCTCCGATCGCATAAGCGCAAATTGCCATGCCTTCGAGCAGTGATTGAGGATCATTTTCCATTATCAGACGGTCTTTGTAAGTTCCGGGTTCGCCTTCATCAGCATTGCAGATGACATATTTCTGATCGGCTTTTGCCGAATTGGCAAACGACCATTTCATTCCGCAATTAAAACCGGCTCCTCCACGGCCTCTCAAATTTGACTTCTTAACATCGTCTATCAGCGCTGCTTGACCCATACTACGTGCTTTCTCCAAAGCTTTATACCCGCCTTGCGCCAAATAGTCTTCGATTTTGAGCGGGTCAATTTTGCCGTAGTTACGCAGTACAATACGCATTTCTTCGGCCATCAATATGTCCTCCTTTCCGAGAGTAATTGAACATTATAATATAATCGAAATCTCATGTTACTTGTATTCAGCTAAAATGTCCTTGACCTTGGCGGGATTTACATCCAGATAAGCCTTACCGTTGATGGTGATTACCGGTGTAGCCTGGCACTGCCCGACACACTCGGTGAGTTCCAAGGCAAAAGAACCATCTGCAGTAGATTCTCCCGCTTTGATACCCAGTTCAGCTTCAATAGCAGCGAGGACTTCTGCGGCGCCAGCAACGTGACAGGGAGCACTTTCACAAATTCTAATAATGTTCTTACCCCTGGCTTTGGTGGAAAACATGGAATAAAAACTGGCTACTCCGTAGGCCTGAGCAACAGGCACGTTGAAAATCCGGGCAGCTTCCACGATAACTTCTTCAGGTAGGTAGCTTAATTCTTTTTGAACAGCGTGAAAAGCTTCAATTAATCCACCTGGCTTGTCCGAATACCTGGCAATAATATCCGTATAACCCATTTACATTACCCCTCCTTCCTTACGAAAAATTACATCCAGAAACTATAATTGATAGTTTCCAGCTTGTACTTATGGATAAGATAGTATATTAAAATAAAATAACAAATGTTTAAAAACGGCCAAAAACACCTGTATAAAAAGAATTTTAAATACTTTCGTAATTTAATTCAAAATATTAAATATTTTGAACTTACATGCTCACATTTCTCCCATTATTATTACATAAGCTCTATTTAATTGCATCTAGTTTTTAGATGGCAAAATACAAAAAATGGCTTCATTTAATGAAAAATATAATCCCGATTTTGCCATGGTTAATTCAGTAAGTAATGGTTCCATATGACTTTGTTGCAATATATTAATAGCATACAAATAAAACAAAAGTGCCCTATCCCTTTTATAGAGTATGGCACTTTTTGATATATTTCTATGCTTTTATTTCATATTAAGTATTGACAGGGAAGAGGGCAGTTCTGGAGTTATCAGCCTTTGCGTTTTAAGCACCCGCGGAAACTGTAGAGCAGTTTCTTCACAATTTAATCATTCCCAAAGGGAATCAATATAAGTGGTCCCCGTAGGGGGCAACACACCGCTGCAAGGAGGCGGGGGAAATCAGGGCCAACCGCCTGTTTTATTAACAGGAACCCAGCCGCTTATAGAAGCGGGGGCATCTTTTCGCCTCGTAATATACCTGTGCTTTTCATGCAGAACCAGTATTTACAGATGCGGGAGGCGGTGGGGATATCAACCCTTTCCGTTTATAATAATGAAGAGAATCTCCCCATTTCCAGTAGTTAAGCTCCAGGCCGCTGCTGTAAATTTCTTGACTGAGCTTATCAATGCTTTTGTACTGCTTATTGGCGTAAAGATTGTAATCCGGGCGATTGGCTTCGGGAGTCAAAACCGGCATAATTATATTTGCGCCTGCTCGCAAAGCCATTTTAAGTCCGTCGGGATGAAGACTCTGTAAGGCTGTGGAAGCTACCATATTTATATCCGGCATCATTAAACGTGCCAGAGCCATCATCTTAACGCTGGTTAAATAAGGGTCAAAACTATATCCAGTTTTTATTTTAAAAAGGGGAGTAGATGGATGAGCTATATAAGGTCCCATCCCCAGCATATCAATATCCCGTTCCTGGAAAAACTGCAGATCCTTGACCAGATGCTCATAGCTTTGTCCCGGCAAGCCGATCATCACTCCGGTTCCCACCTGGAAGCCTATTTCTTTTAATGCATCCAAACATTCCAGGCGCTGTTTGAAACTCTGCCGGGGAGGATGAATCTTTTTAAATAAGGTTTCATCAGATGTCTCAATACGCAGTAAATAACGATGGGCTCCGGCTTCCCACAGCTTGAGGTATTGCTGGTAGGTGAGTTCGCCAACACTCAAGGTAATGCCCATACTCCCGTAACTTCCGGTTATGCTTAACTCCTTTATTCTGCTTACCACTCCGGCAATAAAGTCGACTTCACGGCCATCCGCAAGCTCGCCGCTTTGCAGAGCCAGGGAATGAAAACCCTGCTTATAGGCTTCCATGGCAATGGCGATTATCTCCTCAGCCGGCAAATGATAACGATCAATTCCTTTGTTGTCTTTTCTTATTCCACAATAAAAACAATTGCTGTTGCAATAGTTGGAGAATTCAATCAACCCCCGCAAGTAAACTGCATTATGCAGGTTCTCAATACGACACCTGAAAGCCTGCTCAAGCAAATCCTGCAATTCATCTTCAGCGGTGTTTTGTAAAATATTCAGTAATTTTTGTTCAGCAATGTACGACATTAATAAAAGACTCCTTGAGATTGAAGATTAATTTATCCAATTCACCTTTAATAAGGATATCCGGGTTGTCAATACAAATGCCATAATCATGGTTTAATGCAATTTTAACCGGATTAAAAGCAATTCCGTCGCTGCTCCCTAATAAGTAGGCCCAGCGGCTGCCATATATTTTTGACCAGCGAAATATAAGACCGGGATATGAAGCCAGCAATTCCTGGTTCATATATTTAATGAATTCTTCCTGGGGCGCCCCTGGGTTTTCCTGACGCCAGGCCGCAAACTTATGTCCTAAATCATGCATTTAATATCACCTCACTATAGCAAGAAAATATTCTATAAGAACAAATCTCTTTCACCGTTTTCAATGCGGCCCAGCATTCCTCTGACCGTATCTTTGACCTGTTCACTGGGCAGGGCGGAGAGTTCCTGATCAATTAAATATGAGGCGGCGGCCCGGGTTTCATCACTGGCATAGTCCAATAGATATTCCTTGAAGGTAAGAATGGCATTGGGCATACAAAGGTTATGAATCTTGCCTTTCTGGGCTATACCCATAAAGCAGGCACCGGTACGGCCGCAGCGATAATCAGCAGTGCAGAAGGAAGTAATATAACCCATTTTAGCCATATCGCGGATAGCCTCGTCCAGGCTGCGGTTGTCGGCCAGGATAAACTGCTGTCGGTTGTGTTCCAGAGCATCCTGGCTATAGCTCCCAATACCCACATTCGAACCTGCATCCAACTGCGTACAGCCAACCTGTATAACATCATTCCTGATTTCAGCCCTTTCGCGGGCGGTTAATATCATACCGGTATAGGGTACGGAAAGACGAATAACCGTAACCAGTTTTTTGAAGGCCTCGTCGCTTACCAGATAAGGGTCTTTTTCTACAAACGGAGTGTTTACCGCCGGCTGCAGGCGAGGGAAGGAAATGGTATGGGGCCCGACATTGCCGAACCGCGCTTCCAGGTCAATGGTGTGCAGAAGCAGTCCCATAACTTCGAATTTCCAGTCATAAAGACCGAATAACGCGCCTATCCCCACATCATCCACTCCGGCTTCCATAGCCCGGTGGGATGAATAAAGGCGCCAGGCATAGTCGGCTTTCAGACCCCGAATATGCATTTTTTTATAAGTAGGATGATGATAGGTCTCCTGGAAGACCTGGAAGGTTCCAATGCCAACATCGCGCAAAATTTTTAAGTGTTCAATCGACATGGGAGCTATATTGACATTAACGCGGCGAATCTCGCCGTTATTAACTTTGGTTGAATAAATTGTTTTTAATGCGTCAGCAATATAATGTACATCGGAGATGGGATGTTCACCGGCATCCATGATCAATCTTTTATGACCTTTGGAAACCAGAGCCCGGATTTCATCAGCTATCTCATCCATGGTCAGGTGACGGCGCAAACTTTTATGGTTTTCTTCTCTGAAACCGCAATAAACACAATGATTTACACAATAGTTGCTGATATATAAGGGAGCAAAAGTTACAATACGCCGGCCGTAGACTTTTTGTTTAATCTTTAATCCGGTGTCATACATTTCCTGCCATAATTCATCTTCCTGGCAATTAAGCAGAGCCGCGGTTTCCTCCGGCTCCAGGCGGTTAAGCTCCAGAGCCTTGGCCATTATTTCGCGAATACGCTGCTTTTCCGGTTGTTTGTTGTTCATTAAGGTTTCCTGGATATAAGCCTCGTCAATGAAATCCTTGCCGTTTTTCAAATACTTTTCGACCTGTTCCGGTTTAATAACATTGTCCACCCACTTCTGTACAGCTGCTGCCTCCATCTTAAAAAACCTCCTTTTAATGTAAGGGGACACACCCCTTTATTACTTCCATCTACTGATCAACCGCTTTTTATGGTAATACCTGTCAGCTTTATGGTCCCGGGCATACCCTCGGGGAATGTGCCCATTGCTCTTTCTGTTTTGGTCGGAATACAAAACCGCTTACCCTGATAAGAGTAAGCGGTACAAGATAAGCATAGTTATAGTCTATCCTGACCCCTTTAATTCAGATTTAACCTCATTATCAGGGCTGCCCTTATTTATTTGTTAAAAACCTGCTAGCCTTTGGCCAGGGCGCTTTTTACCGTAACTCCGGAAAGATTGCCTAATTTACCGGTAAGTGCACCAATTTCATCTGTGCTGCCATCAACTATCAGGGAGATAACCGAAAGTTCCTTCTCCCGGTATGGTATCCCCATGCGGCCAATCATTATTTCCGCATGTTTGCTCAGGATCTCATTTACTTTGGGAACCACCTGGCGGTTCTCCACGACTATTCCTATAACACCCAATCGCCTGTTTTGCATCTTATTCTCCTTTAAAACAAAAATACTTACCCCGGCACTGAAAGCACGGAATAAGCACACTAAATGGCTGATTTCCCGCCCCCTTTAATTCAGTGCCTGACCTTATTAGCAGGGACCATACAAAATTTATTGTTTAAAACTATTATAATTGGCTTACCGATAAAGTAAAACCCTTTTTAAATTTTATATTAAAATTCTTTCCCGGTGACTGTAGATATTGAAGCGTTGGTTACGCGTAAAGCCGACAACGCAAACATTCCATTCCTGAGCAAGTTGTACGGCCAGATACATGGCAGCTGAACGGGACAGTAAAAGGGGAATGCCGTTGCGGGCAACCTTGACCAGAATTTCCGTTGCCACCCGCCCGCTTAAAACCAGAACCTTGTCATGCAGCGGGATGCGGTTTAAAAATGCATAACCTATTACTTTATCAACCGCATTATGGCGGCCGATGTCCTCATACCGGGTGATAAGCCCCTGCTCGTCCCCTAATGCCGCACTATGAACACCGCCGGTCAACTGAAAGGTTTTGGACTCATTTTCCAGTAGTTCGATTAGCCGCAGTAGATGGGGAGCCTTAAACCGGGCATCTGAATTCACCGGTTTAATCTGCCGGGCATCTTTGTTCAAATAGGGAACTGGTTTTAATTTGTCATCGTTTTCGCTTAAATACCGGCCATGGGGATCGGGGTCCGGAGAAAGCGTACCATGGCTTTCCAGCCAGAACATGCCTTTTTCTTCATCTGCTTTAATTTCTTTGACTTGCTCAGGTGACTGAAGCCAGCCTTCATTAATCAGAAAACCGGTACCCAGTTCAAGAGAAGCCCCGGGAGAACAGATAAGAGTTGCTACTTCTTGTCCATTTACAAATATCGTTAAAGGCATCTCAACAACCAAATTATCATTTTCGTTTGATATCTGACCGTTTTTGTAAACCGCAATTTCCTGTTGTTTATAGAGCAAAGACAAGCTATATAAGCTCCTTCCAATATGTAATAACAGTTACTGCTTGCATAAGCGGTTACGGCCGGTTTCCTTGGCATGGTAAAGAGCTTCATCAGCCCGTTTAAGCAGTTTTTCCCAGCCCTCTTGATTTGAGGAATCGGGCAAATAAGTAGCCAATCCTACACTTACTGTTATTACATCGAGATCATCATTAAGTTCGTGTTTTATATTTAATTCCCGAACCGATTTGATTATCCGTTCTGCTATCTTTACCGCTTCCTCTTCACCGGTTTCGGGAAGCAATACCATTATTTCCTCACCGCCATAACGAGCTACGAAATCAGTTAAGCGACAGGTTTTTTCTATAGATTCGGCAACTGTTTTAAGTACATAATCACCTTTTTGATGTCCATAAAGATCATTATACTTCTTGAAATGATCGAGATCTATGATAATTATGCTGTATGGTCTTTGATAGCGCAAAGAATAGTTATGCAATTGCGCAATCTGCTCATTAAAAGCGCGCCGGTTCCAAATTTGGGTTAATTCATCCCGACGGGCGAGTTCCTCCAATTTAGCATTAAATTCCAACAGCAGTGCCGAATACTTTTCCAACTCATGATTTTTTCTGGTAAGCCGTTCTTCATACTCTTTAAGCCGCAGGTGTATTTTTATTTTTGCTATCACTTCCCGCAAATAAAAAGGCTTGCCTATATAATCCACGGCTCCGGCTTCCAGTCCTTTTATTCCTTCCTCGATATTATTCCGGTCAATTACCACGATAAGCGGTATATTTTCTGTTTCTCCACATGATTTTAAATAAAGCAGTATATTATCGTCAATATCTTCTGTCATCATTAAATCAAGCAGAATAATATCGGGAGGATTAAATTTTACTATACTATAAACTTCGTCTATATCGCTGGCATTAAACAAATCAAAACCCTCACTATTCAAAGGGGCATTGAGGCATTCCCATTCGTGTTCATTATTTATAAGCAGAACTCTGGGGCGAGTGAGCATGTTTTCACCTCCTAATCCTTTTTTAAATAAAAACCTCAATATATAGTATTCAATCATATATAGACGCATAAACATATATTGAGATACGCACATCCTGTATAATGTGAAATAACACGCACAATATTATCATTAATAAACATATGTTTAGGGAAAATAGTGCGTGATTGGAGTAGTAAATTGTTTTGTTGGAAATAAAGTGTGTTGGTCATTAGTTAATATAGTATTAATTTATATCAGGACTAATCATAATAATACAATAGATTTTAACAACTAGCTACCGTAGCTTTAGAAACATTATTCCACACGGTATAACGAGGCGAAAATATGTTTCCCGCTTCTTTAGGCGGTCGGGTTCTTACTAAGAGACGAAAAGGCATTCCCCGCCTCGCTGCAGCGCTGGGTTTTAAAATGCTCCGCAGTTTCTTCCGATGCTTAAAGTTTATTCATTTATATATTATGCAAAAAAGGGTTTATAAAGCGTTTAGCGAAATTAAGTATAATAGCTGATAAAAACTTGCATCAATTAACAATTGCCGTATTTGATTGGAAGGGAAGATAATAATTGCTTGATTTGGTTACCAAAAGCTGTGCCAATGCTCTAACTTTAATGAATCTGGTTTTAGGATCAGGGGCAATAGTTTCCGCACAGAATCAAAATTTTCGCTTGGCGGGTATACTAATACTAATTGCGGTTCTGATGGATGGCATGGATGGCAAAATAGCTAGAAAATTAGGCTCTACATCAGAACTGGGCAAGGAACTCGATTCTCTTTGTGATCTGGTTTCTTTCGGAGTTGCTCCAGCTGTCTTGCTTTATGCTCAGGTTATAGGGGTTGAATTTCACCTGTTTGGTTTGCTGGCGGCTATGTTTTTCATTGTATGCGGTGCATTAAGGCTCGCTCGATTTAATGTTTTAAATATTCACGAATATTTTGTCGGAGTTCCGATTACCATAGCTGGGATGATATTGGCAGTGCTCTCTCTGCTATCCCATATTGTTGCCCCTATTGTAATTTTCCTATGTATCTTTATACTTTCATTTCTTATGATTAGTAATTTCAGGGTTCCTAAATTCTAATACTGCAAAGGAGAAGACATTGGCAGCTCGGAATATTGACGATCGAATAGCCGCTATTGCCGGAAGACAGCCCAGAATCCTGGATTATGAAGACTACCATAAGTCAGCTGTACTATTGCCTTTGATTAGAGAAGAAGGTGCAATTTCGCTTTTATTTGAAAAACGATCTGCAGATTTGAAGATTCAGCCCAGTGAAATATGCTTCCCTGGCGGGGGAATTGAAACCACAGATGATGGAGCAATGAATGCGGCAATAAGAGAATCCTGTGAGGAACTGGGTTTGGATACGGATGATATCGATATGTTGGGGCCCTTGGATTACTTTGTGAGCCCATTTAATTTAATCGTGTATCCTTATGTGGCTTATATTAAAAACAACGCAAAAATTATACCAAACCCGGATGAGGTTGAGTATGTTTTTACGGTTCCCCTTGATTTTCTGCTAAATATCCAGCCGCCTAAAGCGCGGCTGGAGCTAAAACTGGTTTTACCCGAGGGGTACCCTTACGATCTTATCCCCAGCGGCCGGGATTACCCGTTTAGGCAAGCACAGTATCCTCAGTATTTTTACCTTTGGAAGAATGAAGTGATTTGGGGACTGACTGCCCGGATTTTGAATCATTTTCTAAGCCTATTAAGAGATTGACCTCAAGCCAATGAGAAATTAAATCTCAGAGTTATTTTAAAAAACCCGCTCAATCAACGTACTTAGGTACGCCTCAATCGCGGGCTTTTTTCATGCCTTGATCTTTACTTTTTTCGGCCTGTCAGTTTAGAGATTTTCTAATCTGGATTGGTCTAATTTAGCCTCTTTCTCTTAGTTGAGCAATAATTGCTTTTAAGCTTTGCTCGGACTCATCATATGGGACCTGACAAGTACCAACTTTGCGATGCCCGCCGCCACCGAATTTCAGAAGCAAGGAACCAACATCAGTCTGGGAACTCCGGTTTATTATGCTATGACCCACAGATATCACGCAATTTTGTTTATTTTTCCCGTCAATTACCCAAACCGATATGTTCTGGGCGGGGAACAAGGAATAAATAACAAAACGGTTGCCGGTGTATATCGGGGTAACACCTCTTAGATCAGTAACTATAACATTCCCTTCAGTTCGTGAGTACTTTTGCAGCATATCCCGGAATAGTTTATCCTGCTCCAAATAACGATTAACTCTTTCTTTAACATCAGGTAGTTCCATAATCTCTTCAATTGAAATTGAGCGGCAATAATCTATTAGCTCTTCCATTAATTGATAATTACTGATGCGGTAGTCCTGAAAACGGCCTAAACCAGTCCGGGGGTCCATGATAAAGGAAAGGAGAATCCACCTCTGAGGATTTAGGACTTCATCAACCGTTAGTTGCCCTGAATCAGCTTTATCAACTCCAAGCATCATTTCTTCAAACCCCGGAAATTTTTCAGCACCACCATAGTATTCATAAACAATACGGGCTGCGCTGGGGGCTGGGCGGCTATCGCCCTGATATTGGCCTTTTAATTCCAATCTTTCCTGTTCACTGGAATGATGATCAAACCATAAGCCGCACCCGGGAACAAATGGCACATTGGCCAAAACATCATTTTGGCTTACTTCGACAATACCGTCCTGCATGTCTTTGGGATGAACGAATTTCCAACTGTCAATCACTCCGGCCTCTTTTAACAGTACTGCACAAATCAATCCATCAAAATCAGAACGAGTTAATAACCTCATCAGTACACTCCTCTCCATAAATTAATCCTGACAAACCTGATCTTTCCTATCTTTCTAAATAAACATACCATTGAGAATACGAACTGGTCAATATTTATACTTTAGATTTATAACGAGGCAAAAAGATGTAAGCCCGTTTCTTTAACGGTCAAGTTCGTATCAACAAAACAGGGAGTCAGGTTTTAACACCTCGCCTCGATGCAGCGGTGTGTTGCCCCCTACGGGGACCACTTATATTGATTCCTTTTGGGAATGATTAAATTGTGAAGAAACTGCTCCGCAGTTTCCGCTGATGCTTAAAGTTTTGCAAAACCGGTGCTGTAATCACATTGTCAAGCGTTTAAGGGCTTGCTCCAACAAGTCTCCGGTATGCCCGGTATCTATTTTAAGAATTGCCGCATGATCAAGCTGGGTACGGCCCTTGTTGATAATAACCATGTCCTGGGTAAAAGTACTGAATTCTTTAACAAAACCGGCCAGGGGGTAAACAGTAAGCGATGAACCAATCACCACCAGAAGCCTGGCTCCCAAAATGCGATCATGGGCTTCAATGTAGTTTTGAATGTTTTCGCCAAAAAGTACCACATCGGGTTTCAATATTCCCCCACAGGCTGAACAATAGGGGATGGTTTCCGGACTTTCCCGAACATAACTGCTGTCATAGCTCTTTTGGCAATGACGAGCGGTGCAAATAAAACGCTCACAATTCCCATGTATTGGTATAACCTGTTTGCTGCCGGCTTTTTGGTGCAGATTGTCAATGTTCTGGGTGACAACTGCTTTTACCAATCCCTTTTCCTCCATGGTGGCCAGCATATAATGGGCCTTACTTGGTTCTACAGCTGGGAACATGAAGTACTCCCGATAAAAAGCATAGAAATCCAACGGGTTCCGGCGAAAGAAATCAATATTTATAATTCCCATAACCCGGTTTTCTCCGAGTTTCCGGTAAACTCCATTCTCACCGCGGAAATCTGGTATACCTGCTTCCGTACTGATTCCGGCACCGGTCACGATTACCGTATTTTTTGATTTGCCCAGTACATTAACCAGCAGATTAAGCTCTTTGGACATGATATCCCTCCGTTCGCATATCAAACACCAAATTTTAATATGATTAGTATTCGCCTTCATTCTTGCCGAACCTTTATATCTATCGATAAAAATTATTTCGTTTAAGGCTCCCGGTTTGTTTTTAAAATATAACTGGTATATTTTACCTGATGAAACATGTCGAAGGCAATCGAACCAATAATAATATGGGATGGCATTTTGTACCTTATACGGAGCAATGATAAAATAGATGGCTTGGATTAATTAGTGCAAACTATCCGGCAAACTCCTTGCGATATGATATGGAAAAATATAATATTTATATAAATATATCGCAGGGGGGAAGTATGTGAGCCAGAATATTAGCAACTTGTCTGATAAGTTCAAAATCTTTATAAATAATCTAAACATTGAGGAACAGAATAATATTAATATTCGAGTCAAAGAAATTACCAAACACTTTAATCTTAAATATTGGTATATTAACTCCGATATTAAAAATGTTCATTATATTGGTTCTTATGGCCGGGGTACAGCTATTAAAGGGGTAAAAAATATTAATCTATTGGCGGTTTTACCACCTGCATTATTCAAACAGTATGACACCTGGCCAGGTAATGGCCAACAATTTCTGCTAAGGCAGGTAAGGGAGTTCTTAGGCAAACATTATCCGGAAGCTAATATCAATGAAGAAGGTCACTTGTTGATCCCTTATTTCAATGATTTGACTTTTGAATTTATACCCAGCTTCCTGAATGCTAAAAAAAGTTATACTTATCCCGATATACATAATGGCGGCACCTGGGTGACTTTCAATCCTATGCGGGAAATAGAAGTTGTCGATGAGGCAAACTTTAAATACAACGGCAAAATAAAGCATCTGGCCAAAATGATGCGGGCATGGAAGACTATGCATAATGTACCCATATCGGGAATGCTTTTGGATACCATGGTTTTAAACTTTATGGAGGAATGGGAAGATAACACCAAATCCTATTCAGTATATGGATATATGATACAGGATTTTTTAGAGTATCTGTCGAGCCTCAGGAAGGACCAGCTTCACTGGTATGCGAAAGGCAGCAACCGGCAGTTGCCCAGTACAGCCGATTTCGGAGCTCAGGCCAACTTATCCTACCAGGAAGCAGTTAAGGCTATAAATTATGAAAATGAAGAGGATTCATACAAAGCAAACATTTGCTGGAAAGCAATATTTGGCGATGCTTTCCCCGGTTAATGCTTGAGTACGGCGGCAAGTCCCAGTTCATTTATAGCTGGGGTAATATTTTGTTTCTCATTTAAAACCGGCTCGAAGATATCACCGATTTTTTCCAGGCGGGCTTGGATGTTCTTAATAGTAAAAGACTGTGGTGATATATCCTCGATTTCTTCCCATCTAACCGGGGTGGAAACCGGAGCGCCATCAACCGCTCGTACACTGTAAGGAGCACAAATAGTTTGACCCCTTACATTCTGCAAATAATCTATATAAATCCGTCTGCCCCTTTTATCTACCTTTCTTTCAATAGTTGTAATTTCCGGTGTAACCGAGCTTACAATGCCAGCTACTTTTTCAGCAAAGACCCGGATTTCCTCATAACTGTAGTTATTGAATATAGGCAGATATATATGCAAACCGCTGGCCCCGGAGGTCTTGACCCAGGCTTTTAAATTTATGTCGGCCAGTAGTTTTCTTATTAATAGAGCGGTCTTGACTACTTCATTAAAAGTATTATCCGGGGAAGGGTCGAGATCAAACACTATAAAGTCTGGTTGGTTGATTGAACCGGTTCTTGACAGCCATGGGTGAATTTCTATGCAGGCCTGGTTTCCCAGCCATATCAGTTCGGCCCTTTCGTCCACCAGCAGAAACCTGGTTATCGTCTGGTCGGAGTTTTCCCACTCAAAGGTGTTAAACCAATCAGGCATAGCAAGGGGTGCGTTTTTTTGGTAGAAAAACTTTCCCTTAATACCGTTGGGATAACGTACAAAGACCAGGGGACGGTCTTTAAGATATTTTATTATATATGGAGAAATTATAGAGTAGTATTGGATGAGGTCATTTTTGCTGTAGCCTTGGAAAGGCCAAAAGGTCTTATCCAAATTGGATAGGGGAATTATTTTACCATCAATTTCAGCATTGATTGTATTTGCCATTGCTTTTCCTTTCTTAAAAAACACATGTTTCACGTTCTATTATGGCGAAGTTCTTAATTACCGGTGAACGCAATTTAAGATCATCAGTCCATTCCAGGAACTCGACCAGCAACCCCAATTCCGGTTTTATAAAATGCATTTCAGGGGGCTTTCGGGATATATTAACAAAAGGGCTATCAATAATTTCCAGAGCGGGCAGTTGCTGAGAAAGAACTTCCTGGCTATCGGCATCGAGGCCGTTAGCCGCTTTGCCGATATAGAATAGAGATCCATCCCGATAGGCACCCAAGAGCAGTGAGTTTACCAGCTTACCCCGCAGAGTATACCCGCCCAATAAGCAGTTTTGCCTTCTCAGGCACTTTACTTTCAACCAGAACCGGTGCTTCTTGCCCTGAATATATGGGCTGCTGTACTTTTTCGCAACCACGCCTTCCATATCCATAGATTGTACAGCTTTAAACAAAGCCTGCCCATCGGGGAAATTTTCTACCAAATGCAAATAATCTTTTTCGACAGCTATATTAGGCAAATGGATTTGACGTTCTGATAAAGGCAAATTCATCAAGTTTTGCCCGTTAAGGTAAAGCAAATCAAAAAGTATATACTCAATGGGATATGATATCTGCATTTGACCAATTTGTTCATTAATGATGCAGTTCGCCCTGCGCATTACATCCGGGAAATTGGGTTTACCGTCTCTGAGAACTACAATTTCTCCATCCAGGATTGCGCTCTCAGCATCTATTCTTTGTGGCAGATCATGGAGTTCCGGGTATTGACTGGTTCTTTCACGCAGGTGTTTGTTAAACAATCTGACCTTGCCCTGGTCAAGAATTGCGATCATCCTTATTCCATCCCATTTGACCTGATATAGATAATCCTTGCCTGACGGAAGTTCTGAACAGGACCGTGGTTCCATAGGAACTCGGAATTTTTCCAGGAAAATATCAATCATTTTTAAACTCCACTGCCTGTTTTTTTCCTGGGTGTTTTACCGGTTTTGCGAGTCTCTTTTCGATTGTCTTCGGCCAGTTTTACACTGGCTTTTAGAGCCTCCATCAAATCGACCACCTTGCCGGTTGCCGCAACCGGTTCAGGTGCGACTATCTCCTTACCGGCAATTTTGGCTTCGATCATTTGCCACAAAGCCTGCCGGTAATTGTCCTGGTAATTTGCCGGTTCAAAATCTGTTGATAAATTTTCTATCAAACTGACTGCCATTTTCAGTTCATTATCATGTAGTTTAGATCTATCCACACCCGGGTTCAAAGAAAGCGGGGAGCGAATTTCATCGGGATAAAAAATTGTTTCCATTAACAAGTAATTATCTTTTACTCTTAGCGCTCCAAGGGTTTGCTTGGAACGAATCAGAATTTTGGCAATAGCGATTTTTTTGGTTTTCTTCATGGCTTCAACGATTAGCGCATATGCTTTTTCTCCACCTGGTGAGGCCTCCAGGTAATAAGTCTTGTCGAAAAATACCGGGTCAACTTGCTCCAAACTAACAAAATCCAATATATCTATGGTCTTGGTATTCTCCTGGGGAATACGTTCCAAATCTTCTTCATTTATAACAACATAATTGCCCTTGGCATATTCATAGCCGCGCACTATTTCATCACTGTTAATCTCTTTTTCGCAGCGGGGACAATATTTCTGGTACTTAATTGGGGACATACACTCCCGATGCAGATAATTAAACTTTAAATCTTTGCTTTGGGTGGCCGTATACATACTGACCGGTATGTTTACCAAACCAAAACTAACCGCACCTTTCCATAGTGTCTTCAAAAACTATCCTCCTTTTCATGTTTTTATTATCATTAATCTTTTAGCTCAAATTATGCGCAATAAAGTTCTGCAGCAAAATACCAGCGAGATATTAGGAATATTTTTAGATTCTTGTACTATATTTAAACCGAAATTATGAAATATTTTGGGACAGATTGTTGGCCCCTTACACCAAAATGGGGACATTGCCCAAGGGGAAATCTGGGACCAACAAGGTTAAGAGGTATTTTCATTAAAGCAATGAGAAGTAAATCAAAGTAATAAAGGGGTGTGTCCCCTTACATTAAAAGGAGGAATTCTTTTTGCATAAAAGGAGACGCTTTTTTTCAGGTAAGGTTAAACTGGCACCGGTCCATCCTCAATTCCACAATTATATAGCCCGTCAAAATATGCAGGATGGTGAAATTATGTTGACTGAAGGAAGAAAGCCCGGCTTTTTTCCACCACCCCTTAATTTGTCACATCTTAAGGGCAAATCATTGTTTCAAGCTAAAAAACCCCTGGCTTTTCTGCCATATTACGATTTGCGGAAGGAAGGAAAGCTTAGTCCCATGCAGGATCAAGGGCCTGCCGGAACCTGTTGGATTTTTGCCACTTACGGAGCATTGGAGTCCTATCTGCTTCCCCAAGAGAAATGGGATTTTTCTGAAAACAATATGAAGAATTTGATGAGCGAAAACTGCCCGGAAGGATATGACCGCTCACCGGATAACGGCGGCAATCAGTTTATATCTACAGCTTATTTGGCACGTTGGAGCGGTCCGGTTCTGGAAGAGGAAGATCCCTATAATCCATTTTATAATGTATCATGCTCTGAATTCAGTCCCCGCAAACATATCCAGCAAGTTGTCTATATTCCTGACCGAAATGGATCCCTGGATAATAATAATTTAAAAAAGGCTTTGCTTAACTATGGCGCGGTGTTTACTTCAATGTATTATGATGATTCCAGTTTCAATTCCGAAACCAACAGTTACTATTACCGCGGGGATAGTTACCCCAATCATGCCGTCTGCCTGGTGGGCTGGGATGATAATTACGAGCAAAATAAATTCATAAATCGCCCCAGCGGCAAGGGAGCCTTTATCGTACGCAACAGCTGGGGAACATCCTGGGGTGATAAGGGATATTTCTACGTATCATATTACGACTTACTGATAGGCACTAATAACGCATTGTTCAACAATGCTGAAAATCCTGATAACTACGATATTGTTCATCAATATGATCCCCTGGGATGGGTGGCTTCGGCTGGTTACAACAGTCCCAGTGCATGGTTTGCCAATGTCTTCACCACAGAAAATAAAGAAGATTTGATGGCGGTAAGCTGGTATGCCAGTTCAGCAAATGCCGATTATGAACTGATGGTATACACAAATCCTCAAAGCGGAAACCCCCGCAGCGGAGTACGGGTTAAGAACGTGAGCGGAGTTATTGGAGACCCCGGATATTATACCAAAGTTTTCAAAAAGCCCTTTACTCTCGGTGCCGATCAAACTTTTTCCGTATTGCTACGCTTGTCAACTCCGGGTTATAATTATCCCATTCCTCTTGAAATGGCCCTTCCGGGCTACAGCAGTAAAGCCAGTTCAGCCCCCGGTCAGAGCTTTATCAGCAGAAATGGCCGGACCTGGGAGGAACCCGCAGACACCTGGGATAATGCCAATGTATGCATAAAGGCTTTTGCCAATCGTAACGAATAATTGAGACATATTTGGGAGAAGATTAAGCAGCAATATTTAAGCATAGGAAGAAACTGCGGAGCAGTTTCAACACAGTGCTGCAACGAGGCGGGGGATTAGAATCCGCCGCCCGTTTTGTTTATAGTAACCCGGACGCTTAAAGAAGCGGGGGACATCTTTTACCTAGTTATTCCATTATGTGTTATTATAAATAATAATGTGTTAGGGGTAAGGTGTTCAGTGTAGAATTCCGCCGTTAGGATAATTAATAAAATCAGGCAGATTTAAAACAGTCGGGGGGAATAATGATGAGAAAAATAAGCCGCTACTTCCTTAACGGATTGATATTTATTGTTCCTATCGTTTTAACCTTATATATCTTTTATATAGTCTTTGTTAAAATCGACAGCCTTTTACGCATACCTTTGCCGGGAATCGGCATTATACCAGGTGTGGGATTTATTGCGACCATTGCTTTGATTACCTTGATTGGTATGCTGGTATCCAACTTTATAACCCGAAAATTACTCTTTATGATGGACAAGCTATTAAATCGTTTACCATTGGTTAAACTGCTGTATTCTTCGATCAAGGACCTCATAAACGCCTTTTTCGGGGATAAGAAAACCTTCAGCCAACCGGTTTTGGTAAGACTCAACAACGATTCCCAGGCACATGTGCTGGGATTTGTGACCTGCGATGCTCTGGATAATTTCGATCTGCCTGAATATTTAGCGGTTTATGTACCCCAATCCTATAATTTTGCCGGCAACCTCCTGATTTTTCCCCGGGAGCAGGTACAGGTAATAAATGCCAACAGTTCGGAAGTAATGACCTTTATTGTCTCCGGCGGAGTAGCATCAAGCTAGTACCCTGCCAACCCTAATTCCATATCTTCTTCTCGGTAAAATTCATGGATGACTGCGTTGTAGTCAATCGCAATACGTCCAGTATTACTCATTCCTCCGCCTTGTACTGCATGAATTTTACTCGACAAATAATATACATAATTAAGATTAACAGGGTACTAGATTAATCGCTCAATATCCAAGGGGATGCCCCGTTCCGGAGCTAAGACCATGTTAATAGCCTGTTTGGGGCAGTGGGAACTGCATAGACCGCAGCCCATGCAAAGCAAAATATCCAAACCAGGAAATTCATCACTTTCATTAATTGCTTTAAACGGGCAAATTTTCACGCAAATCCCGCAGTTGACACATTCCTCAATATTTATTTCCGGTCTGTAACCGGAATGGGCCAGTCTCGGCACCCCGCGAAAATACGACTGCATCCCCAAGCAGCAACAGGGACAGCAGTTGCAAATAGTGTAGAATCGATTATGCATAGCGTCCTTAAACCAGGCGGTATGAATATGACCTCTTTTCTCTTCGGCATCCAGAATCAGCAGAGCCTCTTCAATATCAATCCTTCTAGCTTTGCCTGGCTGGTGCTCGATCGCAAATGATACAAAAGGCTCGCCTATTACCAGGCATACATCCAAGGGCTTGCAATAATTGTTTTTTTGCTGGCGGCAGGGGCAGTCCAAAGCAGCGATGCTGGGAACGGCCTGTTTTAAAATTATATCCCGTGCTATCGGGTAGGGAACAACATGCTCCAGATCGCTTAAAAATATATCTTGTTTTAGCTTGATCATCTTGGCAGCATCCCCATGGGAAATTACCTTGCCATGATAAGTATCACCGGTTTCATTAACGGCGTAACGGCGCATAAACCAGGGCCAGGACGCGGGCTTGAGATACCATGAACTGCGGGCGGCATATATGTATCCTTCCACTTTTTTCCTGAAGGCCATGTCTGACAATCGCCAGAAAGCAATGGTTGTTTTACGAGGCAAAATTGAGCGTTCAATGCCAAGCCATAACAAAATGAATGCAGTCAGCGTTATTGCAAGCATAATAAGCAGCCCAAATAATATTTTCATATTTGAATGATTCCTTTCAATTGATCAGAATTCAATTATATACTGGTATAATTCTAGTTTCTACATTTAACTATTTTTTATAAAGTTTAAGTCAAATTATCAAACCGGGAACAATTATTTATACTGTTCTAGCGAACTCAGGCCCGTAGTCTAAGGATACAAGCTATTATCTGTGATATAATAATTAACGGTACCCCAAAATGGGGACATTCCCCGGGGGAATGCCTGGGGCCAATAAGCTGACAGGTACTTTCATTAAAAGTAATCGAGGAGTAAATAGAATCAATTAAGGGGTGTGTCCCCTCACATTTATGGGGACATTGCGGAGCAAGATGATATTTTTATAACTAAAAACAATGTTTGAGATTAAGATGAACCAAGGTGTGAAATACGTAAAAAGGGGTGTGTCCCCTGACCTTAGAAGGAGGAAAACCATGGAAGAACAAAATAAGGATATAGAAATGATGCGCCAGCTTATTGAGAAAAAGAAGCAAAAAAGCGCTTCTCAGGGCAGTATTAAACACGGTCCCGAAGACCGGAACGGCACCAGCCGGCCTGGTAATAAGAAGAAGAAAAAAGGTGGATTACCGCCTAAATAGTAGTGAATCGAGGCATAATAATGAAATCTCTGGTACTGGCTGAAAAACCGAGTGTGGCGAGAGAAATTGCCCGCATCCTGAAATGCAACAGCAAAGCTAAAGGCTATATGGAAGGGCCGAACTATGTAGTGACCTGGGCCTTGGGACATTTAGTGACTCTTGCTGAACCTGATGAGTATGATAAAAGGTTAAAGGAATGGCGTATGGAGGATTTGCCCATGCTGCCCGGGCGAATGAAGCTGAAGATTATTCGCCAGACATCTCATCAGTTTCAGATTATTAGAGGTCTTATGAAACGCAATGATCTGAAAGATTTGGTCATCGCCACCGATGCAGGCCGTGAAGGGGAATTGGTGGCCAGGTGGATCATGGAGATGGCCAACTGGAAGAAACCCTTCAAACGTTTATGGATATCGTCGCAAACCGATAAAGCTATTAATGAAGGCTTTGCCCGCCTGCAACCGGGAACTGCATACAACAACTTGTACGATGCGGCTACCTGCCGTGCTGAAGCTGACTGGTTGATTGGCCTTAATGTTACCCGGACTTTGACTTGTAAATATAATGCCCAGCTTAACGCGGGACGGGTTCAGACCCCGACTCTGGCAATGATTGTCAGCCGGGAAAATGAGATAAAAAATTTTAAACCGGTCAACTACTGCACTGTTAGAGCACAATTTGGTGATTATTTCGGAGATTGGCGCGGTCCTGGCGGAGGCCGGATTTATGAACAAAACAGAGCTGAAGAAACTGAAAACAAAATAAAAGGGCAGCCGGGGACAATTGTCGAGATAAAGACCGAAGTTAAAAATGAAGCAGCGCCTCTGGCTTATGATTTGACCGAACTGCAAAGAGATGCCAACCGTCGCTACAGCTGGTCAGCTCAGAAAACCCTTTCCATATTGCAGGATCTTTATGAGCGGCACAAGCTGGTAACCTATCCACGCACAGATTCGCGTTATATCAGCAGCGATATTGTACCCACCCTGACCATCCGCCTGCAAGCTATGGGGGTGGGTCCATATGCGGCCCTGGCAAAGCCATTGCTGCAAAAACCATTGCAGCCCGGCAAAAGATTTGTCGACAACTCCAAGGTAAGTGATCATCATGCCATCATTCCTACTGAACAGCCATTAAACCTTGGGGTTTTAAGTGAGGATGAAAAACGGCTTTATGACCTAATAGCCCGCCGCTTTATAGCCGTACTCTATCCACCTTTCCGATATGAACAAACTACGATTGTTACTATGGTTAATGGAGAAAGCTTCTATTCGCGAGGAAAAGTAATAATTGATAAAGGCTGGAGAAATGTTCAAGCATCCAGTTCACCGAAAGAGGATGCAGATGAAGATCAGGAACCTGAGCAGAGTTTCAAG
Source organism: Syntrophomonas sp. (assembly GCA_036677685.1). Classification (GTDB taxonomy): domain Bacteria; phylum Bacillota; class Syntrophomonadia; order Syntrophomonadales; family Syntrophomonadaceae; genus JAQUBU01. Next base: position 12,531 of record JAVBWA010000015.1, on the reverse strand, counting down.
CAGCATCATAAAGGTGAGAAAGTCCTGGTTAAAAACACAAAAATTGGCAAGCATAAAACCCGGCCTCCGGGGCGCTACAATGAAGCTACTCTTTTAACCGCGATGGAGTATTGCGGTAAGATGCTGGAGGATGAGGAGCTCCGTGAATCTATTAAAGGCAGTGGTCTGGGAACCCCCGCCACCAGAGCGGAAATTATTGAAAAATTAGTTCATACCAGCTATATAGAGAGACATGGCAAGGAATTGGTACCTACTTCCAAAGGAATTCAGTTGATCGGCCTGGTTCCGGCTGCCTTAAGATCACCGGAGCTAACCGCCCAGTGGGAACAGAAATTGGCTGATATTGCCCATGGGAAAGCCAAAAAGGCTGACTTTATGAATGACATCCGCCATGATGCAGCAAAATTGGTGGAGACGGTCCGCAATGAAGCCGCAGTCTATAAGGCGGATAATGTTTCCAAAGTCAAGTGTCCTTTATGCAATCGCTATATGCTGATAGTAAACGGTAAAAGGGGAAGGATGCTGGCCTGCCCGGAGCGTTCCTGCGGCCATCGTCAACCCGAAAAAGACGATGCCTTCGGCAGGCTGGGAAGCTCCAGCCGGCACAACCAGAAACTTATAGCCCAATACAGTGATAAAGAGGAACTGGGCAGCAACCTCGGTGAAATATTCCAGGCAGCCTTGGCCAAAAAACAAAAAGATGCAAAATCATGAACCTGATTCTGCTGCAAAGGCTTTTATAACACAATTTAATTAATTAATATATCAATAAAAATTCTTAAGGCTCTCGATATAATCAATCGAGAGCCTTAGTTTGAGTAGAAATCATATTAAATCTGCGTTGATCTCGTCTAAAATGGTTCCCGGCTGTAATGGCAGCATTTTCATCGGTGGCTGTCTGTGCCTTCTGGGTATGTCCTGAGGGCATGAGGGTAAGGATGAATATTAAGTTATTTACCAGCGGCCGCTGCTGCCGCCGCCGCCACCGGAACCACCGCCGCCGGAAGATCCGCCGCCGAAGCCGCCGCCACCTCCGAAACCTCCTCCGCGACCGCCCCCGCGCATAAGTGCGCTGAGCAGCATCCCGAATATAAAGCCGCCCAAGAAACGACGATCAAGCCAGAACAATATTATAAAACCAATTACAAGCAAAACAACCGCCCATCCCGGAAGTTCTTCCCGGGGAGCAGCATTCTTTTGAACTGTTTTGACTGTTGTATCCTGCTGTACATTAAGTGTGACATCGTATTCCTTGGCCACATCCTGTACCAGTGTCAAATAGCCTTGCCGGATGCCAAGGTCATAGTCATTCTGTTTAAAAGCCGGCAAAATGTATTGATCTCTTATGCGTCCGGTTTTGGCATCAGGGAGTGCGCCTTCCAAACCGTAACCTACCTCAATCCGCATTTGGCGGTCATTGGGTGCAACCAGAAGCAAAAGGCCATTGTTAAGATCCTTGTCGCCCAATTTCCAATCCCGCAGAATCGCCAGTCCGACATCCTCAATAGGCTGGTCTTCCAGAGATGACAAGGTTACCACTGCTACTTGGGCTTTGGTCTGCCGGGCCAGTTCCTTGCTGGTGGTTATGATCATGGACTTGGTCTCATCACTCATAACCCCGGCCTGGTCAAGAACATAAAGTTCGGATGTTGGCTGGGGCGCCTTATATTCTGCCTGAGCTTTCAAATTGGGTAAGGCCAGCAGGAATAAGACCACAAAAAAGCCAAACAGTCTCCAGGATATTTTTCTTCTTGAGGTCTTAAGCCATATCGAATTACAAATATTTAAATGCCGGGCCATCAAATGGTTCATTATATTTCATCCTCTACTTTTTAAAATCGACTACCGGAGCTTTCGAAGCCCCTGCATCAGCCTTGAAATAATCCCGGGGGCCAAAACCCAGCATATTGGCATATATGACGGTTGGAAAGCTCTTGATTTTGGCATTGTACACCTGTACGGCATCATTATAATCCTTGCGTGATACGGCAATGCGGTTTTCAGTTCCTGCCAAATCATCCTGAAGCTGTCGGAAATTGGCATCTGCCTTTAAGTTGGGATAGTTTTCGACTACCACCAGCAAACGCGAAAGCGCACTGGAAAGATCGTCATTGGCTGCTGCCTTGTCAGTAATCCCTTGGGCTCCCACCAGACGGCTGCGCGCATCCGCAATGTTATTCATGATATCTTCTTCGTGGCTGGCATAGCCCTGAACTGTTGCTACCAGATTGGGAATGAGGTCAGCCCTGCGCTGCAGGTTGTTTTCCACCTGACTCCATTTGCCATCTACCGACTCATTTAAAGCAACCAGATTATTGTACCCGCTGCTGGCCATAATTACGAGTATTACTACAACTGCCAGACCAATTAATAATGATTTTTTCACCATCTAACCTCCCCTAAAATAAATAAACCTGTTTATTTTACTAGCATCATGATATCGAATCATAGCTATTTCTTCAATCAAAAGCTGTGTCTTAAAAGCAGATAGCACTTGGTATTGAATTTTTAATTACATTATTTACTAAATCCTTTACAATTTTTACTCAATATCTTTTATATTTACAATTTATATAGCCATATAATATATAATTAGTTATAATATTTATAAAATTCTGTCATATTAAATGATTTTTCCACATAATATTGTGCGGCACCAGATTAATAATAATTTTGTATGTAAGTCATCGGATAACCGGCTTTATACATTGTTAGCTAATTCCAAATGTTCATTAATAAATAAAATAAATTAATATTTATTATTATATTTAATACTCTTCTATTTAGTTTATATGGATGCGAGGTGTTATTGATGAATACTGTACCCAGGGATAAAATGACTCCCAAAGAAAGACTTGCTGCATTCGCAGCGGGAAAGGAGTATGACCGTATTCCGTGCAGTTCTTTTGGTGGAGAAACTGCCTGTCATTTGATTGGCACCACTGTTTCCAAGTATCGGCATTCGGCCGAACTGATGGCCCAAGTGGAAATCACCGCCTATAAAAAGTACCATCACGATGGCTCCGGAGTCGGCCCAGGTTTTTTGGCAATGGCTGAAGCGATGGGCACCGAACTCAAGTACCCGGAAGATAACATACCCTTTGTTGCCAATCCGGTACTAAAGAGCTGGGATGACTTTGCAAAGCTGGAACCAGCTGATCCCCACAAAGACGGAAAATTGCCGATGTATCTGGAGGCTCTGGCCATAATCAAGGATGCCATAGGGAATGAAGTGCCGGTAAACAGCGGTGTGGGAGGGCCTTTCACAACGGCCGGTCTGCTGCGGGGAACCGAGAATTTCCTAAAGGATTTGCGGCGTAATCCGGAAATGGTTCACCGCCTGCTTTATCTGGTTACGGAATCCACCATACGCTATATAGATGCCGCAATGGATATGGGTTGTAGCGTCAGTATCGGAGATCCTACCGCATCGGGCAGTTTGTTGAGCATCAAACAGTTCAGGGAATTCGCCAAGCCCTACCTGAAAATCCTGGAGGACCACGTAATAGAGAGAAACGGCAAAGGTTGCAGCCTGCATATATGCGGCGATTCAACCTCCATCTGGTCTGATATGGCTGATACCGGTGCGCCTACCCTTAGCTTGGACAATATGATCGATCTTTCTGAAGCCAAAAAAGTGGTTGGGCACAGGACATGCATTTCAGGAAATGTAAAACCGGTTGAGACATTGATGAAGGGAAATCATGTGCAGATAGAAGCCGAGGTCAAAGAATGTCTGCGTAAGGCTTGGGACAGCCCTAAAGGTTATGTTCTGGCGATAGGATGTCAAATTCCCCTGGGAACCCCGCCGGAAAATTTCATTTGTTTTATGAATGCTGCCCGCAAGTTTGGGCGTTATCCGCTTAATCCGGAGAATTTTGCTTAATTATTATGGAGGTGTTTATCAATTGGTTCAGCAGCAGATAATACTGGATCGCCTTGCTGAAGGGGTCAGAGAAATGGACGAGGACTTGACGATTGAGGCGGCACATCAGGCTTTGGACAAGCATGTCGATGCACTTACGGCCATTAACCAGGGTCTTGTTGTGGGAATGAATCAAGCCGGTCAGTTATATGAAGATGAAGAATACTTTGTGCCTGAACTCTTGTTATGCTCAGATGCAATGTATGCAGGCCTAGACATATTAAGCCCTCATATCCAGCGTATCAGCACGGTAGATAAACACAAGGTGGTTATCGGGGTTATTGAGGGAGACACCCATGATATAGGGAAGAACCTGGTCAAGCTTATGCTGGAAGTATCTGATTTTGATATATATGACCTGGGCCGGGATGTCCCTGCGGCTGATTTTATTGCCAAAGTCAAAGAAGTCGGTGCAGATATCGTATGCCTGTCAACCTTGATGTCAACTACCATGGATCGAATGCAGGATGTCATCGAGCTGTTAAAAAAGGAAGGTCTGCGGGAAAAGGTAAAGGTAATGATCGGAGGAGGTCCTATTTCGCAGGCTTTTGCTGATCGTATCGGTGCCGATGCCTATAGCGAGAATGCTATCTCTGCAGTAGCCGATGCTAAGAGACTGATATGTGAAAAAATGGTGGCTATTTAGGTGTTTGCTTCTAAGGATAGATTAATTAGAGCATTGAAGGGGCAAGCCATTGACCGGATACCATGCATCTGTCCCGGTGGTATGATGAACATGGCCACCACCGAGATAATGTCGATGGCAGACAGCTACTGGCCTGAAGCTCACTATCAAGCTGAAAAAATGGCAAGCCTGGCATTAGGCGTACACCGGTTTACCGGGATAGAAAACCTTGGTGTGCCTTTTTGCATGACCGTGGAAGCTGAAGCAATGGGAGCCAAGGTCAATTTGGGCTCCATTAGCAATGAACCAAGGGTGATTGAATATCCCCTTTTCAGGCTTGAAGAATGGAAATTACTGTCAGCAATCAAACCGGCCAGGGGACGAACCGCCGTACTTGCTGAGGCCGTCAGTCTTATGAGCATTGCAAGTCCTGAACTCCCGATTATCGTTAATCTTACCGGTCCTATTAGCTTGGCCACATCGCTTATTGAACCTATGGTATTTTTTAAGGCAATGGGCAAGCAAGCGGAATTGGTGCATGAATTTCTTTCCTTCGTAACCGATAACCTGATTGTCTTTGCCAAATATCTGCTTCGCGCGGGAGCCCAGATTATCAATATAGCTGACCCCAGTGGTACCGGAGAAATACTGGGGCCATGTCGTTTTGCGCAGTTTGCTTTGCCCTATATTAATCGCATTCTTAATGAGTTGGATGGCGAATATCAGGCCAGCATGGTACATATATGCGGTCGGTTGCAAAGTATATTTCCTGAGATTAACCAATTGGATACGGCAGCGATAAGTATAGATTCAATAACCAGTGTAAGTAAACTCAAAGCGGCTCTGGATGACAAGATAATAGTCGGGAACGTAAGTACCATGCTGCTGCAAACCGGTCAGCCTGAGCGGGTTAAAGCCTCGGCCTTGAACTGTCTGCAAAAAGGCGTTGGTGTTTTATCTCCAGCCTGCGGCATCAGTCCCGCTACTCCACTGACTAATCTTCAGGCTATGGTTGAAGCGGTCCACTGTTTTGATTACCTGAACCCGGAGGTAAATAAACTTGACTGAACAACATGCGGTGTGGAGTGATATACATATTGTTTCGAGTAACAATGGGGAATTCCAGTTGCTAATCGATCTGCTGAATAATGCCGGTTATGAACTGGAGAGTTCCTGTGCAGGCAACGGAACTTGCGGCAAGTGCCGGGTCCGAATTTTCAGCGGTGAGTGTTTGTCCCCCATACACGAGGAAATGGACCTTTTATCGGCCCAAGACTTTGAACAGGGTATTCGTCTGGCCTGTCATTGCAGGGTGAGGGGAGATGTCTCATTACAAATTGAGAAGGCGGCAAACAATATCAAGGTTCTGGAAAGCGGAGCACATACAAAATTTTGCCTGGAACCAACAATCCGCAAGATCCTTTTGCCCCCGATAGCGAATATTCAGGAATTATCATTGATGGAGCAAATATACAAGGATTTGCTCGTCGATTCTGCCGGTTCAACCCGGATTATCCTGCTGCAGCGGCTGGCAGCAAACCTGTCAGGTGATCTTACGGCAATCCTCGCTGACAACAGACTGATCGGTCTGGAGAGCGGCGATACCACTGCTTATGTCTACGGGGTGGCGGTCGATGTTGGAACAACAACAGTTGTAGCTTCTCTGCACAGTCTTGTCGATGGACATAAGGCAGCGGTAGTTTCGGCCTTAAATCCTCAAACCCAATACGGTCTTGATGTACTGAGCCGAATCCAATACGCAGCCAACGGGAATCCAAACCTGGAAAGATTAAACGAACTAATAGTAGACTGCCTGAACGGCCTGATCTCTGATCTCTGCCGTCAAAGCGGAGTTGATAAGCGACATATTTATCGAATCACAGTGGCAGCAAATACGGTGATGCTCCATTTGCTCTTAGGAGTCAGCCCGGTCTCCATCGGACGGGCTCCATATCATCCGGTATTTCGGCAAGGACAGGTCCTGGCAGCCGGGGACATCGGAATAAAGGCATCTCATTTTGCCTATATTTTCTGTTTACCGTCTATTTCTGGATTTGTGGGTGCGGATATCGTAGCTGGAATTATGGCGGCTGATCTGCATGGATTGGACGGTACAGTATTATTTTTGGATTTGGGCACCAATGGCGAGATCGTTCTTGGCAGAGAGGGAAAGCTCTTAAGCTGCTCAACTGCTGCCGGTCCAGCCCTGGAAGGCATGAATATTAGCTGCGGGATGCGCGCAGCTGATGGAGCGATAGAGGATGTATGGATGGAGGGGAGCTTTATTAAATGGCGGACCATCGGGGATGGGCCTCCGCTCGGTTTGTGCGGCAGCGGACTGCTTGATCTGACGGCGATAATGCTAGAGTCTGGTCTTATCAACGCTGCGGGAAGAATTGCCGCTAAAGAAAAGTATATTCGTTCAAATCCGAATCTGCATCTAGCACAGGGGATTGAAGAGTTATCCGGTAAAAGAAGATATTGCCTGTACAGGGCAGACCTTGCCAAAAGCGGCAGGGAGGTTTATATCAGCCAGGCCGATATCAGGCAGGTGCAACTGGCCAAAAGCGCCATAGTTGCTGGAATAAAGGTTTTAATGGCCAGATTTGGTCTGAACGAAAACGAAATCAGCCAGGTATTTGTAGCAGGAGCTTTTGGTGCCTATCTCAAACCGGAAAGCCTGGTCCGCCTGGGCTTTTTTCCTGATAACTGGCGGGATCGCATTACTTTTGTAGGCAATACATCCCAGGCCGGTGCAGTTATGGCCTTATTGTCAGGCAGATGCCAAAGCAGGATGGAGGACATTGCGCAGAATGTTGAATACATAGAACTCGAATCCTATCCGGGTTTTGAAAAGATGTTTGTTGATAATATGAGCTTTCCTGTTCAGAAACGGCCTGTATAAGTCCTGGTAAATATCAAGAAGCTCCAGTATTTATGCCCTGAAGCTTTCAGATTAGGGGGGAAATACCGGCGGTGCACAATGCGTCATTTGATAAAAGGGGAGCAGCCACGGCTACCTTCTTTGTTGCCTCCGACCTGGGAATCGGTATGGGAACAATTCTTGCGGGTTACATAGCGACCGCCAGCAGTTACCAGACCTTGTACTTTATCACTCTGATTCCGGTTGCACTTTCCGCAACTGTGTACTATAAATATAAAATTCATGCCCTTACGGCAGGAATAGTAAAAGAAAAGGCTTTTGACAGCTAAACGTATCCTAGGGCATGAATGCCATCACCAAACAAATAAGGACTGGCAATAATAGGTTTTAGGGAGTTAAGAGATGAGCTGTGTGCATATTATTTCAGGTTTTTTAGGAGCGGGGAAAACCACCTTGTTAAAAAAGCTGCTTGGGTTTTCTGAAGGCAAAAAGGTAATAATCGAGAATGAATTTGGAGAAACCGGCATCGATGCTAAAATCCTGCAGCGCGATCATTACGATGTGGTAGAGATGACCCAGGGCTGTGTTTGCTGCAGCATGAAAGCGGACTTTGTATCTGTAATGGATTCGGTAATAGCTGATTATAAGCCGCAGCACATATTTATTGAGCCTACCGGTATAGCTATGCTTAGCCAGATCATAGATGTGTTTATCCGAAAGGAAGCTTTTCTTAAATGCAGATTGACTTTGCCCATAGTGGTTGTGGACGCCCTGGAATATTTGGATATGGTAGAGGATTACGGGCTGTTTTTCCAGGATCAGATTGCCAGCGCCGGGGTAATCGTACTGAGCAAGACTCAGTTAATGGTGGAAGACAATATGGAGGAGATATTGAAGTCGTTAAGAAGAATCAACCGGCAAGCCGATATCCTGACCAAGGACTGGGAGCTGTTCAGTGAGCTTGATTATTGGGAACTGACCCATAGATTGTTTGACAGCGGCCGGTTACTCCCATCCCCAGCCGGGATAAGCATTATATCAGGAAATCTTGAGGCCTACAGTGTGAAAAACCCCAGGCCGCTTAGCCGTGAAAAGCTACAGAAGATTCTTGAAAATTTACAGGATCGTGAACTGGGAAGAATAATCCGGGCAAAGGGTTTTGTTGAGAATGACCAAGGTTCTCTTGAATTCAGCTATGTGAATGGAAGATATAGCATTATTGAAAACAAACCGGGCAACGCCAGCCGGATATGCATAATCGGAAGCAATCTTGAACCAAGCAGGTTGTTAAGTCTCTGGGGCGAGGATAAGGAGGTCTTTATATGAGTGCTGTCGGAATGAATTTTGTCTGTTCGGGAAGAGATGCCCTGGAAATACCCCAGGAGTTAGTTGCCCGGGAGAGCTTCCATTTTCCCGAACTGCATAGAAACAGCCGCGAAATGGGGAAGCTTTCCCGGGCAATCAAGCTGCACCAAAAAAACAATATCTGCATACTGCCCTTCTGTTTGACAGTAGAGGCGGAAGCCCTGGGTGCCGAAATAAAAATGGGGGATGCCAGAACTGGTCCCCGGGTGGGGGAATATGCCTACACGAGCATGGAAGAGCTTGGAGGATTGAAAACGATTGATTTTACAGCCGGCAGAATAAAAGAGGTTCTGGAAGCAATCAGGGAATTGAGCAGCTTGGGCGAAACCGTAGCTTTGAATATTATGGGGCCTTTAACTATTGTTAGCTCACTAATAAACCCGGTGCTTTTCTATAAAGCCGTTAAGAAAAACCGTGAAACAATAGCACAGATACTGAATATAATCGAAGATAACATTATTTCCTATACTGTGGAAGCGGTTAAAATGGGTGCCCGGATAATATCATACGCAGATTCGATAGGTACCGAGGATATCGTCGGTCCCCGAGTCTACAAGGATATTGCAGGTATTGCCAGCCTGGATGTTTTAAAACGCCTGCAGGCAAGTAAGCAATTGAAGGACTGCCTTGTTCATGTCTGCGGCAAAACCTCGGTATCTCTGGAAAAGCATGGTATGGTTAGCTCATTCCCAATTAAGGTTAGGGAAGGCGTTACATACGGAGAAGGTATATTTGAAATCCTGGGTAAAGATGATGGCGCATGCTTTATAGGGCATAACTGCATGAAAAGAACACCCTTCCGACTAAAGGACAGTATAATTTGGGGCCTTGATTTCTAAAAGAATCTTCCGATATTAAAGCCAGCTTAACCCGGATTTTTGCAGACAATATCGAATCTTTTTAATATAGCAAGTTGAACAATATACAATAATTATTGATAATATATCCCAGACAATTTAGAAAATAAAAATTCCAAGCCCTATTATCGGATTAAACTGCAAGCATCTCCAAAAAAGCACTGATCCGGGTATTGATTTGCCCGGTGTCTGCCTGGGAATAATCGGTTTCCAGGCAAAGATAAGGGATATGTTTTTCTTCGCTTACAAATTTTTTTATTCGATGGGATTCGATGGCAAAAGTATGGCAGGCTTGGAGAATTACTTCGATTACACCATCTACCTGATATTCATCGATCATTTCATTCATAGCCTCAATTCGCCCAGGATTAGGACTCATTACCGAGCAGTTTACCCGCAGGTATTTTTCTGCCAGAGCCCAATAGGGGTCTTTGTTTTCATCCACCAAATCCTTTTGTGCTCTTGGCCCGGAGCAGTTTTCAAAGCCAACGATATCAGCTCCCAGTTCTTCAATTTGACGAATAATCTTATCGCGTACTCCTCCGGTAGGACAACCGGTTATTAATATCCGTGGACGCGAAAGCTTTCCTTTAAAGTTTTCTTCATAGATCCTGCGCAGCTCAGCCGTTCGAGTTTCCAATACAGATATTTTTTCTTCGGTATCAAAAAGGAAACTGTTATTATCGATCAAAGTGTTTAATTCATAGCCCGAGAGCGGGGTAGGCTTTAATTTACCTATTTCATAAAAATCCAATATGGCTTTTCTTTCCCGGTTTTTAAGACGAATGGCATCGCGGAGATCCTCGTCAGTAATTTCTACATTAAGTTGCTGAGCTATAGCATCTTTTAAGCGAAGCATTTCACTGTGCCATCCCTCCAGAGCTTTACTGCTGCTTCTTCCCGGGGGCAACTGCATTATATGTGTATATTTTAATTCGTTCATCATTTCGTACATCTTCTTTTTACCATCACAGGTAGTTTCGGCTAAAACCATATCTGAAAAATAAAAATAAGGACAGGTGTCTGAAACAGCAAAGCCATAACTGGATTTAATCAATGGACACAAATTTTTGGGCAGACTTTTTTCAGCAAAGGGAATAGGTTCATCACTTACTCCGCATAAGCCAACCGTAACTGCTCCTGCTGCTAAAACCATCTCGGTTGGGGTATAAGCACAGAATATCCCAACTACTTTTTTACCTTTTTCCTTAAGCTCCTTCATCCGCATAAATCCTTCCTGGCGAGCTTCAGAATAACTTTGGAAATTTTCCGGTAAATCCAGCATATTAATACCTCGCTTTACTGTTTGAATTTATCTGCCGCTATAAGTGCTGCTCCCAACGCGCCGGCATATTTTCCCAGTTCATGGGCATAAACCTTGGTTCCCAGCTTCCGGGCCAGCTGTTCCCTGAAATAGTCATTATGGCTCAAACCACCGGTAAAGATGCATATGCCATTTAAATCATGCCTTTGAACCAGCTGTACTACCCTTGACACTACCGACTGAACAATGCCGGCAGCCAAATTTGCTTTTGATTGTCCGGCTCCTATCTGACTGATAATTTCGGACTCGGCAAAAACAGTGCACATGGAGCTGATGGGAATAGGATTGCCACGTTCTGCCAAAGAGAAAAGCTCATCAATATCAACTCCCAGACGATTTGCCATAATCTCAATAAATTTACCAGTGCCGGCAGAACATTTGTCATTCATCAAAAACCTTGTGACCGATCCGCTTTCTACGCTAATAACCTTTGTATCCTGACCTCCCACATCAATAATCACACAATCTTTTGAAAATAAATAGTGCCCGCCTTTACCATGGCAGGTGATTTCCGTTAGGATTTTGTCCGCATATTCAACCGAAATACGCCCATAACCAGTAGCAATTATTTTTGCATCGGCAGAGTTTACATCAAATCCTAGAACCCCTAGTTTATCTTTAATCTGCGCGGCAGTTTCCTTGCTGCTCCAACCCGTAGGCAGGACAAAATAATCAATCACCTTTTGACCATTAAAGACGAGTGTTTTTGCGGCGGTTGAACCGATGTCAATGCCTATGTAATTCATTAAGATAATCCTCCCGCCCCATAACTCTGACCCAATATACAAACATTATTAAAAAAATAGTATATAAGGAACATAATCGATATGCATCTTAAAATAATTTGTTTTTATCTATTATAATTAATCATACAATATATAATATAATTTATTATAATATATAAAAAGCATTATTTTAATAATTTATAATTTGTTATAATTGACGGCTGGCAAGCTAGGATTGTAGCGTATGTATGAATTAATATCCGTTAAAATGTTTATAATATATGGACTTATGATTTTGAGCCTTTTTGATAACTAAATTCTTCAGGATATTGGATTTTGTTCCCAAGCAGATTGTGAAACGTTGTAATTACTACTATAATGATGGACAAAGTAAACATAATAATGGAAAAAGGAGGTTTAATCATGGAAGCTGGAGTCCGCAACAAATTAACCGGTAACATAATAGAAATAAAAAAGGGCGATATTATGTCTGAAGTCATTATTAAAGTAGGGGACAATGAAGTCACATCCGTTATGACTACAGATTCTCTTTTGGAAGTGGGATTTAAGAAAGGTGATACCGCAACTGCTTTAATAAAAGCTATTAATGTGGTGCTGGTAAAATAGCTCTTTTTATTTAAAGCCTCTGGCTATACAGCCGGAGGCTTTTTTATTAAAAGGAAAAATGAAAATTCCCGCGAACTAGTACTTTGTAACGTCTAAAAGTTTAGGTTATCCGTCGAGAAAAATTTTCGCAGGGGAAGGCGGAGGAATGAGTAATACTGGACGTATTTCGATTGACGACAACGAAGCCCTGTGGAAATTT
>JAVBWA010000014.1:0-78448 GCA_036677685.1 Syntrophomonas sp. | reverse complement strand
AGCACACGGGATATTAGTTCACATATAGAATCTCTATATGGAGCAGAAGTATCTGCAGAAACCATCTCTAAAATCACAGACAGAATACTTCCTGAGATAAAAGAATGGCAAAATCTCCCTTTAAAACCGCTCTACGCCATAATGTTTTTTGATGCTATTCATTATCCAGTCAGAACCGAAGGGCTGGTAAAACAGCGTACTGTCTACATAGCTATTGGAATTGATATGGACGATACCCATTTATCATAAGCGATTCTCTACCCACAAGAAATTGCGTCCAGTATTCATGCAGGTTTGCGGGCTTTTTTATCATAAGCGATTCCCGATACTTCACGCATTGAAATGTCTTCCGACGGATCGATGCTTTCAATAGTGATTTTGTATGCATCGTGTACGATGCGGTCGTATCTGGCAAGGCGATTTCCACCCTAACCGGCATTTGTAATCTATTCAATTCCTAAACAAGATTTGCAGAAGAGTATCAATATGAACTTTTATAGTGCGTCATTTAATCAGTGGCTGTTAAGATAATTTACGTACCAGCATAATAATATAGACACTTATTAGCCCGGATATAACCATGATCGAACCGATAATTATACCTATGACCAGGCGGCGGGTTTGATTCTGATCTCCATGTGTGCTATCCGGTCTAACCGAACGGACTACTACCGTATGGGCAATAGTATCGTGCAAGGCCTGTTTACGGGGAGTCAAAGCAGCCGCAATATACCCGAGGAATAATAGCAGATAAGACAGGATACTAGCGAAATAACGAGCTGAGGCCCGTCCAAATGTAATTCTACGGCCTTCATAATCAGTCACCGCTATCCCCAACAGAATTTTACCCAGGGTGGCGCACCGGGATGAGCTTTCAAATATGGCATAATAGAGCCACGAGGCCACCAACATTAGAATTAAATAGACAATAAAGGCAATACCAATAAAAACATCTGAATTATCTCCACCTCCAGCTACATTCGCTGTAATTAACCCAAGCGTAATGAATATAAATAACCCAAAATAACTCAGACTGCATAACACTATTTTATCAAACACCAATGCCCATAAGCGATTCCAGAACCCGGCATACAAAGGTCCCTGGCAGTGTTCACATTTTTGCAGACTATTGGAAGTTGCCTGCTGACAGTAAGGGCAGATTACTCCTCCTGACAATCCCGCCGGAGCTATGGTTCTGGAACTGGATCCAGCAACACCGGTTGGGGAAGCCGGGGCCAGTACTGGTGCATACTTGCAGCCATAGGTAGTACAGCCGCCATTTTCCAGCCAGCATTCGGCATGATGCGGGATCATACAATGAGAACAGACTGTGGTTTGGTCAGATTGATCAATAGGTGATTGGCAATAAGGACAAGTCTTATCGATCTGGTTTGATTCCATTAATTACCCTCCCTGGTCTGGAAATTGATTAACGGCAATTATTAGGCTTTTGGCGGTCGGCTAATCCTACAGCGCAGCCGATAGATCCTCCCATAATTCCGTAAGCTGCCATTCGGGCTATAATCCCTCCCGGCACTTGAGACTCAATCAAACTAAACAGCAGGCCTCCGAATAGTCCGCCGATTAAGCCGCTAATCATCCCGTATCCCATTTTACTGCCGTTGTAAGAAACGATTGCCTGGCCCAACCCAATAAACAGGCCCAGAATTGTCCAACCCAGTATCTGGGCCAGCGTTGATATAAAGAGGTGCCCCCCGGATATACTCTCCAGGTATAGATAAGCCACCTGAGCTAAAAAGCTGCCCAGAACACCTCCAGATATAGTTAAGGCGAGAGCCTGACTGGCATTCCACAGTAATTTAATCCAGTCTCTTGACTTAAGACCCTCCAGTGAACCAAGGAATATCCCGATTATACCGGCTGGAATGGCATTGGTCAGCCAGTACAGACCGGTAAAGTCACCAAACGGATTGATAACAAACGAATCATTGGGGAAATAGGTTTCCATTAGCCACCAGCCGGCTAGTGCGGCGAGGCTCCCCAACATCGCTGCTTGCCATACCGGAATTGCATAAAAGGATGATTTGGTCTCATTCCCGGTCAGTCCTGGAAATACTCGAAGCACCTTATCTATACGATTCGGCAGGATTAGTTCGGTATTGGCCAGCACTTTACCAACCACCGAATCTTCTTCAACAATGAAAATTATATTATCCTTTTCACTATCCATTTAGTCCAACAACCCCTCTCCGGGTTAACTAACCTGGTATATTTCCTTCAACTTATAAAAACTGAATATCTATATCGCCTTCCGGGTCGGTGGTTTCATTATTACCCGTTTCTAGCTCAATATCGATGGTATTGTCATTGGTAAATAAACAACTGTCACGCTGGGTTTCTGGTTCGGGCAGGTAAAGATCCGAATGTCCAATTGGCAACATGCGTGCGTTCTCTATGGCCCAACGAGCCGCTACAACATTTACCGGGCTTTGGGGATTGTATTTTTGGTATTGTATCATCTGTCCAATCTGAATTATTATATCTGACAGCTTTTCTCCAGCAGCCCAATAATCGCCAACACAGATCCAGTCACCAAAGTTGGGATGAAATATCTCCGTTTTCATAACACAACGGGGCTTAAGACGCGGATAATCACGATGCAGGTAAATTTCTGCCTGATGGAAATTGCTCTCTACCGGTTTCTGCAAGCGTTTATCCCAGCGTATACCCGGAACACTGTAGGCAACTAAGTAGCGAATGGGGGGATTACCTTCAACTGCTTGTACCTTTATATGGGGGTGTTTGGTAAAAGCCTGGATAATACCGTTATAATCGGCAGTCAGACGGCGAATCCTAGCATTCATTCCTTCCTTCATCTCCTAATTTTTATCGTTTTTCAAGCTATCGAAAAAATCGCGAATCTCCTCAACGGACTCCCAGAATAGGTTCTCCAGGGTATCAGTAATGGAACCGCCGTAATAGTATTCTGAACCTGGCAGCATAGCCAGGCCATTGTGAGAACTTTTATTGAAAAACCAGTAGGTACAGCCTAGCACCAAAATAAATAGAATCAAAAGCAGAGATAAACCAGTTTTAGTGATATTATTGGTGGGTTTGAGAGCCGAACCGCTTATTGATCGGTTATCAATGGCTGATACCGGATGAGTTACCTCATCTATAGAAAAGGGCAGCGGAACCAATTGATTATCTTGCCAACCGAAAACACCTGCTTTATCTCCCAACGGGTCAACTACATAGGCTACCAACCAGGGCAAATTAAAAAAATTTTGCTGAATAAATATATCATGGGAAGAGAGAAATATCCCGAAATCCGGGTGAGAATGGAACCAACCCATTACCTTTAACTGGGGATAGCGTCTTTCTCTTTTCTTATTCATGTAATCCCAGGATTCATGTGTAAAGGTAAGCGTACTCTGGCCGGCTTCTGTATACCGCGCCTCGATAGCCGCTTTTAT
This sequence comes from Syntrophomonas sp., assembly GCA_036677685.1. Taxonomy (GTDB): domain Bacteria; phylum Bacillota; class Syntrophomonadia; order Syntrophomonadales; family Syntrophomonadaceae; genus JAQUBU01. The sequence continues at coordinate 75,011 of JAVBWA010000014.1, read as the reverse complement.
CTGAATATAAAAATAGCCGGGGGCCTCAGTATAGGTGCCCAAAAGTAATCCACCCATTTCACGACTAGTATCGCTTAGGGTATATTGTTTGATTTGTTCCGCTATAGAAGCATCTATGTTTACCTCAACTTTTTTTTGTGAACCTATTGAATCATCGGGTGTTGAGGAGAGACTTTTGGATCCTCGCCCAAATTTTATTTCCATACCGGCTCCTCCTAACACTGCTTTTCCCTGTCTAAACTTATATGCTATTGCCGTCAGTAACTAAACCCGGCAGTATCGATGGGGCATCCCCAGAAAATTCGAGATGACAGGTTACATCACCGTTAACCCCGGTAATGATATCGAAGGGTGGTATACCGATTTCAGCCAGTGTCAGGTTCAGAAAGGACTCACTGCCCGTCACCTGCTGCGCGAGCTGGGGGCTGCAAATATTCCCGCACTTTTTGCAGCGAGCATCATCCTCGCTCACACTACCCAGAGGTTTGAGTAAGGAAGAGTGTATGCGGCAGTTGGTACATTCCAGACCGACGATAAGTTCACGATCCAAAGCGATAATTGCCGAATCGCCAATCTCCTGACGAATTAAATCGAGCAAGCGGCCTACACTGGTATCGCAGACACTTAGAGGCAGAGACTTTATTGATTGGTAGCTTTCGTGGCTAGGGCAGGATTCACGGCGAGGGTATTCTACTACATAACTATCATGGGTCAAGCCGTTGTAGAACCATCCTTTACCCTCCAAAGTAGGTAAATCAGGACGTTGATGAATAAGTTTTACTGCTTCCTGTACCTGAACTCCGGCTATTATCGAAGCAGAAGTAGGCGTAGTAGGGATCTTGCCAGAGATCATTTCATTTCTAGTCAGCAGTGCACAGGATCTTCTAAGATTAAGCAAGCGATAGTCGTTATCGTTCATGGTGCATTCATAACAAGCCCCATCCGGAGGTAAAAAAACGCGAGCTATACCGAAAAGGGTTTCAATAGCTCCATCTATCCAGGGGGTGCCCACTCGCCAGCAGGCCTGATTAATCGCCAGCCGGGCCTCGCGGTTATCCAACCCGCCCAATACTACGTCAGCCCAACGAAACAGGCCTAACCCCACACCGTAGTTTATATCTGCCTGCAGCCAGGCAATACGGCAGTCAGGATTAATAGCTTTTACCGCAGCAGCCGCCACTTCCGCCTTAATATCACCCTCATTATCTTCCCGGAACAGTATAGAACGTGATAGGTTGGAATTCTCGATTCGATCCATGTCAACAATAAGAATATTGCCTATTCCCAGCAAAGCAAGGTTTTTCAATATTTCATTACCCAGCGCACCCGCGCCTGCTACCATCACCTTAGCCCGGCTCAGCTTATCCTGGTCCCACCAGGGTATCAGGCGCAAGCGGCTATAACGGTCTTCAACCTCGTCATCAATCACCAGTGGTTGATAGTTCACATCACATTTATCTGACTGTTCCGTAATCTTAGGATAATCCAGTTGTGCCATATACAATCTCCATTAACCCGCAGTTATTTCAGGCTGTAACCGCAGCAAATCACCATCCCGCACCTGTGCGTCAGCCAGGGTCTGGTCATCGCTTAATTGGCGTCCGGATGCCTTATGGACGAACTTGTAGCTGATGGGCAAACCATCAGGACCGGTAGCCGGCAGGTTCATCATTTGAATCAATTTGGCTATTATCCGTCGAACCGGTGAATTATCCGGAATAGAGGCCTGTTGCTCCTTGTTTCCAGTAACATCAATAATGACTACATTGACCTTGGCCACTATATACCCTCCCAATTATAATTAATTACTTAAGCTCGATATCTATGTCATCAAGATTATCATTGAGTTTGCGTGCGGTTTTACAACCCTTTATTATCATCCAGATTACCGCTGTTAGTCCTATAACCAATAGTATGGCGCCTATTTGCATGGCCAAACGTTTTCCATCTCGTTTTTGAGCTGTTGGTGATTTGTCGGCACTGGATTTATGCTGGTCTGACCGGACTTGGGCTGCCCGGGTATTAGTTAGGGATACACTGCAGGCTATCCCATTTTGCTCTAAGAAATCGTTCAATCTTTCTACCGGTATTGCGAAGCCCATACCATTCGAGAGGGCAATGATAGCACTGTTAATCCCTATTACTTCTCCATCTTTATTTACCAAGGGTCCACCGCTGTTGCCGGGATTGAGAGCAGTGTCGGTCTGTATAAAGCTTTTACCTTTTAATACGCGATCAGTGTTGCTGATTATGCCCCGAGTGATTGTGAAATCCATCCCGTAGGGTGCACCAATAGCCATCACCGGTTCACCTTCATTTACTTCTCCGCTGCCCAAACGCAGGGTTGGAAGGTTGGAGACGGGAAGTTTAAGCAAGGCCAAATCTTTTTTGGTATCAATAGCCACCACCTGGGCGGTAAAGGTTTTGTCATTGGCGAGCTTAACCCCAACGGTTTTTTGGTCACTTACTACATGAGCATTAGTTAAAGCATATCCATCAGGGTTGATGATAAAGCCAGAACCAATCGACATGCCGCCGCTCTGATCAGAATTAACACACAGTACACCTGGCTTTACCTGGTTGACCAGAGACTCCCAATCAACCTCCTGGGCCCTTACCGGGCTATTTAAAAAAAGACAGGCGGCAAAACCAATCATTGCAATTATTAATCCAACCATTATCCTATGCTTATATATTTGCTGCGTACATTTCATCCCCCAAACCGGTTTTTTTTGCTCCTAAAACATAAAATAATTAAAAATTCCACTATTTACTACATTATTTCATTTCCATGGGAGGAAAAGCAAGGAGAATATCCAAATATATAGTAAGATAAAAGTGCAGGAGGGATAAGCTAATGTTTGAAGAAGTTTTGGGTGATAGCTTTTCGGTTTTTTTCAAAAACCTTAGCCGTTATGCCTTGCTGGTAACCGTAATTATATTACCATTACTGATATTAGAAACTTCGTTAACTGTTGCCGGCACAGGAATTGACTCCTTAACCCAGCAAAAGGAAACCATAAGTATGTTAAAACATATGGGAGACCCTGCAGAGATGGAAAAATACGAAGAAAAAATGGAAGTTCAGCAACCGGAACAGTCATCTCCATTCCTGATATTATTAGGTGCCATTATCCTCGGAATTGGCGGCATACTACTTAATCCCGCAATAGTCTTGGCAACGGATGACTACTATCAGGGGAATAATACCGGGCTTGACAGTTTGGTAAAACGGGCTGCACGTAAGCTGCCAGGCGTAATAGGTCTCGCTATCCTGGTTGGTTTGTCCTGCATGATTGGGTTTATCCTATTGATTGTTCCGGGTATCATACTACTGGTAAAGTTTTCGCTGGCTTTACCAATATATGTGCTGGAGGATGTCTCAGTATTTACTGCCATCTCGCACAGTTTTAAAATGACCAAAGGCAATGCCTGGAATATCTTCGGTATAGTCTTGGTGATATCGATAGTGGTTTCACTGGTGGGATGGATAGCTAGTATTCTTTCTGTGTTGCCGGTTATGCTGACCTCCAGTATAGTGTTATATTATATAGGGTTAATGATCGGTACATTAATACAAATGCTGGCTGGTTGTATGGTAGTTGTAGTGGCATACCTTTTCTATGCCAAAATCAGTGGACGGATATCTACAAAAGGAAAACTGGAACCATACTGGGAGGTTAGTCAATAAGTATTATTTGATTTTGAATTTACTTAAAAGCCTTTTTTAATTAGATACGAATATAGAGGTCCGCTAGGATTTAATCTTTGCTCCAGACTGATCGCCCCCAAACTCGTTTAAGAATAAACTCTGCCAGCCCCTCACGAGACTACCCTAGACTAGGCTTCCCGGGTTGCACCGCCGCTCCCGGGGGAGGACTTTCACCTCCGAGATCGTAACCGTCCGGACTCCCGACCCGTTTTTACTTTCCGTAACGTAGTCGCTGTCCTTATCAGCTACTTTGCTGTGTTGGTACACAGCGAATGCGACTGCCCGTCGCACAATGAATAACCCCTCCTTAATATATAGGAGGGGTTAAAATTATCTCTTATTCTCAAACTTTTTGAGAATTGACCTATACCCGATTTGTCGGACACACAGGAGTTAGTTAGAATAACAACTGTGGAGGAAATACAATGAGCAAAACTGGGAAACGTTATGATGCCGAATTTAAAGCATCCGCGTTCAAAATGGTAAAGGATAACGGGCGCTCAATAGCTAGCGTTGCCCGCGACCTTGGACTCGGCGAACAGACTCTGCGCAACGGGCTGAACAATGACCAGAAGAGCAAGACCTCTGACGCGGCGCGGATTATGGAACTTGAAGCAGCGCTGCGAGCCGAAAAATGAAAAACAGCTGATCTGGAAGAGACGGTAGATATCTTAAAAAAAGCAACCGCCTTCTTCGCCAAGAACGACCGGAAATAGTCTGCTTCATAAGCGCCGGAAGAAATCCTCCACCATCTTCTGCTCCCAGTTCCGTCAGGAAGGCTGGTATGATCAGTTGGGCGGGGACACAGCACGATAGCGAATGCCATTCTCGACTGCATCGTACACGATGCATACAAAATCAATATCGAAAGCATCGATCCGTCGAAAGACGTTTCAATGCGTGAAGTATATAGTCTCAATAAATTACTTAGCGCGTAAAAAGTTACCAAGTGCGGTTCCCAGTTCCGGACAGGCGGTTTCCAAGTCTCCGGAACTGCAGCTTCGCCGCACCAGAATATTCAAAATACAGAGCCAATTAATATTGGCCCTGTATTTTCACTTAAACTTTATTTTAAATCTACATTTATTGCCGGACTATATTACCATTTTATTCCACAGTAACAGATTTTGCGAGATTCCTCGGTTTATCCACGTCGGCACCCCTAAATATGGCCATATAGTAAGAGAATATCTGCAGGGGTATGACCGAGATTATGGGAGCCAAAAGGGGGTTGACGCGAGGCAGGAGAATCTGCTCATCGCATTCCTGGCAAGCTTCCTGCAGGTTTTCTTTACAGATTGCCACTACAACTGCACCCCGGGCCTTTACTTCTTTGATATTGGACATGGTTTTCTCTACCAGTTTATCCTGGCTGATCAGGGCTAAGACCGGCACTCCATTGTCTATCAAGGCCAGGGGGCCATGCTTTAACTCACCGGCCGCATAGGCTTCAGCGTGAACATAGGAGATTTCTTTTAATTTCAGGGCTCCTTCCATAGCTACGGCATAGTCCAGACCACGTCCCAGGAAGAAGGTATCCTGCACCCCCTGGTATTTCTCGGCCAGGGCTTTTATCTTATCCTGTTCCTGCAGGACTTGTTCCACCAGGGTATCAATGTAGAGCAGTTCGGTAACCATTTTGCTGATTTTTTCCGCGTCATAGTTATTGCGCAGGGTTGCCATGTAAAGGGCCAGGAGGTACATAACCACCAGTTGAGTCGAGTAGGCTTTGGTTGAGGCGACAGCAATTTCCGGGCCGGCATGGGTAAATATTACCCAATCAGCTTCACGGGCTACCGCGCTTCCTACCACATTGGTAACGGCCAGAACCTTGATGCCGTTGCGTTTGGCCTCGCGCAGGGCCGCCAGGGTGTCGGCAGTCTCTCCCGACTGGCTTATGACTATCATCAAATCGCCGGGGTTCCACAAGACCCTGCGATAGCGGAATTCGGAAGCGATATCGGTTTCCACAGGCACCGCCGCCAGTTTCTCAATGGCCAGGCGTCCGACCAGGCCGGCATGATAAGCGGTTCCACAGGCAACGATAAATATTTTCTTGGTGTTCTGCAGTATCTCATCGAAATTAAAATTGCTAAAATCAACCCGGGCGTCTTTTATCCGGCCGCTCAGGGTTTTGCGTATAGCATCGGGCTGCTCGTGGATTTCTTTGAGCATAAAGTGTTCGTATCCGCCCTTTTCGGCAGCTTCCATATCCCAATCGATCTCCAGTATTTGCTTGTCAATAAGGTTTCCGTCAAAATCACTGATCGCCACGGAATCGCTGGTAAGTACCACAAATTCGTTGTCTTCAATAATATATACTCTGCGGGTTCTGCTTAAGATGGCCGGAATATCGGAGGCCAGATAATTTTCCCCGTCGCCCAGCCCAACTACCAGAGGACTGGCTTTTTTAGCAGCGATTATTTTGTCGGGTTCATCTGCACTTATAACTACTATGGCAAAGGAACCGTAAACACAGGCCAGGGCTTTGCGTACTGCTTCTTCCAAAGAATCATTGTAAAATTTTTCAATAAGGTGAGCCATGACTTCGGTATCAGTTTCAGAAATAAAATCATGCCCTTCAAGGATAAGATCTTTCCTTAGTGGGGCATAGTTTTCAATAATGCCGTTATGCACCAGGGCTATGCGGCCATGGCAATCCATATGCGGGTGGGCATTGTTATCGCTGGGTACGCCATGGGTGGCCCAGCGGGTGTGGCCGATGCCCAAATTGCTCTTGGGCCACTCACCCAGGGCGTTTACCATATCAGCAAGCCGCCCTTTTTTCTTGGTTACTTCCAGACTTCCATCCTGGTATATGGCGATACCTGCAGAGTCATAACCCCGGTATTCCAGTTTCGCCAGCCCATCTATAATTACCGGCACAGCATTACTGCTGCCGGCATATCCCATTATTCCACACATTAATAAAAACCTCCGGTTTTTAATTTTTAATTTTTTGAATGCTAGTGGGGATTGCTGCGCAATCCCTCAATTATAAATCCATGTTTATTAAAAAGAAACAATTGTTGTTCAGTAAATCCCCTTGACAATAAACACAAGCATTGTTTAATAAGCCTGTAATCAAAGCAGATTGAGATACTCGGTTATCAGGAAAAGCGAAGCTTTCCTTCCTTAATTCATAATTCAAAAATACATAAAGACCACAGTAAGGCGTTTTGTCCCGGCTGTTGCCAGCCGTCTTTGCAACCCTACTAACGATGGTGGTTTGCATCGGGGGGTATCCGCCGAAAGTTCGATAAGCCCCCTCCTCGTCACCCACTTCTTGAATTAATAATTCTTAATTTTGAATTGTGGTAAAGATTGCTGTGCAATCTTCTTTATTCCAAACTCGGTACTTATCAAAGGGAAAACGATAGTTTTCCCTTCCTTAATTAAGAATTGATAATTCAAAATTTAAAATTTTTAAGTGGGTCAGGCGCTTATTTTGCCCTGACGGGCTTATTGCTGGGCCGTTTCGACGGCTTGCTTGATATCATCAATCACCTCCTCCAATAAATACTGTTCGGGACCCTGAGCCATAATTCTTACCAGTGGCTCGGTACCTGAAGGTCTTACTACCAATTTGCCGTATTGCCCGAGTCTTTCTTCCGCCTTCTTTAAGGCTTCCTGGACCAATGGCCGCGACAAAATCTCTTCTTTATTTTCTATCCTCACATTAACCAGCAGTTGGGGCTGTTTTTCGAGACCCCGGGCCAGTTCTGAAAGCGGCAAACCGGAGCGTTTCATAAACTCGACCAGCTTAAGTGAAGTCAGGAGTCCATCCCCGGTGGTGGCAAATTGGGAAAATATGATATGTCCAGATTGCTCGCCACCCAGCAGGGCACCGGTCTCTTTCATCTTTTCCAAGACATAGCGATCCCCGACTTTGCAGCTTTGGACTGCAATGTTTTCACGCCGCAACGCAATATCCAAACCGATATTGCTCATAACCGTGGCGACTACCAGAGGAGGATTGAGCTGGGCACGGCTGTTCATATCCTGGGCGCATATCAAGAGTATATGGTCCCCGTCCAATTCATCGCCCCGCTCATCTATCGCTATGCAGCGGTCAGCATCCCCGTCATAGGCAATGCCGATATCCGCTTTATACTGGATAACGGCTTTCTTTAAACTCTCGGTATGGGTAGAGCCACACTTGTCATTAATATTAAGCCCATTGGGATTATCATGTAAGGCTATAATCCGAGCACCCAAGCGGCTCCACATTTCCGGTCCGGTTGCAAAAGCCGCTCCATTGGCACAGTCTACCACGATGGTAAGTCCGCTGAGGTTTCCTTCCATGGTGAAGCAGGATGTCAGGTAATCGAGATAGTTGTTCGCTGCCTCGGCAACATCATAGACCCGGCCTATGTCTCGACCCTGGGGGCGAGTCAGGTCTTTGGTTCCCTTTTGCACCAGTTCTTCGATTTTAGCCTCCAGTTCATCGGGCAGCTTATAACCGCTGGGGCCAAAAAATTTAATCCCGTTGTCTTCTACGGGATTATGTGATGCAGATATAACTATTCCGCAGGATGCTTCATATTTTTGAGTTAGATAAGCCACTGCCGGAGTTGGGATAACCCCTACCGTCAATACATCGGCACCGGTTGCACAAATTCCTGCAATCAAAGCTGCTTCCAGCATGTCCCCCGAAATACGGGTATCTTTCCCTACCAGTATACGTGGCCGGCTTCCGGTATTATTTTCAGCCAGCACGTAACTTCCAGCCCGGCCCAGGTGAAAAGCCATTTCCGGCGAAAGCTCCACATTGGCAACTCCTCTTACTCCGTCAGTACCAAACAACACTCCCACTTTACTTTCCTCCCGATATTTTCATATTAACCTTGCCTAACCCGAAAGCTCCGGGCACAAGCAAGCATCTAAAAAGCAAGTTTGAAGTTAGGGGATTCTACGCCTTTCCCCTAACGTCTCACTCTTCACCCCTTTATTAATCTATGTTGCTGCTAGTAAACAGCAGTTTATATTTTAGGCATCCAGTGTTTTTGGGGCTGCCTACAGGCTATATTTTAGTCTAAATCATTGATTAATTGTAATTTAAATTTTTTTACATTTCCTTTTATTTCCAGTTTTGGTGCCCTAATCACTTGCTTATATGGAAATATTCCTTGCAATTGGGGACATTCCTTCAATAGAAGGTGTGTCCCCTTTCCTTAGAGCTCCCGGGCATTCAAAACACTGCTGTTGGTGATATTTATTTTTTCCTGGGGTTTTTGATAACTGGCCATAATTTTTTCCGCTGCCTTAAAACCATCCAGGGCCGAGCTGATAATTCCACCGGCATAGCCGGCTCCTTCACCACAGGGATAGAGATTGCCCAGGCTTAATGAAACCATATCTTCATTTCTTTCGATTCGCAATGGTGCCGAGGTGCGGGTTTCTACCCCGGTTAAAACCGCTTTATCATCTACAAAACCCAGCATCTTATGATCCCAATGTCTAAGCCCCCGGTCCATTACTTCGCAAAGCTCGCGCGGGAAAAGCTCCCATAAATTAGCCGGGGTCACGCCCGGCTTATATGTTGCCAAGGATTTTTCCAGGCTGGCTGAAGGTTGCTGCATCAAAAAATCTTTTAACAACTGGGCAGGAGCCTTATACTTTCCTCCCCCCAGCTCAAAAGCTCTATTTTCCAAGTTTTCCTGGAATTCCATCCCGCCCATTACCCGGTTATCCCAATCAGCCGGGTTGACCGTAACCACCAGGGCGCAGTTGGCTATTCCGGTGTTCCGGGCCAGGTAACTCATGCCATTGGTAACTACCTGCCCCGGTCCCGAGGCGGCGGCGATCACATAACCGCCCGGACACATGCAGAAAGTATAAAACGACCTGCCACTTGGAGCATCTTGATAAGTAAGATGATAGTCAGCCGCTCCGAGCTTGGGGTGGCCGGCATAACTGCCATACTGAATACGGTCGATCAGTTCCTGATGGTGTTCTATCCTCACTCCCACTGCGAACGCTTTGGCCTGTAAATTGACATTTTTGCGGTAGAGCAGGCGATAGACTTCACGGGCGCTGTTCCCCACCGCTAAGACCAGCAGCGAGCAGGGCAGTTCTATTTCATTATTTATTATTATGCTTTTTAGCTTCGATCGGTTAATATTTATGTCTGTCAGGCGGGCATCAAAGTAAAATTCCCCGCCCAGGGCGATAATCTCCTGCCTTATTTTCTTGACTACGTCCCGGATAACATCAGTTCCCAAATGGGGTTTTTTCAGATAAAGTATTTCCTCGCTGGCTCCATATTTGACGAAGGTTTGCAGAATATAAGGAATGCGCTCGTCAGCACTGCGGGCGGTAAGCTTGCCGTCAGAAAAAGCTCCGGCGCCCCCTTCACCGAATTGGGCATTTGCATAGGGATTAAGCCTGCCTTTTTGCCAGAATTGCTTCACACTTTTTACGCGCCGGTCGATGTCCTGCCCCTGTTCGAAAACAATGGGCTGGTAACCGTTTTGGGCCAGGTATAAAGCGCAAAACAAGCCGGCCGGACCGGCGCCTACAATCAATGGTGAATACTTGAGTTTTTTGGTGCCTGTAGAGATATCGCTTGCCGCCTGAGGCGGCGTCTTAACCAGGCTCACTGATTTCAGAACCTTTTCGGTCAATTTAAGGTTGTCATCCAGGTCCACATCGACTGTATAAGTAAAACAAACGGTTTTACGACGGGCGTCAACGGCTTTTTTAACCAGGTTCAGAATTTTTATTTTATTGCTGCTGACCCCCAGACGCCGGGCTACAGCAGCCAGCAACTGATTTTGGTCATGTTCCAAAGGCAGTTTTATTTCCCTAACCCTGAATCTCATTCCACAACCTCTTTTTCACTGTCTTTCTTAATCTCAACGTTAACAACCACCCGCGCCGGATAAGCTTTCAATCCAGCAGGCAGCACGATTTCGCTTTCCTGTTCAAAGGACTCCTTTTTGCTGGTCAGGTCAACCGGCCGGATGCTTACTTCTTCCAGCCCTGCCAGTTGTTCTTTGCTTCCCAACACCGTTATTTCTCCGACATTGGCTTCTATTTTTACCAGTTGATATCCCATTTCCGGGGTTCCGGAAAATGGGGTACTGACTTTGACTTTCTTGCTGCTTTGAATTTGCCCAATTACTGCATATACCGTTACTTTATCAGGGACCAATCTTATTCCCTGGCTTATTAATTTGCCCCCGGCATCTCTGGCCTGCAAGGGCACCTTCAGGGTTGTAAAATCCCGGGCGTTTCCCAAATCCACAGCAGCAACCACCTGAGCTATGGCTTGGACTGCGGTTTGTTCTCCCCTAATCATGCATTTATCCGGCTCAATGAATACATCCAGCAATTCATAATCAGATGGCGGATTGCGGGTGATTATGGATTTTACCGGAATAGTTTCTTCCTTCAATTTATTAATAACGACATCGACTTCTTTGGGACTGACACTGGTTAAAATCACCCCTGCCACCGGCTCAACTTTTACCGGAATACGGTGGCTGCCTGGACCGAGTCCAGCCATATCGACATAAGCTGTTATATTACGATTTTCACGTGCAGTACCCCAGAGCTTGACATAAACTTGTTCCGGCCCTTTCACACTGAGGACCTCGCTCAGATTCCGATACTGCAGTTGTACTTTCAGAGAATCCTGGCTGGCCGTAAGTTGACCCTGATTAGCAACATAAAGCCACAACAGCACGGCAAATATTACGGATATAACTTTAAGGCCGATCGTTTTGGCCGGGGGTCTTGAACTCACCAGACCACCTCCTTCGCATGGTATCACTCCATTTTTCCTGGAGCAAAAGCTCCTGGCGGAGAAGCTCCTTAAGGCTCCGGGTATCCAAATAACGCTGCAGCTGACCTTCTTTGGCCACCGATATGGTTCCGGTTTCTTCAGATACGATTAAAGCCAGGGCATCCGAAACCTCGGTGATTCCCAACCCTGCCCGGTGGCGGGTGCCCAGTTCCTTGTCCAGATGAGGGTTATCGCTCAGAGGCAGGAAACACGCAGCTTTCTTTATCCTTCCCCCGCTGATTACGCTGGCGCCATCATGCAGAGGTGAGTTGGGCACAAAAATATTGACCAGCAATCCTGAAGAGACCAGTGAATCCAGGAAAACCCCGCTTTCCAGATATTCGCCAATTCCGGTTTCGCGGGTGAAGATGATTAACGCGCCTACCTTATTACGGGATAAAACCGCGGAGGCATCAACAATTTCATTAATTATGGTCTCGTATTCTTCCATTTCAATATTGGAACGGGCAAAAAAACTGCCGCGCCCGATTTGTTCCAGAAGCCGGCGCAATTCAGGCTGAAATACGATGGGCAGAGTGATGGCAAATACTATCCATACCTTTTCCACCAGCCATTTGACCATATCCAGGCGCAAATAGCTGGCAGCCAGCGAAAACAAAAGCAAGAGAAGCAAACCCCGGAGCAGTTGCTCGGCCCGGGTGCCGCTTATCCAGCGCAGGATGCGGTATAATACATATGCAACTATAGCGATGTCCAGCAAACTGCGAATTATATCCCAGGGGCTGGCAAAAATCCCGGATAAAAAACTAAAATCCAAATAAGCTTCCTCCAACTAATAATTATTTTTGCTTCCGGTAATGAAATACTGCCAGGACGCCGCTATCCAGCCCGATTTCCCCGGAGTCCGTACACAGCACATTGGATATACCCAACGGGTTGCAGTTTTCCATGGCTACACCCTCCAGAGGATACTCAAAACCCCGCTCGTAAACCCCGGTGGCTTTTTCACTTAAGACCAGTACTGACACCAGATCACCGGCCTCACCGCTTAAATGCAGGCAGTCGGTAACCAGGTAAACCGTACAACTCGGGGAATAATGCATAACTTTCTTGCCTTTTTGCACTGTTTCTATCCCGCAGTAAATATTTGAGAGTGTATGATCTAGCCTTTTTCCCAAACTGCCGATCAAAACTATTTCACTGGCCTTCAATTTATTCGCCAGGCTTAAGGCTAGATGCAAATCGGTAAAATCTTTGCGGCGCGGGTATTTTTGGTATTTTACATTTTGAGCGGCATAATATTCCCTGACCTCTGCGGATATGGAATCCAGGTCGCCTATAATATAATCGGGCTTGACCCCGAGCTCCCTGGCATAATTAGCCCCGCCGTCCGCGCAAATAATAATATCGGCTGCCTCAACTACCTCATGATATGCTTCGATTTTTTCATATTCACCATTTGCAAAAATAACGCACTTCATTTTTCTTCTCCTGTCTTTTAGTATCGAAAGAAACTGCGGAGCAGTTTCAACACACCGCTGCAACGAGGCATGGGATCGGAACCCGCCGCTTGTTTTCTTAATAGAAACCCGACCGTTAAAGTAGCGGGGAGGACTTTTCGCCTCGTTTAAGCACCCGAAGAAACTGCGGAGCAGTTTCAACACACCGCTGCAACGAGGCAGGGGATCGGAACCCGTCGCCTCTTTTCTTAATAGAAACCCAACCATTAAAGTAGCGGGGGACACTTTTAGCCTCGTTATATTATCTGCCTATTCCATCAATGAATATTATTTTATCAAATTTAAGCATCGGAAGAAACTGCCCCACCGTTGCAAGGATACGGAGGATCAGAACCCGCCGCCTGTTTTCTTAATAGGAACCCGACCCTTATAATTCATCATTACATACGCTGCATTTGATAAATCCAATGTTTATCAAATTGACAAACAAAAACGCGTTCATTATAATGCTAATAGTTGATTTGGAGCAAAGGAGGGAGCATAATGACCTATATCATCACAGATGAATGTATTTCCTGCGGTATATGCGTTGATGAATGCCCAGTGGAAGCAATTAGCGAAGGTGAAGATAAATATGTTATCGATCCTGAACTGTGTACTGAATGTGGTTCCTGTGCCGATGTATGCCCGGTTGAAGCACCAGTACCCAATGAATAAAATCTTATAATTTTATTCTTATAATAAAAAAAACCCGTAAGGGTTTTTTTATTTTTTTATCATTTTTAAAACTGCAGGTTTTAAGTCTTGAATATTTCAACCCGGTTGCGGCCTTGCTCTTTGGCCCGGTATAAGGCAATATCAGCCTGCTTAATCAATCCGTCTATATCTAAAACCGGCTGCCCGTTTTCCATAGCCGAAATTCCGAAACTGGAAGTAACGCTGATTCCCGAATCGCAACCGGGGATCATAGTCACATGTTCTTCAAATTTCTTTCTCACCCGCTCGGCTATGGCTCCAGAAACTTCCGCACTTGCTCCCGGCAGCCCCACAATAAATTCCTCTCCTCCGTAGCGGCCTATAAAATCATAAATTCTAAACGAAGAAGACAGACAGCGGGCAAATTCCTGCAGAACCAAGTCGCCCGCCTGGTGTCCATATGTATCATTTACTGCTTTGAAATGATCAAGATCGGCTATGACAATGCCCAAGCTTTTCTTTTCCCGCGCAACCCGGTTTATCTCAGCTTCCATCCGCTTCATAAAGGCCCTGCGGTTCAATAGTTCGGTTAGATAATCCGTACTCGCCAGGCACAAAATCCGCTTTTCCAGTTCAATAATCCGCTGGCCAATCTTGAGCCGGGATCTCAATTCCTCCGAGTGGAACGGTTTTATAATATAATCATCAGCGCCTGATTCCAGTCCTTTGATTACATCTTCATGTGAGTTCCTGGCCGAAAGCAATATAATATACAAGTAATTTGCGGTGTTTCTAGCTCTAACCCTTCGACATACCTCAATCCCTTCCATTCCAGGCATTACCCAATCCAGTACGATTAGGGTCGGTCCTCCGTCCTCTTTAAGCAACTCCCATGCTTCATTGCCATCTTTGGTAATAACCGGCTCATATCCCCAGTGGTTAAGCGACTCCTGTAAGATCTTTCTGGATAAGGCATCATCGTCAGCTACCAACACCCGCATTGCTTTATACATCTCCTTTCCAACAATAACAATATCATCATACGTCAAATCAAAAAGGCTGTATAGAAAAATTTGCTATATTTAATTTTTTTACACAAGATATTTTCAATAGGTGTCTAGAATTCTAATTATGCTTTTTGAATTACCTCCTGCAACACTTCACTCAGTTCTATGATACTATATGGTTTGCCAAGAACTGCTTGAAATCCCGATTCCTGATACTGGGATATATTCGATTCATTAGTATAACCGCTGCTTATTATTACTTTAACATCAGGATCAATTGCCAGAAGGCCTTCAAGTGCTTTCTTGCCCCCCATCCCTCCCGGAATGGTCAGATCCATTATTACCGCGTGAAAAGGATTACCCTTCGCCATAGCCTCCCGGTATTTCTCAATGGTTTCGATTCCATCCTCGGACAATTCAGGTTCATATCCCAACTGAATCAGCATTTCACCCAACATGGTCTTTATCTGGTATTGATCATCCATTACCAGCACCCGCCCCTTGCCATGCAAAGGAAGTCTTTCCTCTTCTTCAGCTAATTCAACCTTGTCACAAAACGCAGGCAGGGAGATATAAAAGGTAGCCCCGACATTCGGAACAGATTCACAATACAGGTGACCCCCGTGCCGGTTGATAATTGAAAAAGCAGTAGCCAGCCCAAGACCAGTTCCTTTCTCCTTGGTAGTAAAGTAGGGATCGAATATCTTATCCAGACATTGTTCGGGAATGCCTTTGCCCTGATCCTTGATCGATAACCGCACATAAGAACCGCTTTTTAAAGGATGGGCGTGCTCATCCAATTCTATGTTCTCGGCCGTGACCAGGATTTCTCCCCCATCAGGCATGGCCTGAACCGCATTAATAATAAGATTGTTTATTACCTGGTTGACCTGTCCCGCATCTATTTTTACTTTCCAGAGGTTTTCTTGAATTTTAAACCGGGCTTTAACATTAGAGCCACTTAAGGAAAACGTCACTGCATTTCTGATTAATTCTTCAACGGCAGTTATTTTCATCACCGGGGCTCCCCCCCGGGCAAAGGTAAGCAATTGCTGGGTTAAACCGCGAGCTTGCAAAGTGGCATGTTCAGCTTCTTGCAGAAATCTAAGCAAATCAGGATTATTCAGACTGCTCATTTTGCTTAGAGTTAGATTACCCATGATAATAGTCAGCAAATTGTTGAAATCGTGAGCCAAACCACCCGCCAGAACACCTAAAGATTCCAGTTTGCCGGCTTTAAGGAGTTCGTCTTCCATATGTCTTTTTTCAGTAATATCAGTTCCGACCGTTAATATGCAAGGTTCTCCGCCGATAGTTAACCGGGCAAAAGAACAAATTCCTATCCATGTTTCACCTGACTTTTTCCTAAAGCTGTCTTCAATTCCGCGAACTATTGGATTGTTTAATATCATCTTTTGCAGCCGGGCACGATTTTGAGGATTAACCCAAATGTTCAGTTCACGGACCGTCTTGCCCACTACTTCCTCATGGCTGTAGCCAAAAAGGTTTAGAAAGGCATCGTTAATTTCCAAATACCGCCCTTCTTCAAGAGAGCTGATGGCTATCATTTCCGGGCTGAGATTAAAAGCGGCTGCCAATTTTTCCTCGGTAATACGCTGGGCTTCGGTGGCATACTGCTGTGCACTTATATCATGGCCAAGGGTTATTCCCCCGGTTATTTTTCCTTCTTCAATAATCGGAGCGCTTTTAAAAAGAATAATACGCGGGATGCCGTCTTTGCCAATCACCGGCAATTCGATAAAACTGCCAAGCCCCTGGCTCAATAGTTTACTGATTTCTTTGTCCAGTCTATCTTTGTGCTCATCGCTGATCAAAGACAAAATGCTCTTTCCTATTATTTTGTGGTATTTAAGAACCTCCAGGGCTTTATTATTCACGAATTTGATTATCTTATGCTGGTCAAATATTATGAAAAGTTCACCGAGCCTGTCGCTCAGAGTATTTAAATCTTCAACAGTGGTCTGTAAGTGAACCTTGTTTGTTCCTGGGACTATTTCGTTCAATTTTTTCTCCCCTATCCGATCCAAAAGCCATTTTTCCAAAAAGCTCATCTTCTTGACCGTTTGCATCCAAGTTGTTATCCGATATTTATCATAATTTACATTTGTTTTTGCAACAGGCTAAAGAGACATAGAATGTGTTCTATTTTACTATTATTCAAATCGGGTCTTTTTTCCTGCTGCATTGCTAATTTTTTTTAAATAAGGGCTAAAGTCCCTTATTTTAAAGCTATAAAATTATTTTGCCTTAATGCTTCATATAAAATAATAGCCGCTGAATTCGCCAAATTAAGTGAACGTCCAATATCGCGCATGGGTATACGTATATGGTTGTCGGGATATGCCTGAAGAATTCGCTCGGGTAAACCTTTAGTTTCTTTACCAAAGACCAAAAAACTGTCTGGTGGATACTGTGCCAGATGGTAATTATGTTCAGTCCGGGTAGTAGCCAGAAAAAACCGGGCTTCGTAATAATGTCCGGCCAATTCTTCAAAGCTGTCCCATAGCTTTAATTCAACTTTATCCCAATAATCTAAACCGGCTCTTTTCATATAGCGATCTTCCAGGGAAAAACCCAAAGGCCGCACCAAGTGCAGGTTGGTACCAGTCAAAGCGCAGGTTCGGGCGATATTACCTGTATTCTGGGGAATTTCAGGCTCCACCAGTACAATATGCATATTAATTCCTCCTCTAAATTCAACAATTCTATTATAGTCCTCCAACAAGCGAAGAAAATACCTGAGTTTGCCAGACATAAGTAAAAAATGCCAGGGAAAACTAGTGCAAAAAAGTAAAGGAGCGAGTTTTTTGCTTAAAAGAAGAATTTGCACTAAAATCCTGGTATTCATTCTAATTACCGCTCTGCTATCTTGTATCGGCGGCTGCCAAAAAGAAGCCAAAAAGCCGATACCCAAAACCGTTCAGCCGCAGAGTTTGGCGCCGGAAGTCATTAAGTACAAAAATGAACCTACTATCACCCTGTATCGTAAGGCAACCGGCGAAACCCAGCGTTTAAAAATGGAAGAATACCTCAAGGGGGTAGTAGCCGCAGAAATCGGGCCTAAGTATCCGATGGAGGCTTTGAAAGCCCAGGCTATCGTTGCCCGTACCATGACTCTGGCCTTGTTGGAGTATGAAAATGGTACGCGGGCTAAGCACAACACTGATGCTAGTGACGACCATACCGAGTTTCAAGCTTATGACGAAAAAGCCATCACCCCCAATATCAGCAAGGCAGTAGAAGCAACCCGCGGCGAGGTCTTAACCTATAAAGGCAAGTTTGTCTATGCCCTGTTCCATTCGCTGTCCAAAAACAAGACAGCCAGTGTGGAAGAAGGTTTTCCCAAGTTAAAAACCAAAGCTTCATATCTGGTTCCGGTAACAACCAATGGCATGAAAAACGCCCCTGCCAAGTATAAGAACTGGACGGTCAAGGTGCCGCGCTGGCAGATTAAAAATATCATGGGCAACAAAGCCGGCTCATTGGATGATATCCGTATAAGCAAGAAAGGTCCATCCGGTCGGGCATTGACTATCACTGCCGGTAAGGCTTCAATTCCAGCCTCCATGCTGCGCGAAAAAGTAGGATTTGACCAGCTATATTCAACTATTTTCAGCAGTATTAAACCTGAAGGCAATTATATCGTCTTTAAAGGCGACGGTTGGGGCCATGGCTGCGGTATGGAGCAATGGGGTGCATTCACTATGGCCAAAGAAGGGAAAAAAGCCCGCCAGATAGTGGAACACTACTTCCCCAACACCAGCTGGACCAAAATATACAAGTAGGTGTTTAGTTGGCAGGGAGTTGGGATTTGGCTTCATTGCTGGCGGCCATATAGATGCCGGCCAAAATAAAGATGCCACCGATGATTTGGTACCATAGCAGCAACTCGCGAAAAAAGATATAAGCCAGGATGCTGGCCCCCACGGATTCACCGAGTATGGAAACCGAAACCACGGGGGCCTTTACATATTTCAGGGTCCAGTTGAGAACACCATGTCCGGCAATACCCGGTCCTAAGGCCAGAAGAAAGAAGAGGACCCACTCCCGCATTTCAAAGCCGGTAAGCAGCAAATTAAACGAAGCAGCAGCCGGCCACAAAACCAAAACCGCCACCACCGACACGGCACAGGTGTACGGCCAGGCATCCACCCGGCTTCGCACCTGCCTTCCTAAAATAAAGTATATGGCTATAAAAAGCCCGCTGGCCAAAGCCAGCATATCACCATAAAAACGCCCGGAAGCCAGGTCGCCCCCGCCAATCAAGGCACTGCCCAAAATAGCCAGCAGAATACCCCCGGTCACCCAAGCATTAACTTTTTCTTTAAGAAACAATATCGAAAACAAAAGAACAAAAATAACCTGTAAATTTGTAAATAAAACCGAACTGGGAATACTGGTGTAATTCAATGAGCTTATCCAGAAAGCAAAGTGCAAGGCTAAAAAAATACCGGACACTAATATGTAGAAATAATCGCACCGGCTTATGGCCTTTAAGTTGGCAAACAGGCGGGGACCACCCAACATTCCAGCCAGTATTGAAGTAAACACCACGCGATAGAGGGCTATAATCATGGCGGGTGAGTTGGAATACCGGATGATAATGGATGAGGTCGCTATACAAAAAATCGATAAAAATATTAAAAGATAGATGTTCAGGGGTTTCATGCGCCTGCTCCCAGGTAAGACTGAATTACTCTTTCATCTGCTTTTACTTCCGCAGGTGAGCCTTCGGCAATTTTACGGCCATAATCCAGTACGGCTATGCGCTCGCAGATATTCATAACCAGATTCATGTCATGTTCCACCAATAGAATGGTAATCTTCATATCCTGCCGGATTTTCCTGATAAGTTCCATCAGTTCGGCTTTTTCTCCCGAGTTCATCCCGGCGGCAGGTTCGTCCAAGAGCAGCAGCGAAGGTTTTAAAGCCAGGGCCCGGGCGATTTCCAGTTTGCGCTGTTCACCATAGGCCAGGTTTTCTGCATACTCCTGCCTTTTACTATAAAGACCGACCAGTTCAAGAAGCCTGCCAGCGTCTTCCTTAATCTGCTTTTCTTCACGGAGCATATTGGGTAAACCCAGCATACTGCTGAAAAATCCGCTTTTGCTTACACCGTGACTGCCCACCCGGACATTGTCCAAAACCGAGAGCTTGTTAAAAAGCCTTATATTCTGAAAAGTGCGGGCGATGCCGAGCCGCGCAATACTATGAGTTGCAACCCCATTTACATTGCGCCCTTGAAAAATCAAACTGCCTTCAGTAGGGACATAAATTCCGGTGATAATATTAAACAAGGTGGTTTTGCCGGCTCCATTGGGTCCGATTATACCGTAAATAGCCAGTTCTTCCACATCCATATTAACCGCATCCAAAGCCCGCAAGCCGCCAAACTCCTGGCTTATGTTTTTCAAACTTAGGACTGGCATGTTTCCACCTCTTTTTTCCTCCAACGTTTTTTAAGATCATAGATCCTAACATCACCCAGCAAACCATTGGGGCGGAATATCATTAAAATCACCAGCAAGGCGCCATAAAACAACAAACGGTATTCAGCGACGATTCTCAGCAGTTCCGGAGCCAATGTCAGAATGCAGGCCCCCAGGATAGTACCGGGTATACTGCCCATCCCGCCCAGAACCACCATGTTTAACAGTTCTATGGATTTCATAAAGCCAAAATCCTGGGGATTTATATAGTACATGTAATGGGCATAAAGGCCGCCGCCCAGGCCGCCCAGAAATGCTCCCACCATAAAAGCCAGTATTTTCAATTGGGTAGTGTCAATCCCGGATGACTCCGCCGCGATTTCGTTTTCCCTTATGGCGTATAAGGCCCTCCCAATCCGGGAATTCAGGAGACGGGTATTGAGCAATATGACTACCAAAACCGCCAGCCAAACTGTGACGAATGTAGTATGTTGCGGGATTCCTGCCAGTCCCACTGCTTTGCCCCCGGGTTCAAAATTCAGGAAGAATACCCGGATTATTTCTGCAAAACCAATGGTAACCATTGCCAAGTAATCACCTTCCAGCCTTAGTGTGGGGATTCCAATAATGATGCCGAACAAAGCAGCCATTACCGCTCCCGCCAGTACCGCCCCGGCATAAGAAAAGCCGAATTGCATGGATAGAATAGCTGAAGTATAAGCTCCTATGCTCATAAACCCGGCATGACCCATGGTTAACTGGCCGGTAACCCCGGTAATCAGATTAATTCCCAGAGCCAGTATGATATTTATACCGATCAAGACCATTATTCGCAGGTAATAGGGATCGATATATTGTGATAAAACCGCATCCAATGTCTTCACCTACACCTTCTTGGATATCTTTTGCCCCAGCAAGCCCTGGGGCCGAACCAGCAATACCAGGATGAGAATACCGAAAGCAATGGCATCTTTATAGGATGAGGACAGATAAGCTACACCCAGTATTTCCAAAACGCCCAGGCTGATGCCTCCGATCATAGCTCCCGGTATCGAACCGATGCCGCCCAAGACTGCAGCCGCAAATGCCTTCAGCCCGGCCATCGTTCCCATATACGGCCATACCGCATTATAATAGATACCTACCATAACGCCCCCCGCTGCCGCCAGTGCTGAGCCAATCGCAAAGGTAAAGGAAATTACCCGGTTGACGTTAATTCCCATCAAATAAGCCGCATCCAAATCCTGTGAACAAGCCCGCATAGCTTTGCCGATGCGGGTCTTCTGCACCATAAGCTGCAAACCCACCATCAAGGCTGCTGAAAACACAAGAATAATCACCTGCATCAGGGAAAAATCAAGGGCGCCCAGCTGGAAAGTTTGGCTGGGAATTACATCGGGATAACGGCGGGTATTGGTTTGCGCCAAAAGAACCATCAAAGTGGAAAGAAATATGGAAACTCCCAGGGCACTGATCAAACCGGAAAGCCGGGATGATTTACCTCTCAACGGGCGGTAAGCGATGCGCTCAATCAAGATACCCAAGAGCATGCAAAAGGCCATAGCCCCCAACAAAGCAACAATGATATTGACTCCGCAAAAGGTAACCAGAAACAATCCGGCAAAAGCGCCAAACATATAGATCTCACCATGGGCAAAATTGATTAGCTGTACGATTCCATAGACCATGGTATAGCCCAGAGCGATCAAAGCATAAGTACTGCCCAGGGTCAGACCGTTCAGCAACTGTTCCCAGAACATAGGCTTCCTCCCCATAAATGTGAGGTGTGAGGGGTGAGGGGTGAGGAGTTGATATCCCTTACCCTTTACGCCTGACGCCTCACGAATTAATCATCTAAACATCAGAAGAAACTGCGAAGCAGTTTCAACACACCGCTGCAACGAGGCGTACCTCGTTGTAACCCGCCGCCTGTTTTGTTAGTAGGAACCCGACCGCTTAAAGAAGCGGGGGACTTTCATCTCGTTATTAATTATCATCTAAAGGCCCCAGAGTAACAATGCGATACAAGAGGCAGATATACCATTTAATGTAACAAGATTCCTTGAAGCATCGGCAGGTATTAAAACACACGTCAGCCTTCGGCCAAACAATTGATCCAGGGCAGACACTAGGCCTGCCCTGGAAGTCTAGATTTCCAGAATCGTGAGAGATACACCTTACACCTTACCCCTCACGCCTTACTTAATTGCTATTTAATATTTACGGGTATTTTCTCGAGTACTACGAATTCACCGTTCTTTACGGTAATCAAGCAAATCGGGCTCTTGATGGGCTCACGATCAGCTCTGAAAGTGGTGTTGCCGGAAACTCCGGGATAATCTTTTAATTTGGCCAATTCAGCCTTGAAAACACTGGGATCAGTGCTCTTGGCATCTGTCATAGCTTTGGCCAGAATCATAACTGCGTCATAGTACTGCGCAGAGAACATATCAGGTTTCTCTTTATAAATCTCTTCATATTTTTGGATGAATTTGGCAGTTTCAGGTGTTGCCTGGTCACTGCTGAATCCGCAGTAGTAAATGACTTTCCCTTCTACTGCAGATTTACCCAGTTTGATCAAATCCTGTCCATAGAGTCCGTCACCGCCGATGAGAGTAATATTGAGACCCTGCTTCTGGGCCTCGTTCATAATCAGGGCGGCTTCACGATAATAACCGGTAAATACCAGCACATCGGCACCGGCTTTTTTCAGTTTGGTTACCTGAGCGGAAAAATCACTTTCTCCATCGTTTATACTTTCATCCAGAACTATTTTAGCTTTTTTAGCATCCAGCGCTTCTTTAAAGACCGGGGTCAATGCAGTGCTGTAACCATTGTTAAGCGAGGTTATAATAGCAATCTTCTTCCAGCCCTTGGTGTCCATCATCCAGTCCACGACGGAAGGAACCGCAAACTTGTCCAGCAAAGTATTACGGAAAACATAATCGCCAATTTCTACAACTTCGGTACCGGTAGCTCCGGCCGAAAAGATGACAACTTTATTCGTCTGGGCAATTTTAGCTGCAACCTTGGTCAAGCCGGTGCAGGGGTCACCCACCATGGCTACGACTTTGTCGCGGGTAATGTATTTGGTGGCTATGTTGGCTATTTCAGCGGTGTCACCTTTATTATCCTCATAAATTCCCTCAACCTTTTGGCCCATGATGCCGTCATTTGCATTCAATTCGTCAATAGCCATTTTCATACCTTTTTCGCCGGGTATGCCATAGTTGGCTACGTCACCAGTCTTGGCACCCAGGAAACCGAGCTTGATTACGCCTTGCTTTTCAGCTTGCTTCTCATTCTCTACCGCAGCTTTGTCGTCTTTTGCCGGTTCTTCCGCCGTTTTACTTCCTGCGCAGCCTGCCAGCATGGTTAAAGCCAGCATTAAGCACAGCACAAGAGCCAATTTCGATTTTTTCCCAAACTTCAACACTTGTCTCTTCCTCCCCTTCTTTCTTTTTTTGGTTATAACTGGATAAAATTCTTTTCCCACCTCCAACGGCCTGAAATTATACCAAGCTAAATATTCCATTTCACCGGCTAAAATCCTGCCCACTGGCAAAAAAAACCTACTATATAATTATGGACTCATTCTTACCCGAAGTGGTGCTACGTTGCGCCCTACGGGTACCAAAGTAGACATTCTGGCCATGGGGATATTCCCCACAGGGGTGTGTCCCCGTTCCTTAGCAGGTGTGTCCCCTGACCTTAAACAAAAACCTTTAAAGAGATATCGCTGTATTCGCTGGCCTTCATAAATAAATCAACCCCAGGATGTTCTCGATACTCTTCGATAAGTTTCTTAAACATCAGATCAAAACTGGTCAGGCCGGCTTCGGAGTTAATACGCAGCAGTCCTTGCTGCTCGGCAAACAACTGGGTAGCAGTAATCCCAGTCCAGGCAATACTGTATATAAGCTGTTCGGTATCGCCCAGGATATTGCTGCAGATGTAGAAGCGGCATATTAAAGAACGCAGCAAGTAGATGCTGCAAATATTGTTCTGCAGAAAGATACAGGGATTGGGGGTCATCCGTAACAGCCCCAGCTCCAATTTTTCTTTTTGAAAATAGCGCTCCAGAAAGTCAGCATAACTCAGGTTTAAGTAGGCCGTCATTTTGCGGAATGATACCAGGTCAGGTATTACATAGGCTGTATTGCAGCAGTTTACCATACATCCCTTGCACTCTGAAAAATTATGGTCGGCATAGAGTTTGAATAAACCCGAATCGTCACATAAAGGCTGCCAAGCTGCTAAGAGGTCGGCCACACTGGCATCGGGAGACAGAATGCTGATACCTATTCCAGACTTGCCATTTTCGGTCCCAGAATACAACTTTACTTTATCCATTGCTTGTATCCACCTGCTGCTGGTCGATGGCAGTCCTTGTTTTGACCGCCTGCCGGGCCAGTTCGTCACAGCGTTCATTCCAGCAGTCCCCGGCATGGCCTTTGACCTTTTCGATTGATACATGGTTTTTGGCCATTAGTTCAATCAGTCTTTTCCAGAGATCCTGATTGGCTACATCTTCCTTTTTACTATTCTTCCAGCCATTTACCTTCCATTTGGCTATCCAATCCTGTTTAAAGGCATTAACCACATAAGCGCTGTCGGAATGTACGGTCACCTTCCAGGCCGTCACTTTTAAAGCCTGGAGGGCTTCGATCACTGCGGTCAGTTCCATACGCTGATTGGTTGTATTAGCTTCAGCACCGGAAATTTCTTTCTGTTTGTCTCCATAAAGCAGCACCGCCCCCCAGCCGCCGGGACCGGGATTGCCGGAACAGGCCCCATCAGTGTATATAATTATCTCCTTCAAGCCTTTACTCCTTTTCATGCCGGGGATGGGCACTGACTTGCTCCACCGCTTCAGTGACCGCAACTAATAATGCAACTTGTATATTCTTTTCAAGGTAGGCGGCTTTCGCAATGGTACTGCCTTTTTCACTGGCTACATAACGGGCTGGCAGCTTATTCAAGGCATAAGCAGCAATATCTGCCAGACATTTATTACACTTGCAGATGTCCGGTTTGTGTTCCAGAACTTCATCTATGGTATCAAATACCATCTTTTCAACGATATTTACTACTTTCATGTTGCCGAATTCCATTAATGCCACCACACCATTCAAAATAGTTTTATCAGTTCGTTTACTTTTTGCACATGATAGTCGGCTTCGGGAACCGCCCAATCCTCACCCGGAGCCAGCCAAATCGCCTTCATGCCGGCCTTTTTAGCTCCTATAACATCAGTTATGGCATCATCTCCGATATGTGCCGCATCTGCTGGGTTTGCTATGCCCAGATGCTCAAGGGTATAATTGAATATGCGAGTGCTGGGCTTGGCAAAACCTACTTCATCCGAAAAAACCAAAACCCCAAAATATGTGTATAATCCATCTTTTTTAAGTAATTGACGCAGTATAGCACCCGGAGTTGCTCCGGTATTGCATATTATGGCAAGCTTATATTTACCCGCCAGCGTTGCCAGAGTATCCAGAACCCCCTCATTAACCACCGGCGGCAGTTCCAGCAGGGTCCTGGTATAAGCCTGATAGGCCGCTTCCTCTACATCGCTCGGCACCGGGTCCAACCCCAGTTTCTCCAAAATATCTTTCACATGACCGCGCGGGGTTGTTTCTTCACCAAAAGCCCGCTGCTGAAACCAGGCTTTCTGCCAACCATATTTAAAGGCAGTTCTCATTTCCTCCGGCGAAAATTCCCAGCCGGCTTTCCTCAGAATTCCATCCAAGTTTTGTATTCTGAGACTGGACAGGCATTTATCCGATGGTATTATATAAAGGGTATTCCAAAAATCAAAAGTAATCGCCTTAATCAATTATTACACCCCTAGAAAATACTGCTTGATTTGTTACCAATGGGTATTGCCTTTATAAAACACTGGGTAAGATACGAGTTTCAAGTACACCTAACCTTTCTATACTTCTACATAAAGAAAAAATCCCCTTCCGGGGATTAAGCCTCTAGGACTTTTTGGGTTGTTTTTTCCGACTGTTCAACGAAAGACTTGGTGTCGCCGTCCAGCAGTGCCTGATTGTCGGTCTGTCTTTCTTTGTTGAGGGATCGGACCCGGTCTTTTACAGTATTGTTATCGGTTGTATAAAATCCGGAACCTTTAAAAACCACTCCTACGTTTTTACTTATAAGCCGCTCCACTTTTCCTCCGCAAGTCGGGCATTCGGTCAGCGCAGGGGCTGTAATTTTTTGAAGTTTCTCAAAGCGGCCGCATTTCTCGCAACGATAATCATAAATTGGCATTTTCCCCACTCCCTTGATGCTTCTTTGGCAATCTTTGATGCTATGACTGCTGCCAACAGAAATAATTTAACATAGTAAGAACCATTTTAAAAGGATATTTTTATATGGTAAGGGTGAGGAGTTCGACCTTAGGGGTATATTTATACCCCAACTCCTTACACCTAACGTCTCAGAATTTAATACCCGGGCGAAATATGTCCCCCGTTTCTTTAAGCGGTCGGGTTTCCTTAACAAAACAGGCGGCGGGTTCTAATCCCCCGCCTCGTTGCGGCGGTGTGTTCAAACTGCTCCGCAGTTTCTTCCGATGCCTAAACACTAAAGTAAACGACGATGGACATGATACCGTTCCACATCCCATGCGCCAGCATGGGAACCCAAATACTGTCGGTTTTTTCATAAATGTAACAGAGCAAGGCTCCCCCCACTGCGAGCGGCAGAGTTCGCCAGAAATCCCAGTGGGCTATGCCGAATATCAGCCCTGCCATCAATGCCCCCCCCAGCGGTCCCAGATAATTTCTAAATACCGGGTAGATCATAGCACGGAAGTATAGTTCTTCTGAAAAAGGGGCCATTATCGCACCCATGCCAAACATTATTATAAAGCCCGTTAATCCGCCAACCGAGCGCAGCATTGCTTCAAAGGGCTGCGGGCCGATCTGGGGCTGCCAGTAGTTAATCAGCATACCTAGAAATACCACCAGAATCATGAGCAGAATTCCACCAAATAGCCCGTATTTTAGCAGGTCCTGTCCATTAGCCTTTTTCAACCCCAATTCCTTTATACTGGCCCGATTAAACCAGACCGTAAAAAGCAGCACCAAAAGAACGGTTGTAACAAACTGAATCAGAAAGCTCAGGACAAATAGGGAGAAATCCGTATCCGGCAAACCAAATCGGCTTATTAATGGCCCCGAATAAAGGCTGAAAAGCATCCCGACACCCATTATCCCGGCAAAAACCAAAAATACCTCCAAGAGGCCCCATCGCGGTTGTCTGTTCTCTGTATGCAAAAGTTCACTCCCCCTTGTCTCTAAGCAGTTTCTTCACACTGCTGTAACGAGGCGGGAGATTGGAACCCGCCGCCTGTTTTGTTAATATGAACCCGACCGATTAAAGAAGCGGGGGACATATTTTCTCTTCATTATTATAATACACCTTATCCTGCAATTTTACCGATTTTATTGGAAATTACCCGACATTTTGAAAGTTTTTCGGGGAATACTAAGGGTAAACAGGAGGTGAAAAGCGAAATGGTCCCACTGCTATTTATAATATTGGTTACAGGCGTTTTATTACTGATGGTCTACTGGATATTGTCCAGTCCAGCCAAACGCCCTCACCCGGAAAACACCCCGCAAAGGAAGTATGATTTCGAGACTGCCCAGGAACTGTTCAAATATGTGGAACCGGTTAGAGAAATGACAAGAGAAAATGAATTGAAACTTAGTGCCCATTCGAAATATATCCTGGCATCCTGGAATATCAAACCATCAACCTGGCAGGAAATTTTAGACGAGTTTGGTGTAGATTTGAAATATGAGGACCTCTTGATCCGCCTGCATGATTCCCGCTTGCAATCCAGTGATTTTGAGCTTCCGGTTAGTGATTTGAGCGGGACCTGCCATTTTCAATCGATTGCCGGAACTGCCTATTATGCGGTAATTGGTATAAAACAAGGAGATGACTTCATACCCCTCTTTCTTTCCAATACCATTAACACGGCCAGTGAAACCAGAGATACTCCAACATCAGGGAGACAAAACTAACTCCATCCGAACTTTTTATATAAAATCCATACGCGCAGGACGCTTCAAAGAAATAAGGGAGGAGAGAAGCAAAAACAGTGAAAGATAAAGCGGGCTCCATGATCAGCAGCAAGCAGTTAATATACATTATTATCGGAGCCCAATTTGGTTTGGGGCTATTCAGCCTTCCTCGCGTGGTATCCGAAGCCGCTCATAAAGATGCCTGGATAGCCGTAATCCTGGGAGCCATAATTCCAATTTTTTCGCTGTTTTTGATTGAACGCCTGGGCAAGCGTATGCCGGAACTAAACTTTGCCCAGATGACAACTGCCTTATTTGGCAGATACATAGGTGGTTTCCTTGTATTATTTTTTATTGCTTATGTAATAGCGTTTGAATCCATAGTAGTACGCATATATGCCGAAGTTACCAAACTATACCTTTTGCCCAAAACACCTTTGACCATAGTTTTGGCAATGTACGCATTTACCATTATATATATCGGGAACAAGGGAGCACGGGTACTGGGCCGGATTAATGAAATTATGTTCTACATGCTTCTGGTGTCCTTCATGGTTTTGTTATTGCCTCTCGGACAATCCGACTATACCAACCTCTTGCCGATAGGAGAGGCCGGACTGGGGGGGATCACCCGGGGGGCTTTGAATACCGGCTATTACTTTGCCGGCACTGAAATACTGCTGGTTTTTTATACATTGGTAATTAAAAAGGATGAAGTAATAAAAGCGGGCTTGAAAGCTATCGGAATAGTAACAGCCTTGTTTTGCGCCATGGTTATAATTGGTGAACTGGTTTTTGGAACTTATGGCCTGCAAAAAATAATATGGCCGGGACTGGTATTGCTCAAGGTTGCCCAATTGCCGCTAATTGAGCGATTGGAGTTCGTGTTCCTGTTTGTATGGCTGGGCACTGGAGCACGGCCGGCCATTAATATGGGCTTTGCAGCTTCTCTATCCTTAAGCCAGTTGTTAAGGATAGATGAGAAAAAATACCACATATATTCTCTGATTTTTGTAGGGATGGGCATATTTATACTGGCCCTCTTGCCGCATGATGTTCTGGCAGCTTTTAAACTGGCTGAGTATGCCGGCTATGGCTTTTTGCTTATAGGACTGGGCTACCCTTTGCTTTATCATCTGGTGGCATTCTTCCGCAGCGGGGTGAGAATGTATGTTTAGAAGGTATTTGTTGCTTATCCTGCTAGGAATTCAACTGCCTACCTTAGCGGGTTGCTGGGATTACCAGGATGTCAATAGAATTGATTTCCCCCTGGCGGCCTCCTATGATCTCCATGAAGCCGGTCTAAACGTTTTGCGTGAAGAAGGTAGTAAGGAACAGTTGATCGACTTGACAGCCATTCTTCCCAATCTGGCTCAGAATGCCTCATCAAAATACCGGGTTGAACAATCAACGGGACTAAATGTGGGCAATGCCCGGGGACAAAAACCCTATGCTTCGGCGGGGACATATTCACCAGGGGCTACTGCGATAATACTTGTAGGTGAAGATCTGGCCAGAACCGGGTTGAATAATATTTTCCAGGCACTGTTTAGGGCAGCCCTAAGTTCTAGTATTCAGAATTTTGCAATTAGTGAAGGAAGAGGAGAAGACATTCTAAATACTCCTGTGGAAGACTATCCCAATATGGGAGATTATCTTAAAGGAGTACTGCAAAAATCCGAAAGGCGGGGCTTTATTCCAGCCACTACTTTACACCGCTTTGAAGTTTGGCAAGGTCCGGGTAAAAATCCTATTATGCCCTTATTAAAACTAAAAAATAATAAAGCCGAAGTTGCCGGTACAGCTATTTTCAATAAAGACCGCATGATCGGCAAGGCCAACCTGACTGAAACCCGCTCCCTGATGATGCTGCGGGGTATAAAGGCAACCGGCAATATACCCTTTACCATCAAACGATACGGCGAGATATTCGATAGAGGTTCGGTAGATGTAAGCAACAAACGCAAAGTAAAAGTTGAGCGCAAAGGCGGTAACTTTAGCTTTTTAATAACTGTCATGCTGGAAGGTAATCTGGTGGAACACCAATTCGGCAAACTTTTTACCCAAGATGAGAATCTGCGCCGCATAATCGAAGAGCAAATTGCCAGCAATATTGAAGCAGAATGCAATAGGTTTATTGATAAGATGCAGGAAGATTATAAGATAGACTGCATCGATATCAGTAAATACGCTGTGGCCAAATGGGGAAAAGAAGTAGAGGATCAGGTTGATCAGGACTTTATTGAAAATGTGAATATTAGGGTCAAAGTTAAAATGAAACTTAAAAACAACGGGGAATTAACCTAGAAGATAGGAAAACCGGCTTTGTAACCCCGCATAGTAGAGTTTGTTATGGAGAAAATAATACAAATTATTTAGGAGACATATATGAAGATAATTCCCCGAAAACCGAAGCCAAATGAGGAATTGCAAAACAGAAGCGTTATAAGCATACCGGATACTAAACTTCCGGCAGCTCTCGCTGAAAAAATGGGGATTCTAAAACCATATATTGAAAAAAACCATGACATCATAACTCACTCTTTTTATATGGAGGGTAATCCCCGCCTGGAAGCAGTAGCTATCTATATAAATCAAATAATAGATGTCGATGTTCTTAACCAAAATATACTTAAACCGTTGATGTTGAATTGTGATAGGGAGGGCATATTGGGTTCGGGCTCCCCTGTTTTGATTGAAACTATCCAAAAGGCCTCGATAAGCACGAGCCGAATTACCCAGTTAGATGATTTATCTTCACTAGTACGAAAGATATTTGACGGCGTCACCATTTTGATGTTTGATGGCCTGGATAAGGCTCTGGCTATAGATATTCATGGCGGCCAGTTTAGAAGTATTGATGTGCCTCCAGCCGAGCAAACCATGCGCGGTTCCCGGGAAGGTTTTATTGAGCGGGTGGATGTAAACGTATCGCTAATCCGGCGCCGGCTGCGGGACCCCAACCTGGTGGTGGAAAAAACCCTGGTAGGCCGGAGGACCCGCACTGAGGTAGCTATTTTATACATTGACGATATAGCCGACCCCCAAATTGTTGAGAAAGTCAAAGAGCGTATCAAGCAGATGGATGTTGACGGGATTGTTGCCTCCGGTTACGTGGAACAGTTCATTGAAGACGACCCATCGAGCTTATTTCCTCAGGTATATTCCTCGGAGCGGCCTGATAAGCTGGTGCCTTTTCTACTTGAGGGGCGGGTAGTGATAATAGTTGATAATACTCCATTGGCTTTGGCCGTTCCAGCCCTTTTTGTACAGTTTTTGCAGGCGCCGGAAGATTATTATGAAAGAACTCTATTTTCCAGTTACATTAGATTAATAAGATATGCGGCCTGGATTATCGCAGTGAGTCTTCCGGCTTCATATATAGCGCTCTTAAGCTACCAGCCCGAATTACTGCCTTACGATCTCCTGATAAGCTTTTCCAAAGCACGGGTGGCAGTTCCTTTTCCAGTAGTAGTGGAGGCCTTGCTTATGGAAATTATAATTCAACTGGTTGTTGAGGCGGGACTCCGTCTTCCCCAGCAGATTGGGCAAACAGTCGGCGTGGTTTCAGGCATTATACTGGGGCAGGCGGCCATCAGCGCCAAGCTCGCCAGCCCCATCGTTATACTTATTATATCGGTATCGGTTATTTGTACCTACGCCCTTCCCGCATCAAGCTTGGTATTATCCACTCGAATACTGAGACTGCCCATGATGCTGCTGGCCGCAAGCTTTGGTTTGTTTGGTCTTTCTTTCGGGTCGATTATTTTCCTTACCCATCTGGTCAGCCTGGAAAGCATGGGAGTTCCTTATTTTGGCCCCCTGGCTCCCACCCGTTTTTCCGACCTTAAAGACACCTTTATCCGTACATTTATGTGGAAAATGAACAAACGTCCCGTTTCCATACCTTCCCATAATCGTCAAAGGCAAGGGAATACCGGTGAGGGGAATAATTAATGAAAGATAAAACCGGCTCCACGATCAGCAGTAAACAGTTAATTTTCGTTATTATCGGTTCCCAAATTGGGGCGGGCATTTTCGCCTTACCGCGGATGGTTTCCGCCAAGTCAGGTGAAGATGCCTGGATTTCGGTAATTCTTGGGGCTTTGCTTCCTGCCCTTTCAGTGTTCCTGATCGAACGTCTGGGCCGGCGCATGCCGCAAATGGGTTTTACCCAGATGGCCCGGGTGTTGTTTGGCAAGATTGCCGGGTCGGTCCTTATAGTTCTGTTCATTGCTTATGTTTTATTCTTCGAATCACTGGTGGTACGGTCTTTTGCGGAAATAGCCAAGTTGTATTTATTGCCCAAAACCCCGCTGTTTGTAGTATTGCTATTTATAATTATCAGTATTGTCTATATCGGCGGTAAGGGGGCAAGAGTATTAGGCAGGTTAAATGAAATACTTTTTTATTTTGGCGTGATGCTGCTTTTAATATTGATAATACCAGGCGGTCAAGCCGACTATACCAATATTTTGCCGGTTGGTGAAGCAGGTCTTGAGAGCATTGCCCGAGGAGCCTTGACCACCACTTATTCTTTTGCCGGTTCTGAAGTGCTTTTAGTATTTTATTCCCTGGTCAACCGTAAGGAAGAAGTGCTCAAAGCAAGTCTAATCGCGGTCAGCATTACCATGGTATTATATTTTGCCATGGTAATGACCTGCCTATTGGTATTTGGAGTTTACAGTCTGCAAAAAATACTATGGCCAGGACTGATGCTGTTGAAGGTTAGCCAGGTACCGGTGCTGGAACGGATGGAATTCGTCTTTCTGGTTTTTTGGATGGGAATGGGTGCGCGGCCGGCGATTAATATGGGATTTGCTGCGTCCCTGACCTTGAGCCAGCTCTTAAAAATTGATGAAAAAAAATACAATATATATTCTTTGCTCTTCATTGGATTAGGTATGTACATACTTTCCATTATTCCCCGCGATCTTTTATCAGTATTCAAGTTGTGGGACTATGCAGGATATGGCTTTTTGGTAATCGGGCTTGGCTATCCCCTGCTGTTTCTTATAACGTCTCTAATGCGAGGGGGGAAGCTTAATGCTTAGAAGATGCTGGCTGACTCTCATGATAGGCTTGCAGATCTTTACAATTTCTGGCTGCTGGGATTATCGTGATGTTAATAAGATGAGCTTTCCGGCTACCGGGGCTTATGACCGGCACAAAGGTTCAGACAAGCTGAAACAAGATGAACAGATGGTAGATTTGACGGTAATAATCCCCAACCTGGCCCAGGACGTGAAAAAGCCATTTCGTATTGAGAAAACTACCGGAATCCTAATTGGCAACGCCCGTGGCCAGAAGCCCTATTCTTCACCGGGAATATATTCAGCCGGGGTTGCCGCAGTAATAATTTTCGGGGAAGATCTGGCCCGCACAGGTTTAAACAATGTAGTCGAAGCGCTTTTCCGGGGAGCTCAAATCCCTAAAACCGAGAATTTCGCAGTTGCCGAAGGGCGGGGGGAAAATATTTTGCGGGCGCCGATTAAGGATTACTCAAATATGGGCGAATATCTTAAAGGTGTTTTAAAACAATCTGAAAGACGGGGTTTTATTCCTTCCACTACCATGTACCAGTATGGGGTTAATCGCAGCTCCCCTGGTAAAAATCCCATTATGCCGATATTAAGCATAAAGGACAAAAAAGTTGAAGTTACAGGTACCGCCATTTTTAAAGAGGATAAAATGATCGGCAAAGCCAATCTGGATGAAACCCGTTCACTTATGATACTGCGTGGTATTAAAGCATCCGGCAATATACCCTATATAATAAAAAAAGACGAGCAGATTGTGGATAAGGGTTCGGTGGATGTCAGCACTTGCAGCGGCCGTAAAGTGAAGGTGAAGCGCAACGGTGATCAATTCAGTTTCCTGATTACGGTCTGTCTAGAAGGAAGCCTGGTCGAACACCAATTTAACAATAATTTTATTAAAAACACAGATTTGCGCAAACTGATTGAAAATCAGATTGCAGCAGATACGAAATCAGATTGCATAAAGTTCATTGAAAAAATGCAACAGGAGTACAAAGTGGATTGCATAGATATAAACAAATATATACTGGCCAAATGGAGAAAGGAATTTAAGGATCAGGTGGATCAGGAAGGTTTCATAGAAAAACTTGACATCAAGGTAAATGTTAAAATGAAGCTGAAAAATGTGGGTGAATTAACTTAATATTTGCTGCTGAGCTGTCATCACCGGTTTCCTTAGTAATCTGCTAAAGGAAAACCAAATATACAATTACCAGCATGGAATGGGTAAAGAAGAAAATGGCGCTTACTCTTTCGAGCCGCCATTGGAAAATATCTTTGAGCAGCAGCCGGGTGTGAAAAAAGCGGTAAAAAGCTAAAAAGATTATTGCTATATGGATTATTTCAATGCCAATAAAAAGCCAGGTAAAATACCATAAAAACGGGTTGCTGATCAAGATTAAGACCAGCGCAAAATAAGCGGTTTCAAGAATCACCGATAAAATTAGCGTGAACCATATTTGCAGTTGGCTTTTAACTCCGGTGGCAATCATCCAATTAGCCAGGGCTTTCAGTATTTCCAATTCAAGCTTTTCCGGTTTGCCCTTAATGATTTGGCTGAAATAAATGGAGTAAAGTATAAAAATGACCCCGGCGTAAATTCCCAGGCTTACCGTCAATTTTTCCACAGCCTTTCATGATTCTCTAACAATATAGCTCAGCTCGGCTTCATGTGCAAGGGGACAGGAATGGAATGAGACGCTCTGATTTAAGCATCGGAAGAAATGCGGAGCAGTTTCTTCACAATTTAATCATTCCCGAAGGGAATCAATATAAGTGGTCCCCGTAGGGGGCAACACACCGCTGCAACGAGGCGGGGGAATAGAGCCCGCCGCCTGTTTTGTCAATATGAACCCGACCGTTTAAAGAGGGGGGAATTTTTACGCCTTGTTATTAACTTCAGTGCCATGGCCCAATCAAAAGCATCCTCAATTCGAGTATTTGATATATTTCAGCATTTTCCTATATTCTTAAATAGAAAGCGGAGGACATACTTTAGCCCCGTTATAATTGCTTTGCCTTATTAGATCCAGGATATATTTTCTGTCTTCCGATCGGTGTACGTAATCGAGTTTATCAACTGGTATGACCAAAACCTCTCCACCCAGTGCATAATCAGAATAATTCGCCTCGTAAAAGCGGTTCAGATTATCCCAGTACCCCCGTTCAACTTCTACCTCGTCAGGACGCCCCCTCCGGTGGATGCGGCGAATGGCCTCATCGGTGCCTACCTGAAGGTATACCAAAAGTTTGGGTGGTACCACATGCTCCAGCATGACTTCCAAAAGATTGTTATATACGGCAAACTCCTCAGGACTTAAGTAAGCATACTCCAGATACATCCGGGCAAATATCCGGTCGGAATAAATCGACCGGTCCATAACTGCATGGCCAGTCTTCATAGCCTGGCAATACTGTTTGAATCGGTTGGTTAAAAAATTGGTCTGCATGGGGAAAGCCCATTTTTCCCGATCATAGAAAAATTTATGGAGCAGGCGGTTTTCATCTTCAAACATTTCACTAAAGGGTTGAAGCCCGAATTCTTCACAAATTATTTTGACCAGGCTGGATTTTCCAACTCCGGTTACTCCATCTACTACTATTTCAACCTGTTTTAACTCCTGCACCCCACGGACCCCTTTCACTATACAATCATTATTAAATTTCGTTCCTAAACTGATAATTCCTGCTGGGTTGACAAGGGGACGGGCATGACAAGGGGACGGTTCTTCTGTCAGGAAAGATTTCCTGACAGAAGAACCGTCCCCTTGTCATGCCCGTCCCCTTGTCCGCCTTTATACCAAAGCTTTGTTTAACCCGGCTGCTACTTCATGCAGGTCGGCATTAAGAATGTAGTCGGCCATCTGGTTGATCGGTGCATTTTCATCGGTGTTGACCGCTACTATGATTTTGGCATCGCGTATACCCACGGTAAACTGCACCTGCCCGGAAATACCCAACAATATCGCCAGTTCCGGTTTGCATTTTTTTCCCGAAAGCCCGATTATCCTGTCTTCCGGCAGCCATTTCTTATCCGTGGCCACTGGTTTGGAACAGGCGATCACACCCCCCAGTTTTTGGGCCAGAGTTTCAATCATTCCCAAATCCGCCTGGCTGTTAAGACCTTCCCCAACCGCCACTAATATGCTGGCTGCTTCAATGTCCACACTGTCAATGCTTTTTGATTTAAGCTCCATCATTTTTACCCCGGATGGCCTGATCGCAACTTCCAGTTCGCTTATTTTACCGCTGCCGGCTCCGGCGGGTTCAAAAGTTCGAGGCATAATGGCAATTACTTGGCGTTGTACCGCAATATACTGGGTGGCCACAGTGGCTCCCCCCAGGGTATTGCGCCGGCAAACTATCTTATTTCCTTCAGCTTTTATCCCGGCTACATCAGTAATGCAGCCTGCTCCCGTTATTTGGGCCAACCGCCCGGCCAGTTCCTTACCCCGGCGGTTGGAAGCCAATAATATTATGTCTGTATCCAGTTTATCGGCGGCCTGCTGCAAAGCAGCTGCAACTGCTGCCACATCTGCCTGGACTATGTCCGAATTGTTTATTTTAAAAGTATCGGCTCCCGCCGCAGCCAGCGCTTGCGCCTGCCCATCATTGTTCAAGGTCACTGCTTTAAAATCACGGCCGATTTGTTTGGCAGCAGTGATCATCTCCAAAGCGAATTGGTCTTTATCACTATAAATCAATACTCCTGCCACACTGCTTACCTCCCAATCATATTTTCATTCTTCAAGACCTGCACCAGTTCATCCACAGTTTTCAAAGCTGCCCGCTTGCGCGCGCTTTCCGGGGCCAAATTGCTCAGACTGATAACTTGAGCTTCAGAAGGTATCTGCAAATCCAAATCCTCAGGTTCCAATACTTCTTTGGGCTTTTTACCGGCCTTCAAAATCTGGGTAACCGATGGAATGCGTGGTTCATTGATGCCGGATATTACCGTAACCACTGCCGGTAAGTTGACTTCTACGATCTCCTCTCCGTCTTCCAGAGAGCGAGTTGCCCGCAGCAAATTCCCGTTCAATTCCAGGGAACTGACATATCCAATCTGAGGCCAGTCCAAAATGGCGGCGACCCGGGAGCCAACTTGACCCGAGTAATTATCGCCGCTGCCTTCACCAAAAATAATCAAGTCGGCTGATTCAATTTTCCTGATCGCCGCCGCCAAAGTCATTGCTGTCACATCACTGCCGGCCGCAGCCAGAGCATCATCAATTATCAAAAAAGCTTCATCGGCACCGGCTGCCAGGGCTTCTTTCACAGTATCTTCCAGGTCTTCGTTCCCGGCTGAGAGGACCGTGACCTTCCCTCCCTGTTTTTCTTTGATAGTGACCCCTGCTTCCAGGGCATTTTTATCGATAGCCCCCAGGGTCATTGAAACATCATCAAATACCGGCTGGCGATTGCGAATTCGTATCTGCTGCAAGTCCGGTATTTGTTTCATTGCCACAACAATATTCATCTCTCTAACCCCCTGATAATTATGAATTTTGAATTAAGGTTGGAAAAGCGAAGCTTTTCTTTAATTCTTCATATGCAAATGAGCTAGTGGGTATCAGGAGCATCGTTAGGCGCAATTGGCAAAACCTTCTCCTTACCCCTAACACCTCACTCCTCACGTTTAAATTACCCAAAACGGAATTGCACTCCGGCCCCCCCGCCCGGATAATTCCAGTCCAGGACTTCGGTTCCGCAGGCCAGGCGGCAGGTCCCGCATTCGAGGCAGCCGTCAATAGTAAACTCAACTTCGCCCTGAGCATTTTCGCTGTAAAGACCAGCCGGGCAGACCAGCACCGCTCTTTTCAGGCGGGGGTCCTTGGCCATACCCGGTTTGATTTTGATATGCGGTTCTTTATCATGTTTGAAAACATCCAGACCCAGTTTGGCTTTTAATCCCATAATCTCACTCATATTTTCATCGCCTTTCTCATATCACCAAACATCGACCAGAGTTCCCCAATTCTCATATACTGCTTTATAGTGGGATACAAGCGGTTTTTCGGCCCCGCTGGAACGGCATAAATATCGCGCATAATATTACCCAGCAATTCCGGATAATGCTCAAAAAATCTCGGATTTTCCAGGGCTTCGGGAGCAGCCTGGAAGCTTTTAAAATCTTCCATAACAAAACTGTTGTTTAAGATATTCTCATAAATGGCCAAACTCCGAGCGCTGAAATCCTCCGCAGCTTTGGCCTTGATTACCGCCTGGGCGGCATAATACCCAGATGCCAGCGCATATTCCATGCCCCGCACCGTAACCCCAATATTCATGGAAAAACCGGCTGCATCACCGGCCAGCAGTATTCCATCGCCATAAAGCTTGCCCATGGCCTTGAACCCACCCTCAGGTATGGCATGAGCAGCATATTCTACAGTTGCACCGCCTTTAATCAAGGGGGCAATCTCCCGGCGTTGTTTAAATTCGTCAAGCAGAACCGGGGCCTGCACCGGATTAGGGCCTTCCATTAAATCCTTGATGCCCACCACAATACCCAGGCTGATACTTTCCTTATTGGTGTACAGAAAACCGCCTCCAAACTTGCCCCGGGTCACTTCTCCCATATACATGCGGGCCAAGCCTTCATTGCCGTCCAGTGCCAAGCGCTCATTGATAACTGACGAATCCAGTTCAATTATTTCTTTAAACCCGACTGCAAAATCCTTGGGGCTGCCGGGCTGGCGTAAACCTGCCTTTTCCGCCAGCAGAGAAAGCACGCCGTCACAGGCGATTACCACATCGGCGCGGAGTTCGTCGCCACCCGCCCAGACTCCAACAATCCGGCCCTCTTCTTTAACCAGGTCATCAACCCGGTTTTTGTCTATAATCATAGCCCCTTTTCGTTCCGCTTGCTTGGCCAGCCAGCGGTCAAATTTGGCGCGCAGGACGGAAAAACTCTGCTGGGGCTCCTCCAGGAGTTCATTACCATCGTAATTGATGCTTAGCGAGCGCTCACGCGCCATAATAGTGACTCCTTCACGGGCAATAAAGCGTTCCAGCGGAGCTTTCTTCCAGAGGTCCGGGAACAACTCGCGTACCGGGTTAACGTAAAGCCGCCCTCCCGTTACATTCTTTGCTCCCGGATAATCCCCGCGTTCCAGCACCAGAACTTCCATACCCTCCTGGGCCAGAGTATAGGCGGCGGCAAGACCTGCCAAACCAGCACCTGCTACAATAACGTCAAATTTCTCCATACCTGTACCTCCCAGTATTAAGTGAAGGGTAAGGGATCGGCCACAAGGGGCAGGTTCTTTTCTGCTCCTTCTGACCTTCCTGCAAACTGTTAGATGGATCAATAATCTTTGCTTAATATTTCAACACACCGCTGCAACGAGGCGGGGATTAGATCCCGCTGGCTATCTTGCTAATAGGACCCTGAGCTTTTAAGGAAGCGGAGGATTTCGCCTCGTTTATATATCAATTATAATCCTTTGTTATATAGTTTGTATGCAACATTTTTTCTTTTATTTTTTTAAGATGGAAGCGGCTACGATCATTTTCTGCATATCAGCCACCCCTTCGATTTCCGGTCCTATAATCGCATCACGATAGACCCGCTCAATAGTATAGTCTCTCATAAGTCCGTAAGAACCATGCACATCAACTGCTATGCGGGCGGCATCAACTACATTGTCTCCACAGTAAGCTTTGACCAGAGCCGCTTCAGCAGCAAATGCAGCCGGGTCCTTTATATTGTTGGCCAGGCATCCCAGGCGATAACAAAGCCAGCGAGCAGTTTCATATTTTATAGCCAGATCGGCAATTTTTAACTGGATAGCCTGGAATTTAGCAATTGGCTGGCCGCGATGGGTTTTTTCCCGGGCATATTTCGCGGCCTCTTCAAAAGCCGCCAGGGTTCCGCCCAGAGCTGCGGTGCTGGTGCCGATTTTGCCCAGTGCAATTCCCAGCAATAAAATCGGAAAACCCTGTCCCACCTTGCCCAGCAGGTTTTCTGCCGGAACTTTAACATCTTTCATATATACATCCAGCAACTGTCCGCCATGCATACCGATTTTCTCCCAGGGTTCGGATATGGAATAACCATCAGCCCACTTGTCCAATATAAAGGCGGTAACTTCGCCGCTCTCGGTTTCCCTGGCAAATACCACCATAGCACCAGGGAAATTGGCATTGGAAATAAAACGTTTGGTCCCGTTCAAAATGTAATAATCACCGTCACGGATTGCGGTGCTGGTGAGTTGTTTGGGGTCGGAACCGGTTCCCGGCTCGGTAAATGCGAAGGAAACTATATGTTGGCCTTTGCATCCGGGTATCATGTATTTTTTCTTCTGCGCTTCGGTTCCGAAGGCTGATATGGCACCCAATCCCAAGGTATGTGCAGCCATGGTCATGGCTATTCCTCCAGAGACCCTGGCGATTTGCTCCATAACCAGAACATACCCGTCATATCCTCCATCGGCGCCGCCATACTCTTCACTAAAAGGTATGCCGAACAGCTCCAGTTCCGCCATTTCCTTTAGAATTTCATCCGGGATCCTGCTTTCCTCGTCAATTTGTCCGGCGACCGGTGCTATACTTTTTTCGGCAAATTCGCGGGCCATCTGTTGAAGCAACGACTGTTCTTTACTAAGATTAAATTCCACTTTTAAACCCCCTTTTCTAAAATCAGTTTACCATCATAATTATTCAAGTTGTAGTAGTTTCCGTTTAATATAATAATATCATATGTTATTAATAAACTCCATAAGCATAGCACAATATGACTAAGCCGGAGTTATTTATTTATAAATGAAGTCTCCAAAATCCTCAAGCCGTCTTTTTGGATTAATACTCTTGGCCAAAGAAAAACAACCCTGAAAACAAATTCAAGGTTGTCGTTTGGTTTTCTAATGTTGCTATGATACGCCAGCGGCCTATACACGCCGGCCGCAAGCGGCTATTAATCAGTGGTCTTGCTCAATTGCTGATCAAATAGATCCAGGGAGTTTTGAAATATTTTAGCTACTTCCGGCTGTACTATGCTTCGAATATATTGGTTAAAATCACGGGCCATGGGAGCCAGTTTGCTCTCAGCCAGTTCGCGCCCCTTCTGGGTAAGGTTGATTCGCAGGCTCCGGCGGTCTTCAGGATCTTCTTTTCTTTCCACCAGGCCTTCTTTTACCAGCCGGTCGATCAAGCCGGTTACACCCGGGCTGTCCAATTGAATACGGCTTGCAATGTCTTTTACGCTTGTGCCGCCATGTTCCATAACATCAAATATCACAAAGGTCTGAGCCGCGGTTACACCGTGCTCCAGGCACCGGCTGTTGTACATCCGGCTGATCTTGCGCGATAGGGCATTAAGCCGGAAACACCAAAAAGTAGTAAAATCTAACATTCAAAAACTCCTTTAATTATCATTAAAATAGTTTAATTATTGCCTTTTCTATTTAAAAATATAATTGATTCCCTGTCAAGCTTTTTAAACATCGGAAGAAAGTGCGGAGCAGTTTCAACACACCGCTGCAAGGAGGCAGGAGATTAGAATCCGCTGCCTGTATTGTTAATAGGAATCCAACCAATTAATGAAATGGGAGACATCTTTTCGCCTCCTTATATGCTTATTGATGCTCCGGTTTGTTTCTATTATTGATTAGGTATTTTACTTGCCAAGAGGCTTATCATCATGTTCTGGTTACGGTTTTCCATTATTATTGCCGACTCCAGACTAGGTGCATCGATATTGAGATTGACTGCCTCTTTGGTTAATTTCATGGCCAGCGGGTCTTTCTTGGCAATGGCCCGGGCTATTTCCATAGCAGTTTCCATTAGTTTGTCCTTCTCCACACAACGCGAGGCAAAACCGAGCTGCATTGCTTCTTCAGCATTCATCCAAGCTCCGGTGTAAAGATATTCAAAAGCTCGACCGCTTCCAATAATACGCGGCAGGAAATAACTGCTGCCCATATCCGCACCAGCCAGTCCAACATTAACATAAGCCGCTGAGAATCTGGCATCCGGAGCGATTATGCGAATGTCGGAGGCTATGGCAAAGCTGAAACCGGCTCCCGCTGCAGCGCCGTGCACTATACATATTATGGGCTGCGGGCAGTTTCGCATGTTAATCTGCAGTTCACCTATTGGCATTTGCAAATCATACATGGCCGGAATGTTCTTCATAGTTGCCGGTTTAATAATATCCACCACTTCCATACCGGCGCAAAAACCTTTTTCCCCTTCGCCTTTTAAAATGACCACCCGGGTTTCAAGATCCCTTTTCAACTTTAACCACAGGTCATTAAGCTCTTCCATCATCATCATATTCATAGCATTGTACTTATCCGGGCGGTTCAATGATACCACTAATATGCCGCCTTCCACTGCCTCCGCTTTCAATGTCTGATATTTGCTGTAATCCATAACTTTACCCCCTTATAATTTCTATCGAATTTAACTTGAACAGATCGCGAATACTCACCTCCTATTTTCTATATCTCATCATGCTAAGTAAGTGTATTTTTACTTAATGTGTTATTAATTTAAATTTTAATATATAAGACAAGCATGTCAACAAAAAAAGAGGGGCTTAAACCCTCTTCCAGACCGATTGTTTTGATAAATAGTTCTAACCTATTTTAACCGCCTGCCGGCTGCGGAGTTTATTTATGGCGGTTTCCAGCCCCTCCACAGTCAAGCTTTCCATTGGAAATACCTCCGCTATTTTATTAATGGTAAATACTCCTTCCATCCAGTTCCAGTAGTTTTTGGGAATTGGATTAAGCCAAACCGAGTATTCAAAATGCTGACGAAGCCGCCGCAGCCATTCAATACCGGGAGTATCGTTATGCATGCCCCATTCGATAATCCCTCCCACTCGCATCAGTTCATAGGAGGACATGCTGGCATCGCCTACGATGATGACCCGGTAATCGCTGTCAAAGGTTTTTAATACATATTCCGTATCCGTGTAAGCACTCAGACTGCAGCTGGGGTCATGATACAACCAGTCATAAATACAGTTGTGGAAATAAAATATCTTCAAATCTTTAAAATGGTTGGAACGATTTACGGCGGTAAACAATTGATTGCAGAGACGGCTGTAGGATACCATGGAGCCTCCCGAATCCATCAACAGTAAAACCTTTATCCCATTTTCGCGGGGCCGGTCCCAAACCAGTTCCAAGCGGCCGGCATTATTGCAAGTCCGTTCGATAGTACCATCCAAATCCAGTTCCGTGCGGGCGCCATCCAGACGAGTGGTAAACTGCCGCAGCTTTCGCAAAGCCACCTGAAATTGCCTGATGCCCAGGGTTTCATCGGTACGGAATTCCTGGTATTTTCTCATACCCGCTACTTTCACTGCCGAGAGATTGCGGGTGTTGCCTCCAATTCGGATACCTCCGGGGTGGTAACCCGAATGCCCGAAAGGTGAAGTCCCTCCGGTGCCTACCCAGCGGTTGCCGCCATGGTGCTCCTCAGTCTGTTCCGCCAGCCGCTCTTCCAGCATCCTTTTCATTTCATCCAGGTCAAGCTGCTGGTGGTTGCGACGCATGGCTTCGGTGATTTCCTGTTCGGGCAGTTCTTTATCCAGCCACTCCCATATTTTGTCCGGTAACCCTTCGGGAGATTCAATATCACCAAAAAAGCTGGCAAAAGCCAGGTCAAAGCGGTCGTAATGAGCTTCAGTTTTAACCAGAATGGCGCGGCACAGGTAATAAAAACCGGTTAAGCTGGAACCTGCCATTCCTGATTCCAGGGCTTCCAGCAGCACCTGCCACTCGTTCATCGAAACCGGAATACCGAAGTCTTTGAGATTGTAATAAAACTTGGTAAACATTATTCATTCCTCATCACTAATAGCGATAACGGTTATAGGCATTATTCTTCACATTTGAAGCTTTGCTCTGGGTTTTGCCGTAGAGCTGGTTCAATATGGTATCCAAATCTTCATTTTTCTTTAAAAGTACCCCCAGGAAAGGGAGGTCCTGTTTAATCTTATTGGGACTGATTCCCCCCACTACCAGAGCCTGCAGCCAATCAATCAACTCGCTGGTGCTGGGTCTTTTCTGGATGCTGGGGATATTGCGCAGCATATAGAAGGTTTCCATGGCCTGTTCCAGCAACCGCTTTTCCAGGCGCGGGTGATGTACTGCGATAATTTTTTCCATGCCTTCGGGATCGGGAAAAGCAATATAATGAAAGATGCAGCGCCGCAAAAAGGCATCCGGCA
Source organism: Syntrophomonas sp. (assembly GCA_036677685.1). GTDB lineage: Bacteria > Bacillota > Syntrophomonadia > Syntrophomonadales > Syntrophomonadaceae > JAQUBU01. The sequence goes on along the minus strand of JAVBWA010000014.1, from coordinate 30,664 downwards.
GTTCCTTCTCGGCATTGCTGGTGATGATCACGATGGGGCGATTCTTAGCGGCAACGGTCTCCTTGGTTTCCGGAATATAAAAGCTCATCTGGTCCAATTCCCATAAAAGGTCATTGGGAAATTCCAAATCGGCTTTGTCGATTTCATCTATCAGCAAAACCACCTGGTCGCTGGACAGGAAAGCTTCGCCAAGCTTTCCTAGTTTAATATACTTCTTGATATCGGATACGTCACTCTCGCCAAACTGGCTGTCATAAAGCCTCTGCACCGTATCATACATATACAGCCCTTCCTGGGCTTTGGTGGTTGATTTTATATTCCATATAATGAGGTCCATACCCAGCGATTTAGCAATACTTTCAGCCAGCATAGTTTTGCCGGTGCCCGGTTCGCCCTTGATCAAAAGGGGTTTTTGCAGGGCTACCGCTATATTTACACTGTTTCTCAACTCATCTGTTACGATATAATCAGACGATCCTTTATAATCAAGCAACCTGGTTGTGGCCATTTTCCAATTCCCCCAATATCCAATAATCAACTCACATAGTAGCAGAAATGCCCTGTTTCGTCAACGAATACCACCCAGCCGGGCACCCCCGTTGGCACGGCTCTGATCCCTTAAGCATCGGAAGAAACTGCGGGGCAGTTTCAGCACAATTTAATCGTTCCCGAAGGGAATCAATATAGGTGGTCCCCGTAGGGGGCAACACACCGCCGCAACAGGGAGGGGGACTTATTTATAAACATTCCGTTCACTTCACTAAAGAAAAAAAAGTAATGAAAAGGTTTCTTTCAAACTTCGCCTCATTATAGCAAAGCCGCGTTTTTTCCGGCTAAAAAGCCTGTAGAAAATGCCGCCTGCAGGTTAAAACCTCCAGTATACCCATCAACGTCCAGCACCTCCCCGGCAAAAAACAAGCCCTTCAGCAAGCGGGATTCCATAGTCCTGGGGTTAACTTCTTTGATATCAATCCCCCCGGCCGTTACAATCGCTTCAGCCAGCGGCCTGGTTTTAACTATAGTAAGTTCGAGCTTTTTTAACAAAAGCAGCAATTTTCGCCGTTCATCACGGGTAATTTGATGACATTCTTTTTCCGGATCAATTTGGCTCAAGTTTATCACCACCGGTATGAGTTTGCGGGGCAGCAACTCGTCCAGAGCATTCTTAAACCGCCGCCGTGAGTTTTTCGCCAGATCTTTTTGCAGACGCTGATCCAATTGCGGCTCGTCCAAGGCCGGTTTTAAATCAAGCAGCAGCTTGGCTTTCTGACCCGATGAGAATAGATATTCGCCAATATCCCGGCTCATGCTTAAAATGATCGGTCCTGATAACCCAAAGTGGGTAAAGAGCATTTCCCCAAATTCCTCATTAATTTTTTTCCCATCCTCACGGTAGGATGACGCCCGGACATTTTTTAAGCTTAAACCCTGAAGTTCTTTCACCCATTTTTCCGAGGTTACCAAGGGGACCAGGCCGGGACGTGGCTCAATAATATGATGCCCAGCCGTTTGAGCCCAGCTATAACCATCACCAGTTGAACCGGTTCCCGGATATGACATGCCCCCTGTAGCTATAATCACGGAATCGCTTTCCAATCTTCCCTGTTCAGTTTCCACGCCTTTTAAAATTTTGTTATTTATATATAAACCCTTAACCGGCATATTTTTCTTAAGCTCAACTCCCTCATGCACGAGGTTCTGGTAAAGAGTATGGACTACATCCGCAGCCCGGTCAGATTTGGGAAATACACGCTGACCCCTTTCAACTTTGCATTCAAGTCCATGCTCCGCAAAAAAATTTATTAGATCAAAGTTGGAAAACTCATGCAAGGCGCTGAATAAAAACCGTCCGTTGCATGCGTAACCCGTCATAAAGCGGTCTGCACCTGCTGCTGAAGTCAGGTTGCAGCGTCCCTTACCGGTTATGGCCAGCTTTTTGCCAACTGCTGTATGTTTTTCCAGTAAAACGACCCTCGCCCCATGATTGGCCGCAACTGCCGCCGCCATCATGCCAGCCGGACCGCCGCCAACTACAATTATCCTCTTCAAAAAAGTCAACCTCCTGAAATCTTACCTTGATTGTTAATACTTTTCCAATCTGTTAGAATCATATTTATAATTGTAAATGAAAGAGAGGTAATTTGATATTGGATAAACCAACTAACCGTAGTATCCCCACTTTTATCCCCTTGCTAATTGTGGTCATAATAGCCTCCATGTATTATTATGCTGCATTTGTGGAATCCTCCCCGGAACAAACGGTACAGGATTTTTATCAGGCTTATTTTCAAAAAGATTATGATACAGTTGCGAAAAACCTGAGTGTTTTCTATTCCATACGTTTCCTCCCGCAATACAGCGCCATGACTCCGGCCCAGTTGCTGGAAGACCGGGAAACCATAGAAAAGGAAACCAGCAAAGTAATTGAGATGATCGAAAGCCAAAATAAACTGCCGGATAATCTAAGCATCGAAATTATGCCCAGCTATACGAAAAAATCCGAGAATAGTGCTCTGGTTGTCTATAGTTTTAAAGAAAACGGTCAGCCTTCGGGGATGGAACTGTCCATACTGATAAAAGAGCAAGAAAGGTACCGTATTTTTAATATGTCTCCGGTCGCCAGTCAAGACCTGGCACAAATTAAACAAGGCGATCTGCAGGAGCTTGATGCAGGTTTTAAAAAGCTGCTCAGCGAGTAGATAATAACAAAAGCAAGGACCGCATTGGTCTGGTCATTTCAGTTTGACCCAGCCCAAGCGGTCTTTAATTTTTTATAATGATAAGTATTCCTGTAATGGAGAGATGACAAGGGGACGGTTCTTCTGTCATATAGCCTCAGCTATCTTTTGCCCGGGTGCAACCTGGGTATAAGCCGGCAACTTATAACCGCTGGCAATCACCGCACCCGCGTTGATCAATACCGATTTGCCTATTTCACATGCTTTACCTACTATACAGCTGTTTAAGCGGGCTCCGGTTTCCACAATACTGTTATCCCAAATCACCGAATCACTTATATAGGCTCCAGCTTCTATCCTGCAATTCCTACCAATTACTACATTTCCCTCAATAATTGCCTCGCTGCTTATCTCCGCGCCTTCCCCCTGCACAATTCTTGCTTCATTATACATTATGGCCCGACAGTCAATATTTAACTTTCCCTGCAAAATATCGCCATGGGCCCGGCGATAAGTTTCCAAGTCACCTATATCACACCAGTAATTATCTATCGGCACGCCAAAAAAAGGTGCGCCTTGTTTAACTAATTCTGGGAATACCTGTTTGCCGAAATCATAAAACTGCCGGGCTGGAATATATTTAAAAATCTCCGGTTCAAAAATGTAGATACCTGTATTGGCCATGCGGCTGAGAGCTTCCTCCTGTTTGGGTTTTTCCTGAAACCTCTGAATTTTTCCATTCTCATCAGTTATTACTACTCCAAAATGTTCGACTTGCTCGACCTCTTTAAGTGCTATAGTAGCCAGTGCCCCATTCTTCTTGTGCTGGGACATTAGTGAGCTGAGGTCAACATCAGTAAGTGCATCCCCGCTAATAACCACAAAACAATCATCAAGGAACCACTCGCAGTTTTTGACGCCCCCGGCGGTGCCCAATAGTTCATCTTCAGGGGAGTAGCAGAGCCGGAGCCCAAACATCTGCCCATCCCCAAAATGATCACTAATTACTTGTTTTTGATGATGCAGGTTGGCTATTATCTCTTTAAAACCATATTTACCTAAGAGATTAACCGTTCCTTCCATTAATGGCTGATTAACCATAGGCACCATTGGTTTGGGAATCTCCACGGTCAGGGGCATTAACCGGGAACCCACTCCGGCAGCCATGATCATTGCCTTCATATGTATATCCTCCTGCGTACTTCTGCTATATCGTCTTATTAATAATTTCTGATAGTGTAACATAAGAAGTTCCTCCGCAGAGGAACTTCTTTACATAATTTTTTTATTGCCATGTTCTATTACCAGAAAATTTAGATGGGTTTTTATCTCACCAGTGATCAGATTAAATCGCTGTCGGTCTTCCTCACATTTAAGATAACTACTACAGTTAAGCTCATCTACACTGCGTTTCATCTGTTCTATAACTCTGCACATTAACTCCCCATCGTCTTCCATGATATAAAAAGCCAGTTCACTCAGTTCTTCGTAAATAGACACCAGCCTGTTTTTATTTTTGCAAACCGAATCCAAGTGGTTAACCAATGATAATACTGCCCGGTAGCAGTTGTGTACCGGGCTATAATCTTTCATAATATTTATCCTTCTCCCCAGTAATAATACCAATTTTTTACATTTTTTTATTATTAAGGCTTCGGTTCCATTATTACCAACGCATTTCCTTAAACATTTTAATTTAGGATTCCATATCCGTCAATGCTTTTTCTACTTTGTGCTAATTTTCTTTTCGACAGAAAAACAGAAGTTCAAGGGAAGCTGCAACAAAGCGACGATCGACAGAATCAAGGGACGGAACGGAGCTTATTATTGGCGGTTCTTATTTCATTGCTGGCTGCCTCACTGCAAAGAGCAACCGATCTGTCTATGGTTATGGATAATAGTTGTTATACAGGTGATAGCTGGAAATACGGCATCATGAGTGGTATGGTCTTTACCTGGAGAGATACATAGCACTGGGAGCGATTGCTGCTGCTTTATTATTCCCAACTTAAGCTCAATATTTCAAGGTTTTTATTTAAGTATCGGAAGAAACAGCGAGCAGTTTCAATACACCGCTGCAACGAGGCGGGGAGATTTGAAGTCGCCGCCTGTTTTGTTGAAAGGAACCCGGCCGCTTAAAGAAGCGAGAAGCATCTTTTCGCCTCGTTATATAGGTCTTATTCGTAATGACAGTAAACCTAGTCACATTTGAGTGCGAACAATATCTTCAATCTCCTCAATGATGGTTGGTACAAAACGCAAGCTTACATTATTTATTAGGGCAAATTGGTGTACTACAAACCGCAAATAGGTTAGCGGTGATATCAGTGACTCAAGCCCCAATAAAATACATCCCCCAAAAACTTTGTGAAAGATCAACAGTGGGGGTTCCCACCAATCGACAATATTAACGAAAGCCATCAGTATAATTGAATTCACTCAGACTTATCACGTTTTAAATTAGTCGCTGCCCAATAAGCATCATGGTAACCGTTAAGAATACCAGCATTACTGCATAATCAACCCAATAAAAACTGAGTTGCCTGAGGTAGGTGCGTTGGGGATAAGCCCTGAAGCCACGAGCTTCCATAGCTACTGCTAGTTGTTGGGCTTTAAGCAGAGCACTAAATACTACAGGCAAAACCAGACAGCGATACATCGCAAGTTTCCGTCCCCAGGGTACCTTCTTCAGCTCAACTCCCCGTAATTGTACTGCAGTTACCACATTAATCAATTCATCTTTTAAAATGGGTAAAAAACGCAGGGATATGGAAACCATAAAAGCTAGTTCATATGGTATTTTACATTGTACCAAACTGAGAATAAAATCCCGTGAACTAAAGGTAGTAAGCAGCATAGCTGCAGCAATAACTACTATAATGCGCAAAACCACACTGGCTCCCGCTGTTATTCCTTCAGCAGTAATAAGGGGTACAGAACCCACCGCCAGCAGGACCTCTTTACCTGGTGAAAATATAGACTGTATCAAAAAAAGAAACAACATCAAGAAAAAGAAAGGTTTAAGATAACCCCATATAGCAGCCATATTAAAATTGAAAATTACCAACAGGATTACAGTAGCCGCAAGAACTGATAGAAGTTGCCCGGGTGTATTGTACACCAGTGCCAGGCTTGAAAGGCAAATAACGATTACCAGTTTAGTTCTGGGATCAATTTTCATAAAAAATCGTTTCCTTCCCGCCAGCTATCTGCTTGAATTCGACCGTTTTCCATGATAATAACTCGTTCTGCCATCCGGTTAACAAAAGACATATCATGGCTAATCAGGAGCATCCCCCTGCCCCGTGAGGCAATTTTCTGCAAGTAATCTCCTAAAAGTCTTTTACGGGAAGCATCCAAGCTGACGGTAGGTTCATCCAGAATAAGATATTCCGGCTCACTGGCCAATACAGCAGCTATTGCCACTCGCTGTTTCTCTCCCTGGCTCAAATACATAGGGAAAGCATCCCGATAGGCTGCCAGTTCAAAGTAATCCAAGTAAAAATTGACTTTTTCTTTAGCTGTTACCGGATTACAACCTTGATTAATTAAGCCGAAACCAATTTCTTCAGCTACTGTTCGGCAAAAAAGCTGCAGATTAGGGTTTTGAAAGACATAGCCAATGCGCCTTCCTATGGCTGCCAATGAAAACCCTGCCAATGCTTGCCCCTCCAAGTTGATTTTCCCCACAGTTGGTTGTAAAACCCCTATCAACAACTTGGTCACGGTGGTCTTTCCACTGCCGTTAGGACCAACGATAGCGGTTATATTGTTTTTTCCCAATTCCAGGTTGATCCCGGTAACAGCCGGATTCATTTTACGTGAATAAGAGAAGGTCACCTGGCTCGTTTCTAAAAACATCATCTTCCGCCTCCCAATTTTGATCCTGAACGCTATTAATATCATATATCCATTAAACCCCGGGCAAGCAAAAAATTGCGGTCGCTTAGAAGGCTTACGGTGGAGTCACAGCGGATTATCTTACCATGCTCCATAACCAGCATCCGGTCAGAGAAAGTAACAGCTGCCAAATCATGTTCTACCATAACAATGGTTTTCCCAGTATCACGAAGTTTAGTTAGAGCATCAGCTACTTTTTGTTTCCCTGCCGTATCAAGCTGGGACATCACTTCATCCAGGATTAAGACAGGGGGATCAAGCGCCAGAACCGCAGCCAGAGCCACCAGGTGTTTCTGGCCGCCAGAAAGATGATAGGGATTGGCATATCGTAAAGCCTCAATCCCCAGGAGATTAATTACGTTGTTTACCCTCTCTAAAATACGTTCCGGAGGTAAACACATGTTTTCTGGAGCAAAAGCAATTTCATCTTCCACCGTTGGAGAAAAAAGCTGGGTATCAGGGTCCTGAAAAACTATACCCGCTTCAAAGGCAAGTTTCGCCCCTGTCATTTCCCGGATATTATTCCCATTAATCATTATGTCCCCTGCCATCACTCCGTCACGGTTATGGCGAATAATCCCACATATGCAATGACATAACGTGCTCTTGCCACATCCACTTAAGCCTGCAACCGCCACTACTTCTCCTTGCTTTACCTGAAATGCGATATCCTTTAATACCGGAGTTCCCCCCTGGTGGTATTGATAAGTGAGACCTCGAACGACGACAGCGTCCATTACATAAATTCTCCTCTTCATTTTAAGTCCGGCTAAAGGTTATCGACCTGCTTATACGCTGTTTGTACTCTGGTTTGGTTCAGGGATTAATTTTATCTGCTGCAAGATTTTAAAAGCAACAATCCCGCCCAGTCCGCCGGATAGAGCAGCAATACTTATACTTAAAACCAAAGGAATGAAAGGAAGCCGGAAATAAACAAAATTAACCATGATAGTACCGGCAATATTGCATAACATCCCGGCAATAAAAGCACAATATAAACAACAAACCCGGTGTCCAATCAAAAGCAATCCCAGATCAGCAAGAACTCCTGGCATAGTATAGGTCAACAAACTTATCACACCGTGGGAACCAACTATGCCTGTGGCTATCACCACCATAGCCTGAACTATGGAAATAAGCGTCATAGTACCCCGTTTTCCGGTAATACCAAACCCTAAGACCAGCCACATCATATAAAAGCCACCTGCCACAGCCCCGGAAGGAATAAGGAGCGGTCCTGTAATAATATGGGCCAGGGGAACAATTATTGGTTTGGTGGCAATCCCCAACGCAGCCATCATGGCTATGATTATTAAATCATAGAGGGAAAACTTATTCAGATAATCTTGTATTATGCTCATGTTTTTTCATCCTCTGATTTCAGATAGAGATTACTTTTATCGGTTTGAGCCTGCAATGTTAATCTTTTTGCACGGAGGCAAATATAGTATCTTCATCAGCTTCCAGCACTTCACCAGCCCCGGCATAAATATAATCCTTAAGCCTTATAAGAACTTTTCCTTGCTTCCCCACCAGCTTAAGTGCCCAATTTCCCGGAGATGTATGAATCTCTTTGAAAATCAAACTGCTACGCAGGATACTGCACCCGGTAGCTCCCTCAATACCCTGAGCAAAAAAATGCTCCCCCACAACTTCAGCTTTTAATGCTTCACCGCGAGCGAGATTTAACGCCTGTAACGCTTTGGTTCCTGTTCTTAAACCCAGCGCCAGCCCCACATTAATTGTATCCCAGTGCATATACCGGGAAGTTGAAATAAGTTCATTACCCATACAGCAATTTAATGGAGCTTCCGCCCAAGGAAAGGCGTCATATTGAGGAATATATACTTTTATGTCCATAACCGGGCTTCCATCAAGCGCATCAAGGCCCTTAACATATATTCGGTTTTCCTCACGTTTAACTATTTCAGCAACACACGAACCCATTGCTGAAGGACGAGACGGAGAGCGGGTAGTATATATACCCTGCAAAGCCATCTCACCGGGTGAAGAAATAACTATTGGCTGTTCATCTTTTTCCCCTTCAACCAGTCTCAGCCAATCTTTTCTGCGGTGCTGATAATAGATAACATGGATATGTGAAAAACATTCCAGCCCCATAAGTGCATCAGTAAGGTCTTCCCGCATATAAATCATGCTTTCCGAATTATAATCATAAGTACGGCTGCATTCCTTGAAGTCGGAAACAACTACTCCGACTGGGACAATGGAAAGAGGCGTTTTCGGTACATTCACCATATGTATCAAACTCCCGTAATTATGTATTACCCCCATGCCTACAAAATTATTGGCACCCGAAAGGGTGCCTTAATTGTACCCGTAGGGTGAAGGTCACTATTTTCCTATTAATATCTCCTAAAAACAACCTAAGCTACAACGGGTTATACTAACACCACATTCATCACACACATTGCCAAACAAATACAAACTGACTCTCAATTTGGCAGCCATCCGGTGAGCTTGATCACACCTTATCACTTGTTCCGGCAGTTTTTCTTCCAACATTGCCTTTATTGCATTTCTGTTTTTTAAATAGCTAACAAATAAAGCATCCAGCGTGTCTTTCAGGTCCTTTGATAATCCCTCCAGAACCTCTTCGGTGAAAACAGGCAGATCGGGACGTATCAATTTAATTTGAGCTATAAAATCTCTGCTGTCTCTTTCTGAATTATTTAGAATAATAACATCCGCATTTCTTATCCACTCTTCGTTCTGTTCCCAGGCGGGTAATGGCAGTTGAAGCATAATAATTTGAAGAGCCCAGGGAAAGTCAATTATTCCTTCAGAGCCTTCAAGTATAATTCTTTCAAATTTCTTTTCTTCGTCAAAAAAACATATCTGACGTACCGCCCTTTGTAGTTTGTCTCTAAGTCCCCGAAGTTCCAATACGGTTTGAGATGAATCCCAGGACTGTTGAATATTTTTTATTAGTTCTTCGTACTCCACAGGTTGACATAATTGTAAACGACCTTTTTCTAATTCCTCATAAGGACTAATTTTGATAACCTTGAAGTCATTAAAATGTTTGACAAATATTGAGCTAAATCCTTTTTCTTTTATCTCCCCTATATAATTTAAAGCAACTGCCAACATACCGGTTAACACCCCTTTGATAAATATTTACTTCAACATGATATAGTGCTGTGTAACAGTTAACATTTAAATACTGAACCTCTCTCCCTTCAATAATAAAAGCATTTCAATTTAGTTGCTTTTCAATTACTATTGCAAAGTAATAAAATTGCATTATAATCACCTCTGGAAAAGGTATTATATAATGACAAAATATAATCAAGGTACCCATCATAAAGCTTTATCGGCTATATTCATGTATCTGTGGTGTTCTGCCGGAACATCCGCTACATATGGTCACTAATAAGGTTAAACTTATTCTCCAGACTGCACGATGCCGGTAAACATTTATAATTCCTTTTCTATTAAGCTTCATGCTTCATATTTCACCCCTTTACCGGTTTTCTTTCCATAACTTTTAACAGTTATGGCTTGAGTCGGGCAGACTAAACACTCGTTACAACGCATGCACTCTCTGTTATTAGGATCTTTATAGACAGCAAGGCCAAATTTACACTGCGACTGACAATAGCCGCATTCTGTACATTTATCATGATCCACTGCCAGGCAGTAGACACTTATGGGATTAAATAGTGCGTAAATGGCGCCTAGAGGACAAATAAACCTGCAAAAGGGTTTAAATAATACCAGGGAAAACAAAAAGAGCGCAATTAATAACACCAATTTCCATTTAAACAAAAACCCCATGGTATCAATGATTGATGGTCTGACCAGCATCATGGGAAGGTTAGCTTCCAAAATCTCAACCGGACAAACGTACTTGCAAAAAGCCGTACTGTTTACTCCATAAGCCCCGATAGCAGGAAGCAATAAAACAAAAATGACCAGAATTACATACTTTAAATTTTCCAACCGTTTTAGCCTTTCCTGCCAGGCCAATTTTGGCGCAGGTATCTTATAAATCAGTTCCTGTATGAGTCCGAACGGGCAAAACCATCCGCAGGCAAACCGGCCCAGAGTTATTCCCACTAAAGCCAAAAAACCCAATATATACAGTTTAAATCGAGAACCTTCCATACCAGCTATGTTCATTTGCAGCATCGCCAGAGGACATGAGCCCCAAGCTCCGGGGCAGGAGCTGCAGTTAAGCCCGGGGACACAAATTTTTTTAAGATTTCCCTTGTAAATGCTTCCCTCCATAAAGCCTATCAAATAACTATTAATACTAATTGTTGTTATAACTTGAATTATTTTTCGGCTTATTTTACTCAATTCTGATGTCCCCCGCATTCGGCTTTTTAATAGACTATTCCAGTTGTATCTCCACCAGATAATTAGTAAATCTCTGCCCATAGACATCGTTTACTATTACAATTCTCATAGTACCTTCGCTCCCAGTTTTGCTTTTCAGGGGCAAATCATTATCTTCATAAACAAGCAATACGTTATTTTTCTGGCGAACTTCCTCCATATTTACTCCAGAAATGTAATTATCCACTCCCCTGGCAATTACTCTTTTATACTGTTTAACAATTTCCGGATCAATATAATCAAATACTTCCTGTAAAGAGGTACAGGTAAATTTATGTTTGGTTAAGCCACTGGTCGAGTTTATTACCATTTTTTTATTTACAGCCGGCAATTGTCTGACCTCCTCCAGGCTGATTTCTCCAATAATATCGTTTCCTGCTGTTATTCTAAGCTTACCTTCATCAAGCCTTTCGCCTTTTGCATTCAGATAGCCAAATACACCGACCAACAATACCAGCAGAACTATTATAACTGCCATTTTAAGATTATTTTTTTGCTGTGCCACCGGTATCCTCCCTTTACGTATAGCCCGCTTAATTTCTTGGGTGTTATTCTTGGTTTTTAGATAATTACCTACAATTAAGTACACTCCATGTCTCCTGCCAATAAAGAAAATACTTATTCGCTTTCAGTTATAAACTCTTCAATTTTCAGCGGAACCGGTTCGGCTTCTTCTCCCAAAACCACTTCACGATAAATACCCATGACTGAATTGACACCGTTTAATATGGCCTGGGTAGAAACTGTAGCACTGGTAATCTGGACAATTTCATTATCCTCTTCAGCTTCCAGAATAGCCCGTTGTAAATATCTATTTACGCTTTTTCCCTTAAACCGGTCACTAAACCATGTCTCGGTCAACCACTCTCCCCAACCCGGTGTTTCGTCCTGCTGCATAACCTTAATTCCTGCAATCTCGTTTTTTTCAGCATCTATTACTACCATAGTATTAATTGGTGCCCGGTAACCAACCGGGCTTACTATGAATACATAACTTGTTTCTTCCCCAACCTCTACTTTAAACATCTTATCAACTGCTGGAAACTTCTGTGCTATCTCCTCCTGAATCTCAAGCGTTTTAATCTGCTTATCAGTTACTGTAGGAGAAAGTATTTCGTTTAAAACCGTGAGCTGTTGTTTGTTCATAGGTTTCTCCCCGGAACTTCCTGCTGCTCCGAAAAAGCATATAATAACAGCAAGTAAAACTGTACCTGTTATAACCTGTTTACGCATGATTTCTTCCCCTATCCTGATAAATACATCCCGTATGCATAAAACACTTTTTATTCTATGGACCGGACGCGTAATAAATTATCCACTGCTTGTAATTCTGTTCCGTCTTGCCAAACCACCCGGCAAACGCCATCATCTTCTATTGCCACCAAGCCCTGGGATAAGTCTTTTCCGCTTACCCTTACAATATCCCCGTCAATTCCCATAACTTCAAACTGCTTTTCTTCCATATTACGCAATTGTACTTCCTCCAGCATGTCCGCCAAAACTATACCCTTTATCCCGTTAATCTCTTTTTCGCCGATAAGTTCAGCCATTTCTTCGGGAAACACAGCTGCATCTGCATTGGTAGAAAACCAGGCAATGTCTTTTACGTTCATCCCCAGTTTAATATTAGGACAGATATTCATTGGTGCACCTTCGCCTGCCACTTTTATATAATAGTGCTTGCCGACCATACTTAATGCTTCATTCTTAATAAGACCATCAGACGACTTCATGGTAAAAAAGGCCCTGCTATCCACATTATCAAACCGGGAGAGAATTTGAGCCAGTTCAATGGCATCATCTTTACTCCCGTAATATTCATAAAGATACGGTTCAATTCCTTCAGCCAGGTTGTCAAAAATCCATACGGAAGCAATATCTTTTTGAGGTATTTCCTTATATAAAACAATTTCATCCACCATCCGCACCCAGTATGGTCCAAATTCATCCAGAATACATAATCGAGCCGGACGTAAATTTTCCGGTAATTCCAATTGTTTATCAATTGCTAAAGCTAAGATTATTTCTCTGTTGTCCATTATTTCCGGAGTCACCAGACAGTAATAACCATCTTTGGCAACGAAACCAATTCCCTTAAATTCCTTGACATCAATACCCACCTCGGTCATTACATCTTCCAAGGAAGGACCGGCTGCCGTGAATTTCTCCGTTTCTCCAGTAGACCGCAGAAAACTGCATTGCTTTTCATTCTGGGGAAGCTGGCGCATCTGAGCTACGGTAATCTCTTTACCTTCCTCTATATCCCCTTTAAATACAATTTTTTGTTTTTCATATTCCGGATTACCGGTACTTTTTCTGCTGATAATCTGTTTCTCGGCACAGCCGGACAAAATTACGCAGAATAGGAAACATACCATAAGAACATATGTTATTTTTCTGGCTATCATTTGAATCACTCCACTTCATAGTTGAATATTGCAACCGGGCTGTTATTTTTCCCAAAACCAATGGCAATAGCTTTGATAGTCAAGGATTCGTTAACCTCAATTGCTTGGGTCAGTTCCGGCTGAAAGTAGCTGGTACTGGGATTATATACACAACTGTTTTCATTCGGCGTACTTCCATCCAGGGTATAAAATATTTTGACCAGGTCTTGCTCGGGATGATTTAAGATAACTTTTGCACCTGGTTTTACCTTTCCAGGTAGCGGTTCTGCCTTGATTATGTCCCATTGATCCAGAGAAGCAGTCAATACTTCAAGGCTAACCACATCTTTTACACAAACCGGAGCTACTACATCATTTAATCCTTTTTGCCCTATAAGCAATTTGAGTTTCCCACTGCTGGCCTTACTTATATCATCAGTTCCTTCGTGATGCTCCCAGGCTAAAATAGCTGGAACCTCTTCCGCTCCCTCTTCACTTTTCTTCAGCAAATTGGGAAAGCAATAACGTTTTTCCTCCAGCTGATCACGGGTAAAGGCAGCATTATAGCCGTCATCAGCCCAGATAATAATAGTCTGCGCATCGTCTTTGATCCCTGCTTTTTCAAGCAGATGGGAAATCTCAACTCCTCTGCCCACCACAAATTTTTTAGCCGGCCAGTTGTTTATGACAGAGTAGCATGCTTCCGCCCGGTCTGCCTCCATTTCCTTCAGTTCGGTAAGACTAAACGTGGTTTGGTTTTGTACACCATTTCCCGTAATAGTTAAGAAACCTGGTGTACTCTTAGGTTGTCTCCTTTCCTGCTTTTGCGGTTGACAAGCGGTCAACATGCACAAACTCAAACCCAGCAGGGCAACTGCAAGTATTTTGTTTATAGTGGATTGTCCGTTTTTTGCAAGCATTAATATCTCTCCCCCGAATAGCTGAACCGTTATCTGATTCGAAAATGATATTCGGAAATATCACTATCATATTTGCCAAAGCCCTTGACCAGAACCTTGATAGTGGTATTCCGGTCGATAACTATAGGCTTGTTTAATTCCAGCTGATAAGTACTGGGATTATAGAGCTTACAATTTTCGGTCGGTATAGATCCATCCAGGGTATAGTACATTTTTACCTTTCCTATTTCTTTATGCTGTAATTTGACCGTATCACCCCGGGCAATGTCTCCTGCCCGGGGAAAAACGCTGGCTATTTCCCATTTTCCAGGGTCATCCCGGGTTACAACAATCTCTTTGATACCCTTCACAAAAGTATGATATGTCTGCTCATTAACGTTTGCCTGGGGCATAACCAGGCATAAACTGTCAGTTCGGGCCTCACTTAGCTGGTTAGTGCTTTCCATGTATTCATAAGCAATTATTGGCTCGACCAGTTCAGCATTGCTCGAATCCCCCTCAACAACACCTGGAAAATAGAATCTATTAGTTTCCAACAGCTGTTCCCGCGTGAATGACCATTCATATCCGTCTTCACCCTTGACAGTAATACATTTCGCTTCATCACTTATGCCAGCTGCATCCAGCACCGCAGCCAATTTTATTCCGCGAGCCACAAGCTCTTTTTTGGCCGGCCAGTTGTTAATAATTGAATATATATGCTCAAACCTGGCATTAGGCAATTCCCGCATCTCCTTCAAGGACATGCGGGTTTCCTGACTAACGCCATTACCTGAAACAACAATGCTCTCTTCCCTCACCAGGCTGCTGTCCGATTCCGAGGAGACATCCCCCCTGCCGTTACAACCATACGTAAAAAGAAGTAAGCAGATGAGAAACATCCCCGGAATTAAGCGACCACGATATAGTTTTCCTGGTTTCATTTCGTTTCCCCTTCCGATTGCATAAGGCAATATAGCTTGCGGTATTCGTCTTGCTCGATCGTTTCTTAATTACTTATTTAACGCATTCATAATTACTGTAACCGCCTCAGCTCTGGTTGCATTGCCCTGAGGATGGATGGTATTGTCGGGGTATCCTTTCATGATTCCGTTTCCGGCAACAACAGCCATGGCATCTTTAGCCCAGCCGGAGATATTTCCGTTATCAGCAAACTGGACTTCTACTGTTGACTCAGCCAATTGGGCGGCCCTGGCGATCATTACTGCCATCTGCTCACGAGTAATAAGGTTGTCCGGGGCAAAGGTATTAGCATCAAAACCACTGACTGCACCGCTGGCAGCAGCCTGTACAATATAGTCTTCAGCCCAGTGTAGTTCAGTATCGGCAAAGCTTTTACCCGCCTTGTTTTCCAGCTTAAACGCCTTAACCAGCATCGTAGCAAATTCAGCTCGGGTTATGGTGTTATCGGGTTTGAAGCTACCATCCGGATAACCTCCGACAATGCCGGAGGCCACCATTTGGCTGATATTTCCTTCGGCCCAGTGACTTATAATATCCTTGAGTTGTACCGTTGATTCCACCGGTTTTTCAAGCCTCGGAGACGGTATTTCGCTGTTGTTCTCCTTGCCGGGATCAGTACCTGCTGGCAGGGCAGTTTCATTCAGATTTGAGGGTTCATTCCCGGCAACCGTATATGAAAAGGTAACAACATCACTGTCCAGCTTACCAGGCCCGATAGTTATAGCCTTAATAGTTGTATTTTGGTTGATAGGTCCTATTGGTTGATTATATACACCCAGAACATCGGCCCTTGCCGACCACCACCGTTTGGCAATCCAGTTATACATCGGACTATTCACATTTGGAGTACTGCCATCGGTGGTGTAATATACTTTATCATCATCCATATGTTCATTGGTCAGTGCTACCATAGTTCCCGCCGGCACCTCTCCACTATCCGGATTGGCCTGTGGATTATCCCATTTTTGCGGTTCACTGGTAAGCACTTCAATTTTATTTAGATATTTAATAAACAGATTACCGTTTTGCTCTGTAACCGCCCGTTGTCCCATCATCAGCAATATTGTATTCAAATCGTTCATGTAATCAGGGTTTTGGCTCCCTTCCACACTAACCAGGGCCACAATGGGTTCTACCAGTTGCTTTTCTGCCACAGATCCCGGAATATTCCCATCACCATCAGCGCCGGTACTATTCTCCTTAAAATGAGGGAAATAATAGCGCTTGTCTTTTAGCAGCTCTTTAACCGTAAGCTTAATTGTATAGCCATCACTGGAAGAAAATTTTATTAGCTTAGCTTCTTCCTTTATTCCTGCCAAATCAAGCAGACGGGTCAGTTTAACCCCCTTACCCGCATACCACTTCTTGGTAGGCCAGGTATTGATTGCACTGTAGACCTGCTGGTGTTGGTCCATAGCCTGGAGCTGAGCCAAAGAAAGGGTGGTAGGTGATGTCACTCCATCTCCACAAATTTCAAGCGAATTCGATGGTTCAGCCATAGCAACCCCAGGCACACATAACGAACCAGGCAGCAAGAGTAAAGCAAGGATAGTAATTAAAAACCTGCAAATACATTTCTTTTTAATCAGTTGCATCGGTAACGTCTCCTTTCACTATACCAACCCCAAATACAATCCCTCCCCCTTACATATAGCCATTTCAAAAAGTTATTAATGTAGGCAGGGGGACTAATTACAATTAAGTCTTTATTCATCGGTCAGCATAAATAGTTTCCCTGTAGCCGGATCTTTATAGACCGTACCCATCTTTTCGTAAAGCTGACCCTCTCCCGCAGTTTCTATAAGATCATTTCTAATTTGCGTATCCTGCGTTAATTGCTCACCCGCAGTTATGTTAACACGCCCTTTTGTCTGGGCTAAATCAACATCGTAGCGAATAACCAGTGCCAGCATTAGCCCGCAGGCAAATACCAGCATTGCATCTACTATATTGATGGCACCTTCAAGAGGATTGACTTCTTCACTTTCCCTCAGCCTGCTTCTATTCCTCAATCCTCTCTTCATGAGCAAACACCTCCAATAAACCTTCCATCAAAGCCTCCAGAGAACTTGTGTAATCCTCATACCACCTTTTCCGTAACCGGGAAATGGCAAAAGCAATACCCGCAGCCGCCAAACCGGTAACTGTAGCATCAAAGGCAGTAAGCAAAGAATCAGCCAGGGTTTTGGTATCACCCTGTCCCAAAGCAATCAAACCTGGCCCCAGCGGAATAAGAGTCGCCATCAATCCCAGCATAGGCCCCAGACGTGCTACCAGATCTGTCCGGTTGGTTATCCTGGTGTAATGTAATTCCTCAGTTGCCAGCAGCCGACGTGCCAGAGCCTCATGGGATGCCGCAGGCAAATTATTGTGTTGTATCAGTTTAAAAAGAGCCTGTTTTTGCCGCTGAAACATACGGCTTTGGGCAATCTCATCCTTAATTTGGTCCGAATTCTTGTTTTGAAACGCATCCAGCAACGCTGGTACATTTATTTTCACTTTACGCCTTTCGGTAATAATTTCCACCATAAGGCTGCCCGTTTCAATTACCATAAAAGCCGCTAACAGAAGCAATATTGCTACAGTAGGTGCCAGCAAGCCCGACGAAACAGCATGCATGGTTTCTTTTAAAGGCATCAACATGGAGACTGTCAACTTATGACCTCCTTTATATATTCCGCATATCTTCTAACTCCACCCGATAGAAACAGAATTAAAAAAATAACCATCGTAAAATTATTCAGGCTGTTTATTTCCATCTGTATCGCTTCAGGTTCTACCGACACCTCGAAGACATGTCCATTCAGACTATCTGCCTGCTGGGAGAGAATATCCGGGGTGTCCGGCTCGGTAGTCAGAGCATCTTTGGGGGCAAGATAGCGCTGTTTTTCTTGTGGTATTTGTGAATCAACAGGAGATTGCTCTTCTTTAGTAACAGTAGCTGAAGCTGTAGTTACCGTCTTGTTTTCATCCGCATCCTGTTGATTGGCTTCAGTTGCTTCCGATTCGCTCACAGTCTCTTCCTGTACCTCATTCCTGGTTAAATCCAGAGTTTTTAGCGGAGCCACCTGACCACGGCTGCTTTCGTTGTCAACCTTCACCGTACAGGTTGCGGCAAAATTGCCCACCACCGTTTTTACTGTAATATCAGCTGTGCCAGGGCCAATAACCGTTACCAGACCGTGGTTGTCCACCGTAGCCACCCGGGTATCACTGGAACTCCAGATTACCCTTTTATCTATGGCATTATCAGGGCCGACTATGGCCTCCAACTCAAAGGTGCCGCCGACTTTGAGGCTAACCTGATTCTGGTCGAGAGCAACTCCGGTTGGCGGTCCACCTGGTTCCTTCCGGGCCACCGTATTCGCAGAACCAATCTGGTAGGAAAATGTGACCACCTCGCTGTCTTCCTTGCCGGGGCCAATGGTTATGGCTTTAATAACAGTATCCTGGTTTATTTCTATCGGTTTATTGACATTTCCCAAACTATCCGGTCTTTGATTCCACCACCGTTTTGCGCTCCAGTTAAATATCGGACTGTTAACCGTCGGGGTGCTGCCATCAGTTGTATAATGAATCTTATCGGAATCATTACGTTTATTGCTCAATTCTATCAAGGTTCCCGCCAATACATCGCCATTTTCCATACTGGCTCGGGGATTGTCCCATTTTTGGGGTGCTGCGGTGAGCACCTCAATTTTACTGATATACTTCAGAAATATATTGTTGGTCTGCTCCGCAACGGCCCGCTGACCGCATATCAACAACAAGGAATCCATGTCGTTCATATCAGCCGGGTTATCACTGCCTTCGGTACTCACCAGAGCAAGGATGGGCTCTACCTCCACCGCTTCTGCTGCAGAGCCGGGAATACTGCCATCACTGGAGTGATTCTCCTTCAATCGCGGAAAATAATAGCGCTTGTCTTTCAACAACTCCTTGACTGTAAGCGTTACTTCATAGCCATCACTGGATGTAAATATTAATAATCGAGCATCCTCTTTTATTCCCGCCAAATCCAGCAAATCTCTTAAATTAACCCCTCTACCCACATACCATTTCTTGGTAGGCCAGGTATTGATGGTGCTATACACATGTTCATACTGAGGCATAGCCTGAAGTTGGGATAAGGAAAACATCATGGGTTTGTTTACCCCATCCCCGCAGATTTCAAGTGCTTTAGAGGGTTCAGCCAAAACCTTCCGGGGTACTATAAGGTTAATTGAAGCAATCAGCAGTAAAGCCAGTACAGCTATCAAGAGGCTGCAAAAATATTTCCTTTTAACAATAATTCCCCCCTTGTAACTATTGACTTTAAGTAAAGCTATCTCCTAGCTAATTATTTGATTCATTTAATTCATTTAACTTGTTCAATGTATTTATAATAACCGTGACCGCCTCAGCTCTGCTTGTATTGTCCCGAGGATGAAAGGTATTGTCAGGATATCCCTTCATAATACCGGTCCCGGCAACAGCAGTTACCGCATCCCTGGCCCATGGCGATACGCTGTCACTGTCAGCGAACTGAGACTTTTCTGCTGTTGCTGACAGTTTGGCTGTCCTGGCAATCATTACTGCCATCTGTTCACGGGTAATCAGATCATCCGGTCTGAAGATGTCGTTGTCGCAGCCGCTTACGATACCATGAGCTAGCGCAGCAGCAATATAGCTTTCCGCCCAGTGAGCAGCGGTATCCGCAAATTTTCTGCCCTCCTTTTTCTCAAGTTTGAATGCCTTCACCAATATGGTGACAAACTCCGCTCTGGTAATGGTATTATCCGGCTTAAATGTACCATCCGAGTAACCTCCGACCGCACCTAAAGCCGCCAATTGCTCAATGTTTTTCTGGGCCCAGTGCCCGGCAATGTCTGTAAATTCAATTAAATCTACTTTTTTCTCCAATTCTTCCTTTTCAATTGCCATGACTGTAAATTGGGTAAAATGATCAACTTTCACCGTTATCGTATTGTTGGATACAGTACCCCCAATGTTTACCCATTCGCCAAGGTCTTGATCGTAGTAGTAAACGGCTGGCACATCACCTTCACCAACCTTTTCAGGATCAAAGCTTAATGTTAAAGTAATACTCTTTTCAAAAATATAGCTGTTTTTACCATCCACGCTAAACTCGTATATACTGCCAAGCAGTTTGAAGCCGGTTGGTACAGCGGGCGGATCAGCTAATTTATCTATTTTTACTTCCACTGCTTCTTTAAGAGCATCGGCTGGTATTAGAACAGTGGCTTCAGTTCCCAGGCTTACAGTAGTTTCTTGGCCAGGCTTGACTTTTTCAGTCGTATTGGTTGCTGCTTTCTTGGCCTTGTAGGTAAAGGTAGCAATATCACTATCCGTTTTACCCGGTCCGATGGTTATCGCTTTTATAGTTGTATCCTCTTTAATTTCGATGGGATGATTAATAATTTCCAACACATCATCCCGGGACGACCACCACCTGCTCGCAATCCAGTTATACATTGGACTGTTTATGGTTGGGGTACTGCCATCCAAGGTATAATGAATCTTATCATCATCCATA
Organism: Syntrophomonas sp.; assembly: GCA_036677685.1. GTDB lineage: Bacteria > Bacillota > Syntrophomonadia > Syntrophomonadales > Syntrophomonadaceae > JAQUBU01. Next base: position 9,915 of record JAVBWA010000014.1, on the reverse strand, counting down.
TTGTTATTGCTTAGTTTTACCAGAGTTCCCACAGGCACCTCGCCACTGCTCGGTTCCGCTTCAGGGGTATCCCATTGGGACGGGCTTTCAGACAGTACTTCAATAATGCTCAAGTTCTTTACAAATAATTGCCCTGTTTGCTCGGTAACTGCCCGCTGTCCCAGCATAAACAGCAACGAATTCAAATCATTCATATAGGCAGGATCACTTGTGCCTTCGGCACTTAACAGGGCAATGATAGGTTCAACCGTTTGCGCACCCGCTGAAGATCCTGGAATATGTCCATCGCCGTCACTTCCATTTTTAAAATTAGGGAAATAATAACGTGTTTCATTTAATAGTTCTCTAATCGTAAGGGTTATGGTAAAACCGTCAGCCGCAGTCAGTTTAATCAGCCCGTTGTATGAATTCATACCTGCTAAATCAAGCAGGTCTCTCAATTCAACCCCTTTACCTACATACCATTTCTTGGTGGGCCAGGTGTTAACCGCACTGTAAACCTGCTGACATTGCTGCATATTCTGGAGCTCGGCAAGGGTAAGCTTAACCTCCTTTGCTACTCCACTCCCGGTAATTGTCAGTACTACATCTCCAGCTGGCGGGTCTATAGAACTATCTGCCTTAATGATAAAAGCACGATTAATAGTATTCGTCATTCCCAAAACTTCGAGGGTAATATTATATGTACCTGTCTTTGCATTGGAAGCAGGCGTATAGCTGGTTTCAAAAATACCGTTGACTACTTCAATAGCCTGGGGGCCATATATTACCTGCCCATCCGGGTCAGTAATACTAAGATTCACACTGGCTAAAGACCCTTCCACGGTTCCATTGATGGCAACCTGCTGTCCTTTTGTAAATTGCTGGTTATTGGTAGGAGCATCAAGATTGATTAGGGATAACATATTTTGCGTCACACTGGCATCGGTATATCCGAGAGCAGTAACGACTATTTGATACTGCCCGGCCGTATTAAATGCATCGCTGTTAATAACTATTTCACCCGGAGTATCTTTTGTATATTGTTCATCCTCCAACACTAAACCGTTGACGCTTACCTCTCTTATAGCCTCTCGCCAGTCGGTATTATCACTAAATGTCACATGCACATCATTACCAACAGTGTTATTGCTGCTGTCTGCTGTCAGTATCGGTGCTGTTTCCAGGGGAACCTCATAATTGAAAGTGACAATATCGCTGTCTTCCCTGCCCGGGCCGATTGTTATTGCTTTTATGACGGTACTCCGGGTAAGTTCAATCGGTTTGTTTATGGTTGCTACATCATCCCCCCGGGAACTCCACCACCTGCTGGCAATCCAGTTATACATCGGACTCTGGCAAGTAGGATCAGTACCATCTGTTGTGTAATAAACCTTGTCTGCGTCATTGAATGCACTCTCCAGGGTTATGAGCGTCCCCGCCGGTACAGTACCCTCACCGGGTGTTGCGGTTGGATCGGCCCATTTTGCCGGAGCTGCAGTGGTGACCACAATTTCATTCACTTTTTTTACATAGAGTTCATTGGTTTGTTCCGTTAGCCAGCGCTGGCCCATGACCAGCAGCGGCGCATTAAGATTATTCATTTGAGTCGGATCGTTGCTGCCTTCCACACTTTTCAGGGCCAAAATAGTGTCAACCGGCACAGCCCCATCAGGAGACCCCGGTATCTCTCCAAAATATTCATGATTCTCTTTCAAGCCGGGATAATAATACCTGGAACACTCCAGTTGCTGACGGGTAAGGGCCTTGGTAAAACCGTCAACTGATTTGACTGTAATCAATTTGGCCTCATCTTTGATACCGGCGGCGGTTAAAAGGTCCGCCAGCTTGACACCCTCGGCTGCATACCATTTCTTGGTAGGCCAGGTGTTAATCGTGCTATATACTGCATACACCTGTTCCATAACATTTAAATCATTCTGGGTAAAGGTGATAGGATTCGTAACCCCGTCTCCGCTTACTGTAACAGATATTTCCGCGCTGGCTGCCTGGGGCGACAGTAAGCTGAATGAAGCAGTCAACAGTAACAATCCCAGGACAGTTATCAGCAGACTGCCAATACTTTTATCTGCAACTTTACGTTTATGCCTGTTTACCGATTTCATCTCATACACTCCCTTTTAACATTCCCAACCGGCTATCTGTTCTTTAACCAGGAACATTAAACTAATCCCCGAAACTTCAGCTTTCATATTCGACAGCATTACTGGAGGATAATCGGGTTATAGCCTATGGAATTGCTTAGATCATCTATAACAAAAACCTTAATCAAATCACCTGCCTGAGTATTGAACCCAGCTTGCGCAGTACTAACTTCATCAAAATCCGCCTTAATTGCATTCAGCTCTATTTGGACATCATTGCTGAAGCGGGAAAAAACAACGGTTTCTGAACCAGAGTGAGGATTAATGGACTCAATATCAACTGCAAAATTCTTGAAACCCAAAGAACCTGGGTTTACTGTCATTGTTGAAATTCCATCATCGTCAACCCCAATAGAATATGCAGTATTAGCATGCGGAATTGTTTTATAAGCCGGAGTTGAAGTGCCTTTATTGATGGTATAGCTTTCAATAAGATCACCGTTTGCTTTTCTTGCCGTCATAGTCATAACATCACCGTCAATGCTTATAACCTGATAGCTGCTCCCCGTCTGTTCCATTGCTATGTAGGGGAAATCCGCGCCGCCGCCATAAGTCTTGGAACCTGCATTACCCATCACATAAACAATTCCATACGCTGCCGGATCAGTTTGAACTTCTCCCTGATAAATAGGATGAGTTCTCATGTATTCATGCTGGTGACCGACAAAAACTATATCCACCTGGTTCTGCTCTAAAATAGGCACCCAATTTTCCCGTATGGAATCGTCGATGGTTTTGTTATCATCAAAAGCAGGATAGGCGGGATGGTGGAAAAGAGCAAACTTCCATTTTTTTTCAGTGTTCTGCAGGTCTTCCTGCAGCCACTGTTTGGCTGCTGCATTTGTATTATTGTTACTGTTTAAAACCACAAAATGGGCATTCCCATAGTCGAAGGAATAGAATTCCTTTTGCAAGTCGGTAGGCCCATTGACCGGCAGAGCAAAGAAATTCAAATACATGCTGCCGTCATGATTCCCCAGGGTAGGCAGCAGCGGGATTTCCGAAAACATCTTGCCGGCTGCCTCCATAAACTGTCCCCAATCATTTGCATCGTAACCAAGATCAGTTAAATCACCCCCCAAAAGAGAGAATTTTATATCTGGATAGTTTTCATTGATTGCATCCAGCATATTCCCCCATTCAGCATATCCCTCCTGTACATCCCCTAAATATAAAAAATTAAAATTTTCAGTCGCTGCAGCGGTAGTAAAAGACAGGGACTCACTCCAGGCACCTTCGCTGCCAAACCGGTAGACATAGGTGGTATCGGGAAGCAATCCGGATAAATCTGCTTGATAACGATAAATGTTGCTGGCAAATGCAGTTCCCGGCACCTGAATGGTTACAGCAGATTCAAAATTATCATTTAACTCATCCTGTATGTACTGCAATTGAGCTGTTGCCTCCTCAGACATCAGCCAGGTAATAGTCTGACTAGTAGTTGAGTCATAAACCCAGGTCAATATGGTTTGATTCATACCAACTCCGGGTTCCTCGGCCGAGACAACCGGGGCATAATTGCCGCAGAAGGAAACTGCCAGGAACAGCAAGGCCAGGCATAAAACACTACTTACGGTAGTAATTTTCCTTTTCAATCGTTCATCTGCAATTTTCATGAGCATACACTCCTTTACCCTCGCCATAATCAGGTGTCGCAATTCATACAAATAACGCCATAATAACGGGCAACAGCAACATCAATGCAGTAACACCTGCCCTAACCGAACAGATGGATACGCTGACTGTTATGTTCCCGGTTAGCGTGTTTGCAGGGGAAGTTATGGAAAAGCAGCGAAAAAGACAAAATATTCCGGTATTAAAATAAACTTCATCTATTTGCTGTAGCAGTTATTTGCTGTTACTGTACCGTATATGTGTAGCTGGCCACAGAACTATCGGTATAACCCGGTCCGATAGCAATGGCCTTGACCGTAGTGGTTTGATTAATAGTAATCGGTACATTCAGTTCAGGCTGATAGTAGGTTGCGCTTATGTTGTACATGGTACTGTTGACTGTCGGGGTGCTGCCATCAGTGGTATAATAAATTTTTACCCCGTTAATAGATGGATGATTTAGTGTAACCTGGGTCCCCGCAGTAACTGTTGATGTTCCCGGTGAAGCTGTCGGCGATGTCCATGAAGTTGGGGCTGTTGTAACGAGGTTTATCTCGCATACATATTTTACCATCCAAGGATTGCTTTGCTCCGTGATTGCCCGCTGCCCCATCACCAGCTTCAAGCCGTCATCTTGATTCAAATCACCGAAATCTGTACCCTGGGCGCTTTCCAGGGCAATAATCGTGTCCCTCGCTTGAGCATTACTGGGATCATCAGTCATTATATTGGGATAGTAATAACGATTATCATTCAGCAATTCTTGTTTAGTAAAGGTTTTAGTCAGGTTGTCCGTAGCTTTAACCGTAATTTTCTCAACGTCATCTATGTCTGCACTTATGCGGTTCAAATAGTGCAAAATTAAATTGGATAATCCTACCCCGTCGTTCACATAGAACTTCTTCGTGGGCCAGTTATTTACAGTGGAGTAAATCTGCTGCGATGATGAGAAATTATTTGTTATATAAGTACGGGTATATGTTTCCGCATCACCACCATCATATTTAAACACTATCTGATCCTCGGCAGACGCCTGCCCCACACCGGCAAAACAAACCAGCAGAGCCAGGACAAAAAACATGCCAACCAGTTTCATCCATGGCTTTTGCTTTATCAAGCTTTGATTCATTTTATTCCCTCCTTATTATTTTTTTGAATAGGAGTACTTATCTCATATCTGTACGATTGTTTATGATAATTCAAGTTCCCCGGTGATTTCATTATTGATTGCCCACAGGAATATCCCGCTTTTTCGTCTGCACTCCATAACTACCCCTGCAAACAACTGCTTTCCCGCTACATCAACCACATAGTACAACACACCACATTGGTATTCGCATTTTGGTTATCTTCATGGTTGCATAGCAATAGCCTTTTTTCCCCTTGAAACCATTATCCGGCATGAGCAAGACTCCCTTTACCGTAATTAAGGAGTCTTGCCCAACCAGGATTAGCTTTTTAAGTTATTGAAATACTATTGGATTGCAGTCGATATCATTGGTTATCTGATCAACAATATAGACCTTCACTACATCACCGGGATTAACATTAAAACCTGCTTTGGCCGTATCTGCCACATCGAAGTCAGTCACAACTGCATTAAGTCCTAACTGAACATTATCTCTCAGATGAGTAAATACTACGGTCTCCGTTCCTTCATTGGCCTTTACCGGTTCAATGGAAACAGCAAAGTATTTGAATCCGGTTTGAGCAGAATTTACAGTCATCGTATTGATGCCATCGTCAGTTGCCCCAATGGTATATATAGCATCAGCGACCGGTGTTATATCGTATTGTGGTGTTTCCGCTTGTACCGGCACCAGCTCAATACTAGCAATCTGGGAAATAGATGTTCCCCCGGTGACAAACGGGCCAACCAGCCGCAGTGGCCAGCTATTGTCAGTTTCGGGTATGAGTGCTCCGTTCAGTGTATTGGCAACAATATAGTTGTTGTTCCGGATAATATCCGCACTATCAATAGTTATCGAATAGCCATCATCTGCGGTAATCACAACCTGGTACCCCGCAGCGGCCAGTTCATCATTAAAGGCGCTATCGGAATGCTGGTCAGTATCATCGACAAATCCTGCAAGGAACCACAGGGGCATGCCTTCCCATACCCGGTTTTGGGAGTCGGTGTAGGTTGCCTTGTGGTTGGCACCAAACTGACAGGCCAGGGCCGATTCAAAATAAGTTTTGCTGACATTGTAATCAATCCCGCCAATACCGCTGCCATCTAGCTCCAGGGTCCAATCGCCCTGAGGTATGGAATATACCCTGAGTTCTGTAATATACTTGCCTGACAAGCCGGCACAGGAAGGATACATGATCTCATCGCCTGAGCTGTAATAATAGTGCCAGTAGTTTTCCGGCAGGGTCTCATGCATATCCCATTGTCCATAGATTGTGTCTTCCGGCATAAAGAATAAGCGCATGCCGTCTGTGTAATCAGGTACGTACTTGTCATCAGCCCACCAGGCCAGAACAGCATCTCCCTGTCGGGCTTGTACCGAGGGGTCGGTGTATATGGATGAATAGGGCAGCCTGGTTTCATAACCGTCTTTGGCAACCAGCACCAATTCAGTGCCTGCACCCATACCACCCACAAGTTCGCAAAGGTCTTTGAGACGGGTACCTTTTACGGCATTGGAAATTTTATAACCTCCTGGATAAGTCTCCGCTTCATCCCAGAGATCATTGGGATTGTTGGTAATTCCCTCGTACTTAAATACCGTGGTTCCATCTCCGATTACGTCCAGCTCACTCTGCATCCATTGATAATCTACCGTCTTTTCATCAATAACGGTGGTGTTATCTTCACCATACTTGATTATATGGAGTTCAGGTATGGGCTGCTCAGGCTGATCAGGAAGTCCTAACAGCTCGATTTTAACAATGTTGCCTACCTGTTTTCCGCTCGTAACAGCCGAACCTTTCAAATGCAGCGGCCAGCAGTCTTTTCCTGATCCGGTCTGGAGCGGAAGCGGTTCTCCGTTAAGTGTATTGGCGACGATATATCCATTGTTGCGGGCAATATCAGCACTTGCAAAGGTTGTCGACCATTCATCTCCGGCTATAACCTTTACTTCGTAACCATTGGAAGCAAGTTCGTCGTTAAAGTTGAAGTGGTAAGAACCCGTATCGGGGTTATCGTCAACCATGGCAGCAAAAAGCCATAACGGCACGCCTCCCCAGACATTATCGTCCTCGTCGGTCCAGAAAACCTGGTGACCAGAAGACGGACAGGCCAGACCATTCTCGAAGTAAGCCTTGCTTACAGATCTCTCACTTGCTCCGGAAAGCTGCAAGGTCCAATCACCAGCAGCAGCTTCGATAGAAACAACGGTTTTCACTGCAGCAGTAGCAGCTGCTTTCATGGCATTCAAGTCAGTTTCGTCGTCTATGTCGGCAGCATAGTAGAATTCAACCCTGTCGCCATTTGCCAGTTCCATCAGGTTCAAGGCATCCGGGGCATTGTTGTAGCCATCTTTATAGACATCATTGACATAGGCATACCAATAACCCGGGTTTCTACGGGTATAGGTTCCTACATCGTCCAATAGAAGCGCACCTGATGATGAATAGTTCTTGTCGGTAACAGCATAGGTGAAGCCACTGTCGGCTGCGGCTGCCTGAAGCGCTCCCAGGGGGGTGGTCTTGTTGACAGTATAAGCTGTGCTCGAGTTGTAGGCGGTCACGCTGAAGGTTTCGTTCGGGGTCAAAGTAACTGTCCCATCGAAGAGAACATCGGTTGTCGCTGATGGCTCAGCCACAGTCTGGTTCACCGTCGCATCCATATAACCGGTGGCCTTGACCACGATGGCATAATCCTTGGCGGCAGCAAATATGCTCTGGTCTATAGTGATCGTTCCCTCTGCCACACTATACTTGCTGCTGTCCAGAGCAGTTTCATCCACGGTGATTTCACTGATGGCTGCCCGCCAGTCAGCATCATCGGCAAAGGTGATATCGATTGCCTGCCCGACTTTGTTATTACTCGTATCAGCAGTCAGGGTCGGCGCCAGAGTTCCTGTTATAACTTCAAAAGGAATACTATTATCAGTTGCATAGGTCTTTGCAGCAGATCCTTCATAAACGTATATGGTTAAGTTACTGCAATTACTAAACACGCTGCTTCCAATGCTGGTAACGCTAGCGGGAATAATTATAGATGTCAGGCTGCTGCAATTTCTAAATGCGTAACTGTCTATATTGGTTACACTGTCGGGGATGGTTATAGAGGTAAGGCTGCTGCAGCCATCAAATGCATGCTCACCAATAATAGTGAGGCTATCGGGGATAGTTATAGATGTTAGATTAACACAATTAAAAAATGCACTTTTCTGAATACTTTCCACACTGTTAGGTATAATATATTCTCCTGTTTTTCCTGGTGGACAGCATACAAGTATTGTTAAGTCTTTATTGAACAATACTCCCCCATCACTTGCATAATTCGGATTGTTTGAGCCTACATTAATTTGAGTCAAACTACTGCAATTTTTAAATACAGTATCTCCAAGGCTATTGATGCTATCGGAAATGCTTATTGAGAGTAGGCTGCTGCAATTTTGAAACGTACATTTCCCAATACTGGTTACACTGTCAGAGATGGTTATGGAGGTAAGGCTGCTGCAATCACTAAATGTATAATCACCTAAACTGGTTACACTGTCGGGGAATGTTACCGAGGTCAGACTGCTGCAACCACGAAAAGTGTTTTTTCCAACGGTGGTGACATTGCCAGGAATAGTTACAGAACTCAAACTACTGCAATCACGAAACGCACTTTCTCCAATGCTGGTTATATTGTCAGGAAGATTAATGGAGCTCAGACTACTGCATCCATAAAACGCGTTATTTCCAATGCTGGCGAGGTTGTCAGGAATTGTTATTGAGGTCAGGCTGCTGCAATCACGAAACGCACTTTCTCCAATAATGGTGACACCCTCCGGAATATTTACCGAACTCAGGCCGCTGCATTGAAAAAACACATTATCACCTAAGCTGGTAACGGTGCTGGGCAAATTAACCAAGGTCAAATTGCTGCATCCCCAAAACACACCAAATCCAATGCTGGTGACTCCCTCGGGGATACTTATCGAGGTCAAACTGCCGCAAGTTTGAAACGCACTGTCTCCAATGCTGGTAACTCCCCCGGGGATACTTATCGAGGTTATAGTGCTGCAATTCGCAAACGCTTGCTGTCCTATGCTGGTGATACCCAAATCGCCCGGGATGATTACCTCACCGCCGGCACCCACATATCCTGTCAAAACCCCGTCGTATACTGTAAAATCGTCAGGATTCGAAGACACTTCTCTAATGGTCTGGGTTACCTGAGTATCCGGATACTCTGTAGCCTTGACCTTGACGGCATAGTCTCCGGCGGCAGTAAACACACTGGCGTCAATGGTTATTTTTCCTTCAGCAACGCTATAATTTCCGGATATGGAATTATCATTCACAGTTATGTCGGTAATAGCATTTCTCCAGGTTTCATCATCGCTAAAGGTTAGCTCGATCGCCTGGCCCACTATATTGTTGCTGCTATCCGCAATCAAAGTTATTGGAGACGTAGGAATCTGGTAAGTGAAAGTGACAGTATTGCTGTCTTCCTTGCCCAAACCGATTGTTTTAGCTTTTATAACGGTATCCTCAGTGATTTCAATGGGGTGATTTATGGTTGCCAGATCATCTGACCGTGAGCTCCACCACCGTTTGGCAATCCAGTTGTACATAGGACTTTCAACTGTGGGCTCTGTGCCGTCGGTAGTATAATAGACCTTGTCTGCATCCATATTAATATTGCTTAATTGCACCATGGTTCCCGCCTCGACAGTTCCGCCGGCAGGCGTTGCCGTTGGTTCATCCCATTGAGCCGGATTATCAGTAAAAACTTCAATTTTATTAACATACTTTATAAAGGCATGATTGGTCTGTTCCGTAACATATCGTTGTCCAAAGACCAATAATGGTGCATCTTGAGTGTTCATGTAGTCAGGATCATCAGTAGCTGATGCGCTTTTCAGGGCTATAACCGTATCCCTCAACACCGCATTTTCAGTTGAACCCGGTATTTGTCCAAAATATTCGTGGTTTTCTTTCAAACCCGGATAATAGTAGCGGGAATTGCCCAGTAAATCTTGCCGGGTAA
>JAVBWA010000013.1:0-90619 GCA_036677685.1 Syntrophomonas sp. | reverse complement strand
CATTTATAATTTGGCTTTAGCAAAGCGATATAGCTATTGGTTTTAGAGTATAAGAACGGGTTATTATTCCTGACAAAAACTTCCCATAATTCTTATTCGCATTAGGCTAATAATGGGGAATTCATTGAGGATAGTCAAATGAGTGATTTTATTCAGAGAGTAAAACAGAATAGACTATTTATCTTAGGAGCTGGGTTTTCTGCTGCAGCAGGAATTCCTATGATTGGTCAATTACTATTTGATAGCATGCAGTTGTTTAAGCTAGAATGTCCAGGGCTTTTTGAACGGGTTAATAATTATGCTAAAATATGCTTTTCTTCGGAGCAAGAAGTTGATTACACACAAGTGAATTTCTCTGATTTTTGCACATTTCTAGAATATGTTGAGTTGCGAGAATATGGTGGAGGGGAACGATGGTCTGAGAGGGGTTCACGCGAGAAACTTGCTTTCAGATATTATTTAGCAAAAGCAATTGTGAATTCAACCCCTGCACCTGAAGATATTCCCGATATATATATACAATTTGCACGGCAACTTAGAAAATATGACATATTAATTACATTTAACTGGGATCCACTATTGGAATTATCTTTAAGTAAAATTGGGAAGACCTTTGCTTACAACAATTATGGTGAAGCCGATGTCAGGATTTATAAATTTCATGGATCAGTTAATTGGAGACTTAATAATCCCAGTAAGGCAAGATTTATTTGGAAGCCCTTTGAATTTACAAAAGGAATGATGTCAGAAGAATTGTATTATTGCGATGAACTGCTTAATAAGGATTCTTGGAGAGGAAGTAAACCGTTAATGGGGGAAGTAGAACCATTTATGGTGCTTCCTGGATCAGGAAAAGCATTTGAGGTTAGGCCCATTGCACCTATATGGTATAAACCTGAATTTGCTTTTGCTTTTACACATCATGTTTATATTTTGGGACTAAGCCTTTCTGCTGATGATTTCTTTATAAAATCATTTTTTCTTGATACATTGCCGGACATCGACTGCTATACGGGCATCCCGGGGCGCAAAGTTACAATTATTAACCCAGATCCTACTGTAAAAAAGAATTATTCCTTTATTCTTGGACAGGAAAATGTAAACTTTGTTATTCAAAAATTTAATATAAACCATGTTAAACTTATGCAAATGGATAACCTTTAACCGGAAATTTTATCTTGACCAACTTCAAATTGCTATACCAGCAGGCTAATAATGGGGAACTAACTGAGATTTAAAATTAGAAATAAATAATATGAATAGTATTATACTTCAGGTTATCCACAAAACAGACAATTTGAAGTAATCCTATTATGAGCATAACCGAATACCATACGAACTGCCCAATAGGCTAATAATCGGTAATTCATGTAAATGAATGTTTTGATAATAATATGAAGCTCGTCCAATGGCAGGGCATACGAGAATTGGGGGAAAAGATGAAATCATATGAACTGCAACCGACATATGAGAACTTACTAAATACCTATCTCAATGATACCATTGCAAGGGATATGGATGTTTTTCGCTTTGTCGAAATACTCAATTCTATAGATGACAGCTGTTCTATTGCACTTGACGGAGGCTGGGGTAGTGGAAAGACCTTTTTTGTAAAACAGTCCAAAATGGTTCTGGATGCACATAACGACTTTATTGTCTCGGACGACGATACAGACAGAAGAAAAATTAAAGACATGTGGACACAACGCCATAATAATCAACCGGCTGAATTTCAAACTCAAGTCTCTGTATACTATGATTCGTGGGAAAATGACAACGACGAGGACCCTGTTCTCTCTCTTGTTTACAGTATTCTTCAAAGCGTAGAGAGTGACTATTCATTTAAAAAAGGAGCTGACTGCCTACAAATCGCTGCAAACATATTAGAGTTTTTTTCGGGAAAGAAGTGGACGCAGCTTATAGATAGTCTCAAGAGTGAGGATCCACTTCAGGCAATAAAAAAAGAAAAAGGAATTCAAAAAATGATTAAGGAGTTTTTGGATTCGCTGCTTCTTGAAAAAGGAAATCGCCTTATCGTTTTTATTGATGAATTGGATAGATGTAAACCAAGTTACGCTGTTCGCCTGCTGGAACGAATTAAGCACTATTTTTCAAATGATCGGATTACATACGTGTTTTCAGTTAACATCAATGAATTGCAACATACCATAAAGCAGTATTATGGCTCCGATTTTAATGCTTCAAAGTATTTGGATCGCTTCTTTGATTTAAGGATTTCATTGCCCTCTGCTGATTTGAAACGTTACTATCAGAGTTTGAATTTCTATGGTTCCCATTACATATATGATATTGTCTGCGATGCTGTGATTAAAGCTTATCATTTCGAGTTGCGGGAAATAGCAAAATATCTGCATTTGACGAAAATTGCAGCCTATGAACCAACTCACGAAAGCAGAAAATATGATTTCTCATTTTCAGAAGGCCGTGGTCTCCAATTTGGGCTTATGTATGTTGTTCCAATCATGATTGGATTACAAATCTGTGACTCCCTTAGGTACTCTGACTTTATTAACGGAAAGGAATACACTCCGCTGCTGGAAGTTTCTTGTTGCTTGAAAGAAAGTTTTTTTGATGAGCTTCTTAATAGAACAGAGTCGTTCAAGGAAAACAACGAAGGGAAAACAGTAGTAACGTTGGATTCAAAATTAAAAGAGCTATATAATGCTTTGTTTGTTGCCAACTATGACAATGGAACGTATGAGGTTTTTTTGGGCGTATACTCGTTCGGGCGCAGTACGAAAGATACTCTTATTAGAACAACGAGTTTATTATCACAATTTGCCAACACTGATATTGATTGAGGAGGAACAAACAAATGCATACGTCTGGCTAACAACCTCCTTAAGCTGGTGGCGTTTTTCCCGAATGAGAATCCGTTACCTTCAACTTCGAGCTCTTTTTAATGCATACAGCCAAAAGGCCATAAAGGAAGGTACTGTAATATGAAGTTTAATCATTATGGTATGCCGGGAATTCCGCTTAATGTTTATTTGGGACGGCACTAAGGCTAATAATGGGCAGCTGAATAAAAAAATATTTTACTGGCTTTAGCCTTATTCCCTTCGAACCCTCGGATGATTTACCCTACCTGCCGATTATAAGTCGGCTGCCTTTACCGTTGGCCACTCCTCCACGTCAAATAGAATTATAAATAATAAAAATTGATAAATATTGGATAAATAAAAATTATTCAGAACTTATCACAGCGGCGGCTGTTAGTGTAAAACATATGAATTTGCATTTCCTTGGTTAATAGCCAAGGTTTTTTTATGGACTTTTTTAGGAGGGAGGGTTTGAGTGAGTATTGTCGCTAATATAGAAAAATCTCGCGGAGAGTTAAACAAACTCGGAATTGGAAAAGACCTGCAAGATTCGAAAGTAATCCGAATGAGTCAATCTCTTGATAAATTAATTAATGAGTACTACCAAAACACACAAGAAAAAATTGGTCTTGATAAGGATCAATAATTCAGAAATAGGCTGTGATGAAAGCAGTAAATTAAAATTCAAAGGGAGATGGTTGAATGGCACGAGGTAGGAGGCCTACGCGCAGGCAAAAGGAAATCATGAAAAAGCATAGCCATAATTCGAACAATTGGTATGTGCTGAAAAACCCGCCAGGTGAAATACATCTAATACATAGAACGACTGGGACCAAAAGCATTATTAAACTATCATAGCAACCTGGCAAAAATCCTAAGGAGGTGGTGATTTTTACTGCTGCATTAAGTCAACTGGGAAGGAGATTAAATATTGAATAAAAACGAATTGATAGCTGAAATAGCCAATAGAACAGGCCAAACAAAGAAAGCATCCAGCAATGCTCTTGAAATTGCAATAGAGGCCATAATGAGGGAAGTATCCCAGGGAAACAAGGTACAAATAATAGGGTTTGGAACATTTGAACCCCGTGACAGAAAAGAGCGGAAGGGCCGCAATCCACAAACAGGAAAGCCAATAACCATCGAAGCTAAAAAAGTACCGGCGTTTAAACCCGGATCCGAATTTAAAAACATGCTTAATTAAAACAACCAAAAGTACTTACATAAAACCAGGTTCAAAAGGGCCTGGTTTTTTTATTATAGATTGAAAAAGTGAGGGGATACCTTGAAAGTTGGAACCAGGAGTTTGTTTTTTGGCGTACACCAGGTATTCTGGCACCCGCTTACTGTACTGCTGGCCTGGCAATACCTTTATGGCTGGCCCAGTTGGAAGGAATTCATCTGCATCGTTATTCATGATTGGGGTTATTGGGGAAGGCCTAATATGGATGGCCTGGAAGGTGAACGCCATCCCGAATATGGTGCCAGGATCGCTGGTAAATTATTTGGAACTGAATATTATTATCTTTGTTTATTACATTCACGACATTATGCTAAAAATACCAATCGGGAACCATCTAGGTTATGCTGGGCGGATAAGCTTAGCATACGATATGACCCGTGGTGGTTCTACTTGTTAAGGGCATGGGGCAGCGGAGAATTAAAGGAATACCGGTTAAGGGCTGCAAAAGCCGGGGCTGTTCCTTTAAACGTATCCAACCGGAAATGGTTTCATACTATTCGGGAGGTACTGGCCAGGCAGGGATTAGAAAGAGGTTTCCAGATGGCCGAGGAGGGATAATGTGGCAAATACTATGTCAAATTATTACGCCTTAACAATAGCTATAATAACAAATTGTCTTCCCGAATACGCATTTGCGAGACTTAACGGAAAATATATAAATAAAATAAGACTTTTGGATTTAAGTGAAACCGACCTTAATGTAATTCAATCTATGCGTTACGATGATAAATTGAGTTATAGGGAAATCGGAGAACTATATGGCGTAGGAGCCGGAGCGGTATATAACATAATTAGAAGAATTGAGGAAAGAGTATAGTAAGAGAAAATAAATAATATATATCCGGCCAGGCGTTGTCCTGGCCGTTTTACGTTAGTTTAGAACGCTTGGGCTTGCTTGCATCGATAGGAGGTGAAATAGAAGGCAAGGCGTTGAAATAGTTAAGAAATGGAGGTGGCATTAATTAAATGCTGATTAAACAGATCAATCGATTAATTTCAAAGCTAAACTTATGGAGCTGGTTGGTGCGTTCCCTGCCGGCAGGAATAAAAGAGCGGCAACAAATTGTAGCTGGACTACTGACCGTTATTCTCTTATTTGGCGCACCGGTCTCTGCTAATGCCTTCAGTCTTGATACGGCAGGAAATAATATACTGCGATTTATATTATTCTGCCTAATTATTATAGTTGCTGCATCGGCCGGGATGTCATTAGCAAAAAGTAATGTGGTAGGAGCCGTGATTATAGTTATAGTGGGAGGAATCATTTACGGTGTTTTAGATCCCACCGCATTTAAAGACATAGCAGAAGGAATCAAAACTTGGCTGGGGATTGGAAGCGGAGGAGGAACCAGCTAATGAAAAGAATAGTTGGTGACCAAAAGAGTTTCTCAAACGGACTTTGGTTCATATTGACAATCACTCTCCTTATTCTTTTGCCGGTACAGCCGGCTATGGCCTTTGAGCCCGATATGGCGATGAAAAAAATATTTACCCTTGCTCAATACGTTTTGCTTATAGCAGCTTTAATTGGAATACTGAAAGCTATAAGCAAGGCCCAGGTTTTGCTGTCTTTGGGGCTTATTCTTGCTGCTGCTGTAATATACGGAATTGCTGAACCTGAAGCTTTAAAAAACCTTGGGACAGGTATTCTTAATTATTTGACGCTGCATACCTGAGCGGTTGACCTGGCCGCAACCCAAACAATTACAACAGCCCCTGCTTAGTGAGTGAATTGAATAACAGTTATTAAAATGCCCTGCAATTCAGGGCATTTTTTATCGTGATAAACATGGAGGTGTGCACATGAAAAAAGTAAAGCTCTCTATAATTCTATGCCTGGCTATATTTTTTTTTACTACTCTAGGCACTGCCCATGGAGCATATAAGAATCCGTCAGGTAGTTCTCCCTGGGGCAGCTCGTCTATGGGCCAGCTATATAGAAAAGCTGCTGTAGTCGGCAAAATACTGGCTTATGATCCAGTCAACAATAGTTATATTTGCTTTGGACGGCTGAGCGTCAATGCAGGAAACGGTTATAAAGTATATGAAAAACGGAAATTTTACCGAGTATATCCGAAATGGGGCGGGACTGATGGGAAGCTGGCCCAAAACGTTGGCCAAGGTTTAAAAATGTTTGGCGAATTCGAAATTGCTTCGGGCGCCGGCAACGAAGAAAAATTACTTGCCGAAAAAGCCATTACTTATGACACTAACACGGATCTGCAAGCCGGCATGGAACCAGCTTATGGCCCTGGTATTGGTCCGGAACCTTGGGCAGGATTCGGGGTGTTAAGTCTTTCTAATAAGGCATGGACAATGGATTTGGCTAAATCATCCGATGTGGTCAATAGCTTGGCTGATCTGTACCAAGTAATACCGATTAAAGATAATTCGGCCCGGAACCCCAAGGAATCTATTCGTAGTCTGCTAAACTCAGGAGATTCAAAGCAAAAGGCCAGGGAAGTCTGGTCACGTTTTCAGTCTCGGTGGTTCATGGAAAAGGATCTCACCGTCTTGAATCAGATGCGGGCTGGCATTGGAGGATCTGCCTATTTCCTGGGCCAATCCGGTGGGATTAATGGTCTTATGGAGAGCGTGCCGGTTCTCCGGCCGGGAGTGGACCGCTTTATGGAGGCAGTTGAGAAGCATAACACCGGTGGATTTACCGAGTGGGCCAGCCCCGGAGTTTTTTATGGCTCAATAAATTGTGAATGGGACAACAAAGGTGAACTTGTAAATGTTTATTATAACGGACCCTATTTTAAGGATAACGAACCGAGAACCATGATAGAGTCATTAGCCAAACCTGAAAAAATCAACCCGGAAAAATGGCCGATTATGGGTTCGGACAAAATGCTGGCCGGCAAAATTGATAGAAAATATTGTTGGTTCTCTGGACAGCGGGTTTTGGTATATGGATATACCGACAGCGATGGTGAGACTCGCACCATTAATGTTTATGATGGAAACCTGGCCAATGATCCTGACTATACTCTTATAGGCTATTACATTAACATAAATAAACTCCTGACTAAGGAAGATTACAATTATGCTTTGGATGTATTGCGGGAATTGGCCCTACAAGGAGGCATATAGATGCTTGATAAAATACAGCAAATAATGCGAAGCAACCGGCCGTTTATCGCTAGGGCACTGGTATCAGCGGTATTGTGGATTTTACTGATAGTCTGCTTTATAACAAGCATCCGGACTAACATTCTGACCGATGTCGCCATAGCGCATATAAAAGACAAAACCGTAACCCCTGCCCAAATTGATGAAGAAAGAAAAGCATGCGAAGCGGCAAAGGATTTTGCCCAGGCCTGGAGCACCTTCGATAGTGACCGCGAGGCTTACGCAAGGAAGCTTAAAAATTTTGGTGTCATAACCGGTTATCCGGAAGGAATCCAACGGTGCAATTCAATTAGCGTTATTTCAGCCAAAAAGGTTTCCGATAAAAAGTCACTTTACCGTATTGTTCTAAAAACAGAAGTATCCCGGTTAATGACTTTAACTGAAGATAGTCCAATACTGCCGCCTAATGAACGAATTGTTGAACGACAGAAAACAGAAAACGGTGAGATTATAACCTACTGGAAAGATTTCGAAGAGGTTATGGAAATATCCGTCCAGGTTGAACGTGATGGGGAGATAAAAGTATTGGGTACCCCAGTGGCCAAACCCAAATTTGATTATTCTGCCGCAGATCCAAAATCCCTGATAGGCAGTACGGAAGTCCCCGAAGACTTTAAGACCTTTGCTGCTCAGGCATTAAGTATGTATTACGAAGGTCAAAAAATGGATAATTTCGTTTGTCCTGGCGTTACGATAAATCCAGTTGGTGGTTATACAGTTGAAGAGGTAAATATCACTGCTTTCTCTCGTAAAGATGAAGCTGCCCGGGCAATTGCCGCTGTAAAGCTGTCTGCAGAGGGAATCACCCACATCGAACAAAGTATCGTAATCGAAGCAAATAAAGAGGAACGCTGGTTGCTTGTGAGAGTGGGGTCTTACTGATGTTTCATAGCTATAAGAACCTATTTAAAATTCAGTGGAAGATATATAGCCTCGACAATCAGCACCCATTACCCCGACCGATACCCCTTGATGGCCTTGCTCTGTTTATTCTGCTGCTTCTTCCTGCGCGTCTTATAGCAATACCCGCAGCTGCCGTGTTTCAACAACCTTTGTTAGGTGTAACGGTTTTTTTTGATTGTCTACTAACTTCGGTGTTGCTTAAGTACGATCCGCAGGGCAGACCTTTTTTGGGGTTTGTTTACGATTTCCTCTGTTTTCTGGTTAGACCTCATAAAAGGGATTTTTCCGGGCGGTCACTGCTAAAGAAACGCAGAATGGTGCTTTGGTGGGAATCATTTGATCTTGAAGATTATGGAGGTACCGATGATCTCTTTTAAATTTCCGATTGTCGCTTTTCACAAGAATATATTATTTAATTCCAGGGGGAAATCTTTTGCCGTCTATAAACTTGAAGCCGTACCTTATCGCTTTCTGCCCGAGGATAGAAAATGTATGGTGGTCGGTTCATTTGAAGAAATGTTATCCGGATATCAAGGTACCGGCCAGATTCTTATCCTGTGGGATGAAATAGGAATGAATGAAGGCGGATACTTTAACCGATGCGTCGGGAAGAACCTGGGTGAAGATTTACTAAATGAAATGGCAGAACATACACTGGCCGTACGTTCAGCAATAAATGACGGAGCTCGTCAATTGCGTAGATACATTTTATTTGAATTACCAAACATTCCAACACTATCAAATATTCAGGAATTTCTCGGGTATGCGCGGGATTTGGCGTTAAGAACTTTCATGACTCTTAGGCCGATGGAGATCCCACTTTCCTTTAAAAAAGCTGCTGAAGAAAGCGAAAAAGAGTTTTACTCCCGAATGCGCCGGCACGGGCTTAGCAGAGCAAGATTTTCCGACCTGGATTTCATGATACGAAAATGTTCCCAGCGAGTCGGGCTATTACCGCCACCTCTGCCTGATCGTCCTTCGGGCATCATGACACCGGCCGCGATAGCAGCTTTTACTGATGGTCATGAGATAGATGAAAGAATAAACTATGTTGTTGTGACCGATGGTTATGAACGCAAACACTATCAAAGCTTTGTTCATTTTGTGGATTTATCGCGCAATATTCCAGCCTGGGGCATAGACTTATTCAGCGCGAAAGAGTTTGCTTTTCCATTTGATACTTGCATTCATTTCGAGATAACCGCTCCGAATAAAGCCCTTAAAAAAGTGGATAACAAAAAACGTCTTCTCTCAGCTCAAATGGATGAAGCCATTGACGCTATGGAAGACGTATCTGTAAATGCCCAGGATGGAATTAGGGGCAGCCGGCAGCTTGAACAGAACCTATCGGAAGGAAAGCCGCTCGCATCCGTGGCTATTAGTCTTGCTATCGGTCAAAACGAAGCAAAAGAAGTTAATTCTCAATCCGGTCAATTACAATCCCATTACTTGGGAATGAACTATAGGGCTGTAAGGCCATCATCCAAGCAACTTGAATCCTTAATGGCATTTTTACCCGGATCTCAGCCGGCAGCCCCTAAGATAGAGTGTGATCCGGGGTACATTGCGGCTATGGGACCTCACTTCGACTATGAACTGGGAGATCCCCCCGGATTCTTTTCAGGATGGGCCGGGCAGTCCCCGGTATATTGGGCTCCTGGCAGATCGGCCCGGGAATTGAACAAAACTAATGCTATTATCATTGTGGGAAGTCTTGGCGGCGGCAAAAGTGTCCTTGCAAAACTGTTAGCGTATTTTACCTTGCTTGCCGGCGGATATGTTCTGGTCAGCGATCCCAAAAACGAATACTGGGTGTTCCGGTTAATTTCCTCTTTCCAATCAATAACACAAGTTATTGATCTATCTCCACGAGGTAAGGCTGCACTTAATCCGTTCATTCTGGCAAAGGAGGAAGCTAGGGCCAAGTCAATAGCCTTAGATTATCTTAGCCTGGCACTTAATCCAAACAATAACGAAAACCGGCAGATGTGTATCTCTCAAGCCCTTGAAAGACTATATGCCCTGCCTGTTGATAACAGGCATATGGATGCCTTTTCATACGAAATTGCTTTATTGGAAAGAGATGATCCGGACCGTGATATAAAAGATGAAGCCCGGAAAACCGTTTACCAACTGCAGATGCTCAAGCAGTCCGACATTGGGAGAATGGTCTATGGGCAAGGGCAACTTGGATTATTTGAAGACGGCCAGCGAATGAGCGTTTTAAATTTAAGCGAAATACCAAGACCGCGGCCTCACATTCCATATGAACGCTGGACGGACAGTGAAAGACAGGGAATAGCAATTACCTACCTTATGGCGGCGATAACTCGTGAAACAGCCTTTGCTTTGCCCCGTGACATTCCCAAGCTGCTGATTTACGATGAAGCTCATGTTGTTTCTTCTACTCCCCAGGGCGAAGGGGTGCTGGATGAAAGTATCCGCATGGGCCGTACATACGGGCTTATTCCCGTATTAATTTCTCAGAATATGAGTGATTTGGATAAGCCGGTATTTACGAATAACGTTGGTCAGGTATTTTGCTTCCGGGCTGGTTCGGCGGAAGAAGCCGGAAATAATTTGCGTGTTTTGGGCGCCGGCGAGGGTGTGGTCAAACCGGAAACCTTTGCTTCACTTCGGTCCGGCCAATGCCTTTACCGGGATGCGGAAAACCGCATAGGTTACCTGGAAGTCGATGTTCAGCCCAGCCAGCTGCTTAATGTTTTTGACACAAATCCGGATGGGAGCCGAAACCCGGAAAGGGGCGAGAATAATTAAGAAAAAAATTATAACTATACTTTTGTTGATTATAATTTTTACGTCGATCCCGGTAGGGGTTTCAGCTCGGACTCATATCGGGGATGAAATGCCTGCCACCAAGTACCAGGTGGGAAATGGCCCCGATATCTCATATGAACTTGAAGCAGATGATAATATACTCCCTATTTTTCACCCTGGATGGGCGTTGGACCAACTGACCTGGTTATCCTATCCCCATACTGCGTATTATTTCCGCAACGCCCCTTCGGAAGGGTCGGGATGGTTTTCAGGTGCCATCGATGATGCCAGCGCATCAATAGCAAATTGTCTCGCAAATGTTACTTTTAAACTCACAAAGTTCTTTGCCTATATGGGAAACATACTCCTGCTAATTGGTTTTGATGACTTTTTTATGCGTGATTCACTGGGCTATATAGATTCATTCGTAAAGAACAGCAGCAATGGCTTTTTGGGAACATTGCTGACATTAGCCCTAGTAGGGCTGGCAATTGGTGCAGGTGTCATGATATTTCGCGGGCAGGTTATGAGGGGTTTGAGTTCGGTATTACTTGGCCTTCTGTGCTTCTCAGGACTGCTAATTTATACCGCAAATGTTTCGTCAATTATTCCCCCCGTTCTTAGTTTCTTTAATAATCTTACTGCTTCGGCCATATTTGCGGTTTCCGGAATACAGGATTATAAAGCTGATCCAAACAACACAGACAGCCAATTCGATTTGAACATTGAAGAAGCGGACGAAGATTTAACTCTATTAAAAAAATCATTATGTAATATGAGTAATGGAATGTGGTTCGCGTTAGTATCCGCTCCGTGGGCTTCCGGTCAGTTTGGAACTGCAGATTATACCAAATTAAAAATGACCCAGGAAGAGATCGATCAAGTCAACGAAGCTTTAAAACCGTCAGTTTTTTCTTCGGAAAAACAAAAAACGGTCCGCAGCAAAACACTTAAAAGCCAGTATATTGACACTAATTTTCTGGCTTCTTCAGAAGATGTTAAGGAGCCGTTGCTAAAGGCAATAACAGCCTTGGATATCGACCATGGGAATCATCCTATGACCACTGCAGCGTCAGGTCCTGGATCGCAAAATGCGGACAAACATTCCAGTGCTGCCTTTGGCAGCCTAATACCGGCAGGAGCATACTTTGTTTTAATGGTTTTAGTAGGATTACCGGTATTTCTTGCTCAATTGGCCATCGTTATATTACTCCTTCTTCTGTCGGTTGCATTAATATTAGGGGTTGCTGGGGAGCGTGGCCGCCAGCTTATGCTGAAGTATATTCAATGGCTTCTGTCGGCATTCTCTATAAAGGTTATATATGGGTTTTATCTTGGTGTAACAATGTGTTTAGCCATTATGGTAATGCACTTGTCCGGATCTAATATCGCCGGGGCTGATTTTCTATTAACCATAATTTTCGCGGCAGCGATCTGGTTCAGGAAAGACTACTTTAATTGGGCAATGGGGTTAATAGCACTTGAACCACCTAAATTTAAAATGGAAAATCCTCTAAAGACATTTATGAAATACAAAATTGCAGAAAATGTACTTAGCCGAAAGTCTGGTATAACTAATAAAGGAGAGCAGAAGCCAGAAAAAACTGAACAGGAAGAAAAACAGTCCGGAACAGCAAAAATGGTTCAGGCTCTTGAAGAACCGCCAGCTACCTTCAAAAGGGGGAAAACGATAAAAAATGGTAAGAGAAGTGCCAATAATACTAACACTACAGAGCAGGCAGAAAGATCGCCAATAAAGGAATTTATGCTTACTGATGTTGATGAATTAAAACAACGAGGAAAGCAATATCTTAAAGGGGATAAAAAACAAGCAGCAGAAGAAGAAGGAGACATGAAAGAGACTAGACAGCAGTGGTTGGAATTTTATAAGAGAGAAAACAGATTGGAAGAAGGGGAACCACCGCCTACTCCTAAAACTGCTGGAGTTAAGGCAGCGGGGCTTGTCAAGCATGGTGTGTCCTATATCCAAATGGGAATTAACAGAAATAATGAACCGGAACAAGTACCACAGAAAGCCGAAGCAGTTGTGCCAACTGCAGAAAACCGGGATGCTCAACAGATTAATAATTACGCCGACGGTGAGCAAAGAAAAATAAATAATATGGATGGTGTTCCTATACGCCAAAATAGACAAACAGAAGGTGGTGAAACCCATTTGACAAAAGCTCCATCCCCTAACCAAGATAAAGAAAGGCGGCAGACAATGGAATCAGATACTACCCCTACCAGTGGGATAATGACTGTAAGCGAAACCGGACCCGTACAAGATCAAACTGTTCCTAAAAGCCATGACGGAAAACCAAGTGCAGCATCAAAGTTGCCGGCCCCAGTTCCGACTCAGGTCAATAGTACAACTCCCGATAATTATATAGAAGATGAGGAAAGCTCTCTAACGCTCCAGGAACGCCGAAAACAACTTGTGGATAGGTATATGTATGGACAGAAAAAAACAGGCCCCGGATATCGCGAATCAGGAGCCGGCCAAAGAGCGGACGAAGCCGAACAAAGTTATTTCAGACGTAGGGATTATTAAAATAGAAAAAGACATAGAAAAGGCCTGGTCATATTCGCTGGGCCTTTTTCTATGGGGTGATATAAATGGATGCTTCGGCCATGGAAAGCGGTCTGACGGACAAGCTGAAAGAAATAGCAAAAGCCCGGGTTAAAAAGGCCCTTCTTAAATATATTGCTGCAGGTTTTGGCCTTTGGATTGTATTCATTATAATTATTATCTTATTGGGATATATGACAATAACATCGCTACTCAGCCAGTTCCATACAAAACCAGGGCACCAAGCCGGAAAACCTACCAGTACGGCAATGAGTGAAATAGGATCTGACTTTGTAATATTCGACCAAGCACAGGAAAAGTACGGAGTGTCATGGGCGGTCCTGGCCGCCATAGCTAAAATCGAAAGTGGTTTCGGCAAGGGAAAGAATTATCTTGAACAACAGGGAGTATCCGAAGCGGGGGCAGTCGGTTACATGCAGTTTATGCCTACCACCTGGAGCGGGAATACGAACCCGAAAGCCCGCAATTCTGCAATTAACCCTAAATGGGATGAAGACCCAGCTACAATTACCCGTTATGGCGGATATGGTGTCGATGGAGATGGAGACGGCCGGGCAGATCCGTATAACCCCTGGGATGCGGTCCCAGCAGCAGCAAAACTATTAAAAGCAAATAATATTGAACTAAATCCAGAAGAGGCTGTTTATGCATATAATCATGATTACGGATATGTTAATAACATTTTGGCT
The DNA here is from genome assembly GCA_036677685.1 of Syntrophomonas sp. GTDB lineage: Bacteria > Bacillota > Syntrophomonadia > Syntrophomonadales > Syntrophomonadaceae > JAQUBU01. Next base: position 76,435 of record JAVBWA010000013.1, on the reverse strand, counting down.
CAAGCCCTTCAGTATTCTATTTATCAGGTTCCTTCAATGGTGGGAATATGGCCGTTACCGCCCGAATATACCGAAATAACTGCCACCTTCGGCCAGACTACCGGATCGAACGGCAAAGTTCTATGGCCTTCCGGACACATAGGTATAGATTTAGCATGTCCCGAATCCACTCCATTATTTGCAGTTGTTTCCGGCCAGGTTGTTTTTGCCGGTCAAGCAGCAGCCTACGGGAATTATGTCAAGATTTCTACTGGAGAAGGAACAACCGTAGCCTATGCCCATCTTTCCGATATACAAGTAAAAACAATGCAACGTGTGGAGCAAGGCCAGCAGATTGGGCTATCGGGTAATAGCGGCCGCAGTTTAGGCCCACATCTGCATTTTGAAGTATACGTTGACAACCGGCCCAGTGATCCGCTGATGTGGCTGCGGCCGCCCGGACAAAATTATTAGAAAATAAGCTCCCGGTTTAGGGGCTTTTTATATTTATACGGGGGTGATATTACTGAAAGTAATAATAATTACTTCTCCGGCCACTGACGCGGGGAAAACGTTTGTTGCTTCGGGTTTGGCAGAAGCCGGAACGGACAGGGGGCTTAACACATTATTTATAGACTTTGACAACCCTGTAGGAGACGCAAATAGGGTGTTTGGAACGAATACATCTCAGGTTTACCCGACCGTCACATCCTGGTCAGCATTTAATGATCCCTGGGACCAATGCTTACGCAGTTCCAGAGGTACTTATGTATTACCAAAACCAAATATACCGGATGAGGGAATAACAAGCGATAACATAAACCGGTTGCTGAAGGCAGCAGAAAAATTCTTTGATCTCGTTATATGTGATCTGGGAACAGATTTCAAAACCGAATACTGGGCAATTCTTGTAAGAAAAGCCAATCTGTCTTTGCTCGTATCAGACTGCGATGAAAAAGCATTGGTACGTATCCGGGAATTTCTGAGTAAATTAGAGTCTCTGTATGAAAACAGTTGGATACTCATGGTTAATAATCGGGAAGACAAAGGGTATTACTCTACCCGGCAGATGATCCGATATCTCGGGGAGAGTGATGCAATTAGGGGGATTGTTGAAATACCGCACTTTAAAAACATTCAAAAAGGTTACCCCAAAACTTTCTCTCCGAATGCACCATTTGCCCAGAAAATACTCGATCAGGCTTTTGGGAAACAGGTGGATTTATCCAGAACTAAGATAAAAAAGCCCAAAATGGAACTTCGGAAAGAGAGGTTTTCTCTCAACAAAAAACCGGTAAAAAACATCCTAAAGGATAAGAACATCCCAAAAGCCAACCTGATAATTTTATATAACATCACCTCAGTGTCCGGTTATAAGGGATATGTTGTTGATGCTTCCGGAGAGCTATCGCGGCAGATTGAGACATCAGAACCCATATGGAAAGCAGATTGGCGATTAGGGATAGATGCCAGACCGTTAAAAATCCATGGCGTTAATATATTTACTCAAACCGAGTTTCTTGGTTCTTTGGATGAACTCGATCAAGTCCGCTTTATCGAGTTTATAGAAAACCTACTAACAAAGAAAAAACCGGTGTATGTCATTGATTCGGGCCGGTGGCGTGAAGAACTGCTCCGCCTGGGTGCGGTAATTATGGAAGGGGGAAGTTGATTGTTTTTAGGCAGTTCAAATATTCAGTCTCTACTCGGGGAAATACCCTCCGATATTTCGATAATCTGCATACCTCAATACCTGGATAAAGTTACTCCCGGAGCCCTGGTAATCGTAGAAGATATTTGTACCATGACTGAGATTGCAACGGTAATTAAGCAGGGAGGAACAATTGTTTCGGTTGAGAAAGCAAGAGAAGAAATAGCATGCAGCACGAGACCGCTATTTAATATTTCTTTCGATTTAGGAGCAGTTACAACTACGAATAAAGATATTACTGCTCCACTTAATGTAGATCAATCAACTCCAGAGATTCAGAAGCTGGAAGCCGATGCTAATAAAACAAAAACGGTGCAACCGCTGTACTGTGAAAAACCGTCACTTATATCGGAAAAGCAAATAACATTGCGGCCGGCAGGATTGAGGGGAATAATTATCGCCTCCAAATCAACCAAAGGCGGGGTGGGTAAAAGCACCACCGGTATTAACGCAGCTGCATATTACGCCGGTCAGGGCAAAAATACCTGTATGGTAGACCTTGATATAGGAAAGGGCAATGCGGCTGCCATGCTTCATCTTAAAGGGCGTACCGGCCCCTCGGTGGAGAATTGGCGGTCATTTGAAAGATTGGGTACGGTGCGCCATTCGTCTGGGTTCTATTTCATCCCCTGGGGGAATGACCCCGGTTTCGTTGTCAATGAGTCCGATGTTTCCGAACTTATTTGTCAGGCTGCCGAAGAATTTGAAATTGTTGTTCTGGATTACGGAGTCAACCCATATTTGGCTTTGGCAGGTTTGGAGATGGCCGACAAAATATATCTGATTGCCAACCAGAGCGAAAGTATGCTGGTTGAATTCGTGGAAACCTTTATCAACGTATTTCCCGAGCTGGTGGCAAAATCCGAACTGGTTATAAACAGAGTAACCCCCAGCGGATATTACAAGCCATCCGAAGTAGCCGGTAAAACGGGGTTTACATCGTTCCATGTCATACCCGAATCCGCTGAAAGCAATAAAGTGAGCGAGAAAACCGGCAAGGCATTTGTGCAGATCCCGGGTTCGGATGCGGGAGAGGCATATATCCGTATGCTGGGGGGAGAAGTAAAAGCCAAGAAAAAATCATTATTCGGATTTTTAAGGAGGTAAGGCCATGCACCTATCAATCAATCTAAACCCGGAAGCCGCAAACATGGTGGCGTCCATCCTGGGATGCCAGGCGGCGGAACCTGAGCAGGCCGATTGGTTTCTGGTTTTCTATTTATCCTCATCCGGGGGTACGAACGACCCCATGACGATTCTTAGACCAGAACAAACAATTGTTATTGCCGGGCCTTATTCAAGCGAATCATATGCTTTCGCGGAAGCTGCCCAGAAACGCGGCGTGCCGCCCGGGCAGGTTTTTTTTCTGCCGCCGGGACCGTTTGACCGGGATATATTCAAAACCGCAATCGGGGCGGCCATGAGCGAACGGAAACCTAAAGTAATCGGGTTTGTAAGTGAAAAAGGCGGTACCGGAAAAACCACCCTGGCAGCTGCCCTTACTTATCATTATCAGCACTATAATCTGGATGCCATGCTTTTGGATCTATGCCCCGTAAGCAACGCCGGGTACCATCTGACCGAACAGGTTTATCAAGGGAGCATGGAGTCGCTGGGTGAGTATAAAACCCAGCGGATTATTGTAGACACGCCTATGGGCTTCAGAATGACTTCCAAAGAAATGTTTGATTTGGTGATCGCTGTGGTCGATGCCGATGTGGTGCAATGTATCCGCCCGACGGCCAAAGCCTGGCAGCATATCGATATAGCGATTTACAACCGGTGCAGAAACGCGGTTCCATCTGAAATGGTTCAGCAAATACTGAGCTGTCCGGTTATTTGTATAGAGGACGATTTTCAGGGCTGTTCGGCTGCTCTGGCCGGACGCCGTGCAGCCAATACCAAAAGCGAGAAGATAGAAAAAGCCATAGGGCAGCTGGCCAGTTTCATAGAAAGGGGAAGCACCGATGCTGAGAATGTTTGTAGCCGGGTCGGATAAATTCGTAAACCGGATTAAAGAATCAGCAGAAGAATATGCCAATATTGACATTGCTTATGCTGCATATGATCCACAGTCAGCCGTCGAGAGCTTTGAACGCAGCGGCCCCTACCATGCCCTTTTACTCGGCTTTGATCCGGAAGAAAACAGATCCTTGTTAACCACGATTATGCGGCATAGCGTAACCGTAGTTCCTTTTGTTTCAGTTCAGGACATGGCTGGCGAGTGGGACAAGTGGACCAGCTTGAAAGCCTGCATCGTGCAGGAAGGCAATGAGATGGATGGGGTATGGCGTCACTTTCGTAATATTCCACTGTCCAAACCGGCTGCTGAAGAGTACGTTGCCGAAGAAACCACCTTCAGGATGAAAGGCGTGGTGAGTGAGAACCGCAAAAAAGTAGTCACCGTTCCCCGGGAAACAGTCGGCGTATATAGTTGGAAAGGCGGGGTGGGTAAATCCACTTTTTTGGATTCATTGGTACAAAGCATTAATTACCTTACCACTGCCCGCATATGCATCCTAGATACCGATACCAGCCGCGACGCTAGTGATGTACTGATGTACCTGGGATACATCCCGCCGCCAGAAAACCTGCCCAGCATGATTGCCTGGCGCAGCTGGTACAAAGATCGCCGTATTAATGAAGAGAGTGTCCTTAAGTTCCTTTTTAAAGTGCGGGAAAACATATATTTCATGTCGGCCATTTCCAATATGGCCGATAAGGCGGCATTTGACGAAGATACCAATCTGATTCCGGATATTTTAAGCGCGTTGAAACGCTATTTTGACCTGATTGTCATTGATGTGGGCAACAATCTGGGCAATGCCCAGCTGCTGACCCTGGATATAGCGGACCATATTTTTTTACTGTGTGAACCGTCTATCAGCGAAATGGCTACTCTCAAGAAATTTATAAATGACACCTTCCCGGTAATTGCCAGCCATAAGAACAAGATGAGTTTTATCTACAACAAAGTTATCAATGACCACCGTTATGGTTCGAACGAGTGTAATCAAAAGAATTTCGCCAAATTCACACCTGCTCAAAATGTGGGGATTACCTGTATTGCCGAACTGCCATTGGATATGGTGATTATGTCCAGTGTTCGCCAGAAAGGATACACTCCGTTTTTCCCGGTAGATAATACGGCCTATACCCGGGAGATGAAAAAGGTTATTGAAAAGCTTTACCCAGGCGGCCTGTTAACCAACTTGCAGACTGAGACCAAAATGCAGCGTTGGTCCCGCAGGATTAAAGGCACATTAAAAAATAACAAAGGAGAAAATATTCATGGCCAGTCTTATTGAGATCAGAAAACGGGAATTGGTATCTCAGCAGCTGGAAGAAAATCTCGATCCATTGCTGGAAAAAGCCAGGCGCACAATTATTGACTCCCGGCAGGAAGAAACCGATCCCGATGAACTCCTGAAACGGCTGGAAAAGAATATACGGGACACCTGGCCGGGGATGTCATATGCCAATATCCAGGATATACGCGAACAGATCCAAGATGAATTGCTGGGCTGGGGAATATTGGAGGAACTACGTCACCTTCCTGGCTTGTCAGATATCCTTTGTATAAATTCCCAGCGCATCGCCTACCAGCAAAACGGGGTCTGGAACTGGTACAAAAAGAGCGGCAATTACGTTAAGTTCCGTTCTCCAAGCCGTTTGCGGATGCTGATATTAAGCCTTTGCATGACGGGCAGAGCGAAGCTGGATGAAACGACACCCTACGCTATTTTTTCCGTTGGCGGCATGCGGGTCACAGCGGTTCTGCCGCCGGTTTTCTCAACCCAAAGCCAGGACTACACCTTGGCTATTCGGCTATTCCCAGTAGTACCGGATATTCCTTTTTTAGTTAAACAGGGCAGTTTATCTCCGGAGGCAGCAGAACTGCTTAAAGCAAGTTATAAAGGGCGAATATCAGTGGCATTTGTAGGCCCCCGTGGGACAGGAAAAACTACCAATATCGCAACTGCAGTAAAGTACATGGATGAATTTGATTTTCCTATTCTGGTTGAAGGAGTTCGGGAGTGTCCAATTGATAATGAACTGGTTCGGGTCATGGTATGTCGGCCGGCCAACATTGAAGGGAAGGGGGCCATTACTTATCAGCAGATATTCAGTGAAATTGTATTGACCAGCATGGGGGAAACCATACTGATGAGCGAAGCCCGGAGTGGTGAAATCTTGTATATGCTGCAGATGATGCACTCTGGACATAGAGGGATGTTCTGCTTCCACGCCTATAACGCCTATGATGCCATTAATGCTAGATTACCGGGGATGTTGATGCAGAATAAAGATTTTAATAAAGAGTATAACCCGCATTATATGATCGGTGATAGCGTTGATTTGCTATGCGTATTAGAACAGGTGGGGCCTATGCGCCGGTATAAAGAGATAGTGGAAATAGCCTTTAATAAGGGCACCAAGGAGACAGATATTAAGCCCATCTTTATCAGAAATGATAAAGGAATTCTGACGTCCACCGGCTATGTGCCACAAAAAGTGATGGAGAAACTGGCCTTTGATTCAAGTAATCCGATCAATCTGGATGAAGTCATATTTAAAAAGTAAAATGGAGGGTCGCATAATGAATATGAACGGCGGTCAGCCGGGACTCCTTTCCAATTGGAAAGTGGTATTCCCGGTATTCTTAATTCTGGCGTTAATACTGGGTTTCGGTTTTTGGAACTATATGCGAAATATCGGCGGGAAAGTTGAAGTGGCAGTTGCCCGTGTGGACATCAACCTGGACGATGAGTTGTCCATTCCTGCTAATGTCGGAGTTGGCGAGATGCAAGTCGGAAGCCTGTATAGGGATACGATTCGCGCTGCCGGTCAAATAAAAGGCATGTCTGCGAAAGGCTTTATTCCGGCAGGAACAGTCCTTAGAGAAAGCATGCTGCAGCCGGCCGTCGGGCCGATAGCACGCTTGAAAGCCGGCAATGTAGCCGTATCGGTTCCCAACACGATCAATACGACGGTAGCCGGAGCGGTGAAGCCGGGAAATATCGTGCGCGTCAAAGTTATAGACAAAGAAGCACCAGCCACGGAAAAAGCTTGTATTGAACCGGTTGAAATATTGGGAGTGAATGAAAAGGGTGTGGTGGTAAGTCTGGATGAAGCCGGAGCCAAGATACTGGAGGAAGCCAAGGTGGGATGTGTTGTCGATTTTGAACTGCTTCCCGCCAAAAAGGGGGACGTTAAATGAGCCGGCAATGGTTGATTTATGCCTTGCCCCTTTTACTGACAATTACGGTACTTACAGGTTGTATAGCCATATATGGCAGGCTCAGATATTCGCCCCTGGATGAAGCATTAAAACCTAAAGTCAGGGATGAGGGCAAAAACAGGAAAACACCATGGAAAGGCTTGGATTCTGAGGACTATTTTCAGACCGGAGCTATCGGCTTTATAATCGGCGCCCTTGTAAGTGCCTTTCTTCCCCTGCCGCCCTTTTATGCGGTCCCGGTCACTGCCTTGACCGGGTTTTTTATAGCTCCCTGGGTTGTGTCCCGCTGGATTAAAAGACGTTTTTACAGAAACTTTGATCATCAGTATCTTCGGGTATTAAAACTGTTTGCCCAGTTCAACCAGACCAATCCTATACAAAATTGCTTTCTCCGGGTAGCTGAAGCATTGAAGAGAAAATCCTACATGGAAGCTGAGGAAGTCTTTCAATATATTTCTGATCGCATTGAATTGGGGGATATGTCCGGGGAAGCTGTTTTGGTAGCTGCGGAAAAATACCGCCTTCCGCAGCTTGTGCCCTTTGCTAAGGTGGTTCGCAATCTGTCCGAGCGAGGAGGTGGTGAGAACGCGATAGAGGTGTTTGAAAACCTGATAGAGGGCTTGCGTGAAGAGCAAAAGCACCAAAGGGAGGTAAGAGTGGAAACCGGGCAGCTTACCAACGAGCATAATATGGTGTTCGTTATATTGATCGGCTTGACCTGTTTTTTCTACAGCGACGCCGGGATAGGAGCATCACTGGTAATTAAATATTGGATGCCGCTGGTGATTGGAGTAATAGTATTGATCATCGGCACTTGGTATGTCCATTACCGCGTCAAGGAACTGTCCAGGCAGGGGACCGGTTCCGGAAAAGGCTTGGGAATGGGGTGATAGTATTAGCGCAGTATTTTTTGTACTGGCCTGCCTGACAGCTTTTGTAGGTTTATGCACGGTTTGGGCCTATTGTAACCGCTCTCCCCTGGACGAAGCTCTGATACGCGCGAAACGCGGGACATATTTAAGAGTCATATCGGCGTTCGGCCGCCAGCTTATGCAACGTTTGCCGTCCTGGTATGATTCTAAAGGCTTGGACACAAGCTTGCGTTTGGCCAATAAAAATATGAGCTCGGAATTTTTTATGGGCTTATCCGTCATAATTGTTGCTGCCGGGTTCCTCATCGGGGAATTGGTCAGCAGTATGACCGGCCTAGGGGTATGGATAACTATCGGAATCCCCTTGGTCTTTTTGACCATCTGGTGGGGCTCGTTGTTTACCGAAGCTAAAAAAGCCCGGGAAGATATAGCTCTGCAATTGGTTTCGTGGTCGATTTTGGAGTTGAAGGAGGTGGTTTCGTCAGGAATAACCGACCCGGAAGAAACAGCAATACGTCAGGCGGCACAGGACGAGGGGAAGCTTGCCCGGGAGTTTGGATTGATTGTTCATGCCCTGGATACCAATGCTCCATTATATGAAGTCTTTTATGATCATTTTGTTAACCGGCTGGACATCGATGAAGCTTTGGATCTGGCCATGCTGTTTGAAGATGCCAAATTACTCGGTACACCGATTGCCAAACACCTGGAAACAGTCAATAAAATGTTTCTGGAAGAACGCAGATACCGGTTCCGGGTTAAAATCAACCGGCTGGTAACCGAACTGGCTGTGGTAATGGCTGTCGTTTTAACCCTGGCTGCCGGGCTGATACTGGCCGGGCCGGTATATTTATCGACAATGGACTTTATGAAATAACGAGGATGGAGGAATATATGTATATGAATAATAATCGGATTATGAAGGAAAGAAGAAAAGGAAAACAGAGTTTTTTTATGCGGCTGAGGAAAGAAAGGGGCTTTACCGTCGTACAGGGAATAGCCATTCTGGGGGTTTGCTTAACCTTGGTTGGGGCTGCCTATACCGGCTACAGAGGCGCCGTCAATACATCCGTAAGCAATACTGCAACATTTGTAACATCAACTCACACACCATAAGGCGGGAACAAGGTTTCACGGTTGTTCAGTTTGTGCTGATAATGCCGCTGTTAATGGCGATTCTGTTTATTCCAATCATCCAGATTCAGCAGGTATTTGTAAAGCAAACGGGGCTGCAGGCGGCTCATGAGGCAGCGCGGTACTATGCGATTAACTCTCCCACCAACCCGGATATTAATGCAGTGATTGCTCAGAGCCGCCAGGTGGCTACTAAGAATATTGATCCGTTTCTGAATACCAAACCGCTTTATTATGATCCCAATGTAGATGTGCAGTTTCACGAAGTAAATTATGGCCAGGACAACACATACTGCCAGGGGACGGTGGTTATTCATGCGCCTGTTTCAATTCCCTGGATTGGAAAACTGTTGGGAAGACCTGCGGTTGCAGAACCAGCAGCCAACTGGAATAGTTTTAACAACCCTATGGGGCGTAATGCCGGTTCCGAATATGTGATGGACATACCCGCAAGCGGATTTTTCAAGCAGGAGGTACCGTAGTATGAAATCTTCTGACTTAAAAAACGAAGATGGCTTTATCACGGTGGCCCTGGTTTTGCTGTTGTCCCTGCTTATTATGATCGGTACTTACCGGGTGGAGCTAGCAAAAATGTTTGCCATACGGACGCAGTTGCACACGGCCTGTGATGCTGCCGCACTGGCGGGTACTTCTACGGCTGCGGTTACTCCGGCCGATATAAGCTATGTAACTGAAATTAATTCAGAAGGTGATACGGTTATACGGGAAATTGTTGGGCGTTGGGACATTGACCTCGATAAAAACCGGGCTGATCCGGAAGGGCTTTTTGCCGCAAAATTGAATTACCCCAATTTTGACGATACCAACTGGTCCAGCTCGGTTAACGGAGATGAATATTTGTTCAGGCTGCACATCCCTTTCCGATCTCCACTCACGGCCATTTGGAATACGAATCTGTATCTTAACAGCGAGTGTACTTCAAAGGTGGTACACCGGTAAAAATTAGACCTGTCTTCGTGGGAATACCTGAAGGCAGGTCTTTTTTGTGTTAGAATAAATATTGGAGTTGCCGTTTGGCGGGTAGTTCATCATCCTCTCTGGAGGGGAGGTGATGACTTATGATTACATATAGCGAGTTGTTCCAATTTTGCTTGGTAATCGTAGGAGTTATTACCTTATGCATTTTGTATAAGAAATAGCAAGACCGCCTTTTGAGTAAGGCGGTCTAATCTCGTATTAGGACTAACCGCCGTTCCAAAAGCGGCAACTCCTTTATTAAAATCATGATAGCATGCTGGAAAATAACTGTCAATAAAGCCATAGGTTTAAACTCTGCGGCCTGTATATGGGCCGTTTTTATATTTCAGGGGGGTATTTAATATGAATATTCAGGAATTTGTCCTTAAATCCAGTGATGCTCTGCGCCGGCACGATAAACTCACCAATATGGTTTTTACGCAGATTGAGTTGCTAAGCCAGGCTGCAAACTGCCCGATAAGCATCGTATTACGTAAAGGCAAGGTTACATTCGGACAAAACTGTGCTGCGGACGTTTTATATCCGGTCCGGCCAACCATGACCAAGTTCCCCTGGGAGTCGGGTACCGCTTTTTCTATTTCCGACGGTATAGTGGTCTTCTGGTCACGAGACCTGCCTAAGGACATAATACACTGTGTATCTCACGTAGATATTATTCTGCAATGCTTCCTGCTACGCCAGGAACTTGAAGTGCTGGTAGCTACCGATGTTTTAACCGGATTGGCTTCACGCCGCAGGTTTATGGAGACACTGGAGAAAGAAATTAAAACCGGCCAGCGTTATGGAAGATCCTTTGGTTTCCTAATTGCGGATTTGGATGATTTCGGAGCATACAACAACAGCTTTGGGCACCAGGAAGGGGATCGGCTCCTTCGTTTAGCCGGCAGCACTTTGATTGGCAACATACGCAAGTCTGATACGGCCGGGCGTTATGGAGGGGAAGAGTTTGCTGTTCTGGTTTTGGAATGTAATAATCGTCCTGAACTGCAGATATGTGCGGAGAAAATACGATTCGCTTATGAAGAAATATTGTCTCCGCCAACGAGTAAGCGTCAGATAACAGTCAGTATCGGTGGAAGCCTGTTTCCTGATGATGGAACCGGTATCGAAGACCTCATTGAAGCTGCCGATAAAAGGCTGTATCAGGCAAAAGCAGGCGGGAAGAATCAAGTTGTTATATATAAAGGATGGGTTTAATGATTGCTGTAGCAGTTAAGATGTCTATATTAATTATCACCTTGGGATTGGTCATTGCAACTGATCTGAGAAAATTGGTGATTCCCGATCGGATTCTGATAGTAAGTGCGGTATTGGGCCTTGTCTTCGCAGTTTTATCGCCTTCCTGGTCATGGTTTTTAGGAGCAGTGATCGGCGGGGGAATGTTTTTAGTCATGTACATGGTAATGCCGGGAATGTTGGGGGAAGGAGATATAAAGCTGGCTGCGCTTATAGGTCTGTATCTGGGGTGGCCCAATATTGTCCCGGTTATACTGGTTTCCATACTGGCCGGTGCGATTATATGTATGGCTCTGGTATTATTCGGCAGATTAACTATGCAGAGCAAAGTACCTTTTGCGCCTTTCCTGGGGATTGGAGCAGTCGCCACAATCTTTTTTCAACCGCAAATCTGGAGTTTTATTGGAATGTAATTAAAAGGGGGTATTTCTAATTCCATTTTATATATGAATACGGCATAGCAGAACAATATTTGCTTCGATACGGATAATTCTCGTTAATACAGGGATTATATATAAAAAACGGCCCATTTTCATTATTGCCTAAAAGCACATATGTTAGTTCAGCAATATTTTTGTCAGGATATCGTTCGTAAACTATATTAGGATCTGATACAAATAGTTTAACCATCCCGTTGTCATATTGTTCTGCTTTATAACACAATAATGCATGTGCGGTAGTTTCGTTCGCTACAGCCAAAAGAACAGGCTTGCCACCTCTCAATCTATCAAAAATCCATTTTGTATCTACTTTTGTTTTTGGTATAACGTGGTTATAGATGATTACATCGGTGATATGAGAAATGTAGATGCGTAAATTATCTTTAGGAATATTATATATTGCCATTCCTTTGAAGGGCTGAATTGAATGAGCTTTCGTGATCTTCTCGACAAGAGATTTATTTTTCGTAGTTAGTTTATCAAATTTAATCTGTATTAAATCAATGTTTTGAGAATCCTTCCAGGAGTAATTTTTACTTTGATTTGGTTTATTAACTATTTCGTCAAATGCCCAGGGTAACCTCGGTGGATACAAGGCCTCCTCTTCTTTATCATTTAAATCAAGTTTTAATGGTTGATTCTTCTTTAAAAAAGAATTAATCTCAAAAGCTACAATACCATAACAATAACCGTCCTTACCAAAGTTTTCCCTGCCTATCTCATAAACCTCAGGGCTAAATCCCTTTACACATACTGATTCTTGAATAGCTAAATTCTTTTCTGGTTCAAAATTTAGAAGAGTTTGATATTCTTTTTGAAGCTTAGACATGGGTTCGGAGTAAATATAAAAAAGAAGCAACATAAAGATAGGCAAGAAGCCAAGAAACATAAAAATGTTAGAAACGATGCTTGCTTTAGTTATGGGAAGCTTACCTTGATTTTTTTTTAAGGTTGAACGAAGCTGCCCATTAATAATAAAAGTTGCTATTAAAAAGAATAAGTACGAAACAAAAAACCAAAAAAACATGATATCAAAATAATAGGAAAAGAGATGATTTATATGAAATGCCAAAAAGCTAAGTCATTAATAAAAAAACTTATTAAGAATATCATCCTATTTCCAGAAACCTTTCTTATTATTGTATATCTCCTGATAACCATTGTAATTATTATTGAATTCCATATTCCCGATGGACTTAAATATATAGAACCAGTGTATACAAAATGGCAATCATTTCCGCTATAAATGGCAATATTATCTAAATATTCTTCAATAAACAAGAAATACCTTTAATCTGAACCAAAGAAAGTGATGATTTTTATAAGGTAGCCGCAAGATCAATATAGTCTGATATAAACAGCCTAATTATAGGCTGTTTTTTTGTGGAGATCGGATGGGGTTGAACAATTATGTGCAAAGAGGGGAGCTGATGCTTATGCCTTTAGTAAAAGTACAATAAAACTTCAAAAAGTATCCCATAAATCATTGAAGCATATCATAAAATAATTATGTATTGCATATAATATTAATGTAGTACACATTAGTTAATTGTGGTATAATAACATAAAAAGGTAAAAGGGGATGTTAATGGTTATGGGAGCTATAAAAGTAACTCAGAAAGGGCAGGTTGTTATTCCGGCTGAGTTTCGTAAAAAATATGGAATTAAAGCACCTGGTCAGGTTCTGATTGCAGAACGGGAAGGGCACCTGGTAATTATGCCTATGCCGGACGATCCCGTTGCGGGAGCCAGGGGGATGCTGAAGCCAAAAGAGCCTTTGGCAGTAAGTCATGCAGCATATAAAGAAGAAGAGATGAGGCTGGAAGGTGAAGACAATGATTAAGAGTTATATCTTCGATTCTTATGCTGTACTATCTTATCTGCAGGATGAACCTTGCGCGGAAGAGGTTTTCGCACTGTTACGGCAGGCTCAGGATGAAAAGATCAAGCTATATATGACCTGGATCAATGTTGGGGAAGTGTATTATCGGGTATGGCGGGAATATGGAAAAATGGAAGCCGAACGTGTTCTGGATGTTCTTTCTGCCTGGCCGCTAGAGATACTTGTTGCTGATTCTGAGTTAACTATAGCGGCTGCTGCTGTTAAAGCGCAAAATAAACTTGCATATGCGGACGCCTTTGCGATAGGAGCTGCCATACAAAAACAAGCTGAACTAGTCACAGGTGACCCTGAAATAAAGATGGCCAGTCAGAAATTAGGATTCAAATTATACTGGATAGATAACCGAAAAGGATTATAGAGGAGGGATTTCATTTGAAGATATTTACTAAGCAGAAGCTGCTTGCGTTGGGAGTATGTGTTTTCTTTTTAGCCGTGGCTTACATAATGAGCTCGGTTTCTCCGGTCCTGGCTCAGGAGATCCAGGTAATAGTAAACGGTCAAAATGTTCAGTTCCCGGACCAGAAACCTTTTATAAACAAAGATAACCGTACCCTGGTGCCGGTGCGGGCGCCTATGGAAGCTGCCGGCGCTGCCGTAACCTGGAACGATGCCGCCCGGCAGGCCATCGTTGCCAAAGGCGACAAGACCGCAGTTTTTTCTATCGGCAGCAAGCAATATACCGTTAACGGTTTAACCCGACAGATGGATACCGAGGCGCAGATAGCAGGGAACAGGACGGTATTCCCCATCCGTTTTGTGGCGGAAGCGATCGGGTTAACCGTGACCTGGGACGAAAAGACCCAGACGGTAGGAATTAAGGCACCGGCTGCAGCGGAAAATAATCCGGAAGTTAAACCCGGTACTACCCAGCCGGAGGTAACGGCTCCATCAACTCAAAGCCAGAAGCCTATGACTTCACTAACAGCGGAGGCAAAGGCCCGGTTGATGGCTTATCCGTACCGGTCAGGATTAGGGGTTGATGATACTCCAATGGGAGGTTACAAAAATGAAGAAACCTATATACAAAATAGCCGCCAATCCGTTCTAGATCAAAAAGCTTTAATTAAACCTAACCAGAAATTCTTTTTTGACTCAGACCTATGCTTTTGTGTAGTCGCCGAGGATTTTGCCAATCGCGTAAGGGGCGTTCTCCAAACTCAGAATAGCGATGGTTCTGTAACGGAACAGGACGTTGAATTTGGTTTTGAATTTGGTACTTATTTTGTATCCGAAGGGGAAACCCCGCAACCTTCGCACTGGCTGGAAGGCAACGATTTTATTGCCTTGGCCCAGCCGGTAATATTTAAAAATTAAGTCCGAAAGTAGTAGAATATCCCCCCGGGGAAGTGAAAAGCACACGAGGCATTAACAAGGAATATCCGTATCGATTATGGTACGGGTATTTTTTTGTTTTCTGGGGGTGGTCTGCTATAAGTGTTTTCAATTTATGAAAAGCAAGAAAGGAGTGGATAAATTTGCGAAAAAATGTAGTCCTGGTGTTTTTGTTTGTCCTTATGTTTAGCTGTATTTTTTGTTTTCTGCCGGGTACGGCGATGGCCGACAATGAGGGAAGAGTCAGGAGATCAGAAGACTCTAATCATACTTTTCTTTCTGTCCGGTTCACCGTATCATCCAACGCTCATTCAACCGGGACAGTATACCGTACAACCGGCCTGAAGATCTGGATCGGCCCGTATTACGCCTTCTTTGACCAGGCGTATCTGACCAGTAAGGGTTTCTACAGTTCTTCATCGTCTGATAGCGTGGACTTCACCGCAGCGGACATAGCAAACCGGTCCGGCGCCTCCGTTGCGCAGATCCGCGCAGCCGCAAATGATATTTCTAATGGTATTAACCTCGGCGCTCAGATAAAGGTCCTGCAAAACGGTGTTGTGAAAGCCACCATTGAGGAAAAAGCACAGGTAGCGCCCGTATTTAATCAATACGGCCTGGGCAGTTGCATTGCCGCTGCTGAAACCCGCTGGGGATGGGCATATGACCCATATAAGCCTATTTCATATACCTTGACCATGCAGATAGAGGGGCAGGGCAGCACCACCCCGGTCGGGAGCCAGGCCCCGGGAACAGTATATAACAACATGTCCGGTACAGTTCAATTATCAGCTTTGCCGGTTGGCGGCTGGAAATTTGTCTACTGGTATGATGTTTTAGCCGGAAACAGCATAGCAACCACACCGCAGCACAATATCACGATGAACAAAAACCAAACCATCCGGGCAGTTTTTATTCCCGATGCGGCCACCCCGCCGGCAGTAACTCCAACGCCGCCTGAACCGCCGGCACCGGAGCCGCCTCCGCCTCCGCCCCCACCGCCTGATTATGATCCGATTGCCGATTTTGATATAAGTAATCCCACCCCTGTTGAAGGGCAGACGATACAGCTCCGCGACAACTCAAGCCACCCGGGCGCAGCCAACGGGGAAGAGATAGTAAGCTATAAGTGGACCATACAAAGTGGAACTCCGGCGACTTCCACTGAGCGGAACGTAAACGTGAACTGGGCAGAAGTCGGGACATATAAAATCACCCTCAGGGTCGAGGACCAGGACGGGGATTCCGATTCTTGCACTAAAAGCGTAGTAGTAGGTCCAGCATTACCGGCAGCCGTAATTACCATATCCAGCGACAGCATCATGATAGGCCGGGAGTTTCATGTAGACGGCGATGAAAGCACAGCGGCTATGGAAAGAGACATTAAATGGGATGAGATGGAATGGAAGATCTACGGCCCGGATGGAAGCCTGAAACGCGACTATGTAGGCAGATATCCGCTGGGGAAGGGAACTTCTAATGAAAGAACCCTGACAAACAGTGTACTTAACCAGACCGGGTCCTGGAAAGTACGGCTAAAAGTGAAGGATACGAATGACAATGAATCGGAGTGGACCGAAAGAATATTTACAGTCTATCCGGATCAGCCGCCTGTAGCTGACTTCTGGCTTGTGTCCGAAACCCTTAGAAACTCTTATCAGGGAAATGTAATAACCGTCCATGACCAAAGCCACCCGGCAGCTCCGGATGGGGCGTTAGGGGATGAAATCTTCCAGCGGACCTGGTGCCTATACTATGATGCGAATAATACAGGGGTTTTCGTTGTTGCCGGTGCTGATTCAGCAACGTTGACAACAACATCCGGAAACGACCAGTATCCCAAAATAAGATTCAAAAAGACCGGGAGATATAAGCTGGAACTTGCCGTAAGGGAAAGAGCCGTAGTTTGGGGCGTTATGACCAACGGCCTGACCGGAAATACTTCTGGAAAAGCCCTGGAAGAAAAACAAGTAGTAGTTATCAACCTGGCCCCCGCAACAGCTTTTGAGATTAAAAAGAAAATGCCGGTGGATGTTCAATTTGCCGCAGATTACACCGTATCGGACAGCAAATACAACAGCCTCCAATCCTCCCAGGCCGGATTCATAGCTGCTCTGGAAGCAGGAGGCATTGACCCGGTTACGGGAGTTCAGAAGGTAACAGCGGGTGATACTGCGGAAAAATATAATGTTGTAAATCCATTTACAACTACAGGAGAAATACAAAGAATAGAGCCGATAATATCTCCTGATTGGTACTTTATAGATGAAAAGCAAGCGTTTGTTAATCCGGTGTGGGGGTGGACAAAGCCCCATGCATTCAATGTAGCCACAGGCCAAAAAGCAGACTACTTTACTGTATATGAACTTAATGATGGCACATATTATCAAACATACTATACACCAAACTACGGCAACCCTGAATGGAGATTGGACAGCGTAGCGCATATAACTGCTGACCGAAATATAATTACTGCCAGGGCGACATATGACAGCCTTATTACATCGGTAATACCAGCTGATGCACATGGATGGAAATATATTTTTCAAAGGATAATCCTTGCTCCTAACGGCAGTATATTTGTGTGGTACAAAGCCGAAAAACCATCTGGAAACTGGATAGAGTGCAAACAATATCTACAGAAGATAAATTACAACCGGACATTGGGATGGAACAAAAACTTTATGACCTATAGTAGACGAACCGATTCGGCAGAAATACCCGTAACCCTAGAACACAGCTTTTCAGACTATGAACATTTTTTATTTTTGAGAACCGATCCTATAAATTATGCTAATTATTGGGATTATATTGTTATGGTAGGTCCTTCAGGATTCAATAATATTTACTCTTATCAATATCCAATAAATGCACACGGAAGCAGCTTATTTGGCACATTAAAATGTTATGGTGCGGCAAACAATAACCTTGCCATAATTACAGGTCTTAACTGGTTCAAGGTAGTTAACACATCGGGAATTATGGCATCTCAGGAAGTACCAATAAATATTAATAATGATGTAGCCGGATGGCAGCACGGGGAAGGAGCGGCCCTGGTTGCTCCTTATACCGGAAACCAAACAGCCGTACTATTTAGCTGCGCACAGTTTAGCCCCGGATATGGTCAGGATTACGCCTATCTTTACACCATCACTAACAGCACTGGAGCCATAACACTGAGAAATACCTATACCGATCTCTGGCCGGGCAACCTTCCGCCCACAAGCAGCTGGGCAACCAAATTCCAAATGACCGCCCAATGCGTAAACGACAGTATTATAGGGGTAAAGGCTGAATTTATAAATAATGTTGATGATGGCCCCAGCGATATTTATTATTCCGTTATAAAGTCCGATTTTTCAATTGCCTGGACAACGGCCAAATACACAAGCTATTTTCGCCCTAACCAGTGGTCTCCCAAGTATGAACCGTCCATAAAAAGAGTAAACGATAACCTAGTTGATTATATAATGGGTGTTACAAGCAACCAATATACCGAAAACCACAAGATATATGGCAGTAACGGAACCAGCCTGCTTGCCAGCGGAGAAAACGGAATAATATTGGATAGCGGAGCCTTTATACTCCAAAGCAGCAGATCTAACAAATATTATAATTCAGCTGGTGCCCTGGTATGGCAAAAGAGCACCAGTGACGGGGATATAGCGTCTGGGACATTATTTAACAATGGAATAGTGGTTAAGGCAGTTGTCAGCGGAAAACCGGCAGTCAAGATACTTAATTCAGCAAATGGTAATACAGTTATAAACATAGCTCATGAATACCTGTGGAGTGATGGAGGAAACCTTTTGTGTTATGGAATTAAAGCAGATGGAACCAGGGACGGAGCGATTAGGAGCTTTAGCCAGAAGCAAGGGCTCCAGTATTTAAGCCAGGTTATAAGCAGCCATTCATGGGATAACCAAAAGTCCAATTTTGCTGTATCGATCATAGATTCAGATAAATATAAAGACTACAGTACGAAAAGGGACAGTGTAATTTCCCAACTTAAAACTAACCATCTGAAACTAGCGGTAATATCACCTGCAGCTGGCCAAACCAAGACCCAAGCCAATGAGTTGATACAAAATTCAGAAGGCGGCTGGTGGATACAGACAGCAGCCTCCATGCCCGGGCCACTGTCTGACTTGGCGCAAAAGATTATTACCCAGGTAAACCAGGAACGGGGGGCGGATAATATAGTCCTGGTGAACCAGAAGGTTGAGCTAACCGGCAATTACTCCGACCCGGAAACTGACCCGGCCGGCACGATGCGATGGGAGTTTAGCCATGACCCGTACAAACTGGGTTCGTACAGTCTTTGCAACTCAATGGGCGTTTCGTATTTGCATGGTGCGAAAGTATCGATACCTCCAACTTCCTTTGATAAAGTGGGAACCTTCCAGGTGCGATACCGGGCCAAGGATATCCCAGTAACTAATGCCGCCTATTTAAACGATCCCAAGTCCGGGGCCAAGTGGTCAAGCATGGATGCGTATCTGACCGTTCTGGTTCACCGCAGGCCTATTGCTGCATTTACACTTTCATCAACAACGATTAATAAAACCGGCAGCCTGGTCATAACCGATAATAGTTATGATCCTGACCTGGTTAATACCGACCCCGAGGGTAAAAAGGGTTTGCGTAATTGGGAATGGCAATATAGGAATACGACCACCGGGGAAGAGTGGAAATCCAGTCTAATTATCCCATCTTCTTTCACTACCAAGGGAGTCTATGCAATACGGCTTAGAGTGCGGGATGCTCATGGGGCCTGGTCGGATTGGACTGACCAGAAGTTATTTACCGTCCTTAATAATAAGCCTATTGCGGTCTTTGATGCACTGCCCAATCCGGTTTTTGTTAACAATCCGTGTTCTTTGATTGACAGTTCCTATGACCCGGATGGAGATCCGCTTGCAAGCTGGGAATGGACTATACAAGGGATCGGAACACTTAACAAAGTAAGTGCAGTCCCGTTTCCGGTAAGCTGGCCAAATGCAGGCGACTATCTTGTCACTCTGCGCGTTAGAGACACCGAAGGTGTTTGGAGCGACCCGGTAAGTCAAACGGTCAAAGTTATTAATTATTTTATGCTGACTCTGGAGTCCATGTCGATACAAAATGGAAGAGGAACGGCAACAGCTACGCCGGGTGGTAATCCACCGGGGCCATCAGGGACAGATCGCGTCAATGCACCCGTATTCCCGGTGAATATCAATTCCAATGAGATCGGGGCTTATAGTCTGAACCAGCAGGTAACTCTAACAGCATCCCCGATAACCAGTGGAACATACTTCTTGGAATGGCGGGATGGCGATGAAGTAATTAGTCGCAATGCAACCTGTACAATACGTATGACAGGAAACAGAACGATTACTGCAGTTTTCATGAAAGATCCGATATTTGTACCTGCCGTACCGCCAAAGACCCATGTGTATATCGTTAAGTAACGAAACAGACTAAGAGTTGATAATTAGTTAAGAGGGTAACACTGCAACTATACTGCGGTGTTACCCTCTTTTTTTATATAGGTTATTTTACGAGCAATATTATAAAGGAAGGAGGTACGTAAAATTGCGTGAATTTATCTACATTCATTTAAACAAAATCATGATGTACGACTACAGCACTTACCGCCACAGTTTAAGGGTTGCCCAGATTTCACAATTTATTGGGGAATGTATTGGCCTAAATGCAAAAGAAAAAAACGACTTACGCCATGCAGCTCTTTTACATGATATAGGCAAAATAAAGGTGCCCATTTATGTACTCAATAAAGGTGGACCCTTATCTCAAAGGGACTGGGAGGTTTTACATGCTCATCCGCAGTACGGCAGCAGGATCTTAAATCGACACAGTATACCTGTAAAAGAAGTGATATCAGGCGTTATTAGTCATCATGAGCAATATAATGGGTGCGGCTACCCAGCAGGTATAAAAGGCGAAGACATCCCTATATTCGGAAGAATAATTGCTGTTGCTGATACGTTGGATGCGATGATTACTCCTAGGTGTTACCGCCCCGTGCCGTTTGGCTTTGATGAGGCTATAAGAGAAATAGAAAAAATGGCCGGCAGCCAGTTCGATCCGTATATAGTTCAGCAGATCATGACAAAGGATGCCAGAGAACAATATAACGGTTTATATAAATATCGTTCACATTGTATTAGCTAAATTATTTTGAAGGTCATATTTTATGCGACCTTTTAAAGAGATTAAGGTTTGACTGGTCGTGTTTTATGCGACCTTTCTAGCGGTCAGGTTTTTTTACACCTGGTTTGCCTCCTTCGCACACTCAGTCGGCAAAAATCCCCTACCTAAAACTTTAGTTTTAGAAGAGTGCAACCGTAGAAGGCCCCAGGCCTTGGCGCGCCGGGATTCCACGGTGGCACCAAACCGGGTTCCTGGAAACCCTGGTGTACTGGACCAGGGTGCAACCAAGACCAAGCCGGGTTTCCACGGTGGCACCATTTTACAAAAAGAAGGTGCGGCAAGGCTTCATGTATATTCTAAATGGAACCTAAAAAAGGCCGGCCTTTAACTCGTAAGCCTATCGGGATTTTTGCCAATTTTATGAAACCAATAGCCATAACCTGGGTCACCAGGGACCCGGACCAGGCGCCCCCGGAAGCCAGGGCCCAGGTTGCCGCCCGCAGCGGAGCGGAGGGCGGCACTAGGTTGTTATTATTCTTCTTGAGGTGATTTTATGGGAAAAGAAAGGGTTGTGGTTTTCATTGAACCGGCTCTTCTTCGTAAGGTTAAGTCTTTGTTTTCTGGTTCTACGGAAAGTCACGCTATATCACAAGCTGTTGAATACTATTTAGAAACCAAGGATTATGTAGATTGGGCGATTAGAACTGCTGTTATAAGTCGGGCAACTATGGAGATGTTGGCTCAGTTATTTGCTCCAGGCGATGTTGATAAACAACAGGAGTTTATGCTTAACTGCTTGGCCAAGGCAGACAAATGGGTGAAAAGAAGACTTATGGAGGATGGTCAAGATGATCGTTCAAGCTCGTCAGTTTAAAAGTATCCCAAGTTTGAAAAGGTATATTCATAAATTACGTGGGCAGGGACTTGCTGATCGCCATTATGACCTGCCTTTGCCCAGTACAGCTGAAAAGTGGTTGAATAGTAGGGCTATTCCCACCGCTGAACATATGGCTAAAGCTTTTATGTTGATATTAACCCCAGTCGAAGGTTATCCATACGGGGGGTATGACCTTGCTGAGATGGTTGCGAATGTTTTGCTTAAACGTCATGAGGCATATAATGACTGGGCATGTGGTATACAATCCGGACACTCAGTGTGCCTGTTTTTTAAGCCCTGGGGAACATCGTTTGATGGCAAGCGTGTTTGGTTCCGGCCAACTCCCAAGGACATGAATTTTATCAGGTCCCTTGATGCGGCTTATAAAACAAAAAGGATATACCTCAATATAGGGCGAGAAAGGTAGTGTGTGGTGTGTTAAAGATGCGTAGATACAAGGATAGTGCTGGAGAATTCCGTTTATTATTAAAATTTACTGAGAAATGAATCAATATGATCATCAGTAAATTTTTCAGTAATCGACTTGGGTACCAATTTCTCGTTATTTTGTCTAGGCAAGACTTCTTCTGCGTAGTATAACACTGCATGAGTTTGGTATCTTTTTGAGTTAAGTGCTCGTGCTTTATTTGGATCGAATATAACCAAGTTTGTACCATTAGCTGACAGGGAACTATTGTATTCGACCCCATCATATCCAAGTTCCTTTATACACTTTGCAATACCCTGAGTGATGTGGTACTCGTTGTCATTATTGACTGGCATATAAAAAGCAAGGGATAACCTGTTCCAAAGATATTCCCAGTGGTTAGGTTTTAAGATAAAACCATTCAAATCATTGGGGTAGGGCTTTTCGGAATACTGGAAACTAGGGACATTAAGATTCTCTAAAATTTCAAATTCAGCAATACTAATATTAACTCTTTTTCCGGGTCTCAATTCTGCTAAAGCTGTATATGGGTCTTCAGCCAAATAAAGAACAGGACAATGTTTTGTATTTGCCCTTCCAGCTTTAGCATCTTTAGAAGGAGGAGCCGATGATTTTTGTGCATCATAACCATAAAAACCGGTTTTATAACCATCTAAACATGATTTATCATCATCAGCAGGATCAATTTCTCTTGCTCTGAAATAGCGACGTTGTTTTAATATCATTTTTACGTCAATGTGCTTCATAAGCTCATTGACTATTTCGCGTAATGACCCTATATCGGCAGGATGATTGGCATTAACTTTTTGTTCAATTGTGAACCAATCAGACAATGTGAAGAAAGACATTTGTTGAACCTCCATTTGCTTCTGGGTTCTTGACTTTTGTTAAATCTGATAACAGAGCTTATATATAAAAAATACAAAACAGGTTTGAATGTGTCTATAAATGGTATTGCGTATTACAGGGCAACAGTGCAATATAGGCAATTTCCTGTATTGCACCTCATGTTTAAGAAGCGAAGTATAGTTATATCAAAAAGACTAGGATTCAGATAATAGTTCAAATAATCTTTTAGATGGTTCTAAAATGGATTGTTCGGTTTTTTTACTAATTATTTTTAATAATTGTTCTGGAGTATCTCTAAAATCATCTTTGTTTTCTATCACTGGTAATTTGAGCTTAATTAAATTATTAAATATGTCTTTTGATTCCCCATCGAGTGAAAATACCTTATGTATTTGGAAAAGACAATCAATGTATTCTTTTTTAGCTTTTGCAAATTCAATAATAAGGTTATCCATTCTAGACTGTTGGTATAACATTTGATTTTCATAAAAACTTTTTAATTCATTCTCTAAATTCCAGTAGTACTGATAGTAGTTGCATGCAAGGTGTGCACCTTCATGTTGGGAATGATAGTAAGTTAAAAGTTCTGCTGTACCCATTAAATTTCCAAGCAATTCAAGTTTTTTCGATTCTCGCATAAAATTTATATTCTTGCGATAATCAAAGTATTTATCAAGTGCTTTAATAAAAATTGTTGTTAAACCGGCAGTTATACCAGATGTCAATAAAATATTATTCATATTCTATTCCTCCAATTATTGTTAAATGAATTATACCATGACTATTTTTACTGCGCAGTTCAGGGCAACAGTGCAGCATAGGTAGTAAACCTATGCTGTACTCCATGTTAATGTTATGCAATAAAGAATGGGCAAATAAAAAGGAGAGACTGGTCCAATATAAGGACCAGTCCCAGTGAACAAGTTGACGACTAGTATCTTAATGTTAAACCAGAGGGAATAACACTGACATCTTTATAGTTTAATGACTCTAAAAACAACTCGACTCCTTGTTTAGCAATATCACAGTAGTTTTTAGGACCAATTCTTACTGACTTTAACGGCAGGGTACAATTTGGATTTGATATTTCTATGTATGGTATGAATGAGCCGTTAGAAGTTCTGTATTTAGTAACATTTTTTCGAAAATCACTACTTTTTATAATGAAGGCTATTCGAAATTCCTCTTCTTGTTCAAATATAACTGGTTTAAAAAATATGGATGCACGAGCTAAACTTGCAGCAATGGATTCGAAGAATTGATTGTATAAGTAGTCCTGGTATTCTGAGAAATACGAGTTTTTAGGGTCAACAAAGTAATATTGATTGACCATATTAAGGATATTCATAATAAACTGCTTCTGCTTTTCTTCTGAATATATTACATTTCCGTAAGTCATTATTAGTTTATCGTCAGGATTAACAATAGTTTTATCAGTTAAAGTTATAACGTAGTTGTTAAAATATTTAAGTATTTCAGTTAATGAAAATTCGATATTATAACCATCAAAGTTGGAATAACTAGACCATAAGGCGAGTGAATCTCTATTTTTGGTTAAGGATAATAAGAATAAATTGTGTATCTTATCTGGTACCATTTCGTTTACTATACTATCAACAGTGTCCTTAAAGAACCAAGGATCAACAAACTTATCTGCAAGGCTATTAATTAACTTTTTAGTATAATTTATTTCCTGGCTATCATTTAGAAATTCAGCATTAGATATCCAAAAACTTTTATTCTCTAATATACTTCTTAATGCGTTTATGGAGGTGTAATGAAAAACAGAAGCTGGTAAGTTATCTTGTGGAAAAGAATAGTTACTTTGGACAAATAGTTTATGTTGCTCTTTTAAACTATCAAGCTGGTTATCTTCTGTGCTTTCATCCATACTTTCACCCTTTCTTTTTAAAAATAATAACACAAAATATGAGTAAAAAAATCAAATGAACAGTTCAGGGCTGCGATGCAACACTAGGTCATAGAATAAGCTTTGCCATAATTCCCGGCAGAAAATAAAATAGAGGTGAATCCCATAGTACCGGTCAAACTTTATACTTAACCTGCGGACTTATTTGGCAAGGCAAAAGAGAAAGAGCAAGGAAATAACCCTGCTCTTCGCTTACTTATTAGTCTATTGAAATAACCTTGGCCTGTCCCTCTTTGATGGTATCCTCATGACCGCCAATAGTATGGCTCCCCCTAATTATTTCCCCACAAAAAGCACATGGAACCGCATAGTTCATTGTAAAAATACTACCGCTCATATTAATCTCACTTTTATCATAACGCTTTGATTTCCCGCATTTTGGGCAAGTTAATCCAATTGCCATCGAAACCCTCCTTTTTAAATATTTTGCTTAATTATAACGTTTGGTTATAATTTGTCAATTATTATTTCAACCCCAAATCCTACATAACCACTAATATCCCGACACTATATCCTTGGTATACCTCAATAACCTATCCTGAATGGAATTATAAAGGAAGTCAGATTAGATACCATTTTTAATTATGATCACATTTTTATAGTGGCTCAAAATAAAATCGTGATTATAAGTAGGGTTAAGAACCGAAGGAGGGCATTAAGGTTAAATGAATAGGCTTTTTGGTAAATTTACTGGTAATATCAGTAAGCTATCTGATGAAAATCGCAAGAAATATGGCCTTTGGTTGGGTATTTCAATACTAATGATTTACTTGGCTAGTAAGTCTTTAACTATGCTATTAATAGGCGCTCTTTGCTTTATGGCGGCTAATCTCTCTTCTAATAAGGCCGGAATTAAAAGCCTCTTTTTAGCTCCCTTGCCACTTATATGTTCTCTTATTTTGGGATGGACTCTGGCGAGTGGGTTATTCTGGTTTCAAAGTTTTGGAGCTGAAGTGATGGGAAAACCAAAGCCTCAAATAATAGTCTGGCAATCTTGGTATGATTCTCCGTTTAGACCTTTGACCAACCCGGCTAATAGAGTTGGCCGCGGAGGTGCTATAGGAGGGGCTATAATCGGTTTATTTTTTGCTCACTTTATACCGAAACGTAATGGATGGCACGGCCCCGGAGTAGTACGCGGCGAGCAAGTTACACAAGGCGGATGGGCCGATCTAACTCATTTACAAGATAAATGTGATTTTGGGCCTCCAAAGGACGGAGCTGGTGGAGTACCAATTGGAAGGCTGGGGGGGCAGATAGTTCGCGTAAATCCGTTAAAGGGCTTAATAAAGATGGCTGGCCACTTGATAGCTGTAGGAGCTACCGGGGTAGGTAAATCATTTACTCTTATCCGGATGTTGATTATTGCAGCTGTTTGTGATAGGGATTCAATTGTGGTCGCAGACCCTAAGGGGGAGCTTTTTTATGACATGGCCAGATGGCTCCAGAAACGTGGTTACAATGTAATTCCATTTAATGTAGTCGATCCCCAGTATTCCTTGTGGTGGAATATGGTCGAGGAGTGCCGTTCATTTGATGAGATTATGGACCTTGCGGATTGGTTGATCTCGGCCGCCGGTGATGACCATGCATTTTTTAGCGGGGGCGAAAAGAACGTGCTTACGGCTTCTTTTGCTTATGTTAAATACGCTATGCCGCAAGGTCTGAATCACCCGACCGCAGCACTGTCTATTCTTTCTTGGCCTCAGGAATACCTGGATTTTTGCTTTGATGCGGCTTTCAGGCAGCGGTCTTCTACCGGATTCCCAGATGAAGCTTATGAGACGTGGAAGGGGGTTCAGGGGAAATACACCAACTACATAGAGGGCGTAAGAAATAAGATTAGGGATATTACCAAAGGACAGTTGGCGGCATTGACTTCAAAGTCCGACTTTTCACTGGATATCGTGGGAAAACAGAAAACTGCAATATTCCTTATCCTGCCTACGGAAAACGTTGAACTAAAATCATTACTTGTTCCATTCTATGGTTTCATGTTTAAAAGATTGAATGAATTGGCTGCATCAAGTCCCAATGGACGACTTCCAGTGGGCGTCCGCTTTATTCTTGATGAGTTGGGGAATATCGGTAGAATACCTGGCCTTGACGATGTGACAGCGCTTGGCAGGTCCAAAGGTATTATGGCGCAAATGACCGTACAGAACATCGGGCAGTTGAAGACGCTGTATTCGAAGATTTGGGAAGCGATAGCCGGCAATTGCCCAATTAAGCTCTGCCTGGCAGTGGATGATATGACATCGGCTCAATTTTTTTCCAGGATGGCCGGCGGCGCCCAGGTTAAACATGTTTCCGTGTCCCGTGACGTATCTAATCCAATTACGGCCATGCGCTTGCCCAAGAAGCGCGAAGGATCAAAGGATGTCGACGTTCTGAAGCCCTATGAATTGCTGCAGCTACCTGAAAAAGATTGCGTTGCCCTGCTACGCGGCAAAAGGCCGCTTTATTTAGAGAAGATCGCCTGGACGGATTTACCGCAATATCCGGAGATCCGTGAAGCTGGCACTTGTACGCCGGCTGAATTTATGGAAGAACCACGTTCGCTGACAATACAAAGACCGCCATATCCTCAGTGTAACACTGAAAATAATCCAGAGCCTGAAAGGTCACGTAATACCAAATCAATTAAGACCGTAAAAAGACCTGCCGATAAGTTGAATGCCGAATCACCTTCAATTGCCGATTTAGGCGAATTGTTTAATTTAAGCGATGATGATCGTTCCCGGGCTGCGAATGAATATTTATAAACCTTGATTATTCTTAATTATATTCTGATTTTAAAATAGATAAAAAATGAAGGATATCAGCCGACCACCCTTTACGAGCTAAAGGGTGGTTCTTTTATTGTTAGGAGGTGGTTTTTTGCTTGGAAGAACGCATTTTATTGCAGGAATGGCTGCAGGTGCAGCCTCAGGGGCCGCCTTAAACGGGCACCCATTGTTGGGAGGTTTGCTGGGAGGCGTAGGAGGACTATTGGCAGATATCGATCATCCCGGGAGCATATTAGGAAGGCTCCTACCTTTTCTATCTATCCCAATATCCATTGTTTTCCCCCACCGAACAATTACCCATACTCTGTGGTTTGCCATAGCAACCGCTTTTCTACCGGTTTTCTTGCTATGGTTATGTGTTAGTGCAGGTTTAAATGTAAGTATAAACATTTACCTGGCGGGTCTTTATGTCTTTGCCGGCTCTCTATCTCATCTTGTTTTAGATGCACTTACTAATTCAGGGATTGCTCCCTTTTGGCCAATCTCAATTCGCATTCGTGGGCCATTGCAGACGGGAGATCCTTTGGTAGAAATACCTTTGGCTGTAATTCTATTGGTATCGGTGTTAAATGCCACCGGTATTTAGTAAAGGAGGGCAGAAAGAACTCAAAATAACAGTTTACTTATTAAACAAGGAGTGTGACTATATGACTTCACTATTACCTGAGGGTTTTCGACAAACGGCTGACATATTTGAAGTGCTTTATCGGGCGATGGGATTAAACAGTATTGTAAGGGCTGAAATTCAGGCAATTGATTATCCGGGCGGAATTCCTACCTGGATAATATCGTTTCCGGATATTGAGGGTACGGCTACTGGATTGGTTCCGGCTTCGGAGACTGGCTTAGATGAGGTTCTGATGCCAAGATTTCTTCAACAAATAATCAATATCAAGGTAAAAGGGATTGACCGCGAGAACGGTATTGTTGCTTGTTCGCGAAAGGATGCTGTAGATTCCCTAAAAGAAAAACTGAATCTTGAAAAAGACCAGCTGGTAACCTGCACAGTGAGAGCCATTCGGCCAAATCCAGATGGTAGACCGTATTTAATGGTCGATGTTGGCGGCGGCGTAATGGTGGATATCCCGTTCAGGGAGGCCCGTGTGGCTTATACTCGTTCTTTAAGCGAACAATATAGAATTGGGCAAAACGTATCAGCAAAAGTCATATCAATTGATAACGATGGGCAGGCAGAACTCTCTATCCGGGCTACACGGAATAGTCCCTGGGAAACTGCTAATTTTAATAGCGGCCAACTCATAGGGGGCACAGTTTGGCGGATAAGTGGAACCAAAGTTTTTATCGAACCCGATTTAAACCCTGGAATTGTAGGGATAGCTGAATATCCTGCAAGGGGGGCACTTAGGCCGCGCCAAAAAGTTAAATGTATAGTAGCTTCTTTCAATGGCGAAAATCGAAGGCTGCGACTCCGGATAAGAGGTGGGAGCTGAATGAATGGACAGGGAATAATTGTTTCACAAAAAGCCAATAAGGTGCTTTCATTTATTGAAAAAACCGGACCATCGCCATTTAGCGCTATTGTAGTTGGAACCGGGCTTTCAAGTGGCGAAGTAAATCGTGGATGCAAAATTCTTCGGGCAGCCGGCTATTCAATACCGCTTCGTTTGAATAAGACAGAATTTTGGATATTGAGCCCAAATGATCCTGGAGCTAATGAAGGTTTTAATCCATTGGATCAGGAAGCCTTGGCTTGGTTCATCGCCAGGCTAATTCAAGAAGGCGGGGACTATATAAATGGCATAGCCAGATATCCGAAAGGAGTTGAAATGCCGGTTACTGTTGTTAATTCTTCAATTAGGACCGGCAATCTTATAGCAAGATTGGAGGATCTTCGCACAAAGACATTGAGAGAATGCCTTTATAAGGTTAACTGAAATTACTTAATAGCTGCTTATAATTACCAATGCCGGGAGTGTCCCGGCATTTTTTATTGGAACAAAAAACCAGAATAACAGACAAACATAGCTTTGTATCAATTCTTAAACAGGTTTTGTGACGATAAAAAGGAGGTAAGGATATGGCGGAGAATATTAATATTGAGGAATCAGTAAATAAAAACGCCATTGTATATGAAAAGAATTTTGGCGGTATGCGCGTACTATCAGTTTATCCAGTTGGGCGGCATAAGGACAGTAAAGATAACCTGACACGGTTCTTTACGAAACTCTCTAAAACTTTAGTAAAGGATGGACAGCATGAGTGACTTAGCTGCACTATACAGGGTTTCTAAGCCCCAGCAAGTTAAAGATGATGATGAGATGCCGATTCCTGCGCAACAGAATGCAGCATATGAATACTGTTCCACGCACAATCACAATTTAGTCAAAGAGTATTTTGAACCGGGTGTTTCAGCATATCGTAAATCCGCTTTTGATAGATCTACCATAATGGACGTTATAGCAGATGCGAAAAAAGGGCTTTATACTATTCTGTTAATATTTAAAAACAGCAGGTTGTCGCGTCGGTCGGAAGAATATCCGTTATTAATTAATGAGTTGGCTAAATACGGTGTAATTGTATGGGAAATTGATCGGAACAAAAGGCTTACGCCGTTGACGCATGATGAAAAGCTAACAACATATATTGATGGTTGGCAGGCTGAAGGTGAAAGTTTAAATATATCGACCCAAAGCAGAGCCGGTAAAATAGCTAAGGCCAAATCAGGAGGCAAAACCGGTGGAAACCCAAGTTATGGATTTGAAATAGTTGACTGGACAATCATAATGGTGAAAAACCGTCCGAGGGCCAATGCTGTTTGGGGTATAAATAATCAAGAGAAACAAAATGCAATTCTCATGGCGGAGATGGTGGAGAGGGGACATGGATCAACATACATTGCCAAATACCTAAATTCCCATGGAATATTTAACCGCAGCGGGGGTGAATGGACTAAGACACATGTTCGGCGGCTATTAAGAAATCCTGCTCTTGCAGGCATATCCCTTTACCGCAATGACCATAAAATTACCAATCGGGTACATCGCTATGAGGATTTATACGACCCGGCTTATTATGTGCATAAAGATACTGAGGGTAATTACATTATTGATGAAAAGCTCCAGATACTCCCTTTGGAAAGATGGCTTGCTTTGATGAAGATAATGAATGAGCATCGTTCTGGTAATTACATAAATCCAAATAGGAAACAGGCACATTTATTATCCGGTTTTATCCGCTGCGGATATTGCGGCAGATCAATGACAGGTATTAACAATTTTCAGGAGCACAAGAAGAAGGACGGAACAATATCAGTTTATGATAAGTCCGGTTATCGATGCAATAGTCATAGCACAGGCCGCTCCTGTTCTGGCCCGGTTCAGATATCAATTAAGAAGATAAACCTTCCCTTTTATAGCGCCTTGGAAGATTTTTTTACAAGATTTAACGCATTCGAGTTTATTCAGGAGACCGAGGCAGATACTCAGCAAGACACAATAAGGCTAAAGAACGAACTAAGAAACACTGAACGCAGTCTCCGTAAAACGGAAGGAATACGAAATAAATGGCTAAATGAAATGGATGAGTATTTTGCCAGAAATGGGGCTTATATATTATCAAAAGAAAATATTGCGGCAAAAATCACAGAACAAGAATTAAAAATCAGAGACATTAAGATTCATATTGCGGAATTATCTAAAGAAATAGATGCTAATCTGGCCCAAAAGAATAACGTTAAAAAGTTGGCAAAAACAATGCCTGATTGGTATAACCAATTTATAAATCAACCGGTGGATGTTCAAAACGAAATGCTGGCTGATGTTTTAGACAGTGTAATTGTCTACAGCGATAGAATTGAAATAAACTATAAAATTGATGTTCAGCTTATGACCGAATCAAAAACGAGCAATGAAGATTTTATTAGTATAAACAAGGTTGTTAACATGAATAATTAGTATCCCCCCTTCCCACCCTTATTCAGGGTCAATTTCTTTTCACTTTTCATAAATTAATTTTTCTTCACACTAGTGGGGCCTATTACTGACGAAATAGGTGCGGTAGCTATGTATGCCCAGATGGCCAACATGGTTGACAACATAGAACTTAAAACTCTTATTCTCAGCATTGCCGGCGATGAATATGGTCATGCCAAGTTCTGGCTGGCGGTCTACACTCTTGATGATTAATGGGCGAATTTAAAACAATTTTGCGGACAAATCGATAGGTTTAAATCCTTATGTGAAGAAGGCTGTTCCCTAAAAAGGGCGGCCTTTTTCATACTTTTTATTTTGTATCCGGCTGGCAAGTATCCAGGTGCTTATGGGCTGGAACCCCAGGGATTGGTATAAGCTGCCCAGCAGGGCATTATCGGGATTATAAAACAGGTAGGGCTTTTTTCCATTAATTAATAAGTATCTGCAGAGACTCATAATACAATCTTTGGCATAGCCTTTATTCCGGTATTCAGGAATGGTAAAAACCGCGCCAATCATAGCCGCATCACTTGTCTCAGTAGTTGTCAAAGCACAGGACACAATTTTATCGTCTTCTCGAATCAGATATATTCTGCCCCAGTTTAAAATTCCAGGCAGCCGGTTTTCAGCATCTATTAGCATATCATTGTTATTATAAAATCCGATTAGTTCGTTCAAATCAAAGCGAGAGGCTTTTTGGCTTTTTACTATTTTTTGTTCGGCAACACTTCCATGGGTAAATTCGTTCAAGGAATATAAATGTTTATCGCGTTCCGCTCCATTGCTTATATTCAGCAGTGGTTCAATGAAATCCTGGCGGCCTACCACATGCGTACTGTTAATCGGGGACAATTGCCCGGCTAGGGCAAATATATGGTTTATATTTACAGTGGAAATACAACAGTGGATTGGAGTTATTAATAGCACTAATTCTATTTCTTCATGATTTTTTAAGGTTAAAAAGACAATATCCTGAGAAATATTTTCACTTAAATAAGTAAAGAAATACAGGTTGTTGGCGTAATCAAGCTTAAGAAAGGGTATTAACTCCCTGAGATCAGTACATTGGCTTAAGATCATAATCAAACCCCCCTGTTCAATTTTACCAAACTGGGAAATAAAAATCGCCGTAGCTTCATTTTCTATACGGCCAAGTATATGGTATTTCTTTATTTCAGGCTTTCCCCGCAGTTTGTTTAAGATGCGTAACAATTACAGAAGTAAGTTATACTGAACATTAGTTAAGTGTAAAGTATATGGAGGTTAAATATGAAGAAATCAATTGTGCTTGGAGTTCTTATTCTTTTATTTATTACAAATATAATATTTATTTTTACAACTGTATTGTATAAAACTAAAATCGATGAACAAGTGTTTAAGGTTTATTCATTTGAAGCAGAAAACATAGACATAAAAATAAGCGATGGGCTTGTTATTATATCTCCTAATAAGCAAATAGTTCATGGAGGGAAGATACAGTATTTGGGGAATCAAAAAGAAAATATTGAGTCCTATTCGAAAACTATTTTTTTAAATCAAAATGGGAATAAAGAAATAATTTTATCTAATGCTGTATCAATTGCAGATGACAATGATGGTGCTTCGTTTTCTGATGAGTTTTTGTTAAATAGGGATATAGGGGAAATAAGTTCAGAGAAGCTGTTTAGCCCAGATGATATAAATATCATCAATGACAATCTTTACTTTTCCCTGGATTATTCAACAATCAATGGAGAGAAAGGAAATATTACAATAAAACTAAATGTAAAAGAATTTAATTTTTAATGAAAGTAGATAAAAGTGTTTTTACATAAAGAGATGTTGCCCCAACATTATAAAATCGTTGCAAATAACGAGTAAAGACGGTAAATATATTATATTGGTGGAAACATTTAGAAAAAGCTGTACACAATTCTATTTATCTGATATAATTCTAAACGATAGGATATAGGAATTATGAACCTCTGCCTGGCAGGGGTTTTATCATCCTTATGAAAAAGGATGTTCATAACTCTATCTTAATTATTGTTCTTATAGAACCTGCCAGGGGAGCGTACGTAAAGTTGTTTGACTGGTATAACGGTTCTTGAGATAAGTAGTCGGGCGTACTGAAGTTGTCCGGTTGCAAAAACTTAATAACAGGCTCCTCTTTTAGGGGACCTGTGTTAGGGATTATTTTATTCCTCTGCTTATTACAAAGCAGAGGAATTTTCAATTTAGGCTTACTTTTATCCCTTCACAAAAAAGTAATTGGTTTAAATTGGACTCCTCCTTAAAAATACTCCGTTCACATCCTGTCAAAAGAAAGAGAATGGAACTTTTCCTGCTAATTTGAGTTAACCGGGGAAAGCTATTAGGAAAAAGGGGGATGTACCGTGAATATTCAGCAGGAGGAAAACCAGGGGTCTTATCCACCGTGGAGCCGCACGGTTTCTCTAAATGAAATGACCGCTGAAGCGGGAATCGATTTTGATCAGTTTATTAGTTGTATTGAACAGGGCCTAAGCAGCCAGCAGATGGCGGAGCGGTTTGGATTGAGCGAAGCGGGGATTAAATCGTTGACTGAACATTTTTTTCACTATGGTATTGGTTCGGTAATTGGCGGGGATTAATTTCAGATTAAGCTAAACGGCCTGTCTTGAAAAATGGCGAATAATAAGCTAATATATTCTAAATTTCTTAAGGAGGCCAAGCAGATGAACGATAAATTCGGTAAAGAAGGTCTCACCTTTGATGATGTACTGTTAATTCCGGGGCATTCCGAAATGGCGCCCAAAGATGTAGATGTTACGACACGCTTAACCCGCAAAATCAAGCTGGGGATCCCTCTCCTAAGCGCGGGTATGGATACGGTTACTGAAGCCCGGATGGCTATTGCCGTCGCCCGTGAGGGTGGTATAGGCATAATCCACAAAAACATGACCATTGCGGAGCAGGCCAGGATGGTAGATAGGGTAAAAAGGTCCGAACATGGGGTAATTACCGACCCCTTCTTTTTATCTCCGGAAAACCGGATCAAAGATGCCCTGGACATAATGGAGCATTATCGTATTTCCGGGGTGCCGATAACTGAGGGCAGCAAACTTGTAGGGATTATTACCAACCGCGATATTCGTTTTGAAACAGATTTCAACCAAATCATAAAGAATGTAATGACCAGTGAAAAGTTGGTTACAGCTCCAGTAGGGACCAGTATGAACGAAGCCATGGACATTCTGCGCAAGCACAAAATAGAAAAGCTGCCTCTGGTTGATGATAATTTTAATCTGATGGGGCTAATTACAATCAAAGATATTGAGAAGGCCTACAAGTATCCCAATTCCGCCAAGGACTGCCGGGGGAGGCTTTTGGTAGGAGCTGCGGTGGGAACTGCCCGTGATACTTTGGAACGGGCGGAAGCCTTGATAAAGGCCAGTGCCGATGTGATAGTAGTGGATACTGCGCACGGGCATTCCCAGGAAGTCATTAATATGGTGAGCAGAATTAAGACCAATTACCCGGACGTAGAACTAATCGCCGGTAACGTGGCCACCGGCGAAGCTACCGAAGCCTTGATAAAGGCCGGGGCTGATGGGATTAAGGTCGGGATTGGTCCGGGCTCCATATGCACCACCAGGGTTATTGCTGGTATAGGGGTACCGCAAATAACTGCGGTAGTTGATTGTGTTGAGGCTGCCAGCAAGTATGGTATTCCCATTATTGCAGACGGGGGCATAAAATATTCGGGGGATATCGCTAAAGCCATTGCAGCAGGTGCTGATACGGT
The DNA here is from genome assembly GCA_036677685.1 of Syntrophomonas sp. GTDB lineage: Bacteria > Bacillota > Syntrophomonadia > Syntrophomonadales > Syntrophomonadaceae > JAQUBU01. Next base: position 40,840 of record JAVBWA010000013.1, on the reverse strand, counting down.
TATGATCGGCAACCTGTTTGCCGGTACTGACGAAAGTCCCGGTGAGACCTTAATTCTGCAAGGGCGAAGCTACAAGGTATATCGCGGCATGGGCTCATTGGGAGCAATGGCCCTGGGAAGCTGTGACCGTTACTTCCAGGAGGACGCTCAGAAACTAGTTCCTGAAGGAATCGAAGGCCGGGTACCGTATAAAGGTTATGTCTCCGAAACCATTTTCCAGTTAATCGGTGGATTGAAAGCCGGTATGGGATACTGCGGAGTTAATAATATAGAAGAAATGAAAACCAAAACCAAATTCGTACGAATTACCAATGCTGGTCTACTTGAGAGCCATCCCCATGATATATCCATAACCAAAGAAGCTCCCAATTACCAGGTTTTATAATCATGGAAGTTTTTTTACTCCGGATATTATTGTCTGGAGTAATTGGAACGGCAATTGGGCTAAACATGGGCAAATATGTTTCCACAGCACGAACTTTTATAATTATATGTATGGGCTCTACCCTGATCACCATTACTTCGTTTGAGTTCTTTAAAATGTTCGACTATCCCTGGTACAGTGATCCGGGAAGACTGTCTGCCCAGGTCGTTTCCGCTTTGGGATTTATCGGGGTTGGGCTTATATGGATGTCTGAGGATCGCAAAATCCGAGGATTGTCGGTTGCTGCCAGTTTATGGATTACTGCGATTATTGGCATATTAATCGGCATAGGATTATTAAATATAACCTTTATATTCTTGCTGTTTTTAATCTTAATAGCATACTTTGCTGAACCACTTGTTAGATGGAGAAGAAATATGCAAAACCGCAAAGGTAATATGTAATAATCATACAAGCCTGCTAAATAATTTTTATGGGGGCGAACCCCCATAAAGTGCGAGTAGGTTATACCTTTTGCTGTGGGGAAAGACTTCTTTCGGCCATTTGTATTGCCATTTTTACAATGTTTCCGCAATCTCGGGAACTGACCGCACCCCATCCCTCGGTGTTTACAATTTGATCCACACCAAGCTCGCGTGCGATTTCATATTTGAGATTCTCGGACATGATACTTTTTTTTCTAGCCAATAAAAAACCTCCTCATTGCTGCTCGCACTCTAAAAATAATTTATCCAGTTGAACAAAAATTATGGCTAGATTATAATCGTTTAAATGTATTTTGTTTCACAAATTAAATTATTTTGTATAATATTAAGATATGGCGACTACCTTATTGTAAAAAGGTAAAGGGGGTTAGTTGGATGAGGTATGAAGGAAATGTTTTCCGACCGCCCAGTGAAGCTAGAAGTTATATATTACAGTGTACAGTAGGCTGTTCCCATAATAGATGTACCTTCTGTTCAATGTATAAGGATAAAAAATATCGGGTCAGAAGCCTGGAAGAAATCATGGCCGATATTCGCATGGCCAAACTTTATTATGGCAATTTGCTTAAAGTTTTCCTGGCGGATGGGGATGCCCTGGCCATGGAAACTGCTGATTTGTTAACAATATTAAAGGAATTATACAGGAGCTTTCATAGCTTAAAGCATGTTGGCATATATGCCAGCCCGGACAGTATTCTGAAAAAAGATCCAGCCGAATTGCAGGAGCTTAAGGCAGCCGGCCTGACTATTGCCTATTTGGGTGTTGAGACCGGAGATGCGGAACTGCTTAAAGCTATAAAAAAAGGCGTGACCTATGAAGAAATGGTCGAAGCCGGCAGGAAAATTCGCCAGGCTGGGATTCTGCTCTCAGTTACGGTATTATTAGGATTGGCGGGGCGGACTCCTCAAGCAGTGACCCACGCCCGGGAAACGGCAAGAATTCTGAATGATATAAACCCGGATTATATCGGGGCCTTGACCTTAATGCTGGAACCCCGGACTGAATTGTATAAAAAGTGCCAAAAGGGAGAGTTTGAACTGCCTGAACCTTTTGAAATCCTGGACGAACTGCGTATTATGATCGAGCATTTGGAACTTCAGGGAACCGAATTTAGAAGCAACCACGCTTCGAATTACCTGGCCATCAAAGGCCGGCTTCCGGAAGACAAAACGAAAATTCTTAATTTGATAAATAATATTATCAGCAAAAATGACCGGGACTACCTGCGTCCTGATTATCTCAGAGCATTATAACGAGGCGAAAATATGCTTTCCGGTATTTAAGCAATTGGGTTCCTGTTAATCAAACCGGCGGCGGATTACGGTCTCCCGCCTCGTTGCAGCGGTGTGTTGCCCCCTACGGGGACCACTTATATTGATTCTCTTCGGGAATGATTAAATTGTGAAGAAACTGCTTCACAGTTTCTTCCGATGCTTAAATAGGTAGCTTTGATCTGAATTCTAATTACAAAAAATGTATTTTATAAACAAGGGGTGACGGAGTTGCGGTTGTTTGGCACCAAAGATGAGCAATTATTTAATTTATTTAGTGAAAGCGCCCGGATGGTAGTTAGGGGAGGCGACATCCTGTTAGATGTAGTTAATGACTATACCGAGCTTGATATAAAAATGGCTAAGTTAACAGCTATGGAGCACGAAGGGGATCTGCTTATTCAGGAGTTGATGCGCAGGTTAAACACCAGCTTTATACTGCCTTTTGACCGCGAGGATGCCTTTCGGCTAGTACAAAAGCTGTCAACTACCCTGGATTATATCACTGGTATTATAGACCGGATGATTCTTTACAAAGCCGGCCAGCCGGATCAGCGCGTAAAGGAAATGGTAAAAGTCCTGAATGAGGCTTTGCTGTTGCAGGAAAAGGCATTTAATCTCATAGCCAATCTGGAAAACAATAATAAAGAAATTCTTAATTATTGTGAACAAATGAGACAGCTGGAAAGAAAACAGGATATGTTGTATCGCGAAGGGGTAGCCCAGTTGTTCCAGAATGAAAGCGATCCTATTGCCATAATTAAGTGGCGTGAAGTTTATGAACATATAGAAATGGCTCAGGATTACGTTCAGGATGTTGGTGAACTCATCAGCAATATTTGTGTCAAATACTCTTAGGTGAGGCGTAAGGGGTAAGGTGTGAGGGGAAGAACGTTACCTTAACCTTTTAAAAGACGTATAGAATTGAATAAAATGTAAGAATTCCTAAAAACATCGTAAAACTGAGCCGCAAGTGATTGCGGCTTTTTTGTGTCTGCCAAAGGGATAAAGCTCGTTAAAAGTGGGTAATTTAGGAAAAAGGAGGATGGCTATGCTAAAGAGGCCTTTTTTCTGCATTCTTATATTTATGCTGCTGCTTGGCAATGTTGCTTTCAGTTTCAGCCTGCCGCAGATTGAAGTTCCAGAAGCTTCAGTCGTTTATGATATAAACGGCCAGTCCGTAAAAGGGCTGGGGGAACAAAACCGTATCAGTATTCGGCTGGAAGAAATGCCGGAGAGTTTTATTCAGGCGGTTATTGCGGTTGAAGATAAAAACTTTTATAAGCATCATGGTATTGATATTGGCGGCATTTTGCGTGCATTTTATATAAATATTAAAGCCCGGAAGGTCGTTGAAGGGGGCAGTACGATAACCCAGCAGACTGCCAAAAATTTATTTTTGAGCAACGAGAGAACCTTCCTGCGCAAAGCCAAAGAGTTGATCTATGCCCTGGAACTGGAAAGAAAATACAGCAAGGACGAAATTCTTTCCATGTATTGCAATACCATTTATTTTGGCCAGGGTGCTTATGGAATTGAAGTTGCGGCGCGTACTTTTTTCGCTAAAAGCGCAAAAGATTTAAATCTGGCAGAATCCGCTTTATTGGCAGGTCTGCCCCGTTGGCCCAGCCAATACAACCCCTATATAAATCCGGATACAGCTAAAAAAAGACAAGAGGTGGTTTTACAGCGGATGCTGAACGAGCAAAAAATCACTGAAGAAGAGAGGCAGGAGGCTCTGGCACAACCTTTAAACTATCGCAAAGGTGCGTATGTGGCAGGAGAAGCACCCTACTTTATTGCTATGGTCAAGGAGTACCTTAGTGAGAAATATGGTGAACGCATGGTGTACCAGGGTGGACTCCAGGTTTATACGACTCTCGATTTGTTTATGCAAAAGGCTGCCAATCAGGCTTTCCAGGCAGGTATGCAGGATAGAGACCCCAAACTGCAAGCCGCCCTGGTGGCGATGGATGTCAGCAATGGTGAGATTCGGGCGCTAATCGGCGGCAGAAATTATGGCGAATCAACATTTAACCGGGTTTATTCCGAACGCCAGCCCGGCTCGACTTTTAAACCGTTCATGTATTCGCTGGCAGTTGATTATGGATTAACTTCCGCCTATCGGGTTATGTGTGAGGAAGTCGAGTATGAACTGCCGACCGGCGATACCTACCGCCCGACCGATTATGGTGATGAACCTTATCACTGGCGCGAGTTTACTTTAAAAGAAGCAGTAATGAAATCTGATAATGTAGTGGCAGTTCAGGTAAACAAGTACCTGAGCCCGGCCGATAGTGCCCGCCATGCCGAAAAGTTCGGGTTCCAGAATATTCAGCCGGTTTTATCGCTGCCGCTGGGGTCCAGTGTGGTCAGACCGGTCGATATGGCGGCCGGTTATTCGGTTTTTGCCAACCAGGGCATATACAGCACTCCGATTTACATATTGAAAGTCGTGGACAAAAACGGTGTGGTTTTGGAAGAAAACAAAGTAACCCAAAGAAGAGTAATTGGCGCCGACAATGCCTATATTATCACCGATATGCTGAAAGGTGTTTTGGAGCCTGGAGGCACCGGGTCGCATCTTAAAAGCATAGTAGGGCGCCCGGCGGCAGGCAAGACTGGTACAACCGACCAATTTAACGATGCCTGGTTTGTTGGGTATACACCCAAATTATGCTGTGCAGTATGGGTGGGGTACGATAAGAATCAGAATGTTAACTTGACTGGAAGCGTAGCAGCCGGTCCGATCTGGGCCAATTTTATGCATGATGCCTCTGTAAAGCTGGCGGAGGACGATTTTGTCAAACCGGATAATGTTACGGAATTAAATATATGCCTGGACAGTGGGCAGGTTGCCAGCGAGTCATGCCCGCGGCAAATCGGCATGGCCTTTATTGAGGGAACCCAGCCCGATGAAATCTGTCCTCTGCATTCACCCCAAACGGATGGAACTGAGGTTGATGAATCATGGCTGCCCGGTTTTTTGCGGAGAGGTCTGGGAACAGAGTGAGGCAGGCATGAATAAAAATCTGCAAATTGTTGTGGCTAGTGCAACAGGTAAATGTTAGAATTTTCTTAATCATGTCGGAAAACCACCTGGTGCAAGTCGCAAGGAGAAGCAGATGCGTAATACCGAAGTTATAGAAGGAGTAAGGGACTGCATTCCCATAGTTTTGGGATATTTACCATTGGGGTTTGCTTTTGGAGTAATGGCCAATACTGCCGGTATGAACCTTTTACAGGCTACCATGATGTCGGTATTGTGTTTTACCGGGGCCGGTCAGTATGTGGCAATTGGAGTTATGCAGGCGGGGGGAGCCGCATTGACTGCGATTGCCGCCAATATCTTGATCAATCAAAGGTATACCCTGTTTTCAACTTCCATGATCCCCTATCTAAAAAAAATTCCAACCTGGATTGCAGCTTTATTATCGTACGGATTAACTGATGAAACTTATGCCGTAGCGATGAGCCGGTATCGTGACAAAGAGGCAACCGCCTTTTATATGGCCGGGCTGAATATCACCGCCCATCTAGCGTGGATCGGCAGTACCTTTTTAGGAGCCTGGCTGGGAACCTTGATCAGTAATACCGACAGGTTGGGTCTGGGATTTGCTTTACCGGCTATGTATACCTGCCTGCTTGTTTTTATGGTACAGAAAAAAAGCGATGCATGGGTCGCCGCTTTTTCGGCTGCCACATGTATGATTATGGCCTATCTGGTTCCAGCCACTATGGCCAATCTTTCCAATATTATCATAGCTACCTTAATTGGAGCCAGTATAGGGGTGTTGCTTAATGAACGAAGCTGATATATGGCTGATGATCATCGGCGTATCGGTAGTCAGTCTTCTGCCCCGCATACTTCCGGTAGCCTTCCTGTCGCGCTTCAAATTTCCGCCCTGGCTGCAAAGGTGGTTGTCGTTTATAGCTCCGGCAGTATTAGGTGCTTTAACAGCTATGAGTGTTTTAGCTCCAGAAGGCCGCATATATATCAATAGCAGCAATATATACATATGGGCTTTCATACCTACGCTTCTGGTAGCCATTAAGAGCCGCAGCCTGTTTCTTTCGCTTTTGACCGGTATAGGATCTATGGCTGTATTGTATAATTTTTTTCTTATCTGAAGTAAACTAGAAAAGGGACTAAATTGCGGTTTGGGAGGATTAATATGCAAGTAGATATTAGCATTCTGGTAGAGAACACTACACCGGTACCGGGACTGACTGGTGAATACGGCTTTTCCGCTTTGTTAAATATTGACGGTCACAAAATCCTTTTTGATACGGGAAGTGCCGATGCTCTATTTCATAACGCTGCACAACTGGGAATAAACTTGCACGAAATTGAGGATCTGGTTATCAGCCATGGTCATTTTGACCATACTGGTGCTTTATTGGCTTTGTGCAGGGACTTTGGCCCGAAACGGATTTATACCCACCCTGATATTTTTAACAAGAAGTTCGTTGGCAACAAGCCGGAAAGCCGTAAAGAAATAGGAGTTCCGTTTACCCAAAAGCAGCTTCTGGACAACGGAGCGGAGTTTATATTTATTGATGAATTCAGGGAAATCTTTCCTCGAATATTTATAAGTGGCGAAATACCAAGGAATAACGATTTTGAGGATACCGGAGGCAGTTTTAAGATGCAAGTCGCCGGCGGAATAATTGTAGATCAACTGCTTGACGATATGGCATTGATAATCGACCATCCGGACGGATTGATTATCGTGAGCGGTTGTGCCCATGCCGGTGTTGTCAATACCATTGAATATGCCTGTAAAATGACAGAACGTTCCAAGGTACTGGCATATGTCGGCGGCACCCATTTAATCAACGCTTCTGAAAAAAGATTGTCCCGGACTATTGAGGCCTTCCGGGCAATGGATATCAAGAAAATTGCAGTTGGCCATTGCACCGGTTTTTATGCCGCCGCCCGGCTTTATAATGATCTGGGTTCCCGTCTGGTTAAAGCTGATGCAGGTATGACTTTGCATTTTTAAGGTAGGGGGACACACCTCCCTGCATCTATTTATAGCAGATTGGTTTTTAATTGATTATGCAGTTGGAAATGTCCCTCAATTTTTCAGGTAAACATACTTTGCACCGATTGAAGCAGCTAAGAAGAATCAGGTTTTTTTAAAATACCTGCAATAAGTTATATAAAGAATATTTGTTAAATATATTAGAGACTCAAAGCAACGGAGGTATATTATTTGAATAATAACAAGTATAAAGTCAAGTTAAAGGATTTGCGCAAGAACTGCAACCCGGCGATGTTTAAATTTCAAAGTACTGCCGAGCTGAAACCTTTAAACGGGATAATTGGACAGGATAGAGCTTTTCGTTCCCTGGACTTTGGCCTGGATATTGAAAAACCGGGTTATAATATTTATTTAGCGGGAGCCTTTGGCACTGGGAAAAATGCATTAGCCCGCGAAGTATTGGAAAAAAAGGCCCGGGAAAAACCGGTTCCGCCGGACTGGGCTTATTGCTACAATTTCAAACAGCCCGACTCGCCGCGGGCACTTGCTTTAGCGCCGGGGATTGGTGCCGAGTTTAAAAAAGACCTGGCATCCCATGTGGATAAAATTATAAAGCAGATTATTAAAGCTTTTGAAAGCGAAGAATTTGACAGCAAAAAGAATGTTCTATTGGGAGTCTTCTTGGAAGAGACCAACAATATGTATTTGCAGCTTGATGAAGAGGCCCGTACCCATGGCTTTACCATTTCCCGCAACCAGAACAGTATAAACAGCATTCCCCTCAAAGATGGCGAAGCCTTGAGCCAGGAGGAATTCATGGCAATGACCGAGACCGAACGGGTGGAATTGATGCGTCGCAGTGCAATTATCCAGGAGAAACTAAATGAGGCTTTTCACCAGTACAAAGAAATGGAAAAAAGCGTTAAGCTGAAAGTCAAAGACCTGGAAAATGAGACCGCTCGGGCTGCCGCTTCACCTCATTTCACCACTTTGTTTACCAAATACCGCTTATGCAAGGAGATAATAGAACACCTGGAAGATGTACAGCAAGATTTGCTGGAAAATTACGAGCTTTTTGTAGCACCCGACGACAACTCCCCGGTCAACCTGTTCCGGCGGCTAGACCGGCGTGCGCTTTTGCGCCGCTACCAGGTAAATCTGGTGGTAGATAACTCCAAACTGGCCTGTGCTCCAGTCATTTTTGAGAATAATCCCACCTATTCCAATCTCTTTGGGCAGATCGAGTATGAAGGGGAATTTGGCGTACTGGCCACTGATTTTTCGAAGATTAAAGCGGGCACCATACACAAAGCCAACGGCGGCTATCTGGTGCTTAATATTTATGATATTATCAAAAATTATTATGTATGGGATGCGCTTAAACGTGTACTTAGGAACCAGGAAATCGTGGTTGAGAATATAAGCCGCATGTTGGGCATCACCAACACCGAAACCCTGCAGCCCCAGGCTATTCCAGCGAACTTGAAGGTTATCCTTACAGGAGAATCCAGGTATTATTATCTGCTCTATGAATGGGATGAAGAATTCCAAAAACTATTTAAAATACGCGCCGATTTTGATGTGGAGATCAAGAAGAACAAAAAGTATTTGCAGCAATACGCGCAGTTCATTGCATCGGTTTGTGAACGCGACAATTTACGGCATTTTAGCCCTGATGCGGTAGCAGGTTTAATCGACTATGGCAGCCGCATGGCCGAGGACCAGAATAAAGTTACGACCATGTTTGCCAAACTGGTGGAAGTAATTTATGAAGCTGACTGCTGGGCAAAATATGACCACGCCGATATAGTTGAAGTTAGCCATGTTAAAAATGCCTTGCGGGAAAAACGCTATCGTTCTTCCATGCTTGAAGAAAAAATCCGGGAATATATAGACCAGGAAACAATTATGATAAACACCCATGGGGAGAGGATCGGAGAGTTGAACGGGCTTGCGGTCTATGAAATGGGAGAGCTTTATTTTGGCAAACCGGTAAGAATAACCGCCAAAACATTTATGGGGGAAAAAGGTCTGGTTAACATTGAACGGGAAATTCGCATGAGCGGAAACATTCACAGTAAAGGAGTCCTTACTTTAAACGGCTACATGGGGTTTCAGTATGCTCAGGATAAAGCCCTTTCACTGACTGCCAGCCTGACCTTTGAACAAAGTTATCAAGGTATAGAAGGAGACAGTGCTTCCAGTGCCGAATTATATGCTCTGTTATCCAGCCTGGCTCAGGTTTCCATAAAACAAGGCATTGCGGTAACCGGTTCGGTAAACCAGAATGGTGAAATCCAGGCGATTGGCGGTGTTAACCACAAAATCGAAGGTTTTTATGAAGTATGCAAAAATAAAGGCCTGGATGGAAAGCAGGGAGTTATTATTCCCAAACAAAACGTTCTTTCATTGATGCTCAATGAAGAAATTGTAGAAGCGGTACGAAATAAGCAATTTAACATCTGGGCTATAGAAAAAATAGATGAAGGCTTGGAAATACTTACGGGAAAACCGGCCGGGCATAAGGATGAAAGCGGGCATTTTCCGGCGGGAAGTGTGCATTACTTGGTGGACAACAAGCTGAGGGAATGGAGCAATAAACGGCGCAGCAATGCTATTGCCGCATTAACACCGCGCTCCACACCCGGGCGAAGGAGGAGAGATCGGTGAAGAAAGCCAAAGCTTTATTGGCCTTGATCCTGGTTTGTTTCATGTTGCTGGGCGGCGGATGTAATTTTGACGCTAAAAAACTAATAAAACCTTCAACAACTGCGGATGAAGAAAAACTATTCAGAGCTGAAATTGTATTTTCCAGCCAGGATAAAGTTGTAGCCTATATAAAAAGCCTGGGTGTTGAGAAAAATGGGCAGGTTTACGTGGGCGGAGCTTCTTTGTGTTACCTTTATGATGCGCAGGGAAAGGTTATTGGTTCCTATAACTATCAGAAGGTATTATACATAAAAATTTTATCGGAAAAAAACAAGGAAAAATAATTCATTTGTGGAATATAGTCAGGTAATAAACAATAATGTCCGGGCTACGATAGTATATGGCCACAATGGAATATTTTGGAGGGGGAATATGGGATGCATTTTATGAGGTGGGTAGAAAAGGCGCTGCGCAAAATCGATGTTCGCCAGCGTCTGATTATTGCGTTTACCGTGGTTCTGGCTTTGGTGACCGGTACTATGGGGATTTATGCAACATCGGTGATGTCCGAAAAGATTACTTTTACTGCCCACGAGAAGCTAAAATCGGATCTGGCTTTAGGCGAAGAGATTATCAACAAACATTATCCAGGTGAGTGGAAGATAGTCGATAACCGTCTCTATAAAGGCAACACCATGGTTGAAGGACAGTATGAGGTTATTGACCAGATAGGCAGCTTAACCGGAGACAATGTTACGATTTTTAACGGCGATACACGGGTGGCCACCAATGTTATGAGAGATAACGAAAGAATGGTGGGAACTCAGGTTTCTGCTGCGGTTGCTGAGGCCGTGCTTAAGAAAGGAGAGCTTTTCATAGGCCGGGCCGAAGTCGTGGGGGTCTGGAACGAATCTGCATATAAACCCATCAAAGATAAGAGCGGTGAAATTGTCGGTATCTGGTTTGTCGGGGTGCCTGCAACGCCCTATGATGATGCCGTAAATCATTTCCAGTTGGCTATGATTATATATTCCATTATCGGTATTTTATTTGGCTGTTTGGCAGCTTTCCTGATTGCCTATAGTGTTTATGCACCATTGCGCAGAATAGGTGAAGCAGTTGAAAAAACTGCCGAAGGCGATTTAACCCAAAAGGTTCCGGTTTTTGCCAAGGATCAGCCAGCCCAGCTTGCTCATGGATTTAATCTTATGATAGATAAGATATCCGAATTGATTACTAAAACTCATTCACTGACCAATAATGTTGGAGAAGCCAGCAACGTATTGCTGCAAAATTCCGAGATGAGTGCGAGTTTAATGCAAGACATGACTATCAAAGCCACCGATATGAATGATAATGCATCAAACCAGGCCGGGTTGACCAATCAATCCAAGGCGGTAATAGGTGAGATGACCGTGGTAATCCAGCAAGTGGCGGAAAATTCCCAGGCCGTTTCCACTTCCACCCTGGCAGCCAATGCCAAAGCTCAAGAGGGAGAAAAGCAAGTTGAGAAAGCCATAAAACAGATTGGTATTATCAGTAATACAGTTAATTCCACGGCCCACATAATTCAGGGCTTAGGTGAAAAATCCCAGGAAATTAACCAGATAGTAGATTTGATTACCAATATAGCCAATCAAACCAACTTGTTGGCATTGAACGCGGCTATTGAAGCAGCCCGGGCCGGGGAACAGGGTAAAGGTTTTGCAGTGGTTGCCGAAGAGGTAAGAAAACTGGCTGAGGAATCAGGTGAAGCAGCCAAACGGATCGCCGGTCTGATCAAGGAAGTTCAGAATGAAGCCGACCACGCGGTTAAAGCTATGGAAGAAGGAACTTCCGAAGTTGCACATGGAACTGAAGTAGTAGCCAGTGCAGGAGAAGCTTTCGAACATATTATCCAGGCTATTGGTCTGGTCAGTGAACAAATTCAAGAAATGTCGGCAGCCAGCCAGCAAATGGCGGCCAGTGCCGAAATGGCCCTGGAATCCATTGAAAAGACCAGTTTTTCGGCGGAGAGCAATGTTTCGCACAGCCGCGATATCAGCCATGTAGCTGAGGAGCAAATGGCCGTGGTTGAAGAAGTAAACGCTTCGGTCGAGAAGTTGAACAGTGTCGTAAACGAACTGGAAAATGCTATGGCCTACTTCAAGATTTAGATACTAACATTCCCGGTAGATATCGGCTCCCTCTTGGTGGATAATTATATATAAAGATTATTATTTGACCCGTTCGCAAATTTGCAGAATGGGTCAAATTCTTAGGAGGACCTATATTGACCAAGGTACAGTTTAAAAAAACCACGCAAAAAGGATTTCCTGATTTTGAACTTCAAATAAAAAGCGGTAATGCAAGCATTCAGGACTTTCTGAATGTTATGAATAATTTTATCGAAAATGGTGCCTTGCCAAGACGCTGGCCGGCCAATACCAGCAGCTGCTATGGCTGCGACCTCTGCTGCCATGAACCTTTGCCGGTTACATCCGTGGATATTGAAAATATCTGCCGGACCCTGCAAATTGGTTTTATGTCCGCATTCAAATATCTCTGGGTAGAAGTTCAAAGCAATATCGTAGACATAACCTTGAAGAGAAAGAAGGGGCAGAATTGCATTTTTTTACATCCGGACGGAACTTGCAGAATATACAAAGCCCGGCCTTTTCTTTGTCAAAGTTATATTTGCACCAATACTCCAGAGAGCATTAATAAAATACGGAGTGAGATAGTCAACCAGGGTATGGATGAACTTGTGCGCAAGGCAATAGTAAGCTATAAATTGCAGGGAAAAACCATTCCGGTAAACCGGGGGTCGACTCGATATTTAAACCTCACTGACTGGTCCCGGAACTGTTTTAGTGATAAGAAAAGCTACTCTGAAATATTGTTAAAGAATGTATTGTCTTCTGATTTGATGCGAGTTTTGTTACTATAGAAGTAAGAGAAAAATCAAGGAGGGTTTTAATATGAGTAGTCTTTCTGCAAGATGTCTGCTATGTGGTAAAACTTATGATGTGGCCGAAGATCATAAGGAATATCCAAAATTAAGCAAACAGGAAAAAGCCCCGACCTTTATCTGTGATTTATGCAGCAATCGAGTACGTCATGAATCGGATGACAACCGTAAAGAGAAAAAGCCGATGTAATATGAAAGTTAGGCATGAGGGGTTAGGCGTGAGGGGAAGAACCCTGGCGTCACTGCTTACCAGGAAGTTCCTAACCTCAGGGTACACCAAACCCTGAGGTTAATTCATTCACTCTTCCGGTATTAATAGTAGGCGTCAACTTCATTCTGACTCCAAACTTGATAGGACAAGACTGGCATTCTGTCTTTACTATGTAAGGGGATAATTGGAACATGGAATCCAAAAACATACGCATTATTAAGCCTGATAAACACGGCATTGCTGCTTACGCGTTTTTGCCGGCGGCGGATTACCGGTATATCATAATTGTTTGCCATGGGTTTCGCGGTACCAAAGAAAATGGCGGCAAAATATTTGGCTTTGCCGAGCGCCTAAATCAATTGGGCCTGGGGGTATATGCTTTTGACTTTCTGGGCAGCGGCGAAAGTGATGGGGAATTTGCTCAAGTCACCCTGGCAGGGCAGGCTGAGGATTTGGTCCGGGTTATCGACTACGTTGATACGATTCATCACCTGCCGGTAATCCTCTTGGGAAGAAGCTTTGGCGGCAGTACCGTTATTACTGCGGCAGGCGGTGATGCGAGGGTGGCGGGTTGTATTTTATGGTCCACTCCGGTCAAGCTGAAGGATACATTTGCGACTATGTTGGGAGAAGCCTATCAAGAGCTGGAAGCTGGTCAGGAGATATGTTTCAGTGATGAAGGCGGAATGTTTTGGATTGGTCCGGAACTAATCAAGGATTTTAACGGCCACGACATGAATGAATATCTAAGATTGCTGGGTGAAAGACCGGTGCTGATTATTCAGGGTATAGCTGATGAAACGGTAGAACCACTTAATGCTGAATTAATTCATGCTCATTGCACAAATGCCGATTTAGTTTTGATTGAAGGAGCCGACCATCGTTTTAGCAATCGAACCCGGGAACGAGAAGATATTACTATCGAATGGCTGCGGCGAAAATATGCAGAATAAGCAAAGAGGCTGCCAAAAGGCAGCCTCTTTGGTGTTGTTTTTAGTAGTTGCGGCTTCTTTTTGCTTGGAAGCAATCTCTACAGTAAACCGGTCTGTCACCTGTAGGTTCAAATGGTACGGTTGTTTCTTGACCACACGCAGCACATATTGTCTTAAACATAGGACGATCTTCTCTAAAACGAGAGTTTCCACCAAAACCATTACGTTGTTGTTTGCGCGCTCTTCTGCAATCTGGGCAACGACCGGGCTCATTTTCAAAACCTTTTTCGGCATAAAATTCCTGCTCCGATGCGGAGAACAGAAATTCATTACCACAATCCTTACATACTAAATACTTGTCTTCAAACACGTAATCATCCTCCCTTCTGGAAATACTCTTGGACTTAGTTCCCCAAAAAGGAGATCACTTAAAGAACAAGGCAATGAAATTATAATTCAAACTAATTGACTTGTCAAAGTTTATCCGCCTATTACGGGCCTTTTACAAAGAAATATATTTCGCTTTCTATTATTGGGAAAAAGTGATATCATAATAATATCTAAATAATATTAAATTTTGACTGGGGGATTTTGTATGACTGAACGGAAAGCGCTTGAATTAAACGGTTTTTTGGGAATTATACTTATCCTGCTGCTTTTTGGCGGCGCAGTTTATCAGTTTTTACTTCTGAAGTTTATTTCCGCAACGGCTTTAGCCGTGGTCGCATTGCTGCTGCTGTTTACCGGTCTGGTGATTGTTCAACCCAATGAAGCCCGGGCCTTAACATTCTTCGGGCGATATATCGGAAGTATGCGCGAGAATGGTCTTTGGCTGGTAATTCCCTTGACTGGACACAAAAAGATATCTTTACGGGTGCGCAACTTCAACAGTAAAATGTTGAAGGTCAATGATGTCGAAGGAAACCCTATCGAAATTGCCGCAGTAATAGTATTTAGAGTTGTAGACACCGCGCGGGCTTTGTTTGATGTGGATGACTATGAAAAATTCGTGGAAATCCAAAGTGAAACTGCACTGCGGCATGTAGCCACCAAATACCCTTACGATACTTTTGAAGGCGAAGGCTATTCATTGCGCGGCAATGCCGACGAAGTGGCCCGTGAACTGGCTTTGGAACTTCAGGAAAGGCTGGCCCTGGCCGGTGTGGAGGTACTGGAAGCCAGACTCACTCACCTGGCTTATGCTACGGAAATCGCGAGTGCCATGCTGCAGCGGCAGCAGGCTTCTGCCATCCTGGCGGCCCGCCAGAAGATTGTGGAAGGCGCAGTAGGGATGGCGCAAATGGCCCTGACCCAATTGGAGAAGGATGGTACTGTGGAACTTGATGAAGAACGTAAAATGGCGATGATCAACAATCTTTTGGTAGCTATTGTATCCGACCGGGCCGCTCAACCGGTAATCAATACGGGCAGTCTATATTAGGTGTGAGGCTCAAGATGGCTGTTAAAAAGAGCTTTCCGCTCAGAATAAACCCCAAGCTTTATGAGGTATTGGAAAAATGGGCTGCTGATGAATTGCGCAGTGTTAATTCGCATATTGAGTTCCTCTTGAGGGACTCGATACAACGTGCAGGACGTTTACCAGCAGCCACCCAGCTTTCTGAAAAAGAAGATTGTGATGTCAAGGAAAATTAAATCTTCGATAAAACAACAGGTATTTATAAATTGCAATTCTTATATATACATTCCTATAACTTATAGTAAGAAAATCATCGGCTCATAACCGGTGCTTTTTTTATCTTGGATTAAAGATGGGGAGAAAACTCGGTGGAGCAGTGTTAAGAACTGCTGTATTGTGCAGGAATTTGGTATATGCATGTCGAAAACAATCGACAACAATCTTAGGGGGAGGTTGATGGTTGTTGGAACCATTATTATTACCGAGTGAACTGAATCTTCGCAAATTCGTAGCTCCGGAAATAGTTTTCGGGGTAGGGGCCCGGTATTTAGCCGGCCGCTATGCTCATAATCTTGGTGCGAGGAAAGTTCTGATTGTTACTGATCCGGGAATAATAGCGGCAGGTTGGACCCAGCAAGTAATACAGTCCATTGAGGAAGAAGGTCTGCCTTATGTACTATTTGACGGGGTAACTCCTAATCCTAAAACCTATGAAATAATGAACGGTGCCGAAATCTACCACCGAAATAACTGCAATGTTATTGTGGCGGTGGGAGGCGGAAGTGCCATAGATTGTGCCAAAGGGATAGGTATCGTGGGCAATAATAATGCGCCAATCAGTGAATTTGAGGGTGTTGATCAAGTAAATGTACCAATTCCGCCCTTGGTATGTATTCCTACTACCGGAGGCAGTTCAGCGGATGTTTCACAGTTTGCGATAATTATGGATGCAGATAAGAATGTGAAAATGGCGATAGTCAGTAAAGCGGTGGTGCCTGATGTAGCTTTAAATGACCCTCAGACTCTTACCACCATGTCACCGTATTTAACTGCCTGCACCGGTTTGGATGCTTTAACTCATGCTATTGAAGCTTTTGTTTCCAATGCGAGTTCTCCCATAACTGATCTTCATGCTTTGGAAGCTATTCGCTTAATTGACCAATATTTATTGGCTTCTCTGGAAGCTCCCGATGATCTCATCATCCGGAGTAAGGTAATGCTGGCCACTCTGGAAGCAGGGCTGGCCTTTTCCAATGCCATTTTGGGGGCGGTCCATGCGATGGCCCACAGCCTGGGCGGGCTTTTGGATCTGGCGCATGGAGAGTGTAATGCTATATTGCTGGAGCCGGTAATCAATTTCAACTATTATGCGGCACGGGAACGCTATACCCTGATAGCCGAGGCATTGGGGATTCCAATTACCAGACGGAGACCGGAGGATATTAAAGACGATTTGTTAACGGCAATAGCGGAATTGCGCCAGAAGGCCGGCATCACCAGAACCCTGAGGGATATCGGGATAGAACCCCGGCATATACCCGAACTTACTCAAAGGGCTTTGGATGATGCGTGTATGGCAACCAATCCTATAGCGCCAACTGCGGCAGAAATAGAGGGGATATTCTATGCCGCATTATAGAAAAAAGGAAACCCTGCGCGAACAGCTTATAGGATTGGGCGAAAAATCCATCCGTAAAAGTTATTATCCTGAACTGCAGCAGCGAACCGATGATTTGAAAAGATTTCGCGCTTTATTGGATCAAAGCCATGATTTAATATTTTTGCTGCAGAGCTCATCCGGAAAAATTATTGATATAAATGAGTCGGCTTGCAGACAGCTTGGTTATACCAGAGAACAGATGCTGGACAGTTCATTCGATGTCTTTATAACCAAACCTGAATCATTCTGGTCCGGGATAAAAAATTATATTACTGAAGAACCTGAATCCTACAGGCAAACCAGTGTGGCTGCGTTTCGGGAATGCGACGGCAATGCCATTCCAGTGGAGGTTAAATCCAGCCTGGTAACATTTGAGAATGACAAATATCTTGTTATTGTGGCACGCGATATTACAGAACGATTGCGTGGAGAAGCTGAACTGAAAAAGGCCCGGCAAATGCTGGAGCATAGAGTGGAGGAAAGAACCGAAGCACTGGTGAGGCTCTCCCAATCTTTAAAAGAAGAAATTGATGAACGCAAGAAGGTTGAAGAACGCCTGCGATTTCTCAGCCTGCACGATAATGTCACCGGTCTTTATAACCGTACCTATTTTTCCGAGGAGATGAAGCGTTTGGAGGCGGGAAGACATTATCCCGTCAGTATGATAATGTGCGATTTGGATGGCTTGAAAATAGTCAATGATTCTCTGGGACATGATGCAGGTGATCAGCTTTTGATCAAGGCAGGCAGAGTATTAAGCGCCGGAGTTCGTGAAGGAGATGTGGTATCCAGGGTAGGCGGAGATGAATTTGCCATTCTGCTCTCCCATAGCTCTTTGGAAGATGTTCAAAATGTAGCCCGGAGGATAAAGATCTTGGTGAATAAAAGCAACCAGAATACTGCGGAACTGCCTCTGCACATATCATTGGGATTCGCCAGCAGCACCGGCAAAGATAAAAGCATCGATGATCTTTTTAAGGAAGCCGACAACAATATGTATAAGGTGAAAGCAGCGCAAAAGCCTGCAACCCACAAATCTATATTTAAGGCGGTCAAGCATATTCTGGAAGTTAAGGATTTTGGGGAGCAAGGCCATTTGCTAAGAATGCAAGATATGGCGGCAGCTCTGGCCCAGGCAATTGCGCTGCCGGCTGTCCGTATAAATAAATTAAAGCTATTGGCCGAATACCACGACCTTGGTAAAATGCAAATAGGTGATCATATCCTATTGAAGCCTGGACCGCTCAATCCCGAAGAAAATGCCGAATTAAGAAGACATTGTGAAACCGGTCGGCGCATCGCCCAGGCTTTTCCGGAATTAGCCGAAGTGGCTGATTGGATATTGCAGCACCATGAATACTGGGATGGAAGCGGTTATCCCTTGGGCTTAAAAGGTGGGCAAATTCCTCTGGAATGTCGTATTATATGTATTGTAGATGCATTTGACGCCATGACCAATGTGCGCCCCTATCGCAATGCTTTAAGCAGGGAAGAAGCTATAGCCGAATTAAAAGCGAATGCGGGCATCCAGTTTGATGCTGAACTGGTCGAGCATTTTATATCCATCATCTAATAATACTTCAAGGAGGTCCATGTGAGAAACTTTAAAAAGGTGTTAATCGCCAATCGCGGGGAAATAGCCATCCGCATTATCAGAGCATGTCATGAATTGGGTATTAGAACAGTTTCGATTTATTCCAATGAAGATAAATTGGCCTTATTTAGAACCAAATCGGACGAATCCTATTTAATCGGAAATAATAAAGGCCCTATCGAAGCTTATCTAAGTATCGAGGAAATAATTAATCTCGCCATCAAAAAAGGAGTGGATGCTATTCACCCGGGGTATGGGTTTTTGGCAGAAAACCCCGAGTTTGCCAAAGAATGTATGGATTCCGGGATTGAGTTTATTGGACCGACACCTGAAATGATGGATAAACTGGGGGATAAAATAAAATCCAAACTTCTGGCTCAGAGTATAGGTGTGCCGATAATTCCCGGAGTGGAGAAACCAATCAAGTCCGATATCGAGGCCGTTAAATTTGCCAAACGATGCGGCTACCCAATCATGCTAAAAGCCTCGGCGGGGGGCGGCGGTCGCGGTATGAGGATTGTCCGCAGTGAAGAGGATTTATTGCAGGAATTCCATAGTGCCCAAAATGAAGCACGCAAGGCTTTTGGAAGCGATGATATTTTTATTGAGAAATATTTGGAGAATCCAAAACATATCGAAGTCCAAATCCTGGGTGACAACTATGGCAATATAGTTCATTTATATGAAAGGGATTGTTCAATCCAACGGAGGCATCAAAAAGTAATTGAATTTACCCCCGCATTTGCGATTTCCGAGCAAAAAAGGCAGGCGATATGCGCAGACGCCGTAAAAATAGCGCAATCCGTTAATTACCGGAATGCCGGAACCGTGGAGTTTTTACTGGACAGCCATGGCAATCACTATTTTATTGAAATGAACCCGCGAATTCAAGTTGAGCATACCATTACCGAAATGGTTACCGGTATCGATATTGTGCAAAGTCAATTATTGATTGCCCAGGGATATAAATTAAACAGCAAACAAGTAGGCATTCCACGGCAGAGCAGTATAAAACTCAGGGGATATGCCATTCAGTGCCGGGTTACCACGGAAGATCCGAGCAATAGTTTTGCACCCGACACCGGAAAAATCGATGTGTACCGGACCGGTTCCGGTTTTGGGATCAGGCTGGATGGCGGTAATGGGTACACCGGTTCGATTATCAGCCCTTACTATGACAGCCTCCTGGTCAAAATTATATCCTGGGCCCGGAGTTTTGAGGACAGCATTAACAAATCCAAACGCTCCATTCGTGAAACTATAATCGGTGGGGTTAAGACCAATGAAGCCTTTTTACTGAATGTTTTATCTCATCCTAAATTTATTAAAGGGGAATGTGATACCGGATTTATAGATCATACACCGGAGCTTTTTGATATAACTCCCAAAGAGGACTATGAAGCCAAAATATTGAACTTCATCGCCGAGAAAGTGGTAAATGAAGGCAAAGGTTTAAAAGAAGATTATGATGTGCCCCGGGTGCCTAAAATTCACAGTTCGGGTCATCTTGGCGGCACTAAAGTGATTTTGGATAAAAAGGGCCCCAAGGGCCTGGTGGATTGGATAAAAACCCAGGATAAACTATTGCTTACCGATACCAGTATGCGGGATGCCCACCAGTCATTGATGGCGACCCGGGTAAGAACCGTTGATATGCTGAGAATTGCCGAAGCCACCGCTCATTTGGGCAGGGACTTGTTTTCCCTGGAAATGTGGGGGGGAGCTACCTTTGATGTTGCTTACCGCTTCCTAAAGGAATGCCCATGGGAAAGACTTATTGAACTTCGGAAAAGGATTCCCAACATCATGCTGCAAATGCTGATTCGTGGAGCCAATACCGTAGGTTATACCAATTATCCCGATAATATGGTAAGAGCCTTCATCCGGGAGGCAGCCAGTGCAGGTATTGATGTATTCCGCATTTTCGACTCTTTAAACTGGCTGCAGGGCATGGAAGTAGCTATTGATGAGACCTTGAAAACCGGCAAGCTGGCCGAGGCGTGCATTTGCTATACGGGGGACATTCTGGATGAAAGCAAAGAAAAGTACTCGCTCAGCTACTATGTAGAAAATGCCAAACAAATCGAGAAAATGGGTGCGCATATTCTGGGGATCAAGGATATGGCAGGACTTTTAAAACCGTATGCGGCTCAGAAATTAATCAAAGCCCTGAAAAATGAAATATCCATTCCCATTCATCTGCATACCCATGACACCAGCGGCAATGGAGTCGCAACGGTGCTGATGGCTGCCGAAGCCGGAGTTGATATTGTGGATACCGCCTTTAACAGTCTGTCAGGACTGACCAGCCAACCCGCTCTGAATTCGGTAGTAGCCGCCCTGGAAAACACCAATCGCGACACCGGCATAAATCTTGACGAAATTCAGAAAATTGCCGATTATTGGAGTGATATAAGGCCGATATACAGCCAATTTGAATCGGGGCTTAAGTCAGGTACGGCTGAAGTATATAAATTTGAAATCCCCGGCGGTCAATATTCCAATCTAAAACCCCAGGTCGAGAGTTTTGGATTGGGGCACAAGTTCCAGGAAGTAAAGGAAATGTATAAAACCGTAAATGAGATGCTGGGCGATATCGTAAAGGTTACCCCTTCATCCAAACTAGTGGGAGACCTGGCCATATTCATGGTCAAAAACGATTTGACCCCCGAGAATATTGTGGAAAAAGGCAAGGATCTGGCTTTTCCCGATTCGGCGATAGCCTATTTCGAAGGTATGATGGGTCAGCCGGTGGGCGGTTTCCCGGCGGATATACAAAGTATCATCCTAAAGGGCCGGAATGCTATTACCTGCCGGCCCGGCGAATTATTGGAGCCGGCTGATTTCGAAACAACTAAAAAAACACTGGAAGATAAATTCAATATTAAGCCCTCAATGAGAGAAGTTTTAAGCTATATTCTTTATCCCAAAGTATTTGAGGAATATCTGGAGTTTAAAAAGACTTATGGCGACCTCAGCCGCATGAACAGCCCGGTATTTTTCGATGGCATAAGCGAGGGTGAAATCTGCGAAGTCGAAATTGATGAAGGAAAAACCTTTATCATTAAGCTTATAGATATAGGAAAAGTAGACAAAGACGGATTCAGGAAAATTGATTTTGAAGTAAATGGCAATACCCGGGAAATAACCATTCTGGATAAGGTGTATAAAAAAGGTGATGTAACACCATCAACGATTTTCGCCGATCCGGAGAACAAAAACGAAATCGGGGCCAGCATTCCGGGAACGGTGGCTAAAATACTGGTCAAAGACGGGGAACAGGTCAAGACTGGGCAGAGTTTGATAATAATTGAAGCAATGAAGATGGAAACTCAAATCCTGGCCCCTATAAGCGGTAAAGTTTTGAACGTAAACGTTCAGGAAGGCCAGCAGGTCAAAAACGGGGAATTATTGGCCAAGATGGAGTAGGCGAGGGGTCAGGCCCTTATTATAATTGTTTAAATGCTTTATGCAATAAAAGAACGAATCAAGGAATAATATCGATAAAAGGATGGCAGATTATATTCTAATAATATTACCAATCAAGTCTTAAGAAACAGGGAGGTATCAGCGCATAAACGCTATAGAGTCTTCACAAAAACAAATTACATTAATTTCTAAGCAATAATTAAGCAAACCCGCTCCTGGCAGCGGGTTTTCATACAAATATCAATGGCTGTTTCCATGGTTTTGCCATTTACATGGATTGTTTAGCAGGGGGCTGTTTTGATATTTAATGGGATTATTTGTATGAAAAGTCAGAGGTTGTTTCTGTGTGGTTATTGGGATATACTAAATTGTAGAATAGTATCGAATACAAGGAACGGGATTAGGAAAATTAATGAAGATAAGATGCCTGCAAAGCATTATTTAACAGAGTAAAACGCTAAAAGGAGCGATCCCAAGTGACTCTTTCGGTATCATCACCTCCGAATTCAATAAACATTGATCTTACTTATGATGAAATGGCGACTGTTATTCAACAATCTTACGACGGCATACTGGTAACAGATGGGAATGCAAATGTGGTGATGGTAAATGATTCATATTTTAGAATAACAGGAATCAATAAGGAAGATGTTGTAGGAAAAAACTTCCGTGAGTTTCTGGACCAGAGCCCTTATGAGAAAGCGGCCTGCCTTGATGTTTTAGAACAAAAGGTTCCGGTAACCCAAACCCATACCAATATGATACCGGGAAAAGTAGTCATCGTAACCGCCAATCCTATTTTTGATGAGCAGGGTAAGATACGCCTGGTCGTAACCAATTGCCGTGATATGACGGAAATGACCCGGCTACGTGAACAGCTTGAGAAAGCTCAGGAGATGGAAGAACTATTCTATAAGCACCTTGATGTGCTCAACCAAACTGATAGCGGACCCATAGCGGTAAGCACCAGAATGAGAGAGTTGTTAAGTGATGCAATTCATGTTGGTACAGTAGATATTACCGTATTAATAACCGGAGAATCAGGCGTAGGAAAAGAAGTTTTGGCCAAGTATATTCACGAAAACAGTCCTCGGAAAAATGCCCCTTTTATAGCTGTAAACTGTGGGGCGATTCCTGAACAACTGCTGGAATCAGAATTTTTTGGCTATGTTGGAGGGGCATTTACCGGAGCAGCCAAAAATGGGAAGAAGGGCCTTTTTGAGGCTGCGGACGGGGGAACTCTTTTCCTGGATGAAATTGGCGACCTTCCTTTCAACCTGCAGGTTAAGCTTTTACGGGCACTGGAAAGCGGTGAAATTACGCGAGTGGGATCGAGCACTTCCACCTTGGTAAATATAAGGTTGCTGGCCGCTACCAATCAGGATCTGGAACAGATGGTGCAGGAGCACAGATTCAGAGAGGATCTCTATTATCGCTTGAATGTTATTAATCTTAATATTCCGCCCTTGCGCGAACGACCGGAAGATATTCGCCCGCTTTGTATGAACTTTCTAAACGAGTGCAACCAGCGCTACGGGCAGAAAAAACGCCTCAGTCTGGATGTTTTGAAAACCATGGGAAATTATCGCTGGCCGGGTAATATTCGTGAATTAAAACATGCCATTGAACGTATGGTGGTTTTAAGTCATGGTGACTATCTGGAATTATCAGCCTTGCCCTGTTACTATAATTATAATGAATCTAAACCGGTTGATGCGGGCAAAGCGGTTAGCGTTAATTACTTTATTCCCATTCCCCAGGCCGTGGAAGAGGTTGAAAAACAGATTCTCAGCCAGGCCATGAAACGACATAGCAGCAGCCGGCAGATAGCCAAGATAACAGGTATAGACCAGACCACCGTTTTGCGGAAGATTAAAAAATATAGGCTGCAAGAAAATTTGCCAGAATAAATAAAGGGGGCGCCAGCCCCCCCCTTTCAGGACGATGACAAAAGCGAATCTCTGCGTTATTGTCAAAAGCCCCCTCAATCAACGTACTCAAGTACGCCTCAATCGCGGACTTTTCACAATGCCTTGATCTTCACTCTTGTCATCGCCCTGGGATTTTCAAGACTTTGTCGACATTCTCAAAGGGGTCTTTTATGGGGAAATTCCCCTCGCAGGGGTGTGTCCTCTGATTATAGATAGAATAACAGTAAATAGATGTTTGAAATTACTATTGAGAGCAGCATCAGGGGGAAGGCTATTTTCATGTAATTAAGGAAGGTAATATTATAGCCTTCACGAGCGGCCATCCCTGAAACAATAACATTGGCCGAAGCGCCGATCAGGGTACCGTTGCCGCCCAGGCAAGCACCCAGGGATAGAGCCCACCACAAAGGCAAGGTATTTATATCCCCGATGGTTCCCATCTCCTTGATCAAAGGGATAAAAGTTGCAACAAATGGTATATTGTCAATAAACGCTGAGGCAATAGCTGATAGCCACAGAACTAAAAAACAAGAGGCCTTTAAATCACCTTGGGTTACATTAACTGCAGCCCGGGCCATATCTTCGATGATGCCTACCTTTTCCAGACAACCGACCAGAATAAACAAAGCAATAAAGAAAAAAAGGGTAGCCCATTCCACGGATTGCAGAATCTCTTCCGGATCTTCACGGGTTATCAATAGCAGCAGAGCGGCCCCGGTAAGGGCTATGGCTGCAGGCTCCAGGTGAAGAACGGAATGGCTTGTGAAGCCAAGTATTACTGCGCCTATAAGACTTAGAGATTTAATCATCAGAGGGCGGTCGGTTATAGCATTTTCGGGGTTCATAGCTATAAGCCGGGCCTTGTTTTCTTCACTGGCATCCATTTTTTTGCCATAGATAATCTTTAATAACAGGATGGTAACAATAAATATGACAATTGCTATCGGACCAACATTGTATAAGAAATCCATGAAACCAAGCTGAGTTGCACCGGCAATCATTATATTGGGAGGATCCCCTATCAGGGTTGCGGTTCCTCCGATATTGGAGGCCAGTATTTCGGCTACAAAAATAGGAACAGGGTTTATGTCCAAATCGGCACAAATAGCGATGGTGACCGGCACTATCAGGAGAACGGTGGTGACATTGTCCAACAAAGCTGAAGCAACACCAGTTACAACACACAGTGCTATCAGTAGTTTAAACGGGTCTCCACCAGTCTTGTGCGCGGCCTTTATGGCCACATATTCAAAAACCCCGCTTTTCCTGGTGATACCCACGATTATCATCATGCCAGCCAGGAGGCCGATGGTATTAAAATCAACCTTGCCGATGGCTTCGGTGAAGTCAAGAATCCCCAATACCACTAAAAGGGTTGCTCCTAGCAGAGATATAATAGTGCGGTGAATTTTTTCGGAAATAATTACTGCGTATACCAGTATAAAAAGTGCCGCAGAAAACCAGATCTGCCAGTTCACAATATTCCCTCCTCTCCCCAAACACAGATAACCTTACGTAAATTGTTTGGATAAGTAATTATGTATGAAAACAACATAGTTGCAATAATATAGGATAGAAATATAAGGAGGTGCACATCGTTGCAGCGGTATTGTTAAAACTGCCCCGCAGTTTCCTCCGATGCTTAAAAAAATAAAAAGGGGCAAGAAGGGCTCTTGCTTCTTACCCCTCAGCTTGGGAGAGTGTTGCTATATATCAAATGCTATCTTAATAAGAGCCATGCCTAGCATATGAAGCCGGTTTACTCAACGATGCCGTTGGCCTCCCGGAATTGGGCAGCCTTCTTGTTTTTATATCCAGCCACAAAGATACCTGGAATTATTACTATCAGGATGCCCAGATAGCCTACCGAACCATAACCTTTTACGACAATGTTAGTCAGACCGAATATGGATATTGAAGTACAGATGACCATGGTAATGATGGATATAACTATACGGCGAGCTCTGAGGCTTTCAAAAATACCGGTACCTGATGTCCAGACATTTTCAAATCTGGCAACTGAGGCGAAGACCAGGGTAACTGCAGTAGATACCAGGGCAAAGAACAGTACCAGGCTGTAAACCAAGAGCATCCAGGAATATCCCAGACTACTGGCAACAAAATGGACCGGCAGGGTCTCTTTCAATACTTCGGGAGAGAATCCCAGCAGCATAATGCAGGCCAGTACCAGCATTACAGCATTCATGGCAAAGCCGAAGCCGAAGAAGGCGTTGCAATCTTTGGTGCTTCTAACATTTTGCGCGCATGAAATTATAGGAAGCACGGTAAATGCCTGAAAACCCACATATACCAGGGCCTTCCAGGCGGCGGCGCCAAAACTAAAGCCGTAGGATTCGTGGGTGGTCATAATATTACTGAAGTTAACCCAGCCCGCATTTATACCCAGTATAAAGATGGCGCCGACGGCCACCAGCAAGAAATAGGTCATATACTTGGAGGCATTGATAATAAGCTGGGCTCCAAATATGGTCATTACCAGCAGGATAGCGCCGATTATAACAATCGCCAGACCATACGGAAGGCCTACCGTTGTACTCAGAAGAGTGGCCGCGCCTGCTATAGCTGCACTAACACCGCAGAGGATCAGGATAATAAAACCCAACTCAAAAATTGGGGCAAATATTTTTTCATAGGGGTGGAAGAGAGCATTAGCATAGCTTTTATAATCATAAGTCCTATTGTCCTTGGCAAAAATCATTGCATTTCTATGAATATATCCCAGTAAGAGCATGGCAACTATGGCGATAGGTATACAATACCAGCCGTACTTGACATAGAAATTGACTTCCTGGTTGCCGGTTGCGAAACCGCCACCGCAGTGGGTTCCAAACCAGACCGCAGCCATTCCGAAACCGATACTTGCACTTGAGGCAACGGCGCTCTTATTGTTAGTCATATCTTTTCCTCCCTTTTTATTATGCTTATATAGCCTTCAACGAAATCTTCTTTAAAAGAAGGGGCTTCCTTTTATAGAGTTTGTCTTTATAATGCACCGGGCGCTGTTAAAACTGACGTTAACAGTTCCTGCCTGGCAATTAGGGCGGCTCCTAGGGCTCCCGTAAGCTGGCAACTGGGTGATACCGCAATAGCTTGCTGCAGTTCTTTGGAAAGAGCCTCTACGATTCCTTCGTTTTGAGCCACTCCTCCAGTTAGGACCACCGTGGGCTTTACAGCAATCCGCATGGCCAGTCCAGCTACACGCCGCGCCACCGACTGGTGTATACCCGCAGCCACGTTGCTGGCTTTTACCCCTGCAGCCAGGCGGGAGATAACCTCCGATTCGGCAAAAACCGCACATGTACTGCTAATATCAACAATTGCATCAGCTTGTTTAGCTAGTGTACCCAATTCACTTACTTCGGTTTCCATCACCCTGGCCATAACTTCTAGAAAACGGCCTGTACCTGCTGCACACTTGTCATTCATTACAAACCTTGATACGATACCTTCTTTTGATATTGAGATGGCTTTTACATCCTGCCCCCCGATATCGATAATGGATCGAACCGATGGAAGCAGGTGATGAACTCCTAAAGCATGACAGGTGATTTCACTGATCTGATTGTCAGCTTTTTCATAATTCATCCTTCCGTAACCAGTTGCCACGATTCGGCCTATATCCTTCCAAGCTAAATCAGCTTTATTAAAGATCTCATCCAAAACCCTAACCGGCCCGGTGGTGCCTGCACCGCCCGGAACTACCGCATTGGCAATCAGTGTTTTATTCTGATCGATAATAACCACTTTCGATGAAGCTGAACCGATGTCAATTCCTAGCGCGTACATATTGTATCCCTCCTCTCAAAATTAATTTTTAGTCCGTTTACAAATTATCAGGACTTTTGATTTTGCTAATGCATATAA
This sequence comes from Syntrophomonas sp., assembly GCA_036677685.1. GTDB lineage: Bacteria > Bacillota > Syntrophomonadia > Syntrophomonadales > Syntrophomonadaceae > JAQUBU01. The sequence goes on along the minus strand of JAVBWA010000013.1, from coordinate 13,052 downwards.
GAGCAAAATTCATGCCAATTAAATTTAAAACTGGCCAATATTGAAACGGGATTGATTGTAATGGCCGCAATTTTGGGAACCATGCAGTTTGCCGTGAATTTTTGATGAACCCTGCCAGGCCATATTTATAATGGTCAGTTGGTGAAGCTGGTCTGGATTCAAGTGAGGCAAAATGCAATCAAAAATAAGTGATTTTTATCACAAACTAAGAATGAACTCGTAGGTATTAACCGGGTTTTGGAGATATTGAGGCATGATTCTTTGGGCGAGGCGAAATACCTAACCATATAAAAGGAACAAAACTAAAAAATTCCATAAACATACTGAGGTTTTAACTGAAGGCTACTCAGATAATTACCAGGCAACCTATATATATAACAACTGTTGACTGGACAATTTCCAAAGCTTAATACCGTTAATTTTTTCTTTGGCACAGTTTTTGCAAAACCAACTCAACAAGGAGTAAAGATTCGATTTTCGGCGCCAAAATATAAAACCATAAAATCTATAAGAGAGGTGTTAGCTGTGAGTGAAGAAAAAATGAGTTCAAAACAATACCTGGCTGAATTAACAGCCAAACACTACCAGGATGCCATTGCAGGCAAAAAACGCGGCGAACTGGTGGCCTGGTCTGCTTCCATTGCACCCCAGGAATTCTGTGAGACCATGGGCATCCATGTTCTATATCCGGAAAACCATGCTGCCGCTATCGGAGCCAAAGGGGGAGCTCTGCCCTTAATCGATTACGCAGAATCGAGAGGCTATTCGGTGGATATTTGTTCCTACGCCAGAATCAACCTGGCTTACAAGGATCTGCAGGAGTGTTGCTTCGAGAACATCCCGCTGCCGGATTTGGTAATTGTCTGCAATAACATCTGCAATACCTTACTGAAGTGGTACGAAAACCTGGCTCGGGAACTGAACATTCCCCTCATCTGTATCGATGTGCCCTACAACATTGAATATGAGGTAAGCCAGGAACGGGTGGACTATATCAAAGGGCAGTTCAAGGAAGCCATCCGCCAGCTGGAAGAGATATGTGGAAAACCCTTTGATTATGATCGTTTCCAGGTGGTAATGGAAAACTCCAGCCGGGCGGCTAAAGCCTGGAACCGGGCTATGAAATATGCTGAATATGCACCTTCTCCTTTGAACGGCTTCAATATTTTCAACTATATGGCAATGATGGTCTGCATGCGGGGTCGAGAAGAGTCCGTCAAGCTATATGATTTGATAGCCGAAGAACTGAAAGAAATGGCTGAAAACGGAAAGAGCCAGTTCCCGGTGGAGGAAAAGTACCGGATTATGTGGGAGGGAATAGCCTGCTGGCCGTACCTGTCCCATAATTTTAAGACCTTTAAGGAATATGGCATCAATATGGTGGGCTCAACTTATCCTGAAGCCTGGACCCTGCTTTATGAAGCCGGGGATTTTGATGGTATGGCCCGGGCCTATGCCAGTGTAATGAACAACTGTAATTTGAAACGCTCTATAGACCTGAGGGTGAGAATAATCAAGGATTGCAAGTGCGACGGCGCGGTTTATCACTTGAACCGGAGCTGCAAACTCATGGATTTTATGCAGTATCAACTGGCCCAGGAAGTGTATAAACAGACCGGAGTGCCGTATGTCATGTTTGATGGAGACCAGACCGATCCCCGCAATTATGCCAAGGCCCAGTTTGAAACCAGAATCCAGGCCCTGGTAGAAATGATGGAAAACAACAAAACACAGTGCCAGGGACTATAGGAGGTGAGAAGAATGGATGCAATTAACAGAGTACTGGATGAAATGAAAGCAAAGGTTTCCAATCCCCGCGAGGTAGTAAAGAGTTATAAAGAGCGGACTGGGAATGGCGCAATCGGGTGTTTTCCCGTCTATTGCCCAGAAGAGATTGTCCATGCGGCCGGGATGCTGCCGATCGGAATATGGGGAGGTCAGACTCAGGTTTCCCGGGTGCATAGTATTTTTCCGGCTTTTTGCTGTTCAATTATGCAGTCGGTTATGGATTTTGCTCTGCGAGGTGTATATAACGATTTGGATGCAGTCATTATTCCTGCTCCCTGTGATACTCTGAAATCAGTCGGACAGGACTGGCTCTATGCAGTTCCTGATATCAAGGCGATACTAACGGTTTATCCCCAGATGAGAAAGATTGAAGCCGGGGTTGAGTACCTTAAGACCGAGTTTGCACACATCAAGCAAGAGATTGAGAGCATAAGCGGCCAGGCCATAAGCGAGGAGGCCTTAAAGCAAAGCATTGCCGTCTATAACGAGAATCGTAAAGCCATGCGTGAATTTTGTAATCTGGCTCGCAGCTATCCGGTGAGCATAACTCCGGCTGTAAGGCATCTGGTCATCAAGAGCCGCTATTTTATGGAGAAGGGCCAGCACACCTTGCTGGTTCATGAATTGATGGAAGAACTCAAAAAGATGCCAGCCGAAGAATTCAAAGGGCAAAAGGTTATTTTGACCGGAATTATGGCCGAACCGGACGGACTCTTGCAACTGTTCAGCGATAACGGTATTACAGTGGTGGCTGACGATCTGGCTCATGAATCCCGGCAGTTTAGAACCGATGTCCCGGAGGGAAACGATCCGCTGCTCAGCCTGGCCAGGCAGTGGTCCCTGATTGAGGGATGTTCGCTGGCTTATGACCCTCAGAAAATACGCGGAAAAATGCTTATCAACATGGTTAAAGAAAGCTCAGCGGATGGACTTGTTCTTTGTATGATGAAATTCTGTGAACCCGAAGAATTTGATTACCCGGTAATGGCAGTGGAATTTGAAGAAGCCGGGATTCCCTTGCTGTACCTTGAAATCGACCAGCAGATGCAGTCATTGGAACAAGCCAGGACCCGTATTCAAAGTTTTGCCGAGATGCTTACAGTAAGAGCTTTTAAGAAATTTGCCTAAGGCAGGAGGTTGAAAAAATGAACTATCAAGATATGTATAGAGAAAAACTGGTCAAGGCCGAAGAAGCCGTTAAAGTTGTCAGGTCTAATGATGTAGTTATGTATGGATGGTTTGTAACCTTTGTTTTTGATTTGGATGCAGCCCTGGCCAAACGTAAGGAGGAATTGAAAGACGTATTCGTAATGCTCGGAACCTCTATGTATGAACCGGAAATTGTCAAGGCTGACCCGGAGCAGGAACACTTTATTTTTAATGATTTCTCGTTTGGCACTGTATCGCGGAAACTAAACGAAAAGGGCCTGGCTTATTTTATGCCGGAAGCCTATCATGAAATCCCTATGTATTTTAGAAAAATACGGCCGGCCGACGTAGTATTCGCGACTGTAACCCCGATGGACAAGCACGGCTTCTTTAACCTTAGTACCACCTGCTCGGTGACCCCGGCGGCTCTGAAAAGCGCCCGCAATATTGTGGTGGAAGTCAACGAATCGCTGCCTTTTGCCTACGGGGTTGATAATATGGTGCATATTTCACAGGTGGATTATGTGGTGGAGAGTTCCACCAACCGGCCGCTTTTGGAAATCCCAAAGGTAGAAGCCAATGATATAGACCGTAAAATTGCCGAGCATATAGTTGAAGAAATCAGGGACGGGGCCTGCCTGCAACTGGGAATCGGGGGTATGCCCAATTGTGTTGGCCAGTTGCTGGTTGATTCGGATATTAAAGATCTGGGGATTCACACCGAGATGCTGGTGGATTCCGTGGTAGATCTATTTGAAGCCGGGAAAGTGACCAATATGGCCAAGAATATTGACAGGGGCAAGAACGTATACACCTTTGCCATGGGCAGTAAAAAGCTCTATGACTTTATCGACTATAATCCGGCCTGCTGTGCCTATCCGGTGGATTATACCAACCAGCCCGGTGTGATTGCCAGTATTGACAACTTTATATCCATCTGCGGCTGTTTGAACGTGGATATATTAGGCCAGGTATCATCTGAATCCATGGGATTTAAGCAGGTTTCGGGCACCGGGGGGCAGCTTGATTTTCACTTTGCATCCTTCCATTCCAAAGGAGGAAAAGGCTTCTTGTGTATGCCATCCACCAATGTAAACCGGAAAACCGGAGAGCGGTTCTCCCGGATTGTAGCGGCCTTCGAACCGGGAACCGTAGTAACCGTTCCCAGTTCCATAAGCAATTATGTGGTTACCGAGTATGGACTTGTCAATCTTAAAGGAAAGGCCAGTTGGGAAAGAGCCGAGGCGTTAATCTCAATCGCCCATCCTGATTTCAGGGATGATTTAATTAACGAATGCAAGAAAGCCAATATATGGAGGCGCAGTAATAAGCTGGCCTAATAATACAGGAAGGAAATACTATGGATTTTAGATTAAGCGATGAACAAAAAATGACCCGGCAGATGGCCCGAGATTTTGCCGACAATGAAATAGCACCTTATGCTGCTCAATGGGATAGGGAAGACCGCTGCCCACTGGAGACGGTGGCCAAGATGCAGGAACTGGGCTTGATGACCATAGGCGTTCCCGAAGAATTCGGTGGGCCAGGATTGGATAATGTATCCATGTGCGGAGTTATGGAAGAACTGGCCCGGGGAGACGCTGGCCTTGCTACTGTAGTAATGGCATCGGCTCTGCTGGGTTCCGATCCGGTGCTGATAGGAGCCAATGCCGAACAGAAGAAATGGTGGTATGGACGTATGCTGGAGGGAGCTATCACCGCTTTCTGTCTGACCGAACCGGGGGCAGGATCGGATGCACTGGGCATGGCTACCAAGTGTATTAAAGACGGTGACAGCTATGTCCTCAATGGAACGAAACAATTTATTACCAATGGAGAAATCGCTCAGCAGTATACAGTTCTGGCAACTTTGGATAAGAAATTAGGTAATAAAGGAATTTGTGCTTTCATAGTAGATCGGGATACCCCTGGCATAACTATTAGTAAAAAAGAAGACAAATTGGGTATCAGAAGCAGTTGTACCAACCAGGTGGTTTTTGAAGATGTAAAGGTGCCTGCGAAAAACCTGCTTGGAGCTGAGGGGCAGGGTATGGCAATAGTAATGCAAACCCTGGATTTAAGCCGGACTGGTGTGGCAGCTATGGCCACCGGTATTTGCCAGGCATCGCTGGAAGCAGCACTGCAGTATGCCAATGAGAGACAGCAGTTTGGAAAATCCATAAGTGCTTTTCAAGGTATACAGTTTATATTGGCGGATATGGGCATGTATACCGAGACCTCAAGGCTCTTGTATATGAAAGCAGCGAGCCTGCAGGATGCCGGCCTGCCGTATAAATCAACCTCATCCATGGCCAAGGCCTGGGCTGGAGACGCGGCGGTAAAGGTTTCCTGTGATGCAATTCAGGTATTTGGCGGTTACGGGTACACCAAGGAATACCCGGTCGAAAAATACTACCGGGATGCTAAAATTATGCAGATTTATGAAGGGACCGCTCAGGTACAGAGAATGGTCATCGGTAAAGATCTTAGCAAAAACGGTTACACCTCAATTTTCTAAGGAATTGGAATTGGCTTAAAATGGAGGTAATAGTATGAGTAAAAGTTGTTGGGATGAATATAGAAGCAAACTGGTCAGTACCGATGAAGCGGTAAGGATTGTAAAATCCGGGGATCGGGTTAATTTTGGGCAGATTGTTACCCCAACCCTGGAACTGGACAAGGCTTTGGCTAAACGCCGGGATGAATTGCGTAATGTCTATATTCTTTCCTCCAGTATGTCTCATTACTGTGAGACTGCAAAATCAGACCCCAGCCAGGAACACTTTATTATGAATGATATCTCCTTCTCCGTGATTGAGAGACAAATGCAGGCCGACGGACTGGTCTACCATATTCCCTCTCTGCTCCATGAGGTGCCGCAGTTCTACCGGAGAAGGCCTTCGGATGTAGTATTTTGCGCGGCAACTCCAATGGATAATAAAGGTTATTTCAACCTTAGTGTTACCGGGTTAAGCCTGGCTGCCCAGTTGGAAACCGCCAAGCACATTGTCGTGGAAGTTCATGACAAACTGCCCTATGTTTACGGCAGTGACCAGTGGCTGCACATTTCGCAGGTTGACCATGTGGTTGAGGTTGAAGACAGTAAATTGCCATTGTACTTGCCACATATTGAAGCCAGTGAAATAGAAATAAAAATAGCCGAACACATCGTAAAAGTCATTGAAGATGGAGCCTGTTTACAACTGGGGGTTGGGGGAACTCCCAACTATGTAGGCAAAATGATCGCCGAATCAGACCTGAAGGATCTCGGTGTTCATACTGAACTGCTGGCGGATGCTTATGTAGATATGTACGAAGCCGGAAAGATAACCAACCAAAGAAAGAATATTGATAAAGGTATAGCAGTGTGCAACTTTGCCATGGGTTCCAGGAAATTATATGAATTCGTGAATCGCAATCCGCTGGTCAATGTAGAGGGAACTGATTATACCAACGACCCTTATGTAATTATGCAGAATGATAAAGTAATATCCATCTGCAGTTGCTTGAATGTGGATATCCTGGGCCAGGTATCCTCAGAGTCAGTAGGGCGCCGGCAGATTTCCGGAACGGGCGGACAGATGGATTTTCATTTTGCCGCTTTCCATTCAGAGGGTGGCAAGGGAATAGTATGCCTGCCATCGGCCAGGTTTAATAAGAAAATCGGCAAGTACGAGTCCAATATTGTGCCTTCATTTATTCCCGGTACGGTGGTGAGCCTGCCCAGTTCGCTGACCAGCTATGTAGTTACCGAGTACGGCATGGTTAATCTTAAAGGCAGATCTACCTGGGAAAGAGCTGAAGCCCTGGTTTCGATTGCCCATCCGGCATGTCAGGATGAATTAATCCAGGCCTGCCAAAAAGCCAACATATGGAGAAAAAGCAATAAAATAGTGGCAAGCATTGCCGGATAGTCTTAAACTTCTATATGTTTTCAATGGAGGGAGGGGTGATTGACCCCTCCCTCCAAATATTAGAAGCAAAAACCAAGGAACAAGCAATTGACGGAGAATCTTTATAAGCGGCAATACTCCGCTTATTACACAAATTTTGCTAAATTGCCTCGTATTATTTGTTCAGCCTGGGCTGCCATACTGTCGAGCAGTTGGGCGCAGCTTGGTACATCTTTAATCAAGCCGATTGACTGGCCGACGTAAAAGGCCGCAGAATCCACATCACCGCTTTGCCAGGCTTGTTTGACTCTTTGCCCGGAGAGCAAGGGCCATAGTTCCACGGTGTTCCCATGGGCTTCGATATCAAGAATTTCATCTACCAGCGCATTTTTCAAAGCCCGCCCTTGCATGCCAATGGATTTGGTAATCAGTGTAGTGTCATATTCCTGCCGCCTGATTATTTCGTCTTTAATATTTTGATGCACCAGGCACTCACGGGTGGCAATAAAACGCGTAGCCATCATAACGCCATCCGCTCCCAGGGCCAAGGCTGCAGCCAGGCCTCGGCCATCGGCAATACCGCCGGTAGTAATGACCGGTATCTCTACGTTCTCAGCAATACGCGGCGTAAGCACCATGCTTGATACATCATCATTAAGCGGGTGGCCTCCTTCCTCAATACCAGCCGCAATAACTGCATCATAACCCAATTTCTCGCAATTCACCGCATGTCTTACCGCCCCTACCTTGTGCATAATCCTTATTCCGGCTTTGTGAACCATGTCCAGATATTTTACCGCCGGTTTCCCGGAAACCTCGATAGCTGCCACTTTTTCCTCGCAGCATACCTGAAAATAGTCATCATAAGTTTTTTCACTGATGCGAAAAGCCGGCATTAGTGTTATGTTTACTCCGAAAGGCCGATCGGTAAGCTTTTTGGTCAATCTGATCGCTTCCCGGAATTCTTTACCCGAGTCGTAGTTCGCGGCGGTGATATTACCCAGACCACCGGCATTGGAGATGGCGGCGCATAATTCAGGTTTGCACAACCATAACATACCCCCGCACATAATAGGATATTTAATTCCAAATACCTCAGTCATTCTTGTTTGCATTGAAGTTCCCCCATTCTTAATAAATTTTCTTGTAGTTTTTCTTATTATTTTTCCTGGCTTTATAAGGAGTAATTAAATAACATGTAAATAAATTATATATAAATAATAACATTAATAAATATAATTTTCTAATATTCATTTGAACTGCGGAAGGTAGACGTGGTTTTTGAAGTGATCCATCAGGGAAGGTTTCTAAAAAATGCCTAAAATCAATATCTTTATCATAGATATTGATTTTAGCCAGAGTATTATTGAGTATTTCCTAATGCTTGCAGAGAATTCACTTACAAAATTAGATTTTTTAATAATAACGCTCTAATAACTATTCATAGCGTAAAGCATCAATAGGATTGAGCCGCGATGCTTTGGCAGCTGGATAGACGCCAAACAACAGGCCGATAAAGCTGGATACTCCAACAGCCAAAAATATCGAATTAATGCTTACTATTGGTGTAAAACCTAGCATAGGTTCGGCTATTTTGCCTGCAAGATACCCCAGACCGATGCCCAAAACTCCACCAATAAGAGTTAAGATGACGGCTTCGATTATGAACTGAGCAAGAATATCAATGGTTTTAGCTCCAACCGCTTTGCGTAATCCAATTTCACGGGTTCTTTCGGTCACCGATACCAGCATTATATTCATGATTCCGATTCCTCCTACCACTAGAGAAATAGCAGCAATACCGGCCAAGAGGGAAGTGAGCATGCTAGTGATACTGCTGACTGCTGACAAGAGATCGGCTGCTGAAGTGATATTAAAATCAGCCAATTTTTCATTACTTATATTATGGTTGGTCAGCAGGACCTTTTTAATGTCCTTTTTAACCTTGGCAACCACTTTCTCATTTTCGGCCTGAACCGTGATCGAACTGAAGTTTTGGGAATTGAAGGTTTCGGCTGCTGAACTATAAGGAACAAAGGCCTGGGTATTGGGGTTGTTAAAACTGCTCTCCTCGGCCTTAGTCAAAATCCCCACAATTTTATAATCTGTTCCTTCTATAGTTAAAGTTTTCCCCAGCGAATCCTTGTCACCATACAGGTCAGTGGCCAGTTGGCTGCCTAGAACAACAACCTTGGACTTATGAGCTATGTTCGTTTGATTATAGAAAGTGCCCTGGCTCAAGCTCAGGTTCTGAATATTAACATAACTTTCTGAAGTACCTAGTATGGTATAGCGCTTATCGCCCCCGGGAGTATTCAAAATAGTTGAACCCGAGATCTGACCCGATACCTGCACGATCTGAGGATAAAGGGATTTATCGCTAAGCGATTTTAAATCTTTAAGCGTTAAGGTGGAAGAGGCTTGATTAAAACCCGATCCTCCACCGGGATGACCTCCCATAGATCCCTTGGAATCAGAGGCCCCTTGATTAAATCCAGCGCCTGGCATGATAGTAATATTATTTGTACCCAGAATGGAAATCCGCTCGGAAATACTTGCCTTCACACCGGTCCCTAAGGAAATTAGAGCAATAACTGAAGCAATACCGATTATAATCCCCAGGGTCGTTAGAAAACTCCGGCCTTTGTTGACAAATATGGCCTGCAAGGATTGCTTGAATATGATAAAAAGCTTCATGCTGACAGTTCCTCCTGTAAGATTATCTTACCATCACTTAATCTAATAATACGATCAGCGTACCGGGCGACACTCTCCTCATGGGTTATAAGAATGATCGTTTTACCTGTTTTATTAATATTGCGGAATAATTCCATGATTTCCAGGGACCTTTTGGAGTCCAGATTACCGGTGGGCTCATCCGCCAGGATAACGGATGGTTCCATGATCAAAGCCCGGGCGATAGCTACCCTTTGTATCTGACCGCCTGATAACTGGTTGCTTTTATGCTTGATTCGATCACTAAGACCTACTTCTTCAATAATCTGAGCAGCTTTAGAGATGTTGTCCCTGGTCTTGCCATAGATGGTTGGTAAAAGAACGTTATTAAGTACAGTGGTCCGGGGAAGAAGATTAAACTGCTGAAATACAAAACCTATTTGTTGGTTGCGAATGACAGCTTGATTACTCGCACTGAGTCTGCTTACATCTTTATTGTCTAAAATGTACTTTCCACTTGATGGCTTATCGAGCAAACCCAGTATATGCATTAAAGTCGATTTACCAGATCCTGATGGGCCCATAATTGCGACAAACTCACCACTTTTGATAGTTAAATCAACATCCTTGAGTGCGATAGTATCTTCGTAACCGGTTTTATAAATCTTGGAAATGCATTTTAACTCTATTATGTTACTCATTTTATAACCCTCTATCCTCGAATATTTGGACTTTATTAAAACATTAAGGCTCATGGTCATAATGGTCAAATGCAGATGTTTACACATAAGAAAAAAATATACCGTAAGAATAAATTATGGTTTTAAGAGCCAATATGTATTTTTATTCCGTTGGCTTAATATACTGCCCTTGTGTGAACAACCGGAAAATATTTGTCCTCTTTCTATGAACCTTCTGCAAGCAGCGTTACGGGCAGAAAAACGCCTCAGCTTGGATGCTTTTGAATACCCATGCCACCCCGCTTCAGGATTCGCATAACCCTCTATGATACATGTCCGAATAGTCAAAGTATGCGTATATTATTTATAAAATCCTATGATGCCTGGGGTTAGAACCAGAGCAGATTAATACATATAGGTATAAGTTTGCTAAAATATAAATTAGTTGAGAAATAAACCAAAAATCTTTTAGATTAACAATCGAAGAATAAGCATGAAACTATCACAGCATTACGTAAATAATTTCCAGAAGGAGCAGAGGGATGCATTTTCAATATGTCCCGTATATTTGGCCGTTAATAGTATCGTCAGCCGTTACTGCGGCTCTGGCGGTTTATGCTTTACGGCATAAAATGGTTCCGGGAGCAATTCCTTTTGGGGTCTGTATGCTGCTGACCACCTTGTGGTCGGGGAGCTATGCCCTGGAAATAGCGGGAATCGACCTTTCGACCAAGCTATTTTGGGCTAATGTTCAAAGTATAGCCTATAGTCTAAATCCCGTACTCTGGCTGGTAATGGTTTTTATGTTTATTGAACGCAAACATTGGGTATCCCGGCGCAATATTCTGATCCTCTTGATTATTCCCGTTATAACCGTGGCTCTGGCCTGGACCAATGAACTGCACGGTCTGATGCGGCAGAATGTCAGCCTGGATATGGAAGGCAGTTTCCCCGTCATAGTCAAAATCTACGGATTCTGGTTTTGGATTATTGTTGCGTATTCATATGGCCTTAATATAATATCTGAATATTTATTGGCTTTGTCCCTGAGGAGAAAATCCGCATTATACCGTGAACAATCATTAGCACTTTTTATTGGGCTGGCATTGCTGATAATCCAGAATGCCCTATATATCTTCGGCCTGCATCCGGTTCCCAACTATGATATGACTCCGGTAGTTACCGGGATATCCGGGCTCATTATTGCCGGGGGGATTTTTCGCTATCGACTTTTTGATATCGTTCCGGTCGCCCGGGAAAATATTATTGAAAACATGGATGACGGTGTGGTTGTTTTGGATGCTCAGAACCGGATAGCGGATATGAACCAGACGGCCAAAAACATCTTTGGGACCTCATCGGTGCAGGCAATCGGGCAAAAAGCCGAAGCCTTTTTCGAAAACTATCCGGTTCTGGCAGAAATATGCGGCATTCCGGGGACCCAGCCCGGAGAACTGCGTATACATAATGAGAAAAGCTCCAAAACCTTCGAGTTATCCTATTTATCCTTGCGGGATAGAGGTGGAAAGCACAGCGGTTTGTCCATCATATTCCATGATGTCACGGAACGCAGGCTGATCCAGGCCAGGTTATTGGACCAGGAAAGAACCCTTGCCATGTCCAAGGAGAGGGAGCGGCTGGCTCGGGACCTGCATGACAATCTGGGTCAGGTATTCGGGTTTATCAATGTTCAGGCCCAGGCCATAAAACACGAACTGGCCGGTGATAAAATCGCATCAGCCTCCCAAAAGCTTGAAAGGCTGGTGGAGGCAGCGCAGTCATCCCATGGGGAAATACGGGCTTATCTACAAAACGTAAAAAATGCCGCCCCTGTTAAGGATTTGTTTCATGAAGTAAGCAAGGAAATAGAAAAATTTAAAACAGATACGGGCATCGATGCCAAGCTGCGGATCTCGGATTCACCGCTTATAGAAGGAATGGAGGCCAATGAAAAAAAGCAAATATTTAATATTGCCAAGGAAGCCCTGAACAATATACGCAAGCATGCCTATGCCCGGCAGGTATTGATGGAGTTCAAAGCTGTCGCCGGCGAGATTATGGTATTGATAGAGGACGATGGGCAGGGCTTTGTTCTCATGCAGCCGGAAAAGGAATCGGCACACGGTTGGGGATTGGGAATTATGAAGGAACGCGCCCGGGAAATCGGAGGCGACATTAAAATTGAATCCGTTCCTGGCCGGGGAACCCGGATACTGCTGCGGATTCCAGTAAAAAAGGAGGGAATGCAATGTGAAAGTTATGCTGGTGGATGATCACCCGCTTTTTCTGGAGGGCATGAGAAACCTTTTGGAGACTCACGAAATTGAGGTTGCGGGTACTGCCGGCCACGCCCGTGAAGCCTTGGAAAAGGCCAGGCTGTTAAAACCGGATGTGATATTTCTGGATATTGAGATGCCGGGCTGCAGCGGGCTTGACCTTATAATCCCCATAAAAGAGGAAGTACCAGGGGTGAAAATAGTTATGCTTACTTCCTTCAATGAAGACGAGAAATTGTTTGAGGCTGTCATAAAGGGGGCTTCGGGATATCTGCTTAAAAACCTGCGAGCTGAGGAACTGCTATCCTTGCTGCAAACTCTGGAAGAGGGGAATACCCCTTTATCTCCAGGACTGGCCACGCGCCTGTTGGAGGAATTCGCCCGTCAGGCCAATGAAAAGAAAGCGGATGTTTCCATGGCAAGTAAATTGACAAGCAGGCTGACCCAGCGTCAAATAGATGTTTTGAACCTGGCAGCGCAGGGGATGTCCTACAAGGAGATTGGGGCTGCCTTGGAATTAAGCGAACGTACGATCAAATATCACATGAAAAGGATAATGGAACTCCTTCATGTGGAAAACCGGGCCCAGG
>JAVBWA010000012.1:0-248004 GCA_036677685.1 Syntrophomonas sp. | reverse complement strand
CCTTCCGGCAACCTGTTCCTACGTCTCTCTCGCTTCTTCTTTTCCATAAACAAAATCCTCCATCTGGTGTTATTTTACCATCTGAAGGATTTACACAAATATTTTTACACTCTCCAGAGCAGGGCCTAAAAACCTAGCCAATTAGGACGCCTGACACAATACACATTGCCACACAATGTCAAATACCGCTCAAACACATCCAACCTTTTTACATCCTCACTCACTTGATCCCATCCCTTCCTTTCGTTTTGATTTTTATATCCGTTCAATTAGTTACTTTATTTATAGTTCTTCCTGAATATACTTTTTAAACAGATTGGCTGCCAAGTCCATTTCTGCAAGAACGTTAATGACGTCTCTTTCCAAGTGCTCACACCCGATGCAGCCTTGGCCTAAAACCTTAATGTCCATCATTCTGTTTACCCCGGTTATTTAACTAATCTTCATTTCAGGAATCGATGGTATACAACCGGTTCTACATGCAAGCACATCTTCATTGCTGTCAAGTGCAGCAAATCTATAACATTCACAGTCAAGATCATCGATTTCTTCTATTGCATATTGCATAAAAGTGTTGAATGATTCAATATTTGAACCTCTTAAAGTATCACCGTTTATGCTGAAGTATGATTTTTGTTTTACTTTTCGCTCCTTAACCAGACCAACATGCTTTAGAACCTTTACATGCTGGGATACGCGTGGCTGACTTATATCAAGAATGGCAGTGAGTTCACAAATACAAAGTTCCTGCACCGACAAGAATTTTATAATCTTCAGCCGGGTGGGCTCACCAAGTGCTTTAAGTATACCTGCAGTTTTTTCAATCATCATTATTTCCCTGCCTTGATTTTAATAAATATATATAATAATATGTTTATAATAGCATATTAGTTCAATATTTCAATAGTATCAATTCTAAAACCACTGGTTGAAATCGGGAACGTAATTAAAATGTTGGACAAGTAAGGGAAGTACTTATTAGAAAAAATGAATGGGGGCCGTATGATGGGACAAGATTTTATGGAATTTACGCATGACAAGTTTACCTTCAGAATTGACAAGTCCTGCCTATATCACTCAGATGAGACTTGGGCACGAGACGAAGGCGGTTTGATTGTAGTAGGGGTGACGGATTTTTTGCAGACCAATGCCGGTGATGTAGCTTTTTTAGAGGCGCCTGAGCTTGGGATTGAGTTAACTCAAAATGGAGAGGCAGGTATAATCGAGACAATTAAGACTACTATTACCTTGCTTTCTCCTGTCAGTGGAATAGTTCAAGAAGTAAACACTTCCCTTGAGGATGAGCCGCAGCTTATCAACAACGACGCTTATGGCGAAGGCTGGATAATGAAGATCAAACCAACAAATTGGGAGTCCGAAAAAGCCAATTTATTAAGTCCCGAAGCCTACTATCCTATAATGCAGAACAAAGTCAAAGAAGCTCTGGAAAACTAGAAATAATCGGGGGTGGGAAAATGGCGAAGAAGATTGTTGTTATTCCCTGCAGTGGAATTGGTAAGGCGTACGGGGAGATCGGCCGCCAGGCTGCATTTCAGGCGGCTGAAAGCTTGAGGCCGGAACAAGTCGAAACTGCATGTCTTGCAAGATTGATGATTGATGATCCCGAAACCCGGGAACAGGTTATGAAAAATTATGTCATAACTGTAGACGGATGTGCCAAGGACTGCGCTAAAAAGAATGTTGAGCAGATCGGCAAGATCGTAGATAATGCAGTTCGAACTATTGATGTATTTAAGGAACATCGTGATTTAAAACCTGAGGGGGTACTTAATCTTGGCGAAGCTGGGATGAAACTGGCCGGGTTCCTGGCCGAGAAACTTGCCACCGAGGTTGATTGCCTGGCAGCAAAGGAGGAATAGGCGATGCTGAATATTAAAATGCCACCCGAAGGGGTAAAAGCAACCAAGGTGGGGATCGTACCCTGCAATGGTGAGGAAGTCTGCGAAGGTTCAGTGACACGCTTTGCCTGCCGCAAGGTTCTTGATGAACTGCGCCCTGGCCAAACCGTAACCCTTTGTCTGCCTTTATTTATAGCTGGGGATGAGAAAGAACGTAATTTTGCTACTCGTTTTCCAACCATTACTCTGGATGGTTGTGATAAACGCTGTAGTGCGATAAGCACAGAAAAACTCAGCGGCAAGCCGGCACATTCCCTGGTAGTTACTGAAATTCTGGATAAGCATGGGGTTAAACTCTCTGGAAACCGGCAGGAACTAAGCGAAGAAGACCGCAAACTGGTAGATTTGGTAGCTCAAGAGATTGTAAATAAGGTAGATGATATTGTAGAACGGGGGGTATGAGGTATGCCAACCTATACAAACAAGGTGATTTGGCAAGGGAATCATCTGGGGCACAGTTTCTGCGAGAACGGAACGGATATGGATTTTTCAGCTCCGCCTGCTTTATTTGGACACCCGCAGATGATGACTCCTGAAGATGCGTTCATGATGGCGGTTAATACCTGCGTTCATATGATGGTAATATGGGCTGCAGAACGATTTAAACTGGACTTGGTTGCCTATGAGTGTATTGCCCTGGGAGAGGTTGAAGAATTCTTGGACAAAACATCATGGTTCAAAAAAATTGTAATCAAACCCAAGATAAACGTTAGAGGGGGATCTGAGACAGTCGTAAAACGAGCACTGCAACTGGCATATAAATACTCCACGATAGCTCAATCAGTAAAGAGTGAAGTGATCATCGAGCCAGAAATAGTAATCCAATCCACAAGGGGAGATATTGATGGCCGAACAAATATTTGACATTGTAATGCTTGGCGGAGGTCCCGCTAATTACCAGGGGGCCATCCGTGCAGCGCAACTAGGTAAACGGGTAGCAGTGATTGAAAACCGCTATCTGGGCGGCGTATGCCTTAATCGGGGATGCATTCCAACCAAGACTATTCGTGCTTCTGCTCAACTTCTATATCAAGCCCGCCAGTCCAAGAATTACGGGATTATCCTTCAGGATGCCCGACCTGATATGCCTGCCGTTATGGCACGTAAAAATAAAGTGGTGTCCCTGCTTCGTGGAGGAGTTGCCCAGCTTTTTAAGGCGAATGGGATAACTCTTTTTACTGGCAAGGGGAGTTTCCTTTCCCCGCAAGAATTGAAGATTGAAAATGGTGCGGAGGAGATAGTCATAAAGGGTGAAAAGGTGATCATTGCAACGGGAACCAGACCTTTAATGCCCCCACCTTTTGATGTTCCAATACCAGAGGTAGTAAACAGTGATGGAATCTTGGAGATAAATGAGATTCCCAAGGCGCTGGTGGTTGTAGGTGCCGGTGTTGTGGGTTTGGAGATGGCTTCCATAATGGCTGCTTTAGGCAGCCAGGTAACTGTTTTGGAAGCAAGGAACCAGATCCTTGCTGGAGAAGACCGTGAGATGGTGGCCTACCTTGAGCGGATGCTAAAACGGCTCAAAATTAAGCTCCTAACCGGGACTATGGTTACAGCAGTTGAAGCTGGCAGTAGGGTAAAGCTTTCCTTGTCAAATGGCGGAGAACTTGTTGCTGATCTGGTTTTGGTTGCGGCAGGCAGGATACCGAACACTGACAACCTGGGATTGGAGAATGTTGGACTTAACTATAGCGGGCAGTTTATTCCGGTTAACTCGCATATGCAAACAGAGGTTGAAAATATATATGCAGCCGGAGATGTTGTTGGTGGTTGGATGCTGGCCCATGTAGCCTTTATGGAGGGAATAACAGCAGCTGAGCATGCCTCAGGGCTATCAAAGGAGATGGACTACCGGGTGATTCCACGCTGCATTTTTACATTTCCGGAATTTGCAGCGGTGGGTCTTTCAGAGGAAGAAGCCGCAAAGCAGTGCCCTGCCAAAGCTTTTACTTTTCAGCTTAAAACGCTGGGTAAGGCACAAGCTTTAGGTGAATGGGAAGGTCTAATAAAGCTGATTGTGAATACGGAAAATGATCAGGTTGTCGGCGGGCATGTAATAGGTGCGCATGCCAGTGAAATGTTGGCGGAAATTGCCTTGGCTATGCGCAATAATGTGCCGGCTTCGGGTATTATTCAAACCATTCATATTCACCCGACGATGTCCGAGGCTGTTTTGGAAGTGGCTCAAGCATCGGCTGGGCAAGCTATCCATATATTGCCCAAACGTAAATAGAAAAGGGGAAACTAGTTATCTTTTAATGGAGGTTATCATAGATAATGACTGTTGACTGGTATCCAATAATTAACCGTAATGTGTGCACTAACTGTTTGATTTGTTTTGAGTTCTGCCCAAATCAAGTCTATGTTTTGGAAGATGAATCACCTTTGGTTGTAAAACCTGAATATTGTGTCTTTGGCTGTCATGGCTGTAAAAACCAGTGTCCCAACGGGGCTATAACCTATTTTGGTGATGATGGAAAAAAACAAGGGATGCTGATAATTAACTTGTAGCTTGAAAGAGAGAGGAAATGGATTGAAAGACAATCGTAGTTTGGTAATTAAGGGGATTATTTTAGGCGTAATAGTAGCCCTTCTTATATTTAAGTTTGCCATGCCCAAAGCAGATGG
Source organism: Syntrophomonas sp. (assembly GCA_036677685.1). Classification (GTDB taxonomy): domain Bacteria; phylum Bacillota; class Syntrophomonadia; order Syntrophomonadales; family Syntrophomonadaceae; genus JAQUBU01. Next base: position 243,454 of record JAVBWA010000012.1, on the reverse strand, counting down.
ACCTGCAGAGCTAAGTCCCATCCCTAATCAAGCCACATCGCAGCAAGAGGCAACCACAAAAAATCAGAGCGAAGCGCAGACAAATGACCAAATTGGTCAGACTGCCCAGAAACAAGAAAAAGCAGAACCGAACAACGGGAGTGACCAATCAGCAACTAACGAGAATGCTGCTAATAAATCCAAAACCGGGCAGGTTCAGCAGAATGCAAAATCAGAAAAGGAATTACTTCCGGTATGGCTCTTGTTTCGTTCAACTACCTGCATTCCCTGTGTCGAAATGCAGAAAACTATGGATGCGTTGCAATCGGAGTTTCAAGGGAAAGTGGATTTTGTGGCTATCGACGTAAATGATTCGGCCAATCAAGAATTGCTGGAGAAATATCAGATCCGTTATATACCCACAACCTATCTTTATGATCGGAATAAAAAGCAGTTTTTTCAGCAGGTGGGCGCAATGTCCGTTGAGGACATGCGAAGCAAACTACAAGAACTGGTAGAGGTGAAATAATGCTGGAGTGGTTAACGAATACTCTCCCGTCTGTACTCACAAATATACCCGCGCTTGCTTTTCTGCTGGTCTTTATAGGCGGTATTATTACCAGAATTATTGAATATAAATCCTACATTAGCGGCTATAGCTGGGGGAACGAGAATGAACACAGAGAGAATGTCTAATAAAAATGGCGAAGAATTATTACGGAATCCGGGCGGAAACTTGGCTGATGGAAGTTTGCAGAACCATTGAAAATATAAACCCGAAAGCCACCATATTTCTATATAAACTCCTTCTTTAGAAGCACTGCCCCGGCAGTGCTTTTTTTCTATCGCATCCGGTTCAAAATCCTTTTCTCTGAATGATTTATTATAAAGCCAATTTTCTGTTGTTTTTGGTTCGACTTCAATTGCTGCCCTCCAAATTCCGTATGGGATTCGGCTTGAAAGCAATGCAAAAAGAAGGCGTTTTTTTGGTCCATTTTTATGTCTTAGCACCGCCTGAAAATATTGACAATCTTGCGATCACTATCATACAATACATATGAGGGCTATGTATAGCTATAATATGTATTGGGGGGATATGTGTGAAAAAAATTGAGGTTTATGAAATCCCAGTAGGGTGCTGTGCTCCAGTCTCCAGCCCCGAAGAGGCTAGTTTTAAAGAGACACTTGTAAAATTAAAACAGGATGGTATCGAGATAGAGGTTTTTGCTTTAACCCAGCAACCACAAAGGTTTCTCAACAACCCAATCGTTAGTGAGATAACCCAAAAAGAGGGAAAAGATGCCTTCCCGGTTACCCTTATAAACGGAAGTCTTTTCTTAAAAGGCCGTTATCCGCAATACGAAGAAATAAAATAGTTTTTGTGTTTATGCAGGCTCATCTTTATTAAAAGTATAGGAGTGAATGCGGATGTCAAAATATATGTTTTTTTCCGGGAAGGGCGGAACAGGGAAAACTACCATGGCAGCAACTACCGCAGTTTACAATGCTGGTTTGGGGAAAAAAACACTAATTGTTTCGACTGATCCGGCCAGCAACCTGAGCGATATATTTGAATGTTTGATAGGGCATCAGATTAGTGAAATAAGCAATAATTTGTTTGCCATGGAAATTGATCCGGACAAAGCCGCCGAAGAGTTCAGAGAAGGCGTTATTGGCCCTATGAGAGGTATATTCCCTGAGGATATTATGCAGGTTATGGAGGAGCAATTCAGAAGCTCTTGTACTACCGAAATCGCGGCTTTTGATCGCTTTACCGACTTTTTAACGAATAATGATTTTGATCTGATAGTCTTTGATACAGCTCCAACGGGGCATACGGTTCGTTTACTAGAACTGCCTGTGGATTGGTCAAAATACATGGAAGAAAGCAAAAATAATCAGTCCCAGGCCAAACTAGGGCCGGTATCAGCCATTCAAGGAGCCAAAGAAAAATACGACAAAGCCATTGCGGTTTTACGCAATCAAGACACAACCGAATTTTATTTTGTAGTGCGGCCTGAGAAAACCGCCATAATGGAAACCAAAAGAGCTCAAGATGAATTAAAAGCGTTATCCATAAACAATTTCAAGTTAATTATTAATGGAATAATACCCTATGAAGAGGCAAGAACCGAACAGTATGCCAAACTTGTTACCATGCAACAAAAGTATTTGGAAATGATTAAAAAAACCTTTCCTAACCCGACGACTAAAGTCTACATGCAAAGCGGGGAGATAAAAGGTCTGGCGAACTTCAACAAGCTGGCGGGCATCGTATTTGAAGGGAAAAAAGAGCAGGTAACCTCGAAGTATCATGAAGTTAAGTCCTTTAAAGGATTTGCGGAAAGCCATATCTTTGAAGAGATGATAGCTCTGAAGAAAGATCGCCGGATTATTATTTTTACCGGCAAAGGAGGCGTGGGTAAGACGGTGACTGCCTGTGCAACTGCTGTGCATTTGGCCAAAAAGGGCTTCAAAACTCTCTTGGTTACCACTGACCCAGCTGCTCATATTGCCTATGTTTTAGATGATGAAGTATATGACCGAGTACTGCCGGTAATGAGTGTTAACCACTTATTTGCTGCGCGAATCGATCAGAAAATAGTAGTGCAGGATTACAAGGCAGGGATTATTGCCAATGCTGAAAAATCCGGGTATTCAAATGATATGATTACGGCCATTAAGGAAGAACTGGAATCGCCATGCACCGAAGAAATGGCGGTGTTCGAAGTTTTCTCCGATTTAATTAGCAATGAGCAATTTGAATATGTTGTATTTGATACAGCGCCCACCGGTCATACATTGAGACTTTTAGAGCTCCCTTACGATTATGCCAAACAAGTTGAAATGCTTGTAAATATTAAAAAGGATTCAAGCCAGGAAACCAGCGAAGCCAAGGAAAAGCTGCAAAAGCTGGTTGCCAAGATTAAAGACAAAAATTCCTGCACCTTTCTATTAGTCTTTTACCCTGAATACACCCCGATTTTTGAATCCAAAAGAACTTATGATGATTTAAAGGAAGCGGGGATAAACATTCAGGGGGTTATTGCCAACAACATTCTGAATTTAAAAGGTGATACTTCCGAGTTCCATCAAAATCGTTATAATATGCAGCAGCACTACCTGTATGTGGCTGAGGAGCAGTTTAAACTTCCCATGCTGAAAATAAGTATGTTTGACGAAGAAATCATCGGTTTGGAAAAGCTAATTCAAATAGAAAAAGAACTTTTCAGCTGATTGGGAAAACAAAGTTCAACTTGGAAGGATAAAGGCTATCCAAATAGAAATGGTTAAATAGCCGCATTCTTCTCCCGGGCTATAACGAGGCAAAAAGATGTCCCCCGGTTCTTAAAACGGTCGGGTTCCTATTAACAAAACAGGCGGCGGGTTCTAATCCCCGCCTCGTTGCAAGCCGTGTGTTGCCCCCTACGGGGACCACTTATATTAGTTCCCTTTGGGAATGATTAAATTATGTTGAAACTGCTTTGCGGTTTCTTCCGATGCTTAAAGGGGTGATCCATTTGAAGTATGAATCCAAGGATTATTGGGCCGGTTTGATAAAAATGAGTTTATCCCGATTTTTTATCTTACATGCCTTACACCGCGACTCTCTGCATGGCTACGAAATAACTAAACGGGTTTCGGATATAACTTGTGGATGCTGTGCACCAACTGAAGGAAGTCTTTATCCGGTTTTAAAAGAGTTTGTTGAGAACGGGCTGGTTTCTCTGGAGCCCCAGATTGTTTCGGGTCGAGAACGCAAGGTATATACCATAACCGATGCCGGGGAGCGTGCCTATCAGGTTGCGGGCCAGGCTTGGGGCGAGGTTTCCGGCTATATTCTTCAAGCCATAGGCCAGGTCTAGGATCCTGCCCGTTTTTCTGGATTGCTTTGATATCAGGAATAAGGATTAAGCATGGATAGTCGTTTACCACGGTAAAAACTGCCTCGGAGCAGAGATAATCTCCATTCCTGTATAGACCTTCTGCCCGTTCCCTTGCTTCATGGATTATTTTTTCTTCTCTTTGGCCGAAATTCATATGTCAGCCTCCAAGTATGTTTTTGGTTAATTTCTAGAATTGCCTACAAATTCCTCCCAAGAAATAAATATATAACCAAGCATTATCATGACTTCGATATTCAATTAATTCAATCCTTAAAAGGATGGAATAACAACCCGAATATTGCTCTTAAACGCCTTGACAAATACTTTTACCGGTATAGTATATGATTATAACCGCATATAATCATTCATAAAGAAAGGAAGTGAGGTTGCTATCATAACCCGTACATCTATGGTGAAGTCTAGGGGGCGAGACTGCTATGAGGCCCATTTCATACCTATGATCGGCAAAATGACCCTTGTAGCTCTGCTGTTCACCATTCTTGTCATGTTCTCTTTAAAAGGCAATGTTATAGTAACCCTGCCGTGGATTAGTACGGATGGTAATTCCACTGACCATTTACTTTGGGTTTATGTGGTTTGTCACTTTTTTTATCGACAAATGGATGGGCGCTGATTACACGCATAACTACTATAGCATTTACAGCCTCCAGCAATGATTTTGAGCTGGCCATAGCTGTTGCAGTTTTCGGTATTCATTCCAGCCAGGGCTTTCGTAACTGTAGTTGGACCACTGGTGGAAGTACCTGTTTTAATAAGTCTTGTAAATGTGGCCTTGTATTTTAAAAGAAAATACTTCAGCCCTGAAATGCTGAGAGCTGATTATTAAGTAAGAATCAATAGTTTATATAAATTACTCGATTAGCTTGATTTCTGGTTTGCTTAGTGTAAATAAATGTATTTTTGTTCAGGGAAGGATAAGAATTATGCAATCAACCTATTCAGAATATTCTAAATCTGATGAACGACAACGGAAGCAAAAGCAACATGAATTAAAAATTTATTTGGATAAGTATTTTAAAGAGAAATTAGGCAAGGGTGTTGATTCAACTAAAGTTATGATTTATAACGATATGCTTATTTTTAGGGGCGAACGGTTTTTAACTGAACCAGAAAAATTTATCGTTACAACAGATGAAGGGATTAAATCTGTAAATAAAGCTCGAATGCATGTAGCTGAACAATGCTCCATTGATAATATGCCGTATATTGAGAAATCATTGGGAGCAAAGGCTATTTACAACTTTCACACAGTTGAAGCTGAAAACGATTTCTGGATGCATGCAATTGTTTTTGATAGAGTCTTGACTTATGAGAAATAGGATTTCTTATTCATGGGTATTTTCGCAATTCTTGCCGGTATATGTACCAGGATAATTTTGCATTTTACCGAACAGCAAGCAATAGCCCCGATTAATCTTGTCTTCGGTATAATTCCCTTTATTGCCGCCTATTTTGTTTACAATAATACTCCCCAAAAAAATATTCTTTATACGGTCCGGTTTTAGCTTTCGTTACATTTACTTTTCCTCGCATTTTCCATTAGAAAGACTCTGTTTAATTGTGTATATGGATTTGGATATTATACTGAGCAATATTGACCTTATCAGATTGTCCGAACTTTTTTATTGACACATAAAGTATTTATATTTAAACTAACATAAAGTGGCACAGGTAAAAAATTAATAATTGGTGATAATGAGAAACCGGGCACGGTGGCTCTAAGGTGACCAATATATTTATAAATTGCTTGACTAGTTAGATTGATAGCTGGTGTAGTTATTTGTAAATGTGTTGGTTTTTTTTATTCTCTAAATTGGGGGGAGGATATGAACTATGTCATCCGTTTACAGAGTTCATTCTAATGAATATTCTACTGAATCTACGCAAGAGTGCAAATATTATGAACGGCAACGTAAACAAAAGCAACACGAACTAAAAATTTATTTGGACAAATATTTTAAAGAAAAACTGGGTAAGGGTGTTGATTATACTAAAGTCATAATTTCGAATGATATGCTTATTATTCGGGGTAAACGATTTTTAACCGAACCCGAAAAATTTATTGCGGCAACTGCTGAAGGAAACAAGGTAATAAATGAATCCCGAATGCATGTAGCCATACAACATTCCATTGATAATATACCGTATATTGAGAAATTATTCGGAGCAAAGGTTATCTGCGAGAGCTACACGATTAAAGCCGAAAATGATTTTTGGATGCATGTTATCATTTTTGATCGAGTCTTGGCCGATTAACATTAATAACAATTTAATAACGTGGTAGATTTAGGGGATACCGTTCGGTCGCTCCCAAGTGGACCAATATTTTTGATGAAGTTAATCCACCGGATGAACATCTAAAGATATTGGTCCTTTCTTTTTAGAAAGGGGGCTTGCGTAAAACAGAAAATATTGCTGGAAATCAAAAGTCCTATCGTAAATTTGCGAAACAAATCTAGAGGAGGTAAAGGAAATGAGTGATACTCAAAAAGCTTTGGTATATCGTGGACCTGGCAAATACGGTCTGGAAGATGTTCCGGTGCCCAAAATTGTTGAGCCGGGCGATTGCATTGGCAAGGTAACTTTGTCAACGATTTGCGGAAGTGATATTCATATCGTTCATGGAGGTATGCCTGAAGTAAGATATCCGCTGGTCGTCGGTCACGAATTCTGCGCTGAGATCGTGGAAACCGGCCCAGCAGTTAAGAAGCTTAAAGCTGGAGACAAAGTAGTTTCTTCATGTGTTGCCTTCTGCGGTGAATGCTGGTATTGCAAACAAGGCCTTTATGCTCACTGCACCACACCAAGATACGGTTGCTTTGGAGTCTATGGACAGGAAGGCTGCCAAACCACATATGTACTCATGCCGGGCGCTGATAATTACGCTTACAAAATTCCGGAGGAACTGACCGAGCAGGATGTGCTGTTTACCGGTGACATATTATCCACCGGCTACTTTGGAGCAGAAAATGCGGATATCAAAGTCGGGGATGTTGTTGCTGTAGTCGGGGCCGGCCCGGTGGGAATGTGCTGCATGGCAACAACCAAATTGTGGGGACCGTCGCTGGTTATTGCAGTTGATACTGTGCAGTCCAGATTAGATGTGTGTGTAAAAGAAGGGATAGCCGATATTGGACTCAATCCGCTTGAAGTCAATGTTCCCGAGGCAATTAGGGAACTTACCGGTGGCCGCGGTGCAGACAAGACTATTGAATGTGTAGGAGCCAAGCCAACTTTTGATTTAGCACTGGAATGTGTAAGAGGCGGCGGCAATATGGCTACGATTGGCGTTTTCGAAAAGCCCATGGAGCTTCCCCTGGACAAGATTTGGGCCAAAAATATTAAGCTCGGTTGGGGTTTTGTTCCGATGAATCATATGCCCGAACTGATCAGCCTTATCCAACGCGGAAAGCTTAACACCAATTTCTTATGTACGCATAAAGCTCCACTAAATGATATTATGCAAGGGTATGATGTTTTTGGTAATAAAAAGGAAAACTGCCTGAAATGGCTGGTTACCCCCTGGGTGGATTAATTCTGTCATGGTATCTTTCAATTATATAGCCCGGAAGTCTTTCTTAAAGAAAGACTTCCGGGACCTCCTTTTTCTATTTAAGACTAATTGTCTGATAATCGGGGGTCAGCCCGAAAGTAATAGTTTTGGCTTTTCATTCTGAAACTATCTGGAAACCCCAAAAATTTATTACTTCTGGTTAGATTTCATTTTCCCAAATACCAGAAGCATAGAATTTATGTTAAAAATCGCTTTTCATGGGCGAAGCACCTCAATTTTAAAATAAAGCGGCCCTTAATGATAGCTGTTTTATTCGTATCATGTTATATAAGCAGGATAGAGAAACCGGTCATCTCAAAGGCCAAGGATTTCAACATACCCTTCCGAACCGTTGATGCGTATTTGCTGCCCATCCCGGATCAGCCTGGTGGCATCATCAACCCCGACAACAGCAGGGAGGCCGTATTCTCTGGCAATAACGGCACCGTGGGTCATCATGCCGCCAACTTCCGTTACAAGGCCTTTGATGGATACAAAGAGCGGTGTCCAGCCAGGGTCAGTGAATTTGGTGACCAGGATATCACCTTCCTCCACAATGGCTTCCTCCAGCTTTAAAACGATCCGTGCTCTGCCCTCTATGACGCCGGTTGAAACGGGGGTGCCCGGCAAAGCGCCTTTGGGAATGCTGCCGGTATCATATTCGCCCATTATGACCTCTCCCTCGGAGGTAATCAAGCGCGGCGGTGTCAGCCTCTCATAGAGCTCGTATTCCGCTTTTCTCCTGGTTATAATGCCGTAATCCAAGCGCTTGGTTTTAACTGCCTCCCGGAGTTCCTCAAAGGTCAGGTAATAGATGTCCTCCTTCTTCCGGATGACTCCCTTTTGTACGAGCTTGCTGGCCTCTTTCATTAGTGCCTGTTTATAGATATAGTTGCGCTGGATATGCATATATTTGGGATATTCCCGGTAGCCAATCAAATTGCGCACCGTTCGGATCATCTTTTTAGTCTTTTTGGCTTTTCCTTTGCCGCCTGGCAATTGCTCCAGGCGGTTTAAAAGCTCCTGTTCCTTCTGCATTGCTTCCTTGAGTCCCTGCTCAAATTTAATCCTGTGGGCGCCCGGTTTAAAGTTTTTAATGTTGGCGAGGATCATGGGAATGAGCGTGGTTGGCTGTTCACTCCAACGGGGCCGGGTGATATCGATCTCAGCGGAACAGCGCATGCCATACTTTCCGAGGTATGCCTGTAAGGCCTGGCTGAACGCCTCGCCGCCTTCCAACCCCGCCAGGTCCTCCAAAAAAGTCTCATCATTGGGATGATGAAAATATTCAATTACCGCTGGATAATTCCGGGCAGCATCGGCTGCATCCAAAAGTTCAAGCCCCATTTCCGATGTAATGTTGTTATCTACCGACTGAGAGAGTACATCGACCGCGCCTTTTTCGCCCAGCCACTTTTCCATGTTTTTATTGATCCACTTTACTGCCAGTATCCCGACCATCCATGCTGCCGTGCTTTGGGGATCAGCCAAAGTTTCCAGTGAACGTTTATAGTCCTGTAAAATAAAATCGCACAGTTCATCACCGGATACACTGTCGATCCTTTGCTGCAGATCCCTGACCGATTCCTCGTTGCGGGACATGATATTCTTTATAAGCCCGGGATCGTTTTTGTGGAAAATTTTTAGAACATGAAATGGAAGTTTCCAGGATAGTCCCTGTGCCCCCATGCGAAGTGATCTTTTCCCACGAGGTAAAGTTTTTAAAAACTGTTTTCGTTTGAACAAATTCAGCATGGCGGTTTTTATCAAAGGATCGAATTGACCTAATAGCCTCAATGTCATTTTTCTCCCTACCGGCGAGGCAAAATCATAAGTATAATCTATAAACAACCTTCCACCGGCTTTGTCCAGTATATTGTTCTTGAATAAAAGCTGGCAGAAGATCATTCCCAGCGGTTTGATGGGTGCGGTCATCATCTCGATATGGCCGAAGGATACATATACCCGGTTTTTTCCATCGTTTACATCCGGTATGGGGTATAAGGTGGTGATGGGGCGGCTCTGAACAATATAAAATTCACCTTCATAAAGACACCATTCAATGTCCTGGGGTGAGCCAAAGTGGGCTTCGATCCTTCTGCCCAGATCTTCAAGCTGTAAAATCTGCTTGTCTGTCAGGGTTTGCTTATTCTGCCGCTGGGGCTCGATCTCCCGCTCCTGCGTGCCGCCGCCTTCTAAACTATAGATAGCCAGCTTTTTGGTCGATATCTTTTTTTCGACGATTAGACCCTCCCGTACCTTGTAAGTGTCTGGATTTACCAGACCGGAGACCAGGGCTTCGCCCAAACCGAATCCGGCGTCGATGGACAGCACTTTGCGGTTGGAGGTAACCGGATCGGCGGTAAACATAATCCCCGCCGCCTGCGGAAAAACCATCCTCTGGATGACGACCGATAAATAGACCTTGCGGTGGTCGAAGCCGTTTTGCATTCGGTAGGTTACGGCACGATCAGTAAACAGCGATGCCCAGCACCTGCTGATATGTTTGAGAATGGCATCCTTTCCTATAATGTTCAAATACGTGTCCTGCTGACCGGCGAATGAGGCGGTAGGCAGATCCTCGGCGGTGGCGCTGGAGCGCACTGCATAGGCATTCTTTTCGCCCAGCAAGGTGATGTATAAGGCGATTTGCTCTTCGATTTTTTTAGGGATAGGGGTCTCTTCAATGACCCTGCGGAGCTTAGCGCTGATTTGGCTGATCTTTTCCAGTTCGCCTGGCCTAAGCAGAGACAAGTGATCAAGCAGCTGTTTAAGTTCTTGATTGTCCTCTATTATTCTTTGGTAGGCTTTGGTGGTAACGCAAAAGCCCGCTGGTACATTAATCCCTTCAATCCTGGACAACTCACCCAGGTTGGCGCCCTTGCCTCCGGCTATGGCGAGCCTGGTTTTATCTATCTCCTCAAAACCGAGAACATATGAGGCCATTTTGTAACCCCCCTTAGAATTGACGTCTCCCCCCATGAATCAACATGTTCAATTAATCCTGATGGACGGCAATACCTTGCTTGATTATTTGAACTGCGTTTTCCACTTGCTTTAAATAGAGAGTCTCATCGAACCCGCTGTATAAATACTCATTAAAAACGAAGATATAAATCATTTTAATAACCACTGCGGAGTCGATTTCCGGCTTGATAAGACCGCGCCGTTTATCCCGCTCAATTATTTCGATGTACTTTTCGTTGGATGCTCTGAGGAGCTGCAATATAAAATCACTGTTGTCAATCACCGTCAATGCGCCTATCTTGGCATACTCCGGTCTTGTTTTGCCTGCTTTAATGGTACCTTTGGCTCTTTGCATAACGGTTTCAAAAAAGCCCGAATTTAGATTAATGGGTTCAATAATTTCATGTATATCCTTTGAGATTTCTTCTAGCATGTAAAGATAGATATCTTCTTTGTCGGCAAAATATTGATAAAAACTGCCCTTGGGTATACCTGCGTTCTTGACGATCTGGTTGATGGATGCGTCGCTAAAACGCCGGGTGGAAAACTCCTTCACAGCCGCGTCAAATATTCGCTTCTTCTTCTCTTCGCTCAAATTAATGAAAGTATCTTTAGGCATAATTTTTCCTCCTTGACCTTGCTATGCTATTCCACAACCGCACAGGCAAAATGGGCATGTTCCTGGGCATGGTAGTTGCCCGGGTGTCCCCGGAAGTATAGTTTTTCTATCTCTGAGGGGCTTAGATTCTCCTTAAGGCGCAGCCCTAAAGCAGCAAGCTCGCCAGATAACTTCGAGGGTTCAAACGCGCATTTCCCTTTCGCACCTACCAGGGAAAACAATAACCACTGTCCCCGTGGAGCTGCTTTGGCAGGGTCATAGACATCGGTATCCAGGTAATCAAAAATAATCGTACTGCCTTTGGGGGCGATACCTGCAACTGTGCGCAGGGTATCCAATACAGTTTCACGGGGCAGGTAGTAAGTGACCCCCAGCCAGTTAAAGAAGCTCAAGGCTTTCGGATCATACGGTGAATTTTTAAGCTCTTCATCAAGCCTCTGGCGTGTGAAATCTACGGGAACAAAATATAGCTGCCCGGGAGGTTCCCAGCCCAGTTCGGAGAGGCGCTGGCGCTTATGATCCTGAGTAGCCGGTTGGTCCACCTCAAATACCCGGAGCTTCTCCATCAATTCCGGGTGCCGGAAGGCAAAGGTGTCCATACCCGCTCCCAATATCACATACTGCTTTAGTCCTTCCCCGACTGCCTTCATCAGGCAGTCTTCGGTATACCGGCTCCTGCTGATGGTCAATGCAGGTCCTCCGGTAGCGTGCATATAGCAATCCACGCCCGATTCCAGGCCGGAGATTTGGTTCAATTCTTCGGGGGGAATAGCCTTAAAAGCAAGTTTAGCACGCCGGGGCAGCAATAACTTTATAATCGAGGGAACAGCTTTTCCGGAGCCGAGATATTTAAGTACCTTTATAGACCTATATAGCGAATTGTCGAAGTACGTGCGTTCCTCTTCGGTAATCAAACGACCGGACAGAAAGTCGTCAAATATCTTGGGGTCATCATGTGCCGCATGATAGGCTCGGCAGTGAGCTATTATCAAGGCGGAAAAACTCGCTTTATTTATTTTCATAGGTATACCTCCCAATTAAAATTATTTGACTACCGTATAAGCAAAGTGCGTATGCTTTCAAGGCATGATCATTCTGACTGCTAACGTGGGATCTTCCCTTGAGCATACTCTCCTCCTATTGTTTTTAATTCCTCGTTCGCGCAAATACAAACGTGAAATCTCCAATATGGATATGACCGGGTAGTCATATTATAAGAACATCATATGACTACCCGGTCATATTGTCAAGATATGAATTAAGCCAAACTTAAAAATAAAGCAGTTTGTTCACAACTAATAAATACACATAACTGGAGATTTGTATATTAAGAATAGCGAGTTCATAAATACAAAGTCCCTGCATTGACAATTTTCAGCCGGGTCGGCTCTTCTGGAGCTTTCATAATACCCGCAGTTTTTCAATCATCTTTTCCACCTGCCTTGATTTAAAATGATATATATAATAATATGTTTATACTAACAATATTTTCCAAAGGGTTCAATGGGATCTATTCGAAACACCTGGCTGAAAACGGGAATGGCGCCATTCAAAACATTTCGGTTAAGGGGGTAGTTTTATCGGACAAGATTATCTGGAATATGCACATGACAAGTTTACTTTCAGAGTTGATAAGTCCTGCTTTTATTACTTGGGGTAAACTTGGGCTCAGGAGGAAGAAGGTTTGAGTTTAGCTGGAGTAAAGTGGATAAATTACAGAACGGGGGGTATTAAATATGTCTACCTATACCAATAATGTGATTTGGAAGGGCGGGCACCTCGGGCATAGTTTTTGCGAAAATGGTATTGACATGGAATTTTCAGCCCCTCCAAGTCTTTTTGGCTATTCCCAGATGATGACCCCGGAGGATGCCTTCATGATGGCAGTCAACACCTGTGTTCACATGATGGTCATCTGGGCAGCAGAGCGTTTTAAATTGGAACTGCTAAGTTACCAATGTACGATTGAAGGCAATGTAGAAGAGTTTTTAGATAAAACTTCATGGTTTAAAAAGATTGTGCTCAAGCCGAAAATTACAGTAAGGGGCGGGTCTGAGACGCTTGTAAAAAGAGCGCTGCAGTTGGCCTTTGAGTATTCCACTATAGCTCAATCTATAAAAAGCGAAGTTCTTATGGAGCCGGAAATAAAAATCCAATCCTCAGGGGGAGACATTCGCAGCGGAACAAAGACTTGAGCTTGTAATGCTTGGCGGAGGTCCCGCTAGCTCTAATTTTGTGACTCATATTTTTAACCAGCTTATTTATAGTCCCATATTGTTAAATTAAACGGATACAACTTCCTTAATCTCTGGAATCGATTCTCTAAGAACTCTTTCAATACCGTTTTTAAGAGTCATTGAGGCCATTGGACAGCCGCCGCAGGCTCCTTTCAAACGAACTTTAACAACTCCCTGATCATTGACCTCAACCAGTTCCACATCACCACCATCACGCTGCAGTGCCGGACGAATGTTACCAAGTACAGCTTCAACTTTTTCACGCATAATTCCGGATCATCACCTTTCAAAATGATTTTAAACATATATTGCCCATAATTATTGATTAGTTTACTTTGCCCCGATTTAGTTTATTTCAATCAGCGCCCGTCTTTTAATCGGCGAACAGGATCTAAATGCCATACAGCGTAAAAGAAAAAATATTAAATAATATTATAATATGAATTACATATAAATCAATCGATATCTATAATATCGATTACGTTAATCAATTGACGCTATTTACATAATTCGATTATAATTTAAATAATAGATAAAAAAAAGTAATATTAAGTATAGAAATAAATAAGAAAGAGGGAGAGAAGAGAGTGGAAAAGGTCAAGGTGGAATTCATTAATACTTGCTCTTGTTGTGACGGGTATGGAGATGTTTTAAGGGATTTAGCCGTTAGACATCCCGAACAAATAGACTTGAAAATATACTACATGGGCAAGGATTTTGATTATCTGCCGAAATATGGGCCGGTTAACCGGGGAACTTTGATTATTAATGAAAAAGAACGTTTTGATGAATTGAGCAGGAGGGTAATTGAAGGGGCAGTTAAGGTTGCTCTGGATAAAGCCAATGATTAAAGAATTCCTGCTTTTCTTCTGGCAATTACTAAATGTAAGTTCATTTTGGCTGGTATTTAGTTTTATCCTTTGCGGATTTTTACATATAGTGCTGCGCCCGGAATTTTTGCAAAAATCGCTGGGTAATACCAAATTATCATCGCTGGCGAAAGCTACCATATCGGGAATGCTTTTGCCTATTTGCAGTTGTGGAGTGGTGCCCTTAGCTTTGAGCCTTTATTACTCGGGTGCTTATTTAGGACCTACGTTGGCATTTTTGGTTGCTACACCGATAATAAATCCTGCGGCTGTTTTACTCGCTATTGCTCTTCTGGGACCGGAATTGACGATTATCTATGTTATTACCGGTTTTATACTCCCGATCATTATTGGAGTTATAGGCAACAGATGGGGAAAGGAAGAGCTGGTATCACCAATGGCGGCTGCTATGGCAGAAGCTATGATAAATTCACCTGCGGAATCAGCAATAAATACTCTTACTGCGGTTAAAACTCCCTGGCATAAAAGGATCTGCAGCGGACTGGATTGGAGCGTACGCAGTCTGGGCTTGCAGGTAAGCCGCTATGTTCTGGTGGGGATATTATTTGCGGCACTTTTGCTTACGATTATTCCCGTATCCTTTATACAGGATTATTTAAGCAGTCCTGCTTTTATTTCTTTGTTTGGAATTGTAATCTTAAGTGCGGTTATGTACGTTTGTGCAGTTGGACATATTCCTTTTATTGCAGCACTTATTGCTGCAGGAGCAGCACCGGGAGTAGCTGTTACATTTCTGCTTTCGGGGGTAGCGACCAATTTGCCTGAATTAATAAGTATTTACAAACTTATTGGTAAAAGAACGGTAGTTATATATACGGTGACGGTGGTAGTCCTCAGTGTGATAGTTGGCTATATTACCAATAGTCTTTTAATGCCGGGCTTTACTCCGGTTTTTGATTTAAGCAATGCCCGGAATAGTATGGATTTGGCCAATAAGATGTCCCTGGCTGTTCCGGTCTGGTTGGAATATGCTTGTTCGCTGATCGTCATTGCCATGGGTATTACGGCTTGGTGGCCAATATGCCGCGAAAGGTTGGCCGAATTGGGTCAGAGGGTTAAAAATGCCTAAGAAGAAAAGATTGATTTTGCTTCTGCTGGCTCTGCTGTGCATTACAGGCTGTGGCGGTAAAGACCGGAAAGAAGATAGCGTTAAAACAATAGAAACCAGCCACAAGCTATTTGAATACTATTTAAATGCTTATAAAGACAAGCAGCCTCTTCTTACCGGAGTTAATGATATTAATAATGATGGGGAGGAAGATTTAATTGTTATTTATAAGGATAGTGCAGACGCCAACAAAATGATAGCAATATGGGAAGAAGCCGGGACAGTTGTTATTTCTGAGCCGACACCGGCGCCGGCAGAAAATTACCGCATCGAATGGCGGGATATTGATGATAAGGCCCCGGTTGAATTGATAATATCCGGCTCCAAGGGGGTGAATGTGGGTTACGCTATTTATCGTTTAGAAAAAGGAAAGTTCGTAAATCTTTTCGGGGAAGGCATGGAAGATTGCTGCTAGTTTTTTAAGTAAAAGGGATTGGAGGAGTATGTAGCATGAAAAATGCAAAGTTGTATATTCTCATAGCTATTTTAATGATGGGGTTACTTGCTTTGTGCGGCTGCAGTGCCAAACAAACCTCCCAGCAAGCCCAGAAAACGGAGAAAAGCCTGGCCGAGGAATTGAAAGAAACTTATAATCTTCAACCATTAAGTGATGAAGACGCAAATTATACCATTAATATGGGCTATTATAACTGTGATCATATGACCGCTGCTTGTATCGGCAAGGATGCCGGAATTTATGAAGCATTGGGGCTGAAAATTAATTTAACCGGCAATGGTAATGTACCTGAAGCTATGTCAGCCGGGAAAATGGATGTCGGCTACGCGGGTTGGACCACCACCCTGCGGGCAGTTCCTAAAGGCACACCTCTGTTCATTGCCGCCCAAAACCATACCGGGGGATCGGAATATTTGATAGCCAGCAAGGAGATTAAAACCGCGGCAGATTTAGTAGGCAAGAAAGTATCCTTTGGAACAGATCCTGAGACCAATAGTATCAACTGGGCGGAATGGGCAGACCAATTAGACATTCCGGCTGATATTACCAAGTACCAGAACTTCAATATGAGCGATCAGGATGAATATTTTGCGCTTAAAGCCGGTAAGCTGGATGCTTATATATGTTGTGATCCGTGGGGCTCCATGGCCGAATACGAGGATACCGGCTGGGTGGTGATAAGGCAAAATACCGTGCGGGATGGTAAACAAGGTACCTGCTGCAAGGTAGCCATGCATACCAATTTCGCCCAAGCCCATCCGGATTTAGCCAAAAGGGTTTTATTGGCACATACCTTGTCGGTTCAATACATGTATAATCACCCGTACAAAGCTGCAGAAATATTTGCCAAAAACTACAATGTTCCTCTTGAAGTTGCTTTAATGACCATTTGGAAGAAGACCAATGAAGAAGGACGTACGATATCCTGGGATCTGAAAATGGATGAACTGAAGAACCAGTTGGAAGTAATGCAGAAGTATGGCGTACAAAATGATGTTAATACTGTCGATGTCGAAGACTATGTTGACACTTCCTATTTTGACGCTTGTGGCGCCAAAGATTTTCAAACCTTCATAAAAGAAGAAGTAGATCCGGTAT
Organism: Syntrophomonas sp.; assembly: GCA_036677685.1. Lineage (GTDB taxonomy): Bacteria > Bacillota > Syntrophomonadia > Syntrophomonadales > Syntrophomonadaceae > JAQUBU01. The sequence continues at coordinate 226,638 of JAVBWA010000012.1, read as the reverse complement.
TCCCGCTGGGGATGAGTTTTGAAGATTGGAAAACCAAGGCTATGGAAGTTGATAACATTACGGCCAAAAGTTAATAGCTGCATAATTGCACAGAAGGACTGTTGATGAACCGTAAAAGAATCCTGCTGCCGGCAGGCCTGATCCTTATCGTTTGTATCTTTTTAGGATTGAACATGATGCTTGATCGCGTAGAACCGAGTGGATTACGGATTGCGTGTAATGATGACGCTGCCGGTTTGCTTGTCAAATACCTGGCGGGAGAGGGAAGTTCAGCCCTGGAGGTTGTCGATATGAGTTATCAACAACTGCAGGATTGCTGTAACAGCCAAACTGAGCTGGCACTGTCCGCGGGCAATTTTGATCTGGCAGTGCTTTGCCCAGACAGTGCCGATAAGCTGATTGCCAGTGGTCAGCCTTATCAGGTTTTAGGTCCGGTAGTGGTAAACGCCAATGTTCTAGTCACGAATCAGGATACTATTCCGCGAACTGTAGGCTACATGAATCTGCGGGAAATTCAGAAAAAATTGGTTTGGTCCAATTTAGACAATAGTATTGTAATGAAGCCTATGCTTCCTGCAGGTTTACCGTATGCCCTGGAAAGAGATGCAGTAGAAGGAATAGTCCTGGATATTTTGGGAGCATTAAAAATTAGTGGTTATCGTTTACCTTTGCTTTCCGAGTATCCAAGCTCTGTGCTGGTTGTGCATGAAAATTTGCTTGGCAGCACTGAGTTGGAAAGCTTTATAAAGGCCTATAACCAGGCGGTCGGTGAAATAAATACCACAGGGATACTTATGAAAGAACTGAAAAAAAATTTATCCATAGAGAATAGCAGTAATGAGGTAAAAATATGGAGAGAAATGGGAATACAATTCCAGCCGATAGAAATACCAAATTAACTCCGGGCGATATTTTAGATAAGTATCGAGGCACCTGTTATACCATGATTATTGTAATTATCCTGGTATTTGCCTGGCATTTTGCTGCCAATTGCATTCAAAATACGTTACTGTTGCCTTATTTTAAAGACACAGCCAAAGAATTTTTTACAGCATGGGTGGACCCTGTAATTATGTCAAATTTGGCTTTGACTTTAAAAAGAGTGTTTATAGGTTTCGTATATGCATTTGTCATCGGCATCCCCTTAGGACTTTTAATGGGTTATTCCCAGACGGCCATGCAGGCGCTTTCCCCGGTAATAAATTCGGTGCGTCAGGTTCCTATTATGGCATGGGTGCCCTTGTCCATTATTTGGTTTGGCCTGGGAGACGGTCCCACTGTTTTTCTGATTGCCATGAGTGCGGTTTTTCCTCTTGCTATCAACACTATTGCCGGAGTATACGGGATTGATCCCAACTATTATAATGCGGCTCGCAGTATGGGGGCTTCTTTGCCTCATATTATTCGCGATATTGTGGTGCCGGGGGCTTTGCCCAGCATATTGACCGGTTGCCGTTTGGCTATGGGTGCCGGGTGGATGTCAGTTATTTGTGCGGAGTTTATTGCTACCAGTGCCGGATTCGGTTTTTTGATGGTGGAAGCCCAGGTGCGGCTGGAGACGGCGCAGCTTTACGCTTTAATGTTTATGTCGGGATTAGTAGGGTTTGTTATTGATAAAGGCTTTTTAACCATAGAGGAAAAACTAACTTCATGGAGATTTAAAGATGGCTTTGCTGGAAGTTAAAGATATAACCAAAACATTTACCCAGAAGAAAAAAGCCGCGCACATAGTCCTGGAAAACATGTCCTTTACCGTAGAAAGAGGTCAGTATGTTTCGCTTCTGGGACCATCCGGGTGCGGTAAGACTACCCTGTTGACCATATTGGGCGGCTTTTTGCATCCCGATGCGGGAGAAATAATTTTGGCCGGCAATAAGGTAGTAGAACCCGGGCCTGACCGGGGTTTTGTTTTTCAAAATTATGCTCTTTTCCCCTGGATGACAGTGAAAGACAACATTCTATATTCCCTGCGTGTCAAAAAGTTCGCTCATAAGGAACAAATAGATCGCCTGCAGGAGCTGTTGGATATATCACATTTACGAGGCAGCGAAAACAAGTATCCCGTACAGCTTTCCGGGGGTATGCAGCAGAGAGTAGCGGTAGTCAGGGCTTTAGCCAGCCGCCCGGAAATTCTGCTGTTGGATGAACCGCTGGGAGCTATAGATTTTCAAATGCGGGAGCTTTTACAGGAAGAACTGGCAGCTTTGGTAGAGGGAGCCAAAACTACTGTGGTTATGGTCACCCATGATGTAAATGAATCGGTTTATCTGAGTGACCGGGTTATAGTCATGTCCGGGAATAAGGGCCAGATAGTAAAAGACGTTTATATTGATCTTGACCGTCCGCGGGACAGGCAAAGTGAAGGCTTTAAAGCCTACGTTGCGGAACTGACAAAGCTAGTACGTCAGGCTTTTCAGGAAAAAGTTGTTGACTTTGAGCTGTCAGATGATTTTAGCGAAAAGGTTGCTGACTATGACAGGCAGGCCAGTTTTACCGATGCTTATAACCGGATGAACAACAGATATACCAAAGTTGATAAAGGCAGAGTTGCCCAATAATAAAAATAAAGGAGAGGTTGAAATGAGAGTTGCCTATATTTTCTCCACAAATAATGCGCAAAGGATACTGGATAAAATGATTATTCCGCAAATGCTGGAAGAACGTCACGGAGTTGAAGTGGCCGGGATGATGTTTTTCTTTGACAACACCTTCCTGTTGACCAAAGGCAGCAGCACCGGGGATAGACTCCAGGAGATCCACGAAAAGTACGGTACCGTTTTAATGGGGTGTGATATGTGTACCATTGAAAGGGGAATTGACGACAAATTGGTGGATGGTGCCGCTATCGGCTGTTTCCCCAATCTCTACGCTGTTTTGGGCGGTGCCGGCATAGATCAGGTCATAACTTTATAATTAATCATTATAACCACCTTTAAGGGTCTGTAGGGGGGCAGGAAATTAGCCGGGAAATCTTTGCTATATCACATTGTTTGTCTTCTGTATATAGCCGGCGATATTGTGGTTATTTCAGAAAACGGCCGGGTCAAAAATACAGGCTCACCCGAAATGCTTTTGCATTATGACTGAAGTCGCCCAGAAAAAATGAAAGCAGGTTCTTATTAGGTTGAGAACCTGCTTGAGGTGTTCGTAACTTTCATAATTACAGGCAGGGAGCCAACTGATTGCTTATGAACCGCTTTTTGTTATCCATTGCCATTGGGTTGACTGTTTTAAGATGCTGAATCCCTTTCAATCAACATTTGAATTACTATTGTTCTATTACTTCGATTGTATCGCCTACTCTTACCCAGCCCGAACTGAGAATCCGGGTAAATATGCCTTCGATAGGCATAACACAGGTGCCAACTTGCTTTTTGATAGCACAGGCTTTATTGTGGCATTCTTTGCCGATTTGGGTTACTTCCATCCGGACTTCTCCAACTTGCAGGCGGGTGCCCAGCGGAAGGGCAGCCACATCAATTCCTTCAACGGTAAGATTTTCAGCGAAATCGCCGTAATCAATGACTGCTCCCAATGCACGCATCTTTTCCACACTGGAAAGCGACAGCAAGCTGACCTGGCGGTGCCATTCACCGCTATGGGCATCAACTTCAATACCCCAGTCGGCTTTAATGTAAGCTTCATTGATATTATGCTTCTTTTCCCCTCTTTTTTCGGAGATATTAACAGCCAGAACATGCCCCTTTTCGTTCATCATCAAATCAAAAACCTTTCATATATACAGTATTTATATAGGAATTATAAAATATAATTAAAGCTATGACAAGGCTGCTGTTACAGTAATAATGTTGCATTTGTGGTCATAATATACTAGTATTCATATAGGAAAACTATTTGGAGATACCGGGTTTATGAAGATGTCCACGAAAGGCCGTTATGGATTGCGCGCTATGCTCGACTGGCTTTGAATTCAGGAGGATGAAATAGGATAGACGTTTATAAATAAGAAAACGGAGGGATTTAAGTGGGAATTGTATCAAATCTTACTGAACTTATCGGGAATACTCCAATGTTGGAATTGTCCAATTTTGCTTTAAATCAGCAGGTGAAAGCAAGGTTGCTGGGCAAACTTGAATACTTTAACCCGGCCGGCAGTGCCAAGGACCGGATTGGCTATGCCATGATCAAAGATGCGGAAGCAAAAGGCCTGATCAATAAAGACTCGGTTATAATCGAGCCTACCAGTGGGAATACGGGTATTGCGCTGGCCTTTGTAGCCGCAGCAAAAGGTTACCGGCTAATCCTAACCATGCCGGAAACCTTTAGCCTGGAACGTCGCAACCTGCTGAAGGCTCTAGGCGCGGAACTAGTTTTGACTCCGGGAACGGAAGGGATGGCGGGCGCCCTGCGGGTTGCGGATGAACTGGCTGCCAGTACACCCAATTCCTTTATACCTCAGCAATTTAAAAATCCTGCCAACCCGGCAGCCCATAGGGAAACCACGGCTCAGGAAATCTGGCGGGATACTGCAGGCCAGGTAGACATATTTGTGGCCGGGGTAGGAACGGGTGGGACCATCACCGGCATAGGAGAGGTTCTTAAAGCGAAAAAGCCGGAGGTAAAAATAATTGCGGTAGAACCCTATGATTCACCATTGCTTTCAGGTGGGAAGGCAGGGCCGCACAAGATTGAGGGCATAGGCGCAAATTTCATCCCGGAAGTCTTGAATCGGTCAATTTTAGATGAAGTATTTAAAGTAAAAAACGAAGATGCATTTCAGACTGCGAGGCTACTGGCCAGGACTGAAGGGCTTCTGGTGGGCATATCATCAGGAGCAGCCGCCTATGCGGCTTCACAAATAGCCAAAAAGCCCGAAAATCATGGGAAAACCATTGTTGTATTACTGCCTGATACGGGAGAAAGATACCTTTCCACTGAATTGTTTCAGCAGTAGCCTTTGACAGGGATTTCTCCAGGCGAATCAAATTAAAATTTATAAGGATTTTATCGGCAAAAGAGGCTGGCTACCAGATTCATTGGGCTACAAATAGCTTTGACAGAAGAACAGTTCATCAAAATTGCCTTATTTTATTATCCAGACGCCTCGCCTTTTCAATGTTAATGCTTTAAAGCGAGGCTTTTGATACTTTCCGGCTGCTCTCTCAAACGGAAGGTTTATTGGTGGGGATCTCTTCGGGAGCCGCTGTTTATGCCGCCACTCAACTGGCCCAACGGCCGGAGCATGCAGGAAAAAATATCGTGGTATTGCTGCCCGATACCGGGGAAAGATATCTTTCAACTGTATTGTTCCAAGAGCCGCAAGGATAAAATATTTGTGACTCTAGTAGGGGATAGGGCCAGCAATTTTGCCTTTATCTCCAAAATGATTGAAATTCAGTTCTAAATACCCTATAATGCCTATAAAAATAGTATAGATAATTCACTTGATACTAAAATTCTTTTTAGGATGAGGCCAGGGTTGATTTTGATTATCCTCAAAGAGCGGTGACACCCGGGCAGGCGGCGGTTTTTTACCAGGGTGACCGGGTGATCGGGGGAGGCACGATAAAGAGGATAGTCAATTGGAATTTTTAAATATGGGATGAAAGGTATCTTATCAATGGACGAGAAATGAATGCGAACCAGATATAAATATTATTTATATGCATTGATAAAGATAGATAAACAAACAAATTTTTGAGGGGAGTATTAGAATATGCCTATTATTATACCGGATAATCTCCCGGCCAGTGCTATACTCCAGGGCGAGAATATCTTTGTAATGAAAGAGAAAAGGGCTGTGCATCAGGATATACGCCCTTTGCGAATTGTCATTTTGAATTTGATGCCGCAAAAGATCGTAACCGAAACTCAATTATTAAGACTTCTGTCCAACACTCCCCTGCAGGTGGAGATAATCCTGCTGCATATGGAAAGCCATGAATCCAAAAATACTGCGGAAGAGCACTTGCAGAATTTTTACACGACTTTTTCTCAGATCAAAGAACAGAAATTTGACGGCATGATTATAACCGGGGCACCCGTTGAACAGCTTGATTATGAAGAATGGACTTACTGGGAAGAACTGTCGGAAGTTTTGGAATGGACCAAAAAGCATGTTTGGGCTACCCTGCATATCTGTGTGGCCGCTCAAGCAGGACTGTACTACCATTACGGTGTGCCCAAGTATCCGTTGGATGAAAAAATGTTTGGCATTTTTACCCACCGGGTACTTAAACAAAATGTACCGCTGCTCAGAGGATTTGACGATGAGTTTTACGCTCCCCACTCCCGCCATTCGGAAGTACGCAGAGGAGATATAGAAAAGGTTGCGCGGCTGGAAATATTATCGGAATCCGAGGAGGCCGGTGTCTATATTGTGGTCAACCAGGACTGCCGTCAGATTTTTGTTACCGGGCATTCCGAATACGATCCGCTTACCCTGAAAGCGGAGTACGAACGTGATATTGCCAAAGGACTGGATATAGCAGTGCCCGTTAATTATTACCCGGATGATGATTCATCCGGAACACCGTTGGTCAGGTGGCGCGGACATGCGAATTTGATGTTTGCCAACTGGCTGAATTACCACGTATATCAAGAAACACCATATGATTTGACCAGGTTGTGCAATCCGGGTGACGGGAGATGGCACATAGAGTAATTTTTGATGGAAGGAGGCCGATAAATTGTCAGGCTGGCCGCTTTATGTAAACCGGGAAATACTAATGTACGATGGAAAAAGTATTGAGAAAAAGGAGGTATCGGTTGTCACGGAAAAGCCTTTAACGGTTTTTCTCAATCATAATGAACTGGCAACCTTAATCTGCTCTCCGGGAGGGTTAAAAGAGCTTACTGTTGGGTTTCTGCTCAGTGAAGGACTGCTCCAGGCCCGCTCGCAGATCGAAGACATCCGGCTTCGCGAAGAGGATGGCCTGCTTTGGATTGAGACCTATGAACCCATTGCGCAAACCGATAATTTTTTGCGGAGGCATGTTGCCAGTTGCTGCGGCAAAGGCCGCGCCGGCCTTTATTTTATTAATGATGCCCGCCAACTGCAGCCGGTAAAATCCGATTGGCAGCTTCCGTTCGATCAAATTCAGGTTTTGATGGCCGAACTGGAGCAAAGGGCGAAATCTTTTCACTTGACCGGAGGGGTGCACAGTGCGGCTCTGGCTGACGAATCGGGAATAATTATTCATTATGAGGATATCGGAAGACACAACGCTGTTGATAAAGTGTTGGGATATGCGTTTTTGAATGATCTGCCAATATCTAATAAGTGCCTGCTTTTGAGCGGCCGGGTGGCTTCGGAAATTTTAATCAAGGCCACCCGCGGCAGCATACCAGTAATTTTGTCACGGGCCGCTCCGACCGAGTTGACCTTGGAATTGGCTGAAGAACTGGAGCTTTGCGTGGTAGGTTTTGCCCGTGGCAAGTGCTTCAGTATTTATACTCATCCGGAAAAAATAGTAATGGACTGAAAAATGTTTTAAGATACAACTAGTAAAACTATAGGGTATATGATATATTGATCCCAGATTTATTTTAAATTAGTCAAAGTCGAACAAGGGAAGTGAACCAATGAACCAGCGTGAAAGCTCCATCAGCCTGGATATATTGGATAGAAAAAAACGGGATGATATATACATTATCGCCCATTATTACCAACGGAATGAGATTCAGGATATTGCCGATTTTGTAGGAGACTCTTATGCGATGGCCTTGGCCGCCCGGAATTCGAGCAGCGCCACAATTCTTGTGGCGGGAGTCGATTTTATGGCTGAAACGGCCGCCATTCTTTGCCCGGGACGCACCGTGCTTTCCCCGGAACCGGCGGCTACCTGTCCCATGGCCAACAGCATAACTGCCGAACAGGTTGTCAAGTACCGGGAAGCACATCCCGATTGCATTGTTGTTACCTATGTGAATACACCCGCTGAGGTTAAAGCGGTAAGTGACGTGTGCTGTACATCATCGAATGCGGAAAAAATAATACGCAAACTGCCGCCGGACCGGGAAGTGTTCTTTGTTCCTGATCAGAACCTGGCCGCCAATGTGGCCAAGAAACTGGACCGGAACCTGGAAGCTTACCCCTCCTTTTGCCCGATTCATGATCATGTAGCTTTAGATAGTATAAAAAATCTCAAGCAACAATTTCCCAAGGCTCAAGTTCTGGTTCATCCGGAATGCAAGCCTGAGATTCTGGCCGAAGCTCATTATGCCGGCAGTACTGCCGGGATTTTGGACTATGTTGCCAAATCCGAAGACAAACAATTTATAATAGGAACTGAGAAGGGGATCTTCCATCCGATTCTTAAGGCACGTCCTGAAGTCAACCTGATCCTGGCTGCCGAAGAATTGATATGCCCCAATATGAAAAGTATAACCCTGGATAAAATACTGTATTCCATTGAGCAAAAGCAAACAATAGTTACGGTTCCCGAGGAGATCAGGCAAAAAGCGGCCAGAGCTCTGGAGGCTATGATTTACCTGGCTTCATAGCTGCGGGGGTTCTATAGTATTGAGTTTGGCAGGGAGAAGGGATGATTGAATGAGGTTGTCAACTAAAGGCAGATATGGACTGCGAGCTATGATTGATATTGCCCAAAAACAGGAAATGGGGCCGGTGGCAATTAACACTATTGCGGACCGTCAGAATTTATCTGGAAGGTACCTAGAACAATTGCTGACTCCTTTAAAACAAGCCGGGCTGGTTAAGAGTGTGCGCGGATCTCAGGGAGGTTATATTCTGGGCCGAAATGCCGCCAAAATAACGGTTGGGGATGTGGTTCGCACTCTTGAAGGGCCAATTGCCCCGGTGGAATGCGTGAGCGAGCTAAACCCGGATGACTGCAACAGGGCCGAGTACTGTGTGACCCGGCAGGTATGGTCGCGTTTGCGGGACTCAATTTCCGAGGTCTTGGATTCGTATACACTGGAAGATTTAGTAAAGGGATCTGCGGCAGGGGAGCAAAGCCCTGTAACGATATCTAAGCAAGACAATAATGATAAGAGGTGAAGAACAATGCGGGAAATATATTTGGATCACAGCGCAACCACTCCGGTTGACCCGAAGGTTTTTGACGCCATGATACCCTACTATAACGATATATTTGGTAATCCTTCCAGCGTGCACGCCAAGGGACGGGAGGCCAGAAAGGCCTTGGAAAAAGCCCGGGATCAAGTTGCAGACTTGATCAATGCCAAAGCCGGAGAAATATTTTTTACCAGCGGCGGCACCGAGGCCGATAATCAAGCCATTGTTTCCTATATGCTCAGCAATACCCACAAAGGCAAGCATTTAATTACATCGGCGGTTGAACATCACGCCGTACTGGATACCAGTGAGTTTCTCCGGAAAAATGGCTTTGATATTACCGTTTTGCCGGTCAATTCTTTGGGATCAGTGGAGCCGGAGGTTCTCAAACAGGCTATGCAGCCTGACACTACCCTGGTTACCATTATGCATGCTAATAATGAAATAGGGACCATTCAGCCCATTGCGGAATTGGCGGCCATAGCCCACCAGGCTGGCGCGGCTTTTCATACCGATGCGGTGCAAACGGCTGGTAAGATTGCCATCGATGTTAACAGCATGGGCATTGATATGCTTTCAGCCTCCAGCCATAAGCTGTACGGTCCCAAAGGAGTCGGCTGTCTGTTTATCAAAAAAGGCACCAAAATTGGCAACCTGTTGCACGGCGGTTCCCAGGAGAACAAAATGAGAGCCGGTACGGAAAACATTCCCGGTATTGTAGGGTTCGGACAGGCCGCTGAACTGGCCCAAAGCCGCATGAGCGAAATAGCCGGGCATTTAAACAAACTGGCCGGAAAACTTCGCGAGGGAATCCTGGAGCAGATTCCGCATACCATTACCACCGGCGATCTGCAAAACCGGGTCCCGGGAAGCGTCAGCGTATGCTTTGAATTCGTGGAAGGGGAATCGATCCTGCTGATGCTGGATAGTTACGGGGTGATGGCATCCAGCGGCTCAGCCTGCACCTCGGGTTCATTGGAACCTTCCCATGTGCTGCTGGCTATCGGGCTTCCCCATGAGATAGCGCATGGATCGCTGCGCTTAACTTTGGGAAAGGATAATACCGAAGAGGACGTTGATTTTGTACTTGGGGTTTTACCCAAAATAATCGGTAATCTGCGAAGAATGTCGCCATTGTATAGCAAAGGGGGAAGCAAGTGATGTATTCACAAAAAGTTATGGATCATTTTATGAATCCTCGCAATGTTGGAGCCCTGGATAGAGCGGACGGAGTAGGTGAAGTAGGCAATCCGGTCTGCGGTGATATTATGCATATCGAGATTCAGGTCAAGGATGATATCATTGAAGATATAAAATTCAAGACTTTCGGCTGTGTCGCAGCCATTGCCACCAGCAGCATGGTTACCGAAATGGTGAAGGGCAAAACCCTGGAAGAAGCCGAACGCATCACCAACCGAGCCGTTGCCGAAGCGTTGGACGGACTACCCCCGGTGAAAATGCATTGTTCCAACCTGGCGGCTGATGCCATGCACCAGGCTATTAAGGACAGTATTGCGCGCCGGGAAAAATCCTGATTTGATAAAGTGTGATAAAGCTATGAATTTTTATCAAGTTGTTAGAATCAAATACAAGGGGCGGTAGAGTTGAAAAGAATATATATGGATCACAGTGCGACCACCCCGGTAGACCCCGAGGTCGCGGAAGCCATGATGGAAGCCATGACTAAAGGGTGGGGGAATCCATCCAGTTTGCACAGTCAGGGACGCGAAGCCAAATTGCTTTTAGAAACCGCCCGCAAACAGGTGGCTTCGCTCATCGGGGCCGAGCCGCAAGAAATTGTGTTTACCAGCGGGGGTACTGAAGCGGACAATCTGGCTATTATCGGCTCCGCCCTGGCCCGGCAAAACCAGGGCCGACACCTTATTACTTCTGCGATAGAACATCATGCGGTGTTGAATTCATTTCAGCAGCTGGCCCGGATGGGTTTTGAAGTATCGGTTCTGCCGGTAGATTTTTATGGCAGCATAAACCTGGACACCTTGAAAAAGGTTATTCGCGAGGATACTGCCCTGATCAGTATTATGCACGCTAATAATGAAATAGGCACGCTGCAGCCTTTGGCGGATATTGGCGAAATAGCCAGGGAGCATAAAATACTTTTTCATACTGATGCGGTTCAATCTGCGGGTCGTATCCCCATCGATGTAAAGGCCCTAAAGGTTGATTTATTGTCCTTATCGGCTCACAAATTCTATGGGCCCAAAGGGGTCGGGGTTCTGTATGTACGGTCGGGAATCAAGCTTGAGGCGCAAACCTATGGCGGGGGGCAGGAACGCAAAATAAGATCGGGAACCGAAAATCTTCCGGGTATTATTGGTTTGGGAAAAGCCGCTGAAATGGCTGCTCATAATATGCAGCAGCGAACGGCACATCTCGAACAACTCGGCAAAGTACTGGTAAATCGAGTGCTCGCCGAGATTCCCGAGAGCTATCTTACCGGGCAACCTGGCTACCGCCTTCCCGGGCACGCCAGTTTCGTGTTCCCGGGAGTGGAAGGTGATGCGGTAGTCAATTTTCTTGATGCTGAAGGCATATCTGCTTCCAGCGCCGCCGCCTGCAGCACCAATTCATTTCAAGCTTCCCATGTTTTAAGAGCTCTGGGGCTGAAAAACGAAGTCGCGCTTGGCGCTTTACGCTTGAGCCTGGGCCAAGACAACAGCGAAGAGGATATTGACAGATTGATGGATATCCTGCCCGGACTGGTTGAGCGCTCCAGGCTTATTTGGTCCTTATCGCAAAACTGACTCTATTCTTATCGATTTTTCATTCGAAGTAAGCAAACAAAAATTCAAATCATGACCCTATTAGAATTTTTATAATTGTTTCTTGATACCCTAGTAAAACGCCAATATAAAATTAGTAATACAATAGGAATTATACGAATTGCATGTTTGTTTTTATAAAGGGAGGAATAAAAGTGAGCGAAAGAAACTACAAATTTGACACCTTGCAGGTTCATGCCGGCCAAAAACCCGATCCGACGACCGGAGCGCGAGCAGTACCAATCTATCAGACAACATCATATGTTTTCAACGATGCGGACCATGCAGCCCGGCTTTTTGCCTTGGAGGAAGCGGGAAATATTTACACCCGGATCATGAATCCAACCACTGATGTTTTTGAACAGCGATTGGCCGCCTTGGAAGGCGGTGTGGCGGCACTGGGGCTGGCGTCCGGTTCGGCGGCGGTTACATATTCGATAATGAATATTGCCGGCACCGGCGATGAAATACTGGCCGCGAGCACCCTGTACGGAGGGACCTACAACCTGCTCCTTTATACCCTGCCCCGATATGGAATTAATACGGTTTTTGTCGATCCGGACGACCCGGAGAACTTCAGAAAAGGCATTAATGAAAAGAGCAAAGCTATATATATCGAAAGCATCGGGAATCCCGGCATTAATATTATCGATATGGAAGCAGTAGCGAAAATCGCCCATGAAAACGGGCTGCCGCTAATCGTAGATAATACTTTTGCCACACCTTATCTGCTGCGTCCTATTGAATTCGGGGCCGATATAATCGTACACTCGGCCACCAAGTTCATTGGCGGCCATGGCACTTCGATAGGCGGAGTCATTGTGGACAGCGGCAAATTTGACTGGATCACCAGCGGGCGTTTTCCCGGACTGACTGAACCGGACCCCAGTTACCACGGGGTAAGATTTGCGATTGATGTCGGCGCTGCCGCTTATGTAGCCAAAAGCAGGGTACAATTGCTGAGGGATACGGGAGCGGCCTTGAGCCCGTTTAATTCATTTCTTTTCCTGCAGGGCCTGGAGAGCCTTTCTTTAAGGGTGGAGAGGCATGTTGGCAATGCCCGTAAAATAGCGGAATGGCTGAGCAGTCATCCTCTGGTGGCTTGGGTGAATTACCCCAGCCTGCCCGGCAACAAGTATTATGATTTGGCTCAAAAATACCTGCCACGGGGTGCGGGCGCCATATTCACTTTCGGCATAAAAGGCGGCATAGATACTGCCAAACGTTTCATAAACAGCCTGGAGCTTTTCTCCAACCTGGCCAATGTGGCTGATGCCAAGTCGCTGGTGATTCATCCGGCGACTACCACTCATTCGCAGTTAAGCGAAGAGGATCAAAAACTGGCCGGCGTTACCCCGGACCAGATACGCTTGTCGATTGGGGTCGAGGATGTGGAAGATCTTATTTTCGATTTGGATAACGCGCTTAAAATAGCAGTAAACCAATAATCATAAACAAGCCGGCACTTTCGAAATTTGGGGAGTGCCGGCTTTCAACTTAAAGCTTGGATTCAAAAGGTTTAAATTAACTAAGGAATACAGGGCTTTGTATACCAGCAAATATACAATATTCTTTAAAATATCAAAATGACAATAGCAATAAGGTATGGAATTATTTGTTCAGCTCAGGGGGTTCGATTTTATAAGTTTGACCAACCCTGGTTATGTAATGTTGATTTGTATCGCAGCCGGCGCTTTAAGTACCATAGGCTATACGATTATTGCTCCCAAGATAGAAAATCCTATCAAGGGAACCGATACCTGCGGAGTTCACAGTCTGCATGGCTTGCCCGGGGTTTTCGGAGGTATAACCGGAATAATACTTGTGCTGCCCAAACTCAAATACTGGGCATTATTGCTACAGTATTAATTGCTTTTGTATGCGGCAAACTGACCGGATTTATTATCGGGCTTCTTGGTACCAAGGAAGTTCCATATAGTGATGAAGAGGAGTTTTTATTATCTGAATAAGACTGCCAAGAATGGATAAACAAAATAGTTGCCTTGTTTGATGGAGTTTCAAGAATACGTCTGCTTTTATGCAGGCGTATTTTTTGGGTCTGCATAAATTGGGGAACAGACAGAATAGAGGAAGTACTATATTGAAGTTTTCGATATTAGTAATGTGGAACCGGTTTATAATGGCATATATCCAAAAATTTTGTTAGATTAGAGGAAATCTAAATCATGGTGTTTAGGAAACTATTACTATAAGTTCATAAAAAACCTATTAAGAGAAGTGCTACTGGGATTAAAAGACTTGTCTATTAATCCAATGTGCTTAGAGGATCAAATTAAACCACTGGTCGGAGATCAAGCCCCACCAATACCTTTTCTCTATTTTTGCGATTTTAAGGGATTGGTATAATAGAAAAATGGAGTGAAGTTAGCAAAAACCTGCTTACTATCGTTGAAGCGAAAGAAGTGAGATAATGGCATTCACAATTGGTATCTGTGATGATTGCCCTGAACAAATTGAATTGTTCATACAATATCTGAATAATTATCAAGGCGGCGACGAATTTGCGATTGTCAAATCAACAGATTCGGAAGACTTTTTGATGAAGCTGAAAGTGAACAAGCCGCAGTTGGTATTCCTGGATATCGACATGGGTAAAACGAACGGCATCCAATTAGGGGAGAAAATCAAGGCATTATATAAAGATACCATTATCGTCTACATTACCGCTTATGAAAAATATGCCATGGAAGCCTTCCGGATAAGAGCCTTTCATTATTTGCTAAAGCCATTGACCGAAGAAAAATTTCATTATGTGCTGGAAGAAGCGTTGAGCTTTATCAAGAAGGAGAGTGCGAACGAACCGGCCAAAACCTTTACCGTTCAGACCAAAGGCGAAATTATTTGTCTAAACTACAGCGATATTTGTTATTTCGAAAAAATTGGCCATAGAATAAAAGTCCATACCGTCAACCGCGACATTTACTACTACGGGAATCTAGCCAGGCTTATTGAACAAATTGATGCAAATTCATTTATTCAATGCCACCAGGGGTACATTGCTAATGTGGACAAAATCAGGGGCTTTCGCGATAAGACCTTATTTCTGAACGGAAATCTGCAGCTGCCGGTGAGCCGGTCTTACGTTGAAAATATTAAGGAAATGCTGGCCCGAAGACTGTTCGCTGGAAAGGAAGAACAATGAAGGGAATGAGCGGCAGGATTATCGGAGACGCGGAGCATTTTACCTTTGAGGAGCGAATATTCAATTTTGTAATACTGCTCGGGATTTGTATGACTGCTTTCGGTACGATTATGGACTTATACTATAGGGCAGACATATTGATTGACCTTTCCTTTGTCGGGTGCTGGATTTTAACCTACTATCTCTCCAGGGTGAGAGGCTATTTTAATGTGGTATCCGTTGTATCAATGGGTGTGTTTGTATTTGCTTTCTTTCCCTACAACTGGATAGTCAGCAATGGAAGCAACGGTTCAATGCCATATTATGCCATTATATTCATTGCCTTTGTCAGCATAGTACTATCGGGGCGCTTTAGGATTGTAATGGTTGTGTCGATGTTGGCGGTGGAATTGCTGTTAATCTGTCGGGATGCATATTATAGCGGCTCGTTGGCAGTAGGTAATGACAAATATGTCAGCCTGCTTGACCTGCCGATTCACATGTTGGTCATAATGCTTACCATGGCGGTTCTGATTATCGTATATTCCAATACATATATGAAGGAGAAAGCCCGCAGCGAGGCATACGCCAGAACCATCGAGGAATATTATCGCCAGCAGCTTTATTATATGGAAAACCTGGAGTCGCTTATCTATAAATTGAAATCGGAGAGGCACGATTTTAACAATCATCTGGGGGTCATCTACGGCCTTTTGGAAGGCGGGGAAACGAAGCAGGCCAGGGGCTACGTGAAACAACAGGTAAAAACCGCCGAGGAGTACCGGAACCTTGTGAATATTCCGTATTCCATGGTGCGGGCGATGCTGAACTACAAATTGTCCGCCGCACGGGACAGCAAGATCGAGCTCAGGCTGGACATCAGCGTTCCGGAAGCGTTGGAGCTCAATGAATTCGACCTTACCGTGATTCTGGGGAACCTGCTGGACAATGCGATTGAGGCCTGTGCCGCATTGGGGGAAAACAGCCGGTATATTGGTTTGAGCCTGCTTTATAAACCGGATTATCTTGTAATTCAAGTAGAGAATCCCAGCACTGGGGAAGCATTGATTCAGGAAGGCAAGGTGCGCAGCAGCAAATCCGATCCAGCCAGTCATGGCTTTGGACTCAGAACCGTTGAATACCTGGCGGAAAAGCACGACGGCTTCGTTAAAATTGAGCCGGGCATAGATGTTTTTAAAGTAAGCGTCGCCGTTTTGGTGGAGCCGATGCAATAAAAAAGCAATCACGATGTCATTTGTGTCATTTCAAGTGCCGATTATGCAATTGGTATTTTTTTAAATTTGCCTCGTGCTATATTCAGCTTAAGTTTTTGATTATCGTGCATTTGAAATGACCGACAGGGTGCAAATGGCTCAGGTTCTGCATAATCTGCCGCAAATAGTGTCAAGAGGTTGGCAGAGTGTGTACAAAGTCCAGGCCGGCCAAGGTTTTAAAGAAGTGAAAACTGAAATTACAGGGTGCTGGCGAATTGGAAGCATGGCCTATACAAAGGGGGCAGGTTATTGCTCCATCTGAAATAGCAATACCCGCATTATCATTTAAAGCAAAAGGAGAGGGGGTTGATTTATGTCTAAACCTAGACAATACAACCCTAAATACCTGTATTTTTCAGATCGAATAACGGCAGCCATGGACGGCATCTTTGACCATTCCCTGACTATCGTCGAAGCACCCATGGGTTATGGGAAAACCACAGCGGTAAGGGAGTATCTGAACAATGCCGGAGTCAGTGTCTTGTGGCAAAGGGTTTACGACAGTTCGACCAGCAATTTTTGGTATGGATTTAGCCGCTTGTTCAGCGGACTTGACGATGACCGCACCCAAAGCCTGTTATGCCTGGGCTTTCCTAACGACATTATATCGGCTCGGGAAGCTTTGAAGCTTATTGAGGATATTGAACTGCCGGTAAAAACCGTTCTGGTAATTGATGATTACCACCTGATTGACAGCCCAGCAGTCAACAGCTTTATTGACCTTCTGGTTGAAAACGAAATTGACAATCTGCATATCGTCTTAGCTGCTCGCAACACAACATTTCAGAAGCTTGCAGAACTGGAACTTAAAGGTTATTTGCATCATGTAGGCAAAGAAACCCTGGAGCTTATGCCGCAGGAGATCACAGGATATTATCAGGCATGCGGAATAAATCTTAAGAGTAACGAAGCGGACCGGTTGTATGCCGTTACCGAGGGATGGATAAGCGCGCTGTACCTGTTTATGCTGGAATACATAGCAGAGGGCAGCTATACGCCGGCCAAAAGCATTTATACGTTGATTGAAAAAGCTGTATTTAGACCGCTTTCCGATGAAATAAAAGAGTTGGTCATCACCATGTGTATTTTTGAAAGCTTTACCCATGAACAGGCTGTCCACATGTGGCGTAAAGAGAACACGGGTCGGCTACTTGATGAGGTCACCAGCAAGAACGCGTTCGTAAAATATGACGACCGGCTCAAGACCTACCATATGCACAAGATCTTCACCGGTTTCCTGCAGGAAGAACTGGGAAGGAAAAATGCCCACTATAAACAGGATTTGTATCAAAAAGCCGGGTATTGGTATTTAAAGAACGGCGATTATATTGCGGCCCGGCATTATTTTTACCGGAGCGGGGATTTCGATAGTGTCATGCTTACTCTGGAAGAAGACCGGACCAATTCATTTACCAATGAAAATAAAGAAATACTCAAGCGGCATATGGCGGATTGCCCTGGGGAGGTTAAGTCCAGACATCCCTATGCTTTATTAAAGTATTTGATGCATTTGTTTGTACATAATGAGGGCGAACTATTCAGCAAGGTGTGCCGGGAATTCCACGATAACGTTGCAACGAACGCAAGCCTGGGTGATGACACCCGCAACCGGCTTTTAGGGGAATTGGAGTTTATGCTGAGTTTTCCCGCCTACAACGACCTTAAAAAAATGACGGCCCATCACCAAAAAGCATGGCAACTGATGAAGCAGTCCACATCGATTATGAATAACAAGGCCAATTGGACATTCGGTTGTCCGTCCGTCCTATATATGATATACAGGGAAAGCGGTAAGCTGGAAGAGCAGGTCGAAGAATTAAAAAACGCCATGTCCATTTATTACCTTCTGAACGACGGACAGGGCATGGGCGCAGAATATGTCATGGAGGCGGAAAGGTGTTTCAATGTGGGGGACTTTGACAACGCCGAGATTTCAGTACACAAGGCTCTGTACAAAGCCCAGTCGAAAATGCAGGACAGCATTATACTCTGTGCCGTTTACCTGCAAATACGCCTGGCCTTTATGAGGGGAGATTTTACTCAAATGTTTGAGCTCCTGCATAAAATGCGCGAAGATATGACCACTAAAAAGCAATATCATTTTTTACATACGGTTGAAATATGCGAGGGCAGTATTTACTCCAACCTTAATCAAAAACATGAAATTCCGGCCAGACTTGTGGATGTTGACATCACCAACCTGCATCTCAGGTTTCCTGCCTGGGGTGCATTCAACATTATGTATGGCAGAGTCTTGCTGATTAATGGTGAATACTTTAAGCTAATCGGCCTTTCCGATTATTTTATCACTATAGCCTCCGTTTTTCCCAATCTGCTTGGACACGTTTATACATATATATATGCAGCCGCAGCCAACCGGCAGGTATTCAGGGATGATGCGGCGTTGGCAAACCTCAGGCAAGCTTTGGAGATTGCCATGCCAGACAAAATGTACATGCCCTTTGTGGAAAACTGCGATTATATCGAACCACTCCTGGAAAAGCTGGCCGGAGAAGGCAGCTGTCAGGAGGATATTGCCCGGATATTGGAGTTATCCAAGACCTACCGCAAGCACCAAGAGCAAATCATTCGGAAGCATTTCACAGCGGATAAGCCCCGGCTTACCGAGCGGGAAATGGAAATTGCCCGCCTGGCGGCAGAGGGTATTACGAATGCTGAAATAGGTAAACGCTTATATATATCTACCAATACCGTAAAAATGGCCCTAAAAAGCATCTATGCCAAACTCTCCATCAACAGCAGAAGCCTTTTAAAGCAGCATTTACACGATCTTGACCCGTAGGGGCGGATTCCATATCCGCCCGTGTCTCATTTCTGACCGGGTAAGGAAAAAACTACCCGATGGGTAGTATGAAAACACAAAAATCCCCTTTACCATTTAGGTAGAGTGGATTTTTGTGTTTTATAGGGAGTGGTTTAATGAGTGAAATAAAAACTGTCATCCCCGGGGAGGACTATCGACTGGAAGTGCTGTTCACCAACGGCAGCAGTGTCATGTTGGACCTGGCAGACCGGTTGAACACCGTTCGGTTCGGGCTGCTGGAGGACAAGGCTTTTTTTCGGCGCGCAACCACGGACGGCAATATTATAAGCTGGGACAACAAAATCGAAATCTCGGCCAGCGAGGTTTTTCAGCTGGCACAGAGTGAAAGGGGATGAGATTACTGAAGATTGCAGCAAGAGCCTTAAGACATTTTGCCCTGCTGACCGTCATGATCGCTGCGGTATTATTTAATGTTGGAGTTATGGCAATGGCTGCAGGCGTATCTGCAGAAGCCGAAACCAAATCAGGATTGGCTGTGCCATTCAAAGACGTTACCTCCAGCGACCTCAACGCCATTTTCATTACCTACATAAACCAATTAGGAATCGCCCAAGGCTTTCCCGACGGCAATTACCATCCCCGGGAAGGACTGACCCGCGCCCAAGCGGCCGTCGTAATATGCAAAGCTGCCGGACTGCAGAATTCGGAAACCGGACAGACCGGCTTTGCCGATGTAAATACCGGGCACTGGGCCGCCGCCAGTATAGCCGCCGCAGCTAAAGCCGGGTATCTTCAAGGATTTCCCGATGGGAATTACCGCCCCGAAGAAAAACTCACTCGGGCCCAGGGCATAAGCCTGGTCATGCGTTTAAGTACACAAAAGGAAAAAGCAGCGCTGCCCGGCTTAAACGATATGAAAACGGACCACTGGGCCTCAGCCGATATGGGTACCGCCCTGGCCTTGGAAATGATCGGGCTGTCCCCAGACGGGAAAAACATTTATCCTGATGCGGTGATGAGCCGGGGGAGCCTGGCCCGTGCTTTGGGAACCTTGCTTACTAAAGATCCCGGATTGTACATTAAGAATTTGACCGGAACCATTCAGGATATAAAAGGCGAAATAAAAATCACTCGGGCTGGAACCAGCAGCCCCCTGCAGAATGGAGACCCCGTATATAAAGGAGATAATATAACCGCGAGCGCAGGCAGCACTGCCAGCATCGTATATCCCGACGGCAGCAGCATACTCATTAAAGAAAGCAGCGAACTCTGGATAAAAGAATCGCTGGGCCGGGCCTGCATAAAAAAGGATGGCAGCAGCGGAATAGCCGTGGAGAATGTCGACATCGAACTTAAAAAAGGAACCTTGTTTGGCGCATTGGCCACCAAACAAGAAACTACTACCCAGGAAAAACAGCAAGCCCGGGCAGGAGAGACCATCTTAGCATCACTGGATGGCATGGAATATATAGCCGACAGCCCGAGCAGCAAGAATCCGCCCTGGTATCAGCAGGCAGATGCCAAGAAGGTGAAAATGAAAATAGATATGCCTTATGGAGTAGCGGCGATTCGCGGAACTTATATCCTGGTCAGTGTGAACCAGGATGGAAGCTGTAATGTAAGCTGCCTGACCGGAGATGCTGAAGTGGGCGGGAAAAGCGGCGGCGCCGTACCTCTGGGCGGAGGCAAGAGCAGCGGGATAAACCAGGAAGGGGGCGTGGAACCGCCGGTCCCCATGACTGAAAAGGAAAAGCAGGAATTCAGCGCTGTCCAGCAATGGGTAGTAAATACCGCTTTGCAGATAGACCGGAATAAAGAAGCCACAGCACCCCCGGCAGTTGAGATGCTGGTGGAAATACCTGATCAAGCATTAACTCCGGCCCAACAGGCCGAACAAGCCAAGAATACCATTGATGTAGTATTAAACGCCCTGGAAGCCAGCGGCATCCAGCTAACCGAGCAAGTGAAAAATGAACTGGAGCAGAAGCTTAAAGAAATGCAGCAGGAATTAAGCCAGCAGGCCCAGCAAACCCTGCAAAACAGCGGTTCTCCAGATCAAAGTACCGGCCCGTCCGACAGCGGCGAGGGCGAAACAAATGAAGAATCAAGTGTAAGCTATATCAATTATGCAGTCGCCGGAACCTATGGACCGGAAAGTGCAGCCAGCACCCAGATCATCAGCAAGAATGTCATAGTAAGTGCCGCTGGGATAACCCTGCAAAACATGGTAATCACCAAAGACCTTACCCTGGGAGCAGGTATAGGAGAAGGGAGCGTCACCCTAAAAAACGTCAAGGTGCAAGGCAATACCTATATCCTGGGCGGTGGTTCCAACAGTATAACGATTGAAGACTGTGAACTCTATACGGTTACGGTAGATAAGCAGACTAACACCGTTAGAATCGTAGCCAAGGGCAGCACCATCATTGGAGCACTGACCCTGAATTCGGGAGCGAAGCTGGAAGAAAGCGGGCTAACCGGAGGATTGTTTACCGGGTTTTCTATGGTGAGTACCGGCCCTAGCTTCCCCGCAGGAACTACTATAATTCTAGACGGTAATTTTGCCAAGGTAAATATTAATGCACCTGGTCTTAATATCCAGGTAGCCGGGGGAAGCATCGGGCAGATGAATATTGCCGCAACTGCCGGTGGAACTAACCTGACCATGGACTCTGGTGTCAGCGTAAACGACCTGCAGGTCAATGCCCAGGCTAACATTGGAGGAAGCGGGCAGATAATAAGCGCCGCTATTAATTCTGCTGGGGTAGAGATGCAGCAGCTACCCCAAAACTGGACAGTAGCCGAGGGGATAAATGACGCCCTTTTAGGTGGAGAAATTAGAGAGGGCAGCAGCAACAGCAACGCCAGGCTGGCAGGCATAAGCCTTAGCAGTGGAACCCTGAACCCAGGCTTTGCTCCCGCCATTCTGAACTATAACGCCAGTGTGGCCAATAGCGTTTATCAGGTAACCTTGAGCGTTGTGCTCCAGGAAAGCACTGCTAGCGTAAAAGTAAATGGGAATCCCGGTAATTTCCACAACCTGAACCTGGATGTGGGGCCAAATCCTGTTAATATAGTAGTAACAGCTGAAGACAGTACGAAAACCTATATCCTGACCATAAGCAGAGCAGCTTCAGCTTCCATGGCAATAACTGCATTTAATTTTAACGAGTTAAACCCGGTAGTAAACGGAAGCATAGACGAAGGAGCAAAAACCATAGCCCTGACCGTGCCGCCAGGTACAAGCATAACCGCCCTGGTACCCAGCATCACCCATACCGGAGCAAGCATAGTGCCGTCCAGCGGCGCAGCGCAGGACTTCAGCAGCCCGGTAGCCTATACGGTAACCGCAGCTGATGCTTCAAGCCAGACTTACACCGTCACAACAACTATGACACCGGGAACAGCCGTTAGCTTTACTAACACGTTAACGGCAGATACAACTGCAAAATTCACCTGGACCGCAGCTACGGGGGCATCTGAGATAAAGATTAGAATATCCCCCAAAGGACAGAATGACTGGACTGATGCGACAACAGAGGAAACATTGGATGATGCGTCAACATCCGGAACAGTAGTTGGTTTAACTGAATCAACCTCCTATGATTTCAAACTGGTTGTGACCGGCGGATCATTGGCGGGGGATTCCGATGTAGTAAATATCACGACCCTGACTGCTCAGCAGGCCGCAATCGACTATGTCAATGCAGCGGCCGGTCAGTTATGTTGGGATTTCCCTCCTGATATAGATACATTGAACACTGCTACCGGACAAAGCAATGCAATTAGTGATAATTATAACGCATATCAAACAGCTATAGAAGCTGCACAAGCAAACTCATTAAACACGGCGGCAAAGGTACAGATGCTTGTAAATGAGGTAAACGTAACGGCCGCCAAAGCAGCCGCTTCGATAACATGTGCGGATCCCTCAGCCAGTCCGGTAACATTAGAAAGACCGGCTGATTTAACAGAGGCGGGGGTGACTTTTACCTTTGATGCCCCCAGGGATGTAGGAGTAAGTACCGATATTAACGGTGGAAATGCGGTCATTAGCCGAGACCCTGATTATGATGGAGGAACTGTACTGACTTTATCCATCACCTGCGTAACAGGCGGTCAAACCGCCAATGACACCATAGATTACGTAGTCAAGGTGCCATCGTCAGAGTTCCATGAAGACATTTCATGGGGGCAGCCGGCGCCCGAACCGACCGGGTATGCAGTGGCTCCGGGAACCGCTCATCCGGGCACGCCCGGCGGAACGTCAAGCGTAACATACACTTCTGGCTATAGCCTGTTCTATACTTTAAAACCAGGCTTTATTCTGCCGCCAATTGCCGGTGAAGACAGCAGCTCTTATATAGAGTGGTTAACACCATACACATCAGGAGCAGATATTACAGGAGCTGTATATGGAAATCATCTTGGGTTGTACGAAATAAATCAAGGCAGCAATCAAGTGGTGACTTTCGTTGACATTACACTTGGGGCGAACGATATTGAAGCCGGCGCGGGAGGTTTGGCCGCGCCGGGAATAACGGGCTTTGCTTTGGAAGACAATCTCCCCGGCGACTTCATAATAATAACCTATACGCCCGCTGCCGGAAATACCTTGAGGTATGTCAAACAAACCTTGCCCTTTGAAACGCCGGCCGTCAATGCGGCAGCTCCGGCTATTGGCTTCAACCCTGGCGAGGCCACGGAGTATGTGTCGGGAGGCCAGATCACGATCAACCGGACTACGGATTACATTGGTTTGTACGAGGTTAATGAGAGCAGCCAGGTAGTAAAATTTGTCGATGTAAAATTTATGAGGCCAACCTAAAGGGGCTCAACCAAGAGGGGAACCGGTGGCAGTACATAAGGCCAGGTTGCCTGCCTCGCTAAAAATTAAATGGTCTGAATTCATCCGGGCTGAAGCAGTGACGGCGGCCTGCGTTAATTCCATAGCTATTCAGCCTCATGGCAATACCACCCGCGCGGAAGCCGCCACGGCAAGGTAGGACATCGCTTGGCTGTTGTGAGTATTGTAACCGTTTATTATGAAACGGAGGCTTGATCGATGCCTTTTAGCAATGTACAGATTGGAGTGTTGAATGTGAAGCAAAAACGATTCCCTTTCTTGTTGCCGGTATTATTAACCCTGGTCCTGACGGTCATTCTATACCCGTCGGCGGTAGCGGCGCCGGTAGGCACAGCCTTCACCTACCAGGGACAGTTGCTGGAGTCGGGCAAACCCGCCAATGGGAGCTATGACTTTCAATTCACCCTCTATGACGCCGAATCCGGAGGAACACAGATTGGCGGGACCCTCACCCAGACCCTGACGGTGAGCAGCGCCTATTTTAGCGCCGGCCTGGATTTCGGGGTTGGTGTTTTCGATGGTAATGCTTACTGGCTGGAAACCAAGGTCAGCCCGGCCGGGGCCGGCAGCTATACTACCCTCAGCCCGCGCCAGCCTTTAAACCCGGCCCCTTACGCCCTTTGCGCGGTATCCATCATCGACGGGGCGGTCAGTGAAGCCAAGCTGGCCGATGGATCGGTTACTACAGGTAAAATAGCTGACTCGGCAGTAACCACCGCCAAGATCAATGCCGGCGGCAGCAGCACCGGCCAGGTTCTGATATCTAATGGCAGCAGCACTCCGGCGTGGGCTTACCCGGATAAGCTCTATGTAAACGGTTCTGCCGCCATGCAGGTTGTGCCCGGCAGCGGTACTCAAACCTACCCCAATATCATTGGCGGCACCGGCAACACGGTCGGAGGATACGGCGCAACCGTCAGCGGCGGATATAATAATAGAGCAACGATGCGGGGCGCCGCGGTCGGCGGCGGATATAATAACACAGCCAACGGTGCATATGCTACCGTTCCCGGCGGATATCAGAATAGAGCTAACGGTGACGCCAGTTTTGCCGCTGGGTACAACAACACTGCCTACGGTGATTATAGCGTTACAATCGGGAGTTCCAATATTGCCAACGGTTCACATAGTGTTGCAATCGGGGCTTTAAATTGGGCAGACGGAATTCAGTCAATTGCCGCCGGTACCGGCGCCATGGCCCAGCATGACGGGAGCTTTGTATTGCATGATCATACATGGAATGCAAATTTAAGATCATCCGCGGCTGACCAGTTTAGCGCCGGATTCGCGGGGGGCTACCGCCTGTACAGCAATGGCTGGAGTGATCCTGCTGCAGGCAGTGGGGTAATCCTCGCCCCCGGCAGCGGGAGTTGGGCCGCTGCAAGTGACCGCGCCCTGAAGGAGAACTTCGCGCCGGTTTCCGCCAACGAGGTTTTGCAGAATCTGGCCGCCATTCCCATACAGGCCTGGAACTACAAGGACCAGGACGATTCCGTCCGCCATATCGGCCCGGTGGCCCAGGATTTCTACGCCGCCTTCGGGGTGGGGGAAGACGACAAGCATATTAACACCGTCGACGCCGATGGGGTGGCTCTGGTCTCCATTCAGGAGTTATACCGGCTGCTGCAGGAAAAGGACAACCAGATTCAAGCCAATCAGGCTCAGCTTGAGGATATGCAGCAAGTAATGCAGGCCAATCAGGCTCAGCTGCAGGATTTGCAGGCGCGCCTGACCGCCCTGGAAAATGCCGCGGCCGGGCATTAAGAAGAGGAGTATGGTAATGAACCACTACCTCCGGCAGCAAATAAAATTTAAGCTCCTGACGATTCTGCTGGTGGGGCTGATGCTCCTCCCGGTTGGCCCGGCCGGGGGTGCAGAACTGCAGCAGGGGTTTACCCTGCCCGGCGGTCAGTCCCAAGGCGGCAGTTACAGCCTGAGCGGAGTGGCCGGAGGACCAGGAGCCGGCCTGTCCGCCGCCGGCAGCTATACGCTACGTTCCGGCCTGGTATTTCCCTGCCGGGGAGTGGAGTTGTCCAGCGCCAGCTTCAGTGTCAGCGAAGGCGGAGCAGCCGCTTCCTATAACCTGCATCTCTTGACCGCACCTATGGCCGATGTGCTGATAAATATCAGCGGGGACCCCCAGTTGGGAATAAACCCGGCCAGCCTGACCTTCACCCCGGCCAACTGGTCGGTTGCGCAGGCGGTTTATGCGACCGCGGTGGATGACTTGCTCAGCCAGGGCGCCCGTGACGCGGTGATAAGCCACACGGCCAGCAGCGCCGACCCGGCCTATGATGGCATAACTATAGGAGGAGTCACTGCCCATATTGGTGATAATGACAGTCCCGGCCTTACCGTTACCGAAAGCGAAGGCTCCACCACCTTTACCGAGGGCGGCAGTGACAGCTATACCCTGGTATTGAACAGCCAGCCGGTAAATGATGTAACCCTGAGCGTTTATGCGGCTCCGGGCATCAATATAAACCCGGATAACCTGACTTTTACCCCGCTCAGCTGGTCAATCCCGCAAATAGTTACTATAAGCGCGCCTGATGACAATACCCCCCAGGGCAGCCGGAATATCGCGGTTAATCACAGCTCAACCAGCACCGACCCGCAGTACAATGCCCTGGTCATATCACCGGTAACCGCCCACGTTCTGGACAATGACAGTCCGGGGGTAAACATCATTGCAAGCGGCGGCAGTACGGAGGTAACCGAAGGCGGCCCGGCTGACAGCTATCAAATAAACCTGTCTACAATTCCATCGGATAATGTGACGGTGAGCGTCTATGCCAGCAATGAAATACAGTTGTCAAAGACCAGCCTGGTCTTTACTCCCGCCAACTGGAACAGCTTTCAGGGTGTGGAAGCAAGTGCTCCGGATGACAGCCTCACTCAAGGCGATCGGGTGGTTAACCTCAGCCATACGGTGAGCAGTTCGGACCCGGATTATAATGGCATAGCCGCTGCCGGAATAGCCGTGACTATCCACGATAACGATGTCCCCGGTTTTGTAATAAACGAAAGCAACGGGAACACTGCCGTCACTGAGGACGGGAGCGGGGACAGCTATACCCTGGCCTTGAAAACCTGTCCGTCCGGCGATGTAACCGTAAGCCTCAGCAGCAGCGATCAAATTGCGATATCCCCCTCCACCCTGGTATTTACCCCTGCCAATTGGAATCAGCCGCAGGCGGTAACAGTGACGGCAGTTGACGATAATTATCATTGACAATGACAGTTCCTCCGGTGGTGACGGATATTCCGATGACAGCGCCAATCCCTCCCCGCCGGCTCCGGTCAGCAGCACTACGGGTTCGGCTGAGGTTGCGCCGCAATCGGGCGGAAACATCAGCCTTGACAATGATGCTGTATTGCAAATTCCTGCCGGCGCTCTGGGCGGGGATTCGGCCCTCAAGCTGGTAATCACCAGGGTTGTCCCCAAACCTGCGGCTCCTCCGGGCTACAGAATACCGGGTGATGCATTCAGATTTACGGTGGGCGGTGCTGAACATTACAAGTTTGCCAAACCCATCCGGATAAGCCTGGCTTTCGACCCGGCCGCGCTATCACCCCTGGAAACTCCGGGGATTTACTATTTCGATGAGAGCAGGGGCGACTGGGTGAGTGTGACCGGCGAGATATCCGGCCATACGGTCAGCGTAATCGTGGATCACTTCAACATTTTTGCGGTAATGGTCAAGGAGCCGGTGCTGGTCCTGAAAGACATCAAGGGCCACTGGGCTGAGCAAGCCATCCTCAAATTGCTGGCTCGGGGAATAGTCAAGGGCTACCCCGACCAAACCTTCAGACCTGATACGAGCATTTCCCGGGCAGAATTTGCCGCGATGCTGGTCAAAGCTTTTAAACTGGAAGCCACAACCGGTAAAGTATTTGAAGACACAGCGAATCACTGGGCCAGGGAAATTATTGCCAACGCTGCCGCCCATGGAATCGTAATCGGCTACGACACCAGCACCTTTGGCCCGGATGACCCAATCACCCGCGAGCAGATGGCGGTAATGATGGTCAAAGCCGCCAAACTGCCGGGTACATCTGGAGAAACTGTTTTCACCGATAATGCAGACATTTCCGCCTGGGCTCAAAACAGCGTGGCAGCTGGGGTCAAAGCAGGAATCATAAAAGGCTACCCGGACAACACCTTCAAACCTCAAAATAATGCCACCCGCGCGGAGGCGGTGACGGTAATCCTGAATTCCATTGACAAGCAGGTTCTGGTGCGGGAATAAGGCATAATTTAAAGGATAGCGCAAATAATATGGAAAACCTTTGAGATAAAAATATATTGAGAACCCCTATTCAGCAAAAGGCCGGGTATTGCCCGGCCTTTGTCTACAATCCGCTTCGTCCATTCTCCGGCCTTTTATGCAGAGCATTATCCAAATCAAAAACTAAATCTTCCACATCCTCAATGCTGACCTATAATCGAATTAGCAGGGGATGACTTCGGCTACAACGCTGCAATCCAGATCTAATTTCACAGCCAAAACCTTAGTGCAGAAACAACCAATTCTATGGTTTTTATGCTGGTAAAACCAGGCATCAAGTCAAAGACCATAGGTTAGATAGACATAATGGCTAATTTATGATAACTAAAACAATTGACAAATATACATAAAAGATATATATATTAAATATATACTTATGGAAAGGAAATGCATTATGCCCAGAATAAACAAGACCAGATATGCATTACTGGGAGCTTTAAGTGTCAGACCAGGTTCGGGATACGATATCAAAAAATTCTGCGACCGCAGCATCGCCTTTTTTTGGACCGAAAACTACGCCCAGATTTATCCGGTTTTAAAACAATTGGAACAAGAAGGTCTGGTCTATAAAGAGACTGAGAATACACCTGGCAGGCCCCCACGCAATGTCTACCACATAACCGAGGAAGGGAGGGCTGAACTGAATGACTGGCTGCTGCTTCCTGTTGAACCCTCCAACTTTCGCTGGGAATTGCTCTTAAAGCTTTTGTTTTCAGGTGATATTCCGACCAGCAATATAATTGAGAAATTGGAGAAGAAAAAGAGTGAGGAGAGCAAAATCCTGAATTATGTCAACGAAGTGGAGGAAAAGATGAAGAGTGCTGAACCGGACCGGAAGGGATGGCATCTTTGGCTGGCAGCGGTAAGAGCGGGAAAACATTTGTCTCAGGCGTCCATAGCCTGGTGTGATGAGACGATTGCCATGTTGAGAGAATATGAAATTGAGAACGGGAATAATGAATAGTTGACAAGGAGGGAAGAACAATGCGTATTTTAGCGGTTAACGGCAGCCCCCGGGGAGCCAAAGGCAATACCGAAGTACTTCTGCAGGCTTTTTTAAAGGGAGCGGTAAGCAACGGCGCGCAGGCTGAAACGGTCTACCTGAAAGATAAAGAAATCAAGCACTGCCGGGGCTGCTATACCTGTTGGGGCAAAACCCCGGGCCGGTGTGTCCACAAGGACGATATGGCCGATTTGTTGGAATTAAGGAGATGTGCCGATGTAATTGTCTATGCCACTCCACTTTATGTCTATACAGTTTCCGGATTGATGAAGGATTTCATGGACCGCAGTCTGCCCTTGGCTATGCCCCATATTGTCAAATATGGCGACCGCTACGCCCATCCCCGGCGCTACCCGGAAAAGCAGGATAAAAAGGACAAGATTGTTCTAATATCCAATGCAGGTTTCCCGGACCGCAAATACTTTTCCGCTTTGAGCGAAATGTTCCGGATTCTGGGGAGCAGTCCCAATGCCGACTTGGCGGGAATGATTCTCTGTTCGGGCGGGCCTTTATTAAGCAATCCCCAATTGCACGAGATGGTTCAATGGTACATTGATACATGCGAGAACGCGGGACGCGAATTGGTGGAAGCAGGGCATATAACTGCTGAAACCCAGGCTATCCTGGATCGCGATCTGACCAACGAAGTAGATACCTATATGAGCAATGTCAATAAGCTGTGGGATGCGGTGCTTTCCGGCCAAGTGCCGTTTAATTTATAGCATATTCAGTATTGACGGACAAGGAAATATACCAACCGCATTAAATATCGCCCGGGTGAGGCGATATTTTATTATGGGCTTTAGCCTGTTGAGCGAAGCGAAACAATAAACCACCTGCTATGCGGGTGTTGACAAAAAGTTATACAAAAAAAACACCTTTCCGTTAAAGTAGAGTTGTTCAAGCTACTAAATTAACGAGAGGAAAGGTGTGTAAATGGCTAGGAAAGAATATAGTTTAGCGCACACGAAATGGATATGTAAGTATCACATCGTGTTCACCCTAAAGTATAGAAGAAAGATAATCTTTAATCAATATCGGGAAAGCATAGGAGGAATATTGCGCCAATTGTGCAGCTAAAAGGGAGTTGAGATCCTAGAAGGTCATCTTATGCCGGATCATGTTCATATGTTGGTAAGCATTCCTCCGAAAATCAGCGTATCGAGTTTTATGGGGTATCTGAAGGGGAAAAGCGCGCTAATGATTTCGATAAACATGCAAACTTAAAATACAAGTTTGGGAATTGCATTACCAATAATGGATTGAGAGCCTGCGTTTCATGGTCCCTATCTTTATGTCTAAATGCTAAATTTAATATAAGTTTATGCAGAGGGAAATCTTTACATTAGCTTACATATATTTTATATTAAGGTATATATATTCTTTTATGTGCGTGATTGAAAATGGAGGTATGTTATGGCTCAGTTATCAGTTTTGGAAAAGGAAGACATCAGATACCTGGTACAGAAAGCGGGAAACGGGAGCCCCATGCTTCTCGATTTGTCAGATGAGAGGCAAGAGCGCTTTTTGCATAAACAACTGGAGTTGGCAGGGATTCAACCCGGGAGGAACCCTCAGTTGTTCAAAACCATTGCTGATGCCAAAGTGCGTCATGCCAGACATGGCGTGCCCCGGAGTGAATATGTGCAGATTAACGGCGCATCCCAGCTTACCGCAGTTAATGTTATTAGCCAAATCGATACAACTGACGGGCAAAACTATGTTGCCGCAGCGATATCTTCAATACCGGGCAATGCATACAATGTCACCGTAACCCTGGGCATTTATGACGGTGACCTGAACCCCCTGGGGGATGTAGCCGAGATTCGGCAGTATACGGGTGTTACCATGGATCTCCAAGCAACAGGAAAGTTCAGCACCCCCATGCCTTCCGAGGGCCGTTCGGTCATGAGCATATTGACCTACCAGTATTCCAACGACCAGGGCACCTACCACGGGACGATGCCGGTTGAAACATATAGTTTCCCCAAACTGATAAGCAATATTTCGCCAAGTGATATAAATAAGCGAAACCATATAAAAGTCTGCCTGACCCGGCATGATGGCGACTGTGATTACTGGGATCATGAAAGCTCCTGGAAGGGCATCGTGAAAATACCCGTAAAAGGAAGCGTTGAGTATTATTCCGATATTGATCCCATTCAGTTCCGGCCGAATGGCACTCCCATCAATGCAAGCTGTACCATCCAGGTTGTCAAACAAGTACAACCCGGCAGCCCCATTACACCTCCTCCTGACTTCAGCTTTTTTAAAGACCCCAAAACTACGGTTAGTGGCCCGCTTTTAAGTTGGGATCTGGGATGGCTCACATTTGACAAACCCAATTTCAATGCCGGGGATCTCGTTTATTACATTTTTAATGTAAATATTCAGACCGGGGGTAAAAACGTTGCCGCATTTATTACCAATGCTCCTCCTTCGGTAGCGCCGGGACAGAACCCTTTTAATACGTGTAAAATCCCCTCCATGGAGGTCGTTTACGGATGTCTGGTCGAAGGAACCCGGATACGCATGGCAGACCAGAGCTTGAAAGCCATAGAAAGCATAATGGTCGGGGAGCAGGTCGCAAGCGATGCCCTGGGAAGCTGCTTGACGGTTGAAAATACGGTTATCGGCGTTGAAGATAAACCCATACTGCGGGTTGCAGACAGTGCAGGGCATGTACTGCTTTTGACCGAAGGTCATCCGGTAATCACCGCCCAGGGTGTACGCCTGGCGCGTGAACTGACCGAAGGTGACCAACTGCTCACCGAAACCGGGGAAAGCAGGATAACCGGTATACAGGAAGAATTATATACCGGCCAGGTATATAACCTCCACCTCAGTGCGGCGGATGCAAGCATCATCCTTACAGATGATAACCGGACACATTATGCCAATGGCATTATGGTGGGCGATGGAAGGATGCAGAGGATTTATGGGGAGAAGGCCAAGCAGTATCAGGATAAGAATGATGTTTTGGCAGAATTGCCGAAGCAATGGCACCAGGATTACCTGAACTGGCTTGAGGATCATCCTTCCGGAGGATTTTGATGATGGAGTATAGGTCAGCTTTAACCGCCGGAGGATATCCCCCGAATATAACCCTGGCGCATTATGATAAAAGCCTGTTATATGTTAGCTGGACCAATCCCGGAGCATATACTGAATTTGTGGTGGAGCTGCATGATACTTCCGGCACCATGCATTACAACCAGCCCGCCACCGGTACCAGTACAACCATATCTAAAGCTCTGGATCAGGATAAAACCTATAAAGTTGCGGTTGCGCCGCTGATCGGCGGTGAACCCGGGCCGAAAAGCAGTGAGGCAACCCTTATTGTAATTCCGCCGGTTATCAGCCTCTTGCAATACACTTTAGCGAGTGGGACAGGCACGCTCAATGTTGTCTGGGGAGAAATTGCCGGAGCCGATCTATATATCGCCTCAGTGTATACTGCGGACGGTTCGTTTAAACAGGATATTCCCTCTACAAGTACATCTGGTAAACTGGAATCCACCCTTGATCCGTCGAAGCAATATAAAACCACGGTCTGTGCAACCGCCAGCAATGGAATTGTGATAGGACCATCCTCGGATGAACTTGCGGCTATTGTTGAAGCGTTGGATATAAGCCTCTTGCAATACAGCCTGACCAATGGTCAAGGCTGCCTGGATGTTTCATGGGGCGGTGTTGCCGGAGCTGAACTGTACATCACCACAGTATATGCCACGGACGGTTCGTTTAAACAGAATATCCCCTCCACCACTACATTTAGTAAACTGGAATCCACCCTTGACCCGTCCAAGCAATATAAAACCGCGGTATATACAACCGCTAATAATGGAATTGTGCTGGGACCCCCGTCAGATGAACTTGCCGCGATTCTAAACGCGCCGGATATAAGCCTCTTGGAGTACAGCCTGACCAACGGCCAGGGCTGCCTGGATACTTCCTGGAGCGGGGTTGCAGGCGTTGAGATGTACATCACCACGGTATATACCACGGATGGTTCGTTTAAACGTAATATTCCCTCCGCCACCACATCGAGCAAACTGGAATCCACCCTTGATCAGTCCAAACAATATAAAGCCGCGGTGTACGCGGCGGCGAAAAGCGGTATAGTAATCGGCCCCGCATCATGCGAACTGACTGCCCTGATTGCCTGTCCGGGCAATGTCAATCTTAATTACACAGGCCAGAATCTCCGCTCCGAGTGGATTATACCCGTAAGTCTGCAGGGCAGGCAGTTTAAATGCCAACTGTATAAAGACAGCGCGAAGCTCGCTGAACAGTTGACCGGCGACAGCCGGGCAACGTTCAACTACTTCCTTGATGCCGGTGCGATCTACGCAACCCGGGTGAGGGGAGAAAACGGGGTGGTAAAAGGTCCCTGGACCGAACCGGCTCCGGGGCCTTATGCGGAAAACGCGATATATGCTTATGATGCTCTCAGCCGGTTAAAATCAATTAATTGCCACAATACTATAACCATTACCCATACCATGGACAATGCCGGCAATATACTTTCGATCCAAAATAATCAGAGCCTGGGAGAAGTACAATGAATGATACGGGCAAACCAGTTTTATCAATAAACTATGACAGCCAAATCAGCGAAGCGGTTAAGACGCTTTCCTTCAACGGGCAAACGTCTTTAGCCAAAAGCAGGGTGGACGATTTCCCGGTACCGGGTTTAACCTTTTCGTTCTGGGTAAGGACCGCCACGACCGCCACTGCCGATATGCTTTTCAGTTATGACGCCGCAGCTGTTACCAGGCGTTTATGGGTGAAAAACAGCGCCAACCTGGAAATCGGTTTCGGCAACAGCAGCACCGGTGCCACGGATATTATAGTCAATGACAATTACTGGCATCACCTGGCCTGCACAGTTTTCCCCTCTGACCGTACCCACTACGGTGTGCAGGTGTACAAGGACGGGGTCTTGATGTATGAAAATATCATGGCCTTGAGTCATGGCATGGATACCGTCATAGAAACCGGGGGAAAGCTGGAAATTGGTCATGGCACGGGCACCGAGCTTAATTTCACCGGCATGTTGAGCGATTTCAGGCTCTGGAAATCCCCGCGCCAGGGCAAAGAGATAATTACCGATATGCAGGTGCGCCTGAATAACGATCCTGCCTTGCTCATATACTGGAAACTCGAATCTCTGGAAACATCGGGCGATATCGTTAACGGGACTTTTGTTGATTCGACCCTCAGGTTTAGAAATAACCGGCTTATGACCGGTTGGACAGAGGTAAGCGGGGCCGCCTATGATCTTGAGGTGACCGGTGTAGATGAATACTTTTCTTTGGTCAAAAAAGGACTTACCGTATTACAGCAGGAGGTTACCGCTTACAGCCTGAATACCCGGTACCAGGCCCGGGTTAAAGCGGTTATTGAAGGAACGCCCGGAGCGTGGAGCGATATAAAAACCGCAAGGGTTCTCAATTTGCAAAAGACTTTCCCGAGAATTGCCCTGGCCGATGTTCATACTCTTAATGCGGTTTGGACTCCGGTTGATCAAGCTGAATCATATACGATAGAACAAAAAAATGAAAAGACCGGAAATACCGGCACATCCAGCCAGACCGCTACCAGCTATGCGCTTGCCAGTCTGGCCCGCGAAAATGATCCGTACACTTTCCGGATCAGGGCGTTTTCCCAGGGCTCAACCGGCCCGTTTAGCGATGCTGTGCCTTTTGCCGCGCCGGTGACAACTTTGGCCTGTCTGAATGATGCTGCCGGCATCTGCCTGAATGTATTATGGACTCCCGTGCCGGGCGCGGATAATTATTACCTCCAGGTGTTTAAAGGATCTCTCGCCACTCCTCCGGTTTACGATATATTTACCGCTCAGGGAACCAGCAGTGTAAAAATAACCACCCTCGACCTGAAGGAGAGTGATGTGTATCTAGTGCGGTTGCGCGGTATCGGCGCGGGCCGGATAGGGGAATGGTGCGCTGCCCAATCGGTAACTGTGCACGGCCTGGCCGCGCCGGTAACATCCTTTGCCTTTGATAGCGGAGCCGGGCAGGTTAAGCTGCAATGGGCGGATATTCGCACCCCGCAGCAGAAAGCTGCGGGCTTGGAGATTGTATATAATGTTTATTTTTATAAAAACAGCGGTCTTGACCCCGTTGCCAAACAGACCACCAAGAATCTGTATTACCCCATAGCCGGTACGATTATGGCCGACAACAGTATCTACGCGATTAAGGTTCAAGGGACGGCCAGCGGTTCATACGGGAATTGGAGCGCGGTCGGCCAGCTAAATACCCCTTCCGTAACCAGGGCCTGGTATGATTACGAAGCCGGGAAGATCACTGTCCAATATGCCGGGATTAACGATACCCAGGGATACCTGGAAGTTTTTAAAAACCAGGGAACCGCTCCTGACTATATTGCATTCAGTGATAGGGCACAGTCAATTGCCTATGCTCCTGCGGGCGCTGCCGATAATGATCTGTATATCCCGCAAATCCGGGGCATGGCGGCCGGATATATAACAAAATATTCGGAAAACAATCCGTCCGTAACTATATACCAATTGATAGGCCCGGTAATTAATTCAGCAACCGGCAGCGCCTCCAATCATTCCATAACCACGGCCTGGATTTTTGATGATTCGGCCCTTGGCGGCGTATCCTACAACGTGGAGTTATGGAACGGCAAAAAGGAGCAGAGGCTGTTGTACAGCCCGGTGTCGGCCAAAACCTATACTTTTCAGAACCCTGGCGTGATCATTGACAAAAATCTTTACAATGTCCGGGTGCAGGCAGTGAAGGGCCTGTCACTGGGAAGATGGAGCGCTTTTGCATCTGTTTCCATCAATGCACTGACCCCGGTCAGCGATATCCGGTTGAGCGCTGACAACCAGGCCAATATTTATGTAGGTTATTCATCCAGTGAAAGTGATGCCGCCTATCGGGTGACAATTTTTATTTCCGGTACCGAGAAAAAGACGCGCGAAACCAGCAGCAAGAGTGTTGTATTCAGCCCCGGTGAAACAGGTGTGCAAACCGGAAATTCCTATGATGTGAAAGTGCAGATAACAACCAAAAAAGGCTCGGAAACCAGTACCATGGCGGAAAAGAGCCAGAATATAAAAATTGAAGCTCCCAAACCTCCCGAGCCCAAACCGCCGCATGGAGGCGATCCTGTCAACCTGGTTACCGGAAGCTATGCTTATTCCCATTGCGACCTGGAGGTGCCGGCTATAGAACCCCTACAGTTTATAGTTTTTTACCAGACTGACATACCGCTCCCGGGGGAAAGCGTCTATTATAGCGGAAAACCCTTGGGCAGCCGGTGGAACCATTTATACAACACCCGAATTGCATTTACGCCTGATAAAAAACAGCTAGGCGTTTTATGGGGCGACAACAGTATAGATTCATATACGGTTCCCGACTCCATAACCGGAAATTATCCCCCTTTGAACGCCCGCCGGGGATACAGCCTGGTTTTTGGTTCAGACCGGAATTTCACCCTCAGCGTTAAAAATCAGTATTATTATCGTTTTGCGTCTGACGGCCGGCTGACTTCCATAACCTCGCCGGCCGGGAATGTGATTACCCTGGAATACGCGGGGACCCGGCTCAGCAAGATACAACTCGACGCCACCCATTACCTAACTCTGGATTACAATGCCGACGGACTTATCCGAACTGTTGCAGATAACGCGCTGTGTACCGTCACCTATGAATACCGGAGCAACAACCTGGTTTCCGTAACCA
Organism: Syntrophomonas sp.; assembly: GCA_036677685.1. Lineage (GTDB taxonomy): Bacteria > Bacillota > Syntrophomonadia > Syntrophomonadales > Syntrophomonadaceae > JAQUBU01. Next base: position 189,746 of record JAVBWA010000012.1, on the reverse strand, counting down.
ATGTTATGGGAGGAAAAAGGACATTTGAGTATTACGATAAATCCCTGGTAAAAAATATAAGCGATGAAAACGGTCATACTTTTATCCAGAATGTATATGACGGAAATAACCGGGTTATCTCCCAGAAGGACGCGAGAGCAGTCGCCGAAGGGGTAAATAGAGGCATTACCATACATTATACAACCCTGAAAGAGAACAACCTCGATATGGTCATTGCCGATTATACAGACCGATCCGGCTGCACAGCCCGGTACAAAAGCTACTCGACCAGCAATGATTTAAAAGAGCTTACCATGCAGCTCGGCAATGGGAAGATACGCAAAGTGTCTAAAACCTATGATGCTTTCAGCAACCTGTTAAGCGAGAATATATATGAAGGGCTGGAATCTGAATACAACGAGCGCAAAGGGAATAAAACCGCTTACACTTATGACAATAACAACAATCTGCTTACCGTGCAGGATGCTTTGGGACAGGTAAGCAGTTATGCGTATGACAGCAATAATAACCTTATCCGGGAAACAGACACCCTGGGGAATACTACTTTCTACAGTTATGAGGGGAACCTGCTGAAAAAAATTACTGATCCCCTGCAAAGGGAGATATGCATCGAATACTATAATACCGGGTTAAAAGGGCAGATCAGTTCCTTGATTGACATGAACGGAAATAGCTTCACCTATAAGTACGAAAACGCTTATCTTGCCGAAGTCGCCAATCCCCTGGGGGGCAAAAGAGCCTTTGCCAATGACGCACTGGGCAGAGTTCTGCTGGAAACGGTCATAGATGGCGGCGGCAGCATTATGCGCAAAATTAAGTATGAATACGATTCTGCCGGCAGATGTCTGCAAAAAGCGGTGATGTTTGCCGGCCAGCCGGAAGCTGAAGCCTATACAAGCAGCTTTACCTATGACCCGGTTGGCAACCTCAGCACTGCCAGCGATGCGGCCGGGAATGTCATGAACTACCGGTATGACCCCAATGATCTCCTGAAGAAGATTATTTACCCCGCATCAGGGAGCCTGCTGCGGGAAACAGCCTACCAGTACGATGCCAGCGATCATCTGCAGCAGATCATGTATGCCGGCGATGTCGTACAGCAGTATCGTTACGACCAATTCAACCGGTTGTTGCAGTTTACCGATGCCAACCGGAACCTGTACACAAATACCTATGAACAGGATTATCTTCCCAATGATACCTATGCGACCAAGGAGGTTTGCACCTTCCCCTTAGCAGGTCAGGGAGCGGCACCATGCACCGAAGCACGCACCTATGACCCGGCGGGGCGTTTGATAGCTCTGCAAAGCCGCAGCGGCCCGCAGACAACCTTGAGCTACGGGAAGGAAGAATCGCCAGTAAGAGGCGTTTTCAACCGGGTGGTGACCTGGACTCTGCCTTCACTGGAGGGTCAGACAAGCGGATACACCATCGTAAAAAAATACGACGCAGCCGGACGATTGATTCATGTAAGAAATGAAGCGGGGAACGTAAGCTCGATTGCCTATACAGTACAAAATGATGCAGTCACCGGAACCAAGCAGGAAGTAATAACTGAAACCGACAGCCTGGGCATTCAAAAAATCTCGGTCAAGGACGCCTTGGGAAGAATCATCTTGTTCAAGGAAGGCCAGGATAACCTGTGGCATGAATTCAATTACGAGTATGACGACCTGGGAAGACTGCTTTCCGCCGGTGAAAAACAGGAGGACGGGTTTGTAAATACAAAATATGCCTACAGGTACGACAGCGCGACTCAACACCTGCTTTTAAGCAAAGGCCGGCCGGGCGATGATCAAAGCTTGACCGTTCTTGAATTCAACGGGCTTGGCCAATTGCGCAAAGAAACCGATCCGCTGAATAACACAAGCTGTCGAACCTACACCCCCTGGGGCAATATAGGTACTTACACCAATGGCCGCAACCAGGTATTGACCTATAACTATGACGCGGCGGGAAGGTTTAGCGGCATGCTCCTTCCCGATTCCCAGGGAACCGTCACCCATAAACTGGACGGCAACGGCAACCGGGTGGAAACCTTGCTGAACAATGTTTCCAGAATAAAAAGAAGCTTTGACACCTGGAACCGGATGACCAGCCGGGAAGACAGTGAAAACAGAAAAATTTCATACCATTTCACACCCGATGACCATATAGAACTGCTCACCTATTCCGATAATAAACAGGTGCGTTACGCCTATGACCGCCTGGGACGGATGTCGAGCGTTACCGATTGGAACAACCGGACCACAAAATACCAGTATGACCCGGTGGGGCATATCCAGCAGATTCATTATCCCAATTCCTGCGACGCCGAACTCGCCTTTGACGCAGGCGGAAGGCTGACCAGCCTGGCTCATAAGAAAGATGATATCATTATCGCCTCTACCCGGTATACGCTTGACGCCTTGGGGAATCCCCAAACCTGCTCGGCGATCAACCCGATAACCCCCGGTTCTTCATGGCAACAGTTCAATGCAACGTATAATACCGGCAACCAGATGCTTGCCGTAAACGGGCAAGCGTTAAGCTATGACGGTGACGGCAACCTTTCCGCGTTGCCCACCGCGCCGGGTGCGTCGGCGGTTGCCTATGACTGGTGCAACCGGGTGCGCACCATAAACAAGGATTCCTATACCTATGATGAAGATGGTTTAAGATCGTCCATGACCGTCAATGGGATTAGCAGAAAATTTATATATGATGTGAACGGTTATTCCTCACCACTGATGAATTTGCCCGACCATGACGGCAATCTTTCCAGCGTCTTTGCCGAAGCGGATTGCACAGGCAGTCTGGCCATGAATCAACAGCCGGATTCGCTTCTGCGCTCCCTGGACCGGCTGCTGGAAATCAGGGATGAAGAGGGGAACATACTCTATCGCTACGTTTACGGCAATGGCCTGATAAGTCAGGAGGGCAGCGACGGGACATACCGTGTCTATGCCTTCGACCTGCGGGGAAGTGTGGTCGCTCTGAGCGATCAACACGGAAGCATAACCGACCGCTATGCGTATGATAGCTGGGGGAGTTTAAACAACTTTCAGGGCAGCAGTTTCAACCCGTTTTTATACAACGGAATTTACGGGGTGTTTAATGACGGGAACGGCCTGCTGTATATGCGGGCGAGATCCTATGCGCCGCAACTGGGCCGCTTTTTGCAAAAGGACCTTATTCCCGGCAGCATGTTCCGGCCCCAGTCGCTTAACCGCTATGCTTTTGTGCGGGGCAATCCGGTCTCCCTGATTGACCCCCTGGGATTATTCTGGAAAGATGTTGCAGTGGCATTTGCAGTCATTGCAACCGCAGGCTTGATTGCCGCTGTTATCGCCGGTGCGGCAGCCGGTGCCGGCGGCGCCGGCGGGGCGGGAGCTGCCGGCGCCGGAGCAGTAGGATTAGCCGGTGCGGGAGGATTAGCCGGTGCGGGAGGCGCCGGCGGCATGGGAGTAGGCGGCATGGGAGCCGGCGAAGGGATAGAATTGCAGGAATTCCCGCATGAAGGGTTGCGGTACCGGGGCGGTTACCAACGGCTGCCGCAAAATGATCCTGACGAAATGCTTTTAAGATTGGAAACAAAAAAGAATGTTTAAACATATTACCAAGCCAAGAGGGGGTTCAGCATGAAAAACGGTCAATATGACGATAAAATGGATCTATATAACGGTCAGGTATCATTCCCCGTTGTCCTGGCAAATAGAAAAGGGCGCAACGGCCTGGATCTCGCCTTGCAGATAAACTACCGCAGCCAGGTGTGCGCGGACGCGACTGCCTGGAACCTGGAAGCTCCTACAAGTTCACTTGGGCTGGGCTGGAACCTCCTGATGGATTATATATTCGCCGAGCTGCATGGAAGTGCGGCCATATCGAGCCGGTCCTTTTATATATATACGAACGGGTCTTTGAACGAACTGCTGTGCGTGGGGAAAAACAATGACCAGTCCCTGGAGTACAAGACAGTCGCTTATCAGTTCTGGAAGATACTATATTATCCGCAACAGGAAAAATGGACAATTATAAAAGAAAACGGAGACACTCATACCTTTGGCGATATAAATTGCCGAAGAAATACAGTGCAGTGGGGTGTGAAATACGGGAACTGGTTGGGCGACAGCAGCTCCAACGATGGTCAGGAGAGTATGGCAGTTGCCTGGAACCTCAATTCCATAAGCAACCGGTTTAGTGATACCATGCTCTATTCCTACCAGCAGATTCTCCAGCCAACCGGTACAGCCCAGGGATGGTTCTATACCCAGGCCAGTTACCTGGAAAGCATAACCGGTGTAAATGGTGAAATGATAAAACTCTATTATAAAGCCAAAGATCAGGACGAATACCAGGAAGCGCATACCAATCCCCCGGCGCCTAATGCCTATCAGGACCGGTATGAAACCCTGTACCTGGATTCGGTTGAAGAAGTATCGCCAGGCGGAACCGTTCTGCTTACGCACCGGTTCGGGTACGGGTTTATCGGCAGCGGTGCTTTGAAAAAAAGGTTGTTGCTGGGAATAAGCAATATCAATCAAAAGCAAAAGTCGCTGCCGGCCACACTTTTTACTTACTTTGGACAGGCCAGCGCCGACGGAGTGAACAGCACTACCATATATAACCAGGCGAAAGGAGCTTTATACGGAGCATTAAAAGGCGTGATGCTGCCTGAAGGCGGGGTTGTTTCCTATCAGTACCAGAGCCTGGAAATAGAGCGTTCCAGCCGCAGCCTGTCAATTGCCGCACCTGCTGCCGGCGGTATTACCTACAGTAAACCGAGGTGGTATTTTGAAAAGAATTATGCAGCCGTAACATGGCTGGGGAGCAACCATACAGTTGTCCTGCAAATCTATACCTGGGATGGACGCTGGCTGAAATGGGAGTACCGGGATATCCCCCTTGCCGGCGCCGCGGCCTATGACAGTATCATGGCGGCCACGGACCGGGAGCTCTTCGTTTTATATACCGGCGCAAGAGTCTACCCTTTCTATCAAAACAGCTCCAGGCGGGGGGAATGGATACAGCCTGCGGTCGCCTCGGGAACTGCGACGGTTCCCTATTATTCACCGGAGTATGGAGACGAAAAGGTGATACTCGCTGCAGGAACGCGGTTTTGTACGCTTATCGGAACCAACAGCGGGATATTAAACCGCTATACCTTTACATCTGCAGGGTGGACCAGTGAAACGCCTGCCACCCTAAACGGAGGAAGCCAGGCACTCCATGCCCTGGCAGCGAAGAATAATTTCCTGCTGGCCGGATCTTGTCCGAACAGCGGCAAGGACATGAGATTATACCTCTACTTCCTTGACGCGACCGGGACCTGGCAGTCAAACGGGTTTACACAAGGCATTGAACTCGCGTCGGTAAGCGGAATAAGCATGCAGGCGGAAGACAGCCTGGCAACTGTGCAACTGCTTATGCGCAAAGGGGGCCTCAATACTGTACAGTACATGGCTTGCAGGTGGGATGAGGCATTCAGTAAAGTGCAGACCCACACCATTTGCCAGCAGGCCTACCCTGAAGGCCAGCCCATTGCCGGGCTGAAACTGAAAGGGAGCCTGGCCGGGATTGGCCAGAAGATGTACCGTTTTAACGGCCGGGAATGGATATACCGTGACCTGACCGATCCGGAACAGGTACAGCTAATATCCCTTGACATGGCCTGCGATGAAGTCGCCCGGATAATTAAAACCAACGATGCCTTACCTTATACCTATGATCTGATAAAGTACAATGTGGACAGTGAAACCTGGGAAGTGCCTGACGGCATGCATAGCCGGCAGGCTTCGGCGGGAATGGCGTGCAAGGCCGCAGTGACCGGGAATCAGGGGAGCAATTATGCAATCTACTGCAACCAGCTATACTACCAGCAGCCCGATCACACCTGGGAAGAAATTTTTACCATCCCGGATTCCCTCACCGACCGGGATATCCCCACTGTGCAGGTGCAGGAATCCCGTTACCTGGCCTACCAGGTTCAGACCGGAACCGCTGCGGTGAAAACTGTGGTATACCCTTTAAAGAACGGCGCCGTGGTCGACTCATCCCTGGTCCTGACCGGAGAAAAGATTTACACCGATGCCGGAGTTTCCCTGCTGGGAAACCATGCCCTGGTGTCGTATACCGGAACCTATGACGGGGCATCGGGCAGCATGACTTTGCGCCGGGTAATCACGGAGAAGTGCCAGGATAAGCAGACTGTGTACGCGGTTAAAAGCATAACCGCTCAAAACGGATATGACAGCCGGGTAACCGGCTTTGTATATGATACCGCCAGCGCAACCGTGGATGGGGGAGGGTATATTCCCCGTTTCAATAAAGCAACCGCCATACCAGGTGCGGTCAGCATCACGGAGGCCGGCAGCGGGTATACGGAAACCTGCTTTTTTAACGGCCTGACTCCCTCCGAGACGCCCGCATCGCCATATCCGGCTGACAGTACAACTAATGCTGCGGATTATTACAGCATTATACAGGGCGCGGGATATGCATCAAACATTTTCCGCACGGGTTCTTTGTCATCTGACACGGTTGTTTCGGAAACCCAGTTCTGGTGGGTAAGTGAAACTCTCCTGGGCAAAAGGAGCAAAGGATATTACGCGCGGCAGAAAAAAGCCAAGCAAACCGCGGACGGCGTAAGCAAGAACCAGCTCATGGATTATTCGGCAGATACCGGGTTGCTGGTGCGGGCCACTGATGAGAATTATGATTTTAACGGCATAAAGCAGCAGTATATACAGCAATTCACCTATTGGTGGGAAATATATGATCAAAGCCGGAGTCTCAATATGCTCACGCCGGTAGTCAAGACCTGGCGCAAAATAAAGCAAGCCGGAACCGGTGGGGAAAAAACCAAGGGTATAACCATAAGCACGTGGCGTCAAGACTGGGGACATGGCCCCGGCCAGTGGGCGCCGTATAAATCGTACCGCGCGTTAAACGCCGCGCCGTCGGCATTCAACAGTTGGCAAGACGACAGCCCGGAACCGGGAGCGGATTGGCTGCAAGAAAACACCGTGCTCTCCCGCAGCGCCAAGGGCCAGGTTTTGGAACAGGCGGATGTGGATAACCGGAATACCAGCTTTGTTTATACCGCTGATGAATGCCGAATCGCTGCCAGCGCAATAAACGCCGCCGCATCCCGTGATGAATTCAGCTACCTGGGGTTTGAACCTTATGAAAACCTGGAGAGCTGGACCTGGAGCGAAACGGGCGCTTCCCTTAAAGACAATGTTACCACCATTGATTACCATACCGGAAGCCGGTGCCTTAAATTAAATCCGGGGCATGGTGCGAAGGCAGGCTGTTATAAAATAATCCAGCCCATGCAGCAGGATAAGAAATATGTATTCGCGCTCTGGGCAAGAGCGGAAAATGAATTTGACCCGCAGCAGGGGAAAGCGCAGTTTGAGATCAGCTTTTACAAGGCAGCGGATGACAAGACAGTAGGGAATCCCATGGTCGTTGATCTGTCCGGAGCGCTTAAAAAATGGAGCTACTTCGCCAAGGTCATCGACCTGATGAAGATTAAAAAGGATAATAATTTACCTGCGGATACTGTACTATATTTTAAAATATTTGGGTACAACCAGAATACAAGCAAATATTGCCTGGCGGACAATTTCCGGTTTTCACCGGCTGCCGCCGCTTTTACAGCGACCGTATATGATGGGGTGGACTACAAAACATTGGCGATGCTGGATAACAACACCCAGGCAGTGCAAACCGTATATGATTGTTTTGGTGTTCCAGTGGCAACTTACGGCCCTCTGGAGAGAGTTGCCGCACTATCCATCAACACCTATTCCCGGACTTTGTTTCCCAGCAACATGTTCAATCCCCAATATCCCAATAGTACTATGGAACTGGGCAGCTCCTGCGACAGTTTGTTTTTCGACTTCCATGACCAGAATCTGGAGGGCTGGGATTTTACTGATAAAAACAAATGGTCGATCATCAATGGCGAGTTAAGCTACAGCGGAACGAGTGCTGAACCATTAGGGAGTAGAGCCACGTTATCCAAGGTAGCGTATACCAATTTTGCCGCCCGTGTAAGGGTTATACGGAACATGACCGCCCTCCCCGATGTGGCCGTGGGGAATGAATACTATTTTGTACAGTGGCAGGAAGCAACCCAAAAGTGGAAGCTGCTGCGAAAGGACCCTGACAACACGCTGGTTGAGATAGCAGTCAATAATAAGGTCGAATTCAAAGAAGAATGGTTATTCCTGGTTGTAGACGGCTTTATCATGTTTTACGCCGACGGGGTACAGCTTTTCAATTACAAGTACCAGTATCCCAGCCCGGTGCCTGAGAAATACGGGAAATTAACGCTGTGCTTGACTAAACCCGGAGCATTTGATGATGTGGTGCTGCTGCAGGAACCGCAGCTCTCGATAACCTTCAGGGACGGTCTTGGTGATGTGATGCAGACCATCAATCTTGAGGGGAAAGAGGTGGCCGGGTCGTTCAAGGATCAATACCGCGTAAAGAATAAAGGCACTTTTTATGACAACCTGGGACGTATCCAGTACAGTCGGAACCCTTCAACGGCGCAGGTAATAATTGCGGCTCCCCAGGCCGAAACCGCAGATGATAATGGCCTGGCACCTCAATTACTTTTGGGCGGCCCGGATACCTATCTTTTTAACCCGGATGGGCGGCACCTTAGCCGGCAGGAATACCTGGAGGCCTCGGTAAAGAATTATCTGACCAACAAGTATGAAGCATCACCGCTGAACCGGCTCACCGAGGTAGTATTGCCCCATGGCAGTTCCGACCCGGTTAAATATTTTACGGTTGCTGTCTCGAACGGCAGTTGTACGTCTTTAACCAGGCCCGGTGCGGATAATGACTATGAGGTTAACGATAACAAGTATTTTACGGAGAAGGTGTCGCGCGTACAGGCCCTTACCAAAAGCGGCACGGCGATAATGACCGAAAAAACAACTACCCGTGATTTGCAGGGGCGAATCATTATGATTCGCCATGGGAAAAGCGGAGGTCCGTATATAACTCGGGGCTATGATTATAACCTGTTTGAAAACAAAACAACCGTATACCAGCCCAATTACTATCATCCCCCCGCGGGCTCCGACGCCGCGATTTGGAAAGAAAGCCTTGAATATACCTTTAACGGACGGTTACAGAAAAAGACCACCCCGGACCGGGGAAGCATGACGTATATGTATGATACAGCCAACCGGCTCCGCTTTACCCAGGATGCCGAGGGACAGTCCCTGACCCCGCAGCGGATCGTGTATTACAAGTATGACAGTTTCGGCCGGGTGATCGAAACCGGGTATATCCAGGACGCAAACTATCCCTGGAACGATTCGGGAAAGCTTCGGCAAAAAGTAAACGTGCAGGCCTTCCCCATAACCGATGCAACGCAGAGCGCTGATCCGGATTACGCAGCAGGCCATTGGAAAGCAAGAAACGACTATGACCTGGATGCCGACAGCGTTGACAGACCGTATATGCTGGGCAAGGTAAGCCGGGTACAGATCAACAATGGAGCTCAGCCTGATACCATAAAATATCAATATGACGCCTACGGCAATATTACCCAAAGCTCCCATACCGTTAATGGCTATACCAGTACAGCCCATGATTTTACCTATGTGTATAACAACCAGAACCAGCTTAAAGCGATTATATATCCGGTCAAGGATTCCCGGGGCAATTCAATAAAGGTGGGATATAGCTATGACCGGGTGGGACGTCTGGCCTCAGTCGGCCAGCCTTTTGACGGCACCGGAGTGGTCGACCCGTCGAACCCGCCGAAACCGATTGAACAGTGTTATGCCTTTTACCAGTATGATTTTTACGGCAGACTGATCAGTGAAAAAATAAATGCGGGCACCCAGCCGGATGTGGATAACTCTCTGACCAGGATCTACTCGTACAATGATGCCGGATATCTCGCATCAATAGATGATGCATTTTGCAATGAAGCCCTGGATTATTATACAGAGGGCGGGTACGATGGAACCAAATACTATAATGGAGCTATAGCAAAGACCGGATTTTCGTATAAGCCGGGCAACCCGTCGGTTTTGCCGCAACCATATGCCACCCTGTACCAGTATGATTCATTCAACCGTTTGACAGCCGGAGTCAATTCCTTGAAAGATGCCTGGAGTCTTAATCCCTGCGATACACCCTATGATGACAATGGGAATATGATCACGTCCAGGCCGGGAGTTACCCTTAAACAGTACAACTATGTACAGAGCGGTCAAAAGCGAATCAATAACCAGGTGCGCGATATCACCAGCACGGTAAATACAGGTATGGATTTTGAAGGCCTGACACCCGGCACCATGAGTTCGGGGAACTGGAGCTGGGGAAGTAACAACAGCGGTCCCAGCGCAAGCGGTATCGAAACCGGGGATTATCATAGCGGCACGCGGTCGCTTAAACTGGCCGGGGGAAGCCTGGCCCACTACGAATACCTGAAATTTCAATCCTATCTTGAGCCTGCTGCGGCGTATACCTTGAGTTACTGGATAAAGACGGGCGCAGATTTCAACGCCGGGATGGGAGAGGCTGCCTGGTTTTTAGTCATTGGCACGGCATCGGGGCAAGTGGCTGCCAAGAAGCTTGGCGTAATCAACCAGACCGAGGTCTGGACCCGGAATAATATACAGGTGGATATGCGGGCCCTGCTTACAGGAATAAAAGAACCTGTGGGGTTCATTGAACTGGAACTGCGCAATTATAAAAGAAACCCCGATGATAAAGGCGCAGGCCCCTCATTTTTAATCGACGATATAAGCCTCAGTGGGAGCACTACCTGCGGCAGTTATGCGTATAACCCGAACGGGGCGGTAGTCTCATCACCCGCCAGGAATATCAGCGCTATTACCTATGACCCGGTGATAAACCTGGCCGCGCAAATACAGATGACCAATGCCCAGGGCAACCGGCTTCTTTTTAATTACGGGGAATACAACCAGAGAGTCTATGAAAAATACCAAAACTGCGAAGGTTCAACCGTATTCATGGAAAAGCTTTACCTGCACGGATTGAACTCATACCCGCTGGTGGAAAAAACCAAAACAAACGGGACGGAAAAAGCAGTCTGTTACCTGTATGGCTTGAACAATATGCTGGCTTACCTGGATGCTGGCAAATTGTATTACCCCTTGAAAGATCATCTTGGTTCAACGCGGCTGATAATGGATGAGAAAAAAGCTGCCGTCAGCCGGTTTGATTACCTTTCCTACGGACAGATGATGCGCAGGGCGGGAGGCAGTGCCACCCAGTACCTTTATACAGGCCAGGAGTACGATGGCGAGAGCAGTCTGTATAATTACCGCGCCCGTTTATATGATCCTGATCTGGGACGTTTTTATCAAACTGATCCGGCCGGGCAGTACCCCGCCCCCTATTCCTATGCTGGCAATGATCCCGTGAATTATCGCGACCAGAACGGAGAACTCAGCCAGGGATTATTTGCGGGAGGTATTCTGGGAGGAATAATCGCAGCCTGGTATTTGTATTCATGGTTTAAAGGCCCCCAGGATACACGTCAGGAGCTTGAAGAATTAATAAAGCAATACGGATATGATTTCGATCTGGTCTTGGAATTATTTATGCTTAAAGATGAAAGATTGTTGCACGAGTATTACTACAACGCCCTGCCTGAAATTTGGCGTAAAACCTACCAGCATAAAAAGATTGAAATTGCTTTTGGGACAACCGATTATTTGGAACAATTTACTGATGATTTTTCTAAAAAATACGCCCGCAAAGTCATTTACTTTTCGGATTTTGTCGGGCAGGCTGGAATGTTCTTCGATTCTCCGGGAAACCGGCATCTGTTTTTACAATTTTTGAAAGTCGCCATGAATGTGAGCGATGTTATTAATGTTAATTTTCAAGGCTTGATGAAGGATGTTGTTGTGGAGACAGCGTTTAAAGACCCCGAATTTGTTTTAACCTACTATGAAGCGAACAATAATTTTAATAAAAACGCTACAGCTGCTTCCCTTGCCTATCAAAGATTCCCCAATGTATCATCGGATACCTTGGACCATCTATACCTGCCCGGTCATTCCGCATGGGAATTGTCAACCATAATAAGCAACCCGGGTTTTTACAACAAAACCGTATTTTATGAAGGCCCGGATTGGCCTGTATGTTATTACCTGCACCGGGAAATAATGAACCGATTGAACAAGCAACGCTGATGTCATCACACCCGCGGAGGCACGGGGACGGAGGATTTGTAGGAACATGAAAAATGGCGCCATTGCCGATTACACAGCGGCGACCGGCAATGCTGACAGCGGCCGTCCCCCCAAAGAACCTTCCCTTTAATCCTCCTGATAATCTTTAGCCGCCGATGGACTGCAGCCCTCCAGGGTATCGGGCGCGGCGGAAGTGCCGATAGTCAAGCCGCTGATGCTGTGCCCGTTGCTCTTTGCTGTTCATAAACCCGCTTGAGGATCGGGCATATTTCCTGATAATAGCCCCCATCAATAAAACAGGTAAAATAAAGACAGCAGAATATACTTAACTACTATTTTCAATGCCTTAATAACGTCAGGCAACCGACGTTCGTTCCCTAAAATCGGTTGTTCATACCCCAGTAGTGACCATAGTCCCCCTGCACGTGGTAGGGAAGACCCGCCGGATTCATACGCTGCCCCTTCTCATGAAAAGATTAGTTGTGATATTCATACCCCAAAAACGATTGCTCATATCGGAGCAGGACTTAACGCCTGCGACCAATGGCAAGGCTATATTTTCATATAGAATTTGCTAAAATATAGGAAAGAACTAGCGGTGGTTTATCTTACGGGGCAGGCGAGATGGCTAATCTTCAAGCTGTAATGATTTAAGGGGAGGGTATAGGTTTAATGGCTGAAAGAATTGAATTTACAAAAAACTATAGCGATGAAAGCACCAACAAGGGCTTTCAATTCGAATTTTATTGTGATCGTTGCGGCAGCGGCTACCGCACTCGCTTCAAGCCTTCGGTTTCAGGAACATTGAGTGATGTTCTGGATACTGCCGGCGGTTTGCTGGGCGGGATTTTCAGCAGCGCTGCCAATGTAGGGGAAAGGGTGCGTTCGGCTACCTGGGAAAAGGCTCATGACGAGGCTTTTGAAGCAGCCATGGAAGAACTGAAACCTGATTTTATACAGTGCCCTCGATGTATGAGCTGGGTCTGCCGCAAGAACTGCTGGAATAATAAAAAAGGTCTGTGCAAGGAATGCGCTCCTGATCTGGGAGTGGAAATGGCGGCGGCGCAGGCCAGCAAGTCGGTGGAGGAAGTGTGGGCGCATGCCTCCATGGCGGAGGAAGACAAGAAACTGGCCGAAGGCAACTGGCGCGAGAACATCCGCGCATGCTGTCCCCAGTGCGAAACACCGTTGGCCGCCAATGCCAAGTTCTGCCCGGAGTGCGGCGCACAATTAAAAGCCAAAAGTGAATGCCCTGCCTGTGGAACTGCCTTGACCCCGGGGGTCAAATTCTGTCCGGAATGCGGGCAAAAGATTTAGACTTTTTATGTTCATTGACAATTAACTTAAAACACTGCTTGTATAGACTTAAGAAAAGAAATTATAAATCGGTTTATTGTGAAGTATCTTCTTATCATAAAAAGCACCGAGTCTTGCAATTATTAAGATCATTATTGAAAAGAGGCTACCCCTCAATCTGTTTTGGACATAATAAAAATTTATTAAATATTTGTTCATCAAATTCTTTAAGCAGGCAATCCCGGCAGTCAACTGTTATGATAATTTCAAATCCCCTTGGCGGCGGCGTTTATTTCTCAATATTAGCTTTGCATGTTCCAGGTATTCCGATGTAACATGAAATGCCGCCCAGGTTATCTGTGGGCCCCTCCCAATAAAAACAGGATCCGCAAGCACCTTTTGCTGCTAACCATTCAATTTTAGATTCCCTCCATAGGCTGCAGCTATAACCTACTGTTGTTTTCCAATATCCAAAATTATTTGTCATTCCACCTGCAACAGCTTCCAGTGCGTCGTCTGACAGCCTGCCGTCAGCGTGGTACTGAATATCCGACAGGTCGAGCTCCAACTCTTTCCCTTTCCCCAGTGGCAGTATTTCCTCTGTGAAGATCTTCTCTGAGACTTTCTCGTCAAAGGCTCCCTGCTGCCTTATTTTGCTGAAGGCCGCCTCTATCCGCGTCTTCAGCCCTTCTTCTTTCTCCGCCATTTCAAGAAATTTCTTCAAGTTTTCTTTTGACATGATAGAATCTCCTTTGCATTATAAAATTTTTATCCCATGACCCTGGAAACGCCTCTCATCATCCCGGATTGTTCCTGCATTGCAACTCATAATTGTTATTCTTATGGGGAACCTATTTCCCAAAGTGCTTCTTTTCCCTGCCGGAAACGGGACAAGGGAAGTAATAGCCATAAGCCGTTATGCTTTCCGGCCCCCTTATTTTGCACTCTTGTTTTCCCTAAGCCCCCTTGGTAACGGCATTCAGGATTACCGTCACCGCCTCGGCGCGGGTGGCATTCCCCTTAGGCTTAAAAGTATTGTCCGGATAGCCTTTAATGATCCCTGCTTTGATTGCAGCGGACACGCCGTTTTGTGCCCAGACCGAGACGTCCGTCCGGTCTGCGAAAGCGGTTTCTCCCGATGCGTCCGCCAGTTGGGTGGCTTTGACGATCATCAACGCCATCTGCTCGCGGGTGACGGGGTCGTCCGGGCCGAACATCTTATCGGCATATCCGCATACTATGCCATGGGCCGTTGCCGTAGCGATATACTCTTTACCCCAGTGCCCGGCAGTGTCGGCAAATACCTGGCCGGTTTTGGGTTCCAGTTTCCAAGCTTTCACCAGCATCGCGGCAAATTCCGCCCGGGTAATGGTACGGTCCGGTTTAAACGTTCCATCCGGGTAGCCGCTGGCTGCTCCCAGGGTAACAATCTGTTCGATGGCCTTTTGGGCCCAGTGGTCTGCAATATCATTAAAAGCCGGTTTTACCGCCTGCGGGGTGGCCGGCGCTTTTCCTTTGTCTTCTTCAACCATTACCGCAAACATGGTAAAGTGGTCCACCTTTATGGTAATGGTGTTGTCCGAAACCGTCCCACCCAGGCTAACCCAGGCTGATTTTTCGGAATCATAGTAATATACTTCGGGCTTTGAACCCGGAGGAAAATCCGCCGGATTAAAACTAAAGCTCAGTGTTACCGGCTGGTTAAACTGGTAACTGGTTTTATCACCGACCTTTAATTCAAAAACATTGCCGGCTACCACGAACCCGGTCGGGGAGGCGGGCGGCGCAGTAGTTTTGCATATTTCCACCGTGGGAGGCACAGTCTCATTTAATGCATCCGGGGGAATCTGGACTACGACTTCACTGCCCAGATTTACAGTGCCGCCTGCGGACGGTTCTACCGTAGCCGATACGCTGGTACTGCCGGCCGGTGGCGCCGGGTTTGACGTTGGGGATGCAGAACTAGCGGTATCGGTATCATCGCTATTTGTCCTTCTGTAGATGGTCAGGGTATAAGTTTTTTGGCTGCTATCCTGTGCGGTAACTTCAATAAGGACTGTATTGGTCCCGGTATTGAGTTCCGACACTGTGCTGCCAGCCGCCGGGTTGTTGTTTACCCGTACTGATGCCGTACTATCGGCGGCAGTAAAGTTTATTAAGATACTTCTGGTGGAGTTAGGCACACTTGCGGTGTAAGACAGCGTATCCGCACTGAACTCAGGGAGAATCGTTGTCCCGTTGAGCGAAAGGCTGGACAGGTCCGCATTAGTTGATGGAGATTGTTTTGTTACCGTTAAGGCGAACTGTTTGGTGTCCTGGATGTTTCCTTTACTTATGGTAGCTGTTAGAGTTACGGTAGCATCAGTTGAGCTAAAAACAGGCCGGTTTACGGTCCCGTTGCTGCTTATAATCTCCGGATTGCTGCTGACCCATATAATGGAAGTGCCGTTGGCACCAAGCAGGGGAAGGGTAATATTATTGGTAACCGCCCCCGCCCAATCGCTGTTGCTATAACCTATTTCCAGGCCGTTTTTAGCTTGTTCGACCGATTCCTGATCATTGACTGGCAATCTTATAATAGTCAGGTTGTACTGCCTTAAATCGCTGGCCAGGTTTCGATATACACAGGCGGTTACCGTGACATCGGCATTGCCGGCAGTAAATGAAGGTCTGGTAACAACACCGGCATTGCTTATCAGGTTCAGGTTGCCGGACTGCCAGCTAATACTTGAACCGTAGGTGGCGGTGGTCGGCAGATAAACACTCTGGGTTACACTGCCGGCCGAGTCCCCGGGAGCAAAGGTGATGGCCAGGGCTGCCTTGTCGGCTGCCACCGCTTCGACATCGGATATGGGAAGTTTAACCACATTAAGCGGGAATTGTTTGGTGTCAGTAACTCCACTTTTAGACAAACTGGCGGTTACCGTGACATGGGCATCCCCGGCGCTGAAGGAGGGCCGGCTTACCGTCCCGTCATTAGTGATTATAGTATTGTTGTCAGACTGCCAGCTAATGCTTGATCCAAAGCTGCCCGTAACCGGCAAATAGACGCTCTGGGTAACGCTGCCGGCGGAATCTCCGGATGCAAAGGTGATGGCCAGGGCTGTTTTATCAGCTGCAACCGCGCCGGTATTGCTTATCTTGACTGTTACCGGGAAGGCTTTGGTATCGCTTGCCCCGCTTTTGCTGATAGTGGCGGTAAGGGTGATTGCGGCATCATTATCGGAAGGCCGGCTTACCGTCCCGTCATTAGTGATTATACTGTTGTTGTCAGACTGCCAGCTAATGTTTGACCCAAAGCTCCCCGTGACCGGCAAATAGACGCTCTGGGTAACGCTGCCGGCGGAATCTCCAGATGCAAAGGTGATGGCCAGGGCTGTTTTATCGGCTGCAACCGCGCCGGTGTTGCTGATCTTGACTGTTACCGGGAAGGATTTGGTATCGCTTGCCCCGTTTTTGCTGACAGTGGCTATAAGAGTCACATTAATATCACCAGAGGAGGGCCTGGTAACCGTGCCGTCGTTGGCAATTACTCCCGCCGGGCTGGACTGCCAGGTAATAGTTGTACCGTTGGCTCCGGAGTCAAGAAGCCCGAGGTCTTGGGTAACGCTGCCGGCATTATCACCGCTTGCGTAAGTGATGGCCAGAGCGGCCTTGTCATTCGCAACCGCGCCGGCATCGCTAATCTTAACTGTTACTGGGAAAGTCTTGGTATCGCTTGCCCCGTTTTTGCTGATGGTGGCGGTAAGAGTCACATTAATGTCGCCGGAGGAGGGCCTGGTAACCGTGCCGTCGTTAGCAATTACTCCTGCCGGGCTGGACTGCCAGCCAATAGTTGTGCCGTTGGCTCCGGAATCAAGAAGACCGAGGTTTTGGGTAACGCTGCCGGCATTATCGCTACCCGCATAGGTAATGGCCAGGGCGGATTTGTCAACTGCGACCGCACCGGCATCACTAATCTTGACGGTTATGATAAATGTTTTAGTATCGCTGACACCGCTTTTGCTGATAGTGGCGTTAAGATTCACATTGACATCTCCGGTGGAGGGACGCGTTACCGTCCCGTTAGCGGCAATTATTCCTTCGGGGCTGGACTGCCAGCTAATAGTTGTGCCGTTAGCTCCGGAAATTGAAAGTCCCAGGTTTTGGGTAACGCCGTTGGCACTGTCACCGACCGCATAGGTAATGGCCAGTGCGGCCTTGTCGGCTGCTACCTCTGCTGCTCCCAGGGTAACTATGGCATTATTTAAATCTTCCGCGTTCAAGTTGCCGGCGGCATCTATTATACCTCCGGCTGCCACATCTACCTTGTCTAGTTTTTCTCCTCCGCTAAAAGCCTGAATAGCCGTTAAATCGGTGCCCCCGAGGGTAATCGTAATAGTGCCGGTATCGGTAATTACCGTGCTTGATTGACCGGTTGTCAGGGTTCTGCTGTCGGTGCCGCTCCATACTTTGAACTTGCTGACATCCACCGCGCTGTTGCCCTGCCCGGTTGCGATGCCGCCAGTTTCACTTATTTTGACCGTCAGGGTATGGGTTTCTGCAGAATAGCAGGTGGTGGGATTGGCATCGTCTACTACCGGAGCGATTCCGTCCACCTTGACCAGAGAGGTATCCACCGTGCCTAAAGCAAGAACAGCATCATAGCCCGCAGCGCTTCTTATGGTTCCCCCATTGACTTCAATAGCTGCCCCTGCCGTTATCCCGTTCATATCCAAATTGCCGCTGGCCACGGTATAGCTGAATGCGAGAGAGTTTGCGGGGAAGGCGCTGCTGGTGCAGGCGGCATTGACCGTGCCGCCGGTATCCAATGTAATCGGTATGTAAGGTGTTCCCCCGTTTACGGTAACCGGGGTGTTAAAGTTTACGGTAAAGTTGAGAATGCTTTCTGTTTTATAAGAACCCGCCGCCGGAGCGTTTACCGAGCTTACTCTGGGAACAGGATTTACCGTCAATGTGAAGCTTCGGGAGGCGCTTTGTGAACCGTCATTGGCGGTTACGGTTATGGTGCAGGAACCTGATTTATTTGCGGCGGGGGTTACCGTAAGCGTGCGGTCAAAACCGGAACCGCCAAACACTATATTGCCGTTGGGGACCAGGGTCTGATCTGAGGAGGTGCCGGTTATAATAATACCTGCAGTAATGTAACCTACTTTACAGTCTAGCGCACCGGTATTGCTGTTTTCAGATATGTTCTGGTCGGCAATGCTCTGTATTTTGGGCAGATCATTGAGAATTATCAGGCTTACGTTAGAAATCTGGGCAGATAAAGGCCCCCCTATCTTAACCTTAATGTAGTAAGTATTGGCTGGGATGGCCTGGGTTATACTGCTCCCCGAAAAAGACCAGATTTCAGAGCCGACCTGGTTAAGACCGCTTATTATAAGCTCGGCACCTCCAGTTAAACCGGCCGACGCCTGAAAGTTTAAAAAACCGCTGTCAATCAGGTCGCGACGAGAGTTAACGTTTATGCTTTGTTCGAGATAAATGCTTCCCGATGGAGCTGTGGATACGGTAAAGGTTTTGGTTCCGGAGTTAAGCACAAAACGGCTCCAATCCGAACCGCTCCATCCCGGGATGTAGGTGGATTGAGCGGCCTGGCTGGCGTCTCCGTTGACCACCAGATTAACCCCCAGATTGGCCGCCGGATTGATTCTCAGGTGGAAACTGGACTGGGCCGATTTGGCGCCGTCGGAAACATTTATGGTAATGTCGGCTTCTCCGGTCTTATCGGCCACCGGTGTGATACTCAGGGTGCGGGTGCCCCCCGACCCTCCGGGCGAAAGATTTGCATCAGGAACCAGGGTCTGATTTGAGGATACGGCGGTTACGACCAGGTTGTTTAAAGGCGTATCCGTATCATTAACGGTAATGTTGAAGGGACCCAAGGGATCGCCCACGGTGATTTCCTGATCGGAAATGCCCTGAACTATGGTCGGGGCGGCGCCGCTGTTATTGCTGATCACAAGGGAAAGGTCATCGAACTGAACCCGACTGTTGTCCAGGTCTATGCCGCATAAAAGAACCTTTAGCGATACAGTATTAGCCATCACAGCCTGGCTGACCGTACCCTGCTCCCATGTATTGGTGCCTGAGCAGTAAGGGCCGGATTCCCGCAATACGTTGCCCGAAGCGTCCAATTCCTGCAAAACCAGACGAGCCCGGTCGGTACCGGAGCCGCTTTTTAGGTACCAGCCAGAGAGGTTTGCCACCAGGTTTCCCGCGTTGATAAGCGCGCTTTGATCGCTTATCGAAACAGTCTGTGACAGGGACCATGTGCCTGACGCGGCGAATCCGGGCGCCTGAACAGAAAAGGAATAGGTTCCTGAATGAGAAGCATTCCAGGTATTCTCGGCGGCAAACCATCTGCTCTGACCAGTGTCATCTGTCCAGGAGCTTATGCTCCCGGCTTCAGCATCCGAATTGGACAGCAGATTGCTATCCAGGGTGCTGGCTGATACGGTTCCCGGGGAGATAAGCAGAGCAGCAAAACAGAGTTCAATAATAATGAAGAAGATAAATGGAAGAGAACGGATTGTTTTCATAAGAAATCTCGCTTTCATAAAAAGTTATGGCTTAAATGCCGGTTCACCTTCACTGCTTTGGCCGGAGTGATCCCCAACCGTTTAATATGTCCGTACGGTCTGCCAAAGCGGTTTCGCATGCAGCCTTTTCTTCAATTGTAAATTCTCGTATTTTAATGACCAACATACGTTCATACCCGAAAAGCGGTCGTTCGTACTCGTCATAGGTCTTGCGTCCTAAAGATATTAGTAAAGAAAACCTGCCGGAATGCAAAAGACGCCGGCTCTTTCTATCTAAAGAACCGCGGCCGTATCGCTGATATTTTTGAGTATTATTGTTTAACGGGTACGGTTATCAGGTTAGTCGCTGCTGCCGATATAGTTGAGGAAAGCACGGTTTGCGGCTTTGGCATAGGTTTTGCCGATGGGGATCACCGTCCCCTGGACGGTGGTGAGGGATTGCGCGTTCATTTTCGCCACATGTTTGAAATTGATTATAAACCCGCGGTGGCAGCGGCAGAAGCTAAGTTGCGGCAGGAGGTTCTCAATGTCCGATATCCGGATGTGGATTTCGTAAACATCCTGTTTAAGCACTAGTTTTACCGACTTCAAGGTGCTTTCAAAATACTCAATCTCATCATATAGAACTTTATTGGTCATTCCCTGCGATTTGAATAAAAAATAGCGGTTTTCAAACCTTCTTTTCAGGTCGAGCATCAAAGCGGCCGACAGAGCCTGGACGTTTATGGGTTTAAGCAAATACTGCAGGGCCTGTACTTCGTAGCCGGAAAAAACATAGCGGTCCGAGGCGGTGGTAAAAATGATGGCGGTGGAATCGCTGTGCTGGCGGATAGCTTTGGCAGTATCCATACCGTTCAGGTCCTGCATAAAAATATCCAGAAAAATCATATCGAAGCCGGCGGATTTGTCATATATGTGATTTAATAAGGACTCTCCGGAGGCAAAAGCCGTGATTTCAAAACCGACACCGCTGTTTTGCAGGACCCCTGCCACCTGCTCCTGCAGGGAAGCGATAAAATCCTCCTCATCATCACAGATGGCTATTTTGTATAGCATAATAATCACCAGCCTCTTCCTTGGTTGAACATCCGGTATGAACAACTGTTTTTTGTGCCTGAACGGATACTGTCCATACATGTTTATGATAACTTATAATATTATTTACAGCCATCCTTTGGTCAAGTGAGGTGATACCGTGCCGCGTCGGAAAATATGGATATTTACCCTGGTCGCGTTGATGTTTTCATTATTTTTAATGAAAAGCATCATTTACAGCAGGGCGTTGTGCCTGTCGGATAACCCGGCTGCGCAAATCATGAGCGACGGCTGGGATATATCCGACGGTGAAAAAACACTTTTTAAAGATGCCGCTTTCCTAAAAACCGGGTCGCTTAAAAATCAACATAGAGTAGTCCTGAGCAAAATGCTTCCTGCTACGCATGAGCAAAGCCTCTGTTTTATTACTATCGGCTACGAGGTGCAGGTATTCATCAACGGGAGCAGCGTTTATACCTTTGGTTCATCGCTGAACAGCCCTGAAGTCTGGGGAGTAAAGACCCATATTTTTAAAATACCCGACGGAAAAGCCGGCCGGGTTTTAAAACTTGAATTCGATACCAATCATCCCGGCAGTATCGCCGTGTCCAAACACGTTATCCTGGATGACGGACTGGCCATCCTGAGCGCGCTTACGAAATCTGCTCTGATGGATATAATATTTTCCCTCTTTTATATTTGTATTGGGTTATTCTTGCTAATATTTGCACTAATATCAATGACTTTAAAATATGGAAAATTTGAATTATCAATACTGACCCTTGCGCTCATCGCTCTGTTTATTGGAATCAGTATTCTGTTCAATGTCTCAGTCATCGCTTTTTATACCGGACCGGTGTTTGTTTATTGGATTGTGAGTATTGCCAATATGACAATTCCCATCTGTACGCTTATATTCGTAGCGGCCGACCGGGGCTTTGCAAAAAGCCGGCTGCTGTTGATAATGGCCGTTTTTCAAAGTGTATTTTTAGGCGGATGGATAATCGGCAACCTGCTTAACTGGGATTTATTCTTTTTAAATTGGCAACTGCCATTTTATATCCTGCTTGCCGTCATTCTGGCGGACGCCTTTATTCAGGAATTCCGGACCGGAGCGGGACAACCATATGTGGTGGCCGCGGTGGCTGCTATTCTGCTCGCCTCCGGCCTGGATGCCTATATCTATTTTACCGAAGGAAACTACTACTCAATGAATTACAATCTGATTATTACGGCCTTCCCGGTTCTGGTCCTGATGACCGGAAAGACGGCCTTGAACTCCGTCCAAAGGGAGTACCGCATCCTTAACGAAAACAACACCCTGCGCATAGAAGGAGAGCTATTATATAAAAATTATATTAAAACCGAAAAATACATTGAAGAAACTTGGCAAATCTGGCATGACATCGACAAACACTTCGCGGTTATCAGTAATTTGGCGGCAAGCGGTGATTATGATGAGGTAAGTCGCTATCTTGATGATGCCGGTTATGATTTTCAACAAACCAAGGCCGCCTATCTTTGTGAGAATAGACTAATAAACGCCATTCTCAGCGATAAATTCTCCCAGGCGCAAAACAAGGGAATCAAGATAGAATTTACGGGAAACCTGCCGGAGAATTTACATATACCGGGCAACGATCTGTGCAGCCTCCTGGTCAACATGCTGGACAACGCCATTGAAGCCTGTGACAAGGTGGCGGAGGGCAAAGAAAAAAAGATAGATATTTCCGTAAGGATGAAAAATGGTTTTATCTTTTTCGGGGTGGCAAATTCGTCTCCGGGAGCGCCGCTTATGCTTGATGAGGATTTTGTAAGCTCCAAATCAGAGCCTCAAAACCATGGCTACGGCATTTCCATTATGCAGAGAATCGCCCGTAAATACGACGGGGCTTTCGATGTTATCCATTCCCAGGACTCTTTTTTGCTTAAAGTAGCTTTGAAAAATGCGCCCGCCGGAAGCTCCGCTGCGGCTGACCGTTAAACCTAAGCGGAGGACGCTGATAGGTGCGGCACCACCAAAACGAACTATTGGCTCTGGGAAATGTGAAGAACTACCAAGAGATGTCAGCCGAAGTTTTATTGTAATGGCATTTGAGGTTTCGCAAGCAGAGATTGGATTTCAGATGTAAACTGGCAGCGGCCGTAGCAGAGGGAGTAATCAACTTTACGGGGTCGCCAAACAATTGGCAGCAGAGATTGCTCTATTATGCTGTAGATGTGCCGGCAGGCCGGGCTGAAATTGCCAGAGCCCAACAGGTTTACCGGGAAAAGGCCATAATCGGAGATAAAGACGGCGCCGAAAGAGCCCACCGGTGGGCTGAGCAGATTAGGTTGGCAGCTGGAATATCCCCTTAACCAAGTTGCGTTTGCTTTTATGGCAGGCGTATTTTTAAGCTCTCTTTTCTTGTCGTGGTGTTTTCCGGCTTGCGGGTAAAGGGCTGCCGGAATTCTGATTTTGGGTTTTTTAATCATGATGCACGACCTCCTTTGGCTGCCTGGACAGCGAAGGGAAGCTGCTTTTTGAAGCGTAGAGGCATCGATACTATGAACGATGCCTCTATTGCGGATTACATATAGTATTTTATGATATGGAGCAGTAAGCTGAATAATTACTTTATAACCGGGTTGGAAACAGGATTGATTGCTTCATCAAACCCGTATCTGGCACCACAATTACATGTGCAATTGCCGTTGCTGGCCACAGTTCCCAAGTGATCGAGAAATCCCTTTATGTCACCGGTTTTAGACAGGGCATCCAAACGGGCATTCCATATGGTGGTTTTTCCATCGGTAATCTGCCGGTTAGCCTTCTTTATTTCATCAAGATTTTGAAACGGCATTCTTTCTCACCTCCTTTTCATTATTATCGATTGGTAACAGGTTGGGCAGCGGGATTAATAACATCGCTTAGAGAGCCTGGAGTGCCGCAATTACATGTGCAATTGCCGTTGTCGGCTACGACATCCAAATGATCCAAGAAGCCTTTGATATCGCCGGTTTTTGCCAGAGCTTCCAGACGGGCATTCCAGATAATAGCCTTGCCTTCGCTAATTTGCTCGGCAGCAGCTTTTATCTTGGCCAGATTCTTAAAGGGCATTTTCTCACCTCCTTTCATTGTTGCTGTGAGGCGGCCAATTCTAAAAGTCGGTGATAATCATTGACGGAAAAAGGGCAGCTGGGTTTACCGGTTTCAATCCCAATTTTCGGGCATTTACGGCTTTGACAGGAAGGATAAAATGAGCATTTTGTGCAGCGGGAGCAATCCAAATGCGAGGTATTAACCCACAGACTAAGCTTGTCTTCATCAAATACCAGATTTCCATGCTCATCTACGTAACCTACTTGATTGGAAGGGTCTTTGAAAGCGACTGTACACTTGTATAGCGTTCCATCAGCCCCGAAAATCAGAGAAGACTTCTTGGCAGCATAACAAACACTGGTATTAGGCATTAAATAATCGTGCACACAGCTCCGTGTAATAGAAGAGTTATAGGTTGCTCCAATAAGATTTAGTTTCAATGGAAATGCATCAAGTGATGAACTATCGTATATAGACACATTATCCCAATCCTCAATGAGGTTATAGTTTAATGAAAAGCGATTATCATTTAGAAAGGCCGGGTTAATTTCACTTTCCACCCATTTGGAGATAGATGGCATATTAGGGGGATCAAAATTGACCCTGATTGAAACTCGAAAGTCGAAGGGCTGGGCTTTGAAGTCAAGTACATTCTGCAGTATGCGTTCATAAGTTTTTCCGCCCCCAGCCAGCTTGCGGTTCTTGTTGTGCAGCGGTTCCGGCCCGTCAATGGTTATCTGGTAATTGCTAATACCCAGGGACAATAACCGGGAAGTAAGTGCAGGGGTCAAAAGGTATCCGTTGGTAGTAATAAATGCGCCATATTTTTTACCATGTTTTTTACAATAATTCATAAAGAACTCTGAGAGTTCAATAATCACATCGGAAGCCAGCAAGGGCTCACCGCCAAACCAGTATACCTTGAGCATTTTAAATGATGGCATATGTTCCTGAACATAGCGTTTGATGGCCGAAACTACAAGCGGGGTTATCTTGCCGTTTTCGAAGGATTCATAGCAATAACGGCAACGGAAATTACATTGCTCATGAGGCAAAATAATCAGATGCATGGTATGCTCATCACGTTCGTAAGATAAAATTTCGTTTACCTCTGCCGGTTCATCCAAGTCGGCAGCAACAAAAAATCTTCCTGTGCATAACTCGTCCAGAAGGTCATTCATGCTATCCAATTCGAAATGCTTTTCATAATTGAGGTATGGTTCAATAAGGACTCTTTGCTGCGAAGAAATCCGGGCCAAGGACCCCATAAAACTGTTGTGCAATACCAAATCCCCATTATTCAGTTGATGAGTATAAGTGTAATGAGACAATTTATAATATTTGCGCATATTATTCCCTCTTTCTAATTTGTTAAATATAACGAGGGGAAAATAAGTTCCTCCGCCTCGTTGCAGCGGTGTTGAAACTGCTTCGAAGTTTCTTCCGGTGCTTAAAAATATGAAATTAAGGACCATATTTACCATAATACAACATAATGATCCAAAAAACTCCTGCAATAACAAAAAATATAAAAAATGAGAAAATGGTCACCAATATATAATGACTTAAGACCGGGGCTTGAATGCCTCTAGCAGATAAATTATTCAAGTCATAGGCTTGTCCTCAAAGAGAAGCAAAGGATGCCAAGGGATAAGTAAGTGCCCAAGGAGGGATTTGAGAATATGAAAAGGAGCACCTGAAGGAATTCCATGTATGGCAATGGGTGGGATTTCCTTTGGGTGCTCCCCTCGAAGCATTATTATTCTGCTTGAATGTGCCTACTCCGGCGAATCGAGAATCAATAGCCATCTCTTTTGTCGATTATTGTGCGGATATATGTTCCCGGTCCGTTATGCATGAGCATAATCAAATGAGTGATCACTGCCTAAGTCCCTGCATCCGCATGCCTTACGCAGCCAGTAAAGCATAAGCCCCATAATAAAAATACGCCTGCTTTTACGGCAGGCGTATTTTTTAAGCTCTTTTTTCTTGTCTTTGTGCTTTCCGGCATGCTGATTGATTGCTACCGGAATTCTGATTTTAGGTTTCTTAATCACAGGAAGTCCCTCCTTTTAGGTTAGTACTAAAATAAGTAATAATTAGACGCTGATTTACGCTGATTATTATGATTAACCCAGAGAAAAATCATATTGAATCATGCGTTAATCTGCTGTAATGTCAGCGCATTTTCATAGGTGTTTGCCTGTGCCCTTTGGGTATATCCTCCGGTTATGGGGATTAAAAAATTTATAACTTAATCCAGCATTGCCATAAACTGTTCAAAACCCTCCGCATCTCCCTGCTCTTCGGCCAGGGGACGTTTGAACACAACGACATCAGGTTTGCTTTTTTTATCCATTACTCGTAGTGTTGTGGTAACTTCAGAGAGCACCAGTTTTTGCGAATGCTTGTTTTCAAAGTCATAAGCACGTTCGATTTTGGCTATTTCATCCAGCTTCAAGGTGTGGATGCGCATTTGCCCGTTTTCAGCAGTTTGATGCCAGATTATAACCTGGTCTACCAGAAATACGTTTTCTTCCCGGTAGAATTTCTTGGCCCATTGATTGCCCCCCCGGTAATACCTGTACCAGGCTCTGATTTCGCCATGGCGCAGGAGCTGTTCCCGCAAAAGGGGAAAGGTAAGCTCGCTCATATAGAGTTTGGCTTCAATATCTTGCAGCTTTTCGTTCATAATAACCTCCTTATTTTTCTTGCGATACGGGGGCGGTTTTAACTTCCGCTATTAAATGTTTTAGCGGCGGCCTAATAATAACATAAATTACTTTTTCACTTCCTCCAAATAGCTGTGCAGTTCCTCCTTGCGCGGCAGCCGCCCGGCAATTTTCACCTGGCCGTCTACCACCAGGGCGGGAGTCGAGATGATTTTGTAGCTCATAATTTGTTTGATGTCCTGCACCTTGCTTACATCGGCGGTGATATTCAATTCGGCCAGGGCATCATACACGTCCTTTTCCAACTGCTTGCACTTGGCGCAGCCGGTTCCCAGCACTTCGATTTTCATATACCAATACCTCCTTCTAATTCATATCTACCTATATCACAAAACTTACCTGCTTGATTATAACGCTGTAGAATTGATTTTATTAATACAGAAATCTCCAGCTATAGCCGGAAGGCGTGCAAATTCGCCGGATAGTTCAGGGATTTCCTCAATTGGTTTTGCTATATATTCAGCGAATTCATTCATGGTTTGAGTCAGCAAAGTTTGATTTAAGCTGCATATGCAGCGCTGGCCCTCTTTGCGTTCATTGACCAGCCCGGCATATTTCAATACTTTTAGATGCTGGGATACACGGGGCTGGCTGATCTGCATAATTTCCTCCAAATCACAGACGCACAATTCCCGGGTTGCCAGCAGCTTGACTATCTTCAGGCGGGTCGGCTCCCCCAGAGCCTTGAACAAGGTCTCAAACATATTTTCAACTCCTTATTTATCTTATCAATATCATATTATAATTATTGCAAGTTCAGCAAAAATAATCTACAGCTCAGCCTGCAAGTAAATAATTAAACAGGTAACCTACAATTATAATTGATGTACCAACGATACCAATAAAGACAGCAATTAGCTTCAGTTTCAAAACATTACGCAGAATGATCATTTCCGGCAAAGACAGAGCAGTTACCGACATCATAAAAGCCAGAACCGTTCCCATGGCCATGCCTTTTTCCTGCAGGGCAGCTATTAAAGGAATAACCCCGGCGGCATTGGAATAAAGAGGGATACCCATTAATACCGCGATAGGCACTGCAAATAGATTGTCTTTGCCGGCATAGGCGGCCAGGAAATCAGTTGGCACATAGCCGTGAATTCCCGCTCCAATAGCAATTCCAGCCACTACATAAGGCCAAACCTTTTTGAGGATATCCCTGACGTAGTCGCGGGCATATAACAGGCGGTCATGCCAGGTCTGCTCGGCAACCAACATTTGTATACCGCCGGTTTCTTGGGCGATTTCGTATACATATCCTTCCACATATCTTTCCAGATTCAGTTTCCCTATAACCAGCCCGGAGATTATAGCCACCGTTAATCCAGTAACGATATAAATCAATGCAATTTTAACTCCAAACATTCCCCATAGCAAAATCAAGGCAATTTCATTGACCATGGGGGACGAAATTAGAAAGGAAAAAGTAACCCCCAGAGGTATACCCGCTTCAACAAAACCTATGAAGAGGGGTACGGCCGAGCATGAACAAAAAGGAGTCACGATACCCAGCAGGGCAGCAACGATGTTGCCCAGGTACTGACGCTTGTAGCTCAATATTTTGCGGGTTCTTTCAGGTGGAAAGAAGCTGCGAATAATTGCGACGATAAAAATAATTACTGCCAGCATGAAAAATATCTTCAAGGTATCGTAAACGAAAAAATTAACTGCATCAGCCAGGTGGGTTCCCTTGGTCAAATTAAGCCATTGGTAGGTAAGTAAATCCGCAAACCATTTGAACATATAATCAACTTCTTTCATTAGTTTATTTAAATATTATTCTATTAATAAGTATATGCTTATATTATTAATAATGTCAAATACAATGTACGATAATAAGAAGTATGCTAATATAATGAATTAATTATATGAATATAATATGATATAATTACTGGTACATAAATATGAAAAGGGGAGAAAAAATGGAAAACAAAAGTAATCAAGGTCAAACTGATACGAACTGCTGTACTGTTAATTCAGGAACTCGCGTGGTATTAACTTGTTCTGGAGCCTCTAATTTGGGGCAGGTTGCCAATGCCATGTCGATCAGACTACAGCATTGCGGTATGGCACAGATGAGTTGTCTGGCAGCTATAGCAGCAGATTTACCCAAGTTTAAAAATAGTGTTAAAAAAGCTGATGAAGTCCTGCTGATTGATGGCTGCAACATTGCTTGCGGACAAAAAGTCTTGGAGCAAGCAGGGATTAACCAGTATCGATATTTTGTGGCTTCTGATCTTCTTCCGGAACTAAAGAAGGAGCATCGTTATGATCAGATTGAAACTGAAGTAAACAATTTATGGCCTTCATTTATTGAATTGCTATAATGGGCTATAAGATTTAAGTTGAATTGTTAATATTTTTGGCTTGCCGGATGCCGGCTGTTTGTTATAGTAGTATTTAGAATAAGCATTTGAACGGAGATGCTTGTTGAAAGGGGCAGTGGATTATGAAAAAAGGGTATATCTTGGCGGTGGTACTATTGCTGGTGTTGGCAGCCGCCTGGGAATTTTATCATCAAGAAAATATTGTTTTGCCCCCCACCGGGAAGGATACCATGGCAGATAATTCTGCTCCATCTAAAAATACTGCCGGTCAGGCTAACCTGCTGCCGAGCGAATCGGCTGCGGATAAGGAACAAGCAGATGGGATTGTTCCCGAAACTGATAATAAGGAAGCAGTTAAACCTGATACTGGGGTTGCAATGCAGAGTTCAGCAAGCACAAATGATAAAAGCGAGCAACAAACCCCGCCTACTGCGACGGCAGCTATCGAACAGGGCAAAGCCAATGGGGAGAGCATGTGGCTGCTTTTCCGTTCCCAAACCTGTGCACCCTGTGTTGAAATGAAGAAAGTATTCGAACAACTGCTGCCTGATTACCAAGGCAAGGTCCGCTTTATTTCCATTGATGTCGATGACGAAGAAAACCAGGAACTATGCGAGGAGTGGGGTATACAGTTTATTCCTGCTACTTTTATTATTGACCGTGAAGGCAAGCTGAGTTATAAAAATATCGGATTCTTCCCTGTGGAGGATTTGATAAAGGAACTCGATCGGGTGGTGAAATAGATTGGAAGCCTGGATCAATCAAGCCGCCCCCCAATTTTTGAGCAGCTTTTCTCTGGTTGGCTATTTACTGGTATTCCTGGCCGGGGTGGTAACGAGTTTCGGTCCCTGCAACCTGAGCATGGTTCCTATTATTATAGCTTACTGCGGGGGTGTTGATGCGGGACGCAAAAGGAGCCTGGCACTGTCCGTGTCCTTTACTCTGGGGACCGCCACCACTTTCATGCTCTTAGGCTTGTTTATTGCCTCGGTGGGCGGCATATTCGGCAGCAGCAAGAGCCTTCTCTATTATATAGTTGCAGCGGTCTGTATTACCCTGGGATTAAATCTCTTGGGGGTTCTCAAATTCAGCATTAATTTTGGCGGCAGCTTGCCGGGCCGCGTTGGTGAGGCCAAAGGACTCGGGGGCAGTTATCTGCTGGGTCTGGTTATGGGTTTGGTGGGTTCACAATGCGGCACTCCTATTCTTCTGGTTATTCTATCCCTGGCAATGGCCAGTGGAAAGTGGTTATATGGAGCTACCCTATTATTTGTATATGCTCTGGGTCGGGGAGTGCTTATTGTTATAACAGGAACTTTTACCGGATTGATAACCCGAATGGAGAGCTTCGCCAAATGGAACAATATCATGGAAAAACTGGCAGGGGCCATAATTATTCTCGTGGGGATTTATTTTGCCTATATCGCTTAAACGGTACATTCGATAGAAAAAGGTGGTGAATGCGTGGGGAATGAGGAGCAAAAGAAACTGGATTTAATATTGGCCGAGTTGGATGATTTGAAAACGCGCATGGCAGAACTGGAATCCCGCTTTGAGCAAATAAGTTCCAGGGCAGTTTCCGGTACACGGCCGCTTGCGACTGAGCGACTCCGGATTCCGGTCACGGCAGTGCCGGACGAGCAAACTGCGCCCCGTTCACTGCCCCGCATAGGAACACAGCTTTCGGAGAATTTTATAGGGGGTAAACTTCTAAACCGTATTGGGGCATTAATTGTCATTTTTGCGGTGGCCTATTTTCTGAAGTGGTCTTTTGATAACGATATCATCGGGGAATTGGGCCGATGTGTGCTGGGCCTGGTCGGCGGCTCCGCCTTTATGCTGGCCGGACAGTTCTACCTTAAAAAAGGCTATCCTGTGTTTGCTCAAGGCTTGACCGGTGCCGGGATTGCAATTATCTATCTTTCTTCATACGCGGCGGTTAATTACTATCATTTGATAAGTCCCTATGCCGCCTTTGCCTTGATGTTTATTACAGCTCTGGTCAGCGGTGTGCTCTCCGCTCTGGAAAATATGCCGGGTACAGCCGTGATGGCTACCTTGGGCGGGTTTCTGGTTCCGTTCCTCATGGGCAGTCATAGCGGGGAAATAGTTCCGCTGTTGTCTTATGTATTGGTGCTTAATTTGGGTGTTCTGTTCCTGGCCTATTATCGCCGCTGGTATTTCCTGGATGTCCTGGCTTTGGCCGGCACTGGCATAATATGTATTGCAGCATTTAATATGCACTGGCTGATATGGTATGGGCAGGCTTTCTTAATAGCTTATTTTCTCCTGTTTATGGGGGTGGCTCTCATCTACCATAAGCAGACCCGTCGAGACAACCTGACCCTGCTCCTGGCTAATTCCCTGTTCTTTTCGGCTTTCTCCTACCTCAATCTATTTGAAAAGCTAACTGACTGGTTGGGATTGATTGGCCTGGGCTTTGCGGCTGTTTATATCGGTTTTTATTTGTATTTGAATCCAAAGGGTAAACTAACACCGCTTTTTGCGAAGGCCTTACTGACCCTGGGCTTGATTTTTGCGCTTTTGATCGCCCCTTCCCAGCTGGACGGGGTCTATTGCCGAATGGCCTGGTTGGCGGTCGCTGCTGTTCTTTTGTATTTCTGTTATCTGGTAAAGAGTAAATCCGCGTTTTTTATCGCCTCGATGATAGTGGCCGCTGCCTTTGCTTCAGTTTTTGATGCGTCAGTAATGTATCCGACTCCGGTTTTAAATCAGAGCAGCCTGATTATCGCGCTTTGCATAGCGGATTGGGGTGCCGCTTTATATGTCAACCAGCGCAATTACCCCCAGCGTCAGTGGCAGAGCTTAACTTTGCTCATATTTGTTGTGGCTACACTTTTTTACTTGCTGGCCTTTGATATCAACAATGCGATTTATTACTATCAGGCCAATCAATCCTTTAGCTTCCTTATTCCTGTGTCATGGGCTTTGGTGAGCAGTATTCTGCTTTGGCTGGGAGTGCGGCGGGACAATATTTCGCTTCGGATGTTCAGCCTCATGTTGTTCGGTATCGTTATTATCAGAACACTG
Source organism: Syntrophomonas sp. (assembly GCA_036677685.1). Classification (GTDB taxonomy): domain Bacteria; phylum Bacillota; class Syntrophomonadia; order Syntrophomonadales; family Syntrophomonadaceae; genus JAQUBU01. Next base: position 157,493 of record JAVBWA010000012.1, on the reverse strand, counting down.
TTTTATGATCTGCAGCAATTGGATATTGCTTTCAAAATCATGGTTTTATTGGCAATTGGTTTGATATCGCTTGCTATCTCATTCTTCTACCAAAAACGGATGAAAGGGGATTCCCTCCCATGAGAAAAAAACTGATTAGTGTTCTAGCCCTGCTTTTTCTGGTTCTTTCGGTATCCCTGGTTATGGCAGACTTTTCCTCACAGCAATGGAAGTATTACAAGGAAATACCTGTTGTTAATGAAGGATTTACTCTCATTAAAGTTGATACGGAAATCATGAAAAACAGCCAGGAATATTTTGCGGATCTCAGGGTGACCGATCGCGAGGGAAAGGAGATACCCAGCCAGATTATCCAGCCCACGGTGGAGGAAGTACTTGGTGAAGCGACTCTGCTGGATTCCATAAATTATCCGGATTACTCTTCGGTGATTATTGATCTGGGTGCCAATTACCAACCCCATAACCGTTTAGTTTTAAAATTAAAAACTGATGAGGATTATCTGCGCGAGGTCAAGCTGCAAGCCAGTGCCGATAGTCAAGTCTGGGGTGATTTGGCAGCCGCCAAAATCTTTTCCTACAATGGTGAGCAATCCAATCAAATATCCTATCCCACCAGCAATATGCGTTACCTGCGGGTAAATATAATGTCCAAGACCGGTGAAAAACCTTTAATTGTTGCATCTGCATCCCTGAAGTTTCTGCCCAGCAATATATATAATGGTGAATTAATTAAAAGCAAAATACTTTCCAATCGTTCCGACAAGGAGAATACCAGACTGTTAGTGGATTTGGGAGTGCCCAATTACATAGTGAACAGGGTTCAAATCCAAACCCCGGACCGTAATTTTAACCGCAATGTGTTTTGTTATACTTCCAAGGACGCAACTAACATCGGCGAGGAAATGATGCTGGATTCGGAGTCGATTTTAGCGTACAAGTGGAATGAGTACCAGTCGGTTAAGGACAGCATAGAGATCAACCAGTTTGCCCGGCGCTACCTGCTTATATCTATATACAACGGCAGCAGTCCTCCACTGAAAATAAGCGATATCAAGGTTTATGGCAGCCAGCCGGTTTTGCTGGCTGACTTGCGCGGCCCGGCTTCTTTATGGTACGGCAATCCTAAAGCGGCTGCTCCCAATTATGACCTTAAAGGTTTTGCCAATCTAATCAGGAAAAAGGACTTGCCAGTTCTGGCCGCAGGTGCTCAGCATTTAAATTCCAATTATAAAGCACCGGTGGTTCCATGGACCGAAAAAAACAAATGGCTTCTGGATGCGGTTATTGTTTTGCTGGCGGCAGGTTTTACCATCATCATTTTGCGGAAATTTGCCCAGCTAAAGAAATCCGAAACCAGGGAATAACAGCAGGGGGGCAATTGCCCCCCTGCTCAGACCATCAAAAAAAGCACTCTACGAGCACACGGATGTTCGCTTTCGCTTACCAATAAGGGAGCGAATAGCTGCGTTATTCTAAAGAAAACCGAGCTTGTGGCTGCTAACGCAGCCACAAGCTCAGGTTGCACTTATACTCTTGAGTGAAGAACCGTTTAATCGACGTACTCTGTACGGGGACGCGACCTTGCTGCGAAGCAGAAGGTCCGTCGCCACACATTAGTCGCCTCAATCACAGGCTTCTTGAAAGCCTTGCTCTTCACTCTTTTTGATTGGCCTATCAATAAAGCTATTGTTGATTTTGCAGTTCGGTGATAATCTGATCTATTGAGTCCGGGGAAATTGCCCCGGCCAGCCGAGCCGAGCCGTTAATCACGGTTATGGGAAATGGATATCCGGCCCGGACCACCTTTTCAACCTCTGGATAAGCTTCCAGTTTTGCATTTGCAGTATCAATAAATTCAAGGTTTAGAGAATCTTCCCCATATTTATTGACCAGCACTTTTTTCATGGCCTCGAATTCGGCTTTGGCATCAGCGGGAGTGCAACTTGTACAACCGCAGCTGCAGCCTCCGCCTCCGGCATTGGTGCCTCCGTAAACTTCAATTTTGACAATATCCATAATAAAAACCTCCTTAAAATGTTTGTAATCCAAGCAGCCAAAAACCAACGGTCTGTTTTCAGGAATTTCCATATATATAAACATTCACTATGAGCATATTATAAGCATATGCCGCATTAAATAACAACATGATATTAATACTATCAAATTGGGTTATGAAAATTAAAATAGATTGAATGTGCAGCTTGATTTGGTATAGTATATGATTATAGTTGCATATAGTCATAGAAGGGAGTGAGGCCTATGGATATTGTCAATATATTTAAAGCTTTGGCCGATGAAACGCGAATAAGAATGTTGAATCTTTTGAGAAACGGTGAATTATGCGTATGTGATATTGAGACGGTTCTCGATATTCAACAGTCCAATGCCTCCCGACACTTGAATAAGCTGAAGACGGCGGGCATTATTATCTCTGAAAAAAAAGCTCAATGGGTTTATTACAGGTTTAATGATACTGTTTTTCTTACTTATCCTTTTCTTAGCATAATTATAAATGATGAGATGGAGAAAATAAGCCTTTGCCAACAAGACCGGGTTCGTTTAAAGCAGCATAAGGCAACCGGCAATTCCTGCTAGTCAAATAAAAAGGAGGTTATTTAATGAGCGGATCAATAACGCGGAAGTTGTCTTTCCTGGACCGTTATCTTACCCTGTGGATTGTTCTGGCTATGGTCATAGGTGTGGGGATGGGCTTTCTATATCCACAAATTTCAGCATTTTGGGGGCAGTTCCAGGTAGGAACTACCAACATACCAATTGCTATTGGTCTTATTCTTATGATGTATCCACCGCTGGCCAAAGTTCGTTATGAAGAACTGCCCCTGGTTTTTAAAGACGTGAAACTCTTGCTGCTTTCCCTGATTCAGAACTGGATTGTCGGGCCTATTGTCATGTTTGCCCTGGCGGTCTTGCTGCTGCCTGATAAACCGGAATTAATGGCCGGTGTCATACTGGTGGGATTGGCACGCTGTATCGCCATGGTTTTGGTTTGGAATGACCTGGCTGAAGGCAGCCCCGAATATGTGGCGGGGCTGGTGGCTTTCAACGCCATATTCCAGGTCTTGACGTATTCTTTTTATGCTTATATATTTCTTACCGTAATCCCCCGCTGGCTGGGCATGTCCAGTATGGCGGTCGACGTGTCCATGCTGGAGATCGCCAAAAGCGTTTTTGTTTACCTGGGTATCCCTTTTATTGCCGCCATCATAACCCGGACCAGCATGCTGAAAGCCCGGGGGCGGGATTGGTACGAAGCGAATTTCATACCCCGCATCGGCAAGATGACACTGCTTGCTTTACTTTTCACTATTTTTGTCATGTTTTCCTTGAAAGGTAATGTTATCGTATCTCTGCCCATGGATGTACTGCGGGTGGTAATTCCGCTAACCATTTATTTTGGCTTGATGTGGTTTGCCACTTTCTTTATCGGCAAATGGATGGGGGCTGATTATCCGCGGGTAACGACGATCGCTTTTACCGCTTCCAGCAATGATTTTGAACTGGCTATAGCGGTTGCAGTAGCAGTCTTCGGAATTCACTCCAGCCAGGCCTTTGCCACGGTAATCGGGCCTCTGGTGGAAGTGCCGGTTTTAATCAGTTTGGTTAATGTAGCCTTGTATTTCAAGAAGAAATATTATGGTCATGAAATGCTGAAGGCCCATTAATTACGATTATTAAACAAATATAAGGACCTGGCTGCGGCAAGCTGCAGCCAGGTCCCAGGACGATGACAAAGAGAATCTCTGCGTTATTGCAAAAAGCCCGCTCAATCAACGTACTTAGGTACGTCTTAATCGCGGGCTTTTTGCATGCCTTGATCTTCACTCTTGTCATCGCCCTGGGATTTTGTCTGGCAATTATATAACGAGGGGAAAATATGTCCCCTGCTTCAATAAGCGGTCGGGTTCCTGCTATCAAAACAGGAGGCGGGTTCTAATCCCCCGCTTCGTTGCAGTGGTGTGTTGCCCTCTTCGGGAATGATTAAATTGTGTTGCCCCCTACGGGGACCACTTATATTGGATTCCCTTCGCAAATGCTAAAATATAGCCAGGTTTGGCTTGCCAGGAGTATTATTTTTTGCTTACTACAGGCACCAGGATTTCCGTAACCAGTTGTTCGGGAGGAGTAACCGAGGGATCGGTTAAAGATATTTCCCTGGTGGGGAAGGCTGCCTGGTAGCCATTCTCATTTATCCAGGCAAAAACTGCGCCGTAAGCTTTCTCCAAACCGTCGTAAGGGCCGACATGTGTGCAGCAGGCCGTTCTGACCGCAGGCAGGGTGTTATTGGCCAGAACCGGGTCGGCTACCGGCCAGGCCGCCTCGACATCAACTTTCTGAGGGTCGAAGCTTTCATCGTAAAAGTCATCATAATAGAGGATCAACGGTGCTCCCGCACATACTCCGCCTCGTTGGCTGATATCTTCCAGCATGCTGCGCAGCAGGCTGGGTAACTGCTGGAGCATATTGTCCATCACTTTGCGTGATGAGTAAACCAGGGTTTCCGGCATATCACGCAGTCTGACATCATATTTATTAACTTCATCCATTACTATCGCCTCCATTGTGGTTCGATACCGGGCCAGTCTAACCAGTCTGCTGTTGGTGGATTCAAGCTGCCCCAGGAGATATTGGCGGTGTTCCTCCAATACTTCGGCAAGTTCTTCGATCTTGTTGCCCTGGGCAATGATTTGTTTTATCTTAGCCAGTGGGATTCCAAGATCCTTTAGAAACAGTATGCTCTTCATGGCTTCCACTTGCTCCCAGCTATAATAGCGATACTGGTTGTAATCATCGACCTGGGCCGGAGTGAGCAAGTCGATTTTTTCATAATATCTTAGTGATTTAACACTTACCGAGCAGATTTTGGCAAACTGGCCGATGGTGTACATTTGCATCTCTCCTTCATTTTGCAGCGCTGCAGTTTAAGTCTAAGGATTACCCCTGGGGCAATGTCAAGGGCTTTAAATAATATTTTAAATTAAAACACAAAGACCTTTGCAGCTCCTTTGAACCGAGGACCGACAATACGGCTCAAAGGACAGTTATTATAACGAGGTAAAATATTTCCCCGCCGCTTTAAATGGTCGCTTCCTATTAACAAAACAGGCGGCGGATTCTAATCTCCCGCCTCGTTGCAGCGGTGTGTTGCCCCCTGCGGGGACCACCTATATTGATTCCCTTTGGGAATGATTAAATTATGTTGAAACAAATGGAAGAACTTTCTTTATGGAAGGAATTTGGAATGGGTATGTAGAAAAAATAAAAAAGTAAAAATGATCGGATTATTTTCAGCACCTGAAAGGTCAATAGTTGTTGAAATATAGGTGCTTTTCAAGGGAGGGGGGGTAGAAATGGAAAAAGTATTGGTTATTAATGATTCCCCGTTTGAAAGACTAATAATGAAAGACATGGTGAGCAGGCTGGGCTATGAAGCAAAGAGCAGTGATGAATATAATATCATGAATCTAGTTGAAAGCTATGATCCAAATATTATAATTGCCAATATGACAATGAGCAAAACCAGCGGCGATAAACTGATTGCAGCAATAAAGATAAAAAAGCCGGGTATCAAATGTTATCTTTCCTCTTGCAGCAAAATCCAGCCAGATAGACTGCAATATTTGGATGTGGATGGTTTCATCAAAACACCTATCAGTCCAGGACACTTGAACAGAGTTTTGCAAAATGAAGATCAAGAAGCTGGCCAGGCAGTAGACGAACAACAAAATGGGCCTTCTCTGCAGCCTACGAATGCTCCGGCTTTAGCCCCCGAAAATCAGGAGGAAATAATAAAACAGACCGAAAAAAAACAGGTTAACACTGGTGAGGGTGCGGGAAGTCAACCGATAAAAGCTTCTTTTGCGTTCTGCCCTTATTGCGGACAGAAAATAGCGGACAGCAACGTAAAATATGTTTTCTGCCCGTTTTGCGGAAATAAATTTTAGATCTAAACCATTAAAACCGCAGAGCTTTTGTGCTGTAAAGCTTTTTGAATTATAATATAACGAGGCAAAAAGATGTTCCACGCTTTTTTAAGCGGTCGGTTCCTATTGACAAAACAAGCGGTGGATTCCAATCCGCAGCCTCGTTGCAGCGGTGTGAAGAAACTGCTCCGCAGTTTCTTCCGGTGCTTAAAAAGATTTAGAAAGGCAGTCTTTATGCAACAGGTTCTAAGCTAGGAGGTGTATAAGGAAGATATTATTTAACATGTAGTAAGATAATACTTTTATTGGGCAAGAATCCGGGAACCAGGTGAAAAACCTGGACGGTCGCGCCACTGTAAGGGCGAGTAAACCCGCACAAGGCCACTGGATAAACATATCCGGGAAGGCGCGGGGGAACAATGAACCCGAGTCAGGATAACGGGCTTGTCCAAATACGACGATTGGTCTACGCGCTATAGACGAGTGTTTTTTAGTTTGTTTCAGACCGTCCAAAAAAGCGAATAGCTATGTTATTCAATAATCCCGCTCACAATCACCGTACCTCATGTACGGCTCAATCTAGGGCTTATTGAATGCCTTGCTCTACACTTTTTATGCTTGGTCTGCTAACAGCCGACTTTTTTCAAATTGAAACCCCGTCTATTGAGGCGGGGTTATTTGCTAATATAAAAACATGTTAGCTAATGTCCCTGCCTTATCTGAAAAGCCGAGGAGAAGATTAAATAATGAGAGGGGTTATATCATGAACAGGCAATTTAGAGCAGGTACATTGGGTTTTACCATAGTCTTCATAATTAGTTTGTTAATGTCGTTTGCAATGCCGGGCATAACCCAGGCGGCAAGTCCATATGATCAACTGGCCAGTTCGGTTTTACAAAAAAACAAAAGCTTGTATGAAGCGGGCAAGGCGGTTGATGGCGGTTGGGGGAATTTCGGCTCCTATGATGCCTATGTACTTAAACAGGCCGGTGCCGATGTGGGAAGTTGGGTATATGGAAGCAGCAGTTTTAAAGCTGGAGTAATTGGCTTAATAGATGCAACCCTGGTTGCGGAATCTGGAGTAAAAAAATCATCCCAGCGGGTAGCCCAGGATTACCTGGCAGCCAAAAGCATCGGCGAGACCGGTAAGGCCGGCCAGTTGCTTGCCATTTTGCAGGCGCGCCAGACCGTAAGCGGAAATGTGTATTTTGATAACAATGCCTTCAGTGATATTGCTGCTTTTGAATTGCTGGGGCGGGCCGGAGACATAGATAATATTAATCAAGCAGGAGCGATAAATTATATATTGGGCAAGCAAGAATCGGGGGCCTGGCCACCGGTCGCCGATTGGGGACCGGATTTCATGGCTACCGCGCAGGCGGTTAGAGCTTTAAAATACCTGGATCCCCAAGGGCAGCAGGCAAATGTTACGGCTGCCATAAACAGCGGCTGCGACTGGCTTAAGAGCAAGCAAAAAAGTGATGGAAGTTTTCTGGGTAATGTCTGGGAAGACCCGGCGACTGACAGTGCGGAAGTAGTTGCTACTCTGAAGCTGCTGGGAATAGACCCGGCGAGTTGGAGCAGCGGCGGCAAAACGGCCATGGACTACCTGCTGGCAGCCGGAGCTTATGAAAACATAACATCCAACACCTGGGTCCTGGATGCCTGCCTTAAGCTGGGTGCAACAGCAACCATTAACCCTGGGAGCGGCGGAGATACCGGCTCAGAAACTCCGGATACTATTACTGTTACCACAAGTGTCATAGGGGAGAATAATGAGGCTCTGTTCGGACCGGCACAGCTTACCTTAAATAGAAACCAGAGCTATGGCTTGACTGCATTGGGCGCATTGGAGGCCAGTGGTTTAAGTTGGTCATTTTCACCTCAGTTCAGCACCTTGGTCGATACCATTGCCGGGCAGAAAAATGAAGGCATGTGCGGCTGGATGTTTAAAATCAACGGCAATGTACCAATGATTCCTGCCCGCGACGCAGTACTGGCACAGGGGGACAGCTTAATATGGTGGTATAGTACCGATATCGATTCCATGGGCAATACTCCGGCAGTTCCCGGGGTGATGAGCCAAAAGGGACAGGAACTGAAGGTTGTTTTAAACAAGTATATGGTTGATTTTGCTCAATTAGGCGCCAAAAATTTGATAAAGAGCCTTGAGGAACGAATGGACCCAACAGCCTTGGAAGCCCTGCAAAAAGAACTGGATGCCAATAATGTAACACTGCAGGACAAGGAAGTTGGAACAGCAGAGGCAATAATTTTTGATGATGCCAAACAGGAGGTTGTTGTTTATATTCCCGAAAAATCTTTAAACGAGACCAAGAAGCTGTCGGTGCAGGAACTGGCTTCCATTCCCCGGGCCGGGCAGTATGCGCATAAAATAGTCTCATCCCTGTATGAATTCGGCCCCAGCGGCACTGTATTTGCAAAACCTGTAACTATAAGCATCAAGGTACCGATTACTGAGAATATGGATATCAACAAGCTGACTCCGGCCTGGTATGACGAGGAAAAGCAGCTATGGGTTCCAATACCCGGTATCATAGATATGAAAGAAAGCCTGGTTATATTCAATATTGATCATTTTACAGATTTCGCCCTGATTGAACTACCTTCCCGGAGCAGTTTCAAGGATCTGGGTGATGATATGGGCGAAGCCCGGGATGCCGTTGAAATCTTAGCCGGGCAGGGAGTAATAAAAGGAAGCGGGTTGGGCTTTGAACCGGAGCGCTTTATTAACCGCGCCGAATTGGCCCAACTCCTGGTGCAGGCACTGGGGTTGGAAAAAGTGGAGGAAGCGGAACTTGCTTATAAAGATGTGAGCGAATCGGATTGGTTTATCAGGGCGGTAGCGACTGCCAGTGCCAATAAAATTCTAACGGGCTATCCTGATCAGACTTTTCGCCCGGCTCAGAAAATAAGCCGTTACGAAATGGCCTCGATAATCTATAAGTTGGATGAGGAAAATATGGCTGATTATAAGCTAAGATGCAAAGATCAAGACATAATTCCAGCCTGGGCACTAAATGGCGTAAAATATCTGGAACACCATGGCCTAATGAAAGCCATCGAAGATGGTAATCTCCAGGGGGAAAGGCCGGTGACCAGAGCCGAAGCTGCCCTGCTGATATTCAGGTATCTTAACTTATAACGAGGTGAATATAGCTCTGCTTCTTTAAGTGCTCGGGCTCCTATTGACAAAACAGGGTGGCTTTCAATCCCCCACCTCATTGCAACGGTGTGAAGAAACTGCTTTGCAGTTTCTTCCGATGCTTAAGTAAGCAATCACGACAAGGAGAAATTCAATGAAGAAAATTTTGACTCTGGTTTCTATAATATTACTTGCCATGATGCTGTCGGCTGGTTGCGGCGGTTTTTCCTCATCGCATGAGGGCTCCGGCGGCGCCAATTCGGACAAACCGGAGTCGAAAAATGCAGCCCCCAATCCGGCTGTAGACCTTCTGGTTACCAGAGATTTTGGAAGCAAGGCTATATTTGAGCAAGAGGTAAAATATAAAGAAGGAGCTACCATTCTGGACATATTGCAAGCCCATTTGCGAGTTGATACTGCTTATGGCGGCAGCTTTATAAATGCCATTAACGGATTGCAGAGCAGCAGCGGGGCCGGAGGTCAAAAAAGACTTGACTGGTTTTACTTTGTAAACGGTATAGCTTGTGAGGTTGGGGTTTTGGATTATGATCCCCGGGATGCCGCTTCCATTTGGTGGGATTATCATCCCTGGCAAACCGGACCGGTTAATTCGGCAGTGATTGGTTCCTTTCCGGAGCCTTTTCGGCATGGCTACCGGGGCGAGCTAAAACCAACGGTTCTAATGAGCAACGCCGATGATGATCGGGGGAAGGGTGCATTGCAGAAAACCATGGAAACACACAGAGTATCACAAATAATTACTGCTAAGCTTGACGAAGAAAGAATAAAGAATCGAGAGGGGCCAACGATTGTTCTGGGTAAGTGGGATGATCTTAAAAAGTTAAAATACCTGGAAGATTTCAATCGGGCTTATCAGAGAAATGGCTCCGCCATTCATTTTACCGAGCAAGGACTGGATTTGTTGGACTATAACGGCCAGGTGGTTAAAAAGCTTAAAGGCAGTACCGGGGTGATTATAGCCACAGGGGAAGGCCTGGGTGACGACAGCCCCTTGTGGCTGGTATCCGGGACTGATGATAAAGCGACGGAGAAGGCCCTGTATATACTGGTTGAACACCCGGAAAAAATCAAGCACCTGTATGGGGCAGCCATAGTTGGGGAAGAAATCATTCCTCTGCCGGTGCACTAGAGTTGTGGGATAACTATTTGGATCGGCATACACATTTTATGGATGAAAAGAGGTAAAGGCGGGGAGATGTGGATTAATAAATCCCCAAATTATAACAATACAAAGTTGAATGTACTAATATTCTCCTCAACAAATAGTCCGGGCTTTTCAGCATCATTATTAGCAGCTTACGGCTGCATCAGTAGTCCCCGTAGGGGGTAATAACATGTGTATGCCGTCCACTTTCAGGCATATTAACGAAGTTTTCTAAGACGAGCTAGGAAAGGGAATCTATTATGCTGACCTACCGTGAAAAAGATAACTTGATATACAAGCTTCATCCCTTTACCATGGTGGCCTTTATAATGGTAGTATTTATTCTGGCCTTGCTTTTTTCCGCACCAATCTTCCTGCTTGGCCTGATGCTGGCGGTGGCCACCGTTATTAGAGCTGCGGGCGCCTGGAACGAGTGGAAAACCTATATGAAAATAAGCCTGGGGGTTATTTTGATAATTATGATAATTAACGGGCTGTTTGCCCAAAACGGTTCCACCATTTTATACCACAGCCCATCTCTGCCGCTTTTGGGAGTTCGAAGCATAAGCCTGGAATCTCTGGCTTACGGTCTGGGGATGAGTATGCGCCTCCTGGTAATAATTAGTATATTTTGTCTCTACACCTATGCAGTAAATCCAGATAAAGCATTACAGCTATGGGGAGGTCTGGGCGGCAAAGCAGTGCTGGCAATCACCCTTTCCACCCGACTCTTTCCTTTGATGATCAAGGATTTTAAAAGGATCAGCGAAGTTCAGCGCTGCCGGGGAGCCAGGTTTTACAGCGGTAAATGGCGGGAGCGGGTTAGAAGCATTATACCAGTTATCAGCATTCTCTTGATGTCCAGTCTGGAACGCGCCCTGCAAATTTCCGAGTCCATGTACGCGCGTGCTTATGGCAGCGGGCGCCGGAGTTTTTATCATCAAGATTTGTGGCATCCCCGTGATTATCTGGTTTTGCTGGTATCAGCGGCAGGGCTTTTGCTTGGCATCTGGGCGGTCTGCAAGGGCTGGTCGGCCTATAATTACTATCCGGTTTTGGAGAAGATTAATTTAAATGAAAGCACAGCGGCTCTGATTATCAGCATCAGCCTGATGTTTCCCGCTGTGCTTAACTGGGGGTGGATGCAGTTTCCCGGCTTAAGATCGAAGATTTAAGCTACTCCTATCCTGAGGCCGGCAGTCCCGCGATCAATAATATGAACCTTGAAATCACTGAAGGCCAATTCTTGATTATAGCCGGGGAATCCGGAAGCGGGAAATCGACTCTGCTGCGCCTAATATCCGGTTTGGCCCCGGAATTCTATGGCGGGCATAGCTCGGGCAGGATTCTTCTTGATGGGGTTGATATTAAAAAACTAAAACGCCGCGACTTGGTGCAGAAAGTGGGCCTGGTTTTTCAAAACCCGGAAAGCCAGCTGGTGATGATGAGCGTCGAACAGGAACTGGTCTTTGGCCTGGAGAACCTGGGGTTGGCTAACAGCCTGATGCAGAGAAGGCTGATGGAAGTAAGCGGGGCGATGGGCTTAACCCCTTATCTGCAGAGTTTCATTCCTGAATTATCGGGAGGACAGAAACAGAAGGTGGCCCTGGCTTCAGTTCTTGCCATGCAGCCCGAAGTCCTGCTATTGGATGAACCAACTTCTCAGCTAGACCCCGTTGCCGCTGAGGAATTCCTGGCCATAATCCGGCGCCTGAACGAAGACCAGGGTCTCACCGTCATTTTGATAGAACAGCGCCTGGAGCGCTGTTGCCACATGGCGGACCGGATTATTCTTATGGATAAAGGACAGATCAGTTATGATTATAATAAAGTACAGGAAACCGGATCCAATTACTGGCCCTTTAAACTGTCACCGGAATTTCTGCCCCCTGTTCCGAGGTTATTTGCTGATTTGGGATATAAAGAGATACCCATGACTGTCAAACAAGGCCGGCAAGTTTTGCAAAGGATCCCCGTTGCAACTGCCAGCAAAACTGCTCCGGATACGGCTCCTGAATCCACCCCTGCAAGGGGCTCAAAAGAGCCCCTGGTTGATATAAAAGGACTTTATTTTACTTACCCGGATGGACCGGAAGTTTTAAAAAACCTGGACCTGAAGATTAAAAAGGGCGATTTTATAGCGGTTATGGGTGAAAACGGGGCCGGTAAAAGTACCCTGCTGAAAAATATTAATGGCCTGTTGAAAGCTGGGCGGGGACAGATTAAAGTATGTGAAAGGGATGCCAAAAAGTTGTCTTTGGAAGAACTGGCTGAATACATAGCTTATTTGCCGCAAGACTGCAACGATTATCTATTTCTGCCCAGTGTGGAAGAAGAATTGGCATATAACCTTAACAATCGAAAATTGCCGCTTGATGAAGGCTATAAAAAACTTATAATTGACAGGCTCAAACTGGTGCCAATTCTCGGCAGCAATCCCCGTGATTTAAGCGCGGGTGAGGCCCAAAGGGCGGCCCTGGCTTCCATTCTTTCAGGCAGGCCAGCTTTGCTGCTCCTGGATGAGCCAACCCGCGGCCTTGACTACCGAATGAAAGTACAACTGGGGGAATTGCTGCAAGAGCTTAATGAAGATGGGACCACCATAGTAATGGTCACCCATGATGTGGAATTTGTCGCGCAATATGCCCGTGATGTGTTATTAATGTTCGACGGCCATATTATAAGCAGGGGTGGCAAGTATGAAGTACTTCCCCAATCCACCTTTTATGCGCCGCAAATGTGCAAGCTGTTTCACAATATTATAGATGGAGTGTTGACTCTTGACGAAGCCAAAAAAGGGCTAAGCCGCTTTACCCACATGGGGACATTGCCCGAGCGTACAGCAACGGATAGAAATCGAGTTGTATGATGTAAAAACCGGTAAAATGGTAAGATATGGTAAAAAGGGGTGTGTCCCCTTACCTTAAGGGAGGAAGTTATATGAGAAAAAAACTGAAACTAGTCTTGATCCTGGCCTTAATTCTGACCTTAATGGTTCCCGGCAGTGTGCTGGCGGCCAACGACAAAACATTAAAACAGGCAAGTATTAACCAGGCGTTGTCTTACCTGCATAGTGTACAGAACAGTGATGGCGGCTTTCCTGCCCAAAAAGGAACAGCGAGCAGCAACGCGGTAAGCAGTTGGGTACTTATGGCCCTGGCAGCTGCAGGTGAGGATCCGGAAGCTAAAGCGTGGGCACCGGGAGGCAAAACAGCTCTGGAATATTTGCAAAACTGCCGTCAGCCTTTGAATAACACCTGTGATTATGCTCGTACCCTCTTGAGTTTGAAGGCGGTAAAAGCAGGCAGCAAATATCAAAAGGAAGACTTAACCAGCAAAATCATCGCTTTCCAGCAGAAGAGCGGACAGTATGCCCAGCTTAGCAAAGGGGAAAAGGGCTTTGTCAATGCCCATATGTGGTCTATCATGGCTTTGTATTCAGAGGGGAAGGAACCTGCCAATAAAGCAAAAGCCCGGGAATGGCTGCTAAAGCGGCAGAATAAGGATGGCGGTTTTGGCTGGGCTGAGGGCCTGGCCAGTGATGCCGATGATACGGCAGTGGCCTTGCAGTCTTTGGTCTTGCTGGGAGAGAAACCCGCCCGGTCCACAGTTATTAAGAGAGCTTTGAACTACCTGAAAACCTGCCAGAAGGATGATGGTGGCTTTAGTTCAGGTGTGTTGGCCGGCAATAAATCAAATGCCAGTACCGATAGCTGGGTTATACAGAGCTTGCTGGCCTGCGGGGAAAACCCCCAGGCTGCCAAATGGTCCATCAAGGGTAAAAATGCGGTAACTCATCTACTGAGCTTGCAAAACAAGGACGGCAGCTTCAACTGGATGCCGGGCATTGCTGCTTCTCCGGTTATCACTACTGCTTATGCGGTCATGGCCCTTAAAGGTACCCCGATACCGGTAAACTTAAGCATTGGGAAAAACTGAGGAGCAGATTCAACACACCGCTGCAACAGGGCAGGGGATCAGAACCCTTCGCCTGTTTAGTTAATAAAAATCAACTGCTTAAAGAAGCGGGGGACATTTTTTCGCCTCGATATAAATACCCGGCCAATAAATAACAGTGGGGCCATCGAAGAGATCTGATGATGAGGAACTGAAGATGCAAAAAAGCTATATAGCCCTAATTTTAGTAATGATTTTACTGCTGGCCGCCAGTTTGATTCCGGCCAGTCCATTATATAAGATTAACTGGGCTTTGTTATCGACAATTATCGTAGTCTGCAGCTTACTGATGTTTTTTGGCAGGTTCGAGAAATGCAATATCACTGCCCAGGAAATTGCTTTAATAGCAACCATGTCTTCACTGGCGGCTATGACCAGGATTGCTTTCAGCCCGATTGCCAGCTTTAAACCCACCACTTTTATCATTATGATTAGCGGTTATGTATTTGGAGCCCAGACCGGCTTTATGGTCGGGGTCGTAACTGCCCTGACTTCGAATTTCTTTTTGGGGCAGGGTCCCTGGACTCCCTGGCAGATGCTGGGCTGGGGCCTTTGCGGAGCCTTGGCTGCCCTGCTGGGCTCCCGGCAAAATGATTACCGGCCGCTGCCTTTTATCATGCTGGCCGGAGGCTGCGGCTATTTATACGGATGGCTGCTAAATATCTGGCACTGGGTGGCTTTTATTTATCCCTTGAATATTGAAACCCTCTTGGCGGTTTATACGGCCAGCTTTGCTTTTGATACCTTGCATGCGGCAGGGAATATAGTTTTTTCACTGCTTTTGGGTAAAGTTTTCTATAAGATATTGCGGAGATACCGGAGACTATTTTAAAAAAACACTATTTATTAAAAATGACAAACTGTTACTCTGTCCTAATAGCTTCAAGGGCGCTCAGCTTCATAGCTCTTCGTGCCGGCGAATAACCGGAAACAATACCGACTATGGTAGCGAAAATAACCGCCGACAGCCCCAGTTCAAAAGTAATAACCGATATTCCCGTGTTGCTGCCCATATTTCCCATAAATCCGGCCGTGGCTTTATTCAAACCAAAGGAAACCAGGCAGCTAAAAATTAAACCGATACAGCCACCCCCAAAACCGATCATAGCGGCTTCAAGCAGGAAGAGATTCCTAATATCCGTCAGCCGGGCTCCCAGTACCTTGATAACTCCGATTTCCCGCGTCCTTTCATAGATGCTCATGATCATGGTGTTGGTAATGCCAATGGCTGCTACCAGCAGGCTTACGGCTCCAATGCCGCCCAGTATGGCCTGCATCTTGCGGGAGGTATCTTTCATCGATTTAACCATATCCGACAGGCTGTTGGCTTGGAAACCCATGGCTTTGATCTGTTCCTGAATATTTTCCACCAGCCCTATATCCTTAACCCTTACTTTTATAGTTTGATATTGCTCTTCCTCTTCCGACCTTCTTCGGGGCTGGCTCTCGTCTTTGGTGAACTTTTTATCCTCTTTAATTATGGCTTCCAGAACCGCCATGTTCATATAAGCACTGTAGTCCTTTTCCCCATAACTTTCGCTGAGAATTCCCACTCCTTTTACCGGGTGCAGCGGCGGAGGTGTGGAATCCTTTTCATTGCTGGGAATATTGCTGAGGCGCTCCCCATACTGCAAATTGGAAGTCATGTTCAGTTTATTGCTTATCAGGTTTACCGGAGGCGGTGGTGCATTCTCGCCGCCATACATCCGAAAAGAATCCTGATTCCTCAAGCGGGGATTGCGAAAGTTGTAAGCTACCTGCTTGCCAAATACCAGGGTGTCTTTATCGACAGCAGATAATAGACGCCCCTCTTCCACTTTGAAATCAAAGGCTTCCATAAGATCAGGATTAATGCCGATTACATTGACATCTCCCACCATTTTTCCTATAACTACACGCATATAGGCGTATTTGACCGGCATAACGGCTTCCACTCCCGGGATACCTTCCAGTCGGGCAACCGCATTGTCATCAAGTTTCACATCGCTGTCAGCCCGAGATGAAGATACCATCATAGGACCGCCATACATCATAGTCGAAGAAGAATTAACATCTATAACATTCAAGCTCCCCATCTTGGCTAAGGTTTCTTTAAAACTCTGGTCCATCGCAATACCCAGCGAAAGCATCACAATAATTGAACTGGTGCCAATTATCACCCCGAGCAAGGTGAGAATGGTCCGGGTTTTTCTCCGCATTAGGTTGCTGAAGCTCATTTTGAGCAAGTCCAGACTATTCATCGAAACTCACATCCTCTTTTTGCTTGCGGCGCTTTCTGCGTATAATCCATCCCAGTACACCAAGGGCCAAAACCCCGGCACCGATTAGCACCGGTTTCTTCCAGCCTGCACTTTTATTCTGTTCCATATCAACCGGAGGCCCTAACATGGGAGGGGCCTGGGCTTTCATCACCTTCAATTCGAAGGTTTTTTCGCTTTTATAATGCGTGCCGATATCATCATCATAATCGAATATTATTTTGCCGTTTAGTTTACCTTCTTTTTCCGGAGTAATGCTTATATCATAAAAATCACTTTTACCGGATTCGAGATTGCCAATATATACATTGCCATCTTTAACTTTAAAATTGCCTTCGGTATGAATTATTAAATTGCGGATTAAAGAACGGCCGGTATTGTAAAAATCTACTGAAACTGCCACCGGTGTCCCGACAAAGGCCTCTGCAGACATCTCTACTTCCGAAGCCAGCAGTTTTACTTCCTGGAGGACCGGAATACCGATTAACTCTTTGCCGGTGTACTTGGTCCCCTTGCTATCTTCATATTCAATATCCGCGGTTATATTGTAATTCTTGTTGGCGGCATCCACTTTGGGCTTTAAGATTACGACTTCCTGGATGCTGCTGCCGGCCGGGACGTTATCGATAAAGAAGGAGTTGCTGTTTTTAACCGGTGTAAACATATTCTCCTCAAAACTCAAACTGACTTTAATATTATTTATATCCTTGCTCTGACTGGTATTTAATAAGGAAAGCTGCAGAGAAAAAGCTTTCCCGGCCAGGGCATAATCTCCATCAAACGAATAATCACTAATAATGAGCTTGGGGCTGGCCTTCTTGTTTGCGCCATCCTTGCCGGCTCCCTCTACAGTTAGGTATACTTTGGCCTCTTTGCTGTATTCCTTGTTGTATTCATCCTTGTACGTCATGGTCAAATCCAGGGGATAAGTGCCGCTTTCCATGCTGGAGTCGGCACAAATTTTAAAAGGTATGAATTTAAATTCCTTGCCCTTGAACTCATCAAGCCTGAAGGTGTCCAAAGGCTGGTCCAGTCTTAAGCCATTGGCGGCAAAACCGGCCAGTTTTATTTCTATATTGCGAGCTACCAACTCCCCATCGTTCTTGATCTTTAGCTCTACGGTCTTGCTGTCTCCGCTGTCCAGTTGCTCGTTTTCCAATTGGATTCCCATCAGTTTGAGCAACGGTGATTTATTGTCATTTATAATATTCACGTAGATGGTATCGGTAGCACTGCCTGAGGTTCCAGTTTGACTGCTGTAATCGATCTTTACGCTGATGGGGTAAATTTTGGACTCAGCAGTCGGAGCCACCTTCATTTTAAAGAAGATGGCGTTTTCCTGACTATGACCTCCAATAGAACCCATACCAGTTTGCAGAGACATTTTGCCTAATTCAAAGGGAAACTTGTCTACATCACTAACGACCAGAGTAACGTTTGTGTTTCTGGCTTCGCCATTGCGAAGGTTTTCCACCGGAATTATAAGAGTGCCTTCCTCTCCGGCTTTAAATTCCGGCATTGAAATACTTCTCCCGATTACCAGTTTCGGTTCTTCAAGCGCTTCTAGCTCAGTTGCGGCCAGCAATTGCCCCTGGCTTTCCTTCTGGCCCGACCAAGAAAAAGCCGGGCCCAGTGCCGTGAACATCAAGAGTAGGAGAATGACTGAAAATATACTTTTATGCTTCATTGATTTTTTCCTCCAATTCCCGGTTGTTTATTTTAATTTCCTCGATATTGCCGTCCAGGAAGGACACGACCTGATCGGCGAAACTGGCTATACTGCTGTCATGCGTTACAATTACCAGGGTTTGCTGGTTTTTTCGCGCCAGTTTCAGCATAAGCTCCATAACCTCGAGTGAAGTCCGCGAATCCAGATTCCCGGTAGGCTCATCCGCTAATATAATCGGCGGATTGCTGACAAAAGCACGGGCAATTCCCACCCGCTGCTGCTGACCGCCACTCATTTGTGAAGGTTTATGGTTCAGATGCTTCTTTAAACCGACTGCTGCCAAAATAGCCGCCGCCCGGCGGTCTCGTTCCGTCTTGCTTATACCGCGAAAAGTCAGGGGCAAGCTTACATTCTCCAGGGCGGAAAGAGCCGACAGCAGGTTAAAAGATTGAAATATGAAACCAATATGTTTTTGCCGGAACAGGGCCAGTTGGTTTTCACTCATTTTATCTATTCGCTGCTTGTCAATAAGGATACTGCCCCGGCTAGGCTTCTCCAGACCTGCGATAAGATTTAATAAGGTTGATTTGCCGGAACCGGATGTTCCAAGTATGCAGCATACCTCTCCTGACTGGATATTAAGGGAAACATCGTCAAGGGCTACCACCTTTTGCTCCCCTAATCTATATACTTTTCGCAGGTTATGTATTTCAATGATATTTTTTATAATTCGCTCCTCCTTTTGCCACTTAACTTTAAGTATCGGAAGAAACAGCAAAGCAGTTTAAACACACCGCTACAACGAGGCGGGGGATTAGAACCCGCTGCCTGTTTTGTTAATAGTAACCCGACCGCTAAAAGAAGTGGGAGTCATATCTTCGCCTTGTTATAATGTATCAAATTATAATACTAAAATGGATAAAATTTCTTGCACTTTTTGATAAATAATAGTATTTAGATCTTTTTGGATAAAAGATTTGTTGATTTAGGTAATTCCTAATTGACAATTGTCGAGAAGTTTTGTTCGAATAATTTCGAAAAATATAAGACGACCTGGAAAGCTTGTTGAAAAGATTTGACAACCTTCTTTACCAGGCCAAGAATAAAGGGCGCAATCGCATTGAATCCTAAATTAAAAAGGAGTAGAATGTCCTTGATCAAATATCTGCTTGGTTTTTGCGGGTAAAAGCAGGTATTTGTTGCTTCCCGGTCTCAGAGGAGGAAATGTAGTGTTGAATTTTTGGCTGGCAATTGGCACTTTTGTACTAGCTTATTTTTTCATTATTATGGAAAAAATTCACCGGGGTGTCGTGGTTTGGGTGGCCGCTACGTTTGTGATTGCTCTGGGTGTTATAAACCAAGAAAAAGCCATCGAAGCGGTGGACTTTAATACCCTGCTGCTCTTGATTGGAATGATGGTGATTGTTGGTATAACCCGCAAAAGCGGGGCTTTCGAATATATGGCGATTAAGTCTGCCAAGCTGGTTCAGGGCAAACCAGTTTACCTTCTGGCTATTCTAGGAATAGTCACTGGTTTAGCCTCAGCATTTCTTGATAATGTGACAACCGTCCTTCTAATGGTGCCGGTAACCTATGCTTTAACCGACCGCTTGGAAATATCTCCAATTCCTTTTCTGCTTACCGAGATACTCTCATCGAATGTTGGTGGAACTGCCACCTTGATCGGGGACCCGCCCAATATTATGATCGGCAGTGCTACCGGTTTGGGATTTTTGGACTTTATAACAAACCTTTATTTACCCAGTCTTTTTATTCTACTGGTTATGATTGCATGTTTAGCTTTCATTTATCGCCGTGATTTACATGCTGACAATGATAAGATACAAAGAATTATGCTATTAAATGAAAAAGAATTTATCAAAGAATGGTCTATTTTAAAAAAATCACTACTTGTACTGGCTCTGACCATACTGGGATTTCTCCTTCACCAGGCTCTAGGGCTGGAATCGGCTACGATCGCTCTGCTAGGTGCGGGTATTCTTTTACTCATAACCCGGGAAGAATTTGAGGAAGCTTTATTAAATGTAGAATGGCCAACCATATTTTTCTTTGGCGGTTTGTTTATCCTGGTGGGTGCCCTAAAAGTCAATGGAGTTATCGATTTAATTGCCCGGGAATCCCTAAAAGTTACTGGCAACAATCTGGTTACCACCGGTATGTTGGTTTTATGGCTGTCTGCAATTGCCTCGGCTTTCATAGACAATATTCCGTTTGTAGCAACCATGATTCCCCTTCTGCAGAGCATCGGAAGCCTTACCCATTTGCCGATGGAGTCAATTTGGTGGGCTTTATCGCTGGGCGCCTGCCTAGGCGGCAACGGCACCTTGATTGGAGCCTCGGCCAATGTTATTGTGGCAGGTATGTCGGAGCGATACAATACTCCGATAAGATTTATGGATTATCTGAAAATAGGGTTTCCCCTCATGCTGCTCTCCATTATCATTGCCAATGCCTATCTTTACTGGTTTTACTGGATCTAAGGTTTTGTAAAAAACAGCGCCGGTAGGCGCTATTTTTTACTATGGAATTTTAAGAGAGTTTTTTAAAATTTTCCTTGACAGAAAAGCCAGGGAAAAGATATATTTTAACATATGAACAGATGATCATATGTTAAAATAACGAGGTGAGTTTTTATGAGTATGGATTTTGAAGACCGCTGTGAAGTTCATTATATTCACGAGGATAACGTCAAGGAAGTAAAGACTGCGATGCTGGAGCAGGAAACCATTCTTTCCCTGGCTGAACTTTTTAAGACCATGGGAGATTTGACCCGCCTGAAACTGATTTTTGCTTTGATGAAAAAAGAGTTATGCGTATGTGATCTGGCAGCCGTAATAGGAGTTTCGGATTCGGCAGTTTCCCACCAGTTGCGGGTGCTGCGCAACCAGAAACTAGTTAAATTTCGCCGCCAGGGCAAGGTAATGTATTACAGCCTGGCCGATGAACATGTGCGAATGCTGTTTGCTCAGGGTTTGGAGCATGTTTGCGAATAATCCAGGGTTGAGGGTCAGTTCTCATAAATTTATGTGAACAAGCCCAAAATGATTTTTAGCTCGGATTAATATCAGGGGGGTGATTTGTCTATGGCCGGAATGGCAATAAAGATCGAGGATATCGCAGATAATTCTAATAAAGATAAAATCCATAGTCATGAGCTGCAGGATTTTGAGGCCTCAGTAATCAGGCTGGAAGGTTTGGATTGCGCCGACTGTGCAGCCAAACTGGAAAAATGGGTAAATTCCATGCCCGGGGTGGAGCAAGCTTCGGTAAACTATGGGGCTTCCAAAATGAAAGTCCGGCACCGCATCCCTTTGAACGATATTTTAAAGGTTATAGAAGAGCTCGGGTATAAGGGGAAAGAAGAGGGGGCGGATGCAGTTTTGGCCCCGCCTGTGAATTTCTGGACCAGCAACAAGTTCGGCCTGTCAACCTTGGTGGCCGGAGTCCTGCTTTTATCGGGATTGGCTCTGTACATTTTTGGGGCACCGGTACTCTGGCGCAACTATGCTTATGTTTTAGCCATTATACTGGGCGGGTACTTGCCCGCCCGGGCAGGAATCATCATGCTGATAAAAGCCCGTGAATTGGATATGAATTTTCTTATGAGTATAGCTGCTGTGGGCGCGGCAGCCATAGGAGAGTTTACCGAGGGTGCGGTGGTGGTGTTTTTATTTGCTTTGGGCAATGCTTTACAAGCTCGTACCATAGATAAGACCAGAAATGCTATTCGTTCATTAATGGAACTGGCACCGCAGCAAGCCTTGGTATGGCGTAATGGAATAGAAACGACTATAGATGTACACGAAATTCAGAAAGGCGACATCGTTATTGTTCGTCCCGGAGAGCGAATTGCTATGGACGGGAAAGTAATCAAAGGAACATCGGCAGTTGACCAGGCTGCTATTACTGGAGAGTCCATTCCAGTGGATAAAAGCAATGGCGATCATGTCTATGCCGGAACTATGAATGGCTACGGTGCATTGGAAATCGAAGTTGAAAAACTGGTCAAGGACAACACAATTACCCGCATAATAAGCATGGTGGAAGAAGCCCAGGGGCAGAAAGCCCCATCCCAGCAGTTTGTGGACCGCTTCGCGCGCTGGTACACACCTTTGGTAATAATAGCGGCAGTTTTAGTGGCGGCATTGCCTCCGTTTTTGCTGCAGCAGCCTGCCGGCAAGTGGTTTTATGAGGCTCTGGCCATGCTGCTGGTGGCCTGTCCCTGCGCCTTGATAATTTCCACACCGGTTTCGATTGTTTCCGCGCTAGGGAGTGCGGCGCGGCAGGGGGTTTTAATCAAAGGCGGGATTTACCTGGAGGAAAGTGGTTCAATAAGAGTTGTGGCATTTGACAAAACCGGAACCCTTACTATCGGGAAACCCCAGGTTAACGGAATTTATCCTTGTAATACTTATGAAGAAGATAAAATACTGAGCCTGGCCGCAGCTATTGAATCCCGCTCGGAACATCCGCTGGCTGCAGCCATCGTAAGTAACAGCCGCGAACAGGGCCTGTCATTACCGGAAGTCGAAAACTTCCGGGCAATACCTGGCAAAGGTGCTTATGCTGAAATAAACGGACAAAGACTATACTGTGGCAGCACCCGCTTCCTGGCCGAGCAGAACCTGGATATAGGTTCGCAAGCAGAACTAATCAGCAGTTTGGAGTTGGCCGGTAATACTACAATACTGCTGGCTGATGAAGAACAAATACTCGGTATCATAGCTCTGTCTGACCGCCTGCGGGAAAAAAGCGGGGAGTCGATTGCCCAACTAAAGAAACTGGGGATTTACGAGACGGTAATATTGAGCGGGGACAATGAAGCAGTTGCCCGGGCCATATCAGCGCAGGCAGGAGTCGATGACTACCGGGCGGAGTTGCTGCCGGAGGACAAGGTCAAGGTAATCAAAGATTTGTTGGCCCGACATGGAAAAGTCGCCATGGTGGGAGATGGAGTAAATGACGCTCCGGCTCTGGCAATATCCACTGTGGGAATTGCGATGGGGGCAGCCGGCAGCGATGCGGCTTTGGAGACGGCAGACATTGCCTTGATGGCTGATGATCTTTCCAAACTGGCTTATACTATCGAACTGGGCCGTAGAACCTTAAGAATCATCCGCCAGAATATAGCTCTTTCATTAATAATTAAAATGGTCATACTTTTGCTGGTAGTTCCGGGGTGGCTTACGCTCTGGCTGGCGGTTATCGGAGATATGGGAACTTCGCTCCTGGTAACCTTCAACGGCATGCGCTTAAGCCGTTTTAAACCTACAAAATGATAAAAAGGAGGGGTATTGAACCCCTCCTTTTTATTCGGCGCTTTCCAACTTCTTTTCGATTTCTTGCAGCAGAGCGGCAGCGCCTTGTTTACTTAAGTGGGCTTCGTCGCTGTAGTTGCGGTAGTTATTTGAAAAATCGCGATACTCTTCGCTGTTAAAATCCCAAACCAGGTCGCCCGGTTTGAAAAGAGAGTTCATTTTGTTCTGGTAATCAAAGTAGTGTTGCTGGTGGAGCAAATAAAGCTCATGAGGACGGGGAAAATAGAAGGCGAATACCTTAAGCTCATTTTCATGGGCAGCCGCAATTATTCGCCGGATATCTTCAAAAGCCTGAGCATTGATTTCAATATTTTGCTTGTTGGATGGTTTTTGTGCAGCATCCTTAATATAAGGACGGGCATCTTTATTAGGTTTCTCCAGGGTAAAATCAAAACAACCGAATTCATTATAATAATCGGGTATTATACCAGCCTTAACCATCACCTGGTTATAGTACAGCCTTATTGTATCCACCGAACCCAAGGAACCCCGGTATTCACGGGGATCGATGTGGGAGGTCTTCCTGCCTGCATCCTTGCTAAAATAGGGGTCCAGACAGAGAATTAAGAACCTCAGTTTGCTCTCCGGATGTTGGAGAACGTTTTCCACCAGCAGGCGCAGTTCGGTGGCATTGCCGCCATAAATGGAAGCATTGTAGATTTTGTGATCCTCAATCAATTCCGGGTCGAGGTTGTCGGTTAAAGAAGGTCCCACTATGATTCCTTCAAAATTTTCCGGAATGTAGCGGTAGGAAAACAGGTACTTGGGCAGGCGCTCCTGTTTGCCATAGATTTTCAAAGGCTTGGTCCCATCACCAAACAGCCCGTAATCATCGCGGCTGTAATTGAACAGGGCAAAGCTCAGCAAAATTACGGCCGACAGCGATAATGAAAGGTAAAAAAAGCGTTTAGAAGTCATTATAGATAAACCCCTTTGGTGTAATCGAGTTCATATAAAGCATGGAGACCGCGATCAAAAACAGCAGGACTAGCAACTTGCCCCGGCTGGGGACGAAATTATGGCTGTAGTAGTTGGTGTTGCGGGGCCAGGCGATAAATATAATTGCAAGTAGGACAATTAGTATGATCAAAGCCTGGTCTCCGGCCAGGATGGTGGCATAAGCTTTGAATCCCAGCAATTCAGTTTGCCCGAACATGGCCGCCAGAACTTTTACTGCGTCCTGCCATTCCTTGGCCCGGAAAAACACCCAGGCTACATTAACAAAGTTGAAGGTCAAAAACCAGGCGAAAAATGCCGGAAGCTTGAAACTCAGTTTGTTCCATAAACGATAAAGGACCAGGGCCAGACCGTGGATAAAACCCCAGAAAACGAAGGTCCAACCGGCGCCGTGCCAGAGCCCGCTTATGATAAAGGTAATCATGGTGTTGAGTAGCGCCCGGGCTTCACCCCGCCGGTTGCCGCCCAGCGGTATGTATATGTAGTCAGTCAAAAATCGGGTCAGGCTCATGTGCCATTTTTTCCAAAAATCCCGGACATTTTTGGCCTGATAAGGTGAATCAAAATTGAATGGCAGTGCAATATTGAACATCCAGGCGACCCCCAGGGCCATATCGGTATAGCCGCTGAAATCAAAATAAATTTGCAGGGTATAGGCCAGTGAAGCGGTCCATCCCTCCAAACAGCTCAAGGCTGCCGCCTGATCGAAGCCGCTGCCCGCAAACAAAGCCAGGGTGTCGGCTATGACCAGTTTTTTAAATAAACCGATAAAGAACAGGTAAAGTCCCCGGGAGAGGTTGTCATAATTTACGGTAAAAGTGGACTTTTGCTGGAGCTGGGGAGCGATTTCGCGGTAGCGGGTAATGGGTCCGCTCTGAAGTTTGGGAAAGAAGCTGACATTCAGCAAATAGTCGAGCAGATCAAAATCGAGCAAATCCCGGCGGTAAATATCGGCCAGGAAGGCAATCTGCACAAAGGTAAAAAAACTGATGCCCAGCGGCAGAATGATATCGGCGGCCGGAATGTGCAGCCCGGAAACTATATTTATATTGTCCAGCAGGAAATTATAATATTTGAGATACAGCAAAAGCCCGCAATTAACACCAACACCTGCGGCCAGCAATAATTTGCGGGACAGCGGCAGGGATGTCCGGTCAGCCAGTAGAGATCTAGCGATAAAGAGATTGAATATTATTGAAGCCAAAAGAATCAGCAAATAGTAAGGGCTGGCCAATCCGTAAAAAAACAGAGAAGCGGCCAGCAGCCAGATTTTTGCCCAGTGCGGCGGAGCTTTTTTAATGATTAGGTAATAGGTAAGCAATGTTGCGGGCAAAAAAATCAGGACAAATGTGAAAGAATTAAAACTCAAGGATCTACCTCCAGGCAGTTATTTTCCTTATTTCCAATAATCGATTATATACCTGACAGCTACATAGAAGAAATATAAACCGAAGACTAATTTTAAGGTTGAGTCCTTGAAATACTTGATGCTGATGGCGCCCAACTGGGCTCCCGCGATGGTTCCCAAACCCATTGACAAAGCGGCAGGCAGCAGCACGAAGCTCTGCCATAATTTGATGCTGCCCCCTACGATGGTTATAGGAATGACAGCAGCTAGTGAAGTTCCTACGGCCAGTTGAACCGGAAAGCCAAAAATATAGGTAAGCCCGGGCACCAGAAGAAAACCGCCGCCCAGGCCCAAAACGCCGGTAAGAAAACCAACGCCAAGACCCAGCAGGGTTAAGCCCTTGCGCCAGGCAAAGGCCGGGGCTTGAGGAGCGTTGGAATCACCCTGGCGGTGTCGTACGGCATCCCAAATCATATAAATGCTGGGAACGATAAAGAACAAGCCCAACATCAAACTCAGTATCTTCATTTGTGAGGTGAGGATAGTAAAGACGAAAGAGCCCAGGATAATACCGGTTATTCCTCCCAGGGAAATGGAGAGACTGCTGCGGACATGGGAATTACCCCGGACCAGATGGGCATAGCCTCCGGAAATAGTGGTAAAAATTACGGCAAAAAGAGTGGTGCCCACCGCCATCGTAGTAGGGAAGCCCAGGCCAAAGCTCAGCACCGGCAGCATGATCAAACCGCCGCCCAGACCGAGCAAGCCCCCGAAAAAGCCGGCTCCTATTCCCATTAATATCAGCATCGCAAGCATATGAAGAGTTACCGGCGGGGTGCTGCCGGCAGCGGGCAGGCCAAATCCTGTGTGCAGCGACCAGAACAAGGCTGCCGATAAAAGCAGCAGGAGGATGATGACGATAGCATATTTTTGCAGAAATTCGTTTTTGGACATAAACTGCCAACTTTCCTTATCCAGCTATTAATAATGTAAGTATTTAAGCATCGAAGAAACCGCGAAGCAGTTTCAACATGATTTAATCATTCCCAAAGGGAATCAATATAGGTGATCCCCGCAGGGGGCAACACACCGCTGCAACGAGGCGGCAGATATATTTATAATAATTCCTTTCGCTTCAATCAACGCACAAATGAATGAAAAGATCCCTTCCAGACTTTCGCCTCGTTATATTATTATATACAATTTTTTCTGTTATAGATAAAAACGCGTATTTAACTATAATTAGAAAGGAAGAAGCTTTTATGTTTAGGGGGGTAGTCTGGTTTGGAAATTCTAATGATATTTGGAACATCTTTTGTAGTAGCATTTTCAGGTGCCATGGTTCCCGGACCGCTCTTGACTTTTACGATTTCCGAGGCTATACGCGGAGGATTTATAACCGCCCCTTTGATAATGCTGGGTCATGCCCTGCTGGAATTACTGCTGGTGATCGGTTTGCTGGCCGGGTTCTCGTCGTATCTGCAGCAGCCGGAAGTATTTAAAGGGGTAGCCATGTTGGGCGGAATCTTTTTATTGTATATGGGTTATGCCATGGTAAGGGATGCCTGGCGCGGCCGGTTTTCACTTGATTTTTCGGATGAGCCTGAGGCAACGGGGGATGCCGCGGCAGTAATGGATGATTCGCTTGGAATTTCCGACGAATTTAATTATGATGAGGCAATTGTCCGGAGCAGACGCTTAAATCCGGTTGCGGGAGGATTCTTAATCAGCCTGGCCAATCCCTTCTGGTCGCTCTGGTGGGTGAGTGTAGGCTTAAGTTATATTACCCTTTCCATGAAAAATGGCCTGGCAGGGGTGGCTTCGTTTTATACCGGACATACGCTCGCCGATGTGGCCTGGTATTTCATGATTGCTGCTGCGGTGGCCGGTGGGCGCAAGTTTTTGAGTGATGGGGCTTACCGGGCAATACTGATTGCCTGTGGGATATTTCTGATTGCCCTGGGTGCCTATTTTGGGTATATGGGTATAAACAAGTAGCCGGAACTATTTCTAAATACGATGAATCTGATTGGAGCAAGCTTGCGGAAGGCGAATTATGCTGCAGTATTGCCCGGCCTGCCGGAAGTTTGTTTTTTATCCCCGCAATTTATGCCCGATTTGTACGGAAGCCTTTCCAGAATGAGGGCAAGCCGGCGGCCACGGCTGACTTTACAGCTATACTACGGTTTATGTCAGCTCCCTGCCTGAATTTGCGAATGGGGTGCCTTATATTTACGCTATTGTGGAACTGGATGAAGGAGTCCGAATGCCTGCCAATATCCTTAATTGCTTCCCGGAAGATTTGCGAATCAACCTCCCCCCTTAAGCTGGTAACTATCCAAAAAGGCGATAAAATCCTGCCTGCTTTTCAGCCTCTTTTATTAAAACGAGGTGAAAATGTATCCCACGATTCTTTAGACGATTGGATTCCTATTATCAGAACAGGCTGCGGGCTCTATACCTCCGCCCCGTTGCAGCGGTGTGTTGCCCCCTGCGGGGACCACCTATATTGATTCCCTTTGGGAATGATTAAATTATGTTCAAACTGTTGCGCAGATTCTTCCGATTTTTAAAAACATCTTGACAGTATTTACCGCGATGTTTAATATATGCATATCCAGAACCCATTGGTCGAAAACAGAACCCATTGGTCGAAGGGGATGATTAGTATTTCACGCCGGGATCGCGAAAGGGAATTGAAAAAAGAACTCATTGCGGAAGCCGCGCTGAATTTGTTCAGCAACGCATCCTATGAAAGCGTAACTGTGCAGGATATCGCCCGGGAGGCGGAATTCGGCAAAGGTACCATTTATCAGTTTTTTGAAAGCAAAGAGGAAATACTGGCCTACATATTGGAACGATGCCAGGAAGAGTTGTATGAAAAGTTGGAAAACCACTGTGCCCGTAGTAATAATGTAATCGATTCGCTGTACGTCTACATGGAATTGCAATATGAATTTTATCTGAACTACAGCCATTTAATTTTTTCGGTTATGCGCCGTAAGTTTGACGGCAGTCTGAAGATGGAATGGTTTCAGAAGATAATGCAAAAACGGGAAATGAAAATGGCCGTGCTGGGCGAAATCATTGCCCGGGGCCAGCGCGAAGGAGTCTTTCCCGATATGGACAACCATAAACTGGCCAGGGTGCTGCATAATATAATCCGGGGTTTTTGCATAGAAACCCTGGAGAATAAGGATAAAGACTCAACAAGTAATAATGATCTGGAATTAATCAAGCAGGTATTATTCCAGGGGATTTTGAAGTTGGGACAGGAGGAACTGTAAATGAGCGAGTCGGAAGCAAATATTACTGTAGAGGATATCAGCAATAACGACAACAAAAAACGCCGTTTACTTACCTGGATGGTTGTGCTGTTCGCAGTGGCGGCCATGGTGGTAATCTCGGTGTGGCGCTACCAGTTAAGGACTACGATCACCACCGACAACGCAAAAGTGGCCGGTGATATCGTAGATGTCAGCTCCCGGCTTAGCGGGCACCTGGACCGCATCCTGGTCAAGGAACAGGAGACGGTTAAAGCGGGGCAGGTATTGGCCGAGTTGGACAGTATTCCGTTCAAAACGGCTTTGGATCAGGCTAAAGCCAGTCTCGACCTGGCCCAGGCCAATTACGATAAGCTGCCTACAGACGTCAAATCCATGCAGGCAGCCTATAACAAGGCCCAGGAAGGATATACTGCCGCCGCGGCCAAAGCTAGAACCAACCAGGTGAGTCTGGATGATGCCCGCCGCAATCTGGAGCAGAATGAGAGTCTTTATAAGCAGGGAGCTGTCTCGCAAGAGACTCTGGATGCCTCCCGTTCCCGCTATAATACGGCACAGGCTAACCTGCAGATGGAAGAAGCCAATGCCGCCGCCGCCATGGCCAGCCTGCAGGATGCCGAGGCCAAAAAGGAATCCATGACGAAAACCGGTTCTTCCATTTATATAGCCCAGCTCAAGCAGGCCCAGGCAGCCTATGCCAGCGCCAAGTTCAATTATGAAAACTCCACGGTCAAAGCGCCGATATCAGGCATCATAGTCCGTGTGGTGGTTCAAGCCGGGGAGAATTTGTCGGCCAGCCAGGTAATATTAAGTATTTGCGATTTGAAGTCCGTATGGATCACCGCCAATGTTGACGAAAGCAAGATCAGCCGGGTTAAAAAGGGAGAACCGGTTGATATAAAAATCGATGCCTATCCCGGTCAAACTTTCAAAGGCCGTGTGGAAGCCGTGGGCAATGCCACCCAGGCCAGTTTTTCCCTCTTGCCTACGGAAAACAGCAGCGGCAACTATACCAAAGTTATGCAGCGAATCCCGGTTAAAATTGCGGTGCTTGCAGCAGGGCAGGTGCTTAAACCCGGAATGTCGGCCAATATAAAGATTCATACCGGCAAGTAAGATGAAGGAAACGAGCGTAATGAGCCAAGAACCGGTGAAAACCGATTGGTCGGTAGTAATAGTAATCATCATCGGGGTTTTCATGGCGATTTTAAACGGCAGTATCGTTAATGTAGCTTTGCCCCAGATTATGGCCATATTCAATTCCACTCCCGATGCCATTCAATGGATACTGACTTCTTATATGATGACCCTGGGCGTACTGATGCCCTTAAGCGGCTACCTGGGGGATACTTTTGGCTATAAACGGATGTATTTTATAGCCCTGGCTTTATTCACCCTGGGTTCGATACTCTGCGGTTTGTCCTGGAGCGTGAACAGCATGATCGCGGCCCGTATCGTCCAGGCCGTAGGAGGCAGCATTATGCAGCCCCTGGGCATGGCCTTCATATATAAGGTAACCCCTAGGAATCAAGTAGGCCTGACCATGGGCATATTCGGCATAGCGGCCATGGCGGCTCCGGCCATCGGCCCCACACTGGGCGGCTACCTGGTGGAATATGTGACCTGGCGGCTGATCTTTTTTATCAATGTGCCTATCGGTATATTCAACTTGTTTTTATCCACCGTACTGCTCAAGGAAACCGAACTGGTCAAAGGGCACCGTTTTGATTACATCGGCCTTTTAACTTCAATTGTCGGCCTTTTTTGCCTGCTTTTGGCTTTGAGCCAGGGCAACAAACACGGCTGGAGCTCGCCTTATATTGTTAGTCTGCTGACTACCGCGGTAATTAGCCTGAGTTTATTTGTATTCAACGAATTGCGCCACCCCGAGCCTATTCTGGAACTGCGCCTTTTCAAAAATTCCCTTTTCACCATATCCACCGTAATTGGCTCGGTTTTAAACATAGGCATGTTTGGAGCCATGTTCCTGCTACCCCTTTTGCTGCAGAACGTCCTCGGCCAAACCGCCATGAAAACCGGCTTGATTCTTTTGCCGGCTGCCCTGGCTACTGCCGCCATGATGCCGATCAGCGGCAAATGGTTCGACAAGCACGGAGCAAGAGGTGTGGTGATTTTAGGGTTGATTCTGGTTACCCTGACTACTTATGAGGTCAGCGGCTTCAACGACCTGACGCCTTTCACTATTATGGTGGGCTGGCTGGTGGTTCGCGGTTTGGGTATGGGTCTCTGCATGATGCCGGTAACCACGGTGGGAATGACCACTATTCCCATGCATCTGATGGCCAGGGGCTCGGCCCTGGGCAACGTTATCCGCCAGGTTTCAGCTTCTCTGGGTATAGCTATGTTTACGACCATTATGCAGAACCGCCAGGTTTTTCATTATGCCAACCTGGCCCAGACCGCCAATATGAACAGCAGCGACGCTCTGCTGATGCAGCCGGTTTTGCGTGATATAGCGGTCAGCCAGGGCTGGGATTTGAGCTATACTCAGCTATTGGGTTTGAGTGTTATTGCGAAAAAGGCCGCACAGAGTTCCATGATATACGCTATTGGTGACTGTTTCCTGATTGCCGCCGCCTTCTGCCTTTTGGCCTTGATCCTTACCTTCTTCCTGCGCGAACCCAGGAAAGCCGCCTCCCGATAAACTGGTACTTGTTTCTAAAGGCGGCTTATCAAGAATGACACTTGAATTTATTCAGGCTATACGGTACAATATTCTTTGCGTCGGGATGTAGCGCAGCTTGGTAGAACGATTGTAACTATAACAAACCAATACCGGAGAGGGGCGAAAAATCGGTGCCTAGAAAATTGTCCGACAATTTAAATTTAGTTAAAAATAGCACGTCTGAGAACCCTCTTGGACTCGATTCTTTATTCCAGTCACAAAATAATAAAAGTAAACCAAAACCGATCAATGGAGCTCCTGAGGGCATGCCCAAGGTGCTGCGCATAGGATGTTATGCCCGTGTATCAACTGAGGAACAAGCCAAAGGGGAAAACATTGAAACTCAAGTTATGGAGATAGAAGGATACTTGGGTAAATATAAAGTTCCCTTCAAAGTAAAATGGTATTTAGATGATGGAATATCCGGAACATTGTTTTTGCACGAACGCCCAGACGGTAGGGATCTAATGGCGGACGTTCTAAGTGGCCAGCTTGATCAAGTTATTATAGTCCGTGTGGATCGGATTGCAAGAGATGATTTGGTTGCACAGGTTATTTTCCGGACATTCAAGGATAATAATATTGAACTTATATCTATCACAGAGGGTTTCGATTATCGCACACCACATGGTCAGTTTATGGCCAGTAGTTTTGCCACCCATGCAAGTTATGAGAGAGTTGTCTTAATACAGCGATTTGCCGGTGGCCGGATAAAGAACGCGGTAAATGGGCGATGGAATGGTGGGCATGTTCCGTATGGGTACAAAAGAGACGATAATGGCAATTTTATAATTGATAGTGATGCGGCGGCCGTTTATACCTTGATAAAAAATATGGCACTTGAAGGATCTGGGGCTAATATTATACGCCAGCACTTAAAAAGCATGGAAATAGAGTCTCCAACTGGGGAACCTATCTGGAGTAAACGGTCAATTATTTATATATTAAGAAATCCGCTTTATTTGGGTAAGTTTAAATATATGGACATTGTTCCCAAGGTTACGGAGACAACCCATCCTCCCCTGGTTACCCAGGAAGAATTTGATGCCATTCAAGAAATAATAAGCACCCGTGGGCATCGCGGTAAGGCTGGGAAATATCACTTACTATCAGGCTTGATAAAGTGTTCATGTGGGACGGGATACGCTATTAGATACACTGGCCATAACAAGCAGGCAAGACGATATTGCTGCCAGCATAGGTATGAAAGCGTTTATCAATGTATGGCACCACTAATTGATGCTGACTCACTGGAGGATAAAATTGAAGAATTAATAATGAGTTTTGCCAAAAGGCCTGCAGTTGCCCGGGAAGCGATGGAAGCCAGCCGGGAACACACTTCCGAAACCGGGACCCCAATGGAAATGAGAAAGCTCGCTGCACTGGAGAAGCAATTAACCGGTAATCAAAAACTGATATGCAAAAAAGACGACCTGTTTTCGAGGGGCGTTTTAAGTGAAGAGATGTATGAGCAAGAAGTAACCTCTTTATATCAGCGCCATCAAAAACTAAAAGCCGATTATGAGGCGCTAAAGGAGAAGATAGATAAATTCACTGAACATATGACCAATGAGAAGGAATATTTGGATACCATTAAAAAGTTTAAGGTTTACTGGCCTCAGATGGATTCACTTGCCAGGCAACAAATTATCCGGAAGCTGATACCTTATATTCAAGTAGAAGAGGACAGGCTTATTATTAATTTCGGTCAATTCTCAATTCCCCTGGCACCCAGCATGAGTTCCAGGGGCTGCTGGTGGTTTAGATAATGCTTAATTTCTTACAACATCATCAAAACAGGCGGCAATTAAATTAGATAATTGATCCAGGTCTTTGATGTCATTAATAGCCAAACGACTAATTCCGATCCCTTTAGCCGCTTCACTCACCTCACGATCGGGAACCAGTTCCTTAACTTTATCGATAGGAAGGTTTGTAGTGATGCGTTTGTTAGCACCGTCAAGATTTAGCCGGACGATCCAATTAGAGGGATTTTTAATATATATACTAAAGTAACCGGTTGTATCCTTATACTGTACTAATGAACTGTCTTTACCGTAGTCAGCCAGTATTTTTTTAACTAACTCAAAGGATTGTAATTCATCTTCTGATGTTATAATCTCTGCTTTTTTCCGTGGTTGCGTATCTTTATCTTCTTCCACGGCTATCGATTCTTCGGGGAGTAAATCTATATTATTTATATCCTGGGAAGCTAAGCCCTGACTTACCATATTTAATAAAGCCTGTGAAATGGATTTTTTTACGATTGGGCGGAATCGTTCGATTACGTTTGATGTAATCCGGGTATCGCTAAAATCTTTTATTAGGTACCTAATAAATTCATCAGGTGGGTTCTTAAATATTTCTTCTAGTTTTTGATTTAGGTTGGAAGTATAAATCAACTCCTCGGCAAGGCAAACTGCATCCTGGGTAACAAAGCAATCCTTTTTAAACTTACAAAGAGTTTCTATTTCAAGTTCACTTAGGTCCGTTATACATATTTCAAAAAATGGGACATCATCCATGATGTTATTACTATTTAAATCAGTAAAAAATTTATAATAAATACCATTACTTAAGATACCAACTTTAACATCAGGGGTTGCATTAAAATATCGGGACAATTGAGCATCATGGTTTTCTAAGTTTTCACTAACTGCTTTGGCTTCAATGAACATTATTGGCTTGCCGTCTTTATATATGGCGTAATCAACCTTCTCGCCTTTCTTTTTACCAAAATCAGAGTCATATTCAGGCCTTACTTCTAAAGGATTAAAAACATCAAATCCTAGCGTCTGTAAAAATGGAATAATTAAAGCTTGTTTGGCCATTTCTTCGTTGGATATATGTTGCTGCCTTTCGGAAATTTGTACAGAAAGTTTCTGTATATCCTCCTTAAATCCCATAAATTCATCTCCTAAATTATTAGCCTAGTCTAAATATCCCTTTTAAACTAACTATTAACTTTGATAGAGCGCGGTATCCCTATATACTAATGCTAAGGGTATGGTTGCGCACCTAGAGGAACCGGTATAATCCTCTATCGCATTACAGCTGCTTGGAAGGCGGACCATATCCGAATTCAATCACTTGCCCAGGATGGTTATTTTCACTGTATCCTTAACTATCTCGGCCAGAGAAGTAATACACTCTTGACTATCCTGGCATGTGATTTCTTTTACGGCGAGTTCGGATATGATTATGATATTAATAGTATTTCAGCCTCCTTCAAAATAACCTATCTTAAAAGATCACCTCCATTTTTTGTGCAGTATTATCTTATTTTCGCGATATTTTAAAAATACCTGCATTATTACTACAATAAATTGTTACAATATGGGATATAATTGTTGTTTTTTAGACATAAAATCAAAAAATCGCCTTGTTTAAGGGCGATACATTGTCAAATTATTATATATATTCAAACTTACTCTATATACAATTTAATATTTTCCTTGGTTATTTCTATTATCTTTACGGCTTTTTCAATTGGCAGAGATTTATCCATAACCGCTTTATATATAAAAACTGCCAGTTCGTCAACTAATCTGTTAATG
Source organism: Syntrophomonas sp. (assembly GCA_036677685.1). Classification (GTDB taxonomy): domain Bacteria; phylum Bacillota; class Syntrophomonadia; order Syntrophomonadales; family Syntrophomonadaceae; genus JAQUBU01. The sequence goes on along the minus strand of JAVBWA010000012.1, from coordinate 122,165 downwards.
TCGGCACCAAGCTTTTCAAGTTCCTCATCATATCCAGCCTTGTCCAGTAAAAAGTCAATTGTTACATCGAAATAAGCGGCTATTTCCTTTATCCGTTCCAGGTCTGGTTCGCGCTGGCCCCGTTCGTACATTCCAATGGCGCTGGGGGATAGCTTCAGCAGCAGCCCCAGGTCTTCCTGACTGATCTTCTTGTGTTCACGCAACTCCTTTAACCGATTCCCAAACATTATACTACCCCCAATATGTGGAGGATAGCACACCTAATTTTTATTTGTAATAAATAGCACATATAGTGGTAAGAGGATAAAGAAAAAACGAAATGTGTGAAAACGGGGATTAACGAAGCTTAAGGAAGGTAATAGTTTTGAAAATTAATATTCGTTATTTTCTATTTTCTTGGTCATAAATTCCATAATGTTTTTAACTTGAATATCGGTAAAATGTCCCTCTTCTGCAAGTTCTTCTAACCCTTCTTTAAGGGAGGCAAGGATTGCTTCTTTACTGCGGTTTTTACTGGAATCAATCTCAATTCTGACTACTTTGGCATCCGATTTATCAATTTCCAGTTTAATATTTTGAATATTATGTTTTTTATTATATTGCATTGATTCTTCAGCAACATATGAAGGGGCTTGCTCATGTCCAAGCAGGTAGTCAGTTGTAACATTAAAATAATCAGCTAGTGTTTTAATTGTTTCGTAGTCTGGTTCTCTCTCGTTTGTTTCGTATTTAGAAAGAGCATGATAAGTGATGCCAATAGACTTGGCCAAATTACTTCTATCAATACTGTTCTGGATTCTTAATTGTTTTATCCTATCTCCTAATCCCATATCAAATACCTCCATAATAAAATTATACCTTATGTCTAAAATATAGAAACTAATTAGACGAAAAGGGAAAAAATATATTGACAATATACATAACGTCTAATATTATAATAACCAACTAGACACAACGTCTAATTAAGGAGGTGTTAACCAATGAGGGAAGCCCTCAAAAAAGCCCGTTTGGAAAAAGGTTATACAGTTATTGATATAGCAAGTAAGCTTAATGTTTCACCTGGTATTTATTATAAATGGGAGGATGGTAGTCGCGACCCTCTTATAGATAATGCGCGGCAAGTATCCGTCCTTTTGGGAAAAAGCATAGAAGAACTTTTTTTTGGCAAACAATTAGACAAAACGTCTAAAACATTAATACCCACCGGTACCGACTCCTAAGAGTATCTCCTCAATCTGGGAGAGATAAACAAAACGGATTCTACCTGAGACATATCCTAATTAAAGGAGGCCTAAAAATGTCATCAGAAACGACTACTCCTCCGACTGAATCTAATAAAGAGCAAACCTTCGCCCCAGGGGTCTGGAAATCGGTTTGGAAGATATTTTTCAAAGAACTGGACCGTATTTGGGCTGAAGAAGCTCAAACTACCATTCAGAGTAATCCCAGAAGCTGAGTCAATTGTAAACTGCAGCTCATGTCGGATTAAACCAGTAAATTTTGACAAAAAGGAGGTGAGAGAAATGTCAGTAGCAGAACAGATTGTTGGCAATATGCTTAGTAAAGCTCTTGAAATGAGTAATATAGCTCCCAAGGCACTTGCCCAGGAGATAAATTATTCGGTTGATGCTATCTATGCAGCGACGGCCGGTAAACGGAGAATCCCAACAGATGCCCATAGAAATGTAGCACAGCTTCACCCCATCGGCGGATTGGCGATTGCATATCAAGAAACCGGATATGAATTATTTTTACCGATAGAAGGGGACATGCACCCACAGAATGTAATACAGAGGGCTATGAAAGAGGACCACGAAGCAGACCGGGCTATGGAAGGACTGGGATGGCGGCTGATCGACAAGTTACGTCCTGAAGATCTATCTGGAGATGATCGACTGGCGATTACATCAGCGGCAAAAGAAATCATTGAAAGCATCAGAGCCGAAATAACCATGCTGATAGCCTGGGAAAACCAATACAAAATCGAGTTGGTTAAATTACTCACTGAAACTATAGAAAAAGAAAAAGCCGCCATCAAGGCAGCTAGATAATTATTTGCACTTATATAGTAACATACCCTCTTGATTAAGAGCAAGAGAGGAGAGAGAGAATGCCTGAAAACATTGATTATAAGGATACCACAGAAGAGTTCAAGACCCGGCTACGCGCCGATCTTGAAGCCCCTGACAGAGAAACTATTGATCACCTTCTTAATGCAATAGTCATTTTCATAAACAAAGGCTACGAGGAAATGGATCTGCTGCGTGAGCGGTACCCGGATTTAATATGTCCCTGGTGTGGCGGTCTCCACTTTAGCCAGAAGTGCCGAGATAAAAGGGAACAATTTATAAAAGAACAACCCCCTCGGGATCTGGATTTTGACCCATATGCAATCTTTTATAATGCTGGAAGCCTTGAACTGCGCATCAAACTGCAGGCACTATCCTACGGAGAACTTGAGTATATCCGCAAAAGATTTACAACCGCCCCACCAGCGCAGGAATTCAATCTCCTTATTGACCTGATCGTAAAAGACGTGAAGGATCGCTGCCATCAAGGCGCCGCTTTTGGAGATTACAAGTTACCCGATTAGACAACATAGTTAACCAGTATCTAGGCTGCCGGCGCTGAAGTGTTGGCCGGCCCGGCAGCCATTTAGCAAAAATCACCTTTGGGGCGGTGGCGCAGCGGTTGACGCGCAGGGGTGCGCACCGGTAAAACATGGCCCTGAGGACGCCGGTTCGAATCCGGCCTGCCCCATTAATAAGATTTCCCCCCAATTCATTTATATAACCGGGGGACAAGTTCCCCTGGAAACTCCTTTTTGGGAGGTAGCAATGAACCGAATCGACCGATCAATTGACAATCTATTAGGAATTATAGATGAACTTCAGCAGGAAACTGCGCATTATGGCCACCGGACCAAAGGAGGCATGATTTTGGATACCAACCGAGTATGCGATGTCATTAGAACCAAAGAAGACCTAATCGACTATATTAGTAATTTTGATAACGATTACATTGTTTTCATAACACCTGGACATGCTCCGGTATACATTGACCGGGAAGTGATTGATAAACTCACCGAAACCGGTGAACTAGCCAAGGAAATAGATGATATTTGGAAGGACGGGACTATTGCGGCCGCACTTCCCTAAGTAAAGGAGGAAATTAAGTGAAATATTGTTCGGATTGCAAGAATGTCTATCCTAATGACCAGATATGTGAATGTGTTAAGAATCCTAAGTATTCCTGGGGTAAACCTGCGACCATGAAGGACGTAGAACCGGGAATAGAAGTAGTTTGCGAATGTGGATCAACCAGTAATTTAACATACCATGAGCGGTACAGGTTTATGGATGGCTCATTATCTTCTATTCCATCCCGGTATGTTTGTGCTGAATGTACTGAAAAAGCCAGGATAGCGCATGAACGGGAAGAGGCTATGAAATTCCTGATCATCAATAACCAAGACAATGAAAATGAATTTTGTGAGGATAAGGCTGCTGCTGAAAAATATCTTGAAGAGTATGCTCGGGATCTTGATTATGATTGCACTTTAGATGATTTAGTTATCTTAAAGCTTGAATTGATAACCGGTGAAATTACCGCCGAGGATTTCCTGGACCCAAAGAAAACTCATTTGGTGTTTTGGGAATATGAGTCTTATCGGGTGGAAGATGTTATATCACCCACGATTGAGTGGGACGGCGAAAGGACTGTAAATTGGTAGAAGGAGGTTATCAGAATGGGAGAATCTACAATCAAAATTATAAGAAACGACCGGGGGCTTGATTTTAGACGCATTGAACAGTTTATAAATATGTTCCGGCAGAAAATAAATAGTGCTTCTTCAAAATTAGATAAGGAACTGGCAACCAATAAGAAGACTTTAATGGCAGAAGCATATGAACATTTTGGTATTACTGCTGAGGTTGAGGCTATTAAAGTTATTGATGTCCAGATTGAGGCTTTGCAGGAGCAGCGTGAGGTTCATGAGAATAAAGTCCGGGACTTCACCCAAGGAACTGATTCCAGCAATCGGTACAATACCTATGATAATATCCGGGAGAATAGTCCAATTCATGCTTTTATCGATAAAGGCGCAGCAGAATTAGAAGCCCGGAAAACTGCAATGAGGCAACTGTCCGTATCCCTACAAGATAATATATGGTTTGCCCGAGACATAGATGAGGCAATCCATATTTATAAGAGTTTTACAAAAGAGTTAGAAAGCATCTAGTCATAATTTGGATCTGGAAGAGGGGAAAGAGGAGTTGTTGGGATGGGAAGAAGGGCAATAGGTTTTTCATATCCGGTGGGCAGCCAGGCCCACCATCTCGAACAGTGGGTGGAGCAGCAGAAGCCTAAACCAAAACATAAACCTGCAGGTTTAGTCTTGCTTATCTTCGGAATCATTATTTTAGTTTTCACTTTCTATTTCAGACTTACGGACAAGACGACCACTGAGCTCACAACCATAACAGTCAATCAAGGCGATACTCTTTGGTCAATAGCCGAATCATATTGCCCAAATGAGGACCCACGGAAGGTAATATACGAGATCGGACAGGCAAACCACTTGGGGGAGTATCTCCTTCCCGGGGAAGTCTTGATCGTACCGCAGGAGATAACCCCACTAAAAGAAGCCAGCCGGTAATCTTTGAAGTTACGGCCTATACCTGGACAGGCTGTAAAACGGCTTCCGGAACCTGGCCGCGGATGGGTACTGTGGCAGCCGATCCCCAAGTCCTGCCGGCCGGAACCAAGATATATATCCCAGGCTATGGGCCCGGGGTGGTGGAGGATACCGGATCAGCAATCCAGGGAAATAAGCTTGATATTTTCATGGGCACCAATGATGAGGCTATCCAGTGGGGCCGCAAGAACGTGGAGGTTGTAATTTTGGATTAAGGGAGGGTAATAAATGTTATTTAAACCCGAACATGTTCCGCTGATCCAGCGTAAGAAAAAGACTCAAACCCGGCGCACCGGGAAAAAGCGCTGGACTGTCGGGAAGATATACCAGGCCAGAACGAGTTTCAAGAAGGGCGAAGAGCCTTTTGCCTATCTTAGAATTACTGGGCTGCATCAAGAATTCTTATGGCAAATAACACCAGAAGATGCCCGAAGGGAAGGATATCCCAACGTTAGGGCATATAAAAAGATATTTAAGCGTATATACGGATTTTGGAAACCACACGAACTCGTGTGGGTTGTCGATTTTGAATTGGCTACCAGGGCTGAATACGAAGCCCAGCGGAAGAAGGTGGCCTGATGTCAACAATAGCAACGGAAATAGAAAGACGCTGTGGAACGTGCCGTTTTTGGGCCATAGAGGCACAGCCTGGAAACTTCAAGGAGCGCTTAAAAAAACGTTACCAGATAAATGAACCCTGCTGCCGGCACGATGGTAAATGCCGGCTAAAAGATGAGGGAAAAGGCTGCCTGGGATGGAAAGAGGCTGATCCTGGAGAACTGGAGGCTCGGGGATATGGCGGGTAGAAATATTAAGCCTCCCCAGCCATACCCGGTTGCATACTGCTGGCGGTTTGGGCTGGAGATGTCCGAAAAGCAAATTAAATTTAAACAGTGTACCGACCCCGATAAACAAGGGAAGGGGCAATGTAAATATATACAATTTTACGGCCAAAGAAAAGCCAATTAATTTAAAGCAGGGGAGGGAATAAGGGAAATGGCAAAAAAGAAAAACGATTGGTATCGAGCTACGGAAAAACTGCTGTATACATACAAAAGCTTTCCGATCAGGGTAATGGCTCTCATGCAGCAGGTTGAATATCTGCGGCAGGAACTTGAACCACGGATAACGCCGGTATATGAATTGCGTGAAGGTACCAATTATTCCGTTTCCTCCCCGGTGGAAACTGCAGCCCTGGCCAGAATCGAAGGCGATGCAATCCTAAAGCTTGATCGCAAGATCAAAAACCTTGAAGCACTCAAAGAAATCGTTGAGGTATCTACTGACACCATGCTGTCTCAGGAACAAAAACAAACAGTGGACATGATATATTTCCAGAAACTTAGCTGGCAGGATACGTGCAGCAGGCTGTGTATCGATAAAAACACGTACTATTCCCGCAAGGATGAAATCGTAAAAGTTTTGTCCTGGTGCTTTGGGTATCTTCCAGATGAAGAAGTTGAGAATGTGCTGGGAATGTTTATGGACCCAATTTTATGGCAGAAAGAAAAAGGAGGGAATACCTGTGCTTAATAAGGCAATTAAAAAAATACAAGATGAAATCAAGAAGAACAAAGACGATAAGTATATCCAGGTAATTGGGGAATACCTGTTAGAGCATCTAAAAACCAGTCCGGCAGTTGCCGAGAAGATTCTACAACCGGATAAAACCATTGCGAAAAGTTTTAATGAGCTCGAAAAAGTTGCCAGGCAAAGACGGAAAGGGAAAAACTATGCGTACATTCCGCCCCAGGAGGGGTTTCAAATAGTATTTAAATACTTCGGCATTAGCTCCCCGGTCTCTCCGGCTCCAGCCGCAACCTCCAACCCTGCACCGGTACCGGAGGCAAAACCTGCATCCTTTAACGTCTGTCTTGAGGACTTACTTTTATAAATCGGGGGGTAAAGATATGAAAAAAACTACAGATACTGAAATCCAAGAATATCTGGATCATTTTAATCCCACGATCAGCGCTGAACTGGTGGAGTATATTAGGGAAGATGTTTTCTTATATAGCCGCTATATTTTTACAAGGCGGGATGGACATCGGCGCTATGGATACTGCACGCATTGCAATACAGAGTTTTTAATTCCGAAAAACTCCTCTCCCAAACCTATATCTGATCCAACACTGCTAGTCAATGTATTGAAATTTGACCAGCCTAGGTATAAATCAAAATCCGTACCCACAATGCAATGCCCCAATTGCGGCAGCACATGCCGGGTGAAGGCCAGCGGCCGGAGCCGGAGATACATGATAGATTCAGCATATTGCGTATGGTATGAAAAATCGGTTAAAAATCCAGATGCTGTAGTGGCACGTGGAATCCAGGTAATTCGGGATTACAGGGATGATTATAAAAACATCGAAACCCAATATCGCATGGAAACCTTATATGTTTTTGAAATAGGGAACTGTGTAATGTTGAAAGCTGATTGCGTCTACCATCAAACGGAAGAAGGATTCGAAAGGGAATTTATTTGGGTAAAAAGAAGCAAAGTGTTTCCGCTATATAAGGAATTATTTATTAGGGAATTTGAGGAATACAGGTATAGCCCATATTCAACAGCACTTATTTATGTGGGATACTCGCGTGATAGTATTAAAGAAGCCATAGCCGGCACGTCTTATCAATATTCCACTTGGGAATCGTATTATGAAGGCGATATGGTGCAGTTTTTTGACCTATATAGCAAATATCCCTGTATCGAATACATGACCAAAATGGGATTTGATAAGTTGGTCAGGGAAAAGCTGGAAGGATATGCCACCTACCACACGGTAAATTGGAAAGGTAAATCACCTTTGAAGGTTTTAAAACTCAGCAAGCAAGAGATTAAAGAGATTAGATCTCATAATATTACTATTTCTTTTCGCCTGCTTGATTTTATGAGAAGCTGCAAAAAGCAAAAAAGCGATTTATCGATTATTGAAATGGCAGAAATTCATAATGCCGGTTACTTCTCAAGTAGTTTCTATGAGGAAATGTTTAAATCCGCTCTTGAATTCACAACGATTCGTAAGGCTCATAATTACCTTAAAAAACAGGCGTCCAATAAGCATATTAATAGCCCAATTTCGGCCTTACAGACGTGGAGAGATTACCTTGGCGACTGCATAAAACTAGGACTAGACCTAACCGATGAAAGCACCCTATTCCCGCGGGATCTATATACCGCCCACCAAAACACCATTGAGCAGATAAAGCATAAGTCAAATATAAAACTTAATAAAGCATTGGCCGAGAGGGTTAAGAAATTAACGGAAAAATACTATTTCGAGCATGAGGAATTAATGTGCCGGCCGGCCAGGAGCACAAATGAATTGATTGATGAAGGAAAGGCCCTTCATCATTGTGTTGGAACTTATGCCGATCGGTATACCCGCGGGGAAAATGTACTTCTGGTAATTAGGAAAATGTCAGCACCGGACCAGCCATATTTTACAGTGGAACTCCGGAATGATTATATTGTTCAGGTCCGGGGCCTTCGCAATTGTGCCCCGAACAAAAAGGTTGAGCAATTTCTTGCTGCCTTTAAAAAGAACATATTGGAGAAGAAAAAGCAAAGACCAAGAGTAAGAGTATCGGCTTAAGCCGGGGAAAGGGGAATTTATATGAGTACAGCACTTGCAATACAGCGAACACCCGCCTTAATTGCTGCGGAAATCAATAATATTAAAGACCAGACCAAATTTATTTTGCTGAATAACAGCATCGAGATCGGCCGACGCTTATGTGAAGCAAAGGAACTCATGCCTCATGGGGAATGGGGTAAATGGCTGGAAGCATCAATTGATTATTCTCAGAGTACCGCCAATAACCTTATGAGGATTTTCGAAGAATACGGCGCTGATCAAATCGCTCTCTTTGGAGAAACCGGCGCAAAGTCCCAAGCGCTTGGAAAATTGAGCTATACACAAGCTGTTGCCCTTCTCGCTATACCTGGTGAGGAGAGGGAAGAATTTGTCCAAAAAAATGATATTGAAAAACTTTCAACCCGGGAGCTTCAGAAAGTAATCAAGGAGCGGGATCAGGCTTTAAAACAAAAAGAACAGGCGGAAAAGGAATTAGCTGACAAAACCGCCGAGGCTCAAAAGCTTAAGGGTGACCTTAAAAATGCTCAGGAGAAGGCAGAACAAGATCTCAAAAACCTGCAGACATCTATAGATGAAAAAGAACAACAGCTTAAGGAAGCACAAGAAAAGGGTGATACAGAGGAAATTGATCGACTGAAAAGCGAACTTGAGGAGGCCGATGCCCAGTTGGCCAGTGCTAATGATGAGATAGCCGAACTCAACCGGCAACTTAATGAAAAACCTATTGATGTCCCGGCCGCTCCGGTCGTGGAGAAGATCCCCGAAGAAGTGGAAAAAGAATTGGCGGATCTCCGGAAGGACAAAAAAAGCGCCGCCGCTCTTAAATACTCTGTTTATTTCAATAATCTGGTCAGCGGGTTCAATGATCTTCTGACCTCCCTGGCCGAGATAAAGGAAACCGATCCAGAAAAGCATGAAAAATACTCTCACGCGACCCTGGAACTTATCAGTCAAATGTCGGCCCGGGTATAAGAAGCATAGCCAGAGGGGGAATACTGCGGAGTGGTGGCACAACTAGAAAATGGATACACTCGAATAGCCAATGAAATAATGGATCAGGTGGCTAAGGCAAAGTTTAATGGTAGCCAGTTCCGAATAATATTCGCTGTGCTCAGATATACCTATGGTTTTAACCGTAAAAGTGCTGAAATGTCTATATCCTTTATTTCAGAGGCTACCGGCTTACCGGAACGCCATGCTCGTAAAGAAACAAATAAATTAATTAGTGGGAAAGTTCTAATTGAGTATAAAAAGCCAACCAAAACAGATTCCAGGGAAATTGGCCTTAATAAAGATTATTCGGAGTGGATTATTTGCACCAGAGGGGCAACTACACCAGAGGAGCAAATACACCCCACTCCAGAGGAGCAAATGGACCTCTCTACAGGGGATCAGTTACTCCCCAGGGGAGAGGAGCAATTAGACCTCCAAGAAATACAGCTTAAAGAAAATATTAAAGACAATATTAAAAACAGGCTTTTTGAACATTGGTATTCTTTAAATATTATTCGCCACCAAGAACTCACCCCTGAAATATCCAAAGCACTGGACAAAGTTATAAAGACCCCTGATTATTTCATTACTTGCATGGATCACTACGCTACTATGTATCATGACAAAACCTATAAGCTCTGCAGTTATCCGTGGGGGTTGGTGAATTTTATTGGCCGAGAAAAGGGCTATAAGTTATTCGGCAATGATGGAGAGAAATGGCTTCACTATCAGCAGCATCTGAAGGAACGGGCAAGTCCACCTGTGAAAACCATTAATACCACCAGGCCACCAGAGCAGCAGTACGAGATATATGTCCCGCCCAAGGATTTTAGCTGAGGCTTTTAAAGGAGGTGAGGTTATTGGAGCATTTTATATGCATCGCTATATTTGCCCTGGGAATGTTGATCGGCCAATCAATTAAAAAAAGACCCGCCCAAAAAGGTACGGAAATTTCAGTGGATGATTTCTGTGAAAAGGTAGCTGAAAAAATAACCAAGCGCTTGGATATTTAGTGCGGAGTCTGTTAAAAAGAAATAGGGGGCGATGAAAATAAGTGGTTTTATTAGATGCTCAGTTTGCGTAAATATGATTGCTGTTGATTCATGGTCTTTAGTTGCTTACATGCAAGCGGAGGCCGATGGAGACATTATAGAACCGTTCGTTTGCACCGGGTGTCAACGGCGATAATGCGTAGTCTGTTTATTATGCGCAATACGAAACTGTAGTTTCATATCCCGTAGTGAATGACATATTTGTTATCAGATTTCGCTTTTTGCAACAATATCATTAAATCGATTAGCTCCTCAGATGATTTAGAACGCTTATCAGAGGATACAATCTCAAGTAATTGCTCCAACGACTGAGGAGGAATCAGTGTAACACCATGTCTTGCAAGTGAAAAATTTGGTCGATTAAAACAATGAAAATATGTCTTTAGTAACCCTAAGTTGTTCCACCAATCAGTAATATAATCGTCATTTATGGCAATACAGTTATACTGCTCGGGCTCATAAATGGAGTAATCTTTGTTTTCTTCAAAATTGTCTATAATGCCGAATTCAGCAACGCACGGCATGTTGATCACCTTCTAATATATGTTAGACATTATTATACCTTATTTTGGTCACGAAGATTTTTTACTGCACATTCCAGGGCTGCGACGTAACAGAAGGAGGGATAGGCGATGTGTAATTGCATGAAGGAAATAGAGGATAGAGTTAAAGAGAAATATTCCCTTAAATTGCCCGGCATTAATTCTGTCGGATTCGCTAACAAGTCCATTATATTGGAAGGCACTGTCCAGGGAACTGTTTTGGCTCAGCCTATACATGTTGAATATATGGTAATAGGAAAATTTGGCCGCCAGCGCACAAGAACTAAGACACTCAATATGATTCCTTCTTACTGCCCGTTTTGCGGAGAAAAATTAAAGAAAGAGGAAGCCACCTAGACTTGAAATTATTGTAGCTTGAACAAAAAATACCGAGGGGAGGGGAATTGGTGAGAATATACCACGCAAATGGGACCTTTAAAGAAGTGAACAAACCAACGGAAACTTATACAAAGCCCAATTGGTACCGAAGGACCGAACGGCTATTAAAGTCATTCAAAAATCTGCCTTATGAAATAGAGAATCTCAAACTGCAGCTACGCCTGGATCAGTTGGCCGGGCCAAGCATCACAGCAAAATACAAACCGGTGGTAACCCAGCTTAATTCCGTATCCTCCCCAACAGAATCGGCAGTCATAAAAGAAGAGACCCTGGAAGAGAAAATCGAACGCAAAGAAATTTGGTTCAAAAAACTTGAGAACACTATTAAGGCTTTTAATACTGAGGAGCATCAGTTATATAAACTTAGATATGAATATGAAAGAGGCGAAAAGGAAGCCTACCTCAACCTGCAAATGTCCAGAAGTTCGTACTTTGAATTTCAGAAAAAAGTAGTTTTGAAAGCCGCTAAATTGCTATGCATCCCAGTACCGGAAGATGACTTACCGGAAGAATGGAAAGGTAAGTTGTTTGAATCTGTTCCATATAGTGAGCCTGTTTAAATTCTCTGGACTATTTCCGGACTAAAACCGGACTATTTCCGGACTAAATACGGACCAAATGTTCGAAAATCCCTGATATAATTTATTATGAGAGTTGAGCGCAAAGGGCTCCGGGTAACCGGGGCTCTTATTTTATTTAACCATTTAGTTTTGTCGTTTTCTATATAGTGAATTGGACAAATGGCCCCCTATTTAGGGGCTTTTTTATTGGGGTGAAAAACTGATGAATTTTGTTCAGCCGATCAGAGATCCATATTTAGTGAAGGATATAGCTAATTATCTTCATGGTCAAAGCGATCGGGATTATATTATGTTCCTGACAGGAACTAATACAGGCCTGCGGATTTCTGACATCTTACAGCGTAGAGTATCAGAGGTTAAGGGCAGGAAAAGCATGATCATCAGGGAACAAAAAACAGGAAAAAGGCGTGAGGTTAAATTTACTCGATTATTAAGAAAAGAATTGTCCATCTATTGCCAAGATAAAAACCCAGACGATTATTTATTCAAAAGCCGCCAAGGGCATAATCGACCTATAAGCCGTTCTATGGCATATAAAATACTTCAAAAAGCGGCAGACGAATTCCATATAGATAGCATTGGCACTCACACCCTTAGGAAAACCTTTGGGTATCACTTCTATCTAAAAACAAAAAATGTGGTTATGTTGCAAAAAATATTTAACCACAGTCATCCAGCAATAACGCTCAGGTATATTGGAATTGAGCAGGAAGAAATAAATAGAGAAATGGATGATTTTCATATCTACTAAGCAGCATTGAGTTACACAAAAATTTTGGGTTGTGTAACTCGTTTTTTCGAAATCTTTCAAACCTTAATGATAATGGGCTTTCCAAAGCATCTATTGAGTTACACACATTATACATAGTAGATAACTCATTTAGGGGAGGTAAAAAATGGTTCGTTCGAAAAAACTAGCGCCAATTCTATGTTTTCGACCATCATCACGGGTCCTTCCTACCCCGTGGGGGGCTTGCGGGTCGGCTGAATCCCGCGAATTTCCCTAGTAAAAAAATATTTTCGGGGTCTTCCCGCTAAAACAGTATACGACAGGGGGGTATAATTTTGCAGGAAAATGCTAAGTTCCTTGCCGAAATATTGGGATTATCTGAACGCAGGGTGAACCAGATAGCCAATGAGGGTTTGGTGTTTCAAAAAGAGGAAACCGGGAAATTTAATATTCCGCTATGTGTTCAGAAATATTTCAAAGAAAAATACGCTCCTGAGGAAAGTGATGTAGTAAAAAAGCTTAAATGGGAAGCGGAGCTCAAGAAGCTGAAGGCAGAAGAAGCCGAGTTAAAAAATGCAATAGCCCGGGGGGAATATATTAATAAAGATGAAATTACCGCTGAACTCCAGCGACTTTTTGTTGTCTTGAAAAGATCAATGCTGGGCTATAGTCGCAGAATAGCAGTTGAAGTTTCTCCGTTCGTTGAATCCATAACGGCCAGGAGAATTGAAAAGATGGTGCAGGAGTTGACTATAAATGCCCTCGAACAAATTAGCATCGACGGAACCTACCAAGCCCCGGCCAAGAAAAAAACGAGCAACGCATAATCAGCCTGACTGGGTTAAAAGAGCTCTAAGAATTTTCAAACCGCCTGAAAACCTGACTGTAGCAGAATGGGCTGACAAATATCGAATTCTTGATGCTAAAACTTCAGCGGAACCAGGGCCATGGAGCACACTGAGAACCCCTTACTTGAAAGGCATTATGGATGCATGGAATGATCCCGACATCGAGGAAGAAATATTTGTTAAGTCTACCCAGGTAGGTGGGACTGAGACTTTAAATAATATTCTTGGTTATATCATCGCCCAGGATCCGAGCCCGGGATTGATTGTCTACCCTACTCTAGACCTGGCTGAGTTTACTTCCAAGAACCGGGTGCAGCCCATGGTAAATATTTGCCCGGTATTGCGGGAGCGGTACCAGGAACAGGACAGCAAAATATTAGAGCTGCAGTTCGATGGAATGTATGTGGTTTTATCCGGTGCAAATTCACCAGCCTCTTTGGCTTCGAGGCCAATCAGGTATCTGCTGATGGATGAGGTCGACAAGTACCCAACTAATTCCGGAAAAGAAGCAGACCCGCGGAGCCTTGCCAAGGAAAGAACCAAGACTTTTGCCCATAATAAAAAGATCTTCCAGACCTCTACCCCTACCAGAAAGTATGGGCCAATATGGCAGGAATGGGAGAACGCAGATGATCAGCGTCGTTATTATGTTCCCTGCCCTCATTGCGGTCATTATCAGACGTTTCGCTTTAAACAGATCAAGTGGCCGGAAACAGCAAAGGAACCAGATACAGCTCAGGCCACTGCTTATTATGAATGTGAAGAATGTCAGGGAATTATTACCGATGGTCACAAACCTATAATGCTGAAATCCGGTAAATGGATATCGGAAAAAAGAACAGGTACTCGAAAGACAGCCTTTCATATTAATGCGATATATTCACCTTGGATAAGATTCGGGGATGTAGCATATGAATTCTTAAAATCAAAGGACTATCCAGAATTACTTATGAATTTCGTAAACTCTTGGTTGGCTGAACCATGGGAAAATACTGAAGTTAAAATGAACTCTGATAAAGTCTTGGAACGTCAATGTGATTATAACGAGGGGATTGTACCGGATGAGACAGTTTTGATTACAGGCGGAGTGGATGTTCAAAAAAACTATTTTGTATGGACCATTCGTGCATGGGGGACATCAATGACTAGCTGGAATATAGCTCATGGTATAGCTGAAAGCTGGGATGAAGTTGAATATATTATGAACCTGCCGTATGTGAACACTAAAGGACAGCCTTTTCAAGTGAACTTGTGCGCAGTTGATTCCGGAGACCGAACCGATGAAGTTTATGATTTTATTGCAATGAATCAAGAATGGGCGATACCGGTAAAGGGATCATCGAGCCCGCTGTTGTCCAGATACAAGATGAGCATGATTGACAGGGTAGATAGTAGTGCGCATGGCATGAGGTTATATGTGCTTGATGGTGCCCAGTACAAAGATATGATTGCAGGTAGATTGAATCGCCCTAATGGAAATGGATCATGGATGGTTTTTAATGGATGTGACAGAGAATATGCAGAGCAGATTTGTGCAGAAGAGAAGGTTATAGAAAAAAAAGGCGGACGCGAAGTAGAGGTTTGGAAGCCTAGATCATCGCATGCTTCAAATCATTACCTGGATGCAGAAGTATATGCTGCTCTGGCTGCAGATTTACTTCATGTCAGGTATCTAGGGCTAAATACTTCAGAGGAAACACCAAAAGCAGATATCAAACCCTCTGTTAATAATGATTTCATCAAAACAGGCAGCTCATGGCTGTCGAATAAAGGCGGGTGGATACGATGACAATTCAAGAGCAGCTGGACCAGATTAATACTGCCATATCAGCTATTTTGTCTGGAGCTCAGGAGTACCGAATTGGGACTCGGAGCCTTCGCAGAGCTGACCTGTCAGTCCTTTTCCAAGAGAGAACAAGACTCGAATCTGCTCTGGCTTCACAGAACGGCTACTCGACAACGGTAGCCGTCTTCGATAGGAGGTGATGCGCCTTGAACTGGATAGACAAATGTATAGGCTTTATAAGTCCGTCGTGGGGATACCGCCGGGGAGCCTGGCGCCAAGCATATCAAAAAAGCTATGATGCCGGAAATACAGGCCGGTTGAATTCCGGATGGACCCCGGTAAACGCTACGGCCGAGCGGACTGACAACCCGCAGCGGGATATTATCCGGGCCCGGGCTCGGGACCTGGAACGTAACAGTGATGTGGCTGAGGCAATTATCGGGCCGCTGGAGCGGAATGTGGTAGGTACCGGTATTAGAGTCCAGGCAAAAGTTCCAAAATCTGATGGAAAAGAAGAGGATGATACCTTAAACCAGCAGATCGAAGAGGCCTGGAATGAATGGTGCCGGGCAAGAAATTGTGATGTAACTGGTCAGCAATCTTTTCAGGAGATGCAGGCCATGGCAATCCGCCGGCTGGAAGTGGACGGCGGTATTTTTTTTATTAAAGCCTACACCAATTCCGGCACCGTTCCTTTAAGCCTGCAAGCCAGGGAAGTTGATGAGTTGGATACTTCAATCAATTACCTGCCAGGTTTAGGCAGGAACCGGGTCTATGGCGGTATTGAACTTGATGAAAACAACAAGCCGCTGGCTTACTGGTTCAAGAAATATACTCCGGATGGTTTTTGGGATGGGAAGTCTGAGAGGGTAGAGGAGAAACGGGTTATTTTTCTTTGGAAAAAAACCAGGCCGACTCAGATCCGGGAAATGTCACCGCTGGCTAAAACACTGCCCAGGGTAAGGGATATAAACGAGTATGTTGAAGCCGTGTCCGTCAAGGAAAGAATCCTGGCCTGCTTATCAGTGTTCATTAAAAAGTTAGCCCCGAGCAGCAGCTCCTTAGGTCGGGGAGTCAACAGTGGCACAACCGACAGCCAAAGTGGGTACCAGCAGAAAACGTTATCTCCCGGGATGATTCAGGAGCTCTTGCCTGGGGAAGATATCGCAGCTGTAACCCCTTCCGGTCAAGCAAGCAGTGCCCGGGAATTTATATCTACACAGCAGCGGCTGGCCGGATCCGGCCAGGGTCTATCTTATGAAGCTGTATCCAGGGATATGTCCCAGGTTAATTACTCCAGTGCCCGGCAGGGGCTCCTTGAGGATCAGCGGACATATAAGATCTGGCAGGAATTTCTTATCGAGCACTTTTGCAGAGAGGTGTATACCGAGTTTATAATATCGGCTGTGCTTTCCGGACATTTGAAGATACCTGGATTCTGGCAGGACAAGCGCCGGTATCTGAAGCATACCTGGATCCCGCCTGGGTGGAGCTGGATAGATCCGCTTAAGGAAGTAAGCGCCAACGATAAAGCCCTTAATTCTGGCCAGGATACGCTGGCCAGTATTTGTGCTCAAAGGGGAGAAGATTGGCGGGATATTCTCCAGCAGCGCGCCAAGGAAATGAAACTGGCCAAAGAGTTAGGACTAGATATTTCAGGAGGTGGTAAAAATGGCAAGGGACAAACCCAAATTGGGAATGCAACCGAGGAGGATGGTTAGTTATGAAATCCGAGCGGTGAACGCTGATGAAAGGCGGGTCACCGTTTCTTTTTCCTCGGAACAGCCGGTAACTCGATGGTATGGACAAGAGATTCTGCAGCATGATGAGGGCAGCGTAGATCTTAACCGCCTTAATGAGATTGGCGTCTCACTATTCAACCATAACCGTGACCGGGTTATCGGCCGGATAGAGAATGCCAGACTGGCGGCAGATGAAAAACGGACTTATGCGGATATCGTTTTTGATACGGATCCGGATGCAGACCTTATATTTCAGAAGGTGCAAAGCGGCACATTGAAGGGAGTCTCCGTCGGGTACCGGGTGGATGTCTGGGAAGAAGTCATGCCCGGCAAAGTTTCAAGCAACGGTCGCTTTATAGGACCAGCGGATGTGGCAGTCAGGTGGGCGCCGATGGAGATTTCAATTGTTTCAGTGCCAGCTGACGACAGCGTAGGTGTTGGAAGAGGAGCGGAAAAGCCTGAAAGTTCTCGAAACGCGGGAGCTGGCCGCCATTCAATGGCTTTGATTGAAAGGCAGCTTCAAGTTAATAAAAATTTTTTATAGGAGGAGAATAGCGTGAATAAAAAAGACGAACTGAAAAAGAAAATACTGAGACAGCAAGAAATTGTAAGCCTGGCAAAGACCGCCGGGCGGGGATTGACTGCAGACGAACAGTCGGAGTTTGATGGTCTCCAGCGTGCCATTGACACCCTTAAAGCTGAGATAGCAGAAGAGGAAAGATCCGCCCAGTCCCAGACTGATACTGAAAGAGCTGTTCAGATTGAACGGCAGCGTGTCAGCGATATAACAGCAATGTGCAGGGATTTTGAAGTAGATCCTCAGAAGTTTATTGCAGAGGGCCAGACCCTGGATCAGGCACGCGCTACAGTGCTGGAAGTCGTAAAAACCAGAATGAAACCCACTTCCACCGGGATCCCAGGAGTACGTACCGATAAGGATGAAGCGGACAAGTTCCGAGCAGCTGCTTCCGATGCCATCCTTTTACGCGGTGGCAATGCACCTGAGAAGTTAGCAGAGGGCGCCAGAGAATTATCTGGAATGAGGCTTCGTGATCTGGCGGTAGAATGTGTAGAACGTAAAGGTATGGCCAAGGCCCATCGGTTGGATGATGAGGCTTTGTTCCGGGAAGCCTTGTCTCCGGATAGCCAGTTTTCTGGAATTTTGGACAGTTCAGTTAATAAGTCGATGGCTATCGCTTATAAGGCGGCCACTACCACTTATCAGATTTGGACCGGCCGCGGGAGTAATCAGGATTTTAAGCCGACAAAAGCTTACCAGATATCTGAGGCTGGCGAACTTTTGGCAATGACCCAGTCCGGAGAGTTCAAGTTTGATGAAATGTCTGATCAGGGAGTTGCCCGGACTCTGGCAACCTTCGGCCGCAGCTGGGGATTTACCCGCCAGGCTATGATCAATGATGATCTGGGAATGTTGGCCAAGATTCCGGCCGCTTATGTCAGAGCTGCAGCCAGAGGTATTAATAAGCTTGTTTATAAGCAGCTCAATGATAATGTGACCATTTATGATAACAAGGCTTTATTCCACACCGACCATAAGAATCTGGCCTCAGCCGGTGATTATATTGCCAAAGCTACTGTTAGTGCTGGCCGGGCCGCCATGCGGAAACAAAAGAACCTTAGGGCAAAAGAACTCCTGAATATACCGCCCAGATTCTTATTGACCCCAGCTGACCTGGAGACCGAGGCCCAGACTTTCTTATGGTCTATTGCGGATCCAGGGGGAGCAAATTCTGGAGTAGTTAATGTCTTCAGGAATTCGCTGGACCTGGTTGTCGATGCAGAAATTGATCCGACCAATGGTTATGCCTGGTACATGGCTGCAAATCCGGGCGACATTGACACCATTGAGGTTACATACCTGAATGGCAGTGACATGCCAAAACTTGAGAGCCAGGTGGGGTTTGACTTCTTGGGGATCAAGTGGAGGATTTACATTGATTACGGTGTAACCGTGCTCGATTTCAGGGGACTTTACAAGAACCCGGGCAAGGCTGCAGCCTAATTATATAGATTGGAGGAATAATCATATGTTTGTACAGAATGGCAAAACAATTGACTATGTGAACAGCAGCGGTGCCGATATTGTATACGGTGCCGTAATATCTTTAACCAATTGCATAGGCATTGCGGGTGAGGCTATTGCCAACGGAGCTGCCGGCTCTGTCCACCTGGAAGGTGTTTTTGAGCTTGCGGCCGTAAATAATGCTGCTTTTGCGGTGGGCGATTGGCTTTATTGGGATGTGTCAGAAGAGAAACTGACTAAAGTATCAACTGGTAATATCCCGGCCGGCTATTGTGTGGCTACCAAGGCTGAAACCGGTACAACAGCTGAAGTAAAACTAATCGGGGCTGACGCTGCTTTGCTTGCGGCAGTTGCCGCACTACAAGAGTCGTTTGTTGCGGGCTCCAGGTTTACTGTTTCATATCCTCAGGTAGCAGCGGCTGATGTGGCCAAAACCTTTTTCATTGCGCCGGCAACCTGCAAGATTATATCCGCTCAGGAACGGCATGTTACTGTGGCCGGCCAGGCGGGAACCCTGCAGATTGAAAAACTGACTTCCGGAGAAGCTCCCGGGGCCGGTGATGAGTTGTTGGCCGAAGCCTTTGACCTGACCAGTACGGCAAACACCCTGGTAGAAAAAGTAGCAGTAACCACGGCGGCCGGAACCCTGGCCAAAGGAGATGCCCTGGCGCTTAAACTGGCTTCCGGAGCTGCGACATCATATGCCCTAGGCACCATTACTTTAGTTTTGGAGTGGGCATAATCGGGAGGTAGACGAACATGCCCGGATTTAAAGAGCAAATAGCCCTTGACCGGGCTGTTTTCATTAACACTGATGAATTCGCTGAGATCCACACTGTAAACGGCCAGCAGATGCTCATTGTCCTGGATCGGGAGGAGCTTAAACGGCGCCAGACTAAATCCGAATACGGCTATGAGGGCGATCTGCTTCTTTATGTAGATGCCGAGGTATACGGAGAGGAGCCGGTGATTGATGCGATTATCTCTTTTGACGGAGACAAGTACCGAGTCTCTGATTTTCAGAACGATGACGGCTTGTATTTGATTACATTGGTGGCGAATCTATGATTTATATTACCCAGTATGACGTATCCCAGGTAGCATATCGGTTGGGGCAGTATTCCAAGAAAGCCCCAACCGTCATGATGCGGGCCTTAAATCGGGCCGCTACCACGGCAAAAACTGAAGTAGTCAAGCAGGCCAAGGAAAATTATTTCGTTGGGGCTGCCGAGGTCAGGAAAACAATTACGATCACCAAGGCTTCCAGGGACCGGCTCCGGGCGATTGTAAATTCGAAAGCCACCAGGCGGGAGCTCATAGCTTTCAAAGTTAGCCCGAAAAACCCTAAGCCTAAAAAGCGGCCGAAAATGGTCAAAGTGGCGGTCAGAAAGGATGGCGGTCTGAAAGATTTACTGGGGGCTTTTGTGAGGTCGGGCACGTCCAGCGGCAAACCGCACGTGCTTATGAGGACATCCAAAGAAAGGTACCCAATTCACATAAAATACGGTCCGTCCGTTCCGGAGATGATCGGCAAAAACCTGAGCAATCGGGAATTCAAGGTTCTGGTTGAAAAACGGGTGCAGGAAACCTATGAAAAACGGCTTGATCATGAAATCAAGCGGGTACTTGAGGGGGGAAGTAAATGATTCCGCTTATGCTCCAGGATAATATGGTTGCTGAAGTAAAAAGTCTGTTTGCCGGATTAACCTTAAAAAACTCCAAAGGCGAACTGGTCCCTCTCAACGTTTATCCGCAGCGACTGCCGGCTCGGAAAGAGAAAAAGGACCCGGATTATTACCCGTTTATTGTTGTGCAGCTGCTTGATGGCGAGGATCCGGATGAAACAGACCCCAACAAAAGCCGGTTAGTTTTTCAATGCGGCACCTTTGATGATGAAGACGATTATCAAGGTTACCGGGACTGCATGAACCTGGTGCAAAAGATGTATACGCATTTCATGTCAGAGCGTCTATTTGGCGGGAAGTACATGATCGAACACCCTATAAAATGGACAACCACCGAGGAAGATTATTATCCACATAACTATGCGGCACTGGAAACCAACTGGATAGTTGGGAAAATTACCATGGCCGACAACGATTTAACGTAAAGGAGTTGATATTATGACCTATTCACATGGAGTCAGTATTCAGGAGCAGGCTACTTCTGTGGTTGCTCCACTGACTGCGGATAGTGCTGTACAGGTCATTGTAGGAACTGCACCGGTAAACCTGCTGGATAACCCGGCCGGTGCTGTAAACAAGCTTATACTGGCAACCAGTTTTGCTGAAGCCGTTGCCGGAGTAGGGTATTCCGACAGCTTTGACAAGTTTACGCTCTGTCAGAGCATCAATGCTAGTTTCCGGGTGTTCAATGTAGCGCCATTGGTACTTATTAATGTGCTGGACCCCTCGGTTCATAAAGAAGCCGTGGCACCTTCATTGAAATCGATCGTCAGCGGTGAAGTGCTGATCGCTGAAGAGGGAATTTTAAAAGCCGGTTTTGTTGTTAAGAATGAGGCGGGCACCACTACCTACGATATCACCGATGACTACACCTTGGAATTCACTGATGACGGACATATGCTCCTCAAGGTGGTTGCCGGTGGTCAGATCGAGGTTGATGAAGAAACAAAACTTACAATCAACTATGACCATCTTGATCCAAGCCTGGTGGATGAGGATGATATCATCGGCGGTTACACAGTAGCCACTGGAGTCTATAAAGGTCTTGAACTTGTTTCCCAGGTGTATCCTCAGTTCAACCTTATTCCAGGTCTACTTTTAGCACCTGGCTGGAGCCATAAGCCAACCGTGGGAGTAGCACTGACGGCCAAATGTGAAGGAATTAACGGTGCTTATAAAGCCAATTGTCTGAAGGATATTGATTCGACATCTGCCGGAGTGGTCGAGTATTCGGCGGCAAATGCTTGGAAAAACGGCAACTCATACACCGATAAGCATGATATTGTGCTCTGGCCAATGGTCAAGATCGGGGATAAAAAGTATTACATGAGTGCCCTGGAGGCTGCTTTGATTGCCTATACCGATGCCAGCAACGATGGAGTACCCTTTGTTTCCCCGTCCAATAAGAGTATGAGAATAACCGGGGTAATCCTTGCCGATGGTACCGAGGTGTTCCTTGACCAGGTGCAGGCTAATATACTGAACGGTCAGGGGATCAATACGGCCATAAACATCAATGGCTGGAAGTCATGGGGAAACAATACCGGGATCTATCCCAGCTCAACCGATGTAAAAGATCGGTTTATTCCGGTCCGTAGGATGTTCGACTGGTGGGGAAATACCTTTATCCTGACCTATTTCCAAAAAGTAGACAGTCCACTCAACAGGCGGCTGATTGAGACCATTGTGGACTCGGAGAACATTCGAGCAAATGGGTATAAGGCGCGATTCCAGATCGCTGAGGCATACATTGAGTTTAGCTCTGATGAAAACCCGGTCACGGATCTGCTAAATGGGAAGATCACTTTCCACCAGTACCTGACGCCTTTCCCGCCGGCCGAGACCATTAAAAATGTGCTGGAATTCGACCCTGCCGCTCTGACTGCGGCATTAGAGTAAAGGGGTGTGAACACTAATGACAAACCCTATTCCTGAAAAAGTAGTCAATTTTAATGTTTATAACGAAGCCGAAAAACTGGTCGGTGTATCCGCAGAGGTCACTTTACCTAATCTGGAGGCCATGACTGAGACCATTTCGGGCGCCGGAATTGCTGGAGAGTTTGAGAGCCCCACTCCGGGCCATTTTGGCAGTTTGACGGTTGAGATACCGTTCCGGGTTCTTTATGATCAGAGTTTCAAGCTCATGGTTCCGCAAGGGCAGACTATTACCCTCAGGGCTTCCCAACAGTCGTATGATGTAGCCGGTGGAGAGATCCAGCACCGGGGCCTTAAGGTCATCCTGAAGGTGATACCGAAGGGAATAGACCTGGGCAAGCTCTCTGTCGGCGGTCCGACCGACACCAAGAACACTCTGGAGATCCTGTATATCAAGATTGTTGAAAACGGTGTGACTTTGTTGGAACTCGACAAGGCCAATTTCATTTATATCGTTAACGGCGTCGATGTCCTGGCCAATGTCCGGGCCCAGATTTAAGGAGGCTTTCAGTTGGATAATTATAAAATAAAGCTTTCCAAGCCCTATGTGTTTGAAGGGGAAACCCATACCGAGATTGATCTTCAGGGGCTAAATGACCTTAAGGCAAAGGACCTGGTTGAAATTGACCAAATCTTTATTGCAAGGGGGAATAATCCTGCACTAACTGGGTTAACCCTTGAATATGCAATACTCCTCGCAAATCGAATAACAAGTAAACCAGTTGAGTTCTATGAAGGGCTGCCAGCCCGGGAGGCAAACCAGTTGAAAAATACAGTGATGCTTTTTTTCTATCAAGAGGCTTAGGCCCGGGTGACGGCAAAAGTATCAGGAGGGCCGCAATCCGCAGTGCTATAGCCACATTTACCAGTATACTGTTTTTTCTTGAACTCCGAATTGACGAATTTTTTGAAGTTGTTGCGGAGATAAATGAGGAGTGCGGGAGATAATTACTATTACTATTAAAATTTCTAGCAATAAGTTGTTATTATTGTAGTATACTGTAAATAAAAAAGGTTGGATGAAAATGGGTCTATTTAAAGCAATGAAAAGACAGTTTTCTTCTATACAAGTAAAATATTTAGGCGGTCATCCTGATTTGGCTGTATCTAGTTTGGTGGGGTTGGAAGAAGATGGGGATAATATCTTGTTTTGTGCAGGAGTAAACTGGGAACCTGTTTTGACTGTTCCCAAAACAGATATTGTTCACCTTACTATTGATCAATCAAATGAAAGAAGCTTAGGCAAAGCAGTGGCGGGAGCTGTAGTCGGCGGAGTATTAACAGGAGGGATTGGTGCAGTCGCCGGTGCGGCAATCGGAGGCCATAAAAAGGATACAAGCGTTATTGTAATGACTGTGAAATACGGTGAATCAATGGTAGATTTACTTTTTACCGGAGACAACATTAAAGCATCATACACATTAATGGCCAAATTATTAAAATAGGGACAATTTAAACTACTAAAAATCCATTTTGAGACGTTCTTCATGAACGTCTTTTTTGTGTTCAAAACGGAAGGGCAGTGAAGAAATGGCAGGTAAAATATATGAAACCATGTTCGCTTTGGGAGCCAAAATAAACTCCTCTTTCGGAAATGCTTTTGCTAATGCCCAGATGCAATTAAATAGAACTGGCCGACAAGCCGATCAGGCAAACAAAAGATTTGTTAATCTTAATAATGCTTTTAATAAAACGGCGAAATTGATGGGGGGGCTCTTGGGAGCGGGTTCGGTTGGTGCACTTTTTAGCAAATCAATCAGCGAATCCTCAAATTTGGAACAATACAGAAACACATTGGAAATAGTTTTGAAAGATGCCAAAAAAGCCGGAGAGACTATGAAATGGGCTGCTAGTTTTGCAAACAAAACTCCGTTTGAAACCGGTGAAGTAGTGGAGGCTACTGTAAAACTATCTGCATATGGAATGGAGGCTCAGAAAGTCCTCCCTACTGTGGGGAACATGGCCGGAGTAATGGGTAAAAGCTTAGATCAAGCAGTTGAGGCAGTTGCTGATGCCCAGACAGGAGAACTTGAGAGACTTAAGGAATTCGGGATAACGAAGCAAATGATCATTGATCAGGGTAATAAAATTATGCGAGGTAAGGAGATTGTAAATAACAAAGGACAGATCACTGATCAAGCTGCCTTCAACAAGGCTCTTTTTTCTTTAATGGATGAAAGATTTAAGGGCGGAATGGATAAACAGGCGAAGACATTTAAAGGCATCATGAGTACAATTACTGGTGTCTTTTCGTCATCCCTGGCCAGAATGGCTGGGATGAGCTCAGATGGTACCATTAAGGCTGGGAGCCTGTTTGACACAGTAAAAAAGAAAGCCTTACAAGTCGGAGATATCCTGCAGAAGTGGCAAAATGATGGAACTATAGATGCAATAGGCACAAAATTCACTAAGGCATTTAACTTGGTGGTGAATGTATCAACAAAAGTAGCAAATGCCTTCAAATGGGCAGAAAAAAATGCAAATGTATTAATTCCACTGCTTGGTGGAGTAGTCGCAGCAATAGGAGCATTTAAGATTATTTCCACTATAAAAGGTCTAATGGATCTATGGAGGGCCAGCACTATTGCAATGACAATAGCCCAAAGTGGATTAAATATTGCTATGTTAGCTAATCCAATTGGACTGCTGGTTGCTGGCATAGGGATCCTCGTTGCTGCGGGTATTTACCTGTATAGGAATTGGGATACGGTCAAGGCAAAGGCAATTGATTTATGGGACAGCATATCTAATACCTTTAAATCTGGTGTAAATACGGCTATTAAGTACGTAAACATGTTGATTGATGGGTTGAATAACATACCTGGAGTTAATATTCCGCACTTAAAAGAACTTGCAATTGCATATAATCCCCAAAGTAGTGCTGATTTCAGAATGATAGATGCAGGTAGCATAGGTAAAAATGCAAATGGCACAAATAATTGGCGCGGTGGTTTAACCTGGGTGGGTGAACAAGGCCGCGAGCTGGTTAATTTACCACGTGGGACTCAGATACATTCAAATAGATCTGTATTAGGTTTAGAAGCGGCCCTCAAGCATTCTCCGACTAATAATGGGTCCGCAAATTTTAGTTGCACTGTAAACATAAATGTCCAAGGCAGCGCAGATGAAAGTGCAATAAGGACTATAAAAGAGGTAGTTTCAAGGGAATTTCAAAAGAACATGGAAAAGTTTGAACGCAACCGGCGCCGGTTGCAATTCTCCCCAGGGAGGTAATTATGAACACATATACAACAAAACAAGGCGATATGTGGGATAGTGTTTCCAAAAAGATCTACGGAAGCGAGAAATACGCAATTGATATAATGCAGGCTAATCCTACGCATATGCCCACCCTAGTCTTCCCGGCCGGGATTGTGCTGACGGTACCCGATGTAGAAGCGGCCAGCAGCAGCGCAGATCTCCCGCCCTGGAGGACTTAATTATGTTAGCGCGAAGAGCAGAAATCGAACTGGTATACCAGGGGGTAAATATATCGGGAGCGATCGCTAAGGACCTGGTAAGCTTCACTTATACGGACAACGCTTCCGGAATGGCGGATTCAATCTCCATAATTCTCAAAGACGAACAGGGCAAGTGGATCTCCAGCTGGGCACCGGAGCAGGGGGACAAGATAACCGCGTCGATCCGGACAACCAACTGGAGATTTGAAGGGGAATCCCAAGAATTGAAATGCGGCACCTTCATGGTGGATGAACCTGAATATTCAGGTCCGGCGAGAAAACTGGCTCTCAATGCCGTAGGACTGCCTGCTAACAATGATTTTCGGGACACCAAAAAGAGCCGGACCTGGAAGGGAGTTACGGTCAGGAAAATGGCCAACGATATTGCATACAGCGCCGGGCTAAAACTGTTCTACGATACGGCCGCGCAATACACTGTTTCGTACTTGGAGCAGAGTGAGCAGTCGGACAGCGAGTTACTGGAGCAGGTTTGCACGAAATATGGCCTGGTGCTCAAAATCTATAACGATCGAATAGTGGTCTACTCGCAGCAGGAATACGAGCAAAAGCCGAAAATAGGGACTATTACACCAAAGCATGTAACTGATTGGACCGCAAGGAAGACCCTGACCGAGACTGGTTATGATGCCTGTGTGGTGACATATACTCCGCCTAAAACGGGGAAAAAGCTGCAATATACCTTTAAACCCAAAGGGACAACCAATAAAGTTTTAAGGATTAATCAAGATGTGGCCAGTGTGGCCGAGGCTGAGGTAGTCGCCAAAGCAGAGCTGCGGAAAGCCAACATAAAACAATACACCATGACGTTTGAAATGCTGGGTAATGTCTACCTAATAGCCAGCTACACTCTCATAATAAGCGGGTTTGGCGTGTTTGACGGCAATTATTTCATTGATCAGGTGGAACATGTTATTGATGGCAGCAACGGCTATTCATCCAAGATTGAAGTTCATCGGATACTGGAGGGCGGATATTAATGAAAAACCTGATAAGGATTGGCAGAATATCATCGGTCAATGCAGTCAAGGGTACTGTCAGGGTAGTGATCGAGGATCAACAGGACATAGTAACTGATGAACTGCCCATGCTGGCTTTTGAGTATTACATGCCGGAAGTAGGGGACCTGGTTCTCTGTACTTTTCTGGGAAATGGAATTTCTCAGGGCTTATGTTTGGGCCGTTATTTCTCTGATCAGAATCCTCCGCCAGTTACGGATCAGAAAATATATTCCAGGGATTTTGGGGACGGCACCAGCATCCAGTATAACAAGACCAGCAAAGAGCTTTCCATCACCGCGGCCGGGGACCTGAAGATATCAGTGGAAGGGGACCTGACCATCAGCGTTAAAGGAAACATCACCAGTACCGCAGATGGCAGTATCACCACTTCTGCCGGCGAGGTCAATACCGACATAGGCATGACCAAAACTTCTTCCGTCACTTACCATCCATAGGGGGACTGAATTATGATTGGATACTTTGGAAGAGAAATAATATTTGAGACCTCAGATCGGCGGATCCTCAATTTTGTAAATTTCAAGCGGGATGCTGCCGGCCGCTGGGCTTCCCATGAGGTCATCGGTAAAAAGCCGATAACCCAGTTCGTTGGCCCAGGGCTCGACACCATAACCTTTACAGTCAATCTCAATGGCAATAATGGTGTGAGTCCCCGGGAAGAAATGAACAAATGGCTAGAATACGCCAGGAATGGCGAAGCGGAAACCCTGGTGGTAGGGGAGCCCCTGGGTGTAGATAAATGGGTGGTGAAATCCATCAGCCAGGCTTGGGACGTAATATTCAACCGCGGGGAGATCTTCAGCGGTAAGGTTGATGTAACTTTGGAAGAATATATTTCATCTGTAATATAAGGCGGTGGTTTGATGAGTATTGTAATCGATAACAACGCTCTGCAGATAAATTTCTCAGCCACCGGCACCGAGGAGATCCTGCAGAACATAAAGACAATCCTGACAACCCCGGCCGGTACCGTACCCTTCGACCGGGATTTTGGTATTGATTGGGGACTGGTTGATCTGCCAATCAGAGAGGCCAAGGCCAAGCTGACGGTAGAATACATCGAGAAAATCAGGAAGTATGAGCCCAGGGCAAAGGTGAAGCAAATAACCTTTGAAGCGAACCAAGAGGGACAATTAATTCCAAAGGTGGTGATAGATCTTGTCAGCACTGAATAATCTACCGGACATCGATTTCGTAACTACAGATGTGGAAACACTTCTGGCCAGTATGATAGCTGAATATGAACAAGCCTATTATCAGCAGACCGGGGAAAGCAAAACGCTTCAGCCGGGAGACCCGGTCAGGATCTGGATATATTCCCAAGCGCTTAGGATTTTACAGGCCTACCAGTTGATAGACTACTCGGCCAAGCAAAACCTTTTGAAGTATTCCGCAGGGGATTACCTGGACAACCTGGGCGCCCGGTACGGCTCGAAAGGAACCAGGCTGCCGGCTGCAAAAGCAGTGGCCACCATCCGGTATACCCTGTCAACTGTGCAGGCTGAAACAGTAACTATTCCCGCCGGTAACCGGTCCAGCCCGGGAGATAATATTTTCTTTACGACTCTGGTCGTGGCTCAAATAACTGCAGGCCAAACCTATGTAGATGTGGCAGCAGAGAGCATGGAGGCGGGAGCAGCTGGTAATGGCTACACGGCAGGACAAATAAATATCTTGGTGGACCCGATTCCGTATGTCGCGTCAGTGGCCAATACGGACACTAGCCAGGGCGGTTCTGATGTAGAAGAAGATGCCGAGTACAGGGAACGGCTCTTTTTATTGCCTGAAAGCTTTAGCGTGGCCGGACCGTCCGGAGCATACAAATACTTTTGCACACAATATAGCTCGGCTATCCAGGATGTCAAAGTAACCTCCCCAAATCCGGGAGAGGTTCAAGTGTTTTTCATTTTAACTGGTGGGGAGCTGCCGGACTCCACTTTAATAGCCGAGGTATTAAGCTATTTAAGCGACAAAACGCGCCGGCCGCTGACAGACCAGGTCACAGTCCAGGCGCCGACAACGGTGAGTTATGACATTAACCTGACCTATTACATCCGCCAGGCGGATTCGGCTTATGTAACCACAATCCAGGCTGCTGTAAATGCAGCGGTAACCGATTTTGTTGCCTGGCAGAAAAGCAAGATTGGTCGGGACATAAACCCTTCGGAATTGATATCAAGGATCATCCAGGCTGGTGCAAAACGGGTGGCCATAACGAGTCCTGTTTACACTGATATCTTAGACACGCAGTTGGCCGTTGCAGATACCGTGACCGTAACTTATGGGGGGCTGGAGAATGAGTGATATTTACAGCGCCAAATTACTTGAATTGCTGCCACCTAATCTAAGAGGGGATCCGGACATAATAGCTGCCAGCAATGGAGTTGATAAAGAATTTCAGGCTTTCGCAGCTATGATCAAGAACGCACTGACCTTTGCCGACGTCGACAATGCCAGTTCAGAGGTAACGGATAACCTGGCCAGGGAATTGGATACACCTTTCTACGATGAAAACCTGGACCTGGTTACCCGGCAAACCTTGGCCAAAAATGCCCTGATCTATAACATGGGTAAGGGTACACCGGCAGCTATTGAAAAACTGCTTAAGGATGTTTTTGGCCAAAGTAGAATGCAGGAGTGGTTTGAGTACAATGGGGATCCATACCAATTTTGCGTTATCTTCACCCCCTTCAATAGCCACTCAGCGCTTAGGGGTTTTCGACAGGAGAATCTTACCCAGTATACCCATGAGCAAATCAATAACATGGAGCAGCAGGCGGAGGTAATCGCAAAACTGACAGGGGCAATTGATTCGGTAAAGAACATCAGAAGCTATTTCGAGGGCTTCTTTGTTTACGGATCCCATGCCAGCCAAAGGAGCTTTAACCATGATTTCCTTACAGCCTATACCCACGAAAGGCTGACAAACGGAGAACCTATGAATGTCTACGGTACTTATATCGGTCTGAAAAAGTATTCAAATACTTATCTCAAAATGTTCACCCATGAAGAGATAAGGAATAGCGAATCGCTATAAAGGAGGATGAATATGCCTGATCAAACCACAAACTATGAGCTTAAGAAACCGCTGCAAAGCGAAAATTACAATATTCAGGTGCAAAACGATAACATGGATGCTATTGATGCGGCACTGGCTGATTACAAGCGCGGCCCAGGTTACGCAGCGGATTCCGGTACAGCTGATGCATATGTGGTAACATTAAGCCCTGCCGCTATAGCCTATGCAGCCGGAATGGGCATTCGATTCAAGGCGGCAAATGCCAACACAGGAGCCTGCACCGTAAACGTAAACGGGCTCGGGGCAAAATCAATAAAGATGGACAACGGTACCGATCCGCCTGCCGGTATGATAGCCGCAGATGCAATTGTTACAGTCGTTTATGACGGAACAAATTTTCAGGTAGTAGCCGCCGGTATTGCTGCGCATTTGGCAGATAATACGAAACATGCAACCGCATGGGCAACATGGACACCTACATTAACGTGGACAACCGCAACCCCCGAAGGATCCCCAAGCACCTTGGCAAGATATTGCACTATAGGCAAAACAGTATTTTTTAAATTTCAGTATGTAGCAACTGATGGGAACGGTGCTACGAATTTAAATATTAGTTTACCCGTTGCACCAAAAGATATAGGAGGCCATGTAAATCCTATTGAAAGCATACAAATGGTTAATACCACATACAGCGATCCACATGGGTATGTCAGAGATGCTTTAGGTGCTTTATATTTTAAAAGCTTTGCAATTTGCACAGATGGACAAGCAATTGATATATCTTGTTCAGGCCATTATGAGATAGCATAAGGAGGGTTGATTCATGAGCGATATTACACATATAAGCGTTTTGTCCACAGATTCCATTAGCAAGGATGATATACAAATGCAGTTAAATAGCTTGGATACTGTTTTACCTCGATGTATAGAGGATATTATTGTAGCGGTTGGTATTGTGGAGGCTACTTTACCGCAGATAATGCAGGATAGGTTGTCTCAAAAACGGGCTTTAAGAGAGCAGTATAATTCGCTTTAGACTAATTATGCGTAGCAAAGAATGGTTGTGAAAACTAACCTAAATAGGCAATATGGTTGTAATGTTAGAAAATACCAAGCGTTTGGGATTTTAAAGCACTTGAGGAATGAAGCCTCAAGTGTTTTTGATTAAAGAGGCTGTCTCATCAAGTAATTTGTATAAAAAGTCCTTTTTTATCAAGTGAACCTGGGCGCTCCGAGCGGGGCGTCTTAAATTTTGGATGGGAGGGAGGGCAAGAAGTGGAGGA
Organism: Syntrophomonas sp.; assembly: GCA_036677685.1. Lineage (GTDB taxonomy): Bacteria > Bacillota > Syntrophomonadia > Syntrophomonadales > Syntrophomonadaceae > JAQUBU01. The sequence continues at coordinate 90,730 of JAVBWA010000012.1, read as the reverse complement.
GGCGATAATTAAAGCACTTGCTTCTGCAGGGCCGTTTGCAATCCTGTTTTTCTGGGCACTGTACGATAAATCACAACTAACCAAACAAGTAATGCAGGATTCCAAGGAGCGAGAGGATCGGCTTGTAGTGGAAAGACAAGCCAGCGAAAAGAAGTCTCAGGAGAGAGAAGAAAAGCTAATGATCTGCCTTGATAATCTGAGCCTTCAATATGGTGGACTTTGCCGGGATATCGATGAAACTAAAGATGATATTTCCGGAATAAAAGGTGACCTTTCTGAGGTTAAGCAGGATATTAAAATTCTCAAGGATAGGGGGAAATGAATATGAAAATAGGAATAGACCCCGGGCATGGTGGGCGTGATCCTGGAGCAGTCAGCCCCATCAGGCCTGCACTAAACGACCAACTGTATACCGAGGAAGCCGATGTAACCCTGGCAATCGCAAAGCGACTCCGGGGTATTCTTTTGGCTTGCGGGCACGAAGTTGTAATGACCAGGACCGCAGATACCACGATAAGCTTGAGCCAAAGAACCGATATGCTCAATGACTGCAAATGCGACATGGCGGTGTCAGTCCATTTGAATAGTGCTACTAACAGCACTGCAAAATACATCGCCACGTTTATCCAGGGAACAGGCGGTCAGGCAGAAAAAATAGCAGAATTAATTCAACCATTGCTAGTAAAAACCAGCGGATGGCTTGATGGCGGTGTAAGAATCAAAAACCTGCATATGACACGGGAAACAAAGATGCCGGCTGTACTGGTCGAATTAGGCTTTGTGTCTAATCCAGAAGAGGAGAAGATACTCAATCAAAAACAGTTCCACGGCAAATTGGCGGCGGCAATAGCGGAAGGTATTTTATCCTATGCTGGGACTATACATTCCTGGCAAAAGCTTTTACTGACATATGCGGTTAATTCATATGCCGGTGAAGATGAAATAATTAGGGCACAGGGAGTCTACAGATTAAAAAAGATGCAAGGTGACCTTGCTGGTGCAGAGGCAGCTCATAAATGGGCCGACCAAGTCCGGATGGCCATGGGCGTTTAAAATGGGAGGGTAGCATGAATACAAATAATAATTTTAAACGAATGTTAGAAGATGCTCCAGGTGAGCATGATAATCGACCGCTAACTTGTATTCCGTCAGATCTAGATCCCAGAGATTATAAGTATCAAAATTTATTAATGTCGGTTGGGTTGCATCAAGCTTTGACCGCTCCACAAATAGATTATCGGCCCAATCTCCCATCAGTATTTGACCAGGGGCAACGAGGCAGTTGTGTAGCCTGTGCAGCTGCGTGGACGGTAAAGGCTTTCCAGGAGCTTAACCAAGGTGATTTCCCTGGCCAGGGTTTATCGGCGGCGTTTTTGTATTCTCTCTGTAAAAAGAATGATGGAATACCAAGCCAGGAGGGCACTAGCCCAAAGGTAGCTATGCAAATGCTACAGAAATATGGAGTGTGCCCAGAAACGACTATGCCGTATTCTACATTGGTAAATCTGCCGGCTCCCCAAGTTCCGGATGCTTCAATAGCAGCCATAAACACAGCAGCCGTCTACAAAATCAAGACATATGCTCAACTATGCTGCAATTCTGATACATCTCGTAGTGGAACTATCCAAGCCATGAGGACAGCCCTGAAAAATGAAGGACCTTTTATGGTAGCCTTGCTGGTATGCGACAATTTTATTCCTGATGGCAAGGGGAAACTACCACTTCCCGCCGGCAGGATTCGCGGTGGCCATGCTGTTGGCATTGTTGGTGATCTGCCTGACCAGGGATGCTTAATTCTTAGGAATTCCTGGGGCAATTACTGGGGCCTAAATGGGTATGCTCTCCTGCCATATGAATGGATTACTTCGCGATATGACGGGGGATGGTATCTATTCGAAGCCTGGACAGCTACAGATATAACGGTGCCTAAAGCAGCCCAGAGAATAGAAATCACTCCAGGGTTAATGACTATGCTGGTGGATGGGCAACAGGTTGCCCTGGATCAGCCAGCAATTGTTTCAGGGAATCGGCTATTACTCCCCTTGAGGGCTGTATCTGGCAATTTGGGTTATGTGGTTACCTGGGATGGAAGTCGGGCTATACTGACCCGGCCAAACTAAGAAAGGAGAGATTACCTTGACCGATAATCTTTTTACCTGGCAGGCATTGGTTACTCTTTCCGGAGCGGCTATGCTGGTGTTTTTGATTACCCTTTATACTGCTCGGGTTGTCGACCGCTGGTGGAAATGGGGTACTGATCTCTATGCAGTATTATGGGGATTCATCATATTATCCCTGGCCACCATAGCAACTGGGGGAAATCCTCTTAATTGGCGGCTATATGTTCTGTGTTTTTTCAACGCCTTTTTGATCGCGGCTGCCGCCGGCAAACTTCGGGACAAATCCATTACTGAACAGGAGAGAAGAAAGGGTGTATTAATGGCCATCGGGGAAATCAAGCGGGAGTAATTGCCCAATATGCGCTTATATTATAACGGGACTTTTGACAAAGCCGGGGGAAACCCCGGCCTTTTTGTTTTTTAAGGGATTATTTTATTTAGCACCTTCACTTGACTTTATTAATAATAATAATAATTTACTTGACCAAAAATAGTAAAGTAAATTATAATAATCCTTAGATAAGTCAAGTGAAGGAGAATTAATAAATGGATAAGCTATTACAGGACCATAAATTTGATAACTTATGCGAAGAATTATTCCCGGATTCAGTAAAAACTATGGTAGCAACAAATATATATGCCGCATGTACCATAAGCAAAAATCTTCGAGATAGTATGATAAATATGCCAATGCGGGCTTCGTGGATTGCGGGGCATTCATTGGCTTATTTTATTGATAAACTATTGACTGGGCAAATAGATAATAGTACAGTAGGAAAGTTCCCTTATGATTATCGAGAAACACGAATCCCAAAATGCGGATATCCCTATATGGAATATTACTCACCAAAAGGGAAATTTCATATTAAAAAAGTAGATAAAGAACATCGTTTGCCAACGGCAGCAGTACATAGAATCAGCAACTCATTAGCCAATACAGTCCTTTTAAACTATGGATCCGAATATACTGGAAATGTTCCTTTTGCTCTAATTACATTCGGGCATAAGCGATTAGATCTATCTTTTATCGAATTAGGTTTTCCAAAGCCCGACTATTCAGATTGGGCTGATTACTGGGGAATATCAGATAAAATATCAAAAGAATTAGCTGAAGAAATACTTCTTCAGAAAGAACCTGAGTTGAAAGAGGAGTATCAGGAAAAGATTGTAAAAAGGTATGAATTAAAATTAAAGGGTGAATAAATATGTCGTTTTTAAAAGGAACGATATTACCAGAGAGAATAAGAGAAGGAAGACGAGCGAGAGGGTTTACTCAAAGCGAGTTAGCGGATGCTCTTTCTGTGACTAAACAAGCAATTTCTCAGTATGAAAATGGGAGCAACAGTCCTAAGCCGGAAATTATTGAATTAATGTGTGAAATACTTCAAATGCCTCATAGATATTTTACTAAACCAATACCATATAAGATAACAACCCCTATTTACTTCAGGAAAAGAAAAACGGCATCCAAAAAAAACTCAGATATTTTTGAAGTTAAAATTGGTTGGATGATCGAAATTTACCAATATATAAGTCAATTTATTAGATTTCCTGCTATGCAATTAAAAACACATGAACAAGAAAGTTATTCCTTTGAAGAAGTTATACAAATAGCAGGAGAAATCCGTGAATATTGGGGATTAGGTAAAGGGCCTATTAGTAATTTATCATTACTCCTAGAGAATAACGGCTTCATTCTTTCTAAAGTTAAGGTAGGCGCTGATAAAGTGGACGCTTGCTCTTTTCTAAAAGTAGATGGGGAAGAGAAGAGGCCAATGGTATTTTCTACGCCTGATACTTCGGCAGTGCGCTCACGAAGGGACTTAGCTCATGAGTTGGGGCACCATGTATTACATCCCTGGGTAGACCAGGAATATTTTGACACCAATCGTACACGTCTTGACAAGGAATCGGAGTGGTTTGCTAGTGCTTTCTTATTGCCTCAGGAGTCTCTAAAAAGAGAGGCGTATGCAGTTGGTTCCCTGGACTCATTAATCTTACTAAAAAAGCGATGGAAAATGTCTGCTCAGTCAATACTTTATTACATGCTTGAGTTAGATCTAATAAACAAGAACCGATTTAATTATTTAAGCAGCAAGATGTATACAAATGGATGGAGAAAATCAGAACCGCTAGATAGAGAGATTGAGCAAGAAGAACCGCAAATGATTAGGAATGCTAGTAAAATGGTTTTGGACAATAAACTAAGAACCCCGATCCAGTTTGGAGAAGATATTTGCTTACCGATTAATGATATCGAGGATCTATGTGGTTTAGCGCATGGACTGTTAAGTGTTCCACAAAAAAGAGCTTCATTAAAGCTAGTTAAATAAAACCGCCGGGGCCAAGGCCCCGGTTTTTACTTTCTGCTTTCAAAATACGCGTATCAGAACAAATGTTCTGATTTTTCTTGAATAACGTAGTGTGCTATGATACGATATAAGCAGGTAAAAGGTTGGGAGTAGCTACCCAGCCCGGTGCTCCCTGAGGCGCCACCTGCTTACCGCATTCTCAGGGGACAAAAAACACCGTCAGGGAGGTATCATATCATGTTAACTTCTACCCAGGCTGGGGAGCAGCTGCTCCGCCAGCTCGAATCATCCATCTCATCTCTATGTTTTGACATAGAACTGCCCAAGCTCCATATGACAATCGCCGGCGCTTTGTCTCTGTATGATATTCGCCTGGCCAGACTGCCTGGTGCCCATCCTGATATCAGAGAAAAGGTTGATCAATTTCTCGCTGCTAAAAAGTTGGAAGGTCTCTCAGAGATTACCCTGGAGGGTTATCAACTTGAACTCAGAATCTTTGCCAGCCACATTGATCAACCAATAGAATTTATTACTACTGCAGACCTCAGGGATTACCTGGCCAGGTTCGAACGGTTGAAGATGAGCTCAATCAGCAAGAAACTCTCAGTGCTTAAATCATTCTTCGCTTGGTTGGCTGATGAAGAGATCATCGCTAAAGATCCTGCCCGGAGAATTAAACCACCGAAGAAAGAGCAGCGACTGCCTAAATCATTGACCATTGAAGAATTGGAACAGGTACGGGAGGGATGTATTACATCAAGAGAACGTGCTTTGATGGAAGTGTTTTACGCAACTGGTGGCCGGCTCAGCGAGGTCCAGCAATTGAACCAGGGGGATATTAATTATCAGTCGATGAGTGCCCGGGTGATCGGGAAGGGAAATAAGGAACGGGACGTTTACTTATCTTTCAAGGCCTTATATCATCTTAAGAAATATATAAAAACAAGAGATGATGAAATTCCCGCTCTATTTATTACTGAACGGCAGCCTTATCGTAGGCTCAGTAATCGAGGGATACAGAGGGCTATTAAGATGGTTGCCCAGCGTTCCGGGGTGCAAAAGCGGATTCATCCGCACACCTTCCGGCACACCTTTGCCACGTTGACGCTAAATAACGGAGCGGATTTATCAAGCGTTCAAGCTCTATTAGGCCATGCCGACCCGGCCACTACCCAGGTGTATGCTCAAGTAAGCGAGGAGAAAAAGAGGGAAGCCTACAGGAAACATTTAGTTCAATAAGATATCAAAATATGCCGGGATAAAGTCCCGGCATTTGGTATTTATAGAGCAAGTAATTCCCAGTAAAGATATAACAGCAATGAGCAAAACAGGCTAACGAATTTATTAAATTTCCGTTTCGAAAATTCTATATATGGGGGCGGGGATTAATAATACAGAATTAACATTTTTCCCCCTCAAACACCCAAGGATCAAGATTCCTTTTAGATATTTTCACGATTATCGCAAATTCCAGAATTAACATTTTTATGCCCTTCCGGAATTAACATCTATATGCTTCTAATGCCCAATATTAATGGATTTCCTATCAGTAATTTTAGGTAAAAATTATAGTATTTTTTATGAATTGTGGCTTTTGATGATCTGTCAGAAAACAAATAATCCCATAACCACGCTGTTTAGAGAAACTGTTGTTAAAATATAGGCTATGATAAAATGTTAATTCTGAAAGGCGTAATTATATGGTAATAATTCTGTGCAAAATTGGAAATGCAAAAACCTGAATCTCTTTACCCTTGAAATAATTTATTCTATGCTGTACAATATTCCTTGCGTCGGGATGTGGCGAAGTTTGGTATCGCGCTCGGTTCGGGACCGAGAGTTCGCAGGTTCAAATCCTGTCATCCCGACCATCTGAATTTAATGCGGTTTGTTATAGTTACATACGTTAGCGCGTCTGGTTCGGGACCAGAAGGCCGCAGGTTCGAATCCTGTCATCCCGACCATCTTAACTACCATCTATTGATAAAAAGAATTTTATCGGTGGGTGGTTTTTGTTTTGCCTGGAAAGCCGGAATTTATGCCATCCCTGCGTTTTGGCGGATTGGCTTTTATCATTTTGGCGAGGACTAATTTGCGGTTGACAAGATAAAATACCATCATTTTCCGTAAGCATCAACGGGTTAATCGTTAAAAGATAGCAGGGAGTGTGCATCGTAAACGGGTAATCGTTAAAAGATTGGAGAAACGTTAAAAGATAGAAAATTTTATAAACTATCCAAGTAGTAATGCTTAAAATGCCGTCTTCATCGCAGTTTAACTCGGGGCCTCCATACCATAGTATTGTAAAGTGGCAGAAGAATCTTCATCACCCTTATAATCTCTGCACTGATTGTCTCTTTGGTTTGAAGGATATCATTGTCAGGTTCATAGTATTTCCGTAAAAAAGATTCGCGTCCGTCAATGTCGTTTTCTTTAAAGAAGTCGCAGAATGTAGTGGTATCCTCGCTGTCGATATCAAATACTATAGGTTCATCTATATCGTTGTCCCAGATCACCCATTCCATGCCGTGACCTTTTAACTTTGCCATTTCGGACTCGATCTTTTTTTTCAGCTTTCCTAAATTCTCATGGAGGTAGGCACGGTCAACGGCATCATGCCTTACGGCTAAAAAGAGGTTTACTTCAAAACCGTCGCTGCCAATACTGTACTGCAAGCATCCGTGTTTTTGAAACCCGTATATGTCATCATCTTTATCTTTGCCCATATTTAGCACATCGACCTCCGGCGGTGTCTTTCCATAACGCACACCTAGCCAGCCTACTGAATACTGATTAATAGGATGCGGGATAATCAGTGAAGTAATGTTCTCTTTCCTCTTATGATGGGCTATGCCCAGCTTCTTAATACTCGGGTATATCTTTTGGTGGATATCGAGCATTTTACCTTGTACCCGTTCACGTTTTATTTTGATGTCCGAGCCGCTCATTTTCCGATTTCTAAAGAAGAAGGTTTCATAATCGCTATAGTCAAAAAAATAATCATTAATATCATAATCATCCGGTAAAAAAGCATCGTCCTGATGGGTAAAGCCTGTCAGTGTCGTTGTTAGTTTCTTCTGAGTACGATGCAGTTCTGATATTTTCTTCAGATTGTCTTTGTAATATTTAATAATCTCAGCGTTTACATCTTTAGCTATGAGGTCACAGTAACTGAAAAAGGAATTGAACGACTTTAATTGATCCGGCGTTGGCGAGCCGATATAATCAAACTCAATATTACCTGCCATGCCCCCCACTGTAAAATTTGATGATCCATAGATTATTTTGCCGGGTTTGCCCGCAAGAAGGTATACTTTGGCATGAAAGCTGTAATCGAATATTATTTTCGTTACGCACAGGCTGGAAAGCTGTTCAAGGATTTCGTGAGGTTTGTCAGCCGAAAACTGCGCCGAAAGATACAGCGTGATGTCATCTTTTTGCAGCGAGTATGTATCCTTGATCTTCTTCAATATTCGGATGCCCTCGCGGGATAAAAAGGCAGACGCTATTATAGCTTTGTCCACTGATTTACAAGACAGCAGCTCAGCCTCTAATGTGGTACCGGATTCGGTTTTTTGTTTCCAGTAATACATAGGAAAATCCTCGATTTACGGATACGTTCAGCAGTTATCGGTTATTTGCCTGAAAAGCAGATTGAGACGCTCATCCGTGTAGGGCTTTTTTAATTCGCATTCCCAGACAACAATAACTTTCCAGCCGTCATTTATCAGAATGGCAATATTGTTAATATCGCGCTGTTTGTTTTTCTGTAGTTTGGGATACCAGTATTCCTGCCTTGTCTTGGGCATAACAAAACAAGAATTCCCTTCATGCATGTGCCAGAAGCATCCATTTATAAAGACCACGGTTTGGTACTTTGGTAAAACGATATCTGGGTGCCCAGGATATCGTTTGTCATTTTTCCGGTAGCGTAAGCCCTGCGAAAACAGATACTTCCGAACTATTGTTTTAGGCGTTGTGTCTTGACTCTTTATTTGTGACATATTGTAGCTTCTAGTTTCTTTTGAATGTACATCGGCCATGCAATCACCTCCGGCAGATGTTTTTTCACATGATTCTTATACCTCTGCCGCAACAGGCAGAGTGTCCCCATCTGCGAAAGCCGATTCAATCGCATCAACCATCGCTATGATTTGGGGTTCGGTATTACCCGTATAATGCCACATAAGATATCTCACATCAGCAACAACGCCCTGAACGCGTTCATAAGTTTTCCCGCTCGATTTCCAATCGCCAGTCGCCTCGCCAATCCTCCCGCACTGCGTGTTAAAGCCAAACAGATTATTGCTCCTGTCAAACGGCATGATGAAAGCGTTATATACCAATACATTATTGCCGTGCATTTCTTTGAATTTCTGCTCTGTGGCGACGTACTCACCGTACGTTATCTGCTTGTTTATGGATGATGATGCCGGAAGATGCAGAGGGTTGCCGGTTACTCCATACCGGTAGTATTTTGCGTCAAGGATATACACCTTGCCGTTATAAACCATTACGGTATCGGGCTCTAAAGCAGGATTAATATGTACTTTCCCGAAGTCCAGCATCCATCTTGTCCTCGGGAAATAATCGTTCTTGTTCTTTACGCCGAATACCCGATCAATAAGCCGCTCCCACACATATTCAAATCGGTCGGTTCCGAAATAAAACTGCTTTTGCGGTGACCGCTCATCAATGTAGTTGATCATAGCCAGCATGCTTTGGAATAGCTGCTTGTCCTGGTCATTAAAGGTTTGCCCGAGTTTATCCTGCACAACGCCAGTGAACATTTTCTTTTGGAACGGTATTGAGGGTTTCTTGGGCATAACAGCCGTGAACAACCACCCAAGTTTGGTAAAGCCCTCGAATACGCAGTACTCATGGATTTTTGTTATAAGGTTTCTGTCGTTCGGTGCCGAATCCCGTGTTTCCCTCTTCAGATATACAGGGGAGCCATTCGCCTGCAAGATGGGACGCTGCCGTTTGATGGTTCTTGGCCAGTCGGTCTTGCCACGGTCACTCACTTTAAACTGCTGTTCTTTCTCTGTGTAGTAGCCGTTCGACTGCAAAAAGTAATTGATGACGGTCATATAGGCGTGAATTGGGAAATCGACCGTCTGCGGAGCCATAAATTTTCTAATATTGAGAAGTTTATCCTTCTTTTCGGCGAAAGAGGAGAGGACATAAATCAAATGCACGATGTCACGCCTTAGTTCTTGCTCAGTCCTGGGCAGTTCATAGCCGATGGGAAAATAGACTACTGCATCGTTGGAATCGGCTTTTACGCCGACGAAACGGTCGCCCTCATCGTTAGTATTCACATGACACCGCTTAAACAGGTTCATTTCATTCATAGGTAAGATACCTCACTTATGCACTCTGGATCATACTCCCAACAACGATGTCTTTAAAGACGGAAAGGCGCTCGTTTCCTCTCGCATTCTTGAAGTGCCGCACAACAGCTTCAAGGCTGGCAAATTCCTCGACCTCAAATATCTCCTCACGCGAGAACTTGAAAGCGTCGTCCCACAGGTACTTTAGCACCTTCTCAGGGAATCTGCTGTTTTGTGTTGCTGCTATTCTCTGCTCTTCGGGGGAAGCTTGCTCGTTGGTTTCGTTTTCGTCGTACTCCAAATCCCGAGTATTGACGAAATGCGTTCCGAGCCGTTTGTCCTCAGATGACGACAGACGGGTATTGGATTCGAGTATTAGCGCATTTATTACTGCGTTGAACTGCTTCCATGTGACGGATGTATCCAGAATGGGATGATTGGCGAATGCGGCATCCAGTTTTTCCAGGTCATTCTCGATCATTCGCATACGCCAGCGCCGCTGAAATGCGGTGTCCAGCGTAAATACATTCTGGTCGGAGGTATTCATGGTAGCTACGATATTAAAGTTAGACGGCAATTCCACAAACCGGTTCGGATTGCCGTAAATGATGCTTGCGATGTCGCTGTTGGAAATCACATATTCACTTACCCCGTCAGTATTGCGGTCAAGCAACTGGAATACCTCACCGAAGATTGCGGGGGCATTGCCGCGGTTTATTTCTTCGATAATCAAAAAATATTCATTTGCGGGGTCTTGGTAAGCCTTCTTAAGCAGCTTTGTAAACGGCCCAGGAACGAAAATGTAGGAGATATTCTCCCCGTCAGTTTTCGGCAGAATTTGCCCGACGAAATCCGAGTATGTATAATCCGGGTGAAAAACTACGCGCTCCATCCGGGCGGGATCATTGCAGTACTCAGCTTTTACCGTATAGCTCTTGCCGCTTCCGGGTACGCCGTATAACAGATAGTTGTTACCGCCTATGACTCGTTCCTGAGCATCAGTAATGGTCACAGTGGTCGGAACAACAGGGGAAGGAGGGCTATAATCAAAGGCTTCCTGCAGGTCAGGGTAAACGCCGGCGATGGATTCAAAGAATCCCCTGCTTACAGCATTTAAAATATAGAATAAGGCGGGGACTTCGCTTCTCTCTTCGCCTTCATCGATAATGCGGATGGTCTGGTTCGAGTGATCATCCAATCCGATGATCGGGATTGCAGAGGCCCAATAATAGGCTGTAGGCGCTTCTCTGAGAATATCAAGGCGGCTAACCGCTTCAGGGAAAATATATCCGATAGATACAATGGTTTCACAGGTATCCTGAAACCCGCCGGAGCGATTAACCTCTAAAACCTTCCCGATTGCCTTAAAGCCCTGTTTCCATTGAGTCGCCTGGCCCTTGCTATTATCCGAACCAAGCCAGATAACAACATAGTGCCCTACAGAGAAGCTCGTGGGAACCTGTGTGCAAATCACATTAATCTCTATCGCGGGTTCTTTTACTCCCACTGTTTCAGCGTTTAATCTGGTGATCGCATCAACGCTTGTCTTACCGAGTCGCAGAGTTGATATCGTAAAACTCATCATCGTGGTAATCCCCCTCCGAAAGTTTTTTGTTCTTTTCTATTTTTAATGCCGTTCTTAGCGGCTCAAATAGCTTGCGCCCCTGGCTGTCAACCCTGCGAAGTATGCCCTCTGCAGCATTTGGAGTCAGGTAGTAACGTTTGCTGACAGTAACTTTTTCAACAACTTCATATAACGTTGACTCGACAGGAACAGCTGGAGTTGGGCAGACGTTGGCTCCTATATACGATCCCGACCAAGCTAAGCCCGCTTTGGGCCATTTATACGACTTGTCTGTATCAGTAAAATCAATATCCTTAAATTTTTCAGTACTCCAAGTGCTTTTTTTGAATTCCGGCACATGGGAGTGTAAATGGTCATTTGTAAAACCAACAGATTTACTTCCTAATTGTTTATGTATGCGTTGTGCAATCCACTCCACGACCGGAACCGATACAGCGTTCCCCAAAACTGTATATCTTAGAGTATCAGTATCATCATTGCTTGTATACGCTGGCGGAAGTGTCCAAAAGTCAGGAAAGCCCTGCAACCGTTCGTATTCGACCGGTGTCATTCTGCGTACACCGTCCCTGCAAACCACATAGGTTCTGCTCCAGTCTGTACCAGTGTGACGCCCTGACGTAGCAGCTAAACAATACGCGGTCTGCGGAACCTTTGGGAATTCATTAGGACCGTTTGATTCAGTGAGAAACCCTTTACGCTCACTGTGAGGTTTGTATGCTCCTTCCGTATCAAACATGACTGACAAAGCTTTCATGGGGTTGTTCATCCAGCAGCACAGGTATACACGGGGGCGTGATTGGGGAACACCAAAATACCGACTATTAAACAGCCGCCAAGCTACCGCATACCCCATTAATTGCAGTTTCTGAATTATGACACCAAAATCACGTCCGCCGTTAGAATTATATAGACCAGCCACATTTTCAATTATCACAACTTCAGGTTTACAACATTCTAATAATTTCGCAAACCGATAAAACAAGCCGGATCGTGAACCATTGAGACCAAGGCGTTGTGCGGCTCCTCGGGCAACTGAAATATCTTGACACGGAAATCCGCCGCACCAGACCTCGGCGCTAGGGATTTCATTGGTATCAATTTCGTTTATATCAAAACCTTTTTTAACTTTAGGCCAATGAGCTGTCAGTATCTCGTTGCAAAAGGAGTTTATCTCACAAAGATACTGCGTGGTGAATCCGTGCCGCTCAAATGCAATGTCAAACCCGCCGATGCCGGAAAAGAATGAATTTAAACCATACGTTCTTTCTGCTACGACATTATTCGCTTGGATTAAATGGTTATCATCAATTTCCTTTGTTTCAAGTATATCACTAATATCACAGTCTAAAGCCGTACATATTTTTTCAAGAACCTCTGTGGTAACATTTTCGTTCTTGGCTAATTTAGCCATAGATGTACGGCTGATCCCAGCCGCTTCCCGTAAGTCCTTTTTAAGCATTCCTTTTTCTTTAAGCCGGAACCATAGCTTATCATAGACAATCTTTTTAGGCATAGCTACATTCCTTTTCTGGTATTTGTTAATCCCTCGATACTGTTAGAACCTCAGAAAATTATAGCATAATTAAAAGAAATATTATTTAAAATTCCGATTATGCAGACTTTTATTGCTTTGGACAAATTATTGTTGCGATCGTTCCTTAATCCTTTTTCGGTGGTTGCGCTGAGCCATTGCGTTGCCGCATGAGGGTTCGCAGTATTTCTGTTTGTTGGATGTCGTTTTAATCAGAAAGTACCTGTTGCAGTTTGGGTTTGCGCAGCGGCGGTAGAGTTCGACACCGGGACGCATATAAAATACCGCGAAGTAAAGCCCCGTTAGGAGATCAGAGATATACCACGAGGGAGCCATCGCCGAAACGTCATAGACAGGTAGTACATTGCCAAGGTTATAGTCAAGTTCTTCTTTTATTACCAGCTTTGCGATATTGAGCAAAGCTGTCTTCATTCTCTCATTGAACGCTGCCTGATAATGAGGAGCAAACTCGGCTTCATCGCAATAAAGCGTAAGGTTCCCAAGCGGGTTCCACGATGTGATGATGCTAATTTCCGACTGGAAATGAAACAGAAAATCAATTATGAGCCGGCAGTCTTTACCTGCATCTGTCGCGTTACGGTAAAGGTAAGCAATATTCCTATAAAACTCAGAATCCGCCGCTCCCGGTTGCGCTGATGTACCGGCGATGATGTCGTTGTAACCGTTAATGTTAAGGAAGAAGTGCGGGCTGACTATAGTATCAGCAATCTGATATGTATCGCCTGAAAAAGCTTCCCTACTTCCGTCCACCTCCAGGATTTGAGACAAGTTGTTATAGGCATTGAAAAACGGATGGCAGCAAGTAATGTAGGATTCTTCATGAGCCAAAACCTTGATTTCCGCAGGATTTTCCATAAGAAGATACAGAATTAATGCAAGTGCTTTTTTGTAGTTTTTCCTTGAAGACTCCAGTTCAGACATAAGCAAAACGACCGCCTTAATGCGGTTCACGATTCCCCAAACCGAGTCTATATCCAGAGCCTCAAGCCTATCATGGCTTATAGGGAAAAAGAAGCCGTATTTCTCAAAGAAAGTCTCAAGAGCTTTCCCTTTCCGGTATGGTAACGAAATCAGTTCCGTTAAAATATGGTCGCTGTCGACCGAACCAGCGTCCGAGAGTCTGACAAGTCCCTTTTCAGAAGCAAAGGCAAACCTAAGCGGAGCGTTTTCAAGGCCTTTCATCTTAAGCGTTTCTTTGACCTCTGTTTTTGAAATATGCTCTGTATCCGTCATGCACTCGCATGCATAACCTGAAAATGTGAACAGGTTTTCATTAAGTGTCAGTAAAATTTCACTTCGCCGCTGCGCCACTGTCGGTTCCTCCTTGACCTTATATAAGTTAATACATAATGTTGTACATGGTAGTTTGTAAATATTAGTTATAAACATTACTATTTCCATTATATTAACAAAGAAAAGTAAGCACGTAAATAATAATAAGTTTATTTATGATGAGATGTAATGCAAAAGTTGATATATAGGCTTACTATCTTGGCCAATTTACACTGGTATCAGCGAAAGGGACAAACCCTTTGCTGGTACCAGTTTTTATTTTCGGGAGGTGAAACATATGTGTGAGGTTCGCAACAGCGATGGCCGGCTTGTCTGTTGTATTGATGAGACTACCCGCACTGTAGAAATCAGAGTCAAAAACTGCACGACGCTGATTAAAATGAACAAGGACGGCACTACCGAAGTCGTCAACTTAAAGAGCCCCGCCACTTAACAGAGGCAAAACAAAAATAAACTTACCGAAATCCGCGAGACCGTGAGACGGCAGTACGGAATACCTGATAAAGGTGTTTCACTGCCGTCTTTGTTTGTCTCTCGGATAACGAACGGCTCCTGCGGATTTTCAAAGCCAAATTTTTGAAAACCGAAGGAGGCACATAATGTCAAGACAATACAAAACTGGCCAAAAGAACCGTACCACCTATATATATTTCGATGCCGATGGCAAGAAGATAATCGAGCTGAAGCCAGGTGAAAATGGCGTTACCGAGGCAGAAATAGAACTGCTTCATTCCTGGGATGACATGGAAGTAGATGAGCAACGGCGGCACGATTACCGAACTACCGCCCACTTGGACGGCTACCGTGACGGAGAGGATGAAGAAGCAGGCGACCGCAACGGCTACCTCACTGACAACACTGCAAACCCTGAAGTCCTTCTAATCTCCCGCGAGGACGAAGAAACTTATGAAAAAATGCTACTCCGGCTTGGAGAAGCAAGGGAGAGTCTACTGCCACAGCAACATGCCCTCTTTGAACAGGTCTACATCCAGCGGCGCACAAATACGGACATAGCTGCCGAAGAAGGCGTGACCGAGGCCGCCATCCGAAACCGCCTGAAAAAGATACACGAAAAACTCCGTAAATTCTTCCCCTGAAAATGGGGCCGCGCTTCTTAGTTTTAATGTACCTAATATGTTTTATACCCATAGTAAAAGACCTATACCCCGGTAAACCTCTCGAAAATTTTTAACATAGTTTGTTTGTCAGCATCTGGCACGCGGTCGTCTAAGAAACTATGCAAAATATTTTTCATTGATTTAATGTCTTCTTCAGGAAATTTTTCAGCAATTTGAAGGATAATGCCGATCAATTCGTCGTCTATCTCTGCGATACGTTTAGCCTTTTGATAAGTATCAAAAAGGGCTATGCTTTCTTCATCATATTTATCACGGTCGATAACATGATCAATATAGCCAGCTTGCATCATTAGCTCCTCACTAGAAATACCAAGATAGGGCGCGATAGCCTTGATTATTGTGGGAGATGGTTTTTGTCTTTCCCCAGATTCCAGACGAGAAATTTCTACATTGCTGATGCCGGATTTTTTTGATAAATCACGTTGCGATAATTTCATATCAGTTCTTAGTTTTTTAACGTACTCACCGAAATGCATATAAAAACTCCTTTCATAAAAATACAGCATTTAAGGATGTATGGATTTCAATGAACTTAAGATTACCATAATTATATATTTAGTGTTACCGAAAAGAAACTGGTTATACATACCATTATAATAAAGAAAACAATTTTGGTAAAATAAGATTGTTCCAAATAGTACATATGAGCCGGAGAAAAGTAAATGATGGAAAAAGTAGAAATAGATCTAAAAAATTTAACTATTAATATCTTTGAAGGAGAAGAATTGCCTGTCCTGAAACAAATAATTGAAGCCTTAGCTCGGCCAGGGCCAAAGCTAATAGGGGTAAAGTTATGAAGGAACAAGCTAAATGCCCTATTTGCGGAAAAAGGCTTTTTGACATAGAGCACTACCTTATAGGGGATATGGAAATTAAATGTTCTCAGTGCAGGCACGTTGTAAAATTAGAATTCCAAGTTGAAGTTATTAAGTGTAAAAGCGAAGCTAAAGCAAAGGAATCAGACCGAGCCGAATCGGAGGCAATATTACCTACCAAATGAGCCGGTTGCTATACGGTTAATTGTGACCGGAATACAATTAAAAAAATAATACCGAGTACTTAGTACAGAGCACGATGTTCAACATACGAGCCTGACAAGTAGCTAACAAAGCTATTTGTCGGGCTTTTTTCATGCTTGGTTTGGCTGCTTGTCAGGCTCTTTTCAATTTTGGAAGGAGTCAAAACATGTCAAGGCAGCACAAAACCAGCCAAAAGAACCGCACTAATTATATCTATTACACCTCTGAGGGTTCAAAAATCGTCATTACCCCAGGCAAGAACGGCGTGACCGAAGCGGATATCGAATTGCTTCATTCCCTCGACGACACGGAAGTGGACAAGCAGCGCCGCATTGATTATCGCACCTCCTATCTTGATGCCTACCACGACGGCGAAAACGGAGAAGCGGATGACCGCAACTCTTACCTCGCTGATGACAGCACCAATCCTGAAAACGTTTTAATTAACAACGAAGATGAGAAAGCCCATCAGGAGCGCCTTCTCAAACTTACCGCTGCTATGGACTCTTTGCTGCCGCAACAGATGGAGCTTTTCAAGAAGGTCTACATGGACAAACGTTCGAACACGGATATCGCTGCTGAGGAAGGTGTTACGGAGGCGGCTATCCGCAACCGACTGAAGAAGATGCAAGAAAAGCTGAGAAAATATTTCTCCTGAACAAGGGGTTCGATTGGCATCCCTTTTTCGCATATCGGTGAGGGATAAACAAACTCCCTCCGAAGGGAGATGAAAAAAGTGAACCTAAAACACAAGGTCACCATCAACGTGACACCGACCTGAAGGTATCAGATTTTCTGTTCTGACAGGCGGGTCACGGCAGTTCCGAAGCAAATTGCTGGGTCAGCTATTCGGAGAGGACGCGGTTGCAACCAGACAAGTTTAACTTTTTAAAACTGGGTGTAGACCCTATAGGAAAGGCTACTTTGTTTAGTATGCTTGATGTTTTGCAATGTTTGTGATATCCTTTTATTGGTAAACGGTTGTGCTTTGAAAATGACCGCAGCAGATTATATGCATCTCCTCGAACGGATGCCATACTTTGTCTTTTGAACCGCAAGTATGGTTTCCATCGGAATCATACTTTTTTATTTACGGAGGTTTTGTTATGTCTTATTATATTGATTTATTGGAAAACGAGAAAAATGTAGACGCTTTCATGCGGCAGCAGGAAAGCGCTGGAGCAATAACGCTCATGGGTCCAACAAGCAGTGCTAAGTCAACTCTTATAACGGAATTACTTCCTCCTGAGAGCAACAAACTTTTAAGCCACAATATAGGCGACACAGCGCAAACAACCCTTATTCCTACAATGCTTATGCTCAATAATCGCTTTAGCAAAACGGAAGTTCTTGTTAAATGCATTGCCCGGAAAAGCAAGGAGCTATATCCCGAATTTCTAGAGAGTCTAAAAACCACTCTCACTGACGTAATATACGAAGAACGAGACGACTTAGATGACTTCTCAATTGCTATCGAGCATATCGAAAAAATTCTCAATCCTACTAATCGTGCATTTCATGTCTACAAGTTTGCCGAGGAAAACGGTTTGATTAATAATTTGAATGACATTCTTAACACTGCTTGTAATATTATTATCAAATCTCCCGATTTGATTGTTAGTGCCGCAAACATTCGATACAAGCAAATGCAGACTATGTCCAAAAAGAAGCCGGGACGAGTACTTAAGAAAAAGGAATCTTACGAGGAATTGATTGACGAGCGGCTTTCCAATGATGCGAAAAGCATGAAGTCATTAGAAGAATGGTTTGTGAAATTAGAAAAGTACATCAAGAAAAGTCTCAATAATATATGGACATATTCAGAAGAATTAGTAGTGCTTTCCGATTTACAGGAAACCGTATGTAATGTGTCTGAGCTAATTGAAAAAATATACAAAGCCGATAGCCCTTATTCCCTTATATTTGAAGAAGTCAGATATGCTACTTGTCCGTCAAATGGCTTTGAAATGGCGTTCAATAATAGAAATGCCCATCGTACTGTTAAACTAAACATCTTGGACACTGTTGGTATTACGCAAACCAGTCAAGACAGAAACGATATCAGTGAAAACATGGATGCAATATTAAATCGAAAAAGCGACGCAATATTATTTCTTTGCTCCGCCGATGAACAACCGGTTGTGTATGAAACTTGTATAGAGCTTTTGAAAGAAAAAAAGAAAGCGATTTCAAATAAACCAGTTGTCGTTTGCCGAACAAAAGCAGATATAGTAATTCTAAATAAAATACGCAATTTGTGGCGACTTGAACACGGAACCAACTTAACCCCACAAGAAAGCGGCTATGGCGAATATGTTAAAACGGCACACAACTCTTTTGTAGAAGAATATATTACCATTCCTAAATTCGGAGAAGATTCCTTGGGCAATGGAACATCGGAAATAGAATACCTGTCACTCACACCAGATAGTACAGATAATATGAAGCAATATTTGAACGGCGAGTTGGAACCAAGTAAACTTTTTGACATTTTGATGAAAACATCTATTCGTATAGATGCTATTTATGCAAATGGAAAATATCGACCTTGGCTCAGTAGCACAAAGCTATCTGCCTATCCATTAAATGTTAAGTTTACCGGCAGTCAATTGCTTCATACCATTGCTACTGCATTGGTTACGAAAGATTCTCAGAACGGCAATCAATATAAGAAATATATTACAGATACCGATGTCGTGTATCACGGGCGCTCTGTTAATTGTTTTCGCCGGAAACTGTCTTACGGAGAGGGACACGAGACAAACGCTTTTTATTACGGTAATTTCTCGCTTTACATTACCAATATGGTGTCAAGATGGTTGAGGGAGGTCGTACCGGAAAAAGAATTGATAAATAATTTTAAAATTGATCGTAGGTATCTATATAGTGTTAACGATACTCAAGGAATAGCTGACGAGCAATTTATTAGATTGCTACATCGTAACTGGAACACTATTATCTGGCAAATTGCTAAAGATCTATCTTATACATCCTTAAGTGATGATTTTGAGCAGTGTTTCTACGGTTTTTCATGGAGTGCTGCATTTAGAAAGAGTTTATCTGTAATCTCGGACAAATTTTCTGATGTTAAGTATTGGGAAAAACAGCTTGACGAGTTGCTCAAGCAAAAAGCTGATGAGCTACTTCAAAAAATGTATATATTTGATTAAAATTAAGGTAAAGCTAAAAAACACTGCCTTATGCAAAATATTTGCATAAGGCAGTGTTTTTTTTGTTCTTGTATTAAAATGGAAACTGTGATATTTTGTATTTAATCAAAAAAAGGTCGTCTCTGCACTCTCGAAAGCAGAGCGTATGTTTGCATCTCTTTGAACGATGTGCCAATTACGAATGCACTTAGGGGCATGGTCTGTTCAAAGACCATGCCCCTTTTTTTCGTTGAAACTGAATATCTGCAGTCCATGTGGTACGCACTTCGAAAGCGTATGTAAACATGGTCTGTATGTCCTCATTAGAACGGACTACAAAAGAATGAATGCATCGGGCGTGGTCTGTAGACCGCGCCCTTTTTGCGTTCTTCAGGGATCTAGTTACTGTCGCATAAATGTGGACTATAGACCTATGGCTCCTGCGGATTTCAGAAATCTGAAAACCAAAGGAGTCGATTTTTATGTCAAAAAAGTACAAGACCAGTAAAAAAAACCGTAATAACTACATCTATTACCCCGCCGAGGGATCGAAAATCACAATTATTCCTGGTGAAGCCGGCGTAACTGAAGCGGATATCGAACTGCTCCATTCCTGGGACGACGCAGAAGTGGACCAGCAGCGGCGGCATGATTATCACATCAAAAAGGCCGGTGTTCAACTTGAAATAAGCGATGACGGTCATCGTCACAACAAGAATCCCATGCCGGTTTACACAGATATTTTGATTGATGATGAAAATGAAGCTTCTTACCAGGACCGGTTTCTCATACTGACCACTGCTATGGAATCTCTGTTGCCTCAACAACTGGAACTTTTTAAGAAGGTCTACGTGAACAAGCGTACCAACACGGATATCGCTGCAGAAGAAGGTGTGACCGAGGCGGCTATCCGTAATCGCCTAAAGAAGATGCATGAAAAGTTAAGGAAGTTTTTCTCCTGAAAAGGGGGTTCGATTGGTATCCCTTTTTCGCATATCGGTGAGGGATAAACAAACGCCCTCCGAAGGGAGATGAAAAAAGTGAACCTGAAACATAAGGTCACTATCAACGTGACCAGCCCCGACGGTATCCGGAGCCCAGTGCTGCAAAGCGGGTCGGGAAAAATCCGCAGCAGGCTGCTGAACCTGTTGTTCGGTGAAAAGATGGGCATTGTCGTTATAACGCCTGGCGATTCAGTCGAAACAGTAGAAATCAAAGAAATCAGGAAAGGAGATGCGGAACATGAGCAAACCCAAGCTGCTGCTCAATGTGGTGTCTGATCTGCGCAGGCTGGCGGATAGTGTGCAGGCAATCGCAGATGGAATAGCTGGCGGGAAACCGTCTGAAACATTTCAGTCAGAAACGCCCGCTATTAATAAGGAAGAAAAAACTGCGACCAACCCGATTACGCTGGAGCAAATCCGCGCCGTGCTGGCAATGAAAAGCCATGACGGCTTTACCGCTGAGATCCGCGCACTGCTGGAAAAGTACGGTGCATCAAGGCTCAGTGAAATCGATCCCGCAAATTACGCCGCTCTTCTTGCAGACGCGGAGGGGCTCAAATGAATAAACATGCCATCCTTTCCGCTTCCGGCGCACACCGTTGGATAAACTGCACTCCATCGGCAAGGCTCGAACTGGAATTTGACGACAACAGCAGCGAGGCCGCTGCCGAGGGTACAGCCGCTCATGCACTCTGTGAACACAAGCTGCGACGGGCGCTGAAAATGCGTTCAAAGAAGCCGGTTTCCAAGTACGACTGCGATGAAATGGACGCGTATACCGATGGTTACGTGGAGTTCGTACTCGAAACCATAGCCCAGGCGAAGCTGACTTGCAGTGACCCGCTGGTGCTGATGGAGCAGCGGCTGGACTTTTCCAGCTATGTACCGGATGGTTTCGGTACCGGCGACTGCCTGATTATCGCAGATGGAACGCTCCACATCATTGACTTCAAGTACGGTCAGGGAGTTCTGGTAAACGCGGAGGACAATCCCCAGATGAAGCTGTATGCCCTTGGTGCGTTGGAACTGTTCGACGGCATTTATGACATCAGTACAGTGTCCATGACCATCTACCAGCCGCGCCGGGAGAACGTCAGCACCTACACGATATTCAAAGAAAGCCTATATCAATGGGCGGAGGATACCCTTAAACCTACAGCGGAGTTAGCGTTCGCAGGCGTTGGGCAGTACATCCCCGGAGAGTGGTGTCAGTTCTGCCGGGCGGCAGTAAAGTGTAGAGCAAGAGCCGAAGCAAAGCTGAAGCTGGCTGCCTTTGAGTTTGCCCTTCCTCCCCTGCTTTTCGATGAGGAAATCGGCGAGGTGCTCTCTTTGATTGGCGACCTGACCAGCTGGGCAAATGAGATTATGGCTTATGCCATTGACGCTGCTGTGAATCATGGCAAACAGTGGCCTGGCTTTAAGGTGGTCGAGGGACGCTCCAACCGCAAATATACCGATGAGAAAGCAGTCGCGGATGCGGCAAAAGCCGCCGGGTACCGTGACATCTATAAACAGAGTCTTATCACTATCACCGAGATGGAAAAGCTTATGAGCAAATCCAAGTTTAATGAAGTTCTCGGCGGTCTGGTTATAAAACCACCCGGAAAGCCGACATTAGTTCCGATCTCGGATAAACGACCGCCAATGAATATATCTAACGCCAAAAATGAATTTACGGAGGTTTAGAACTATGTCAAATAAAGCAAACAGAGTCAATCCCAATCCCGGAAAAAACCCCACCAAGGTTATCACCGGCATCGTTCGTCTTTCCTATGCGAATGTATGGGAACCCAAATCCATTAATGGCGGCGCGGAGAAATACAGCGTCAGCCTGATCATCCCCAAAAGTGATACGAAAACTATCGCAGCCATCAATACTGCTGTGGATTCGGCTATCGAGGAAGGCAAGGGTAAGTTCGGCGGCAAGATTCCCTCTAAAGCACAGCTTAAACTTCCGCTCCGTGATGGCGATATCGACCGCCCTGATGACGAGGCTTACGCGAACAACTACTTTGTTAACGCCAATAGCAACATGGCACCGCAGATCGTGGACAGGAATGTCGAGCCAATTCTTGACCGCTCGGAAGTTTACTCGGGTGTATATGCGAGAGTAAGCATCAACTTCTATGCCTTCAACTCCAATGGAAACAAAGGTATCGCCTGCGGCCTGGGCAACATCCAAAAAGTCCGCGACGGCGAGCCGCTGGGTGGTAGGACGAATGCCGCTGACGATTTTGCCACAGATGTGGACGACGATTTTCTGTCATAACGTTAGAAAGTAAACTGGGCGGTGGGATAAACGATATCTCCCGCCTTTTTTAATGGAGGCCACATGAAGAACCTTTTTTGTGATATTGAAACCTACAGTAGCACCAACCTTTCCAAAGCGGGCGTGTACCGTTACAGCGAATCTCCGGATTTTGAAATCCTTTTGTTCGGATACAGCGTTGACGGCGGAGGGGTTATGGTTGTTGACTTTGCGAGCGGCGAACGACTGCCGGATGAAATCCATAATGCCCTTATAGATGAAAACATAATTAAATGGGCACACAACGCACAGTTTGAACGCATATGCCTGTCCCGCTATCTTGGCCAGCGGTTGAAGCCGGATTCCTGGCGCTGCACCATGGTGTGGTCTGCTTATCTCGGTCTTCCTCTATCGCTGGAGGGCGCTGCGTTGGTCACCGGCGCGGAAAAGCAAAAGCTGACCGAAGGCAAAGATCTGATCCGCTACTTCTCTATGCCCTGCAAACCTACGAAAACAAATGGCCAACGTACGCGCAATCTTCCCGAGCACAACCCTGAAAAATGGCAACGTTTCAAAGCATACAATGTGCGCGATGTGGAAACGGAAATGGCCATACAGACAAAGCTGGCACACTTTCCCGTCCCAGAGGAAGAGTGGAAAAACTATATTCTTGATCAGGAAATCAATGACCGGGGGATAAAGCTGGACATAACCTTGGTCAGGCAAGCGATCCGCTGTGATGAGCAATCTCGGGCGGAACTGACGCGGGTGATGCAGGAATTGACTGCACTCGAAAATCCCAACTCAGTCGCGCAGATGAAGTCCTGGCTCGCGGATCACGGGCTTGAGACCGACACGCTGGGCAAGGCTGCGGTCAAGGAGCTGCTCAAGACCGCCCCTGGAAACCTGGGAAAAGTGCTGGAACTACGGCAAAACCTCGCTAAGTCCAGCGTGAAGAAATACACAGCGATGGAAAACGCCGTTTGCTCAGATGGCAGAGCGCGCGGTCTGCTGCAGTTCTACGGAGCTAATCGTACCGGGCGTTTCGCTGGCAGGCTCATCCAGGTGCAGAACCTTCCTCAGAACCATCTGCCGGATCTGGAGCAGGCCCGTAACCTTATCCGCTCCGGGGAGTTTGATGCAGTGGAGATGCTCTATGATTCTGTACCCTCCGTTTTATCCCAACTTATCCGTACCGCATTCATCCCGAAATCTGGACTCAAGTTTATCGTCGCTGACTTCAGCGCAATTGAAGCCAGGGTAATAGCTTGGCTGGCAGGTGAAACCTGGCGTAATGAGGTATTTGCCTCTCACGGCAAGATTTATGAAGCATCGGCTGCGCAGATGTTCCATGTCCCCATTGAGGATGTTACCAAAGGCAGCCCACTGCGGCAAAAAGGTAAGATCGCTGAATTGGCTCTTGGTTACGGGGGTTCTGTCGGCGCTTTGACCGCAATGGGTGCACTAGATATGGGCGTTGCCGAAGATGAACTCCAGCCACTGGTAACCGCCTGGCGAAAGGCCAATCCCAACATTGTGCGATTTTGGTGGGACGTTGACCGGGCAGCCAAAACGGCGGTCAAGGATCGTATAAGCACGGAAACGCATGGAATCCGCTTTGATTACCGTAGCGGAATGCTATTTATCATTCTGTCCTCCGGCAGGAAGCTTTGCTATGTAAAGCCCAGGATTGAGTTAAACCGGTTCGGCAGCGAATCGGTGACATATGAGGGTATTGGTGCCACAAAAAAATGGGAGCGCATCGAAAGCTACGGGCCGAAGTTTGTTGAGAACATTGTACAGGCAATCTCAAGAGATATCCTCTGCCTTGCCATGCTCCGTTTGGATGCCATCGGCTGCAGCATCGTCATGCATGTCCATGACGAGGTTGTAATAGAAGCCCCTTCCCAAACATCGGTTGATGATATCTGCGTGGTCATGGGCAAGACACCACCCTGGGCGAAGGGGCTTCTGCTTCGCGCTGACGGTTATGAATGTAAGTTCTATAAAAAAGATTAAAATGGGGGGTTCGATTTTTCCTCCTGTTCCGCTTATTGGTGGAAGCTGCCATACGCGCTTCACAAAAGTTGTACAGGAGGTTTTCTTTATGAACGGATTACAGGTTTTCAGAAACACGGAGTTCGGTGCACTCGGCGTACTGATCGTCAACGGCAAAGAAATGTTCCCGGCGACCGATTGTGCCAGGCTGCTCGGTTACGCCAATCCCAACGATGCGATCAGCCGTCACGCAAAGGGAGTCGTAAAACACGCAGTCCTTACCGCTGGCGGCGAACAGCAGATCAACTTTATTACTGAGGGCGATCTGTACCGTTTGATCGTCCACAGCAAGCTGCCCTCTGCAGAACGGTTCGAACACTGGATATTTGACGAGGTTCTCCCGTCGATTCGCAAACACGGCCTGTACGCCGTCGATGAGTTGCTCGCCGATCCTGACCTTTTTATTCAGGCTTTGCAGGAACTCAAAGCGGAACGGGCCAAGACTGCTACTCTTACTGCAACAGTCAGTATCCAGAACCAGCAGATTGCTGAGATGCAGCCCAAAGCCAGCTATTACGATGTGGTGCTGAACTGCAAGGATGCGGTGGCTATCACCACCATCGCCAAGGACTACGGAAAATCCGGGAAATGGCTTAATGAGTACCTGCACGAGCTGGCTGTTCAGTTCAAGCAGGGCAACATTTGGCTGCTTTATCAGAAGCACGCCAAAAAGGGCTATACCTGCACAAAAACTCACAGCTATCCTGGCAGCGACGGCGAAATCCACTCCAAAGTACATACTTACTGGACCCAGAAAGGCCGGTTGTTCATCTATGAACTGCTGAAATCGCACGGCTACCTCCCGCTGATAGAACAGGGACCTGAATTCTAGGTGGTGCGGCAATGAATAAATATAACGCTGAACATGATCCAGATCCCATAACCGCAGAAGCCAATGCGAACGCGATGCGGAACGGGATGATGTTATACCGCTCGCTTGTTTACATCTGCTCACCTTTAGCAGGTGACATGAAACACAATATCAGCCACGCACAGGGATATTGCCGGTTTGCGGTCAGCAAGGGGTGCATCCCCCTTGCGCCGCACCTCCATTATCCGCAGTTTATGAACGACGGCGACTGCGATGAACGCGAACTCGGACTATTCTTCGCCCTGGTCCTGCTCGGCAAGTGCGATGAGCTGTGGGTGTTCGGCAGCCGGGTGTCGGCCGGTATGGCGAGAGAAATCAGCAAAGCAAAACAGGCGAATATGCCTATCCGCTACTTCAGCAATAAATGCGAGGAGGTGAAGGAACCATGAAGATCGCGGTCGGCAACAGCCGCATGGATAAGAAATGGAAGAACAAAGACCTCACATGGGAGAACTTCCTCGCACGGGTCAGTTCAACAATCCGCACCACCGAAACGGCATCGGAATTCCGCAAGATGAGCCGGGTACAGCAGGACTCAATCAAAGATGTAGGCGGTTTTGTAGGCGGCGCTCTCCGCGAAGGCAAACGCAGGAACGGCTATGTTCTCTGCCGTTCTTTGCTGACACTGGATATGGACTATGCCACGCCCGGAATCTGGGATGAAATCATCATGCTGCATAACTTCAGGTGCTGCGCGTACTCCACCCATAAACACACCCCGGATGCGCCGCGTCTGCGGCTGATCATCCCACTAGCGCGCGAGGTCACCGAGGACGAGTACCCCGCCCTTGGCCGCATGGTGGGAAAGGAAATCGGCATTGACTTGTTCGATGATACGACCTATGAGCCGTCTCGGCTGATGTATTGGCCGTCAACGCCAGCTGACGGGGAGTTTGTATTCCAGCAGCAAGACGGTGAATTGCTCAATCCCGATGTATATCTCGGTAAATACGCTGATTGGCGGGATACATCCATGTGGCCAGTATCCTCGCGGCAATCCGAGGTGGTACGGAGCCAGGTTACCCGGCAGGCAGATCCGCTTACCAAGGAAGGTGCGGTTGGCGCATTCTGCCGGGCCTACACAATTGAGGATGCAATTGAAGCCTTTTTACCCGATATCTACGAACCGAGCGCTATGAACGGCCGTTATGACTACATCCCCGCCGATTCATCCGCCGGGTTAGTGATCTATGACGCAAGTTCGCCTATTCGCACCATGCCACCGATCCAGTCTGCGGGAGACTACTGAACGCCTTTGACCTGGTGCGGCTTCATAAATATAGTGATCTTGATGAGAAAGCTTCGTTCAAGGCAATGTCTGATTTTGCGATCCAAGACGCGCGGGTTAAAGAGCAGTTTGCTGAGGAGCGCAAAGCGCAGGCCGAGTCCGAATTCTCTAATGAAGACTGGCAGGGCCAGCTTGAACTCGAAAAGACTGGCGCGGTAAAGGACAGCTTCGGTAATTTCCTCCTGATTTTAAACCATGATGCTAACCTGTCGGGAATTGCTTTCAACCAAATGCGCGATGGCATAGATGTAATAGGCGAACTCCCCTGGAAAAGAGTCAAGCCGGGCTGGGGTGAAACAGATGCAGCCAAGCTCTACGAGTACCTCCAGAATAACTATGGCATATATTCGCCGGCCAAAGCGAACCATGCCGTACTCGCGGCAGCAGCGAAGCGCATATACCATCCCATCCGCAATTATCTGAACAGTCTCCCGCCCTGGGACGGGATTCCCCGCGTTGAAACGCTTATCATCGATTATTTCGGTGCTGAGGATAATCAATATGTGCGGGCGGTTACGCGAAAGACCTTTGCTGCTGCGGTAGCCCGTATTTTTGTGCCGGGCATCAAATTTGACTATATGCTGGTACTCAACGGCAGGACGGGCCTGGGTAAATCGACCTTTTTTGATAAGCTGGCCGGGGAGTGGTTCTCCGACAGCCTGACCTTCGCTGATATGGGTAAAGGCAAAGACGCGCCTGAGAAGATACAGGGCTTTTGGATTCTGGAGATTCCAGAGTTGGCGGGTATTCGTAAAACGGATGTGAATAATGTTAAAGCCTTCCTCTCAAGGCGGGATGACAACTACCGCGCCAGTTATGGTCACTCCAGTGAAAGTCATCCCCGCCAGTGCATTATCGTGGGCAGCACTAATAGTGAAAGTATGGGATTCCTGCGTGATGTTACCGGCAACCGGCGGTTCTGGCCTATCCGCGTCGGCGGCACCGACGCAAGGAAGGGCTGGGACGTGACGGATACCGATGTACTGCAGATTTGGGCTGAGGCCAAATCCATCTGGGAAAACGGTGAAAAGCTGTATCTTGATAACGAAATAGCTGAGATGGCTGAACGGGCGCAGACAGAAGCCCTCGAAACCGATGAACGCGAAGGCATGGTACGCGAGTATCTTGAACGTCTATTACCCGATTCATGGGAGCAGATGGACATCTACCGCAGGCAGGACTTCATGCGCGGTGACGACGATCCCACGCAACCTCGCGGGGTTAACCGGCGGGAAACCGTCTGTAACATGGAAATATGGTGTGAGTGCTTCAACAAAAGGCGTGAGGATTTCGAGCGGGCAGACAGCCATAAGATAATGTCCATCATGGAGAAAGTCGGCGGTTGGGAACGGTCCGAGAAAAAGAAGCGCATGGGACCTTACGGCATCGTTCCATATTGGGTGCACGTTCATGGCCGCCAGTAAACTATGTTGCCTTGTTGCCTTTGTATCCACTTATTCTATATGACTTGTGGGGTAACATATAGTCCTTATCAATACCAAGCTCAGCACATATCTGCGCGCGCGTATAGGAATTTTGAGCCAACATCGGCAACAGGGCAACAAAATATGGAGGTACTGATGAGAGAAAAGCAGATAGAACAAAAGCTGACCAAGGCCGCAAAAATAGCCGGAGGTCTGGCTTTGAAGTTTGTTTCGCCGGGGTTTGATGGAGTGCCCGATCGGCTTGTGCTCCTCCCCGGCGGCAGAATTGCCTTTGCAGAAGTTAAGGCGCATGGAATGACTCCCCGGCCTTTGCAGAAAAAGCGGCATGAAATGCTGCGGCGGCTAGGATTTAAGGTATATATCCTGGATGACCCGGCGCAGATTGGAGGGATATTAGATGAGATACAATCCTCATGAATACCAGGAATACGCAACCAGCTTTATTCTCGGGCATCCGATAGCGGCAATCTTGCTTGAAATGGGACTTGGTAAGAGTGTCATTACGCTGACCGCCATCTTTGATCTTACCCTGGACAGTTTTCTGGTTCGTAAGGTACTGGTTATCGCTCCGCTGCGAGTAGCCAGAGATACATGGCCGGCTGAAATTGATAAATGGGATCACCTGAATGGGCTTGCCTGCTCGGTGGCCATCGGTAATGAAACCCAGCGGAAAGCGGCTCTTTTGCAAAGAGCGCAGGTTTACCTTATCAACCGGGAAAACGTGGACTGGCTGGTTAATAAAAGCGGGCTTCCCCTCGACTACGACATGGTGGTAATTGATGAATTGAGTTCTTTCAAAGATAACGGTTCCAAACGGTTTAAAGCGCTGCGCAAGGTTAGGCCCGGAATCAGTAGGATGGTTGGGCTGACCGGAACACCTTCAGCCAACGGTCTGATAGACCTGTGGGCTGAAATTGGTATCCTGGATATGGGACAGCGGCTGGGAAGATACATATCCCACTTCCGAAACAACTATTTTGTCCCTGATAAACGGAACCAACAGATGGTGTTTTCATATAAGCCGCGGCCTGGAGCAGAGGAAGCCATCTACCGGCTGATATCTGACATTACCATCAGCATGAAGAACACCGACTACTTGAGACTGCCGGAACTGATGATGAACGAAATCCCTGTCCGGCTATCGGAAAAAGAGATGGAATGCTACCAAACGATGAAACGCGAACTGGTGATTTCACTTAAAGACAAGGAGATTGATGCTGCCAATGCAGCCGCGCTCTCGGGCAAGCTCCTGCAGATGGCCAACGGTGCCGTTTATGATGAGGGAAAAGGCGTGGCACATATCCACGACCGCAAGCTGGATGCCCTGGAGGATCTTATCGAAGCGGCGAACGGCAAGCCGGTTCTGGTGGCTTACTGGTTCAAGCATGATCTTGAACGGATACTGAGCCGCTTCCCTGCTGAAAAGTTGGACAGCAGTGATTCTATTAAACGTTGGAATGACGGTGAAGTACCTGTGGCCGTAATTCACCCGGCATCGGCTGGCCACGGGCTTAACCTGCAGACGGGCGGCTCCACCCTGGTATGGTTTGGACTAACCTGGAGTCTGGAACTCTACCAGCAGACCAACGCCCGGCTTTGGCGGCAAGGCCAGAAGGACACGGTGGTTATCCACCACATCATGACCAAAGGCACCATTGATGAAGATGTGATGCGTACTCTGGAAAGAAAGGACAAGACCCAAACTGCTCTGATTGACGCGGTAAAAGCCAGGGGAGGTGTTAGCCTTTATGAATAATAGATGTTTTGCTTTAAACGGTTATAACCACTGTAAGGTATTGACCGTTATAAAGTGCCCCGGCAGAAGTTGCTCTTTCTTTAACACCCCAGAGCAGGCGATAGAGTCTCGTAGAAAAGCCAATGCCAGACTAGCAAGTTTGGATCAAAAATACCAGAAACACATTGCAGATACTTATTACCACGGCAAAAGGCCCTGGCTGGAAGGTGGTGCAGACTGTGACTGCTAAAGAATATCTTTCGCAGGCTTACCGAATTGATCAGCGGATAAACAGCAAACTTGAACAGGTTGCTTCGCTCAGGGGTCTAGCTAAGAAAGCAACCGCAACGCTTTCTGATATGCCACATAACCCCAACAAGAATATTCATTCTATGGAAGGAATTATAGTTAAAATCATTGATCTGGAAAACGATATCAACCAGGACATTGATAATTTGGTGGATCTAAAGAGAGGCGTGGTTGCATCAATAAAAGCCATTGAGAATCCTGAATACCAGTCGCTTCTGGAGCTGCGCTACCTTTCTTTCAAGACCTGGGAGCAGATTGCGGTTGATATGGGGTACAGTCTGCAGTATGCTTTTCGACTACATGAAAGAGCTTTAAAATGTGTGAATGTACCTAAAGTGGAGAGTAAAGTTGATAAAAAGAGAGTATGAACCTATGCAATAATTAGAATAGAAAATCGTTAAAATCATTAAGCCTTCGTGGGATTATCCTGCGAGGGCTTTTGCTTTGCCCGAATAGAGGTGATGAGGTTTGCCCAGGAAACCCAAGCGGCCCTGCAGCTATCCCGGCTGTCCCAAGCTGATGGACGGGCGGTTCTGCGAGGAGCACCAAAAACTGATCAACAAGCAATATGAAAAGCACCAGCGGGACCCGGCTGTAAAAAAACGTTACGGACGTAACTGGAAGCGCATTCGTGACCGGCACATTGCTGCGAATCCTCTCTGTGAGAAGTGCGCAAGTCTCGGACGGGTCACGCCAGCGCAGGAAGTACACCATATTCAGCCGCTCTCCCAAGGAGGAAGCAACGCCGAGAGCAACCTTATGAGTTTGTGTACATCCTGCCACTCGGAGATTACTGCCCGCGAAGGCGGTCGCTGGTCAAGGAAATAATGATTTCTGTGGTAAGGTTAAAAATTTTGACCTTACCTCCTTAAAGAGAGGTAAGGGCAAAAATCTAGCCCTGACCTCCCTATTACACATTAAGCGGGCAGTACCAAGCATGCTACCCCAGGGGGGAGTCAAATCTCTACAGCATGTGTTCTGGAGAACGGGCGGCTCCCTTTGCGCACAAAAATTACGGTTCAAACGGGGGATTAAACCTCGCCACAGCAAGGAGGTGAAGGTTTGTGGCAAAAGACGGAACGAATAGAGGTGGCCGCCGGGTCCGCGCTGGCGACAAGCCACAGCCTCTGGCTGACAAAATCACAACCGGAAAGGCCGCAAAAATATTAGAAGCCCCAGAACTGCATCCCGAGTCGATGCTGGAAGCGGGCGAACTTGATGATGCGGCGGATTTGTATGGAGAAGACATGCCCGCGCCGAGCGATTACCTTAGCGCGAGACAAAAAGACGGCAAGCCCCTGGGGGCTGACGATCTGTTCAAAGAAACCTGGAAATGGCTAAAGGAGCGCGGATGTGAGAAGTTCGTCAACCCGCGGCTGATTGAAGCCTACGCTCAGGCGTTCACGCGCTACATCCAGTGCGAGGAAGCCATCAGCACCTACGGGCTTTTGGGTAAGCACCCAACCACGGGCGGTGCGATGGCCAGTCCGTTCGTGCAGATGAGTCAATCGTTTCAGAAACAGGCGAACCTCATCTGGTACGAGATTTTTGACATAGTCAAGCAAAATTGCACCACAGCTTTTGTCGGCAATCCGCAGGACGATATTATGGAAGCCCTTCTGTCAGGCAGGAAAGGACGGTAGGAATAGATGAACACAACCGAGCGTTTTGAAAAAGTAAATATCGACCGGCTGGTACCGTATGCCCGTAATGCGCGGACCCACAGCAAGGAGCAGATACTCCAGCTTCGAGCATCACTGCGGGAGTTCGGCTTCGTGAACCCGGTCATAGTGGATAAAGACTTCAACATCATCGCCGGGCATGGGCGCATCCTGGCTGCCAATGAGGAAGGCATCACCGAAGTGCCATGCGTATTCGCGGAACACCTGACCGAAGCCCAGAAGCGGGCATATATTCTGGCTGACAACCGCCTGGCACTAAACGCTGGCTGGGACGCTGAAATGCTCTCGGTGGAGATTGCCGATTTACAGGCTGCTGACTTTGATGTGTCGCTCCTCGGCTTTGACGACGCGGAACTGAATAAGCTACTGGGCGGTGCCGAGGACGTGAAAGACGACGACTTCGATGTGGAAGGCGAACTCGCCAAGCCCGCTATAACTAGGCCGGGTGACCTCTGGCTGTTGGGTCAGCATCGGTTGGTCTGCGGCGACAGTACCGAAGCGGACACCTATACCCTGCTTATGGATGGCAACCTGGCCAACCTGGTGGTGACAGACCCTCCATATAACGTTAACTATAAAGGTATGGCAGGTAAAATCAAAAACGACAACATGGCAGGCGAAAAGTTCTACCAGTTCCTGTTGGACGCTTTTACGCTAACCGAAAAAGCCATGGCGAAGGATGCCAGTATTTATGTATTTCACGCTGATACCGAGGGATTTAATTTCCGCAAAGCGTTTTTAGACGCGGGATTCTATCTGTCGGGAACATGTATCTGGAAGAAGCAGTCGCTGGTGCTGGGGCGTTCACCATACCAGTGGCAGCATGAGCCTATCCTGTTTGGCTGGAAGAAAGCGGGTAAGCATGCATGGTACTCCGACCGCAAGCAATCCACCATCTGGGAATTCGACAAGCCCAGAAAAAACACTGACCACCCGACAATGAAGCCCGTTCCCCTGGTCGCCTACCCTATACTCAACTCCAGCATGATGGGCTGTATTATTCTTGATCCCTTCGGTGGTTCGGGCAGCACTTTTATCGCCTGTGAACAGACTGGCAGGATTTGCTACACCGCGGAAATAGATGAGAAATTTTGTGACGTTATTGTGAAGAGATACGTTGAGTTCAAAGGCTCAGCCGCTGATGTTTTCCTTATACGCGGCGGTCAAAAAATACCCTTTGAAAATGCGCAAAAACTGGTGTAAAGGCTTGCTATTACACCCGCGCAGAGTGATGTATATGACTACCAAAACAGAAAGGTGGTCGATCCCATGGAATTCAAGTATGGAGTTATAGGAACCCGACGCAAAGAAATGGTGACGGCAATTGCCGAAATTCTGGACATTCCCCCGTCATACAAAAGAGCCCCTACATTCGCTTATG
The DNA here is from genome assembly GCA_036677685.1 of Syntrophomonas sp. Taxonomy (GTDB): domain Bacteria; phylum Bacillota; class Syntrophomonadia; order Syntrophomonadales; family Syntrophomonadaceae; genus JAQUBU01. The sequence continues at coordinate 57,207 of JAVBWA010000012.1, read as the reverse complement.
TAATTGGTGACTTCACGGTTAACAAGGAAGGTTCCCTCTGCTTTGACAAAACGGCCGACAACATCGAGATAACAATGGAAAGGCTGATAGGTGGCCTTGACCAGCGGGGATTTCAGTTTGAAACGCCTGACAAACATTATGACGAACCATCCGAAGGTGGTGACGCCGACGTCGATGTGCCCAATTCTGACGAGGCTGAGGCTTGGGCGGAACGCGAAATACGCCGCATGAATCTTGAAAACCAGAAGGTCCCCGACTACTCGAATCGCGGTCCCTACGGCGGCGACGATATCCCCGACATCCTGACGATTGAAATGCCGCTGGATGGCTTCACCGAAACGGCGCTGGAGAACCTTGCCCGGCTCATCGCCAGCAAGGCGGCACTTATCAAAAAGGCCATTGGCACCGATTCGCTTTCCATCGAGCGGACAGAAACGACGCTCGGGTTCCCATGGTTTCGCTTCGGCATCGAGCCAGAAGAAGTTAACGCTTATGCACAGTTCATCGGGGCGCTCTGCGCAATGGCTAAGACCCAGCAGCGGATAACCGCAACTGAACGGCCAGTTGATAATGAGAAGTACGCCTTCCGCTGTTTCCTCCTGCGACTGGGATTCATTGGGCCGGAATATAAAGAAGAGCGCAAGATCCTGCTCTCCAAACTTACCGGCAGCGCTGCTTTCAAAAACGGTCAGCGCAACGCTGAGGAGGTGCCGCAAGCATGAAGCAGATTCATCCCGAAATGTTGAAGGCGCTTAGGTCATATTACACTCCGGGTACACGGGTGGAACTGGTGCGTATGGAGGACCCGTACACCAGGCTGAAACCTGGCGACCGGGGAACCGTATCAACAGTCGATGATACCGGCACCGTATTCGTGGACTGGGACTCAGGCAGCAGGCTGGGGGCTGTATTTGGAGTCGACGAAATTATAAAAACCGGCTAATACCAATATTTAACAGACTGGCGCTTTCGAACAAAAAGCTGAATAGAGTCTTTTCGTCCTCACGGGGTGAGATTAAAAACGGTTAATAACTACTTAAAATTAATTAGAGCAAGTATATTTTCTATACTTGCTCTGCCGTTAAATAATCATTCCTTTTCAGCCCTACTAACAGAAGGTTGAGATATACCTAACTCTTTAGCAACTTGCTTCTGGGTATATCCCTTTGCCCTAAGTTCAGAAATAGCTGGTTTCTTTGATTGCACAGTACTTTTTGGGGATAGGGTTTTTACTTCCCTCCGTGTGCCATCATCAAACTCTTCAATTTCACCATAAAAAGAGTAACCTTGTTGTTTGGATTCGATTTGAAACTTACGCCCATTTTCAGTAATATTCACTGTTGCTTTCGTTCCGGGCTTGTTTAACAAATCAGCAATAGAAGTATTGCCTATTTTTTCGGGTAAATTGATAGGATTATCCATAAGACCTCCAAAGCTTTATTCAGGATATTCAAATATTCATGAATATCCTGAATAAAAAATATCACAGATATTTAGCATTGTCTATAATATTTTTTCAAAAAAAGAGATCTTTCGAAGGCTCTTTTCTTTTGTCCGCTTTTATGAAAGGGGGGCGGCAGTTATGCGTAAACTGAAGAAATATAAGCCGACAGCATTCATGGCTAAAGATTCAGTCTATAATAAGGCTGCCGCCGACTACGCTGTTTCCTTTATCGAAGCCTTATGCCACACCAAAGGCACCTGGGCCGGTAAACCGTTTGAGCTGATTGACTGGCAGGAGCAAATCATCCGTGATGTGTTCGGTATTTTAAAACCGAACGGCTATCGGCAGTTTACCAATGCCTATGTTGAAATTCCTAAAAAGATGGGTAAATCTGAACTAGCCGCAGCAATCGCTCTCCTTCTGACCTGTGGTGACAACGAGGAACGCGCCGAGGTCTATGGTTGCGCTGCTGACCGGCAGCAGGCTTCCATCGTCTTCGAGGTTGCCGCCGATATGGTGCGGATGTGCCCGGCTTTAAACCGGCGCGTCAAGCTTTTGGCTTCCACCAAGCGGCTCGTGTACCTGCCGACCAACAGCTTCTACCAGGTGCTGTCGGCTGAAGCCTATTCGAAGCATGGTTTCAACATCCATGGCGTGGTGTTTGATGAATTGCATACCCAGCCAAACCGGAAACTGTATGACGTCATGACCAAAGGCTCTGGCGACGCGAGAATGCAGCCGCTCTATTTCCTAATCACCACCGCAGGCGATAATGTCAACAGCATCTGCTATGAGGTACACCAAAAAGCCAAAGACCTTTTAACAGGGCGAAAGCACGATGCAACGTTTTATCCGGTTATCTACGGAGCCGAGGAAGAAGACAACTGGACTGACCCTAAAGTGTGGAAAAAAGCCAATCCCTCGCTGGGTATAACCGTAGGCATTGACAAGGTTAAGGCAGCCTGTGAGAGCGCAAAGCAAAACCCCGCCGAGGAAAACAGCTTTCGCCAGCTGCGCCTCAATCAATGGGTAAAACAGGCGGTACGTTGGATGCCCATGGAGAAGTGGGATAAGTGTGCCTTTAAAGTTAATCCGGAAAGACTGAAAGACCGAATCTGCTATGGCGGATTGGACCTGTCCAGTACTACCGATATAACAGCTTTTGTACTGGTCTTTCCCCCGGCTGACGAAGACGATAAATTTCATATTCTTCCCTTCTTTTGGATACCGGAAGATAACCTCGACCTGCGGGTGCGGCGCGATCATGTGAACTATGACCTGTGGCAGAAGCAGGGATTCCTGAAAACCACCGAAGGTAATGTGGTGCATTACGGATTCATTGAAAGTTTCATTGATGAGCTTGGCACCCAATACAACATTCGGGAAATCGCCTTTGACCGCTGGGGAGCGGTACAGATGATGCAGAACTTAGAAGGGCTTGGTTTTACGGTGGTACCTTTTGGTCAGGGGTTCAAGGATATGTCCCCGCCGACCAAGGAACTGATGAAGCTAACCCTGGAAGAAAAGATTGCTCATGGCGGTCAACCGGTACTTCGTTGGATGATGGACAATATTTTCATCCGAACTGATCCAGCAGGCAATATTAAACCCGACAAAGAAAAAAGCACTGAGAAGATTGATGGCGCAGTTGCTCTTATTATGGCGCTGGATAGGGCTATCAGAAATAAAAATAGCGAGAGCGTTTATAATGCCAGAGGTATATTAATTCTATAATTAAATAGGAATAGTTTTGTTTTATTTTAGCCTTTGTATAATCTCTTTAAGAATAATGGTAAAATATTCTTGTGAATAAACCATAACTTGTTTGATAGAGGGATTAAAAATGAGTGATAAAAACAATTTAATCTTGTCAGATTCCTTTGAGGAAATGAAGAGTGAACTGGGTCAAAATTTGAATAAAATGATGGAGTTTGTTATTCCGATAATACAATCTGAGCAGGAAGTCTCTTTAATAGCAACTTCAATAAAGAGTTCAGGCAAGTTGCTACTAATGCATGGACAACCAGGAATAGGCAAATCAACTTTTATTCAGTCGCTTAAATGGCGTGCTCATATTCCCATTAGGGAAATCATAAATATTGATGCTAGTAGCCTTAAACCAGAAATGTCGAAATTACCTCAATTATATAAAGCCATAAAGGACAAATGTAAACAGATTGATGTGAAGCCTAATAAAACAGGAGTTGTTCTTTTTGTGATAGACTACTTGGAATCCTTAGAAGATGAAACTCCAGCTTTGAAAAAGTCTTTTTTTCGCGATTTGAACGGAATGCTAAGAAGTACTCCGATAATGATTATTTGGCCGGTTACAGAGAAAGATGATATAAAAGATATTATTAATTATACTTCAGCGGTATCAGGAACGCTATCTTACCGCGACAAGGAGGTTATTTACTTTCAGGGACCACCTAAAGATAAATTCCCCAGCATACTAAAAAACACGATATCTGCACTTAATCCGGGATATACATTCAATGATTACCAACTTGTGGAATCAGATTTTGATGATTTGCTAACGAAATTGATTAATGATAATGAAGAGTTTACGTTAAGAGATTATATATATGAAATCAGAAAGCTATGGTTTGAGAGGACCGGAAAGATTAATGAAATTCTAGAAAGTATTCCAAAACCAACAGAAGTCTGGTTTATTTTTTGTATGCCTGAATCAGAACAACTAGTATCAGGATTTGTTAGGAAATCAAAAATTATTGAAGATTGCTGGGATGCACATCATTCCAAGCTTGATGAATATATTCACGATAATCAAAGATCTGCTTTCTGGAACTCCCAAAGACTACAGCTAGCCATATCCGGATGCTTTAAAACGAAAATATTATATATGCCGACCAATGCTTTAGTATCTGCAATCGCTGCTTATGGCAACGATTTTGATGTTGATAAAAAAATCGATTGGAGTAAAACTGGAATACCAAATAACTGGATGCAAGGGTCTACTGCTAGAAAATTCTTGGAAAACACTCCGCTCGTTAAACAAATAAAAAGAGAATCAGCAACACTTGGAGCAACTCGTGGCGTTGCGAATGAAGCAATTGAAAAAGCGAGAAATGCTTTTATTGAAATAAACGCTGTTGCTTCTAAGTTTAATCTTCAGAGAGATGGCAGTGATAAACCATTCAATAAAACAATAGCAAAAGCGTTAGGTACAGTAATTCCGAATACTAAAATTGATGCCGAAGTAACCCATCCGTTTCTAACAAACATTAGGCCAGATATTGTTATACAAGAGAATGATAAAACTATCTGTATTGAGTTTTGCTATACAAAACAAGAAGTACCGTCAACCGTTGCCAATTACGTTCTGAACAAGATGGATAAATATATGAGACAGTTAGAAGGATTGTATCCAGAGTTACTAAAATAATCACTAAAACCATTAAAAGCATCTGTTAACCACAGGTGCTTTTTTTATGCCCATTTTTAGGAGGGACGCAATATGAAAGTACCCATTCTGGCGGGCTTGCTGAAGCCCAGAGCCAGCCCGGCAAACAGCCTGTACGGCAGCGCGTACAGCTTTTTCTTCGGCGGTACCACCAGCGGCAAAGCCGTCAATGAACGAACCGCCATGCAGACTACCGCTGTGTATGCCTGTGTCAGAATCCTGGCGGAAACCATCGCCAGCCTGCCGCTCAATCTCTACCGATATACGGAAAGCGGCAAGGAAAAAGCCCTGGACCACCAGATATATTATCTGCTCCATGACGAGCCTAACCCTGAGATGACTTCATTTGTGTTTAGGGAAACACTCATAAGTCATCTTTTATTATGGGGAAATGCCTATGCCCAGATCATCCGGGACGGCCGGGGGAAAATCCTAGCGCTTTATCCCCTGCTGCCGGATCGGATGACCGTAAATAGAAACTTAAACGGCGAACTTTACTATGAGTACCGGAAAGATACGGGCTATATCATTCTAAGGCCGGAAGAAGTCCTGCACATCCCAGGGCTTGGCTTTGACGGACTGGTTGGCTATTCCCCTATTGCCATGGCTAAAAATGCTATCGGCATAGCAATTGCTACCGAAGAATACGGTGCCAAGTTCTTTGCCAACGGTGCCAATCCCGGAGGGGTTTTGGAGCATCCCGGTGTTGTAAAAGATCCAGCCCGAATCCGGGAAAGCTGGAACGCCGTATATCAGGGAAGCGGAAACGCCCACCGGGTAGCAGTTCTTGAAGAAGGAATGAAGTTTCAGCCCATCGGCATCCCGCCGGAGCAGGCACAGTTTTTAGAAACAAGAAAGTTTCAGACTGAGGAGATCTGCCGGATCTTCAGGGTACCACCTCATCTGGTAGCGAATCTCGACAAGGCAACCTTCAGCAACATTGAACATCAATCCATTAGTTTTGTAGTCCACACCATCCGGCCCTGGCTGGTAAGGCTTGAGCAAGGAATGAATAAAGCTTTGCTAAGCAAATCCGAAAAAGGTCAGTATTTTGTGGGATTTGTGGTGGATGGGCTGCTGCGAGGTGACTATGCTTCGAGGATGCAAGGCTATGCAGTCGGTATTCAAAACGGGTTCCTAAGCCCTAACGATGTGAGAGCTTTAGAAAATATGAACAGCATCGAGCATGGAGATGTCTATGCCATGAACGGCAACATGCTCAAGCTTGAAGATGTGGGCGCATACGCCAATACGAACGGAAAGGAGGCATAAAATGAGCAGAAGGTTTTGGAACTGGCTCAAGAATGAGCAGGACCGGACTCTCTTTTTAGACGGCTATATAGCCGAGGATAGCTGGTTTGATGATGATATAACCCCCAAGCAGTTTAAAGACGAGCTATACTCCTCAGACGGAAATGTCACGGTTATGCTCAATTCCCCAGGGGGAGATGTCTTTGCCGCCAGCCAGATATACACCATGTTAAAAGAATATCCCGGACATATCTCAGTCAAGATTGAAGGACTGGCCGCCAGCGCAGCTTCAGTGATTGCCATGGCTGCCGATGAGGTTTACATGTCGCCCGTTGCCATGATGATGATTCACAACCCCGCAACCGTCATATTTGGAGAGGTATCTGACCTTCAGAGCGGTATTGCCATGCTCTCCGAGGTTAAAGAGAGCATCATCAATGCCTACGAACAGAAAACCGGCATGTCGAGAGCCAAAATCTCGCACATGATGGATGCCGAAAGCTGGTTTAATGCCTGGAAAGCGGTGGAGCTAGGCTTTGCCGATAAAGTGCTTTACACAACTGAAAATACTGCAACAGAGTCGACGAGGGCGGCTTTTATTTTTGACAAAATGACGGTTACCAATACGCTGGTTAAAAAACTGCCGCTTCAGCAAGAAAAGAATCCTGAAGCCCAAACCGACACCCCGCTCAGTTACCTGGAAAAGCGGCTGAGCCTTTTAAAACATTAGAAATGGAGGAATGACCATGAGTAAAATTTTAGAACTGCGTGAGAAAAGGTCTAAGGCATGGGAAGCAGCCAAGGCATTTCTGGACAGCAAGCGCGGAGCTGACGGGCTTATTTCAGCCGAGGATGTCGCTGCCTATGAAAAGATGGAGGCCGACGTGGTAAACCTGGGCAAAGAAATCGACCGCTTGGAACGCCAGCAGGCACTGGATGCAGAACTTAACAAACCTATCAGTACACCTATAACCAACAAGCCAGACCATCCAAATGGTGAGGGCAAATCCGGCAGAGCCAGTGATGAGTATAAACGGGCATTCTGGAACGTAATGCGAAGCAAGGCTCCAGGCTATGAAGTGCTGAATGCTCTGCAGGTAGGTACCGATTCAGAGGGAGGATACCTGGTACCGGACGAATTTGAGCGCACTTTGATCGAAGCTCTTGAAGAAGAAAACATCTTCCGGCAGCTGGCCAAGGTAATCACCACCTCTTCAGGAGACAGGAAAATCCCAGTAGTTTCATCCAAGGGTACCGCTTCCTGGGTTGATGAAGAAGGCGCAATCCCGGAATCAGACGATGCTTTCGGGCAGGTTTCCATCGGAGCATATAAGCTGGCAACTATGATCAAGGTATCCGAGGAGCTGTTAAATGACAGTGTGTTTAACCTGGAATCATATATCGCTAAGGAATTTGCCCGCAGAATCGGGGCAAAGGAGGAAGAGGCTTTCTTCATCGGAGATGCCACAGGCAAACCAACCGGTATTCTTAACGCTACCGGGGGAGCGGAACTGGGTATTACAGCGGCTTCAGCAACAGCCATTACGGTGGATGAGGTTATGGACCTTTTCTACAGCTTAAAATCACCATATCGTAAAAATGCAGTATTCGTCATGAACGATGCGACTGTCAAAGCCATTAGAAAATTGAAAGACGGCAACGGACAGTACCTGTGGCAGCCCTCCATCAGTGCCGGGCAGCCGGATACCATCTTGAACCGGCCTGTTAAGACTTCGGCTTATGTGCCGACTATTGCATCGGCCAAGAAGACCATAGCTTTCGGCGACTTTGGGTACTATTGGGTAGCTGACAGACAGGGCCGGTCATTCCAGAGGTTAAACGAGCTTTTTGCAGCCAACGGCCAGGTCGGGTTTAAGGCAACCCAGAGGGTCGATGGCAAGCTGATTCTGGCTGAAGCCATTAAAGTACTGCAGATGAAAGCGTAGGTGAGACTTTATGAGCAATGTTAAAAACTATACCGAGCAGGGCGGTGAAAAAACAGTCATCGGCGGAACGCTTGAGCTTGCGTCTGGCGGCAAGCTGACTTTTGATGGTGCAGAAGTAAAGCCGGCAGTAAGCCAGGCAGACAGTACCGCTACAGAGGTAGCCGGTCTGGTAACCGATTTTAATGCACTCCTGGCCAAACTGAGAACAGCAGGATTAATGTCAGCAGAGTAATAAAAGGAGGTGGGCGTATTGGTCATTTCACTTGATGAAGCAAAGCTATATTTACGAGTTGATGGTGATGAGGAAGATACGCTCATCACCAATTTTATTAGTACAGCTGAGGAATTATGTGCAGATATACTGCGCTGTCCCCTCGCTGACTTCACCGTTATCCCGGAAGCAGTAAAGCAATCGGTTCTTTATGCTGTGGCTAATCTCTATGAAGAGCGGGAAAGGGTTGATATAAAAGCGGTAATTGACGTAATAGCCAGGCTTTTATTCGCCTATCGCAGGGATGGCTGGTGATGGAATGAGAAGCGGTGATCTGGATCAGCGGATTAATATTCAAAACTATACAACTACTCGCGGAGCTTCAGGCGAAGAAATATCTGCCTGGGCAGCCTGGACAACTGTCTGGGCACAGGTAACAACTCTTTCAGGTACGGAGAAATCATATGGCCCGCAGTTGGTGGCCGAAGCCACCCATAAAATAAAAATCCGTTATCTGGACGGAGTCGTACCAACCATACGGATAGACTGGCAAGAAAAGATTTTAGATATCCTGTTCATTGATGAATCCCGGCGTCGCCAGGGTGAAATGTATCTCTTGTGCAGAGAGGCGGTTAAGTCATGAGAATAAAAACCGAGATTGAAGGACTACGGGAAGCAATGCAAAAATGCCGGAACGCAGCGAATGAGGTGCAAAAGTCTCTCGGTCCGGCTGTAAAAGAAGGTGCCGATCTTATCCGGGACGATGCCAAGAGCCGTGTCCACAACATCAGCGGTAATCTGTCCAGAGGAATTATTAGCCAGATTACCTGGGATAAAAACGCCAGCAAAGCCTTTGCCGGAGCCGGAATGGACGCCAGTATGAATGATAAGTTTAAAACCACTACCAAAGCCGGAGCGCATTACTACATACCTGCGGCGGTCGAATACGGCCACCGGGCTCCTGGTGCTGCCATGAGCATAGAAAGAACCAAGCGCGGCAAACGAAAAAAGAGCAAAAAGGCCGTCAGACCGCACCCGTTTATGCGCCCAGCCTATAAACACAACAAGAAACAGGTTGTGCTGATTATTGAAAATCACATCAGACGATCCTTAAAGGGGGCGGTTAAGTGAGTTTTGAGTCTGATCTATACACCCAATTAAGCGGATTTGCCGGTTTATCGCCCTTATAGGCTCGAAAATCTACCCCGACCATGTGCCGCAAAAAACAGAAGCCCCCTATCTGTGCTATTTCGAGATATATAGGGATAAAAACTACACCTACGGAGGATATAACGGCACCAGTATAATTTCCATCCAGATTTCAGCTTATGCTCCTTCAAGGGACCTGGTTAGATTAATTGCTGACCAGGTTTCCTTATCTATGGTAGCATGGCCGAAAACCAATAACAAAATAGGCTATGCATACCAGGAAAATGAGGTTTCCGCATGGCGGGACGACCTGGATTTATACGAGATTGATATAGATTTTAACATATTCCATACGGATTAAAGGAGGTAAGAAGCATGACCACGTCAGCAACTGCGGCGTTTGGGACCATATTAACCCGCAACAGCACCCCCATAGCCGAGTTAAATAATATCGGAGACATAGAGCTATCCCAGGAGTTTATCGATGTTACTACCCACGATTCTACCGGAGGCTATCGAGAGTTTGTAGCCGCTAAAATCAGAGAAGCCGGTGAAGTTGTTATAGAAGGAAACTTCCTGGCCACCGATACTGATGGCCAGATCGGTTTGAAAAACGATCTTGAAGCAGGTACAGTACAGAACTTTGTAATTACCTTTCCGGAGGGAACCAGTTGGACATTTACTGCGGTAGTTTCCAAGTTCTCGATAAGTTCGCCGTTAGAAAAACAGATGGGGTTCTCAGCTACCTTAAAGATTGCCGGTAAACCTACTCTGGGCATCAGTGCCAGTACCGGGCTGACCACTCCGTTCTTCAGCCTAAGCAATGATGCCGTTATTGTTCCCGCTCCGGCAGGAACCACCTATGAATATGTGGCCAGTGTTTTAACTGGTGTCAGCAGTATAACCGTAACACCGACCGCAACTGCCGGAACTATTACTGTCAACGGCAATACCGTGGCATCGGGTGTGCCTTCCAGCGCGATTCCTCTGGGTGCCGCAGGTTCAATCACTGAAGTAAAAATAGTCGTAACAGAGACAGGCAAGGCTCCCAGAACCTACACCATCCAGGTCGTCAGAGCCGCCAGCTAAGGAGGCATTAAATGAAACCATCTGTACTAATTGCCCTTGATAAACCAAGAAACATCCGGTTAAATACCAATGCCCTGGTCAAAGTCGAGGAAGTTCTAGACCGTCCTATTTCTGATTTTGGAGCATCCTTCGGCATAAAGGAGATACGGGCTATGCTCTGGGCGGGATTGCTGCATGAGGATAAATCCCTCTCTCTTGATACCACGGGCGACCTAATTGATGAAGCCGGATTTGAATATGTAGCTGAAAAGGTTGGTGAAGCAATTAATATTGCTATGGGAAAGACAGAGCAACCGGACCCAAACTAGACAGCACTCCCTGGGACTGGGAACAAGCCCTGCGGAGTGCAGCAATTGCCGGGGTAGATGCCATTCGTTTCTGGCAGCTAACTCCGGCTGAACTTTCTGTAGAGATAGAAGCTTGGAATAAACGACAGGAAATTGCAGATTACCGGGGGGGACTTATTTGTGCTGTATTCGCCGAGCCATACCGGGACGCTAAGAAACATAAACAGCCCTTTACTCCCCAGGATTTCATGCCGACAAGGGGCGAAAAAGAAACTAGGAAGCCCCAAAGGCAGGATTGGCGGGAACAGTTAACTATTGTTGAAAGGCTCAATAAGGCATTTGGCGGAGATGATGTGAGGAGGTGAGAAGATGTCGACACTGGCGCAGCTTATTGTTAAAGTGGGTGCGGATGTATCCGGAGTAACCAATGGATTAAAGACGGTTGAAACCAAAATGCAGGGGTTTGGGCAGAAAATGCAGGCGGTCGGGAGCAAACTCGAAAGCATGGGCAAGACCATGACAGCATCTCTTACCCTGCCTATTGCAGGCGCAGCGGCAGCTTCATTCAAACTCGCCTCTGATATGAGCGAATCAATAAATAAGGTAGATGTAGCTTTCAAGGATAATGCCGGGCAGGTAAAAAACTGGTCACAGACCACCTTAAAATCCTTCGGCATTGCTAAAGGTACTGCCCTTGATATGGCTACCAAGTATGGCGATATGGCAACCTCCCTGGGTTTAAATACTCAGCAGGCTGCTGATATGAGTACCAGTTTGGTAGGATTAGCCGGAGATCTGGCATCATTTAAAAATATTGGCATTGACATAGCTGATACAGCCTTAACTTCAATCTTTACCGGAGAAACAGAGAGCCTCAAGCAATTGGGAATAGTTATGACCCAGGCTAATTTGGATGAATACGCTCTATCCCAGGGTATTAAAAAGAAAACCAAAGATATGACTCAGGCTGAACAAGTACAGCTGCGCTATAACTATGTGCTGGCCATGACCAAGAACGCTCAGGGTGACTTTAACCGGACCAGCAGCGGAGCAGCAAACCAGATGAGGATATTCAGCGAAAGCTTAAAGGAATTAGGAGCTACCATGGGTGAAAATCTGCTCCCGCTGATAACACCGATAATCGCCAAGATTAATATTTGGGTGCAGAAGTTTGGAGAACTCAGTCCCGCTACGCAAAAAACAATAATGATTATTGCCGGTATTGTGGCAGCTATAGGCCCGCTGTTGATAGGTTTAGGAATGGCCGCCAGCGCGGTAACCGCTATAACGGCAGCCCTGCCTTTACTGGGTACAGCTTTTGCCGCCTTAACCGGTCCGGTTGGACTGGTAGTTGCCATAATTGGCGGCTTAATCGTGGCCGGGGTGCTGCTCTATAAGAACTGGGACAAGATTAAAAACTTCGGATTGAATATGTGGAACGCCATATCTACCACATGGAACAGTAACATCGCTGCTTTAAAGGAAGGTATGAGAGACGCCGGGCAAACGATTGTCGGCATCTGGTCATCTATTAAAGGCAAGATACTTGAAGTCGCAGCCGTAATCGCACAGGCCACCGGCAATACGGAGAAGGCAGCCCAGCTAAAATATGAAGCCAATGTAGAAAAATACGAGTCTTTAGGTATTTCCATGGAACACCGAAGCCACCTGGCCAAAGGCACTGACTTCTTTAGAGGCGGTCTTTCATGGGTGGGAGAAAACGGGCCGGAACTCCTCAATCTTCCCAGAGGCTCACAAGTCCTGTCAAACGCTAAATCTATGGCATTGCTGCAGAATAACACGATCAACCATACCGGAGTAGTAATACACCGCTTTGAAACCAATGACCGGCAGCTTGTGACAAAGATCGTTGAGCAATATAAACGTGACAATCTGAGACTTCCTACCAGAGTAAGCACTATACCAATACAGGCATAAAGGAGGGATACCATGGCTAAAACCTGGAACGGTACAGCTTTACAAGTATTACATGGTTCATGGAGACCAGGTATCCCCTCAAACCACATTAATGAAATTGCCCTGATTCCAGATGCCGCCGATCTGTCTGCCCAAGCCTCGGTAATACAGCAAGGAGGCCGGCTTCGCAAGCGGGTTAAAGCCAAGTTATATGTTACCGGCATGACCGCTTACAATAATTTCGTTAATTACTATTTGGCAGGTACTTCAGGAACCCTGGCAGACGGCGACACCCTTAACGGCAGTTATATGATCGAAAGTATGGGCGAACCTGAATATATAAACGATTCAGCGGTATTCTTTGACATCGTTTTCGTGGAGGTGTAGAGTTGGCCATTACTATACCGGATGAAATGAGGACGCTGTTAAAATCAAAGACTATGGTGGGAGACAACAGGCCCGCCGGAATGATAACCATTGAGGGAGCGCCATCTGGCGGAAAGTTAGAAGATCCTACGGTATGGTCGACCTGGAGAACGTTTGTAAGTACCAGCCGGGGTTGGGGTAATATGTGCGAAACCTCAGACGGACGAGCAGTTATTGTCTATGTTGAGGGTACTGACATTAAACTGGCCTATGCCGATACCGTCGCGGGGATGCTGGATGGAACCAAGACATTTAATACCTCTGAAGCTGTAACTCTGGCCAGTAGCAAAGTATATGCCCGGACCTCTATTACCCTGGTAAATGGTCAGTTGTGTGTGGTCATGACATACAAAGATTCATCTACCGGTTATCTGAAGGGTGAGTTCTGGCGGGATACAGATGGTACAGCAACCGGTATAGCAAAAGTATCGGACATATCTCTTAATTTAAGTTCCACCTATGTGTATAACGTAGAGGATGCGGTTGATGGTATAAAACCGTCGCAGGTACATTTACTTGGCAATGGCAATTTGGTTTGTACGGTTCAGTATAAATACAGCTACTATGATTCAACCAGAGCCTTTTACTCTTCCGATAACGGTGCAACCTGGACAGCCGGAGCTTATGTTCCGCTTGGCATTACTACCCGCATTGGAGACAGTTCAAGCGGTTCTTTTCTGATACTTTCCGATTCATCTTTTGTAACCGCCTGGCTGTCGTCAAACACGGAGTGCTGGATTATAGAATGGACCGGCTCGGGGGCAAATGCTGCCAAGTATGACTGGACAGATGATTGGGGTACTGATAACGGGCCATGGTTCGCGTCTTTTATTGAGGTTGCCGGGGACTATTATATTAATAAATACTACGAAGGCGGACTTAATGCTGACATATATAAATTAAATGCTGCAGTACCAAACGTTGACAATATAAAATCAATATCAGACTGGACCTTTGTAAAGAGTGTGGCTGGCGTTGACTTTAATAACCAGTGCTACTGGTTTACCCTTACCTCCAGCGCTCTTATCATGCAGCATTCAAGAGCAGATAAAATCTCTGGTGCGGGTACAGCAGTTGCTCCGGGCATATCTTTACCCATTAAATCTATTGAAGTTGACATGAGCAAAGGTATGGCCAGTCAGGCAACCATTGTCTTAGATAACAAAGACGGAGTGTACAGCCCTGATAACGCCGGGGACTGGTATCATAAAATCTGGCCTAATAAAACGATAACGGTAAAATTAGGCTATGGATCAACGCTGCAGGCCGTTTTTAGCGGGATGATTGACAAAATAATCATGCGTACCTGGCCGCAGGAATTGGAGATTAGCTGTAGGGACATTCTTAAACGTGCTCTGGATCAGCTGGTCTGTCTGCTTGTCGATGGAGTTACCATATACACGGTTTTATATCAGTGGCAGACACTGGAGTATATTTTTCGGGATCTGGCTGTAAAAGCAGGCTGGGCTGATGCTGATGTGATAACTGAAATATCAGGTATTACGCTCGAATCGATTACCTTTACTCATGAATCTTTCGCCGATGCTTTCCAGCGGCTCTGCGAGATAGGCGGGTTTGAGTTTTACTGCGATGAAACCGGGAGGCTCTATTTTGTGCATGCCACCGACAGGCAGCCTGCCATAACTTCAGCCAGTACAGTTTTGAATGGAACGGATTATACGGATATTGCAGGCATACCGGCAGGTCATCCAATGACCGAGGGCTCTGTTATTGTTGAGAGCTCAGATGGACTTACAACTTATATAAAAGATACTGACTATGTGGTGAGACTTGGCGGGAGTGAAGGAAATGCAGCCATAGCCAGGACAGCAGGAAGTACTATTCCTGACGGAGCAACGGTTAAGGTCAGCTGTGTCTATGCGGCTTGGGTCTTTCAAGAAGGACAGGATATTATGGCCCTGGACTATACCATCTGTGATCAGGACATGTATTCCAGAATCATTGTAATATCCCAGAACGCAGACGGAGCCTTTGTCCGGGGAGACGAGGACTTTGGCGGGGTTAGGTATTATGATGTGTTACCTCATAAAGTGATGATCGTGCAGGCTGGAGATCTGGCCTGCACCAACGACCAGTGCACGACGATTGCCCAGAGAACAGGAGCAGCTTCAATGACGAAACCGCGTGAAGCCAATTTTGAAGCGGTCGGCAATCCCTATGTGCAGGTAGGCGACTGCATACAGGTGATTGAGAGCAGCACTACTATCTCCGAGATATACAGAATTACATCGATGTCGCACACTCTCACGCCGGAAGGGTTCAAAACCCGCCTGACCTGTTATCACTATGGTTATGCGCCGATTTAAGGGGAGGTATTTATAAATGAACCTAGCTGAACTTACGAAAAGACAGCGCGATGCTGCTATGCGCCAGCAGCTTAATGATCCAGCCAAAGGGATTATAATCTCGGAAGGCTCAGACGGAACCGGCAGTGTGGCTAATCCTGCCGCGCCCGAGTGGAACAGCATACAGAGTAAACCGGCAACCTATCCTCCAGCCAGCCATACAGCTTTATCCCACTCTGACGTACCAGCAAGCTATACCGGACAAGCCGGTAAAGCCATGATAGTAAAAGCAACCGAGGATGGATTGGAATTTGGGAATGCAGGCGGCAGCAGCGGAATATTTGACTATGGGTTAATAACAGAGGATGCGGGAACCCCGCAGGATTGGGGGACGCTGACATGAGCATAGCTGTAAAACTTAGACGGGGTACGACTGCTGAGCATGCAACATTTACAGGGTTAGAGGGAGAAGTTACGGTCGATACCGATAAAGATACACTGGTAGTTCATGATGGCTCTACGGGTGGCGGAATACCTTTAGCCAGGGAGGACAGGAACCAGAGGACCATTGATCCTTTTAAGCCGGGGGCACACTCAGGCTTAAGCTTCGCTTATGGAATCGGTATAGTCCGTGACGATAATGAAGTTACGAGGGTTAATGCCGGTACGGTGACATTAACGGATGATGCTGATAATTATGTAGAAACCACCTCTGCGGGAACAGTAAGTGCAAATACGGCGGGCTATACATCCGGGCAGATTCCATTATATAGGGTTACAACAGTAAACGGAGAAATTACAGCGGTACAGGACGACCGCTGTTTTTTTAATTCGGGAAGCGGAGGAGGCGGATTTACTATTGGATGGACACCAGAATTGATAAATGCGGGATTTACGATTACCGCCATAGATAAGCCGGCATAAGGAGGTTAACATGGCTAACGCATATTATACGGTTGGGACTACTGCACCAATAGCAGAGATCAAGGCAGCTTTGATAAGTCAGTACGGCAGCGGGAATGTTACCGTCTATTACGAAACTACTTCATACTTGATTTTTAGTTGTGGCGCAATAGCGAATAAAGTTATTAAGTTATATTGGTATTCCACCAGTAATTTTATGGCTTATTACGGCGACGCCTGGACTTCAGGCTCAACAATAACTAATCAGGTGCAATTCATGGGGTATGGGGGCGGTACAGCTTCAGAGCAGCATTTGGTATTAGGCGATAATGTCTTTTTCTTAGCCGCGTTATGTTCGACCTTATTATCCTTAATTACGATTATCGCCAAGATGACCAACAACGACTACGTCTGTATAGGTCTGATGGGCAATAGCGCTTCAACTTACAATTCAAACTGCCGGGGAGTAAATACTACCGACGCAGTAGACGTCAGATTAAGTACGTTGGACTATAAATTTGCATCGAGTGCCGGGAAGCTTTACAAGCAAAACCTTATAATCGCCAAAACCAATGGCACAGCAGAACAGAACGCCGATGGCAGCCTGGCCACCATAAATGGTTTATATAACATAAGTCATTCCTTATCTAACGCTACTCTTTTGAAGGGGACCAATTACCTGATGAGTACCTCCAATATGTATATGCTGGACTTGGCGATGTACCTGAAGACCTGCCTGTTTGCGGAATTTTAAATGAGATAACCTTACTGAGAGGGGAGATGGGAGTTGGACCAGGAAATCTTAAAACTTGCCGTTAATCAAGGGTTATGGGCAGTGCTTTTTGTGGCATTGCTTTTTTATGTCTTGAATAACGGGGAAAAACGCGAGGCGCGTTTAGTAAATGAACGAAGAGAAAGCGAGGCAAAAGCGGCTGAAAGAGAAGAAAAGCTTATGAATTGTTTGGGCTCTCTTACCCTGATCAGTAAAGATGTTGATGAGGTTAAGGTTGATGTCAACGAAATGAAGGGAGACATTAAGTTTCTTAAAGGAAAGGTCGGTGATAAATAATGATAATAGGCATTGACCCTGGGCACGGGGGCAATGATCCGGGAGCAGTTAGCCCGGTCAGGCTGCAAATCGGAGATCAATTATATACAAAAGAATCCGAGATGACCCTGGATATTGCTAAGCGAGTCCAGGGTATTTTACTTGCCTGCGGGCACCACGTTATTATGACGCGTATCAGGGATGAGTATGTTTCGCTTTATGACCGGCCAAATCTACTCAACCGGGCTAATTGCGATATTGCAGTAAGTATCCACCTCAACTCATCCCATTCAGCCTCGGCCAATTATATCGCTACCTTTATCCAGGCCACTGGCGGAAAAGCAGAACAGATAGCTGGTTTAATTCAAAAAAGCCTGGTTAGGGCTACAGGCTGGCCGGACGGAGGGGTAAAGGTTCAAAACCTGCACATAACCAGGGAGACCAAAATGCCTGCTGTGTTAACGGAGTTGGGTTTTGTTTCAAACCCCTATGAAGAACAGCAGATGAGCCTGCTGGTTATTCAAGGAGTACTGGCAGCGGCTGTTGCTGAAGGTATTCTTTTATATTTTGGCCCGGTAGAACCCTGGCAGATAAACCTGCTTAATTATGCGGTGGATACTAAAGCAGGTAAAGATGAAATAGACAGGGCCGGTAAGGTATGGAAAACCAGAACCACAGCTGGTGATGTTGCGGGTGCAGATTCAGCCCACAAATGGGCCAACCAGGTTAGGCAGGCTATGGGTCTGCCGACTACATAGGATTAAGATAGGAGGAATATTATAATGAAGCAATCAAGATGGACAAGTCCGGTAGCATGGTCAGCTGTGCTGGCTTTAGTTTTATTTATTCTTAAAACCTATGGCCTTCTAGCGTCTTTTGGTTTAACCGAGGATAACTTTAAGGAGCTTACAGGTTTAATTTTTACGGCCTTAACTGCTTTCGGGATATTTAATGATCCTACCAGCAAGGATAATTTTTAAATCAAGTTACTTAAAGGATTGAAATCATATATTATAGCAACAGTCTAAAAAATTCAAAAAGTAGATTGATAAGAACCGCCCGTGGAGCCATTTGAAGTGCTCTGCGGGCTTTCTTTTTTTTTGTTGGGGTTCGAATCCTGCTGATTTTTCGCATATCGGTGGGAGGTAATGTCTATGATACAAACACCGAAATATGAAATCATTCAAATGCGAAAAGAAGGCTTTAGCTACTCAAAGATCTCCGCAGCGCTTGGTATTTCAGAAAATACCGTGAAATCATTCTGCCGCAGGAATAATCTGGGCGGTATTGCCGCCGTTGATCCTGATAAATTAGGCAGCCGTTTTTGCCGCCAGTGCGGGAAGATTCTCACCAATTCGCCACAAGCTAAGACGAAGCATTTCTGCTCCGACAAATGCCGCATGTCCTGGTGGAACGCACACCCGGAAGCCGTCAGCCGCAAAGCCATATACAAACTGACCTGTAATTATTGCGGCAGTGACTTTGAAAGTTATGGAAATAAAAAACGAAAATACTGCTCCCGCGCATGCTATGGCAAATCAAAGGCGGTGCGGCATGAGTAAAGAAACGGCAATCATTCACTATATAATAACTATGACGATCTTTCAAAAACTTTTTATCACCGGCATTATCACTGAGGAAGAACTAACCACTATTGATACAGTAATCGCCGATAAATATGGGCTTTCTCCACGCAGTATATATCGCCATAATGCTTGATAATACAGGCGTTTAGAGCGAATATGTCATTGCGAAAGGAGGTCCTTATGGAAAGAATCATTTCAAAAATAACACCGTCAGTATCGCCGCTTCCCTTGAGATTACGGGTTGCTGCCTACGCCCGCGTGTCATCCGGAAAAGACGCAATGCTTCATTCCCTCGCCGCTCAGGTCAGCTATTACAGTAACCTCATTCAGCAACGGCCTGATTGGGAATACACCGGAGTATACGCAGACGAGGCATTGACAGGGACGAAAGACAGCCGTCCAGAGTTTCAGCGTCTAATCACCGACTGCCATGATGGCAAGATTGACCTTGTCATTACAAAATCGATTTCGCGTTTTGCCCGCAACACGCTAATACTCCTCGAAACCGTGCGGGAATTGAAAATGCTCGGCGTTGACGTATATTTTGAGGAGCAGAATATCCACTCCATAAGCGGGGATGGCGAACTCATGCTGACCATCCTGGCATCCTACGCCCAGGAGGAAAGCCGCTCGGTCAGTG
Source organism: Syntrophomonas sp. (assembly GCA_036677685.1). Taxonomy (GTDB): domain Bacteria; phylum Bacillota; class Syntrophomonadia; order Syntrophomonadales; family Syntrophomonadaceae; genus JAQUBU01. The sequence continues at coordinate 37,580 of JAVBWA010000012.1, read as the reverse complement.
AAAACTGCAAGTGGCGGATAAGAAACAATTTCAAGCAGGGGCTTCCGCACGGTTTTTCCATTCTAGGCTACCGGCTCAATGGTGAAACACTGGAAATAGTGCCGCAGGAAGCTGAAATAGTCAGGATGATTTTTACTGATTATCTTGGTGGTATGGGCAAAAACGCCATCATGAAAAAACTCAATGCGGCAGGCATCAAAACCAAAAGGTGCAACATGTGGCTGGAAGCCACGGTTGACCGGATATTGCGCAATGAAAAATATGTCGGGGATATGCTTCTTCAGAAGGCTTATATTGTTGACCATCTTGATAAGAAAAAAATCTTCAACCATGGTGTGCTACCCAGATATTATGTCCAGGGCAGTCATGCGCAAATTATTGATAGGGATATTTTCGACCGTGTTCAGGAGAAATTGAAAAGCAAGGCAGCCAAGTATAATCCTAATGCGGGAACTCCGGTTGCTTATCCCTTTTCCGGCAAAATGATATGCGGTCAGTGCGGAAAAAACTACCGCAGAAAAATAAACGGCGCAGGCAGTAAATACGCAAAACCAGTCTGGATATGTCCAACCTTTAACAGACACGGGAAGTTAGCCTGCCCGGCCAAGCAGATCCCGGAAGAGATTCTGTTTTCACTTACCGCTGAGGTATTGGGAATGGTCGACTTTGATGAAGCACTTTTTCAGTCCCGGATTAAGCACATGCGGGTGCCGGAAGCAAACAAGATCGTATATATCTTTCGGGATGGTTATGAAGTTGAGGCTGTCTGGCAAGACCGGTCGCGCAAATCAAGCTGGACTGATGAAGCAAAACAAAAAGCGCAGGAAAGGGCGCTTGACCGCCATAGGAGGGATTTAAATTGACTACCACGCGAGCCGTTACCGTTATACCGCCGACAGTTAACTGCTTCACGCCGGAAACGTCTGGTAGGGCCGTAAGGAAAAGAGTTGCCGCTTACGCCCGCGTTTCGACCGACAGCGAAGAACAGCTTACCAGCTATGAAGCCCAGGTTGATTACTATACAAGGTACATCAAAGAGCGTGCCGATTGGGAGTTTATCGGGGTCTACACAGATGAAGGCATCAGCGCCACAAATACCAAAAAGCGCGATGGTTTTAAGCAGATGATTGCCGATGCATTGGACGGCAAGATGGATTTAATTATCACCAAATCAGTCAGCCGCTTCGCGAGAAATACTGTCGATTCTCTGGTTACGGTGCGCCAGTTGAAGGAAAAAGGTGTAGAAGTCTATTTCGAGAAGGAAAATATCTACACGCTCGACAGCAAAGGTGAGCTGCTTATCACCATTATGTCAAGCCTTGCACAAGAAGAAAGCCGCTCAATAAGCGAGAACGTAACGTGGGGCCGGCGCAAAAGGATGGCTGATGGTAAGGTCAACATGCCATATGCCCATTTCCTTGGTTATGAAAAGGGCGAGGATGGTCTGCCTAAAATCGTCGAGTCCGAGGCAAAAGTTGTTCGCATGATATTCAGGCTTTTCATGGAAGGCAAAACACCGTCGGCAATTGCAAAATACCTTGTGAGCCAGGATATCTCGTCTCCCGGAGGCAAAAGCACCTGGCAGGTTGCGACGATTAAAAGCATCCTAACCAACGAGAAATACAAGGGCGATGCCCTTCTGCAAAAAAGCTTCACGGTAGATTTCCTAACCAAAACCACCAAAGTAAACGAGGGCGAGGTTCCCCAATACTATGTGCAGAACAGTCATCCCGCCATTATTGAGCCTGACGAATTCGATGCAGTGCAGATGGAGATGGAACGGCGTAAAAAATTCGGCAGGCCTGTCAGCTGCCACAGCCCGTTCTCAGCAAAAATCATTTGCGGTGAGTGCGGTGGTTTTTACGGCTCCAAGGTTTGGGGATCAAATACCAAATACCGCCGTACAATCTGGCGGTGTAATGAGAAGTATAAAAACAATAAAGCGTGCCAAACGCCACATCTCACCGAAGACGAGATTATGCAGCGATTCCTGACAGCATTTAACATACTGATGGGCGGACGGGATGAACTGCTCGCCAACTGCCGGATCGCCCAAAAAGTCTTATGCGACTGTTCGGCAATTGAAACAGAACTCGCGGAACTGCACCGCGAAATTGAGGTTGTTGCCGAACTAACGAGAAAAGCCATTTATGAAAATGCCCGCATTCCCGTTAATCAGGATGAATTTAACGAACAGCACAGGGGATACATCGAGCGGCACCGGATAGCAACAGGGCGTGTTACCCAATTGGAGGATAAGCAGCGAAACCGTCAAAACAAATCATTGACACTGGAAAGGTTTATTCGGGAAATCGAAACCCGACCGCTTGTGATTGAGGAGTTCGATGAGAAGCTGTGGGTAGTCGTAGTTGAAAAGGTTACTGTCCACCGAAATGGAAGGCTGGAATTTGTTTTCAAGGATAGAACTTGTGTTCATATGTAGACGATAACAATGTTGCATAGCCCGCAAGTCGGTAATTGCTGGTTGCGGGTTTTTTATTTTCGCAGGTGTTTTCTTCGGATAGACGAGTAATGTGGGGGGATGTGACCTGCATTGCCGCGCTAGATCGGCACTGCGAATGCATCGAAATACGATTGTCTCATATTCTTGCGGATATCGAAAGTGTGACATTGAAAATCGGGCAGATAATTGTAGCCAAGGTTGATGCCGGAGGGCGGGATTCAGATTCGATTTTTCGGGCAAAAATAAGGCCGCCTGCCAGAAAGCAGATGACCTGTTATTAGATATACAATTTTATCCCATTAGAACATCTTACAGAACACGACCGGCTTCCAGTTTTTCATGGAGCCGTCTTGAAAAGTAAGCATCTATACCTTGTTTGTTCCGAACAGCGTATGCTTCTGCACTCTGTTCCAGAAAATCAGTCATATTGGCGGTAATGCTGCTGAGATGATAAAAGTAGGCAGTCTCATGCGGTTTGGCTTCCTTCATATAGTTTTCCGTCATCATTGTTTCGAATGTTGCTACATATTTATCTGAGGAATCCATCATTTCAGCTGCCTTGTGAATGCTGCTGATTTCATTCTGAGCCGTATAATACTGCCCCAGTTCATAACACATTCTGTGCCATTCCATTGGCAACCCATAGAACAGATTGCTTTCCAAAACCGCTGACCACCACTGTGTCAGTTCTACTTTTGCTTCATCCGGCAAATCCTCTATCAGCCGCTTCACAGCTTTTTCCGACAGACCGGTGATTTCACAGAAGTGGCGCACATCATCGTTACCACTTACGATCTCAGTCTTTCTAAACAGGTAGTCGGCGGAGCAGCCGAAGAACTCGCAGTATGCCATAACATACTCACCCTGCAGTCGATCCGCTTTATCTGCGTTCAGATGAGCCTGAATTTTCTTTTCGACACTTCCGATTGCATTTGCTTTGTTGACTTCGTCTGAATTGTCATTCGGATTTTGTTTTACAGCCACAAGTCCTGCTTCATATAATGCGGTTGCCAGTTCCTTTGCGGTGCTGATATTTTTCTTCTCCATTAGCTTCCACAGTCTGTTATGGAAGAGTGTCGTGTCATCGTGGTTTAGAGTTCTAAAAGCCATATGCCCCTCCTGCAGAAAAAGATAAAATCTTCTTTTATTGCTTTGCTAAGTCATATAAAAGACGGATAATAAGATATATTTAGCTAGCTTTTTGCTGTATGATAACACCATAAACAGGAGACGTCAATTCACGAACTAACTATTATAGGAGGAATTCGATATGACCGACAAAATTTTTATCATGCAGTCTGACACTGCCGGCATTAATACCGCTTTCATTGAAAACCGCATTACCGACGCTGTGGACGGTCTTGCTTCGACCTCGAAGGAAAAGTACGAACGCAAAGCCACCATGATTGAAAACGCAACCGACATGACCACGCAGGAAAAGCTGGATGCCCTTGACAAAAACTATGGCCGCCACAGGCAGGAAATATTTGAGGGCCTTGTCTTTACCGTCCTTTCCCTTGCGCTTCTGGGAATCGCAGTAAAAAATCCCACCGCAATCAAGCGTGTCCTGCGACTGGCGGCATAAAACACTCCCTACATAAAAGAGAACTCCTTACCGCCTTAATGGCAAAAAGGATTCCTGCTTTTATATGTATATCTTTATACCTTAATCCGTATCCCGTCGAGGAAACACACTGTCAGCGTTCCTGCCGGGGTGGTCTCCATCTTTTCCACGTCTAATATTTATAAACGACTAATCCGCAGTACTGGCTATAATTCCGGTCCTGCGGTTTTTTGCTTTGAGCGGAAATGAATAATTTATAATATTGGCATGGAGTTTAAATTCATTTTATTTTCGGAGGAGGGGATGAGCATGCTAACCATTGATGAGTATATTGCCAAAATGAAAAAAGCCGACAAAATGGATGAATTCGATTATTTAAAGCAATCCGACAATATGGCAGCGGTTATTAAATATGTCATGGCCTACTTCAATGAATACCTGACCCTGCAGACTTGTGACGCAGAAGCTATCAAAATGAAGCACAAGAGGGACAAGCTGGAGCAAGAGATCGAAAGCAAATACCCGAAGAGCAAGGAGTTCATACTCGATTTTTATCTGCAGCAGAGGATTGGCATTCACAAAGAGGTGAAGAAGTGGCTTGAAGATCTGCACTACTACCCGTTTTTTTATTCGGAAGACGATTTTACTTCGGCGGCCGGAGATTTCTGTGCAGACTATAAGCTAAAAAGTGGAAGTATGAACGAATACCGCAGTGATATTCAGGCTCTAATGGCGGAGATTAAACAATGCGATACCGAGGAACCCGGGCCTTCCGAGATGATTCACCTGGACAGCAGCCTGGTTAATTGGGTTCGGGGCACTTACCGACAGTATGGCGTCAATTTGTTTGCCTTTGCCTATGACCATGCCTATTCTTATGACCGGCGATACGTAAAATATGAACGCGGCGAGTGGGGTGATGGATCTTACTATGTAAACAACTACAATCACCGTTATAATAACAACCCCTTTGATCTCGACCGGATCTACGAAGATAACAAGCACCGGCCGTACCTGCAAGACAAGCGTGGGGAACTAGAAATGCTGGTTATGCATGAATGGCTGTTCAACATGGTCTATGATGATGACTATTGGCCGGAATACGTTAACCTTTGCGTGGAAAGAGGGCGGGTTAAAATAGTTCAGCATATAAACGCACTATTGCCAGTGAGCCTTGCAGGGTTAAATTACCCGGAAGATGTACAAGGTGAGACGGAGTATATTTCTTGCTTAGATGGCAAATTGAAGAGTACGCCCAGTGGAACTTATATTCTAAAAGTTGAAGAAACCTTCAATAATTCAAGGGTGTGGCAGGATACCGAAGCAATGATATCTTTAACCAAAAGTCTAAATGAAATATTTAAGCTGTACGGCACACCGAAGCTACTGGAATTAGCTGCTCCGGTAAAAACGGATACATTTGATGAAGAACTGTTTCTGAACTGTTGTAGCATTATTGAAAAGAAGATGAAAAAGTATTTGGGCATGAAAATAGCCATCATGAATGGAACGGGCAATCAAAAATCCAAGCCGAAAAGCTATATCTCAACGATTGAAGACTTGATGAAATTAAAGGTTCAGCTGCGGGAAAGAAAGATCCGGCTGCAATTCTCTATTGATTTCCCCGCTCTATTAGCGGGGAAAAGGAGCAGTTATAACCAATCAGAGACATTAGGTGTACTGACTAAAATGAAAAATTCGATCGTAAGCATGCATATTACCAATGTACAGAATCAGCTTTCTTTTCAATCAAAAACTAGAAATATCGGTGATAACCTAACAGCCGAGTTTCTGCATAAATTCAAATATCCAACCTATGATGATTTCTATACTATGCTCAGAACAATTTTTAATGATAATCAGCGCCGATATTTAATTCCAAAGAATATCGCTAACGATGCTCAGCTGGAAGAATTGGTTGATAATATGCTTCGCGCAGGCTTTGCGTTTTGTGGTGGGGGGAATCCGGAATGAATGAGCTGCAAAATATAGAGCAGATGAGACTAAAACTGTATGAAGAAGTTTGGTCTGAACCAATGACGACTGTTGCTGTAAGATATGGGGTTTCGGACAACGGCTTGCGTAAAAGGTGCAAAGCGCTGAATATACCGTTACCACCAGCGGGGTACTGGGCAAAAGTGAAAGCCGGGAAGCCGGTGTCCGATCGGGTTCCCCTGCCCCCGACTATATATAATAGTAATGATAAGTCTGATAAATCTGACCGAACAAAGCCACTGGCGCAAAAGAAGGACAGCATTTTACGTTACATCGATACAGAAGAACTCACCATTGAGCAGTTAAGTAATATGCAGGATTTCGACTTGCTCTTGCCAGGTTCGTTTGAGGCTTTCTCAAATTGGGGCAGTAGCATTACGGTACCAGGTCGGATACATGACTATCATGCTTTGGTTTCAAAACATCAATCAGAAATCGAGTATCGGGAGGCAAGAGATAAGGAGCATCCTTTCAGAGATACAGGCATCAGGATATGGAGTCCGGTTGAAAAAGTAAAGTACCGCGAAAATGAAGCGGTAATCCCGATTGAAGTATCAAGCAAGCAGTATAACCGTGCGTGCAGAATTGCTGATACCATTTTAAAGTCCTTTCAGGAATTAAAAGCGCGATTTTCGGTTGAACGGGGCAATAAGGATAACATAACCATTACGCTGTTAAATACTGACTTGTCTTTTGAACTGGTTGAGCACAAAACGAAGCGGCGAAACTTAAGCGAGCGGGGTGCTTTACAAGACTTAAGGCCGATATATGAAGAAGTATTCGATGGCCGACTTCAAATCAATTGGACAGCTCGTAAAGCATGGTATTATTCGTTAAATAAATCTACTACCTCGTTGTCATATAGCGATGCGGCAGAGCAAATGGAGAATCAAATTCCGGGCATGGTTCTTGAGATATGCAAATTATGTTTTAATAATGAGATAATCAATGAATTGGAGCAGAAAGAGCGGGCAATTCAATATGAGCAGGAAAGAAATAAGCAGATCGAGAAGGAAAATATCGAAAGACAGCAGAAGTTAGACGAAAAAAGGCAAGAACAGAAAGACTCCCTAATCAAGGACCTCATTAAGCATGCTGACAACTGGTTTAATCGTGAAAAGTTGTTGCGATTTTCGGATGAACTGGAAGAATATCTAATTACTTACACAGATAAAGAAACAGCTCAGTTACTACAACAGTACATATGTTTGGTCAGGGAAAATGCAGAAAAGCTGAACCCAATCAGCTATATAGTTAAAGAAATGAATGATATAGAATCATTTGAGGATAACCAATAATCTTACAAATTGTGTATAATGTCTAATAGGGGGAAAATTTGGTTGAACTATACAAGGATGGAGTATGCTAAAGGTGAATTAATCATCATGCAAATGCTGCCAGGTGGTAAGATCTCAGAAGTCAAATATTTATGAGGAATAGTAACTATTTATCGGAACATGAAAAAGCATAACAGGAGGGGAGCATGTTATGAAAATACCAGATGCTTATAGAGGTAGATGCTTTTATCACTTTACACACATTGACAATATTGAATCAATCGTTAAATATGGTCTTTTATGCACAAATGAGAAAATTGGTAAAGGGATTAAACATGTAAATTTGGCAAATGAAGATATTCAAGCAAGAAGAAGCCAAATGAATGTTACATGCAATCCTTTTGGAACAATTCATGATTATGTACCGTTTTATTTTACAGCTAGAAACCCTATGTTATTGGGGGTGCTAAATAGAAAGAATATTGATCAGCCATTAGTTGTATATATTGCCATATCTATTGATAAATTATTGGATAGCAATGCAACATTTACTGATGCATCAGCAAATAGAACTATACCGCCTAACTTTTTCAATGATCCAAGTCACTTAGGCAATTTAGATTGGAATTTAATAGATAGTCAGAGATGGAGTGAAAAAAATGAGGAAGATTTACACTCTCGCATGGCTGAAGTTCTTATATATAAAAAAGTACCTATAGATTGGATAGAATGCTATGTTGTGTATAATGATATGTGTAAAAAGAGAATTAAAGAAATTTATGAGGATAACGGACTCGGAATACCTAAAATTGAATACCAACCATTTAAAACAAAGTATTTTTATTTTACAAAATTCAATATGATTGGGAGAGAAAACGAAACTTTAATAAATGGTCCAATTTTTCTTGAACACTATTATAGGGAAGCAATTAAAGCAATAATTGATAAAAGGGAAGAAATGGAATGTGGAAATCCTACTTTCACAGATGTCAATGATGCGTTACAGAAAATTGACGAAGACTTTTGTGTTATAGAGGAGTTAGATGGTATTTTTGAATTAGAAACTGATAATAGAGTACATACCCAAAATGTTAGTGATCATACATTGCAGGTTGTAGAAAATTTGAATAAAAATAAATATTATAAGGACCTTTACGAAGACGATAAAAAAATAGTTAAGTTATCTGCATATTTGCACGACATAGGTAAAGGTCCAAAGTCTAAGTGGGAGAATGAAATTCAACTTACATATCCTGATCATCCAAGAGATTCAATTCCAATGATAACAAGAATTTTGATTGAGGAGTTTGAAATACTTTCAGAATACGAAATTAAGACAATTTGTTTATTAGTCATCTATCACGATTTAATCGGAGATATACTTATGCACGGAAGAAGTGAACAGGAATTATTAAATTTAGAAATTGATGAGAATGAGTTAGACATGTTAATTGCTTTATCGTTGGCTGATATTTCTGCAATTAATATTATTTGGGCTTTTAATATCAAAGGAAAACTCGATGGTTGGGTTAAAAGAATAAGGAAGGAAATTTCATAAAAAATGATAGAATTTGTTTCCGGCGACATTTTTAATTATGATGCTGACATTAGAGTAAACACTGTAAATTGTGTTGGTGTAATGGGGGCGGGAGTTGCTTTGATGTTTAAAAAGAGGTATCCCGACATGTTTGTTGATTATTCTGATGCATGCAAAAGAAATGAAGTTAAGCCAGGGAAGCCTCATGTATGGGAACACGTTGACTTAATTTCCCGATTTACAATTATTAACTTTCCAACAAAAGTCCATTGGAAAAACCCATCAGAATATGAATATATTGAAAAAGGTTTGATTTGGTTAAAACAATACCTTATAAATAGAGAAAATTCTATTGTTACTTTACCTGCACTTGGTTGTGGCCATGGTGGCCTTGAGTGGGAAAAAGTAAAAGATATGATTATTCAATATTTAGGTGATATAAATTCAAGAATATTAGTTTTTGAGCCCAGTAGTTCAACAAAAACATTTGATCGGGTAGTTTATGATACAGAGTTCGAAAAACAAGATATTCACAAATTATTACCAAATGATAAACTTTATCCATCAAAACTAATGGGCCGTTCAGCTCTTGAGATATATTACAAAGGCAATGTTGAACTCTTAAAAAGCAAAAATATAGCAATTGTAGAAAATCCAAAATCAACAGACAGAGAAAAAGAAGCTTTATTACTAGTTATAAATGAATTACCGACTAGTGAATTTGTTTTCTTACTTGGATTAAGTAATAGTTATGAAACTGATTTAGCTAAAGAAATACTTCTAAAAGGTTTTAGTGTTGTATTTTCAATCCCATATGGGATTTTGCAATTAAAAGTACGTAAGGATTTAGAATCATATTGGGATTATCAAAAGATTGTTGTATTATCAACAACAGACCCAAAACAAATATGGAAAAAATATGAAAGCGTTAATTCGTTGCGTTTTCGTCTTAAACTTGCTGATATTACTTTAATCAATAGTTTAGAAATCGAAAATCTTAAGCGTTATGAGGCTGATATTAAACAATTGGATAACAAAATATTCTATATAAATTACTGGAATGGAAAGGTTGATTTTTTTAACAGGTTAACAGCGCAAAGAATCGGATTAAATCCTAACACAGGAAAACCCAATGTTTTTCCGTTATTACATGCATTATAGTAGTTGACTAACCCGAGCCTACTTTTTTTTTGTAAAAAGCAGTGATGCTTAGGAGGGGGTGCAAAATGCACACCCCCATCCTGGAATCGTTAAAAGATTGGCCGGGGGTGTGCATTTGTATCATTTTATAGTAGGTTAGCCATTTTGTTACCATCTATTGATAAAAAGAATTTTATCGGTGGGTGGTTTTTGTTTTGCCTGGAAAGCCGGTATTTAAGGCATTTTATCTATTGTGCAAAATAACATTCAAACAGAATTTTTATGAAGCACATGCTTGTAATAACATCGGAAAAGGCAAAGCCATTGTACATAAAGTGTTTCACTGGAAGTAAAGTCAGAAATCCCAGCTTCCCTAAATGCCTGTGATAACTGCTTTTTAGTAAACATACGCCGTAATTCTGCACCATGGTTCCGTAATGCATTAGAAACAAAATGCCCGTAATCGCGCCATTGGGCTGGCAGTACATCCGGGTGTACCTTTTTTTTCAGGTGTAATAGAACCGCATCTACACTAGGTTTGGGATGAAAATCTTCCTGCCTAAAATGGTAGACGATTTCAATATCAAAAAAGGGCTTTATCATGAGTGAACGCAGGGTTTCACGAGGCTTTCCCATAAAACGCTTTGCCGCACCCTTTTCCATTGTCAGCCATGCTTCAACTGGTGGATTTTTACTTTCCGTCAGCTTGCGCAGAATGTTGGTTGTATGGCAAAAGGGGATGTTTGCAAAAACCTTATAACTTCCGGAAGCAGGAAGCCTCCATTGCAGGAAGTCCTGATTATAAAGTTCCAGATTTTCAGTATCGCTGAATTTTTCGAGAAGGCGGCCATATAGCTGTTCATCGATCTCAATGGCGGTAACTTTTCGGCAGGTTTGATAGAGCAGTCTGGTTATATGGCCCTTTCCGGGACCAATTTCAATTACATGATCGCTTGCGGAAATGTTGGTTAAATGAAGCACTCTTTTGATTGTTTTATTGCTGGTTAAATAATTCTGAGACACCCAAACGGGCAGCATTTGCACTATATTTTTATTATCGAACAAAAAAACACACCTCTTTTATCTCGAATTGGAACAAAAAAGGCGCACTAAAACCTCGGAAAGCAATCATGCTTTCTTTGATTAGTGCACCTTATTTACGAATCCGCATCGAAGCACACATAGGTGTATTTTTTACCTCCAAATATTATACTTCATTATCAGTATCTTAAATAACTGCTGAGGGGAATAACCTGACAACAGGATAAATTATATAAAAGAAAAAGTCTATTAAATTTATTTTTTTTTCGTTATATTGGCAATGCAGCTGCAGCATATGAATTGGAGGTGTTGTTAATGAGTAAAATAAAGATCCAGAATAAACCTATTGGTCCGTTTCCAACTGCATTAGTTGGTGCAGAAGTAGATGACAAACCAAACTATGCCACAGCAGGAGCATTTGGCGTAGTCAGTTTGGAACCAATTCTGTATGTATCCCTTAAAAGCACGCACTACACTACCAAAGGCGTTAAAGATCACAATTTTTTCAGCATTAATATTCCATCAGCCGATATGATTCAAAAAACCGATTACTGTGGAATAGTATCTGGAAAACAGACTGATAAATCAACTATTTTTACATCCTTTTATGACAAAACGGGAATAGCACCTATGATTAGTGAATGCCCGTTGAATTACTTGTGTAAAGTCGTTCGGAACATTCCTATGTTCGGGTTTGATTTTTTCCTTGGTGAAGTAATTTCGGTATATATTGATGAAAGATGTTTAGCAGATAATAAGATAATTACCCAAGATATTAATCCGATTATTCTTATGGGAAACGAATACTGGAATCTGGGCAATAGAATTGGTTTAGTATTCCGAGAAGGAACAAAATTCAAGAAAGGCAAATAGTGTTTAAAGTAATTATTCATTTGGGTAAAGAGATCAAACAACTTTCAGGAAATTACTCGTAACTATAGGAGTACTATAATTCATGGGTCCACCGTTCCTGCGATTTTGCGGGAACGGCTTTTTTTAGTTTGCGGCGGATTTTTGTGCTGTATTTAGATACTTTGATTGTAAGACTGAATGTTTATAATTAATCATTTGGATAAAGATCTAGAACAACTTCCAGGAAATTTTTCATAACTGAAGAAGAATTGTCTTTCTTCCATGCAAGAGAAATCTGATATGCACATTGATTTGTACCGCGTAACGGCTTATATAATATGTCATTTCGTAAATGTTTGGCCTATTCGTTTATAAGGGCAATTCCCATTCCACAAGATACTAGGGATAAAATAGGAACCATCTCATTTGCGGTTTGAACGATTGAAGGACTAAATCCGGCATCCATGCATACTTTAACCATATTGTCATAATAAGCGGGGCCAGCTTCACGGTTGGTTGCCACAAAATTTTCCTTAGCAAGATCTGTTATAAATATTTAACAAGCAATAGATTATTAAAAGGAGAGAATTAAAGAATTTTCCTTCTAAAAAAGAAGGTATTAGAGCATGATAATCTCGAAGTTTATTATAAGCTGTGCTGCAGTAAATAGTTTAGTGGTTTATCTTTGTGATTTGTTAGAATTAATTCTTATCCAACAACCCAAGGGAGCATATAACTTTTACGTGAGGGGAGACGGAACTATGCAGATATCGATTCGGGAACTTGAGGAACTTACAAGGAAAGCGGTGGCCAGCTACGATTACCGGGATGAGGAAATAGAGATCATCAGCGATTGCATGCTGTTTGCACAGCTCAGGGACAACAACCAGGGCGTGGTCAAGCTGATCGACAAGGGTATCCCCAAGGACCCGAATGCGGGCCAGATCGAGATCGTGAAAGAAACCCCCATCTCCGTACAGATCAACGGCAACAAGAACCACGCCATGCTGGTGGTGGGCAAGGCCGTGGCGATCGTGAAAGAAAAGGCCGCCAAAACTGGGTTTGCCTTGGCCGGAACGTTCAACACCAACACCTCTTCGGGCGCCATCGGCTATTATGCCTCGCGCCTGGCGCAAGCGGGCCTGATCGGCTTTGCCTTCGGGCGCTCACCGTAGCGCGTGGCCGTGTACGGCTCCTACGAGCCAGTTTTCGGCACCAACCCGCTTGCCGTGGCCATTCCGGCAGACCCGGACCCGATCATCCTCGATATGTCCACCGCCGCGACATCCTATTTCGGGCTGGTGGAGGCTGTGACCGCCGGCCGGTCTATACCGGACGACATGGCCTATGACGCCGAGGGCAAACCCACCACGGACCCGCAGAAGGCCATCGCCGGGGCGATCCGCTCCTTTGACCGCAGCTACAAGGGTTCCGGTCTGGCGCTGGTGGCGGAAATCCTGGCCGGCCCACTGGCGGGTGCGGCCTTCTGCGGCCTGGGCGACAGCCGCGGCAACTGGGGGCATCTAATCTTCGCCATCGACCCCGACCTTTTGGCCGGCCGCGAACAGATCAAGAATCATGTGGGTGAAATTATCGCCAAGGTGAAGTCCACCAAGAAGCTGCCCGGCGTGGAAGAAATCTTCATGCCCGGCGAGCGCGAAAGCCGCCTCACTAGGGAGCGCCTGGCCTCGGGCGTTATCGAGGTGGAAGACAACCTTCTGGCGGAATTGCGCAAAGTGGCGGCCAAAGGCTGATGCCGCAACACGTGTCATGGCGACGGCAGACTGTGTGACAAAAAATCTCAAACTGCGAATATAAACTTGGTAATCATAAATTTTCGGGAATTCTATGGGTTGCAGCAGTTTAATTTGAAACAAATAAATAAATACCTATGACAGCTCGGAAAAGAGAACTCCCCGAAGAATTATTAAATTCGAATATCATGTAACATTTGAACGTTTGTTCTCAAAGAGTGGGAAGAACCCAATAAAACCGCCCTTGATGGCACTTTGCACACCCTCTGACGAAAATGCACACCCCTGTCTTAAAATCGTTGAAAGATTGACTTGGGGTGTGCATTTGTACCATTTTATAGTACCATCTATTGGTTAAAAGAGTTTTATCGGTGGGTGATTTTTGTTTTGCCTGAAAAGCCGGTATTTAGGCCGTTCCTTCGGATTGGAGGAGCAGCTTTTGTGTTATAGGGGGGCTATCTTGGTCAGTGGTGGGTTATAAATTCTGGATGTAGGCCAAAGGGTAACATCACGCCAGTCTTTCATTCTCTTGTTGAATGCAAGAAACATGGCCTCAGCATAACCAAGAGATGCGGCCTTTCTTTACTATATGCCCAATCTCTCTGGCTGAAAACCTACCGACTTTTTCCTTGAAACTGATGTCTTTTAGAGAATTGCCAAAGCAATAATCAAGAAAGCTATTCCTTTCAACATATTAGCAGACAGCGAATTGTAGTCCCTTCCCATGTCTCAATGTAAAGCCGCAGAATACGATCCAATTTTACATTAAACTTTGATTTTCATTGAATGAATTCAATCAATATTGTATACTAGCCTTATAAACATCGAAAGGAGCTTTGCATGGTGAGAATAACGAAAACAGTTCCCGAACGGCGACAAGAGATAATTGACACCGCAAGAGCGTTGTTCACTGAATACGGCTTCGACAAAACTCAGATAGCGGATATTTCAAAAAGAATGAACGTGGCACAAGGACTTGTGTACCACTACTTCAAGTCGAAAACAGAAATGCTTTATGCGGTCATTGATGAAATGGCCGAGGAAAAACAGAAGGCGATAGAAACAGCCCTCAACGATACTGAAAGCACGGCGCTTCAAAGACTTACTACTCTACTGAGCATCAAGATGAATTCGGATGGTTTCGGCCAACTGATACCAAGTATTGCGAGCGATGCCGCCATTGTTGAATACTGTTCCAATAAAATTACTGCGTCCGCAATGCCGATGCTGCTCTCGATCATTAACCAAGGCAACTTGGACGGCTCGTGGAACTGCGAGCACCCAGAAGAAACCGCTCGGTTCATTTTACGTGGATTTAGCGGGTTTTTTGACATTGCGGGGACTTCAAACGATAAACCAGAACTAAAACAGGCAATTTTCAACATCATCATTCGTGTTCTTGGCTGACTGCCAAATCTGGAAGATAGAGCATAAGATACAACCCTTTGCTCGCAAATAGTGAGGTTTTATGGAAAACATTATTTTTTGCTTCTCCGGTACGGGAAACAGCCTTGCGGTGGCACGGGACATCGCGGAGATACTCGGTGATACAAAAATTGTTCTAATCGCGGATGCAATCAAAGAAGAGCAAGTCGAACTTCCATACGAGCGCGTAGGGTTAGTATTTCCGGCTTATTATATGGGCAACTTGCCGCCGATTATTGAGCGGTTTGTTGCCAAACTGGATTTGAGCAAACAGCAATATGTTTTTAAATGACCAAACGTCCTGTCGATTAAATTTAAAGAGGGAGTTTTTCATATGGTTGAAAAAATAAGGCAGCTGGATAATCGAAAGAAGCTTCTTTTGATAGGAATATTAGTTATATTAACTTTGTTTACTGTGTTTCAGATGGCAAATAGTAAGGGAGAGTCAACTATTCAAGTTTCAAATGTTACTACGGTTCAGGTAGAACAAGTTCAGCTAACTGATTCGGCATCGGTGCTGTATTTCAAGGCTAATCTTGAACCAGTAGAAGAAGCAGTGGTCAGCAGTAAGATATCCGGGCAAGTAGTTAAAGTAAATTTTGAAGACGGGGATATGGTATCAGAGGGGCAGGTGCTGGTATCTCTGGACGATCAGAGTCTGCAAAACCAGCTTCAGGCCGCTCAGATCAACCTGCAAAAACTGCAAACAACCCTAAATTCTGTTCAGCGATCCTATGATAGAAACAAGACTCTTTATGAAAGCCAAGCATTATCCAGGTCCGAGTTTGAAAATGCAGAAGCAGATCTAAGCATGGCTACAGCTAATGTAGAAGCACAAAAGGTTAGTATCGCGGAAATTAACAATTCCATAAATAATTCGGTTTTGCGTGCGCCCATAAGCGGTGAAATAGCAGAAAAAAGCATCACCCTCGGCCAATATGCCAATCCGGGAACGGTCGTGGCTACAATCAAAAACAACAGTACCATCAAAGCAACGATCAATCTTAAGGAAAGTGACTTGAGCAAAGTTAAAACCGGTCAAAAAGTCATACTCAAGCTATCCAAAGAAGACGAGAATGGGTATGAAGGAGCGATCAAGGTAATTGCCGCTTCGGCCGACAACAATTCCAGGGTTTTCAACTGCCTGGTTGAAGTGGATAATTCCCAGGGGACACTTCATTCCGGAATATTTGGCTACATAGAAATACCTGACCAGGGCAAGGGGCAGATCCTGGCTGTGTAACTAGGTGCTTTATCTGGTACTGAAGGTAATTACTCCGTATTCGTCCTGGATAATAACACTGCCCGCAAACGCTCGGTAAATATCGGAGATATTCAAAACGATAAGGCTGAGGTCAGGTCAGGACTATCTGCAGGGGAACCCGTGATTATAAGCAATATAAACAGCTTGCAGGATGGGGATCCTGTGCAGATTGAAGGACAGGGGGTTTAAAAAATGTTTTTAACCAACATTAGTCTCAAACGTCCTGTCTTTGCTTTTGTGGTAATAATTGCATTAATTGCAGTGGGAATATTCAGCTTTTTTAACCTGGGTATAAACGACATGCCGGAGACCAATATTCCTTATGTCATGGTAAATGTCGGACTAACCGGCGCTTCTCCCGATCAGGTTGAGGCCAAGGTTACGAAAAAAGTGGAAGAAGCGATTGGCCAGATTTCCGGCGTGAAGCATATTACGATCACTATAAATGAAGGTTCGTCCATGACCACGGTAGAATTTGATGATACTCGCACTGCCGAAAGCGCGGCTCAGGATGTACGGACCAAGATAGACAGTATACGCGGCTCCTTACCCAGTGATATTGACGATCCGGTTATCTCCAAATTCGATATGAGTGCTGCGCCAATTGTTTCACTGGCAGTTACCGGTGACCTCAGTACCAGGGATATGGCCAACCTGGTCAACAACATTATAGTACCTCAACTGAATACAATAACCGGAGTAGGCTCCATTACAACCTATGGCGCACAGGATCGGGAAATTCAAATAAAGCTGGATAAGGAAAAATTAGCCGCTTATAATTTGACCACTGATCAAGTTGTGGCCAGCCTGAGAAGCGATAATATTGACAGCCCCAGCGGTAAGGTCAGCGACAGTTCCCGGGAGATTACACTACGCACCTATGGCAGCATCAAGAAGGTAGATGATTTTAACAACATACTCATTGCCACTCGCAACGGAATTGAAATACGGGCGCGTGATGTTGCCGAAGTGGTTGACGGCTATGAAGACCGGAGCAGCGTATCTTACTGGAATGGCAAGGAATGTGTCGGAATCGATATTGTCAAGCAGTCGGGGGCCAATACGGTTGCGGTGGCTGACAGTATAAACCAGAGATTAAGCCAGATACAGTCCACGCTCCCCAGCGGGGTGAAGATAGAAACCGTAGATGATAATTCCATTGATATAAAATCTTCGGTCAGCAATGTAGAAAGAACAATATTTGAGGGCTGCGTACTGGCTGTACTGGTAATATTCCTTTTCCTGCGGGGTCTGGGTAGCACCGCCATCAGTGCTATCGCCCTTCCTGTTTCTATAATTACTACCTTTGCCGCTCTGAAGTTTATGAATTTTACCCTTAACACCATGACTTTAACAGCCCTGTCCCTTTCTGTTGGCCTTCTAATAGACGATGCCATCGTGGTTATTGAGAATATCGTGCGACATCTTAATATGGGGAAGACGCCTTTTGAAGCGGCCAAGGAAGCCACCAGTGAAATTAGCCTGGCAGTCATGGCTACTACTTTTACCATAGTAGCCGTGTTTTTGCCAATGGCGACCATGGGAGGTATACTGGGGAGCTTTTTCAAAGAGTTCGGGTTGACCATTGCCTTTGCCGTTGTCGTATCCCTGTTTGTTTCCTTTACTCTGGTGCCTTTGTTGGCATCCCGATACATTAAACATGAAGAGGAAAACCCGATAAAGGGTCGTCTTGGCAAGTTTCTGGTCTGGTTCAATCTGCAGTTTGAGTACCTGGCCGGTTATTATAAAAAGTTGTTGGGATGGGTGCTGTCCAATCGTATAAAGACCATTATTATAACCGTCGTTATATTCTTACTGAGTCCGGCCACTATACCTCAGATGAGCATAGGTTTCCAACCAGTTTCGGATATGGGTAAAATTAATATAATCACCAACCTTGATTCCGGCATGACCTTGGATGCCGCTCTGCAAAAAACCAAAAGCATTGAAGAAATTGTTCTTAAATATTCCACTGTTAGGGGAATTTATACCACGGTTAAAGCCGACAAAATAAGTATCAGTGTTAAGTTGGTTGATAAAGGAGATAGAAAAGAAAGCGCTGACGAAATTGCCCATCAAATGAGAACCGAACTGCAAAAGATCCCTGGGATTGATCTGTCAGTTGCCGGAGCAGCGAGATCACTTTCTGACGCAGGTAAGAATTACGTTCTCCACATTTAGGGGGAAGATTTTAATCAATTACTGGAATACAGCCAGCAAGCCAAGCAAGTGCTGGCCGGGATACCCGGTGCGGCTGATGTGGGCATAAGCTACAAAGCAGGAAAACCGGAAGCCAGGATGGTGGTAAACCGCGATGCTGCTGCCGATTTGGGTGTTAGCCCTGTCTCAGTATCCAGTACGCTCGGCACCCTGTTTAACGGTGTTGTAGTCGGCCAGTATGAGGCGGGAGATGATCGCTACGATGTGCGGGTGCGCATGGCAGATGAGCAGCGGCGTGATCTGGAAAGTTTCGATGGTATTTATGTACCCAGTACCAATTCCGGTACCGGAATGGTTTCACTTGATCAATTAACCAAGAAGGTTTATACGACCTCGTCTTCCACTATCAACCGTTATGATAAGAGCCGGGAGGTTCAAATACAGGCCAATTATGTGGGCATGACTTCAGGCGAATTAAACTCTGCGTTCTTAAGTAAATTGAACACTGAACTTAAGCCGCCCCAAGGTATAAGTTTCAGCATGGGCGGTGATCAGGCAAGCACGCAGGAGTCGGCGGGAGATTTGGTACAGGTGGTGATCCTGGGCATATTATTTATATTTTTGATTTTGGCTGCCCAATTTGAAAGCTGGATAGATCCTCTGGCCATCATGTTTGCCCTGCCACTGGCCATAATCGGTGCTATGGTTGCGTTGTTTGTAACCGGAGAAGGCCTTACCATGGTAGGTGGCATCGGAATTATCTTCCTTTTTGGTTTGGTTACGAAAAACGCCATACTGCTGGTGGATTTCATAAAACAAAGACGACATCAAGGGGAAGGGAGAACAGAAGCCATATTGGAAGCCGGGCATATTCGCCTGCGTCCAATTTTAATGACCACCCTGGCTATGATTGCCGGAATGCTGCCTTCGGCCCTGGCTATGGGCACCGGTTCTGAGCAGACTCAGCCCATGGCTATCGCTATCATTGGTGGCCTGGTTTCTTCTACTCTTTTGACATTGCTAGTGATTCCTGTTATATACACACTTTTGGATGATGTTAAAAACCTGATCAAAAGAAAACGACTGGGACGGCAGCTTGCCGCTGATGCTGGCTTTGCGCAGAGATAAACACCAAGCAACTAAGGCAACCTGTTAGAATATCGATGTTAACCCGCGCCTTGGACATGAGGTGGTTGGCCTCGCTCGCTTGGATGTCGCAAGCTGCATCGCGCCTGAACCTGCTGGTTACTGCCATATCTGTCGAAGAAGACGCCACCCATATCGGTTGGCTGGGGTGCCCCGCATCCATAGACATTCCGGTAGTGAGCGCTATGACTCGTGAACGCTTTGGATGGACGCCAGTGCAACCCGGATTAATCAAGACATGGAAGAGTAGCATTTCACAATCGAATAATTCTGCTAGCATAGCTGGAGAATATCATCCCCTATTGAACTATAATCCAGTAAGGAGCAAACCGATGAACCGTATGCTTATAGGCTTTGTTGCGATATTCATCTTTATTTATGGTGGCATCAATTATTATATAACTATACGGGGATGGCAGGCCATAGCCCCCTATTCTCGTCCCTGGGCCTGGGCCTGGGTTTGGAGTGTTGCCATTCTGGCTAGTCTCTTTCTTGTGGCCCGTTTTGCTGCTCGGGCACTGCAGGATGCCCCGACCCGTATCTTGATGTTTGCAGGTTCCTACTGGATGGCTGCCTGGTATTACTTTCTACTAATTTTAATCTCGGTTGATCTGCTGCGTTTTATCATCGGGATCGTCCCGGTGCCGCCAATTCCCTGGGAGCAATGGCGCTTGCCGGTCTTTCTTTGTACCTGCGGACTGGTTTGTTGTTTTCTCATTTATGGAACCTGGAACGCCTGGCACCCAGTAGTCAAAGAATATAATCTGGTACTGCCCAAGAAAAACAGCCCCCTTGACAAGCTTGATATTGCTATGGTCTCTGATATTCATCTGGGATGGATCGTGGGTGTTAATCGGCTTTCAACCATGGTTAATATGGTGAACGGACTCCATCCTGATCTCGTCGTACTGGTGGGGGATATTATCGATGAAGGTGTGGATCTCCAGACCGAACGGGAAATACCGGAAGTCCTTGGGCAATTAAATAGCCGTTTTGGCTCGTTTGCCATCCTGGGCAACCATGAATATATTAGCGGTCAGGCCGATAACCTTCCAGCCTATCTCAAAGCCGGTAATGTAACTCTTTTACGTGATGCAGCGGTATCGGTTGATTCAGCTTTTTATCTAATTGGGCGGGATGATCGGTTGCGAGGAACCCAGGTTGGCGGCAGGCGGCCGGATCTGTCCGAATTGATAAAAGGGATCGATCCTGCCGCTTTACCGGTTATATTAATGGACCACGAGCCTTTTAACCTTGAAGAAGCCCGGGTTAACCAGGTTGACCTCCAGTTCTCAGGCCATACACACCTGGGCCAGATTGCGCCCAACCAATACATTACCCGTGCCTTGTATGAAGATGATTGGGGATACCTGCGCAAGGACACCCTCCAAGTTCTAGTCTCCTGTGGTTTCGGCACCTGGGGGCCACCCATCAGGATCGGTAATCATCCGGAAGTGGTTCTCGTTCATATTTGTTTTCTTTCCATCTAATTACTTAAATCTCACAAATTGAACCTGAAAAAGTCTATTAATTATAATCATTCAATTAATGGGGCGGTAATCAATCTGTGAAACTTACAATCTGAGATCTATAAACAGATTTGATCTAGCAGTTAATTATATTGTGTCTTAGAAATAATTATAGACGACTAATCAAATTTGCATGACTTCCCAAGAAACACAAAAGCCTATTTAAAAACAGGCGGATCTTTATATAAATCAGATGGACGAGAAAAAGTCGCACTGAGATGATTATCCGAACAGTGTTGACAGTATTCTGCCCGAGGTATTTACTGCGATGATGTCATTTTGCACTGGGTTACACGGGTTGCTTCTTGTAACAAAGCAAAAAGTCGTAGTCATGCCTTATTATGTTGTTTAAAGGTTGATTGTACAGTATAGTTAATATATGGAAGATAATAGGAGCTGTTGAAACCGTTCTTGTTTTTAGGAGGGTAAGGAATGAATATGAAAAAAGTAATTAAACAATACCCGGTATTAGCGTATTTTATTCTAACTTTTATCATTTCATGGAGCGGCGTTATTATCGTGTCTTTTTTCATGGGAATGCCTACAACCAGCACACAATTTGAAGAGATTGGCCCAATTGCTCTAATTCCATTTCTTGTGGGGCCAACCGTGGTTAGTTTGTTATTAACAGGAGTCATTTATGGCAAACCAGGCTTTCATGAATTGAAATCCAGATTATTTAGATGGAAAATTAACATTAAATGGTATGCTTTTAGTATTTTGATGGTACCTGCATTATTGTGTATTATACTTTTCATTCTTTCACACTTTTCATCAGACTTCATTCCAGTATTAATAACTGAAGAAAATAGAATGAGTTTGATAATTATGGGAGTTCTAACTGGCCTAATAGGAGGAGGATTGTTTGAAGAAATTGGGTGGACAGGCTTTGCGACACCTAAACTAAGATTCCGTGATAGCATTTTTAAGACAGGACTTATTATTGGAGTTCTATGGGGAGCATGGCACTTCCTTCCTGTATTTTGGGGAAGTGGAGATATAAATGGAAAAATCGACTGGAATCAATTTCTTCCAGGTCTCTTTTCCCATTACGCAGTCCTGATACCTTTTAGAATAATCCTTGTATGGGTTCATGAACACACAAACAGCTTGATTCCAGTAATGCTAATGCATTCAAGTCTGACAACTTTCTTACTCTTTATTTTAAGATTGTCAAAAGGTGGATATACACTCTTTATATTCTATTTGGTTGTGGCAGTATCTTTGTGGATTATTGTTGGAATAGTCTTGGGTAAGAAAGTACAATCAGTTGATTCATATTTTGATAATACAAATATTTTAAATTTCCATAGGAATTAATTATGACGTTGTCATCCTTTTAGGAATGAGAAAACCGGGAGTGTGGTGCAATTAGACTTAAGACGTAAAACAGTTCCCGAATGGTCCGTATCACCTGACGGATATCTTCTGCTTTTTAATGTCAACATCGTAGACGTCAACACAGGTGAATTCATGGAGGAGCACGGTATCCTCGTTAAAGGCAAGAAAATATTCAAGCTTGTCAAAGAGAGCGAGTTTAAAGAAATATCTTCGATATTTTTTTAAAAAGACTTTTTGGAAAAGGTTAATGGTTCAAATGAAGTGTTTTCGGCAATGAGGATTACTTTATTATCTACAGGAACATAACGACGGATAATGTATTTGTCTTTGGCAACAAGGGTAACTACAATATCGCCGTTACTTACATTGGAGGGGTCATTTAATTGAAGGTGTGTACCATCAGGAACTAAGGGGCTCATTGAACCATCTGGCATTGTTACACCAAAATAAGGATTTAAAAGAGTCTATTATTTTAATCAGCAGGGTGGCAAAATGCTGTTATAGGTACTTTGCGGCATGGTATCCATCAAAAAAAGTATACAATATTTCTTCATATTACCTATTGTATTAACAATGTTATGCATATATAATATCAAAAGCTAGATTGATCATTTGAATTGGATTAAATGAATATCTTATGGACAAAGGCGTCCTTAAGTTAGGTTGTTGCAGGATATATTGCAGCACTATCTTAAGGCGTTTTTTTATTTGCCTTTATCTTGCTATAAATGACCAACTACGGAACAAAAAGAGATGGGGACAATATGAAAATAATAGAAGAGTTTAGAACAATTGCAGGCGATATAAAAATTATCGACAAACCGGAAGAGAAAGAGATGTACAGCCATGACATCGGCGACATACCCTCTTTCATGACCAAACTGTTATTTAAAACGCAGCCATCTTTCGTGGTGCAGCCTAAAAACGTCGCAGAAATTAAAAAGGTTTTAGCCTTTGCCAATGAGAAGAAAATTCCGGTTATACCACGCGGAGCCGCTTCATGGGGATTTGGCGGCGTCGTCCCTACCAAAGCCGGGATCGTAATTGATCTGTCCCCTTTTAGAAAAATCATCGAAATCAATCCGGAACAAAAGACCGCCCGAGTTGAAGCGGGTGCGCGCTGGAGCGATATAGACATCGTGGCCAAAAAGCAGGGACTGTCTTTGATGACTTATCCATCAAGCAAATTTTCCACAGTAGCGGGATGGATTGCGACCGGTGGCTACAGTATCAACAGTTTCCGCTATGGGCACCTGTCAAAACAAATCCAGTCCATGACCGTGGTGACCGCCTCGGGTGAAGCCAAAACGCTGACTCCGGCTGACAAAGAATTTACCTATTATATCTCTACCGAAGGCATCTTCGGCATCATTGTGGAAGTAACCCTCACTCTTAGACCAACACCGCCGGCGTCTTTTTCGCACCTGCTCTATTTTGGAAATGCGTATGCAGCCTTTGATTTTATTGATCGCTTTGTAAACAGTAAAGAGAAAGAAAGCATCAGCGTGAATGTCATCCGCTTCCTGGATGAAAACCATATGAGCGATACCAATGAGGTCATGCACGATAATGTGTTTAAAAAGAGTACCGCTGTTTTGGTGGAATTGAGCAGCGCGGATGATGATCAGAAATTTATAACATTTTTGTCAAAAACGGCCGGCATTGATGAAGCACCCGGTTATGTGGCCAGTTATTTATGGAACGAGCGTCTCTTTGGCGCCAAAGCCAAACGCCTGGGTCCGAGCATCCTGACCAGTGAAACCATTATCCCCATCCAGAAGGTTGCCGCCTTTATTGAGAAGGCCCAAAAAATGGGGACCGCTTTCGGGGTGGAAGTGTGTATTGATTCCTACATTCTGGACAAAAAACACGCGCTCGTGATGACTCCTTATCTGTGCGACTCAAGAAAATTTAAATACTATCTCAATATGGCCCTGGTTCCGATGCTGACTCAGACGGCTTTAAACATGGGCGCCGAACCGTATGGCCTTGGCATCTGGAATGCCTCTTTTATCAATCATTTATACAGCAAAGACAAACAGAAGGAACTCCGGGCCTATAAAGCCAAGGTTGATCCGAATAATATCATGAATCCCGGCAAATTCTTTGCGATAAAATCCAAATTCTTTAACATTCCGGCTCAGATGTTTAATCCATTCTTCTTAGGTATAAGCATGCAGGTGATGATCTTCTTAGCGCCAGTCACCGGCAGGCTCGCCAGAATGATTTTCGGTAAAGACCAGAAGCTCGACAGCCTTGATGCTGAACTCAGCGTACATGCCTGCGCCAAATGCGGCAACTGTATAGCCGTATGTCCAGCCTATCTGGTAACCGGCAATGAAGCGATAACAGCCCGGGGTAAGCTGGCCTTGGGCAAAAAACTGCTGGAAGGCAAAAACGTAACCCCGGAAGAAGCAGCCCTGGCTTTCAAGTGTATGCACTGCAAGGCCTGTGAAGAGATATGCCAGACCAACCTTGAGCTCATGATGCTCTGGGATGCGCTGGAAAAAAGGCTTGAAGGGACATACGGCCGTCCGGAAGAACAGATTGCCGATTTCCTGAAAAAAGTTGATCAAAGCAAGGAATATTGGGAAATGGTGGACAGGAAGAGTTAATTTTAAATAACAAGAAAATTGCTCTGCAATCAGTTCCAAAAGACAGCAATTTTTAGTACTTTATTCCTTAATTCTTGCCAAATATTTGGCAAGAACCATATATTACTAAAGTAAAAATTATAAAGAAGAGATGGAAAAAGATTATGCCAAAGAAATATCATATTCATCCAAAAGTTACCCCGCTGGAGATGGAATATCTCTATAAGTTCAAAATCACCCGGGGAGAAAACTGTATCAACTGCGGAAAGTGCACCAAGGTCTGTATCTATGAAGCCCATAAGCGCAGAAAAGGTGATCGGCGCAAAATGGCGGACCCCAATACGGTGGTATGCCGGAACTGCTTCAGGTGCATTCAGGAATGCCCGCGCGGAGCGCTGGAAAAATCCCTGCACCAGGATTATGTCAATATTAGCGGTTCCTACTGGAAAGCGGACATGTTCCTCACGCTCTGGAAGCAAGCCGAAGACGGCAAGGTTCCCGTGACCGGCGCCGGATACCGCGGGCCGTTTAGCGGGGAAGGCTTTGACAGCATGTGGACCGACATGTCGGAAATCGTGCGCCCCACGCGTGACGGAATTCACGGTCGTGAATATATAAACACCGGTGTGGAACTGGGCCGTAAGCACAACCATCTAACCTTTGACGCTGAAGGTCGCCTGTTGTCGCAGCCGCATCTGACCGTTGATATCCCTATTCCTATTCTCTTTGATATACCACCGGTGCAATTAAGCCCGAATGTTATGCTTGCTCTGATCAAGGCCGCAAGCGAGATCAGTACCTGCGTTATTCTGCCGGCGGCTGATATTAAGCAGGAACTGAAAACCTATATAGCCAATATCATCCCGTTCATTACCGAGGGTGAAATTGATAAGTATGCAGACATACTAAAGAGCGCCCGTTTGGTCGCTATTGATTATACTGATGCCCTGCCGGATAAACTAGCAACAATAAAAGAGCGCATCAAAAATATCAGCAATGCGGTAACCATTATCCGCGTTCCAGCCACCAACAGCATTGAAGGCATCGTCTCCAAGCTGGTAAACAGCGGCGCGGAGGTAATCCAGATCGTGGCGGATTATCGCGGCCAGGAGATAAACAAAGAAAAAGAAGCTAACTTCAAACCGCGTCTGATTAAGGATATCATCCGCTCCGTGCACTTGAAGCTGGTCGAGGAGAGAATCCGTGATGAAATTACCCTGATCTTCTCCGGCGGTATAGCCATGGCTGAGCACGTGCCTAAATCAATGCTCTGCGGCGGCGATTTGACGGCGATAGATATCCCGCTCTTAATCGCCTTAGGCGCCCGTTTATACGAAAAGCCGGAGAAGCTGTTGCTTCTGCCGGACGGCATCGAAAAATTATCAGTGGATATCATTACCCAGCGCATGGTCAACCTGATGGGCGCATGGCATTCCCAGATCCTTGAGATGATGGGCGCCATGGGTATCCGCGAAGCCAGGCGGTTGCGCGGAGAAACTGGCCGTGCCATCTTCTTTGAAGAGATCGACCAGGAAACATTCGGCAAATTATTTAAATAAAATAAAAAAATGGGTGAGAATATGAAACCATCAACTGTAAAAATTAAAAACATGCCTTCCCGTTTTAAACACCAGGTACCCAAGTACAAGGTTACCCGGTCGGATGACTGCATCAATTGCGGCACCTGCGCCAAGACATGTCCATATGGCGTGCATGAACGGCCGGAAGGGCATAACAGGGTTAATCGGCCCATCGATTACAAATGCATTGGCTTTGAATGCCAGTCCAAGGAATTCTGTTGCATTTCCCAGTGTCCGCGCCAGGCATTGAGCCTATCGCTCAATCCCATGTATGAAGCGTTGGGTGATCCCCGCTGGACCGCAGACATGATTACCGGCACCTGGATCATGGCCGAGACAGGTTATCCGCCAGAGCGTACCGACCTTGAATATAACGTGGGCAACTCCGGCGGTGGCTTTGATAAATTGCGCTTCAAATTCCCGGCCAATCCGCCCAAGGTAGATAAGTCCGAGATCTCAACTGAAATACCACTCAATCGCCGTAATGACGGAAGAGCGCCGGTGGTTATTTCCACTCCGGTCTATGGCGGCGGTATGTCATTCGGATCCGTCAGCCTGTCTACCATGGTTTCCAAAGCCCACAACGCGGCTATATGGAATACCTTTACCTGCACGGGAGAAGGCGGCTATCCGGAAGTCTTAATGCCTTATGATGATCATGTAATAACTCAGGTTGCCACCGGCCTTTTTGGCGTGCGAGAAGAAACCATCCAGCGCGTTAAAATCGTCGAATTCAAATACGCCCAGGGCGCCAAACCCGGTTTGGGCGGCCACCTCTTGGGCGAGAAGAATACCGAAGGTGTTGCCAAAATGCGCGAGGCAGTCAAAGGAACGTCCCTTTTTTCACCGTTTCCTTTCCATTCGGTATATTCCATTGAAGATCACAAGAAGCATATCGACTGGATCAAGGAGATGAACCCCATTGCCCTCGTTTCAGTCAAAGTTTCCACGCCCAATGATGTGGACATGGTGGCGGTCGGTTCCTATTATGCCGGCGCCCATATCATCCATATCGATGGCGGCTACGGCGGTACCGGCGCAGCGCCGGATATAGCAAAGAAAAACATCGCCATGCCAATTGAGTACGCCATTGCCAAGGTGCACAATTTCTTAAAGGCCGAAGGCGCAAGAGATGTGGTAACCCTGATTGCCTCGGGCGGCATCCGTACTGCGCACGACCTGGCCAAGGCCATCTGCTTAGGCGCTGATGGAGCGGTAATCGGCACGGCGGAAATGGTCTCCTTAGAATGTGTGCGCTGCGGCAACTGTGAATCCGGTCGCGGCTGCGCCCGTGGTATTGCCTCAACCGACTCGGAACTGGCGGATCTATTTAATGAAGAATGGGCCACCCAGCGTTTAACGAATATGTATCATGCCTGGAATTATCAGCTGGTAGAAATCCTGCAGAAATTCGGCATGAAGAGTGTCAGAGAACTTGTAGGTCGTACAGACCTGCTGGAACATATCGATTACAGTAAATAAACGGAGTTGGATTAACATGGATAAAGCTGACAAAATATTAGAATCGCGTAGCGAGCTTTTACGTCAGGTACCGCCGCTGGCCCCTAATCCGGAAGAGGAAGGCGGCTGCGGAGTTACCGGATTTATCAGCTCAATTCCGGTTACCGGAAAAAACATCTTTGAGCCTTCGGTACAGATGCACAACCGTGGCAATGGCAAAGGCGGCGGCATCGGCGCAGTCGGTTTTGTGCCGGAAGCCTTGGGCGTTTCCCGCCAGGTCTTGGATGATGACTACATGCTCCACATTGCCCTGCTTGATAACAGCGTGGGGGCAGAGATCGAAGAGAACTATATCAGACCAAACTTTTCCATAGATAAATTTGAAAAGCTTGACACCCTTGATGACTATCAGTCCATCGGCCTGGAAGTAAGACCGCCGGATATCATGCGCTATTTTGTGCGCGTCAAGGACGATGTCCTGGATGCTTTCATCCAGGAAAAGGGCCTGACCTTCATGGAACGGCGCGATGCGGAAGATGAGTTTGTGTATCAGAACAGCTTCAAGATCAATACGTGCTATTATGCCTCGCTGGGCGAGAAAAAAGCCTTTGTCATGTCGCATGGCCGCAATATGATGATCTTAAAAATTGTGGGGTATGCCGAGAATGTGGTGCGTTATTACAAGCTGGATGATTTCAAGGCACATGTATGGCTGGCTCACCAGCGCTATCCCACCCGCGGACGTGTATGGCATCCAGGCGGCTGCCATCCTTTCAGTGCGCTGAACGAGGCGTTGGTGCACAACGGCGATTTCGCCAACTACCAGTCGATTTATGAATACCTGAAACAGAGGAATTACCAGCCCCTGTTCCTGACCGATACGGAGGAAGCAGCCCTGTTGCTTGACCTGTGCAGCCGCGTATACAAATATCCGCTTGAATATATGATTGAAACCATGGCGCCGACCTCGGAAATGGACTTCGATATGCTGCCACCTGAAAAGCAGCAGATATATAAGACCATTCAGTCGCATCATGTGGGCGCCTCACCCGACGGTCCGTGGTTCTTTATCATTGCCAGAAATGAGGTGCGGGATGGCCAGTTCCAGCTAATAGGCATTACCGATACCGCCATGCTGCGTCCTCAGGTATTTGCCCTGCAGGAAGGTGAAGTGCAGGTGGGATTTATCTGTTCGGAAAAGCAGGCCATTGATGCTACCCTGATCTCGCTCGTGCGGGAAGATGCCCGCTTCTGGCCTATTGCCGACAAGTATTGGAATGCCCGCGGTGGCAGCTATACGGACGGCGGCTCCTTTATCTTCAGCCTGAAGGATAGCGGTGATGGCAGCGGCAATAAAAAGCTGGTCTGCACTGATAAATTTGGCCGGGTAATTGAAACTCCCAAGGATAAAGAAATCTGTGATGTTACCAAGCCGGTTGAATCCAATGCGGCCTGTGAGGCGATCCAGAAAAATCTTCAATCCTTTTTTGCTGAAAAAGATCCGGCAGCAGCCACCCGGAAAATAGTGGCCTATATTCAGGAAAATATCGTCGGATTCGATGCCAACAGCCTCAGGTTCGCTATTGAAACCATCAAAAAGCATACGGATGAAAATATAGACTTTAAGCAAACCGCGATTGATAGTCTGACTCTTTTGAGTGACTTGCGCTATAATACCGGCAAGATAAAGAGAAGTTCTGTCCTGCATGTCATCAAGCTCGCTCTGGATGCGATTTTTGATGAAACCACTATGATTACCGGGAAATCCAACTCCCGCTTTAGCCGGATTGATTTTGCGACGCGAGGAGAAATCCGCACCCCGAAGAAAAACGAGGAGATCCTGGTTATTGATGCAGAAGCCTTTGAACCGGAAGGCGATCTGTGCGATGCGGTGCTGATTGTCAAAGCCTATAAACTGGGCTGGAAACGCTTTATTGTTTACAAGTACCGCGGCCAGCGGTTTACCGGGGGCGGCTTCGGCCCGGCTACGGGGGGCGTGCGGATAGATGTCTATGGCTCTTCCGGAGATTATCTGGCCTCTGGTATTGACGGCATGGAAATTTATGTACACGGCAATGCCCAGGATCAGCTCTGCCAGATTATGAAAGACGGTAAGCTGGTGGTCTACGGCGATGTCGGCCAGACCTTCATGTACGGAGCCAAAGGCGGAGTCGCCTATATCATGGGCAATGCCGCCGGACGGCCGCTGATCAATGCCGTAGGGAGACCACGTGTGGTTATTAACGGTACGGCACTGGACTATCTGGCGGAATCCTTCATGGCCGGCGATCCGCTTAACGGCGGTGGGTTTGTCGTCTTAAACGGTATCGGCTTTAATGATGAGGACGGCTCTATCCGGGAATATGACTCACCCTACCCGGGCTCTAACATTTTCTCACTTGCATCCGGCGGCGCGATCTATGTCCGTGATCCGCACAAAAAGCTGGTTGAAGAACAGCTTAACGGCGGTGAATTTAATGAAATCAGCGATGCGGACTGGGATCTCATCCTGCCGTACTTGGAAGAAAATGAAAAACTCTTTGCTATCAGTATAGATCGACTTCTCACTGTGGATAACCAAAAGAAATCCCCCAAAGAAGTCTATCGCAAGATAATGCCGCACCACTAAAAAATACCGACGGCCTGAGTGAGACCTGTAAATAAGAACCCCACCCGCTTACGTAATCAAAGATTACTTGCGGGTCCCGGGAACCTTTTTGTTTCACAATAAGGACACCCTCCGGGCTCGCACGGGGGAAAAAAATAATCGGTTCAGAATGTTATACCCCCTGGCCGATCATGGTAGCAACAGTATTGAAGAAGGCGCCCTCTTGGCGCCTTTGTCATTTTTACTGCGAATAATGCCGTGATCTGGTTTTATATTGCCAAACAGAATATGTTAAGTTAAATCCGCCGTACTTGCAAATCCTTAAACTCTTGAACTTTTTATGATCAATTTTAATACGTTGACGCTTCCGTCCCGACTATACGAGATTTCATTGGTAAGTCCCTTTATCAAACGACGGCTGATTTCATCAAGGGCTTCATTTTCAATAATGTTGCCATGAGGGGCTGTATAGCACAGGTATATTTCCTTTTCCCCGGTATTCTCATTATATCTGACGTTCAGAACGATTTTATCGTTCGGTTTGGCGTTTGCCGCAATATATACTATAAGTTCCTCTATAACCAGGTTTATATTATTGCTTTCCCGCTTGGTAAGGTCATATTTCTGGCAATATTCGGTGAGTTTATTGGTAAAATCATATATGTCCAGATCTTTTATATAGCATTCATATTCCAGCACTTTCAGCTTGTTTATAAATACTTTGGTTTTTTCCCGCTGGGGATTATTAAAAATTACTTCCGGCGGACCTTTTTCATAAATACCTTTATCATCCATATAGAAAATCGAAGTGGCAATATTTTTGGCAAAATTCATCTCATGGGTCACAATTACGCAGGTCATCCCGTCTTTAGCCAGCTTACGAATAACAGACAGCACCTCATCAACCATAGTAGGGTCCAAGGCGCTGGTGGGTTCATCAAAAAGTATTATTTCCGGGTGCATGGTCAGACAGCGCGCTATAGCGGCCCTTTGTTTTTGGCCTCCGGAAAGCTGGTCGGGCATGTAGTCCGCCCGGTTGGCAATGCCTACCATTTTCAGATATGTGAAGGCCTCGGCAATGGCTTGTTTTCGGGGTATTTTTAAAACATTCATGGGTGCCAAAATAACATTTTCGAGGATTGTTTTATGTGAGAAAAGGTTGAAATTCTGGTATACCATGCCCATTTTTTGGCGTACCTTGCTTATGTTGGCGTTTTCCTTGGTGATATCTGTTCCGTCAATAATGATTTGACCGGCATCCGGCTTCTCCAGTAAATTTATGCAGCGTATAAGGGTACTTTTACCGCAGCCTGACGGCCCTATAACTACGATAACGTCCCCCTGCCCAATTTCGGCGTTGATATTTTCAAAAACCAGGTTATCGCCATAACTTTTTTTCAAATTTCGAATTGAAATCATATAAACACCTCTTAAACTTGATAATCTATATCTATCTGCAAATGCTTGTTACGTTCAAACAGCTTAAAAATTAGGTTGGAAAAAGTTCCAATCAACAAATATGCTACTGCCGTTATTATTATGGATATAAACGGGTCCATGGTCCTGCTGGTAATAACCTGACTGGCTCGGGTCAGATCGTTAATGGCCAGAAACCCTACCAGGGAGGTTTCCTGCAGGGTGATAATCAGCTGGTTTTTATAGGTGGGCAGAGCATACTGGATTGCCTGAGGCAGGGTTATGAAACGGAAAACCTTCCATTTACTCATACCGAGAGTTAAACCCGCTTCCATTTCACCAGGGTTTACGGCTTTAACCGCCGAATACATTATTACCGTAATATATGAACCGGTCTTCATCGAAAAAGCGAAAATAGCCAGAATTACCGTGTTTATATCTGTGTTTGAAAACAGCAGGTAAACGAATATCAACAGCAGAACCAGGGAAGGCAGTCTGATAAAAAGGTTACATATCAGTTCTACCGCTTTAGCCGCTGCCTGGGATTTGCTTAATCTGATTTTACAAAAAATCGCTCCCAGTACAGTACCCAGCAAAAACGTGGCAAAGGTCATGTAAAGAGTCAGACCGAATCCCTTCAGGAGAAACATATATCTGTGCTCATATATGATATTAATGTAAATAGAGTTTTGAATAGCCTGCCAAACTGCATCCATTTTTTACATCGCTCCATTCCCTTAATTATTCATAATCGGCAGTATTTACTATAAATACAATGTCCTTCTTCCATACCCAGTCACTCATGGTAACATTACCGCCTTTTTCCAGGTCAGTTTTCATTTTTATGGAATGCGGACATTGGAAAATGTCAACCTTGCCAAGGCTTAAATCCAGGACCGCCTGGGTATAGCTTCCGGCCGGATGAAACTTAACTGTTGCTCCTATGGCGTTGGCAAAATGAGTTATAAGTTCAATATCGCTTCCTTCCCACTCGTTGGTTTCAGTATTTATGTACGATACCGGATCCCAGGCATTATAGACTAAAACATCGAGAACCTTGTTGTCGGTGACCGTATTTTCCACATGTTTGCTTGCAAAGGGGTGTTCAGAACATTCTTTTACTCGTTTCAAAATATCCTTGTATGTATCTGACTGTTTGAATTGGGCAATAAAAGAGTTAAACTGCTGATTTATTTCGGTATTGCGGGGATTCAAGATATAAGCGAACAGGTCATCTTCCGAAACAGAACCGTAAATCATATATTTCGGCTGCAACCGGCAGAATACAGAAGCCTCGTCCATTTCCATGGCCGCTGCATCAAGCTGGTGAAAGGCAAGAGCCAGTGCCAGATCACTGGGAGCATCAAATCTCCGCAAATCGATATCTTTATACTTGACGGTCAAAATATAATCAGAGCTGTAACCCAACATTGCCCCGATGGTTGTTCCGCTTAAGTCATTTATGTCAAGTTCTTCACCATGTTTGGCTGCACAACCACTCAAGGACAACGAAATAAACAAAAGAAATACAATGTAAATAAAGGTTTTGGCTTTAAATTTAGTTTTTACCATTATAAAATCACTTTTATCTGAAATGTCAGGATACACCCTATCGCTCCTATGCTAGATTATTCGTAATCGGCAGCATTAACTATAAATAAGATATCTTTCTTCCAAACCCAGTCGCTCATTGTTACATTACCGCCTCCTTCAAGATCTGTTTTTATTCTTAATGAATTCGGGCACGCAAAGATGTCAACTTTGCCGAGGCTCAAATCCAAAACTGCCTGGGTATAGCTTCCGGCCGGGTGGAACTTGATTGTGGCACCAATACTATTGGCAAAATGAGTTAATAATTCAATATCGGTTCCTTCCCACTCGTTGGTTTCTGTGTTTACATACGACCCCGGTTCCCAGCCGTCATATACCAAAACATCAAGAACCTTATCGCCGGTGACCGCATTCGCCACTGATTTGCTCGTAAAAGGATGTTCAGCACACTCTTTCTTACGTCCAAGCATATCCTTATAAGTATCTGTCTGCCTGAATTCGGTAATAAAAGAGTTAAACTGTTGGTTTATTTCGGTATTACGGGGATTTAGTATATAGGCGAAAGAGTCAGCTTCAAAAAAAGATCCATAAATCATATATTTCGGCTGAAGGCGGCAAAATACATATGCTTCGTCTTGTTCCATGGCCGCCGCATCGAGCTGGTGGAAGGCCAGGGCGAGGGTCATATCACTGTAGGAATCAAATCTGCGCAGCTCGGTATCTTTATATTCATCGGTTAAAATATAGTCGGAGCTGAAACCAAGCATTACCCCGATGGTTTTTCCGCTTAAATCATTCATGTCAAGTTTTTCGCCGTGTTTCGGAACACAACCGCTCAGGGTAAAAAAAATACCAATGATCAGACCTGCGGCCAAAATTGTTTTAAGTTGCACAAGTTTTTTTGCCATTTAAAATCACCTTAAAATCTAAATAGTATAAAAAGTCCGGCTTCTGACAGGGTCGGCGGTCTGGGCAAGTTGGGCAGGGCAGCATAACCGGCGGAAGCAATCCTCGCCATTGAGATAGACTTGCCCTTATAAACCGGCAGGTCCTGTTTTGTGCCCGGGCATGACAATGAAAATAAAACCGCTGCTGCATCTTCGTTTATTTATTTGAATCTAAATGCAGGGATACCGATTCCGGCCAATATAATCTTCAACAAAAAGTATTTATATCCTTTTTTATTCCAAAATATGGTATTTAGGGAAGCAAAGGGACGTGTTTGATTTAATGGGCAAAAAATAACCGGTGTGATGGAAAAGTGGTAAGAATAGCGAGAGAACAGTGTGCAAGTGGGATTCATCATATAGTTTTAAGAGGAATCAATCGATAGGATTTTTTTGATGAATCAATGGTTGCTAGAAACAGTAACACAGAAAAAATCAGATAAGAAGTTTGAAGTATACGGCTATTGATGGATGGGCAACCATGTTCATCGTGAATCATGAGTAAAATCGGGACAAGTTACGCATGGTGGCACAACGGAAATATAGTAGAAGTGATCACGTATTCCAGGGACGATATGGAAATGAAGGAAGCAAAAAGTAGGGTCGAAGGCAGGCGCGGTGAAGTGTCAGACCTTGTGAGGGGGTTTGCGGATAATCTTGTGTAGGTAATATATGACAAAATTCTCAAGGTAAGAAATAATAGGTTTAAATCAGTGGTTTAAGGTCAATGATAATATTCGTAATGGACACCTTACAAAAAAATTTGCATAGGAAACCCGCGCCTCACAAAATAGCAAGGCGCGGGTTCTTT
The DNA here is from genome assembly GCA_036677685.1 of Syntrophomonas sp. Classification (GTDB taxonomy): domain Bacteria; phylum Bacillota; class Syntrophomonadia; order Syntrophomonadales; family Syntrophomonadaceae; genus JAQUBU01. The sequence continues at coordinate 2,123 of JAVBWA010000012.1, read as the reverse complement.
GTATAGATTATTAATTAAATCAGATTAGATTTCTGCAGCAGTTTTTGCACCATTACCGCGGTCTCGGCACGGGTGATATTATCCTTCGGGGCCATGGTATCAACGCTCTTACCGGAGACCAGGCCGGTTTTCAGGCAGGCCGCTATGCTTTCCCGTGCATAGCCCGAGGCGTCTGCCGAGTCGGAATAGGTTTGCAGGAGCTTTTCAGCTTCGCCGTCGGCCAACGTACAAACCAGACCGGTAATTTCCATCACTCTTGTAATCATGGCCATGACCTGCTCGCGGGTTATGGTATCGTTGGGTCCGAAGGTTTTGTCACCGTAGCCGTATATTATGTCATAGGAAGAAGCTGTCTTAATGTATTCGCAGTACCATTTCGAGTCTTCGACGTCGCTGAATCGGTTTTCGCCTGTTCCCGGGGCCAATCCAAGACTCTTCACCATGATGGCTGCGAACTCGGCCCGGGTTATGTCTTGGTCGGGGCCGTAGTTTTCTTGGTCCACTCCGCTTACAATCATTCTTGAGCCCATGTCGTTTATGGCCTCTTTGGCCCAGTGATTTTCAACATCAGAAAACTCGATTGGATGCCAGACCACCGTATAGGTGCTGTTGGTCAGGCTGTTAATAACGACGTAATACTTGCCGTCAATGAGTGTTACCCTGGTGGGCACATGGTAGGTGCTCCCGTCAGGCTTCACTACTATCCCGGTGGTGATCTTATTGGGGTCTGCTCCCTCGGGCAGAGCAATGGTTCTTTCGATATAGGTGTTGAACTTGCTGACTTCAACTGTAGTACCGTTATATGTGCAGTTGATGGTGAATTCAACCGCGGGCACTACAATCGAGCATCCGCTGTCTGCCGCCGCTTTTTCGGCTGCAGCGATGGTCTGGGCGGAAGGTGTTGCTATGGCCACTTCCACGGTTATATCTTCTAGTGTTACATTCTGTCCCAGTTGTTCTGAAACGGCGTCGATGTTTATCTCCGCTGCAGGGACTGTATAGACCGCCGAACCGCTCTGAACCACAAGCGTGGCTTCTTTTTCTTCCATGCTCTTGACCATCTGCCCGGTAAGCACTCCGGTAACCATATTGGAACCGGTGGCCGCGGAAATCGTGACGGTGGCATTGTCGCCTTTTGCTTCGAGTATTTGGTTAAGCTTGTCGGTATCCACCGTAACCGTGGTTACGGTCTGTCCTTCCGGGTTGGTGGTGGTTTCCAAAGTCCCGGCACTCTGGGATTCGCCGTTTACTAAGACATTGGCTCCGGAGTTTGAGGTCGCACCGGGGGGGCTTGACGAAGGTGGTGATTCGGAACTGCCCGGCGAGCCGTCATCCCCAGAAGATCCCCTCCTGGTTATGGTCACGGTATATATTTTGTATGTTGCGCCATCCTGCGCGGTTACTTTTAGGTAGGCGGTGTTGCCGCCAACTGCAAGAGTCATGGTTTTATCCGTTACCTCGTTGGTGCAGGCGGAATCGCTGTAAAGCTTCCAGGCAGCGTTGTCGCTTACGGTTACATCTATTTGCTGGGTAGTGGTTCCATTAGAAACCGCTGCGTTTATGCTCAGACCGTCCAGGACTGCGTTGGCCGGCAAAACTACTCCCAGCACACTGCATAATGGGGATGAAAAGGCTGCGTATTCATATACGCTGCTCACTACTGTCTGGCTGTTGCTGTAAGTTATACCGTCTCCTATGGCAGTCACCGCGAAGGTGTAGGAACCGTATCCGTTTGCGGTTATAGCGGGGGCAAATTCGTATACAGCTGTGGTTACACTTTGCGTATTACAGATGCCGCTGCCGTCCTTTTTAAGCTGCACATCGTAGCTCAATGCATGGCTCACCAGGCTCCAGGTGGCCTTGCCCGGGATTTGGCTGTCCCAGGCCAGGTTGGCCGGGGTGCTTAACTGAGTCGCTGAGGTGGCGGTGGTGCCGGTTACGGTACAGGTTGCGTTAACTGCACTGCTAAGTGTTGCTATGGTCAGGGCAGCAGTGGTTTCCCCGCTGCTGCCGGTTCCGCTCCATGCGTAGGTATAGCTGGTCGCTCCCGCTCCGGCGGCAGTTATTATTACTTGCTTGCCGGCCAGTACTTTGTCTCCGCTGTTTATGGCTGTTCCTCCCGC